>NZ_JASCRZ010000001.1:0-1289750 GCF_030010385.1 Flavobacterium algoritolerans | reverse complement strand
GTACGTACCACTTGGGGTGTTCGCGTTTACTGTTATTGTTCCGTCTGCATTCAATGTCAAGCCTGCTGGAACCGTTACTCCTGCTAAGGTTACTTCGCCTGCATTGGTGCCGATTACAACTGGGTTTGCATCTAAACTATCATTGACCAAAACACTTGGCGTGCTGTCTCCTGTGGTTACTGCTGCTGGTGTGTCGTTAGCTGCAACTATGGCATTGGCAACGACAACCGTTACGGTTCCATTTGTACAATTAGAAGGTATTACATTTAATCCATTAGATGGATTAACTTCACATAATTGGTAAATAATGGTATAGCTTCCACTTTGTGTGTTACTTGCTAACGTTAATACTCCGTTCGCATCTATACTTAATGGCCCAGTCGTAATTGGTGTTACATCGGTATTGGTCGGTTTAACTAATTCACCATTTAAAGTATCATTTGCAGTTACATTCAACACTACTTTTGGATTTACTCCAGTATTTACTGTTATTGGACCATCAGCAACGGCATCAATTGGATTCAAAACGACAACCGTAGCAGTTGCATTTGTACAATTAATAGGATCTGCTCCCGACTCACACAATTGATAAATAATGGTATATGTGCCTGAAACAGTATTTGCAGCTAACGTCAACATTCCATCTACATCAATACTTAGTGGTCCTGTAGTAATTGGAGTCACATCTGTATTTGCAGCTGTAACTGCTATACCATTTAATGTATCTGCTCCATTAGTATTATCAATTAAGACATTTCCTACTGAAGAAGCTGTTGTAGTACTAGGAACTTGAGTCGCAAAAATATCATCAAATGCATTAATTTGATTACTAATAAGAATTTTCGCATTTGCAGTATCGCAATTAGTAGGATTTATTACTTCACAAATTTGATAAAAAACCATATACGTACCCGAGGTCAACGCTGAAGGAACAGTTATGGTTCCGTCATTATTAAGAACAAAACCTACCGGTGCTATTCCTACTAATGTTAATGTAACATCAGCTGGATTTAAAATAGCACCATTAAGAGTATCGTTATTTAATACTGATGTAGTAACTCCACCATTTCCACCAACATACGCCACTGCCGTAAAATCATCAACAATTGCATCTACAGCAGCCTCAAAAACGTTTACGGTAACTGTAGATGTACTACAATTAGCTGGAGATGAATCGATTTCACATATTTGATATTCTAATGTTTGAGGTCCTGCGGGAGTTCCCAGTGCAATAGTAATTGATCCGTCTGGATTTAAAGTCAAAGCAGGATTTGAAATTGTAGTTGTCAAAATTACATCAGTAGGATTGATAGGTGGAATTCCACTTAAAGTATCATTCCCTAATACTGAACCAGTAACCGCTCCAGGAAGCCCACCTGTAACATCTGGATTAGCCACAATAGAATTCAAAACTACTATCGTAGCAGTTGCAGTATTACAATTTACTGGGTTTGCTCCTACCTCACATATTTCATAAGTTAAATTATAAGTTCCAGAAGGTGTGTTATCTCGTAAAGTTAAATCACCATTACTAGCCACACTTAATGGTCCTGATGTTAGTGGAGTTACATTAGTATTTGTATCTGTTACCAAATCTCCATGTAAAGTATCATTTGTAGTTACATTTAAAACAATTTTAGGAATGTTTGCAGTTGTCACTGTAATTGGCCCATCATTTACTCCAATTAATGGATTCTGTACTACCACAGTTGCTGTAGCTGTATCACAATTCAATGGACTTGCTCCAAACTCACACAACTGGTATGTAATTAGATAAGTTCCAGAAACAGTGTTCGCTGCTAATGTTAAATTGCCGTCAATATCAATACTTAAAGGGCCTGTGGTAATTGGTGTTACATCGGTGTTAGCAACTGTTACTAAAATAGTATTTAAAGTATCATTATCTGTAACATTTAATATAATCTTAGGTGTTTTCGCTGTAGCTACAAATGTTGGACCATCGTTTACAGCATCAATTACATCAACCGGTACTGGTGTACTAGTTGCCGTATTGTTTCCGGGTGTTGGATCTGCTTCATTGGCTGTTATTGTTGCTGTATTAGCATAACTTCCTGTTGCGTTAACTGTGGCGGTGATGTCTAATGTAGCACTTGCTCCATTGGCTAAGGTGCCTACAGTCCACACTCCTGTTCCACTAGTGTACGTGCCTGTTGATGCGGTTGAACTTACAAAGGTATAACCCGCTGGAAGTGCATCGGTAACAGAAACTCCCGTTGCTGAACTTGGTCCTACGTTGCTGGCTGTTAAGGTGAAAATGACATTGCTGCCTACGTTTGGTGTAGGGTTATCTACTGTTTTAGCTACGCTTACATTGGATTGTGGAACTGGTACTGGTGTACTCGTTGCACTATTGTTGCCCGGGGTTGGATCTGATTCATTAGCTGTTATTGTTGCTGTATTGGCATAACTGCCTGTTGCGTTAACTGTGGCGGTGATGCTTAAAGTTGCACTTGATCCATTGGATAAACTGCCAATAGCCCAAACTCCAGTTCCACTACTATATGTTCCTGTGGCTGTTGTAGCACTTACAAAACTATAGCCTGCCGGTAATACGTCTGTCACTGAGACGCCTGTAGCTGCACTAGGTCCTGCGTTGCTGGCTGTTAAGGTAAAGGTAACATTGCTGCCCACATTTGGTGTGGCACTACTAGAGGTTTTAGTGATCCCAACATTGGATTGTGGAACTGGTACTGGTGTACTCGTTGCACTATTGTTGCCCGGGGTTGGATCTGATTCATTAGCTGTTATTGTTGCTGTATTGGCATAACTGCCTGTTGCGTTAACTGTGGCGGTGATGCTTAAAGTTGCACTTGATCCATTGGATAAACTGCCAATAGCCCAAACTCCAGTTCCACTACTATATGTTCCTGTGGCTGTTGTAGCACTTACAAAACTATAGCCTGCCGGTAATACGTCTGTCACTGAGACGCCTGTAGCTGCACTAGGTCCAGCGTTGCTGGCTGTTAAGGTAAAGGTAACATTGCTGCCCACATTTGGTGTGGCACTACTAGAGGTTTTAGTGATCCCAACATTGGATTGTGGAACTGGTACTGGTGTACTCGTTGCACTATTGTTGCCCGGGGTTGGATCTGATTCATTAACTGTTATTGTTGCTGTATTGGCATAACTGCCTGTTGCGTTAACTGTGGCGGTGATGCTTAAAGTTGCACTTGATCCATTGGCTAAGGTGCCTACAGTCCACACTCCTGTTCCACTAGTGTACGTGCCTGTTGATGCGGTTGAACTTACAAAGGTATAACCCGCTGGAAGTGCATCGGTAACAGAAACTCCCGTTGCTGAACTTGGTCCTACGTTGCTGGCTGTTAAGGTAAAGGTAACATTGCTTCCCACATTTGGTGTGGCACTACTAGAGGTTTTAGTGATCCCAACATTGGATTGTGGGTTTACTATCAAATCTGCTGATGTTGAAACAACATTCCCACACACATAATCACTTTTTGTTATAATTACTCTATAATCATAGCCATTCTGTGTTAAAGTTACTCCTGTTAGATTTAAAGAAGATGTTGCTGTTCCTGAATATATTCCCGTATCTGAAATATTAGACCATACTGTACCTCCATTAGTACTCTCTTGCCATTGGTATTGGATAGTGCCTGAAAATGAAATTGTCACTGAAAAAGCAGCATTACCATTAAAAAATGTCACCTGATTAGCAGGTTGAACTGTTATCACATTACCAACAGTAATTACATTGGTATATGTCCCAGAGTACGAAGCACCAATTACTGTTCCATTGGCGTTAGTCGGAGCTGGATCTGCTCCTGAACCATATTGTCCCCCTCCACCATCAGCCGTTGAAGAATTATAATATTCATTGGAATCTGAACAACCATCATTATCTGAATCTAAATCTAAATGATTGGGCAAAGGATCAGAATCTGAACTTGACTCGTAAATATCAGGAAAACCATCACCGTCAGCATCTGTATAATTTGTCACTGAACCGTCAGCATTTGCTGTATAAGTAGGTGATTGGCCGCTATTATTTGTTGTATCCAAATAGTTAGGCAAACCATCACCATCTTGATCTCCATTTGGATTATTCCCTCCAGCTTCAACAGAATCTAATATCCCGTCATTATCATCATCTAAATCAATAGCGTCGTTTTTACCATCTCCGTCCGAATCTTGCAAACAAACTGAATATAATGGCAAAGTGATAGCAAAATTATTTTGATTCATATCAAATTCCTTCAGAAAACCGCTATTTGCATAATTATCAAATTCAATACTAGAAACATCATTAAATTCAAACATTACTCTGCTCGGAGCAGTTCCTGATTCATTAGCGGTGCCCGTGGCATTTAGATCTGGTGGTGTTTTGTCAATAACTAATCTTGTAGGATCGGCTGTACCGGCAAATCTCACTGAAGCACCACAATCTGTAGCTAAAGCTTCATTGTTGGGTCCATCAATATCATTAATAACAAATCTAAAGTCGTCTAAAGGAATAGTTGTTATACCGTCAGCTCTTAAAAAAGTAAAGCGAATTCTTGATTTATTATTAGGTATTCCAGTACCTCCAGCGCCATGGGTATAAACAATATTATCTCCATTTTGTGTGAAAGTTCCTGCTTGAGGCCCCGCTATTCTCTCCGCCCTAACTCTAGCAAGTAACGGAATAGTGGGAGAAGTAGCACTAAATAAAGCATTATTAGTACCACTACCTGAAATTACACCTGTTATAGCTACATTTTGAAAATTTTGAGATATCCCAAAATTATAAAAGAAAATAAAAATTAAAACAACTATTTTATCGAAGTACTTGATTTTTAGAAATTTTAGGTTAGTAAAGTTTTTCATTTTTGTAAGTTTTTCATTTATGTAAGTTCGTTAGAGCCAATATTGTTAATGCTTTTTTGATAGCTAGACAGAGTAAAAGTAGCTTAATTCATGCAAATTAATCACACTCAACACCTACACTTTGTTAAAATTTTAATTATTTGCTTTTAAATAGGGTTGTTAAATTTGACTAAAACTATACCAATATAAAATTTTGAGTTTAAAAATAAACTAAATATATTTTTCAATCAACTTCAACCAAATTTCCTCACTCGAGAGAGTCTAAAGCTGCTTCAATTTTTTTTTAATTTAAGAAAAACTTATCTAAATAGTTACCTGCCTTTTTTTTTAAAATCATTGATTTGATTTTTATTAAAATTTGCAAGTACTTTTTTTTACTATTATTTATTATCCATCTTGATGTTGCATTCATAGTTCAAAAACAACATTTTTCCACAATGAAAAACTTTTAAAGATGTTATACTTTATGTTATACTTGAAGAAGTAAAAATTTACATTTTGACTTACAATACCTAAACTTGCAAGAAATTGAAAACAAAAAATTAAATCTTTTATTTTCACTACTAATTTTAATCAAATAATTATTCTCAGTTGCTTTATTAACACTCTTAAATTTACATTTTAATATCTCACATATATTTAAAGCACGCTGCAATTTTTAAAATGAAATTTTTGTTAAAAATTAAAACAAACTCAGATAAACATGATAGTGTGTTTTTCGTATAATCACAAATACTTTATGATGATGATATATCGAAATAATTACTACAAACTAACTAAAATTACTGTAATCTACATTCTAAAAACCCCAAATTTGAATCTACTTATTTTTTTTTAAAAACGTTAAATATTTCCTAATGATATCTTAAAATGAAAAAAAATATCGAAAATACTACATTTATTAACATTTGAACATGAAAATAATTTTAAAAAATAAAAAATCGATTAAAAGCATTAAAATCGGTTAAAATACATTTATTCATACTTAATCAAGAAAATATTACTGCACTTTTTTCTTTAGTGAAATAAAAAACAGCAATAAACACAGTGGTTCACAGAAATGCATATGCCCAAAAATAATTTCAGAAAGTTATATAAAATAGTATTTCTAGACTTTAATACAATATTAAGATTCTAAAAGAGAAATCTAGGTTTGGTAACAACCTGTTTACTTCAGCACCGACTTCAGTTCCTGGCGGTATTGTGAAGCGCTTTTACCTGTAAATTCTTTGAATGATTTATTAAAATAACTAAAGTTATTGAAGCCACTTTCATAACAAATCTCAGTAATGCTAATGGGTTTTTCAGCCAACAGTTTAGAGGCGTGAACCAAACGGTAATCATTGACAAATTTGGTAAAGGTTTTCTTGGTTATCTTTTTAAAATATCTACAAAAGGAGGGCTCAGTCATACACACCAATTCCGAAACTTTTTCCAGCGTAATATGTTCCTGAAAATTATCTTTTACGTAATTAAAAACAGCATTGATGCGGTCATTATCCTGCATTTGCATTTCCATCGAAAATCCATCGGCATTCAAAATGCTAGCTTCTTTGGATAATTCCAATTCATTCAGAATACTTAACATAGTCAACAAGCGATCAAACTGCGACTGTTGTTCCATCGATTCTATTTTCTTCCCGATATTTTTTTTGGTTTCACCGTGAAAAGCAATTCCGGCTTTGGCTTGACTAAAAAGATTCCTAATATTGGTCATTTCGGAAATATCAAAAAATCCATTCCCCAAGAAATCAGGTTTCATCTGTATGACCGTTTCATTTTTGTTTCCGGTTTCTTCATTGGTAAACCCACAATGCGGTAGGTTACTTCCTATCAGAATCAAATCACCATCGGTATAATAGGAAATGTGACTTCCTATCTGGCGTTTTCCAGAACCTCCATTTACAAAAACAAGTTCAATTTCAGGGTGATAATGCCACAAGTGTGCTTTGCTGTTAGCGTTTTCGACATACTTCGAAAAGTAAAAAGAACTCCCAAAGGATGGAGCAATAATTTCAAAAGCTGGAGGTACAATTTTCATACGAATCCCTATCTACAATTAGCACAAATTTACCAAAAATAGATACTCAATTAACTTTTTTAACCTTAATCGATTTCGTAAAAGGTAAAATAGCACATAAATTAGAAAATTCAGCACTACTCATACTGAATAGGTTAGGCTAATTTAGCATCAGATAAATATCATTATAAATCTAAAAAATTACAATTATGAAAAAGATTTTAAAATTTAGTTTAGTGTTAGCAGCAATAGTATTGACTGCCGTACAAGCACATGCAGGAAACGCAGATTTTTCACTGGATTTAATAAAAGAAGAAGGAAAAACTGTAAGTTTTAGTTTGAAAGAGATTAAGAAAATTGATTTGTCTATTTATGACACCAATGACAGTTTAATCTATCAAGAAAAAGTTACTTCTGAAGATAACATTAACAGAACATACGATTTGACTGCTTTGCCAGACGGAATCTACTTCTTGAAAGCAGAAAGTGCTCTTAAAATTTCAAAATATAAAATTGAGGTAGTAGGTAACAAAGCAAAATTGTCTACCAATGCTATTTCTGAAGTGTACAAACCAGTTTTGGTAAACAAAAACGGAATCGTTGCTCTTAATGTCTTAAACCTTGAAAAAGTTCCGGTTACTGTTGCTGTTTACAACTCAGATCAAACTGAAGTGTATAAAGAAACTTTCGCTGCTGATCTTCATGTTGGCAAAATATTTGACTTAAGTAGCGCTCAAAAAGGTAAATATACGTTTGAGATAACCTACAATAGTAAAACATTTAGCGAAACAGTTGCTACCAAATAGTGATTAAATAAATTGTAGTAATTATGAGGCTGTCTTTATTAGACAGCCTTTTTTTTTTGGTTTTAAACAATTGAAAATACTAAAGATTTCCAATAATCTTATCCATAACCCAGCTCGTATGAACTCCTGTTAAACCTGTGGAAGGGTGTTTACTGTTCCCCAAAAGGTCTTCTCGCATTTGCTGAACATGATACAACTGTATGTTTTCAGGATGTTCAATGAATACCTCAGTTTGCCTCGCTTCGTTCGAAAGTACCAGAGGATCATTTTCAAATACAGAAAATGTTATTTTTCCTTTACTCCCAAAAACCTCCACTTTATCTTCACGTTCATAGCAACCAAAGTTCCAACTTCCAGAACCTGTAATTCCAGACTCATGCAGCCAACAGGCTGTCGCTGCATCTTTAGCCGAATACAATCCCTGTTGATTCAGACTTAATCCAGAGACCTCTTTTATATTTCCCAATAAATGTGTGAATAAATCCAGACCGTGACTTGCTAAATCATCAAAATAACCGCCTGTAGCAATCGTGGCATCAGTTCGCCAATTGTATTCTCCAGATAAATCTTTAGCATTTGCCGATTTACTCAAATGCCATCTTATGTGCCTGATTTCACCAATGCAACCTGTATCTAACCACGTTTTCACTTGTTCAAAACGAGGTAATGTCCGACGGTAATAGGCAACAAACAAAGGAATATTTTTTGCGGAAAATGCATTGTAAATTGCAAGACTGTCTTGGTAATTTGGAGCCAAAGGTTTTTCGATACAGCATATCTTTCCGGCTTCAGCGACTTTAAGTCCGTAAAATTTATGAACATCCGGAGGTGTAGCAATATAAATCGCATCAATCTCAGGATCATTAATTAAATCATCAGCATTCGTGTAATACTTACTAATTCCGTGTCTTTTAGCATAATCTGCAGCTTTATCCGCATCTCTTCGCATTACTGCGACCACTTCAAAGCCATCAGTTTTCTGATATGCGGGGCCACTTTTCAGTTCGGTAACATTTCCACATCCCAATATTCCCCAACGGATTACTTTTGTACTTTCACTCATAATTACTGATTTTTTATTGCTTCTGAGAATTTAGAATAAAAAGGTTTATAGTTTTAATCACAACCATCGATTCCACAACTGTCTCCATCGGTAGTATTCAATACCGTAACTTTCGAATCAAATTTACCTTCTTCCCATACTTTTTCAAGTGTTTTTACAAATGTTTCGACATGTTGGGCACCCGAAACTGCATATTTATTATCAAAAACAAAGAAGGGAACACCTTGAACACCCACAGATTGCGCTTCATCAATATCTTGCTGCACTTCATTTGTGTAGGCATTAGAATGCAATACTTCTTCAATGGATTCAGCATTCAGTCCTACTTCCAATCCCAATGCTTTCAATGTATCTAAATCATTTATATTCTTGCCATCGGTCAAATACGCTTTGAACAGTAATTCTTCTAAGTCATTTGCCAAATTATACTTTTTAGCCAAATGCAACAAGCGATGCGCATGCAATGAATTAGCCATAATCGCTTTTTCAAAATGAAAATCCAAACCTGAATTTTTAGCATTTTGAGTCATATTGTCAAGCATCTCATGTGCCCAATCGGTATCTTTTCTATATTTTTCTGCCAAATGCTCTACCATATTATCCTCGGGAGAAGCTACAAAGCCAGGGTCTAGCTGAAAGCTTTTCCATTCAATTTCAACTGCATCTTTATGTTCGAAATTTTGTAAAGCACCTTCTATTCTTCTTTTCCCTATATAACAAAACGGACACATGATATCCGACCAGATTTGTATTTTTAATGTATTTCTCATCTTACTTCTTTTAATTAAACTCAAAGTTAATTCTACAATACAAATTTAATCAATTCAATTTGGAGCTTTTTAGGTTTTAGTATTTAATTATAGATACTGCAATAGTCAATACTTATTCAGATCAGAAAACACCTTTAAACAAAAAACCATCAAAATTACTCTTGATGGTTTTCTGTATATTTTAAAACTTTGGTTTATGCCAATAAATCCAACACAAATGAAGGGTACAAACCTAATGCGATATTCAGTACAATTGCAATAACAGCAACAGCATAAATAATAACGGGAGTTCCTTTTCGTTCTTCATTTGGTTCTTTCGTGTACATCGCCAAAATTAATTTGAAGTAGTAACCAACGCTTATAATTGAATTTACTACAGCTACAATTACTAAAGCCAAGTAACCTGCTTGAATCGTTTGATTGAACAAAACCAACTTAGCAAAGAATCCGGCAAAAATTGGAATACCAGCCATAGAAAGTAAAGCTGCCGTAAGAATGGCTGCTAACAATGGATTTGTTTTTCCCAATCCGTGGAAATTAACCACATCTTCGTTGTCTCTATTTTTACAAACGTATAAAATCACACTAAAAGCTGCGATTCCAGATAAAGAATACGCTGAGGCATAATACAATAAACTTCCAGCTGATGTAGACAAACTCAATAAAGTCATCAACATAAAACCAGCATGAGAAACCCCTGAAAAAGCCAACATACGTTTTACATTCGTTTGTCTCAATGCCATAATATTACCAACTGTCATCGAAGCCATAGAAATAATAACTACTACCATTTTGAACGACTCAGAAACATCAGCATTCATAACAGATAATAATTTGTACAAAGTTGCCATAGCAACTACTTTGGCTAAAGTACTCATCAACGCTGTTGTCAACGCTGGAGAACCTTCGTAAACGTCCGGTGCCCAGAAATGGAATGGAACTGCAGCCACTTTAAATAACATTCCGATTGTTACCAATACAATTCCGATTGGAAACCAAACCGGCAACTCAGCTGATTGTGATAATTCGCTGATTTCAGTAACATCAAAACTTCCCATGGCTCCGTAAATTAAACAGATACCAAACAGAATGATTCCCGAAGCAAAAGACCCCATCAAGAAATATTTCATTCCAGCTTCGTTACTTTTCAAATTCATACGATCACTTGCCGCAAGAATATAAAGCGCAATTGATAATACTTCTATTCCTAAAAAGAACATTGCTAAGTTCCCAAAAGAAACCATCGCCACTGCTCCTGCCAATAAAAATATTTTTATGGCAATATAATCAGAGATTTTAGATTGATGATTTTCGTAAAAGTTATGTCCTAAAGCCACTAAGAAAATGGTAAGCGCTATAAACAAAGACGAAAAAGTACTTGAAAATTTACTCACAACAATCATGTTGTTGTAGTAACTCTCGGTAGAATTAAATTCAGATATAGTTAAACCCAGCACCCCCAATAATCCAAGTATTGTTATTGGAACAATGGCTTTCCTTAAATTAAAAATTTCAAATAAAAGGCATAAAACACCTAATCCTATTATAGCTATTAATGTATTCATTTTTTATTTGACTTAGTTAATTCGGTTTATTTGAGTTAAAATTTCTTCCAGACTTGGCGTAATCAAATCGGTAATTGGCTTTGGATACATCCCAAAAAAGAATAAAACACCAATTATAAGTACCAATGTTATTCCTTCATTGATCGTTACATCAGCAAAAACTTTAGAATTGGTTTCTCCCAACATTGCATGTTGAAACATTTTCAACATATAATACGCTCCTAAAATTATCGTTGTTCCTCCTAAAATAGCAAACCAAATATTAATTTGTGAAAGGCTGTATAAAACGGTGAATTCTCCAATAAAGTTAAAAGTAGTAGGCAAAGCAACAGATGCCAATACCAAAATCAAAAACATCGAAGTAAATTTTGGTGATTGCGTACGAATACCGCCCATTTCAACAATGGCTCTAGTTTCGTATCTTCTGAAAATAATTTCAGCGGCATAAAACAATCCAACAACTACAAATCCGTGAGCAATCATTTGTAAAACTGCTCCGCGCAATCCGTCTAATGTCAAAGTGTATGTTCCTGCTGCAATCAAACCAACGTGAGCCAAAGAAGAATACGCTAATAATTTTTTTAAATCTTTTTGTTTCAATGCTACGATAGATCCGTAAATCACACCTGCAATTCCAAGTCCTATGAAAATATACATGTATTCTTTGGCTGCCAATGGCGCCAATGGTAATTGCCAACGGATAACACTGTATAATCCCATTTTTAGCATGATACCAGACAAAAGCATTGTCCCAACAGTTGGTGCTTTTTGATACACATTTGCTTGCCAAGTGTGGAAAGGAATTAATGGAATCTTAATGGCATACGCCAAGAAGAAAGCCAAGAATATCCACAATTGTTCCGTTGCTGATAAATTTAATTTGTATAAATCTTCTAATAAAAGACTTCCTGCTTTTTGATACATGTAAATAAAAGCAACCAACATAAATAAAGAACCTGCAAGTGTGTAAATAAAGAATTTAACTACCGCTTTTTTACGTTCTTCTGTATCTCCGTTACCCCAAATTAAGGCGATAAAGTAAATAGGAATCAATGCTAATTCCCAGAAAATATAATACAACAAACCATCTGATGCCAAGAAAGTCCCTGCCATAGCAAACGCCATAAACAAGATTAAAGCATAAAATGATTTTGAATTTTTATAGTCATTTCCAAAAGAGGAAAATATAATTATTGGAGTCAAAACTGTGGTCAATAAAAGCATTGCCATTGATAATCCGTCTGCTTTTAGAGCAAAAGAAATATTAGGCTGCGTAATCCACTGGTTGATGAAACTGATATTTTCACCTAAATTATAGTGATTTAACAATACAATAGAAGCGCCTGCAGCAGCTAATCCAAAGAACAAAGCCACTTTTGAAGCCAGTTTATCGCCTGCAAGAAAAGTTGCAAACGCACCAACCAAAAATATAATTAATATTAGAGATACATTCATAGTATAAGATTATTGAGCTAAAAATAAATAAGAAACAATGGCACAAAGCCCTAATACGAAAACAAAAAGATAAAGACCAATGCTTCCATTTTGTATTTTCTTTCCTTGGTAACTTATTTCGTTGGTAACTTTTCCGAATCCAAAAACTAAAGCTGACAAACCAGTTTCTACAGTGTCTCTGAAAAAACGAGACAAGAAATTAATTGGTTTAACAAAAATAGCGTCATAAAATTCATCAACATAATATTTATTGTAAAGCACTTTAGAAAATCCTGTAATAGCAGCATCTTCTGTTGGAACTGTATTTTGTTTGATGTATTTGGCGTAAGCCATACCTATTCCTACTAATCCACCCACAACAGCAATAGCCATCAAGATATATTCAGTAGTTCCTAAATGGTGTTCAGCGGTTGCTAATTTTGGTAAAATTGGAATCAAATAATGATTCAACCAACTGTTTCCTGGCAAACTAATCATACCACCGATGGTAGCCAAAATTGCTAAAACAATCAAAGGAATGGTAATCAAAGATGGACTTTCGTGCAAATGGTGTTTTTGTTCTGCGGTTCCTCTGAATTCTTGGAAGAACGTTAAAAACATTAAACGGAACATATAAAAAGCAGTCATTATAGAAGCAACCGAAGCCACAACCCATAACGGAATATTATGATGGAAAGCCACTAATAAGATTTCGTCTTTCGAGAAAAAACCTGAGAATAATGGAACTCCAGAAATTGCTAAAGAAGCAATCAACATCGTTGCAAAAGTAATTGGCATTGCCTTTTTCAAGCCACCCATATTTCGCATGTCTTGTTCTCCGTGCAAAGCATGAATTACAGAACCTGAACCCAAGAACAAACAAGCTTTGAAGAAAGCGTGCGTGATTACGTGGAAAACAGCCACTTCATAAGCGCCTAAACCTAAAGCCAAAAACATTAACCCTAATTGAGAAACGGTAGAATAAGCTAAAACTTTCTTGATATCATTTTGAACCAATCCAATTGTTGCGGCTACCAAAGCAGTAACAGCTCCAACAATTGCAATTATAGATTGTACATCCGGAGTCAAATCAAATAAGAAATTCAATCTGGTAATCATAAAAATTCCTGCAGTTACCATCGTAGCTGCGTGAATTAATGCTGAAACCGGTGTTGGACCCGCCATCGCATCCGGTAACCAAGTATACAATGGAATTTGTGCTGATTTTCCACAAGCTCCAATAAATAAAGAAAAAGCAGCAACTGAAAGCCAATACATATTAAGATCCGTTGCACCAGCAATAGCCGTTTTTAAAGTAGCGTAATCTAAAGTTGAGAATAAATTTCCAAGAATGAAAATCCCAACTAACAACCCTAAATCACCAATACGGTTCATGATGAATGCTTTCTTTGCAGCGTCATTGTACTCTTGGTTTTTATGCCAAAATCCAATTAACAGATACGAACAAAGACCTACACCTTCCCAACCGATGAACAATACTAATAAGTTACTTCCTATTACTAATGTAATCATGAAGAATATAAACAGATTCAAATATGCGAAAAACTTGTGCATATTTTCATCATCATGCATGTAACTGATGGAATACAAATGAATCAAAGAACCAATTCCGGTCACAAAAAGCAACCATAAAATGGACAATTGGTCCAATTGAAATCCAAAATCAACATTGAAATTACTGATTTGGATCCAATCAAAAAGTGAAATACGAATTCCTTCCGGTTGCGCTGCAATTCCACTGAAGAAATAAGCAGTTGCAATAAAAGAAACCAAAACTGAAAGAGTTCCTATTATTCCAGAAAGTGATTTCCCAAGGCTTTTGCCAAAGAAAACATTGATTAAAAATCCTAAAAAAGGAGCGAGAACTAAAACTAAAGCTATATTGGTATTCATTTCCATTTATCCTTTTAAGTTTTTTAAATTATCGATAGTAATTGAACCTAAATTTCTAAAGATAGAAACCAGAATTGCCAATCCTACCGCAACTTCTGCAGCAGCAACAGCCATCGAAAAGAACACAAAAACTTGTCCTTGCGCATCTTGATGATAAGTTGAAAATGCTACAAACAATAAGTTTACTGCATTCAGCATAATTTCAATTGACATAAATACGATAATGGCATTTCGTCTGTACAACACTCCGAAAACGCCAATACAAAAAAGTATTACGCTTAGGAATATATAATTTTCAATACCAATGTGGTTTAAAATATTGTTCATCTTATTTTTGCGATTTTTCTTTTTTAGACAATAACACAGTTCCAATCATAGCAACCAAAAGTAATATAGAAGCAAATTCAAACGGAACCATATATTCATTCAGCAGTATTTTACCTAATACTTTTATAGACTGATAATCTTCGCCGGTAGTTACGTATTCGCCAACAATAGGTTTTGAGTTGATAAAAATAGCTATCAAAACCAAACAGATTAAACAAAAAGAAACAATAGCTCCTAATCGAGTAATTCTAGGTCGGTGTACTTCTCTTTCCTCATTTAAATTCATCAACATGATGGTGAATAAAAACAAAATCATAATCGCTCCAGAATACACAATAATATGCACTATCGCCAAGAATTGAGAATTCAATAATAGATAATGACCTGCAATCGAAAAGAAACAAATCACTAAATAAATTGCACTGTGAATCGGATTTTTGCTAAAAATTGTCAAAAATGCGGTTGCTAATGTGATAGCAGCCAATACACAAAAAATTATAAGTATCGTAGACATTAGTTAGCGTTTTTAAGTTGAGCGTTTTTCATTGCCATTTCAAGCGGCATGACCAATTTGTCTTTTCCAAAGATAAAATCTTCTCTTTCATAGCTTGAAGGAACCAGAACTTTAGAAGTTGTCAAGTAAATGGCGTCTTTCGGACAAGCCTCTTCACACAATCCACAAAAAATACAACGCAACATATTGATTTCATAAATCGATGCATATTTTTCTTCTCTGTACAAATGTTTTTCATCTGCTCTGCGTTCTTCAGCCTTCATCGTAATCGCTTCCGCAGGACAAGACAACGCACATAAACCACAAGCCGTACAGTTCTCACGACCTTGCTCATCACGTTTCAACATGTGCTGACCGCGATACACCGGACTCATTTCACGTACTTGCTCCGGATATTGAATCGTTACTTTTCTAGTGAACAAATGCTGAATCGTAATTATCAAACCTTTGACAATCGCAACAAGATACATTCTTTCCCAAAAAGTCATCTCCTTGTTAGAGACTTGCTTTTTTCTTCCCGATAAGGATATACTTTCTATTGACATTTTTTATTTTTATTTGAAGCTTAATCCTGCTATTCGTTTCAATCTTTATTGTTTTCAAAGAAAAAACAATAAAGGATTTCCACTGCTATCAGGGCTAGGGCTTTTTCGGTACAATTAAAATCCTAAATAAGTTGCAATTTCACTTCTCAAAATTACAATTCCGGTAATTATAATATTAATAATCGATAACGGAATTAATATTCTCCAACCCAAATGCATCAATTGATCGTATCTGAATCTTGGAATAGTCCAACGAACCCACATATAGAAAAATATGAATCCACACAATTTGATAAACAAAGCACCAAATCCTAAAATGTTGGCAATATTTACACCCCAGTTTTCAACAGCCCAACTCATTCCAGGATAATTATATCCTCCAAAGAATAAAACCGCCAAAATTGTAGAAGAAATAAACATATTCGCATATTCAGCAAATAAATAGAATCCCATTTTCATCGATGAATATTCGGTATGATATCCTCCAATTAATTCACTTTCGCATTCCGCTAAGTCAAAAGGAGTTCTGTTCGTTTCTGCAAAAGCACAAATTAAAAATATAATAAAAGATAACGGTTGGTAGAACACATTCCAATTCATTCCTGCTTGTTGTGCCGAAATCTCTCTTAAACTCAACGTTCCAGTCATCATCAACAAAGCAATCATCGAAAGTCCCATGGCAACTTCATAAGATACCATTTGCGAAGCAGCACGAACCGCACCCATCAAAGAGAATTTATTATTAGATGCCCAACCACCAATCATGATTCCGTAAACACCTACTGAAACAACTCCAAAAAAGTATAATAATCCAATGTTTAAATCAGTGGCCTGCAATAAAATATCTCTTCCAAACAAATGCAATTTATCTCCCCAAGGAATTACGGCACTGGTCATTAAAGCGGTACTCATTGCAATTGCCGGACCTACAAAAAACAAAAATCTGTTTGGTGTATTAGGCTCAAATTCTTCTTTCGAGAATAATTTTAAACCATCGGCAAGCGGTTGAAACAATCCAAAAGGACCGGCTCTATTTGGTCCAACACGATCTTGAAGCCAAGCGGCAACTTTTCGTTCAGCCCAAGTGGAATACATTGCCATTAACATTGTCAAAGCAAAAACCGCAATAATAATGACACTTTTTTCTATGATAATAGTACTATCCATTATTACCCAAGCTTTTTTGATTAATAATGTCTTCCTCAGTCAATGGAATTTCAACCATGCTTATTTTCTTACGGTCTTCTTCTCTACCTAAAAGAATATTTTCTTCAGTAGCGATTTCCACTTTTTGTAATTTTCTGTTGTATTTATTTTGGTTGATAACCGAATCTTTTTCGAATGCTCTTGGTCCTTCAATAGTCCAATCTGCAATGTCTTTGTGATCAAAACGACATCCATTACAAATAAATTCATCTACTTCATGATACTCATCTTTTCTTCCGGTAACACGTTGGATTTCGTCACCAAACATCCAAACGGTAGTTTTTCCAGAGCAAGTAGGGCAATTTCTGTGTGCATTATAAGGCTTACTGAACCAAACTCTGGATTTAAATCTAAATGTTTTATCAGTTAAAGCTCCTACCGGGCAAACATCAATCATATTTCCGGAGAACTCATTATCAACCGCTTTTGAGATACAAGTTGATATATTAGAATGATCTCCTCTATCCATTACTCCGTGTACACGATCATCAGTCAATTGATCTGCAACCATTACGCAACGGTAACATAGAATACAACGGTTCATGTGCAATTGAATATTTGGACCAATATTTTCTGGCTCAAAAGTTCTTTTTTCTTCGATAAAACGAGTTTCTGATTTCCCGTGCTCAAAGCTTAAGTTTTGCAAATCACATTCTCCTGCCTGATCACAAACCGGACAATCTAACGGGTGATTGATCAATAAAAATTCCGTTACTGATTTTCTGGCTTCGGTTACTCTTGGCGAAGATTTACTGTTTACTTCCATTCCGTCCATACAACCGGTTACACAAGATGCCATTAATTTAGGCATTGGTCTTGGATCGGCTTCACTTCCTTTGGAAACTTCCACTAAACAACAACGGCATTTTCCACCGCTACCTTTTAGTTTAGAATAATAGCACATTGCTGGCGGAACTACTTCTCCACCTATCATACGTGCTGCCTGCAGGATTGTTGTTCCTGGTTCTACTTCTATGCTTTGACCGTCTATGGTTACTTTCATTTTCTGAAATTCTTGACTTTATACGATTACTTTAGAAACTAAATGCTTTACTTTTTCAAAAGGTTCAGCAACAAAATGATCTCTATTTTTTATTTTTTCCGGGAAACGAATATGGTATTCAAACTCTTCTCTAAAGTGACGAATTGCTGCTGCCACTGGCCAAGCTGCTGCGTCACCTAAAGGACAAATGGTATTTCCTTCAATTTTACTTTGAATACTCAATAGCAAATCGATATCTTCTTCACGACCGTGACCGTTTTCTATTCTGTGTAATACTTTTTCCATCCAACCAGTACCTTCACGACATGGAGAACATTGTCCACAACTTTCATGATGATAAAAACGAGAGAAATTCCATGTATTACGAACAATACAAGATGTATCATTGTAAACAATAAATCCGCCTGATCCTAACATAGAACCTGTAGCAAATCCACCGTCACTCAACGACTCGTATGACATCAAACGATCTTCACCGTTTGCCGTTTTATAAATTAAATGGGCTGGTAAAACGGGAACAGAACTTCCTCCCGGTACAAATGCTTTCAAAGGTCTGTCAGAACTCATTCCGCCTAAATATTCATCAGAATTCATGAATTCGTAAACACTTAAACCCAATTCGATTTCGTAAACACCAGGATTTTTGATATGTCCTGAAGCCGAAATTAATTTAGTTCCTGTAGAACGTCCAATACCAATTTTAGCATATTCTGCCCCTGTATTATTGATAATCCAAGGCACAGCGGCAATTGTTTCTACATTATTTACAACCGTTGGATTTGCCCAAAGTCCTGAAATAGCAGGAAATGGTGGTTTGATACGAGGATTTCCTCTTTTTCCTTCCAAAGATTCAATCAATGCAGTTTCTTCACCACAGATGTAAGCTCCGGCACCACAATGAACATAAAGTTCTAAATCGTACCCTGAACCTAATATATTTTTACCCAAAAATCCAGCGGCTTTTGCTTCATTAATGGCTCTTTCTAATATTTTATAAACCCACATGTATTCTCCACGAATGTAGATGTAAGATAGGTTTGCACCCAAAGCATAACTGGAAGTAATCATTCCCTCAATCAATAAATGAGGAATAAATTCCATCAAATAACGGTCTTTGAAAGTTCCTGGCTCTGATTCATCCGCATTACAAACTAAATGTCTTGGTTTTCCTGATTTTTTATCAATAAAACTCCATTTCATTCCTGCTGGGAATCCTGCTCCACCACGACCACGCAATCCTGAAGTTTTCACTTCCTCAACTACTTCGTCTGGCGTTAATGTTTTTAGGGCTTTTTCTACTGAAGCATAACCACCGTTTTGACGGTATACTTCGTACGTTTTAATTCCTGGAATATTTATTTTGTCTAATAATATTTTTTGTGACATATTATTTATCGTGTAATATTATTGTATCGTTTTTGCAATCATCAATTAACTGGTCGATTTTTGCTGCCGTCAAATGTTCTTTGTAAAAATCGCCTAATTGCATCATTGGAGCGTAACCACAAGCACCTAAACATTCAACACCTCTAACTTCAAACAGACCGTCTGGAGTAGGCTCGCCTACTTTTACACCTAGTTTTTCACAAGTGTAATCCATTAAATCCTCTACTCCATTCAAACAACAAGGAGAAGTTTGACAAAATTCAAACATGTATTTTCCAACTGGTCTTTGGTTGTACATCGTATAAAACGAAACTACTTCATAAACTTCAATTGGTTTAATCAAAAGGATTTCGGCTACTTTATTCATTAATTCAATACTCAACCAATTGTCGTGAGCATCTTGAACTTCATGTAAAACAGG
This sequence comes from Flavobacterium algoritolerans, assembly GCF_030010385.1. Classification (NCBI taxonomy): domain Bacteria; kingdom Pseudomonadati; phylum Bacteroidota; class Flavobacteriia; order Flavobacteriales; family Flavobacteriaceae; genus Flavobacterium; species Flavobacterium algoritolerans. Next base: position 1,269,928 of record NZ_JASCRZ010000001.1, on the reverse strand, counting down.
CAATAAAGCCGATTTTCTTTTGTCTTCAGGATAATGACTGATTAATTCATTGATGCGGGACATCAATGCTTCAGTGATATTTATTTCTTGTTTGTGATAAGTTCTTTCCATTTTTTTTAAATCTGAAATCTAAAATCGTTAATTAACAATCTGATATCTTTTAAGCGTCTAATTCTCCGGCAATAACATTTAAACTTGACAAAATAACAATTGCATCCGATAGTAATGAACCTTTAATCATTTCTGGATACGCTTGATAGTAAATAAAACAAGGTCTGCGGAAATGTAATCTATATGGAGTTCGACTTCCGTCAGTAACCAAGTAAAAGCCTAGTTCTCCATTTCCACCTTCAACAGGATGATATATTTCGGCAACTGGAACAGGAACTTCACCCATCACAATTTTGAAATGGTAAATCAATGATTCCATACTTGTGTATACATCTTCTTTTGGAGGAAGGTAATAATCCGGAACATCAGCATGGAAGTCATTTCCTTCCGGCATTTTTTCTAATGCTTGACGAATGATACTCAAACTCTCCCAAACTTCGGCATTACGAACACAAAAACGATCGTAAGTATCTCCAGATTTCCCAACAGGAATAATAAAATCAAAATCCTCATAAGAAGAATACGGTTGCGCTACACGGACGTCATAATCGACACCTGCAGCACGTAAATTTGGACCTGTAAATCCGTAAGCCATAGCTTGTTCAGCCGTTATAGCTCCAACATTTATAGTTCTGTCAATAAAAATTCTATTTCTTTCGAATAAGTTTTCAAATTCTTTCCAGGCAGCAGGAAATTCCGCTAAAAAAACATCTAATTTTCTAAAAGCTTCTGGTGACCAATCTCTTTCGAAACCACCAATTCTTCCCATATTAGTTGTCAAACGAGCTCCACAAATTTCTTCGTAGATTTCATACACTTTTTCTCTAAATTGGAACACATATAAAAATCCGGTATACGCTCCGGTATCCACACCAAGGATTGAATTACAGATGATATGATCCGTGATTCTAGCCAATTCCATTACAATTACTCTTAAATATTGTGCTCTTTTAGGAACTTCAATATCCAACAATTTTTCTAATGTCATCCACCAACCCATATTGTTTATAGGCGATGAACAATAGTTCATTCTATCAGTAAGAGGTGTGATTTGGTAAAAAGGACGATTTTCAGCGATTTTTTCGAAAGCTCTGTGAATGTAACCAATAGTTGGTTCCGCTTCTAGAATTCTTTCTCCATCCATCAACAAGATATTTTGAAAAATACCGTGTGTAGCTGGGTGAGTAGGCCCTAAATTTAAGATCGAAAGCTCGCTTCCGTCATCGTTTAGTTGGGCAGCAATTCTTTTAGCATAGCGATGCTCTGGTGGTAATAATAGTTCTGACATTTATTTAATGTGAAAAATTATAATAGTGTGTGTTTTTAATAATTGTCGGTTGTTCTTCCAAAGAAACGGTCATCTTTATCTGTTCTTCCGCTATCTTCCATTGGAAATTCTTTTCGCATTGGAAAAGAAATCATTTCATCCATATTCAAAATACGTTTCAATTGTGGATGACCAATGAAGTTTATCCCATAAAAATCATATGTTTCTCTTTCCATCCAATTAGAGCTCAAGAAAATGTTTGATATCGTTTTTATTTCTGGATTTTCACCGTTGATAAATGCCTTGATTTTAATTCTTTTGTTTTCGTACCAATTGTGCAAATGATACACCACTGCAAATTGATGATCCACATCATTGTCAGGATAGTGAATCCCACACAAATCAGTTAAAAAATGAAAACGCAATGTTGGATCATTTTTCAAAAAAAGAATCACCGCCGTAATTTTATCGGCAGCGACTTCAAATGAAAATATATCTCTTTCCTGATTGAATTCAAAAACAGCTGAATCAAATGTTTCAACTAATTTTTCTTGGATTTGTATCGTTTCTAGCGCCATTATTTTATTTGATATTATAAGAAGCTAATAATTCTTGGTATTCTGGAGAACTTCTTCTTCTTACCGATTCCGTTTTAACCAACTCTTGCAATTTCATAACTCCGTCAACAATTTGCTCTGGTCTTGGCGGGCAACCCGGAACATAAACATCAACCGGAATTACTTTATCAATCCCTTGTAAAACAGAATAAGTATCAAAAATTCCACCAGATGAGGCACAAGCTCCAACAGCAATTACCCAACGAGGCTCTGACATTTGTTCGTAAACCTGACGTAAAATTGGCGCCATTTTTTTCGAAATCGTCCCCATTACCATTAGCATATCCGCTTGACGAGGAGAAAAACTCACTCTTTCAGAACCAAATCGTGCCAAATCGTAATGCGAAGCCATTGTTGCCATAAATTCAATCCCACAACAAGATGTTGCAAAAGGCAAAGGCCACAATGAATTTGCACGAGCCAATCCCACAACATCATTCAGCTTTGTAGCAAAGAAACCTTCACCAACAACGCCTTCCGGAGGGGCAACCATATTTATATTTGAATCACTCATTTTTTATTATTTTGAATTATAAATTCTGAATTACAATGACATCATTTAAAATCAGCATTTAAAATAAATTTTTATTCCCACTCTAATGCTTTCTTTTTGATGATGTAGAAAAATCCCACCAAAAGCAAAAGCATAAAAATCACCATTTTAACCATTCCTTCCATTCCCAATTCCTTGAAATTGATTGCCCATGGATACAAGAAAATCACCTCAACGTCAAACAAAACAAATAAGATGGCTACAAGGAAATATTTAACTGAAAATGGAATTCTCGCATTTCCAACAGATTCAATCCCACATTCGAAGTTCTTATCTTTGATTTCAGAAGATCTTTTAGGGCCTAATTTTCCTGAAACTATTATAGTTCCTACAACAAATCCTACAGCTAGGATAAACTGCATTAAAATTGGTATATAATTTAATTGATCGGATTGCATATTATCGATTTTTTTGAATAAAAATAAGCCACAAAGATAACTTTCAAATTATTAAATAACAATAAAAACTCAAAAATACATCGCAACTACAACGTTGTAAATTTACAATTTTTATTAATTATAAATAAGAAAAGATTTTTATCTTAAGATGTGTTTAACGTTTAAAAAATTAACAATTCTAAAAACAAGGCTTGTTTATTCCGAAAACGACAACAATTTTGAATAAAAAAAAAACGTTCCGAAATAAATCGGAACGTTTTTTAAACATTCGTAGGCAAAAAAAATTAATTTTTTTATGCTTAGATAACTGCTACTTTCGCAGCAACTTTTCCTTTTCTTCCTTCTTCTTCTTCATAGCTAACTCTGTCACCTTCGCGCAATTCTTCCGCGTTGATTCCTGATGCATGAACAAAAATGTCTTTTCCTGTTTCTTCGTCTGTAATGAATCCGTAACCTTTAGATTCATTGAAAAATTTAACTGTACCTGTACGCATTGTAATAGTAATAATAATTTATAATGGAGCAAATGTAATATTTAATATAATACGAAAGACATTCTTCTCTTTTTATTTTGTAAAAATATTGATATTCAACGTTTTCTAACAAATTTAATCGATAAAGTACAACTACGCTAATTTTATATGCAACTCTTTTAATTGCAAATCATCAATTGCTGACGGAGCATCAATCATGACATCTCTTCCTGAATTATTTTTTGGAAAAGCAATGAAGTCACGAATTGTTTCCTGACCACCTAGAATTGCCACCAATCTATCCAATCCAAAAGCCAAACCTCCGTGTGGCGGTGCACCAAACTGGAAAGCATCCATTAAGAATCCGAATTGAGCCTTGGCTTCTTCTTCGGTAAAACCTAAATATTTGAACATCAATTGTTGTGTCGCTTTATCATGAATACGAATCGATCCACCACCAATTTCATTTCCATTCAAAACCACATCATACGCATTAGCACGAACTTTGCCTGGATTCGTTTCCAATAAATGCATATCTTCAGGCTTAGGAGAAGTAAAAGGATGGTGCATAGCATGGTAACGACCGCTTTCTTCGTCAAATTCCAATAAAGGAAAATCAACTACCCAAAGAGGTGCAAATTCAGCCGGGTTTCTCAATCCTAATCGCGTTGCTAATTCCATACGCAATGCGCTTAATTGTCCACGCGTTTTATCGGCTGGACCAGAAAGCACAAAAATCATATCTCCAGCTTTTGCGCCAGTGATTTTTGCCCATTCTGTTAAATCGTCTTGATCGTAGAATTTATCTACTGATGATTTATAGCTACCGTCTTCATTACATTTCACATAGACCATTCCAGATGCACCCACTTGAGGACGTTTCACCCAGTCAATTAATCCATCTATTTCCTTACGAGTATAGTTTCCAACTCCCGGAACCGCAATTCCCACCACTAATTCCGCAGCATTAAAAACTGAAAATTCTTTGTGTTGCGCCACTTCATTCAACTCGCCAAACTCCATTCCGAAACGGATGTCCGGTTTGTCATTCCCATATGTTTTCATGGCGTATTCGTATGTAATTCTTGGAAATTTTTCTACTTCAATACCTTTTATTTCTTTTAATAAATGTCTTGTCAATCCTTCGAAAACATTCAAGATATCTTCTTGCTCCACAAAAGCCATCTCGCAATCGATTTGCGTAAATTCCGGCTGTCTGTCTGCACGTAAATCTTCGTCACGGAAACATTTCACGATTTGGAAATATTTATCCATTCCACCCACCATCAATAATTGTTTGAACGTTTGAGGAGATTGTGGTAACGCATAAAACTGTCCTTCATTCATTCGAGAAGGTACCACAAAATCTCTTGCTCCTTCTGGAGTAGATTTAATCAAATAAGGCGTTTCTACTTCACAAAAATCCAAATCCGAAAGGTATTTGCGCACTTCCATCGCTACTTTATGACGAAACATCAAACTGTTTTTCACTGGATTTCTTCGAATGTCAAGGTAACGGTATTTCATTCTGATGTCTTCACCACCATCCGTTTCGTCTTCAATTGTAAAAGGAGGCGTAAGAGATGCGTTAAGAATAGTAAGTTGAGTAACTAAAATTTCTATCTCGCCAGTTGCAATGTTTTTATTTTTAGCTTCACGCTCAATAACAGTTCCTTTTACCTGAATTACAAATTCACGCCCTAAGGTTTTTGCTAATTCAAAAACTGATTTATCTGAACGACCTTCGTCAAAAATTAATTGCGTAATTCCATAACGATCTCGTAAATCAATCCAGTTCATAAATCCCTTATCGCGTGATTTTTGAACCCATCCCGCAAGTGTAACTTCTGTATTAATATGTGAGGCATTCAACTCGCCACAATTATGACTTCTATACATTATTCTAATTTTAGATTGTTTTGCCCTTTAGGCTCGGGTGCAAATTTAGGACTAATTATGAATAATGAATTGAGAAATACCATTTTTTAGTGTTAGATTTTTACTCAAAATTGTATTCCCAATGTTAAATTTTACTCCAATGTTACTAAATTGTTAACTTAAAGTTTTTTTATTGTAAAATGTTTTATATATTTGTTAAGCTAATATGAATTTAAAAACCCAAACGCCATGAAAAAATATATAATCTTAACCGCATTAATCTTCTCAGGAATAGCTTTTGCTCAAGAGAACGATCCAAAATTAGAAGCTGTAGGTGAATTAGTAAAAACAACTTACTACTTTGAAAATGGAAAAGTACAACAAGAAGGTTTCTTTAAAAATGGAAAACTAGACGGAGTTTGGACTTCATATGACACAAATGGCAATAGATTATCTGTTGCTAATTATGAAAATGGAGAAAAAACTGGAAAATGGCTTTTTTGGAATGGAAATAAGTTAAACGAAGTAGACTATTCTAACAGCAGAATTGCTTCCGTAAAAACATGGAAACAAGACGCATTGGTTAACAGAGACTAATAAATCATCTATTAAGACATAAAAAAAGCTTCCGAAGAACGGAAGCTTTTTTTATGTCTACTATTTACTAAATAAGTAGTAAACACTATACTTTCAATCACTTTAAAAATTCACAAAAGGGACCAATTAATCCGCCTGAAACACGGCTAATATCGCAAGATTTACCAGTACTAATTCTGGTATTTAAATTGTCTTACAGCGATTCTATTTACTTTAACAACACAGAAATTCTTTTGTGGAAACGCTTTCAAAATCTATTGTTACGTACTCCAAATACATTTAAAATCAAATGCCGTTTAGTTAAGTTTTCATTTGGGATTACCAACTGATCTTAACTAAACGGCAATGATAGTTATTCCTGTATCTTGAAACTAGTTGTTATATACTACCAGAACTTAGCGTACAATGCAAAAATAATCAATAAAGTAATTACGATTAATACTGTTGTTTGTGGTTTTACCTTGAACATTTCAGTATCTAACTCAAAAGCTTTTGGATTCACTTTTGGTCCGGCAAAACTCACTGCAATCATAATAAGCATTGTAAACATAAATGACAATCCCATACAAATGTGGAATGGTATTTCATATCCGCCTTTTCCATTGGTGTAAGCTGTGTAAAGTAATGTTTCTGTGCCAAATAATGCCGGTGCAAATTCGTTGAACAAAACCGACAATAAGAAACCGGAAATCACCCCTATTATTGCAGCAGTTCCAGTAGTTCTTTTCCAAAACATTCCAAGGAAAAACATGGCAAAAACTCCAGGACTAATAAAACCCGTATATTTTTGGATATAAGTAAACCCACCTACACCACCAATTCCTAAAATATCATTCCAAGTAAACAAAACAGCAAGAAGCATCGCTGCAAAAACAGCATATCTCCCTATGTTTACCTGACTTCTGTCACTCGCATCTTTTTGAATGTATTTTTTATGCACATCTAACGTATAAATAGTAGAAATACTATTCACTTTTCCAGCCAAAGAAGCAACAATAGCAGCTGTTAAAGCAGCAACAGACAATCCTTTCAAACCTGTTGGTAAAAACGTTAGCACTGCAGAGTACGCCCCATCTTTTCCACCTACCAATTGAGGCAAATGTCCGTTTTCATATAAAACATAAGCAGCAATACCCGGTAACATAACAATAAGTGGCATTAATAATTTCAAAATACCTGCAAACAAAATACCGGTACGGGCAGTTTGTAAATCGGCACCCAAAGCTCTCTGCGTAATGTATTGGTTGCAACCCCAATAATTAAGATTAATAATCCAAATACCCGCCAAGTATGACATCATCCCCGGAAAAGTAAGATACTTATTAATATCATTTTGAGAAGAAGTAGCAGTTGGTTCCGGGATAATCATTTTGAAATGCTCCGGAGCTTCTCTCATTAACACCTTGAAACCTGCAATAGCATTTTCTCCAACTCCAAAATATTGTCCAACTGTAGTTAAAGCAATATATGATGTAACTAGTCCACCGATAATTAAAACCGCAACCTGAATTACATCCGTATATGCAACGACTTTCATACCTCCTAAAGAGATTACTAAAGCAAAAACGGCAAGCCCAATCATAATAGCGTGTAAATATTCACCACCTGCTAACCCATTAATAGCAACAGCACCTAAATATAAAATAGAAGTAAGATTTACAAATACATACAAGAACAACCAAAAAACGGCCATAATTAAAGCAGTTGATTCGTTATACCTTGTTTTTAAAAATTGAGGCATGGTATAGATCTTGTTTTTCAAATAAACAGGAATAAACCAAACGGCGACAATAATCAATGCAATAGCGGCAATCCACTCATAAGCGGCAACTGCTATTCCTAAAAAGAACCCCTCCCCACTCATTCCAATAAACTGTTCAGCTGAAATATTAGAAGCAATCAAGGAGGCTCCAATAGCCCACCATGTCAATGTTCCCTCAGCAAGAAAATAAGCTTTGGCATCATGTTCGTTTTTCTCACGTTTGCGATAAACGGTATATCCGTAAGTGGATACCACGATAAAATAGATAATAAATACTGCGTAATCAGCAAAAGCAAGGTTCTGGTTCATGAGTAATTTGTTTTTTAGAAATTAATATAAATGAATGAGATTATTGTCTTGTATTATATATTGTTTTTATTAATGTAATTATACTGCTTTTTTTTAAACAAATCACACACAACTTGGCTTAAAACCAAACAATTCCATTATAGAATTGAATATAAAATGTGATATGTATTTTAATTTTATTGTTTTTTTATGAATTATGAAAGTCAAAAGTAAAATAAAAATATTTATTTACATCATTTATAAATGTATTTTTTACATTTATTATTATTGTATAGGTTAAATCTTAAAAAAAGCACTTAAACTACTATCTAAATCCCATTTTTATACATGTTTCACAACAAAAAATGGATTCCATAAATTTTTAACGGCTATTTCTGACCTTTTGTTCCCATTTCCAAGCACTGGCAATCGCTTCTTCCAAAGTTGACTGTGTTTTCCATCCAAGCACAGTATTCGCTTTATCGGTATTGGCATAAACCGAAGTCACATCGCCTTCTCTTCTTGGAACAATCGTGTAAGGTAATTTTTGGCCGCTAACTTTTTCGAAAGCGCTAATCACTTCCAGTACCGAGCTTCCGGTTCCGGTTCCCAAATTAAAAACTTCTAATTTCTCTGCATTCTTTTTGTTCACTAATCTTTGTAAAGCAATGACATGGGCTTTCGCCAAATCAACTACGTGAATATAATCGCGAACACAAGTTCCATCAACCGTTGGGTAATCATTTCCATAAACGGATAATGATTCACGCAAACCCATTCCGGTTTGAGTAATAAAAGGAACTAAATTTTGCGGTACACCCATAGGCAGTTCCCCAATTTCAGCTGATGGATGAGAACCTATTGGATTAAAATAACGCAACAAAATAGCATTGACGTTACTTACTTTAGTGACATCGGTAATAATTTCTTCGCCAATTTGTTTGGTATTTCCATACGGAGACATAGCCGTTTGTACAGGCGTAGTTTCGGCAATGGGCATCACTTCGGCTTGACCATAAACGGTACAAGATGAACTGAAGATGAAATTAGCTTCCTGCTTTTTCTGTAACTCCTGTAAAATGTAAACCAGCGAAGCAACATTGTTTTCATAATACAACAAGGGTTCTTTGACACTTTCACCAACTGCTTTAGAGGCAGCAAAATGAATCACTCCGGCCACATCCTCATGCTTCTGAAAGAAAACTTGAACAGCTGCTTTATCTCTTAAATCTATTTGTTCAAAAAGCGGTTTTTTACCTGTAATTCGTTCTATGCCATCCAAAACATCAATTGAAGAATTAGACAAATTATCAACAACAACTACTTCAAAATTTTCATTTTGTAATTCCACTACGGTATGCGAACCAATGAATCCCAAACCTCCGGTAACAACTATTTTCATGATTTATTTTTGTAATGTACGTTAGACTGTTCTCTTAAAACCGCGGCACTTTTCTCAGGCGTAATATCCCGTTGTGATTCACCCATCATTTCATATCCTACCATAAATTTCTTTACGGTTGCAGAACGCAACAACGGTGGGTAAAAATGCATGTGAAAATGCCATTCCGGATGCAATTCTCCATCAGTAGGTGACTGATGAATTCCGGATGAATACGGAAATGACGTTTCAAAAAGATTATCATATTTTGTAGTCAATTGTTTTAAAATAACCGCAAAATCGGTTACTTCCATTTCAGTGAAATCCGTTATTTTACTCACATTTCGCTTGCTGACAATCATCGTTTCATACGGCCAAATCGCCCAAAAAGGGACCAATGCCACAAAATGATGATTCTCAATAACAATGCGCTCGTCGAGTTTCATTTCTTCATTTAAATAATCCTGAAAAAGTGTTTTCTTGTGTTTTTCAAAATAAGCTTTTAAGTTATTTTGCGTTTTCTCCACCTCAGTCGGCAAAGACGATTGCGCCCATATTTGCCCGTGAGGATGCGGATTACTGCAACCCATAACACTTCCTTTATTTTCAAAAATCTGAACATGGTTGATGTAGTCAACATTACCTAAATCCGTGTATTCTTTTTGCCAGGTATGAATGATATTTTCAATCGCAGTTGCTGGCATTTCCGGCAACGTCAAATTATGTTTTGGCGAAAAGCAAACCACACGAGAAATTCCTCTTTCTGGTTTAGCTCTAAAAAAAGTTTGCTTCGCCATTTCGCTGTCGCTCGGGTCGTTTTTGTTCTCTTCAAATGCAATTTCTTCTTGCTTTAAAGCGGCAAAATCATTTTCAAAAACAAAAGAACTTTCATAATCCGGATTCACCATTCCATTTGCTCGAACATTTCCAGGACACAAATAACATGTTGGGTCATATTCAGGCAATGCATCCGAAGTTACTGTTTCATTTTGTCCTTGCCAAGGGCGTTTCGAACGGTGTGGAGAAACCAAAACCCATTCGTTGATTAACGGATTATAACGTCTGTGCGGATCTTCGTTGATATCAAAATTTTTCATTATTTCGCGATATAAATTGATGTTCCATTTCCGATTTTTACATCGTAAATTTTTAATTCTATTCCAAAACTATCTAAATAAAGTTCAGAAAGCTGCTGTTTAATTCGCTCTTCATGTCCTTTTTTTATTAAATTGATGGTACATCCACCAAAACCACCGCCCATTAATCTGGAACCTACTACGGCTTCTTCCTTTTTAAGTGTATTCACAATCATGTCCAATTCGGTGCAACTTACTTCATAATCAGCTGATAATCCTTGATGTGTTTCAAACATTAATTTACCCAAGGTTTCAATATCTCCTTCGTCCAAAGCATCACAAGCCTGCGTTACTCGTTTGATTTCTTTTACCACAAAAAGACACCTTTTAAAAACATTGGCACTCATTACATGTTGTAATCCTAAAATATGTTCTTCGTTACAATCTCTAAAACTAGTTATCTCAGGAAAATTACTTTTTATAATCGCAATCCCTTCTTCACATTGCTGTCTTCTCTCATTATAAGCAGATGTCATTAAGGAATGTTTTACATTTGAATCAAATAAAATCAAAGAATAATCATTAAAATTCGCATTATGATATTCATATTCTAAGGTCTTACAATCAATTTTTATTACCTTATTTTCTTGTCCCATAACACTCGAAAACTGATCCATTATCCCGCAATTGATGCCTACCCAATGTTCTGCACTTTGCCCCATTAAGGCAATATCAACAGGTTTTATTTTCAGTTCAAAAAGCTCGTTGATTCCAAACAAAAATCCACATTCTAGTGCCGCCGAAGAAGATAAACCGGAACCTACAGGAATATTACTGCTGAAAACACAATTGAATCCATCAAATTTAAAACCTTTAATTTTCAATTGATTGATAACTCCACGTATGTAATTCGTCCAAACAGTATCCGTCAATTCCATCTCCGTTGTCAAATCAACTTCAAACGAATCGTCAAGGTCAATCGCAATAATTTTCGAGGTATTGGAATTACTTTTTTCGAAAGCAAAGCAGATGATTTTGTCAATTGCTGCTGGTAAAACATAGCCGTCATTATAATCGACATGCTCTCCGATAATATTAATTCTTCCCGGAGAAAGTACTATTTTTTTGGGTGCTGAACCAAAACTTTCTTCAAAGAAAGCTGTCGTTTTTTTAATTAATGAATCGTTCATTTTCTTTAAATTACCGTTATTTTGAAATTGTTAAAGTATTCGTTTTAAAGCCGTACTTGATACTTGAACAACTATTTTCTTTTTAAGATTTTTATTTATTTGGCAGCAGCCAAAATCAATTTACCGCTCTTAAGCCCACCTCCATTTACTTCAAGTTTTATATCACCCGCAGTTGTAGTAGATTTCACGAGGACTACCAACTTCCCACTAAAAAGTTTCATGGTATCTTTATGAAACATCTCGAGTGAAGTAGCATCACCATTACAGGCAGCACGGTAAGTACCCGCTCCTGAAACCTTAAATTTTAACTGATTAGTCGCTGTAGGACAAAGAATTCCATTTTTATCCACTACAGATACGGTCACGAAAGATATATCTTCGCCATCGGCAGTGATTGTTTTCCTGTCCGCATCTAAAACAATTTTATAAGGCTTGCCGGCAGTACGTACTTCTTCTTCAGCAACAGCTTTTCCATTGTCATCATAAGCCACCACTTTTACTGTTCCTGGCTCATATTTCACATCCATCCACATCAGGCGATAGCGATTCTGTGGTGTACTTTTATTTTTTTTCTGCACTCCCATGCTTTTGCCATTTATAAAAAGTTCCGCGCTGTTGTAACTCGTGTATACAAAAACGGGAGTTATCTCTCCTTCACGGCCTTCCCAGTTCCAATGTGGCAAGACATGAAGTGTTGATTCTTTTGTATTCCAACGACTTCTATATAAATAATAACGGTCTTTTGGTAAACCAGCTAAATCATTAATTCCAAAATAAGAACTTCTAGACGGCCAGTTTTCGTCATAAGGCGTAGGCTCTCCTAAATAATCAAAACCTGTCCAAACAAACTCTCCAATTACCCAAGGTTTATCATCCTGAAGCACAAAATCTTCATCAGGTACGTTAGACCAGCTGCAGGCTTCCAGGTCATAAGAGGAAGATTGAAAATCAGGATATTGTTTCATTTTTTCCTGCACCACAGGGAATTTATAAATCCCTCTGGAGCTAACCGTTGAAGCTGTTTCTGAACCTAAAATAAACCCTTGCGGAAATTTTTTAAATGCTTCATCATATAAATGTACCCGATAATTCAACCCCGGAACATCCAGCAAAGCTCCAAAACCAGATTCCATAGTCGCTTTTACTTGATCCATACCTACAGTTACCGGACGTGTTGGGTCTTCTCTATGGAATAATTCCTGCAACCATTTGGCTCTTTTTACACCAGCTTCTCCCCATTGATCAGGCACTTCATTTCCAGAACTCCACATCACAATAGAAGGATGATTTCTTGTTGCCTGCACTAAATTCACGATGTCTTTTTCAGCGTATTCCTCAAAAAAACGATGGTAGCCATTTTCTACTTTTGGCAGTACCCATTCATCAAAACTCTCTGCTAGAAACATAAATCCCATTTCATCCGCCAACTCCAATTGCTCGAAAGAAGGCATATTGTGCGAACTGCGAATCGCATTACAGCCCATATCTTTTAAAATCTCCATTTGCCTGCGCAACGCGGCTTTATTTACGGCAACTCCAAGCGGACCAAGATCATGATGCAAACAAACTCCTTTAAATTTGGTTATCTTTCCATTAAGACTAAACCCCTTATTGGCCTCGTATTTTATTTCGCGAATTCCAAAACGGGTTGAAATTTCATCCTTCAGTTCTTTTCCTACATATAATTGGGAAACCGCTTTGTACAAATAAGGGGTTTCGGGACTCCATAATTTTGGCTTTTCTACTTTTAAATTTTGATCGAATTCTTTTCCGAATTGCATAATCGACTCCTCTGAACTAAGTTTTTGTCCTTCGGCATCAAAAATAGTGGTGACTAAACGAGTATTTTCTCCAGAAGCTTTGGTCTTAATGTTAACTTTCGCAATTTCTGAACTTATAAAAGGTGTCGTTACAAACTGACCCCATTGGTCAATGCTTTCGTTATTTTTTATAATAACACTTACTTTTCGGTATAAACCGGCACCAGGATACCAGCGGGAAGCAAACTCTTTATTGGTTAGTTTTACTGACAATGTGTTTGCGCCTTCTTGTATAAATTGGGAAACATCAAAATAAAAATAACTATAGCCATACGCCCATTCTCCTACTTTTTTTCCGTTTAAATACACTTGAGGTTCGCTCATTGCGCCTTCAAAAAGTAAAATTATTTTTTTCCCTTTTACATCTTTAGGCAATGTGAATGTATTGCGATACCACGCTGTCCCAATATGAGGTAAAGCGCCAGTTCTTCCTGTTTTTTCAGTGGCTATATTTTCTCCGTTTTGAACGATGGCAACTTTTTGTATGTCTACATTTTTATCAAAAGGCCCATAAATTGCCCAGTCATGCGGAACAGTTACGGATTCCCATTTCGAATCATTAAAATTTACTTTAATTGCCTCTTCAAAATCGCCTTTTTGAAATTTCCAATTGGTATCTAACACTTTAACTTCTCGTGTTTGAGACACAGCCAATTGTGTAAAAGTGAAACATACAAACAGAACGTGTATTACTTTCTTCATTTTCAAATCTTTTTTAAAATTTTATTAATCCAAATTATTCTTTAAACGCATCCAAAGCCGGCGAAGGCTTCCCGTCAGATTGCCAAGCACTTAACGAATAGTGACTCCAACTCTTTTCGCCCTGTGGTTCCCAATAAATAACACCAAGTCCTTTGTTATTTGGCACTGCTTTGACCGCTTTGATTGTTGCTGCTAACATTCCGTACGTGTTTTGCACTTTGTCATATTCACCACCAACTTCTACAACCATCACTTCTTTGTTATATCTGGTAGCCATGTCGTTAAGATTATTGGCTAAATCCGCAATGGTTTCGGTATAATCTTTCTTGATCCAGAAAGGGTAATAGGACAGCCCAATCACGTCGTACTTTACATTATTTGCTGTAGCATTATCAAAAAACCATCTGAATTTTTCACTATTGTTACCTTCGTCAAGATGAACGATTACTTTGATTTTAGCATCAATAGCCTTTGTTGCTTCATAGCCTTTGTTGAGTAATTGTGCCAATTGGCTCCAATTTTTAGTACTTCCTTCCGGCCACATCATGCCTCCTGGAATTTCATTCCCTACTTGAACCCATTCCGGAGTAACTCCAGCTGATTTTAATGCGCTCAAAACATCAAAAGTATGGTCGTACACATCCGTCATTAACTCTGAAAAAGTATGATTTTCCCAAGCTTTTGGTTTGAATTGTTTGCCTGGATCGGCCCACGAATCACTGTAATGAAAATCAATCACGATACGCATTCCCATTTTTTGAGCGCGCAAAGCCATGACAACGGTTTCTTCCTTGCTGCAATGTCCACTGGCTTTATCGTCATTTGGATTTACCCAAACACGAAGGCGAATGGTATTCATTCCTCTGTCTTTCAACAGTTGCAAGCAATCTTTTTCAGAGCCATCAGTATCGTAAAATTTGTATCCTGTGGCTTCCATTTGTGACAACCATCCCACATCGGCTCCTTTTGCAAAAGAACTCTTTGATGTTTTTTGAATATTTTTGGATATATTACAAGAATAAAGCACTGAAATCATTAAAGACATCAAAACGAATCGGAAATACATTGGTGAATTTTTCATGTGTACTTATTTATTAAACACCTGCAAAACAGGTAATGCTTTATTATTAAAATCATAAAAAGCCTGATTTTCAAAAGTAGAGCCATTTGCGGCTTGATTCCCTTTGAAAGAAATCCATTCGCCTCCCCAATACGCAAATCCCAAGCCGAATTCAGACTCTTTTACGACTGTTTTTATTGCCATTACAAAACTTTTTTGCCCATCAGGAGTAGCTGGATACCCTGAAACCAGTTGTGTGTCTAAACCAACAATATTATTAGTCCAGTCATTATATCCTAATGTAAACGGATAAGCCGTTTCAGCAATGATTACTTTTTTATTGTATGTTTTTCCTAACGTATTAATGGTCGTTTTGACAACTTCTAAATCTTTTCCGTGCCAAATCGGGTAATAGGATAAACCAATATAATCGTAATCTACACTTTTAATTTTATTAAAAAACCAATTAGTATCCGAAGCTTTAACACCTGCATAATGAATCATTATCTTGGTATTTGGCGCTTTGGTGCGAATAGTTGTGCTTGCCGCAGATAATAAGGCCAAGCATTGTACTTCCTGATTAATTAGATGACCTTGTGGCCAAAGCAATCCACTATTTATTTCATTCCCTATTTGGATAATATCAGGATTAATTTCTGTAATAATTGTAGAAGTATAAGTAGCTACCGCCGTTTTTAAATCTGTAAAAGACAAATTTTTCCATTCAGCTGGTATCGTTTGTACTGCCGGATCTGCCCATGTGTCTGAATAATGAACGGTTAACCAAACTTTCATTCCTGCTTTTTTCACACGTGCCGCCAAAGCTTTTACTTCAGTCATTCCTGAATGTCCGTTTGAAGGATTTTTCCAAAGACGAATTCGTACCGCATTACAACCTGCAGTTTTTAAAGTCGTAAGCATATCTTCCGCTTTGGTATTGTTGTATAAAATAGTTCCCGAACTTTCTATTTCCGGCAGAAAAGAAATATCTGCAGCTCTTATAAAAGTATCTTCCGCAACTGGCGGTTCAACTATTGGCGTTTCATTTGTATCATTGGCTGAACAGGAAAAAAACATTCCCAGGAGTGCAAATACTCCAAAAACCAAAATGTGTTTTTTCATATTAAAAAGATTGAAATTTATAAATAGTTTTGTGATAATACAGTTCTTCTTTTCTCAAAACTGAGTTGGGAAAATGCTTGTAATTTGGTGCATTAGGGAAATTTTGTGTCTCAAAACAAATACCGCTCAAAGGGTGGTAATCCGCATTTTCTTTTCCTTTTAAAGTATTAAAACAATTCCCGCCAACATAAATATGAACACCCGGCTGATTGGTATACACTGACATTTTTAAATTATTGCTTTTATTGAAAAGTGAAGCAGCAAATTCATTTTCTTTATTCAAAATAAAGGTATTGTCAATTTTAGAAGGACAATTTCTGGGCGACGTAAAATCAAAAGGACAATTTGCTACGTTCAAAAACCTCCCAGTTGGAATATTCTCATTAGTTTTCTCTAACAATCTGTGTGAGTTGACCATTATTTCTTGTTCAGAAACATTGGATTTGTGCCCATCAAGATTAAAATAACTATGATGTGTCAAATTCACTACAGTGTCTTTTGTCGTTGACGCGGTGTAATTTATCATTAATTCATTAGCATCAGACAAAGTATATGTAAGTTCAACGGATAGATCCCCTGGAAAATTTTCTTCTTGATCTGGACTAAAATAAGCTAACGTCATGGAAGGATTTTTACCGTTATGTATGTTTTTGACTTTCCATATTTTTTGACTAAAACCGCCATTTCCGCCATGTAGTGAATGACTCTTATGATTTTTTTTTAAGTGAATAGATGTCCCGTTTAATACAAATTCGCTGTCGCTTATTCTTCCTGCAAATCTTCCTACTGTAGCTCCAAAGTAAGGTGCGCTTTCCAAATCAAATGATTTGATATAAGCCTCTAAAGTATCAAAACCTAAAACCACATCTACAAATTCTCCGCTTTTCAGTGGCATTTTCAACGAGGTAATAGTTGCACCATAATTAGTAACTTTAAGCTGCATTCCGTTTTTGTTTGTTAATTCATAAAGAGAAACCTCTTCACCATCTGATGTAAAACCAAATAATTCTACAGCAGAATTAGCTTTAAAATGTGATATGTGTTTTATTTTCATGATTTATTTATGAAATGTGAAAACCAAAAGTAAAATAATTATCATAAATTACACACCAGTACCTACCAGTTTTTGTATCTTGCGAAAAAATTCATTCATTTATGAAAATTATTTCGATTCAAAACAATCTTGGAATTCCTAAATACAAACAAATTATCATTACCGTTGAGAAGGGAATTGAAGAAGGAAAACTGATAAAAGGAGACAAACTTCCCTCTGTAAACAAAGTCAGTATAGAGTTTTCATTATCTCGTGATACAGTCCTGCAAGCCTATGATGAATTAAAGAAAAGAGGTATTATTTATGCAATTCCTGGAAAAGGATATTATGTAAAAAGTATCGCGGTCACCATAAAACAAAGGATATTTTTACTTTTTGATGAATTAAATATTTTCAAAGAAGACATCTACAACGCATTCTTGAAAAACATTGGTAATGATGTTCAGGTTGACATTTTCTTTCATCATTTTAACATTCAAGTTTTCCAAAAACTAATAAATGACAGTAATGGAAATTATACAAAATATATCATTATGCCTACCAATTTGGCTGAGGCGGCATCAGTTATAAAAACCCTACCAGTAAATGAAGTGTACATATTAGATCAAACTAATCCTGAACTAAAATCGTTCCCGGCTGTATATCAAAACTTCGTAAAAGACATCTATGACCGATTGCTAGAGGGAAAATCAAAACTAGATAAATATGAAAAACTAATTATGATTTTTCCTGGATTTAGAGAACCTTTAGGAATGAGAATTGGCTTCGAGAATTTTTGCCGAGATTTTGCTTTTAATTATGAAATTATCACTGAGTTTGAAAATCAGAAGATTAACAAAGGAGAAGTATACATTATTCCAAGCGATAGAGATTTAGTACGTGTAATTGAAAAATCAAAGCTTCAAAACCTACAATTAGGAGATGATTTTGGCATTATTTCCTATAATGAAACCCCTTTAAAAAAAGTAGTTGAAAACGGAATTACAACTATTTCTACAAATTTTGATGCTATGGGAAGAATTTTGGCGCAAATGATTTTAAAAGGTAAAAAAGAACAAATAGAAAACAAATGCACGTTAATAATTCGAAATTCACTGTAACAATTCAATCTTCTTATGGTAATACTATTTTTAAAAAAATAGTATTGCCATTTTTTATTGGCAAAAAAAATGCGATTCTTATTTTAAAATTACAGAAAAAAAATTTATTTGTCATTGTTAAAAAAATTTGTTTACATTTGTAAATGTATTTTATACACTTATTATTTTTTTACACACATATCCTCTAAAAAAGAAGCTGTTACTAATTAATTTTTGGTTTAAACATAAAATATTTTTTATCTGACACTGATTTTGTCGGTTAGTCACTATAAATTTTTTCCCTTCTAATTCTAGTATAGAAAAACAAAAATTTACTCCCGCTTATGAAACTTTGGACACAAATAATAAAACGAATCATATTATACTTTTCAAAAAATACTTAATTTTTATAATTTAAACATGAATAAAAAAATTGACAATTTAGCTGCTGATAATAGTAGAGCATTAGCTATTTCGATGGTAGAAAAAGCGAATTCCGGACATCCGGGAGGAGCCATGGGAGGTGCTGATTTTTTGCACATTTTATATACTGAATACTTAAAATTTGACCCAACAGAAATGGATTGGTCATTCAGGGACCGTTTCTTTATGGATGCCGGGCACCTGTCTGCATTGATGTATTCCCAATATTATTTGTTGGGCAATTACAAAAAAGAAGATTTACAAAGCTTCAGACAATGGGGTTCCGTAACTCCAGGTCATCCGGAAGTAGATGTACTTAGAGGAATAGAAAACACTTCCGGGCCTTTAGGACAAGGACATGCAATGGGAGTTGGTGCAGCTATCGCTGCAAAATTTCTAGATGCCAGATTCAAAGGTATTTTCAATCACAAAATATACGGTTTCATTACTGATGGTGGTGTTCAGGAAGAAATTTCACAAGGTGCGGGCAGAATAGCCGGACATTTAGGCTTGAACAATTTCATCATGTTTTATGATTCGAATGATGTACAACTTTCGTCCATGACAGATGAAGTAACTTCAGAGAATACGGCTATGAAATACGAAGCTTGGGGCTGGAAAGTCATCACTATTGACGGACACGACCACGAGCAAATTAGAAAAGCATTGAACGAAGCCAATGAAGAATCAGAAAAACCAACCTTAATAATTGGAAAAACGATTATGGGAAAAGGTTGCGTTACCGCCAATGGCGATATATATGAAGGCGAATGTGAACTGCACGGAAAACCTATTGGTGATACGAAAGCTGATTATGTAAAAACCTTACTAAACCTTGGAGCAAATCCTGAAAATCCTTTTGCAATTTATGAAGATGTGGCAACGCATTATGATAAAATAAAAGCCAAAAAATCGGAAGAGGCCGCGTACAAAAAGCATCATGTAGCCACTTGGAAAAAAGAAAATCCAAAAATGGCTCAAAAAATGGATTCTTTTCTATCCGGAAAACTTCCAGAACTGGATTTGAGCAATGTAGTCCAAAAAGCAAATGCCGCAACAAGAGATGCTTCATCAGCAGTTTTAGCTTACTTGGCTGAACACGTGGAAAACATGATTGTTTCTTCGGCAGATTTATCCAACAGTGATAAGACGGATGGTTTCTTAAAAAAATCTTCTGTTTTACAAAAAAATGACTTCAGCGGTGCCTTTTTACAAGCCGGGGTGGCAGAATTGACTATGACTTCTATTGCTAACGGAATTGCCCTTCACGGAGGTGTTATCCCAGTAGTAGCAACCTTTTTTGTATTCTCGGATTATATGAAACCTGCCATTCGATTAGCCGCAATTCAGGAATTACCGGTGAAATATGTCTTGACACACGATTCTTTCCGAGTGGGCGAAGACGGACCTACGCACCAACCTATTGAGCAGGAAGCACAAATGCGTTTGTTGGAAAAAATAAAAAACCATTCGGGCAACCAAAGTTTATTAGCGCTCCGCCCTGCCGATGCTATTGAAACTTCGGTCGCTTGGGATATGGCTTTGAAAAATACCAGTACGCCAACAGCTTTGATTCTTTCAAGACAAAACATAAAAGACATTCCTGCTACAAGAACTTCAAGATATGAAGAAGCAACCGAAGCTAAAAAAGGAGGTTACCTGGTTAAATCTACACCAAATCCTGACATCACATTAATCGCAAATGGATCAGAAGTAGCCACACTTTTGGAAGCCGCAATTATTTTAGAAAAAGAAAAAAATCTAACCATAAACGTAGCTTCAATAATATCTGAAGGTTTGTTCAAATCACAACCAAAAGCATATCAGGAAAGTATTATTCCAAAAGGAAAATTAGTGTTTGGTCTTACCGCTGGACTTCCGGTAAACTTAGAAGGCTTAATTGGCGACAGCGGAAAAATAATTGGGCTAGAGCACTTTGGATATTCTGCGCCGGCAAGTGTATTGGATCAAAAATTTGGATTTACCAGCGAAAGTGTTTGTGCAAAAATCCTAAACTACATTGAAGAAAGTAAATAAACATTTAAACAAATAAAGACATGAAATTTTTTATAGACACGGCAAATTTAAAAGACATAAAAGAAGCTAACGATTTAGGAATTCTGGACGGTGTAACTACAAATCCTTCGCTAATGGCAAAAGAAGGAATCACCGGTGCCGACAATATTATTGCGCATTATGTAAAAATATGCGAATTAGTTGACGGTGATGTGAGTGCCGAAGTAATATCAACAGATTTTGCAGGTATGGTTGCTGAAGGTGAAAAACTGGCTGCTTTACATCCTCAAATCGTGGTGAAAATTCCAATGATTAAAGACGGAATAAAAGCGATAAAATACTTTTCGAATAAAGGAATAAGAACCAATTGTACGTTGGTATTTTCAGCAGGACAAGCCCTACTTGCTGCCAAAGCCGGCGCCACTTATGTATCGCCTTTCATAGGGAGATTAGATGATATTTCTACAGATGGAATGGCATTGATTGCCGAAATCAAACTGATTTATGATAATTACGGATATGAAACGCAAATTTTGGCGGCATCCGTTCGTCACGTCATGCACATTTTAAATTGTGCTAAAATTGGCGCCGATGTCATAACAGGACCATTGAGCGCCATTGAAGGCTTATTAAAACACCCGCTAACGGATAGCGGTTTGGCTACTTTCTTGGCAGATTATAATAAAGGAAATAGTTAGGGATTTAAATTTTATTTGGGCTACACTTTGCCATTTTAAGAGTAGTTCGCATTTATAAAACTATTCTGAAAATCATTGAAGTTGTAGTCAATCAAAGAATTGAAGAATAGTTTTTTCATGATTATAAAAAAAAGGAAGCCTCATTTACGAGGCTTCCTTTTTTAGTTTATGATTATAATGAATGACTTATAGGTTTAAAACAAAATCATTCAAGAGTTTTGCATCATATTTTTCTTTGTCAAAAGTATAAAGATAAGATCCTTTTCTGGAGGACATCATATCTTTCTCCTCGAGTTTTATTAAAATATCCAATGAGTTTATTTTGCTGATGAAGTTTCTTTTATCTAATTCCTTACTAAGGATCGCTTCGTACAATTCTAACAGTTGACGCATCGTAAATTTCTCCGGTAAAAGTTCAAATCCTACAGGTTTTATGGACGTTCTGTATCGCAATCTTCTTATGGCATGTCTTAACATGGTGTCGTGGTCAAAAATCAATTTTGGAGCATTCGCAACGCTAAACCATTGTGCATGATAGTTTTTAATCAATTCTGCATTATGGTTTTCAATATTAATTAATGCAAAATAAGCCACAGAAATAGTTCTTTCTACAGGATCACGGTCAATCTCACTATAGGCATGCAATTGTTCCATATAAATATCTTGAAGCCCAGTGTAGGAATCTAATATTCTGATGGCAGCGCTGTCCAGTACTTCATCTTTTTTAAGAAATCCACCTATTAAAGACCACTTGCCTTTTTCAGGTTCAAAATCTCTTTTAATCAAAAGAATTTTTAATCCTTCGCTATCAAAACCAAAAATGATACAATCCACTGCCAGTAAAACTTTATCAGCAGAACTATAACTATTTAACATAATGTGTTTTTTATTGTAAATATATAAACTTCTCTAAAGCATTCATAATTTATTAATGTTGATTTTACACTTAGTCCATTAAAACCCTGTAATCCAATTTTTTTCGTTTACTAAACCGCTACATATTATTCCGCACATTTTATCTTATAGAGACTGGTTTCATCAACTGATAATAGTAAAACTCCAAACCAGCAAATTAACCCATTTTTTTCTTGTATTTCAATCGATTGCGATGAATAAGAGCCGTTTGTAGACTGCTAAATTAATTTTTTACAAAAAAACATACCTGAAAAAGAAGGCTTTTTTTACAATACACCTCTGATTTCCAAATTAAAACTGATCTAAAAGGCAATTATTCAGCTGTTTTATAAAATAATTTTCATGGGCAATTTTTTGTAGAAATGTTTGTTTTTTCACATAAAGTGTAAATTTTACACAAATTAACTCTGAAAACAGATGCATTTTTTACAAAAACATAATTTTAAAATGTTAATTTTACACTTAATTTAAAAAATGTATTTTTTTTTCCTCTTTTTTTTATCATATTAATTTGTTTTTATGCATTTTTTTTAATTAAATTTACAAATGTAAAACACACACTTATAATTAACCTAAATAATAACCGAATGAAAACAAACCACCGATTATTTCTTTATTGTAATTTTTTATTACCAAAAAAAGAATGGCTTCTGGCAATAATAATTATGCTAATGGCAACTATTAATGTATCAGCTCAAAACACTCAAATTGTCACCGGAATTGTTACCTCAGCAAAAGACAAAATACCTGCGCCAGGAGTAAATATTTTGATTAAAGGTACTAATACAGTAACCACAACTGATCTTGACGGGCAATATTCTATAAAAGCCGCACCAAGTGACATCCTTATATTTTCTTATATAAGTTATGCAAGTCAAGAAATTACAGTGGGCACTAAAACACAAATTAACGTAGCACTAAAAGACGATCTTACTGCACTTGACGAAGTTGTAGTTATTGGATACGGGACACAAAGAAAATCAGACCTTTCTGGGTCAGTTGGAGTTGTAAACATGGAATCTGCTAAGAAAACAGTAACCTATGATGCAGCAAAAATGCTTCAAGGACAAGTTGCCGGTGTTACGGTGCAATCATCTGGTGAGCCAGGTGGATTTGTAAATATTAAAATTAGAGGTCTTAACTCTTTTAGCAACAACAATCCTCTTTTTGTAATTGACGGAATGATTGTAGATTCTCCGTTTGATTTTGCTCCAGGAGATATCGAATCTATGCAAGTGCTAAAAGATGCCTCTTCGGCAGCTATTTATGGAGTTCGTGGTGCTAATGGTGTAGTAATAATTACAACCAAAAAAGGAAAAGCAGGAAAACTGAATGTCAAATATAAATCTCTTGTAGGTTTTCAAAATGTTGCTAAAACTTGGAATGTAACTGATAGATTAGGGTATCAAAACATAACCAGCACAGCAGAATTGAATGCTGGATTAAACGTTGCTCCAGGAAATGACCCGAACAACAGCAATTACATCAGTAATGTAAATACAGATTGGCAAGATGCCGCTTACGAAACTGGAATTATAGAGAATCATTCGTTAGCATTTAATGGTGGTACAGAGGATTTAGCCTATAATATGAATATGGATTATTTCAAAAATAGCAGTTATATCAAATCTCCTCAAGATTATGAAAGACTATCTATGAACTTGAATTTGAATGGTAAAAAAGGAAAATTCAAATACGGTACTAAAATAGGATTCACACAATCTGACAAAGAAAATTTCAACAGTTATGTAGGGGAAACTGCTATCGCAGCTTTGTTAGGTGCTGTTCCAACAATGCCAGTATACGATGAAAATAGATTAGGCGGTTACGGAGGTACTGATAATCTAACTCAAAGAGCCATTTCACTTAATGTTATAGGATTCAACAACTTAATCGAAAACAACGGAAAAAGAAACCGTTTCATTGGGAACATTTGGGGAGAATATGAAATCGTAAAAGGATTAAAATATAAACTAGACGCCAGTTTTGATCGATTAGATTATCAAAATAGAAAATTTGTTCCGCAAAGTGACTTAGGATGGTATTATATTACTACTAAAGAAGAAGCATCTCTAGATGTATCAACTGGTAATGAAACTAAAACTTTTCTTAATAACCTACTAACTTACTCATTAGACATTAATAAACATAAGTTTGACGCTTTAGCCGGTTGGGTACAAGAAAGAAAAGACTATTACAACCACTGGTCAAGAGGTGTAGGATATGATTTTGGTGAAATCAGCAAATTGCAATATGCTGATGATAACAGTACAGGCGAGTCTAACACTACTATTACTGGTACATCCTACATAAGCCGTATCAATTACTCATTTGATGATCGCTATTTGTTTCAAGCTAACTTTAGACAAGATAAATCGTCGCTTTTTAGTGAAAAATACAACACAACAAATGCGTACTCTTTCTCAGGAGCTTGGAAATTGAGCAACGAAAAATTCATTCACTTACCAGAATGGGTAAACACAATCAAACTAAGAGGTAGTTATGGTAAATTAGGGAACAACACAATTCCAGCCTATTTCTTTGCCACAACAATCAATAGTTTTGCAGGTTACAATTTCAACAACGAATTGGCTCCAGGAACAACAGTTGTTGCTTCTTTAGATCCAAATGTAAGATGGGAAGATAATAAAACAACCGATGTAGCAGTTGAGCTTGGATTGTTTAATAATGCTTTACAGTTTACAGCAGAGTATTTTGTAAAAAACTCTTCTAATTTATTAGTGGGTGTTCCATTACCTTTTTCTACTGGAGCTTTCCCTGCAAGTATTACTACTAATGCCGGTGCAATGAGAAACAAAGGATTTGAATTTTCTGCATCCTATAACAACAACAACAATGCCTTCAAATACAGCATATCTGCTAATTTAGGAACGTTGAAAAATGAAGTATTGCAAATTGGTATCAACGGAAATCCAATCTATGGTGCTGCTTCAAAAACAGAAGTTGGTCGATCTATGGGTGAAATTTATGCCTACGAGACAGATGGAATTTTCCAAAATGCTGCTGAACTTGCTGCTGCTCCTACGCAAACTAATGCTGGAGTTGGTGATATTAAATTCAAAGATATCAATGGAGACGGAATGATTAGTGATCTTGACAGAACCTTTCAAGGAGTTACAATTCCAAAATACAGTTATGGGATGAACTTTAGCGGTTCTTACAAAAACTGGGACATCTCAATGTTTTGGCAAGGTGCAGGAGGAAACAAAGTTTTCAATAGCATATACCGTAATTTAATGGCGGGACAATATGGTAACCACAGCACTGATATGCTTAATTACTGGACACCTACAAATACAAATACAAATGTTCCTCGCCCAATTATTGGTGACCCGAATGCCAACGGAAGAGATTCGAACCGATTCATAGAAGATGGAGATTACATAAAACTGCAAACTATGGAAATTGGATATGAAATCCCAGTTCCGACTACCAGTTTTATTCAAAAAGCAAAATTGTTTGTAAACGGGCAAAATCTATTAATTATCAGTAAATACAGAGGAAGCGATCCTGATTTTAATAGCAACGACGGATCATTCTCTAGAGGATATGACGGAGGTTCTTTCCCTAATCCTAGAACGATTTCTTTAGGACTTGAAGTGAATTTTTAAAATTAGCAAACCAATTAAAACGAATCAAAATGAAATATAAAATATTTAATTATCTGGCTGGTTTCTTATCACTTGCAGTGGTAACGACAAGTTGTGTCAACGATGAAGATTTAATTCAACTTGACCCTAATAATGACGCTGCTGATTCATTCTGGAAAACAGATGAGGACGCAATAAAAGGAGTAAATGCAGCTTATGGCAGCTTATTGACTGATGGTACTTATATGCGAAGCACTCCTTTATTGTTAGACTTAAAAGGAGATGACACCAGAAGTAACAGTCCATGGGATGCAATGTACAATGTAGGTCGTTTCAACTCAAATGTTTCAAATTCTGCTATTTATGGCTGGGCTTACGAAACGTATTATCAAGGTATTTATCGCGCTAATCAAGTACTTACAAACGTACCTAATATAAATATTACTGATACCGCGCTTAAAAACAGAATTCTTGGTCAGGCTTATTTCTTAAGAGGATTGTATTTGTTTCATGCTGTAAACATGTTTCAAAACGTACCGCTTCCTACTGAAATTGCTGCTTTCTATCCACAAAAGACAAACCAAGAAGGTTGGGCACAAGTTATTGCAGATTTTAAAGCTGCCGCAGAATTACTTCCTCCTTCCTACTCTAATATTAATGATAAAGGGCGCGCCACTAAAGGAGCTGCCTTAGGATATTTAGGGAAAGCGTACTTGTTTACCAAAGATTTTCCAAATGCTAAAATCGCATTCAAACAAGTTATTGATTTAGGTGTATATTCTTTAGTCGCTAATTACCGTGATAACTTTACTGACACAAACGAAAACAATTCAGAGTCATTATTTGAAGTACAATTCAGCAGAGATGCTGGTGGAGTTGATTTAGGTTGGGGTGGTGCTCCGGCTTCTGGATGGGGAAAAACATCGGCAAGAGCTATTACTTACGGACCAAGAGCTTTTGGATGGACAGACGTACAGCCAACAAGGACATTATTTAATGAATACCATGATGAAAAAACTACTGCAAACACGACAGACCCACGTTTAGACGCTACTATTTTTTATAACAAACCAGGTGGAATGCAACTTTACGGACAAAACTTCGCTACTTTTTACGCAGGTAATCCAGGAGATTTGAATGACTTGTTTTGCAGAAAATACCAAAATTCTGATGGGAATTATGCAAACGAATTCGACTGGCGTTCTGGTATTAACGAACGTTTATTGAGATATGCGGATGTATTGTTAATGTATGCTGAATGTTTAAATGAAACTGGTGATACTCCGGGAGCTTATACTTATATTCAAATGGTAAGAAGCAGAGTTGGCTTACCTAATTTAGCTACAGCAAAACCAGGACTAAGCCAAGCTGCAATGAGAGAGCAAATTGGACATGAAAGATTCTTAGAATTCCCGCTAGAAGGACACCGTTTTGATGATATTCGTCGTTGGGGATGGTTACAAGATCCTGCAAAATTAGCTTGGTTGAAAACAAGAGATGTTGAATTCAACTCTTATGCAACAGGAAGAGAATTTTTCCCAATACCACAATTGGAAATGGATAACAATCCAGGAACAATTCAAAACAGTGGCTACTAATATTTATTTGATTTAGTTAGAATTTTAATATCATGTAGTAAGCTTACTAAAAGCTTACTACATGATATTATAACTTAAAAACAACATGAAAAAAATCCTATTAATCTTATTTATTTTTACTTTTTGTACTCAAGTTATTGTTGCACAAAAAGAAACAACAGTACTTACTTTAAAAAATAGTAATGATGGACCAACTATCAGCAAACACATCTACGGACATTTTGCTGAGCATTTAGGAAAATGCATCTATGGTGGGTTTTTTGTTGGCGAAAAAAGTTCTATTCCAAATACAAAAGGAGTTCGTAACGATATTATTACTGCGTTAAAAGAATTAAAAATACCAAATTTAAGATGGCCCGGAGGTTGTTTTGCGGACACTTACCACTGGAAAGATGGTATTGGACCTAAAGAAGACCGACCAAGTATTGTAAACCGTTGGTGGGGAGGAACTACTGAAGACAATAGTTTTGGAACACACGATTTTTTAAATTTATGTGAAGTATTGGGTACAGAACCATACTTGGCCAGCAATGTAGGTAGTGGAACCGTTCAGGAACTTGAGCAATGGGTACAATATGTAAACCACGACAGCGGTAGCCCAATGTCTGAGCTAAGAAAAAAGAATGATCGCGAAAAACCATGGGGTGTTACTTTTTGGGGAGTAGGAAATGAAATGTGGGGATGTGGCGGAAATATGACACCGGAATATTATGCGAACCTTTACAAACAATATGCTACGTTCATGACCGATTGGTCTAATAACGATAAACTTTTCAGAATTGCTTCAGGAGCAAATGTTGCTGATTACCACTGGACCGAAGTTTTAATGCGTGATATTCCTAAAAGTTTAATTGAAGGCGTTGCGCTTCACTCCTACTCTTTTGTAAAATGGGAAAAGAAAGGGTCTTCAACTAAATTTAACGAGGAACAATATTTTGCAACCATGCAAACTGCACTTAAAATGGAAGAATTAGTAACCAAACACTCTGACATTATGGATAAATACGATCCAGAAAACAAAGTGGCACTTATTGTTGACGAATGGGGCGGATGGTATGATGTAGAAGAAGGTACAAATCCTGGTTTTCTATACCAACAAAACACCATGAGAGATGCTATGATTGCGGGTACAACACTGAACATTTTTAACAATCACTCTAAAAGAGTGAAAATGGCAAACCTTGCTCAAACTGTAAACGTACTGCAAGCTGTTATTTTAACTGAGAACGAAAAAATGTTGCTTACGCCAACGTATCACGTTATGAAAATGTACACCGTACATCACGATGCACAATTATTACCAATGACGATTAATTCTCCATCATACACACACAATGGTGAAAAACTTCCTGCTTTATCCGCTTCGGCATCCAAAGATAAAAACGGACTAATTCATATTTCATTGGTAAACATTGATTCTAAAAAAGACCACAAAATAGAAATTGACATGCAGGAACTTGGAATTAAAAATGTTACCGGAACTATTCTGGCATCACCAAAATTACAAGACCACAACACATTTGATAACCCGTCAAAAATCAAACCTGCCGTTTTCAAAGGTTTTGAAACAAAAAAGGGTAAACTGGAAATCACAATCCCTGCATTTACTGTAGTGGTTTTAGAAACCAAATAAAAAAACATAATAATGAAAAATTCAAAATTCCTTTCAACATTAGTTTTGTATCTGATGCCTTTTTTAATTGCTGTTTCCATTAGCAGTTGTTCTGGCGATGATCCAGCTTCAGACCCTGCACCAACACCGACTCCTGTTCCAGTTCCTACACCAACACCGAGTACTTTTGCCGGACCAACGTATCCGGACAATTACACTCCTATTTCTTCTTGGAGTAATCGTTCTCAATGGAACTTGGCTAACGTACATGATCCTTCTGTTGAAAAGTGTGGCGAATATTATTATATGTATCAAACCGATGCTTCTTATGGTGGTGCTGCTGATGGCCAAGGCCATTTCCCATACAGACGTTCTAAAGATTTAATTACTTGGGAATACATGGGTGCTGCAATGACACAAGCTCCAGCTTGGGTAAAAGATTCTTTGAACAACAAAAGAGCGCGCATGGTCCCTGCTTTGCCCGCTATTACAAATCCACGTTATGGGTATTGGGCGCCTTACATCAAAAAAGTAGGCAGCAAATACCGAATGTATTACAGCATTGTGGTAGATGAACCAATTATAGGTGCCGATTTCACGTATTCATGGTCAGAAAGAGCCTTTATTGGACTGGCAGAATCCGATGATTTAGCCACTAATGTTTGGGTAGATAAAGGAATGGTCGTTTGCTCTGAGCCAGATGGTGTAAAACCGTATTCTTTTACAGGTACCCGAAATTGGGAAAATGCGTATTTTCAATTCAATGCCATCGACCCTACTTTTACTATTACTCCACAAGGAGAACACTATTTAATCTACGGCTCTTGGCATTCCGGTATTGCCGCTTTAAAATTGAATCCTACAACCGGAAAACCAGATCAATTAAAAACATTGAGCGATTATGGAACTCGCATCGCCACTCGTAATAGAGCTAGTCGTTGGCAAGCGTCAGAAGGGCCAGAGATTATATACAACGAAAACACGGGTTATTATTACTTATTTTTGGCTTATGACGGACTTGATGTACCTTACAACACTCGTGTTGCCCGTTCCAGAAATATTATGGGACCTTACCTAGGAATCAATGGAGCCGATGTTACCAATGGAGCCGATGCTTGGCCAATGCTAACACATCCCTATTCCTTTAACAATCATACAGGATGGGTTGGATTTTCACATTGTTCTATCTTTCAAAATCCGGAAACCAAAGAATGGTTTTATGCCTCTCAAGCTCGCTTGCCAGAAGGTGTACCCGGAATTAATGTTTCTAATGCTGTAATGATGGGTCACGTTCGAGAAATTCAATGGACCGAAGACGGTTGGCCAGTAGTTGCTCCGGAGCGCTATGCAGGAGTGCCAAAAACCACCGTTACCGAAGCCTCCTTTATAGGGACTTGGGAACAAATCACAATGAATTACCAATACAAAGTCATCCAAAAATCAGCAACTATATACCTAACTGCCGACAAAAAAGTAAGTGGCGGTGCCACAGGAAACTGGTCGTATGACAGTACAAACAAGACACTAACTGTCAACGGTGTAAAATGTAAAGTAAGCGATGCTTGGGATTGGGAAAGAGCTACTAGAAAAGTCACCATCACCTATTCAGGATTTACAACAGCTGGAGCACCCGTTTGGGGTAAAAAGATTGATTAATAAATATAAACAGTTGCCTTTTTGCATCATTGAGAAAGGCAACTGTTACAAATAAAACACCCTTTTCATTCTTTTACAGAAAAAATCAAAATGAAAAATACAATTACAACCCTATTGCTTCTAGCATTTCTTTCCTCTTGTAAAACTATAAAAACAGATCGTGTTACGGCTTCCGCCAATGATGGAAATCCGAGTCAATCCATGCAAATCAACAACCCAGTCATCAAAGACAAGTACACTGGCGACCCTGCAGCTTTGGTATATAAAGACAAAGTTTATCTCTACGCTGGTCATGATGAAGCACCAAATGATTTCAATTTTTATAAAATGAATGAATGGCTAGTATATTCCTCATCAGATATGGTGAACTGGCAAGAACATCCGGCTCCGCTAAAAGTAACCGATTTTACTTGGGCAAAATCCGATGCTTGGGCAGCTCAAGTCATTGAACGCAACGGAAAATTCTATTGGTATGTTACTGTTGAACATGGAACGATTCCAGGAAAATCAATTGGAGTGGCTGTTGCTCACAGTCCAAC
The DNA here is from genome assembly GCF_030010385.1 of Flavobacterium algoritolerans. Lineage (NCBI taxonomy): Bacteria > Pseudomonadati > Bacteroidota > Flavobacteriia > Flavobacteriales > Flavobacteriaceae > Flavobacterium > Flavobacterium algoritolerans. The sequence continues at coordinate 1,238,432 of NZ_JASCRZ010000001.1, read as the reverse complement.
AGGTCCTTTCAAAGATGCGTTAGGAAAAGCCATTATTACTAATGACATGACAACCAAAACCAACATTAGTTGGGACGATATTGACCCAACTGTTATGATAGACAATGATGGTCAAGCCTACTTATTCTGGGGAAATACTGTTTGTCATTACGCAAAATTAAAAGCAAACATGGTTGAACTTGATGGACCAATACAAACCATTTCCTTACCAAATTTCACCGAAGCGCCTTGGATTCACAAAAAAAAGGATTGGTATTATCTATCGTATGCGTATCAGTTTCCTGAAAAAATCGCTTATGCTATGAGTAAATCTATCAACGGGCCATGGGAATACAAAGGAATTCTGAATGAAATAGCTGGAAACTCGAATACCAACCATCAATCGATTATTGAGTTCAAGGGAAAAGATTATTTCATTTATCACAATGGCGCAACTCAACCCAACGGTGGTAGTTTCAGAAGATCAGTGTGCATAGACCGTCTATATTACAATGAAGATGGAACGCTGAAACGTGTAATTATGACTACGGAAGGTATTCAAAAATAAGCACATTACAGGAAATGGCTTTAAACACAAACGATTAATAAAACCATTTAAACTTATATTTTCTTAAGTGGTTTAAAAATTTGAACCGTATAAGATGAAATTAAAAACAGTTCAAAAAATACACAATATCAAAAACTTATATTTTCTTAAATGACTTATATGGTTTAAAAAATAAAAAAAATTAGCATGAAATTATATCAAAAAATACAACCATTACTTCTCTTACTAATCATGACGGCTTCCGCTTGGGCGCAAGACATTACCGTTCACGACCCTGTAATGATCAAGCAAAAAGATACCTACTATTTATACTGCACCGGAAAAGGAATCAGTGTTTTTAGTTCCAAAGATTTAAAAAACTGGCAGCCGGAACCCGCTATTTTCAAAGAAAAACCGGTTTGGGTAGATAAAGTAGTGCCTAATTTCGACAACCATATTTGGGCGCCGGATGTTTCTTTTCACAACAATACCTATTATTTGTATTATTCGGTTTCTGCTTTCGCAAAAAATACGTCGGCAATCGCATTAGCAACCAACACCACTTTGGACCCAAAAGACCCGGCATATAAATGGGTCGATCACGGAATTGTAATTCAATCAGTCCCAAATCGTGATTTATGGAATGCAATTGACCCCAATTTGACTTTTGATGACAACAACACGCCTTGGTTGGCATTTGGTTCGTTTTGGAATGGTTTGAAAATGGTAAAATTAAATCCCGATTTAAAATCAATAGCACAACCAGAAGAATGGTCCACCATTTCAAAACGCAAAAGAACTTTCGAATTAGCAGATACTGATCCGGGAGATGGCGCACTTGAAGCTCCGTTTATTTTCAAAAAGAACGGATATTATTATCAATTCCTTTCTTGGGATTTGTGTTGCCGAGGCGAAAAAAGCACCTACAAAGTAGTCGTAGGAAGATCTAAAACTATTACCGGTCCTTATGTGGATAAAGACGGAAAATCATTAAACGAAGGTGGCGGAACACTTCTTATTCAAGGAAACGAAAACTGGTTCGGAGCAGGACACAACAGCGCTTATACTTTTGACGGGAAAGATTATATCATTTTTCATGCGTATGATTCCAAGCAAAAAGGGAGACCTGTTTTAAAAATAAAACAAATGCAATGGGATACTGATTTATGGCCTGTTGTAGCACCACTGAATTAAAAATAGATTAATAGTAGGCAAATGACCTTTATAAAAAGAACAATACTAGCAGTTTCGATTCTAATGACCGTTTGCGGACAAGCACAACAACGTTTAAAAAAATCGAATTCATCAAAAAAATCAGGTTATACCATCACTCCTGTAAACATTCAAAATGTCAAGGTTACAGATGCTTTTTGGTTGCCCATTATCAAGAAAGTACAAGAAAAAACCATCGAATACGCTATCCACAAATGTGAAGAAGAAGGCCGCATGGACAACTTTTTAATTGCTGGTAGTAAAATGGAAGGAACCGTAAAAGGTCAAATGCCTTTTGACGATACCGATGTCTATAAAATTATCGAAGGCACTTCAAATACTTTAATTAGTGAACCCAATCCAAAACTCGAAATACTATTAGATTCACTAATTAGCATTGTGAAAATTGGTCAGGAAAAAGACGGTTATTTAACCACTTGGAGAACCATAAATCCTGCGAAACCGCCAGCTCCATGGGTTCCCGTGATTGAAGGAAAGCGTTGGGAATCACTTCAAATCAGTCATGAATTGTACAATTCCGGTCATCTGATTGAAGCGGCTGTAGTACATTACGAAGCTACTGGAAAGAAAAACTTCTTAGACATTGCCATCAAAAATGCGGATATGTTAGTGCGCACTTTTGGCGACAGAGCAGATCAAGTTCATAGTGTTCCCGGACATCAAATTGTAGAAACCGGTTTGGTAAAACTATACCAAGTTACCAATAATAAAGCCTATTTAAATTTGGCAAAATACTTTTTGGACAACCGCGGAAATCCAAAAAACCACAATTTATATGGCGCTTACTCCCAAGATGATATTCCTGTTATTCAACAAAAAGAAGCTGTGGGTCATGCCGTAAGAGCAGTCTATATGTATGCCGGAATGACGGATATTGCCGCTTTAGAAAATGATGCTGCTTACGGGAATGCGGTAAATCATTTGTGGACTAATATGGTCAACAAAAAAACATACATCACAGGAGGCATTGGTGCAAAACACGATGGAGAAGCTTTTGGCGAAAATTACGAATTGCCAAATCTAACCGCTTATAACGAAACGTGTGCCGCTATCGGAAATGTGTATTGGAACCATAGACTGCATAATATTTCTGGAAATTCAGATTATTTTGATGTGATTGAACGCTCTTTATACAACGGATTGATTTCTGGATTGTCATTGGACGGAAAAAAATTCTTTTATCCAAATGCATTGGAATCGGATGGTGTTTATAAATTCAATCGTGGCGAATGTACCCGTCAATCTTGGTTTGACTGTTCTTGCTGTCCAACGAATTTGATTCGGTTTATTCCTTCGATTCCGGGATTGATTTATTCTAAAAGTAAAGACGTACTTTATGTGAATTTATACGCTTCAAATACAGCGAAAATAACATTGGACAAAACCAATTTAGAAATTTCACAGCAAACCAATTATCCTTGGGACGGAAAAGTTGCCCTTACTGTTTCTCCAAAAAAAGAAATTGAATTTACTATAAAATTACGCATTCCTAGTTGGGCGAGAAATCAGGTTTTACCGGGAGATTTATATAGCTATGCGACTCCCTCAACTGCAAAAACAACCGTTACTATAAACGGAAAAGCATTTGCATACCAAGAAGACAAAGGATACATCACTATTACCCGAAAATGGAAAAAAAGGGAAAAAATTGTTCTTGATTTCCCAATGGAAGTAAAACAAGTGGTGACCAATACAAAAGTGGAGGGCAACAAAGGGAAAGTCGCTTTGGAATACGGACCTATTGTATATGCGATTGAAGAAGCTGATAATGCTACAAATTTTGATGCCATAACCATTGGTGCAAACGATACTTTCAAAGTTAAAAAAGAAGAAAACCTTTTAGAAGGTGTAAATATCATTCAAACCCAAAAATTAAAAGCCATTCCGTATTATTCCTGGTCGAACAGAGGCGTTGGAAAAATGAAAGTTTGGATTGATTACAAAGAGTAAAAAGACAAAGAGATAATAGACGAATCATTAAAGTTTAAATGCGTACACCCACAACTTTAAACTTTAAACCTTAAACCAATAAAAAATGAAACCTAATTTAATTACCAAAATCACCCTTTGTGGGCTTTTACTTAATGGCTTTTATGCCAATGCACAAAAAACGAATCTGGAAGTTAATACCGCTACTACAGTAACTAAAATTCAACCAACAATGTACGGTGTGTTCTTTGAAGACATCAACTTTGCTGCCGATGGTGGTTTGTATGCCGAAATGATTAAAAACCGTTCTTTTGAATTTGAAGCGCCGCTTATGGGTTGGGAACAACCGAATAGTGACAAGCATTCTTTCAATACAACATCCGGAATTGCTACAACTGTCAAAGCATTGGAAAACAAAACCAATCCAAGTTTTTGCAGAGTATTAATCAATGACGCCAAAGGGTTTTCGATGATTAATGAAGGATTCCGTGGCATGGGAATTAAGAAAGATGCCAAATACAATCTTTCGTTAAAAGCGGCAAATCATAACGGCGCTATCAAAAAAATCATTATTCAATTTATTGATAAAAACAAAAAAGTATTGGGCGAAACTAGCATTGTCCCAACAGCAAACGACTGGAAAGGTTATAACGCTCAATTTACTGCTACTCAAACCGAGGCAAAAGCACAATTGAAAATCACCTTTGAAGGAAATGGAACCATCGATTTAGACATGATTTCTTTGTTTCCGGAAGACACTTGGATGAACAGAAAAAACGGAATGCGTAAAGACATTGTGCAACTTTTGTATGATATGAAACCGGGATTTTTGAGATTCCCAGGAGGTTGTATTGTTGAAGGAAGAACTTTGGCACAGCGTTACCAATGGAAAAAAACCGTAGGTGATGTGGAAAAAAGAGAAACTTTAATCAACCGTTGGAACACTGAATTCACTCACAAACCGGCACCGGATTATTTCCAAACTTTTGGATTAGGATTTTTTGAATATTTCCAACTTTCAGAAGATTTAGGCGCGCAACCTTTGCCTATTTTGAGCTGTGGAATGGCGTGTCAGTTCAACACCGGAGAATTAGTTCCAATGGAAGAATTGGATCCTTACGTTCAAGATGCTTTGGATTTAATTGAATTTGCAAACGGCGGCACAGAAACTCCTTGGGGAAGAGTTCGCTCTGAAATGGGACATCCAAAACCGTTCAACCTAAAATACATTGGTGTTGGAAACGAGCAATGGGGACCAGATTACATCGAAAGATACAAAGTATTTGAAAAAGCAATTAAAGCAAAATATCCAAAAATGATTATTGTTTCCGGAAGCGGACCATTTCCGGAAGGAGATTATTTTGAATACGGCATGCAAGAACTTAAAAAATTGAATGCTGAAATTGTAGATGAGCATTATTACAAAAGCCCACAATGGTTTAGAGAAAATGCTACTCGTTATGACAGTTATGACCGAAAAGGGCCTAAAATTTTCGCAGGTGAATATGCGGCTCAAAGTGTCGCTATTGCAAGTCCTGACAACAGAAACAATTGGGAATGTGCCTTCTCTGAAGCTGCTTTCATGACCGGTTTAGAACGAAATGCTGAGGTGGTTAATTTAACTTCTTACGCACCGTTGATGGCTCATGAAGAAGCGTGGCAATGGACACCGGATTTACTTTGGTTCAACAATCTGGAAGCCTATGGTTCTGCTAATTATTATGTGCAAAAATTATTTGCCACCAATAGAGGAACTGATTTAATAGCAATTACCAAAGACGGAAAACCGGTAACTGGGCAAAACAATCTGTTTGCATCTGCAGTGAAAGATAGCAACTCTAAAGAAGTAATTGTAAAATTAGTAAACACATCTGCGACTGCACAAGAAGTAAATGTAGACTTAAAAGGAACCAAATTACAAACTAAGGGAACTATAATAACCCTTACAAGTCCAAACTTACAAGACGAGAATTCATTTGCAAATCCTAAGAAAATAAGCCCTACAGAAAAGGGATTTAATTTAAAAGGGGACAAAGCGCAAACGAGCCTTCCACCCTATTCTGTTACTGTTTTGAAGTTAAAAATGAAATAATCGCAACAGAATAAATGTATATCATACGTTTGTTTTTTATTTTACTCGTAAAACGCTGTTTTTATGCGTTTTTGATAAAAATTATAATACCAAATTAAATTAAGTGTTTTTTATACACTTATAAAATAAATATATTATATTTGTAATTCTTTAAAAGATTTTGGGATGAAAAATTATGTTATAGGATTAGATTACGGAACAGATTCTGTTCGAGCGATGTTAATAGACACTGAAAATGGGCAAGAGTTAGCATCAAATGTTTGTCAATACAAGCGATGGGCAACCAAAGAATATTGCAATGCATCCACAAATCAGTTTCGCCAGCATCCTTTAGATCATATCGAAGGATTAGAAGCGACCATAAAATATGTTGTTCAAAACAGCAATATAGATCCTTCACTAATACGAAGCATTTGTATTGACACCACCGGTTCATCACCAGTACCAGTTACTAAAGATGGAATTCCTTTGGCTTTGACTGAAGGTTTTGAACACAATCCGAATGCGATGATGGTGTTGTGGAAAGATCATACGTCTATCAACGAAGCAAACGAAATCAATGAACTTGCCGAAAATTGGGGCGGAGAAAATTTCACCAAATATGTAGGTGGGATTTATTCATCAGAATGGTTTTGGGCAAAAATTTTACACATTGCAAAAGTAGATACAGCAGTAAAAGATGCCGCTTATACTTGGATGGAACATTGTGATTTAATGACGTATTTATTGATTGACAATAAAGATTTAAAAACATTCAAAAGAAGTCGTTGTGCAGCCGGTCATAAAGCCATGTGGCACGAAGACTGGAATGGATTACCACCTGAAGAATTCTTAGGTCAATTGCATCCATATCTTGCCGCACTTCGCGGAAGATTATACGATGAAACCTATACTTCTGATGTGATAGCCGGAAACTTAAGCCAAGAATGGGCAACACGATTAGGACTTACAACCGATACTGTAATTGCAGTGGGAACATTCGACGCACATTCTGGAGCGGTAGGAGCAAAAATCGAAGAAAATACTTTGGTTCGTGTGATGGGAACCTCAACCTGTGATATTATTATTGATTCAAAAGAATCAATCGGAACAAAAACCGTTCGTGGAATCTGCGGACAAGTTGATGGTTCCGTAATTCCAGGATTCATAGGTCTGGAAGCGGGACAATCTGCTTTTGGAGATTTATTGGCTTGGTACAAAGAATTACTACTTTGGCCAACAGAACATTTATTGGCTACTTCTACCCTTTTGACTGAAGAACAAAAAAAGCAGTTAAAAGCGGAAATGAGTGATAATTTAATCGTTCAATTGACCGCCGAAGCAGAAAAGATTCCTTTATCCGAAAGTGTGCCAATCGCTTTAGATTGGATTAACGGAAGAAGAACTCCAGATGCTAATCAGGAAATTAAAAGTGCAATTTCTAATTTATCCTTAGGAACGAAAGCACCACATTTATTCAAATCTTTAGTAAACGCCATCTGTTTTGGTTCTAAAAAAATAGTAGATCGCTTTGAGGAAGAAGGGGTGAAAATAAACAGCGTCATCGGAATTGGTGGTGTAGCGAGAAAATCGCCTTACATCATGCAAACCTTGGCAAATGTGTTGAATAAACCAATCAAGATTGCAGCTTCAGACCAAACACCAGCGTTGGGTGCAGCAATATACGCAGCAGTTGCAGCAGGAATTTATCCGAATGTAATTGAAGCCAGCCAAAAAATGGGAAGTGATTTTGACGGTGAATATTTTCCACAATTAGACAAAGTTGCTGCCTATAATAAATTGCTTTTGGCATATGAACAACTAAGTTCTTTTGCCGATCCATCTATTAAAAAACTACACCATGAGCAGTATGTATAATGCTTTAAAACAAGAATGCTACGACGCAAACATGCAATTGAATGCATTGAATTTAGTAGTCTATACTTTTGGAAACGTGAGTGCCGTAGATAGAAAAAATGGTGTTTTTGCCATAAAACCAAGCGGTGTTCCTTACGAAGATTTGAAACCCGAAGACATTGTTATTGTAGATTTTGACAATAACATTATCGAAGGCAGCATGCGTCCGTCATCGGATACAAAAACGCACGCTTATTTATATAAAAACTGGCCAAACATCGGTGGTGTAGCACACACTCATGCCACGTATTCTGTAGCTTGGGCACAGTCGCAAAGAGACATTCCAATTTTTGGAACGACTCACGCCGATCATTTAACCACTGATATTCCTTGTGCTGCGCCAATGGCCGACGCACTTATCGAAGGCAATTATGAACACAATACCGGAATTCAGATTTTGGATTGTTTCAAAGAAAAAAACCTTTCGTACGAAGAAGTGGAAATGATTCTCATTGGAAATCACGGTCCTTTTGCTTGGGGAAAGAATGCAGCGAAAGCAGTTTACAATAGTAAAGTTTTAGAGGTAATTGCCGAAATGGCACACTTGACTTTGCAAATAAACCCGAATGCGCCAAGATTAAAAGATTCCTTAATAAAGAAACACTACGAACGCAAACACGGAAAAGATTCGTATTACGGACAATAATAGATTTTTGAATGATGATTAACGATTTTTGATTTCAGATTTTACAGCACTAGATTTCTCGTTTTATACGAGTCTAAACTTCTGAAATCAAAAATCTTAAATCATTTTATAACTCAATGTTATTTTCCAGAATAGGTAAAACAATGTTATTCAATACTATATAAAATAATAAAATAATGATAGATATATCTCAAAAAGAAGTTTGGTTTGTAGTAGGCAGCCAAGAATTATATGGCGAAGAAACGCTAAGAAAAGTAGCAGAGCATTCCCAACATATTGCAAAAGGGTTACACGCTTCGTCTCATATACCAGTGAAAATTGTATATAAAGATGTGGTGAAATCTCCAGCACAAATTACAAATGTATGTTTAGAGGCCAATTCGAACAAAAACTGTATTGGTATTATTGCTTGGATGCATACTTTTTCGCCAGCTAAAATGTGGATTGGCGGTTTAAATATTCTTAAAAAACCATTGTGCCATTTGCATACACAATTCAACGCTGAAATTCCATGGGCTTCTATGGATATGGATTTTATGAATTTAAACCAATCGGCTCACGGAGACAGAGAGTTTGGTTTTATCATGTCCAGAATGCGTAAAAAACGTAAAGTGGTTGTTGGACATTGGGAAGACGAACGCGTTCAAAAGAAATTAGGCATTTGGTCCAGAGTCGTTTTAGGTTGGGATGAGTTCCAAAACTTAAAAGTGGCAAGATTTGGAGACAATATGCGCGAAGTTGCAGTAACTGAAGGAGATAAAGTCGAAGCCCAAATCCGTTTTGGTTTTTCGGTAAATGGTTTCGACTCTTCAGATATTACTAAACACATTGACAAAGTCTCTGATGCTGATACGAATGCATTAGTTGCAGTATATGAAGCGTCTTATACTTTGGCTCCAGCCCTTCAAAAAGGAGGAGAAAAAAGAGATTCATTGCTAGAAGCTGCCCGAATAGAAATAGGATTAAGAGCATTTCTTGTAGAAGGAGGTTTTGGTGCTTTCACTGATACTTTCGAAAATCTGGGTTCTTTAAAACAACTTCCGGGAATTGCTGTGCAACGTCTTATGGCAGATGGATACGGTTTTGGTGGAGAAGGCGACTGGAAAACCGCCGCTTTACTCCGTGCAATGAAAGTAATGAATGTAGGTCTTGAAGGAGGAACTTCTTTCATGGAAGATTACACGTATCATTTCACGCCTCAAAAATCGTATGTTTTAGGGTCTCACATGTTGGAAATTTGCTCTTCAATTGCTGATGCAAAACCTTCTTGTGAAGTACACCCATTAGGCATTGGAGGAAAAGAAGATCCAGTTCGTTTGGTATTTAATGTTGCTGCAGGAAATGCTATCAACGCTTCCTTGATTGATATGGGGAACCGTTTCCGATTGATTGTAAACGAAGTAGAAGCGGTAGCGCCAATGGCCGATTTGCCTAAACTTCCTGTTGCTCGCGTCTTGTGGGATTGTAAACCAGACCTTGATATTGCTGCAACTACATGGATTTTAGCAGGTGGAGCACACCATACGGTTTACAGCCAAGTTTTGACAACTGAATATATGGAAGATTTTGCCGATATTGCGGGTATAGAATTGCTTGTTATCGATGAAAAAACAACCGTTAGGGACTTTAAGGATAAAATTAATGCTAACGAAGCCTATTATCATTTGTTTCAGCACGGTCTATAATTTAAGTCTAATGTCATAAAGTCTTAATGTCCTAATGTACAGGATTGAAGTTTTAGTTAATTTTTAAACTTTAGACTTTAAGACTTTTAAAAAACTAAAAAACGAATCATTATGAATGTATTAAAACGTTGCATTTACGGAATTTCCATAGTAAGTTTGGCCAGTATGAATATTCAATGCAAAAGCGATAAAAAAGTGGAAGAAACTGTTACAGAAGCAAAAGCTACTGATGTGGTAACTATCGAAAAATCAGCTTATGGAACGACTCCAAAAGGTGAAAAAATTGACAGTTACAAACTGAAAAACCAAAAAGGAATGGAAGTGGATATTATCACTTATGGTGGAATTATCTCTTCTTTGAAAGTGCCTAACAAAGCCGGAAAATCAGAAGAAGTAGTGCTTGGTTTTAATTCATTGGAACAATACATGAAACCAAATCCGTATTTTGGAGCCCTTATCGGAAGATACGGAAACCGAATTGCAAAGGGAAAATTTACTTTGGACGGAAAAGAATATGCTTTGGCCATCAACAACGATCCTAATGCTTTGCACGGAGGACCAGAAGGTTTTCACAGAGTGGTTTGGACTGCCGAAGAAGCAAAATCCGGAGACAATGCTTCGCTAAAATTGAAGTATGTGAGTAAAGACATGGAAGAAGGATATCCTGGAAATCTAACTGTTTTTGTAACCTACACCTTGAACAATGACAACTCATTGGACGTGGTTTATGAAGCAACTACCGATAAAAAAACGGTGGTAAACTTAACACAACACTCGTATTTCAACTTGTCTTCTGATTTTTCTAAACCAATTTTAGATCATGAAATCACTATCGATGCAGATAAATTAGTTCCGGTTGCAGCAACACTTATTCCAACAGGAAAATTGACCGATGTAACCAATACACCTTTTGATTTCAGAAAAGCGAAAAAAGTGGGTGCACAAATCGAAGCGAAAGACGAACAATTGAAAAACGGATTGGGTTACGACCATTGCTGGGTACTGAACAATCAAGATAAAGGAGAGCGTTTTGCAGCATCGGCTTATGATGCCGGAAGCGGAAGATTATTGGAAGTGTACACGGACCAACCAGGAATACAGTTCTATTCCGGTAACTTCTTAGACGGTACTTTACCCATGAGAAATGGCGGAACGTATGCTCGCAGAACTGGTTTTTGTCTAGAAACACAACACTATCCAGATTCTCCAAATCAAAAAGATTTTCCAACTACGGTCTTGAATCCAGGTGAGAATTATAAAACTAAAACAAGCTTTAAATTCTCTGTTAAATAACAATACACTAACTAATTTAATAGATTAGTTTCTATTCCCATAAATAAGTTGAATGGTTTGGTTTAAATATGGAACTAGTTAGTAACCCCGAAAGTAAAACTTTCGGGGTTTTTTTATGGTAATTTAATACTGCTATTTTAGTGTTGTGCTAGATAACTTTCTTCTTTGCGAGCGAAAAGTTTGCGATAGCTAGAGGATTTGACAAATCATCCCAAATACAAACCCAACTTTCCATTAAGCCTATTGCCCAAATCTTGCGAAACCGGTATTAGGCGTAGTTTTATTAATTAATATACAACTTGAATTCTTCAAATTCTTTTTGACCGGGAATATTTACACTCACTAAATAATAATCTGCTTCTTTTGAAATAACATTATAAACAAGCTTATCGCCTGCAACACTGAAACCGCTTCTAGTTTCGTTATTACTTTCAATAAAGATTAGTTCAAATTCGGTATTGCTAATCCAATTGTAATCGAGTTTTGAATAAGTTTTATCTGCAAAATTATCTGTCCATTTTCCATTTTCCATAATAGATAAAGTTATATCGCCACTTGCTTCAAAATATTTAAAGTTCGCTTGTTTCTTAAAATCTTCAATTTGCTTTTTTGTCAATTTGGAAATTGTTTTTATTGTTTTTCTACCAACACTTTCTTTTGGAGGTTCTAAACGGTCGAGTAACTCTCTAAATTCCACGCAATTTCTTTGCAGCCTATAATATAACAACTCACTAAATTTTTCAGCTTTTGAACTTTCTAAAGTTTTTAGATATGGATTTAGTTGCTCTTGATATAAAGAACTAATTCGTAAAGTATCGTTTTTGATATTTCCTGAATTTATTAACGAATTACACATTATAATAGAAACAGAATCTATTTCGCGTATGTTTTGAGAAAATGCAAAATGTGAAATATTCAATAAAAGTAAAATGATTATTTTTTTCATAATTGAAGTTGAGTAGTGTGTTTTTTAAATTACGACTAACGTTCTGGCGCTACAAGAGGTTTGGGATTAAAGATGCTAGTTTTTTCCATTATGCACAAATTTTCCAAGTACAAAACAAACTTTAAATAAAGCCAATTGCCCAAATCTCTTGTAACGGCTGTTGTGCGATCGCTTTTTTATTTATTCCATTTTTTGAAATACCGCTTCTATTTTCTCTCTCAATTCTCTGATGTGTTTGTCGGAATTTTTTATTGAATCTTTTTCTTTTATTATATTCAATTTTTGTGTGATGATTGCAAGTTCATTACCTTCAAATTCATACATAGAATTCCAATTTCCAGAATAGGCCATTTCAAGATAATTCAAATTTTCCCTTTCATTTATTAATACTGATTTTATTTCATCAAAATCTTTTATGGTTTTTGAGAACGATTCTTTAATTTCTTTTGGTAACAATATTTTTTCTCTTGCTAATTCGTTAGCACAATCTAAATAATTTTTAATCCATTCATTAATTCTATTCTCAAATTTGGTATGACCAATTTTATTAGTTCCATTTTTGAACAAAAGATTATTTGCTAACTGAAACGTTGCTAATTGATGATATATTTTTCTCAATGCATTAATTTGTAATTCGTTATATCTTGAAAACCTAATTTCTGATTTCTTTAAATCATTTTTATATTTCTCAACTTTATTGGTAACGATTAATGTTTGTATTACTTGAAACAACGCAATTATAAGTGTAAAACCAATCAAAATGTATAAATGATATTGTTTATATTCTCTAAACTCTGTTTCTAAAAGTTGCCTAACTAAATTTTCCATATTTTATTTTGCTGTTTTTAATTCAGAATTTTTTCAATACGTAACTATCGATAAGAAATGGTAAAACCATTGTTCCTGATGTTAATATCAATGTATAAATAATATCGATTTTGTGTTTTGGGAATTTTCCAAATTCCGGTTCTCTTTTAAATATTTTAAAGTAAATATCTCTTGTAATCTTGTGAATAATTAGAAATATAAAAAGCATTTGAGAACCAAAATAGCTAATACTTCTTATTTCATTATTAGAATTATCTTCAATCATTATCCCAATACAAATCAAAAAAATTGCCAATAAAATCCAAATTATAAATGTTTTTTTGTGATTTAGTTTTTCTATTTGCAATCCAACTATAAGAATTGGAATTATGAAAATTATATAAAGTAAAATATCAATATTCATTTTTGTAACTATTTTAGTTTTTTCGCTGTCGCTCGAAAGTGCCGCACAACGTTCTGACCCTTGGCGAAGTTGGGAAATAAAGATGCGAGATTTTTCGGTTAAACGCAAATTTTCCAAATACAGAACCATCTTTAAATTCAGCTTAAAACCCCAATCTCACCAAACGGCTGTTAGTCGCTGGTTTTTATTTTAGATGCAACGAAATCAACTACCTTATCGAAATTTTCTTTTCTAATTTCACTTTCTGATAATGAATACCAATTCGTATTTTCTTTGAAACCAAAGAATACAGTTTGATTATCTACATTGAAATATTTAAAATTATCCCAATTGATTTTATAATCACCACCATAAAATTCAAATCTAAAATAACTATTTTCAAATTCCCATACACTAATTGGATTTTCATTCCACTTTTGTATACTTTCAATAGTTATTCTTTCAGTTGTCTTTTTTGCTTCCTTATACTTATTAAATCGAATTATTGCACTAATTCCTGAAACTACTCCTAAAATTAAAAACAAACCTCCAATATCTCCTTTTCCATATAATATTACAATTCCGAGAAGGATAAAAATAACCGCAACTATAGCTGTTTTTTTAGTTTCACCAAAGTATTTTTCCCAAGCAATCTTGAAAGTTAATTCAATTTGTTGTCTGTAAATATTCTCGTCAAAAGGTATTTCAAATTTCATCATTTATGCGAGGTTGTTAAACTTGCCACTAACGTTCTCGCGCTACAAGCAGTTTGGGATTAAAGAAGCCAAATCTTCGGATAAACATAAATTTACCAAATACAAAACTATCTTTAAATTTAACTAAATCCCCAAATTGCTTGTAGCGTGTGTTATGCGGGGGTTATTTTGTCGAAATTCCAATTGAACCGTAAATTTATCACGCTTCTGTCGGCAAATTCTAATTTTAAATTTTCGGCTTCTCATTATTTATTTTTCAACTTGAAAGTTTCGATTATATTTTCTTTTAGTCTTAATGTAATCACAGAGCTTTTCCGAGCATTAATTTTATATTTAATTGTATCTGCATCATCATAAGTTACCAAGTATGTTGAAAGAATTTTTTTCGTTTCATTTTCGTATTCAACTGAATCTACAATTTTATATTTATAAATATCCTCGCTTTTGAATTCCATATTTTTAAAAAAGGCAATTTTATCTTCTCGAATGCTAATTCCAGATAGAGAATCAGAATTACTTATCCATTCGCCTTTTGGAATTAATTGCGATGCATTTAATTCTACTTTTATAGTTTTCTTTCTGTCGCAGTTGCTAAAAAATATTAATATTATTAAACAAAGTAGATTCTTCATCATAATTTTTCTTAGTTATCTCTGTTCGTGGTTTTAAAAATTGCTGTTATAATTTTAAGTTTCCGTTTAGATATTTTCTGCGGAAACAGATCTTTATTTTCAAATTGTTTTTATCTGCGTAATTTCGGCATAACTCCCGCATAACTAGCATATAGGTCTGATAAAATCAGACCTATCACCCCAAATAGAGGTTGATAAGTCTGTAAACTGTCAGACTTTATTTCAATCAAATGTATAAATAATATTTTTATTACAAATTACTAAAAGTAGCTTTATTTAGGAAGCCTTTTAACAATTGTAATCTAGATTAGAAATAAGGTATTGGACATGCAGGATTCCCTAGCCCTGACAGGATTAAGAAAAGATTGCAGTGTAAAGCGGGAAATAGCTCCTGAAAAAACTAAATCTTCACGACAAACCCTCCATGAGGTTTCATAGTTACTTTTAGTTTTGTACTTTTTGATACGGCTTTTTGCTGAAATCCGTTCTCGTCTTCGGCGATACTAAAACCTTTGGAATTAGTCACAAAAGACAAATCAATTTCTATTTCTTTGGCAGTGGTTTCCCCGTTGATCCCAACGATATGCCATATATTGTCTTTCCTTCTGGCCATGATAATGTACTTTCCCGGATACCCATCAATAAATTTAGAATCATCCCAATTCGTCGGGATGTCTTTTAAATAATCGACTACATAAGCAGGCATTTTAGCCATTCCGTCAGGCGTTTCGGCGATGTGTTGAATTCCGGATAAGAATAAAACGGGCAAGGCTAATTCAAATGCTGGAGTTGTTTTTCGGGTAATATTTGGAATATAATCCAAAACCATTGGCGTGAAATCCATTGGGTCAAAAACATTTCGAGCAAAAGGGAGCATGGCACAATGTGTTGGGGCTAAGTCCGCAATATCTTGAAAAAAAGTAATGTATTCATATCCTTTTACCGCTTCAGTCGTAAGCAAATTTGGATAGGTGCGTTGCCAACCTCTGGGTAAAGTTGCTCCGTGTAAATTAATCACTAATTTATGCGCCGCAGCATCGGTCAGCATATCATGATAATACGCAATCATCGATTGTCCGTCGCCACCAAAAAAATCAACTTTGATTCCCGCAATTCCCATTTCGTTAAGTCTGGTAAACTCCCGAACTCTGTCAGCATGGGTGATTAATTTACTTTTTGGATGGTATTCCGTGCTGTTCCAGGATCCGGATGAATTGTACCAAACGAGTAGTTTCACGTTTTTACCTTTGGCGTAAGCCGACAATTCTTTCATTTTTTCATCGCCAATTCGAGTATCCCAATCGGCATCTATCAAGCAATACGGCCAATTCATAGCAGCGGCATAATCAATAAATTTATGGGTAGTTTCATAATTAACCGATTCATCTTTCAGCAAAACCCAGCTCCAAGACGCAATTCCGCTTTTTATAAACGAAGTGTCTGCAACCGTTGACGGATCGGCTAGATCTGTTCCCATTGTACTTTCGGTAATGGTGTTAAGTGACCCAATAGTAATAATGCGCCAAGGTGTGTACCAAGGCAAAACAGATTCCGGATTTAAAGCCCCGTTAGGGAAAATCTCTTCTTTTTGCGGAAAAGTTACCTGCATCGCTTTTGATGTGTCATTAAACACCAATCGGCTGCCGCAATAATTGGCTTGCAATCCTGTTTCGGAAATCAAAACCCAAGTATCATTGGCATGAAACAAAGCCGGATACACCCAACCTTCGCCTATGGCAGGTTTTGTATTTACGGGAACGTCCATCGCATAATGCTCTTCATAGGAAGGATTGGTTTCTTTCCATCCCGTTTTCGCTCTGGACATGGGTTGCAACCACGCTTTTGTGGTGGTGTCAAAATTATAAGTAGTTTTCTCTTCTGTTATTTTTTTAATAGCTGTAGAAGTTTCTGGAAAATGGTATCGCAACGCAATTCCATCGTGGGATAGTTGAAAAATAACATTCATTCTTTCCCCTTTATTGTTTTGCAAGCTAACGGTGTATTGATTTGCAGCATAAGCAATTTTTTTTCGTTTCCCTTGCAGCATCGAATAGTTGGATTGAATTGGTTTCGATTTAGAAACGGCCACTATCTTTAAATCCGAATAAAAATTAGCGTCTTCTCTGACAATCCCCAAATCAGAAGTATTAACAACCAATTTATCTTTGAAGAAAACCTTGTAAGAAGGCGTTTTCTTTAGGTTTAGACTAAATTCAATTTTTATTGTTTTATCCGAATTGACAAAAAAATAACGGGTTGGTTTCCCCACAAATGAAGACAATGACAGCGTCAAAAAAGCTAACAAAACTATTTTTTTCATAATTAAGTGTTTTATTTACACTTACAAGAATACAAAAATAAAATTGTATAAATAACGATATCGTTAAAATTTTCAAACTCTATTTAGAATATCACAAAAAAAACGTTTTGGGGTATAAAACTGCTATAAGCGAACCGATAATCAAGTGATTAACGCCATATTAATGGATATTTCAGGAGAAAAAAACCATCTAAAACCAAAAAAACCGCTTCTTTCGAAGCGGTTTTTGTACCCGGAGCCGGAGTCGAACCGGCACGGTTTCCCACAGGTGTTTGAGACCAGCGCGTCTACCAATTCCGCCATCCGGGCTTAGCTAGACATGAAATAACAACAGTTATTCCAACGCAATAAAAGATGTGATTGTGTTTAAATCAACCATCAATTCCTTTAACACGGTGCAAATGTAAAAAATAATATTAAATGTTCTACTAAAAATACTTAATTTTTTCCTTTCAGAGTTGAATAAATTTTATAAATTTGCACCTCGGTAAAACGAAACACACTAACTAACTACAAAACAACAAATTAATGTCACACCTAGAACCAGAAGCTAAAATTTTTGCTTGTTCACAAAGTGTCTATCTTGCAGAAAAAATAGCAGAGCAATACGGAATCCCATTAGGGAAAGTCACCATGTCAAAATACAGCGATGGTGAATTTCAGCCTTCATATGAAGAGTCTATCAGAGGATTACGCGTTTTTATTGTTTGTTCGACTTTTCCAAATGCAGATAATTTGATGGAATTGTTATTAATGATTGACGCTGCAAAACGTGCTTCGGCAAGACATATAACTGCAGTAATTCCTTATTTTGGATGGGCAAGACAAGACAGAAAAGACAAGCCTAGAGTTCCGATAGGGGCAAAATTGACAGCGAAATTATTAGAAAGCGCTGGGGCAACACGAGTAATGACAATGGACTTGCATGCTGATCAAATTCAAGGATTCTTTGAAAAACCAGTGGATCATCTTTTTGCTTCAACTATCTTTTTACCATATGTAGAAAGTTTAGGTTTAGACAATTTGACTATTGCATCTCCTGATATGGGAGGTTCTAAAAGAGCTTACGCCTATTCTAAATTTTTAAATTCAGATGTGGTTATCTGCTACAAACAGAGAAAAGCTGCTAATGTGATTGACACGATGGAATTAATTGGCGAGGTTAAAGGTAGAAATGTAATCTTAGTAGATGACATGATTGATACCGGAGGCACTTTGGCGAAAGCCGCCGATTTAATGATAGAAAAAGGAGCTTTGAGCGTAAGAGCAATTTGTACCCACGCTATTTTATCTGGCGAGGCTTACGAAAAAATTGAAAACTCAAAATTGAGCGAATTAATAGTTACCGATTCTATTCCGTTGAAGAAAGAATCAAACAAAATAAGAGTGTTAAGTTGTGCACCTCTTTTTGCTGAAGTTATGCACATGGTGCACCACAACAATTCCATTAGTGGAAAGTTTATAATGTAAATCTCTAACCCTAAAGGGGAATTAGCAAGGTTAACTAAAAAAACACAAACAAGTAATATTATTTAATAACTATATTTTTTTTACAATGAAATCGATTACAATTAAAGGATCAGAAAGAGAAAGCGTGGGTAAAGTAGCAACTAAAGCCCTACGTAATGCTGGATTGGTTCCTTGCGTATTATACGGAGGAAATCAGGCAGTTCATTTCTCAGCAGAAGTTATGGCTTTCAAAAACTTGGTTTACACTCCAAACGCTCACACAGTTGAGATCGATCTTGGAAAAGGAAAATCATTTAACGCTATTTTACAAGACATTCAGGTTCACCCGGTGTCTGACAAGATTTTACATATTGACTTCTTTCAAATTTTTGATGACAAAGAAATCACTATGGAAGTTCCAGTAAAAATCGTTGGTAACTCTAAAGGAGTTATGGCAGGTGGAGATTTACGTTTGAACAACCGTAAATTAAAAGTAAAAGCATTACCTAAAAATCTTCCAGATTTCGTTGAAGCTGACATTACGCCACTTGACATGGGTAACAAATTATACGTTACTAAAGTACCTACTCCAAACTTCAAAATCATGCACCCAGACAATACAGTTATTTGTCAAGTGAAGATTTCTCGTGCGGCTATGAAAGCAGCTCAAGAAGCAGCAAAAGCAGCAAAAGCTCCTGCAAAAGGAAAGAAAAAATAATATTTTTTCAATCATTCAAGAAAGCATCAGTTGTAAAACTGGTGCTTTTTTTATTTAATCTGAACTCGTTTCAGATTCTATTCAGGAGCACAGCTATCCATTTTCACAACAACACTCCTCCTGCTGTACGTTCTATCTTTCATACCAAAAAAAGGCATAAAAGGATGTCACTTCCATAAGGGCTATCCAGAACCACTTTAGTTCTCCATAACGATTTTTTAAAGCTATCTATCCCGCAATTCTTCTCTTTCTAATTTAAATGAACTTAAATCCCTTCTATGGTTTAAAAAATTCAAAAAAAGCGAAACGGTTTTGCTCTAATAATTGCCATTAGTTTACTTTTGCAACATGATAAAATGGATTTCAAATTTATTCTCATCAACAAAAACAGAAGACAATACAGGTTGTATCAAGCCAGAGGTTCAAGAACACACAAAAAACAACATAGAAAGCGTGAGTAATAAATTTTTAATAGTTGGCCTCGGTAACATTGGCGCCGAATATGTAAACACAAGGCATAACATCGGATTTAAAGTAGTGGATTTTTTGGCTCGCAAAGAAGGGATTTCTTTTGAAACCGTAAAACTAGGTTCCCTTGCTCAATACAAATTAAAAGGAAAAACTTTTTTTCTTTTAAAGCCTAACACGTACATGAATTTAAGTGGAAAAGCAGTTCAATACTGGATGGATAAAGAAAACATCCCATTAGAAAATATTTTTGTGATTACAGATGATTTGAATCTTTCCTTTGGAACCATCCGCATTAAACCAAAAGGAAGTGATGGCGGACACAACGGATTAAAGAACATCAATCTGGTGCTGAATACGCAAAACTACACTAGATTCCGTTTTGGAATCAGCGACGAATTCAAGAAAGGAAAACAAGTTGACTATGTTCTTGGCGAATGGGATGACGCTGAGAAACTGGCACTTCCTGATCGATTAGAACTGGCTTCGGAGATTATAAAATCATTTGGAACCGCTGGACTGGAAAACACAATGACCGCATTTAACGGAAAATAAAAAGAGGGAAACATCATAGACGTTTCCCTCTTTTTGTGTTTTAATTTTGATTACTCAATCACAATTTTTCTCACTTCTTTTCGGCTTCCATCAATCACCGTCAATAAATAAAGTCCTGGTTGGATGTTTTTCAATTGGATGTTTTCGTTAAAATTAGAATTGCTTTCAAATTTATTTTCAAAAAGTTTTCTGCCTAATAAATCATGTACCAATACCTTTACCCCATTTGATGATGCACTCGTAAATTGAACACTAAAATCCCCTTTATTTGGATTTGGATATACAACAAAATTATTAATTTCAAAATCTGGTGTTGCCAAAGTATACGTTTTTGTACAAATTGTTATTGAGGCTGAATTAACTGTACCAACATCATTCTGATCCAAATCACGAGCACGCAAAGTCCAATTCCCCTGAGGACTCAGTCCATTAAATGTAGATAATAATTCAAATGGTGATGCAGTTTGAGCTGTTGTTACTCCACAATCAAGTGGCGTTCCTAAATCATCATAATTCAAAACCAAACTACGACTTAAAGAGCCACAACTTCTTTCAAATAACTTTACTGCGGTCCCTTGTGGATTTACAACCTCTATTTGCACATCTGACAAATAGGTGTGTGTAAAAGCAACTGAAAAATTCACATCAGATATGACTTCAGTCGTAGCCGGTACAGTAATAGTTCTCGTTGCATAAGTAGTAGATTCCGGTATAGGAAACGGGGCTGAAAAATTATAAGTAACACAAGATGAAGAAACTGAATAACCAATAGCAAAGGATTTGCTATTTACAGCATAATAAATATTTGCTGTTGGCTCAATTAAAACCCTACAATCTTTAGACGCTACATTTGGAACCGTAATTGTTTCCGAACCGTCATTTGGGGTATTTGAAGCTAAAACTGTAGTGAAATTTAATCCTCCATCAGTTGAGAGTTTGATATTTACATTCGTTGAACCAATCAGAGTGTTGGAATTATTTACATCCCAAGTTATTGTCTGGGTCGTTCCTTGAATCCAAGCGGAATTTTCAGTGTTTTGAGAAGTTACTGCAAATGGACCTACTGTACCACTGACATTTACCACCATTTCATCCGTATTTGTTTGCGCAGTTCCAAGAGCCGCATTATCTCTGCCCGTCAATGTAAAAGTAAGCGCTCTTTCAATTGTAGAAACCGACTCCCATGTGGTTGTCAGCTTATTTGCCAAAACCGAACTCAAAGCAGGCATAAAGCGTACTGGTGTATTACTTGGGTAAAAAGATCTAAAGTTAGGTCCGTAAATTTTTGTCGGCGATGCAAAGCTGAAATCACCCTCCTCGTTTATCGTAGAATCTACAGTCCTAACAGCCGTGTCATTTTGTTCCCAGCAATAGGTAACCACATCTCCATTCGTATCTGATCCTGTTCCAGTTAACTTAAAAGCAGTACCATTAGGAATAGTATAATCTAAACCAGCATTAATTATTGGAGGATTATTAGCAAGAACAGTACTCACGGGACAAGTTTTAGAAAGAAGATTATCCTGTATTTGCTTTATACTTGCATAAGCAAAATAATCATCTGAATTATTTTGAACATTATAGCCCGAAGTAATTCCTGCATATGCCATAATAGTAGAACCACTGCCTGGCTCCACATTTACGCCAGTATCTTCAATCTCGAAAGAAAACGTATGATTTGCACCTAATTGATGTCCCATTTCGTGCGCTACAAAATCAATATCAAAAGTGTCTCCTTGAGGTACTGCATTACTTGGTGAAGTATAAGCACTTCCTTTTGCCATAGGAAATTCGACAGTAGGATTTACACACACACAACCTATACAACCTGCGTTTCCTCCACCTCCATCTGCACCAAATAAATGACCAATATCATACCCCGTATCCGTAATTGTGGCATTTAAATTGTTTTGTAATTCTTGGTTCCATTTCCCAGCTGCGCCTTCAGTGGAATTTGAATATGGATCAGTGGCGGCATCAGTGTAAATTAAAAGATTATTATTTGCGATTATATTCAGTTTTACGGCTAAGTCTTTATTGAAAACCCCGTTAACTCTTGTCATAGTAGCATTCATAGCACTCAAAGCATTTGCAACAGTACCGCCATGAAATGCAGTATACTCACCCGTACAAGACAAAGCCAGCCTTAAGGTTTTAAAAACTTTATTATTTGCACCAATTTTACCGGTCTTATTTAAGAGTTGTTTATTCAAAGCTACATCTTCCGTTTTACATGTAAAAGGCAAACTTCCTGAAACCCTGCTTTTGGAATCAAAAAGAACATAAGTAGTATTATCTTTAGAATAGGGCTCGATAAATTCTGAGCCACTTTCCCCTCTGAGAATCATAGTCTGGATACCTTTTGGGGATAAACTGAAATAAAGAGACGCTTTTAGATCTGTAATTCCAATACCATTATAAGCTCTTATGGTAGGATTTTGTGCTTGCAATTCCGGTTCAAAATTAGAGGACTCCCAAACTGAAAATTTTTCTAGATCACCATTCATATTTGGAATAGTAATTTCAATTCTACTCTGTTTTCCTTCTTTATTGTGAAGTACTTCCAACGATTTTTTTAATGCAACTTCATTCAAATTAAACAATAACTGCTTATCAGCAATTGGTTTAACATTTATTCTGTCAGAAACTGCAACATTATCTTGGGCAATTCTTTTCCAAAAAGATCCCTCTTGGGAATGAATTGCTGAATTGTAAAAAATAATTATAAAAAACAGTATAATTCTTCTCATAATTTTATGATATTTAAACCTCAAAATTAAATCATTTATAGCAATGATTGATTCAATTTTTTGATATTTTAAATCAAATACTAGAAAATTTAACCATTTTTTATTTTAAAATCCCTTTTTTAAATTTTTTCTTGAAATTCCGTTGAAAATCAATTGGCCATACTGCTACTTTTAAAATAGATACCTTAAATTTGCACTATTATAAAACACTTGCTTTGAAGATTTTCCATTCTATAAACGATTTCAGCTCCACAAAAAAAACGATTCTAACCTTAGGCACTTTTGACGGAGTACACATTGGGCATAAAAAAATCCTGAAAAAATTAACCCAAAACACTGAAAATCAAAAATACGAAAGCTTAGTTCTTACTTTTTTTCCTCATCCCAGAATGGTCTTACAAGAGCATTCTGACATAAAACTACTCAATACCATAGACGAAAAAATAGATTTGCTAGAAAAGATTGGTATTGAAAACCTTGTTATCCATCCTTTTGACGAAGCTTTTTCGAGACTAACCGCCGAAGAATTTGTGAGTAACATTCTTGTTGATCGATTTCATATCCAAAAAATAGTTATTGGTCACGACCATCGATTTGGAAGAAATAGAACGGCTAACATTGATGATCTAATCGACTATGGAAAAGAATACGGTTTTGAAGTAGAACAAATATCAGTTCAGGAAATCAATGACATTTCGGTAAGCTCTACAAAAATCAGAAATGCCCTATTAGAAGGAGATATGGCTTTGGCCAATGAATATTTAGGATACAATTACTTTCTAACCGGAAGTATTATCCAAGGAAAACAATTAGGAAGAACAATCGGTTTTCCTACTGCTAACTTAAAAATCGAAGAAAATTACAAACTGATTCCGCAAAACGGAGTATATATTGTAAAAAGCATAATTGATGGACAAATCGTTTTTGGAATGATGAACATTGGATTTAATCCTACTGTTGACGGGCAAAAACAGTCTATTGAAATTCATTATTTTGATTTTAATGCTGATTTATACAATCAAAAAATCAGCGTTTCAATACTGCATAGGATTCGTTCAGAACAAAAATTTGAATCTGTTGACCTCCTGAAAGAACAACTTGAGAAAGACAAAAAAACGGCACTCACATTCTTAAATAAATTTTAATTCTGAATAAAAATCTTTTATATTTTCATAAAATATTGCTATTTTTTCTGTAAATTTGATTGTAATATACTGTTTATCATAAAGGTGTAATTTTTTAAATTTTAAAACTGGCCATATGAAACTACCGAAAGAATTATTGAACGGATTTATTATTTTCATTGGAATTGGACTTTATTTCTTATTAATGGAGGCTTTAGGTCTTGCTGATTTATATTATTTACGTCTGATTAACGTGCTGTTTGTATTTTACGGAACTCAAAGAACCTTACAATCAAATTTTGCCGAAGGCAAAACGATATTGGTTTCCAATGCTGTTTCGGCATTAATCACTTCACTTACAGGAATATTTTTAAGCATCATTGGACTGATAATTTACAGCTTTTCAAAAGGAGGCGATGCTTATGTAAGCTCATTGTCAAAAACCTTTTTATTTGGCGGAAATCCATCGGTGATGACCTATTCTATTTCCTTGTTATTTGAAGGAATCGTATCGGCCGTAATTGTTACATTCATGCTAATGCTGTATTGGGACACCCGTTACGCTTCAGACAAACACCAAAATTGATTAAATCTATTTTACTTTTAGGCTTTTCAAGAAGAAATAATTCAGAGCTGTAATAAAAGAATACAGAACAAACATTCGACTGAAAACACACCAAAAGTATTTATCGAAAAACGATAAATAACACCATTATATAGCAATAGATTTCAAAAAAGAACACTCTTTTCACTTCACATCTCTATTCTATTGCATAATGAAGTTTGTTTTTTAATTTTTAAAAACGAATCCTATGAAACTACCAAAAGAGTTATTAAACGGGGGAATTATTTTCTTTGGAATTGGGGTGTTTTTTTAGCTCATGAATACATTCGTCTATGCTGATTTATTTTATTTTTCCCTTTTGAATGTGTTATTCATTTTTTACGGTGTTAGCAGAACGATTAAAATAAACATCAATGTAAGAAAAAAACTTTGTTAGCAATGCTAATCAGCAGTAAGTACCTCATTGATAGGTGTCTTTTAAGCATCAAAGGATTAGTGACTTAGAGCCAAACGAATGGAGGAGATACCTATACAAAATCCTTACCAATGACTTTTTATTTGGTGGAAACCCTTCGGTAAATACTGATTTGATTTGCTTACCTTTTGAAGGAATCGCCTCTTCGGTAATTGTCACCATGTTGCTAATGCTATATTGGAACAACCGTCAGATAACTGATTAACTTAGCTATTGCGTTGCTTCTTTAGAACAATTTAACTACTTTTGGTGCATCAAAAAATCGCATCGATGAGTATTACAAAACACAATTGGACGAAAGAAGAAATTATCGCAATATATAATAAACCTATGATGGATTTGCTTTTTGAAGCAGCTTCTACACATAGAGAACACCACGACCCTAATGTGGTTCAGGTTTCAACATTATTATCCATAAAAACGGGTGGATGTCCTGAGGATTGTGGCTATTGTCCACAAGCCGCAAGATACCATACTGAAATTGAAGGCAATGATTTAATGTCAGTTAGCCAAGTGAAAGCGCAAGCTTTACGCGCAAAATCTAGCGGATCTTCACGTGTATGTATGGGAGCAGCTTGGAGAAACGTAAAAGACGGCCCTGAATTTGACCAAGTGCTTGAAATGGTTCGTACCATAAATAAACTAGACATGGAAGTGTGTTGTACCCTTGGAATGATTACCGAAAACCAAGCGCACCGATTGGCAGAAGCAGGTTTATATGCCTACAATCACAATTTAGACACTTCCGAAGAATATTATAAAGAAGTAATTTCAACACGCGGATTTGAAGACCGTTTGCAAACCATAGAGAATGTTCGTAAAACGAATGTTACTGTTTGTAGCGGAGGAATTATCGGAATGGGGGAAAGCATAGAAGACAGAGCAGGAATGCTAGTAGCTCTTTCTACATTAAACCCACAACCTGAATCTGTGCCAATAAATGCATTAGTAGCTGTTGAAGGAACTCCGATGGAAGAAGAAAAACCGGTAGAAATATGGGAAATGATTCGAATGGTAGCCACTACGAGAATTATCATGCCTGAAACTCAAGTACGTTTATCAGCCGGAAGAATGAATATGAGCCGCGAAGGTCAAGCCATGTGTTTCTTTGCTGGTGCCAATTCTATTTTTGCAGGAGATAAATTACTTACTACACCAAATCCTGATGTAAATGAAGACATGAAAATGTTTGAAATGTTAGGTTTAAATCCACAAAAACCATTTACAAAAGTTTCTCAGCCACAAACCGTTGAAGCTGAAGATTCTCAATTTGCACCATTGGGAGAAAAACCAAAATGGTCAAGACCAGGGCATACTATTGAGAGAAATCTTGAAGCATCCGGTAAAGAAAAATAAATATCGATTAAAATTAACACAAAAACCATCTGTTTTGAACAGATGGTTTTTTTATGCCAATATTTTAATAAACTACCTTTCTCACAACTGAATGACCATTTTGTAAAACTATATTTATCACTAATGCCTGATGATTCGACACCAAATTAAGTAACGAGAAATCAATATCATTTATATTATTCCTTTGATATATTTTTCTTCCAGCCAAATCATATATTGAAATTTCATCGATGAACTCTTTAGTAGAATTCACCTGTAATTGTTTGTTTTCATTGAACACTAAAACTGATTCTTTATCTTTTTCAAGTTCATTCAAAGCCAAAGTCTTATCGGTAAAACGCAAGACAAAACGATCATTAAAAATTCCCACAGCAGTATTAAAAGTTAGATTTTCATTCTTTAAATTAACAATATTGTTGTTGAATTTATCCTCAACAAAAACATTTTGGCGTGCTAATAATTCATCCGCTTGATCGATTTTAATCGTAAAAGCACCCGCTATCGTAGTAGTAAACCCTAATTTAACTTCGTCAGTTTCTTCAAATGGCAAAGCCCTGCCTTGAATTGCCAAATTCTTATCTTGAATAATACTGTAAAAGTCTAAATATTCATTGCCATTAAAACTTTCACCATCAAAAGAATTATCAAAATCATCAGTCGCCCCGGTTGCATAACCCAGTAACATTTGTTTGAAAGCGCCTTCACTATTATATAAATCCAACCAAATGCGATGTCTCTCTATCTCATTTGTTTTTGCTTTTTTGGTCGTATTTAATTTAAAAAAACTTGAATTCTGCCCAATCATTCGCATACTATTATTGAATTTTACAATTCCGCCACCATTGATAGCAGTGACAAAAAAAGCTTGAGCAGAAGCAATTTTACCATCAGGCTTTGTACTATTAACACCTGAACTCAAAGACGCACTCGTACTAACACCTCCCAATGAATTATAAACTGCATAATCATCCGAAGTATATACATTATTATTAATCGCAGTATTATGCGTCCAAAAGTAAATGGTACCCTCTAAAATTCCATTATTTGCATTTATAAATAAATTAGCATCAATCGCTGACGGATATGGGTTTCCAATAAGATTCGACGTATCTGTAGCACCAATGGGAATTGACACCAATCCATTGTTAGGAACACCTAAAAACACTGCTTCATGATATGCCGTAGCCGTACTTGAAAAAAATTCCGGACCACGAATAATATATCCTTTACCAACCGTCATTGCAGTTGTTGAAAGCTCATTGAACCATGAATCTAATGAAGCATCAAAAGAATAAAACTTGTCCAAAGGGGTATTAGGAGATACATCAATCAATTTTTGATTTAAAACCGGAGAAGACCAATACGTATAATCTGTTTTAAGGATTGGTGTCGTTTTTCTTTTTAGCCGGATAATCCCTGTATTGCCGACCTGATCCTCGGATTGATAAAGTGCCGCATTGTTTTCTAAAATCAACGTGCCTAAACCCGAATAATCAAAAACTAATCCCAGAGTATTTCCGTCTGGAACAGTAACCGTATTTCCCAAACTAATTGAACAAGAACAGGAATTTACGGAAGCAAGTGAGCTGTAATTACCATTGAAAATTAATGTTCTTTCAACTGATGGCAGCCCATTACTCCATGCAATCCCGTTCCATACAGAACTATTTGTACACAGTTTAATTCGGGCTACACGATGCTTTGTTATTCCAGAAACAGAATTGAAACTTCCTCCAATAATTACTTTATTATTTGGCGTAAAGCAAGTGCTAAACAGCGTACCGTTTAAGTTTACGGAAAAAGTAGTATCATAAACTCCCGAAGAAAGCAATCTCAGCATTCGTTTTACAGCAATTCCATTATAAGTGCCCGAGAAAGTTCCGCCAAGTAAAACCCGGTCATCCGGCTGGACCAAAATAGTTCTAATCTCTCCATTACTAAAACCTGCTCCTGATGCAAAAGTGGTATCCAGACTACCGTTGCTATTCAACCTCAGGATTCTTTTTGCGGAAGCACCTCCATAGTTTAAAAATGTTCCGCCAACAATCAATTTATTATCTGACAGTAATGCCATCGCATATACATTCTTATCAAAACCAAGACCAATAGAAAAACCAGAATCAATACTTCCATCAGTATTCAAACGAATTATCCTATTATGAGAACCTCCATTAAAAGTAGCAAAACGTCCTCCTAAAACTATTTTTCCATCCGGTTGTAACAAAACCGCTTCTACTATAGCGTCAGCACCCAAACCTGTATTGAAAGTGAGATCAAGAATTCCATTGGGCAGTAAGCGAGCAATTCTATTCACCAAAACCCCATTATAACTTGTAAAATTTCCAGCAATAATTATTTTTCCATCTGGTTGCAATGCGAGCGCATAGATTTGATTATTTGAACCTAATCCCGTGATAAAAGTGGGATCTAAAAGCCCATCTGGAAGAATTCTGGTTATTCTATTTGCCAGCACTCCATTGTAAGCAGTAAAAGCACCTACTAAAACTATTTTATTATCCGTTTGTATAATTGCACTTCTGATGGTATTATTTGCACCAGCACCAGATGTATTAAATGAAGAATCAATTGTACCGTCTTCAGACAAACGTGAAACTCTGTTACAAATAGTTCCGTTGAATTTCGTAAAACTACCAAATACCATTGTTTTATTATCTGATAAGGAAAGTACTTTCAAAACTGAATTATCAAAACCTACTCCAGCAGTAAGATACCCAATATCCAGAGCTCCGACGGGATCAACTTTAGCCAATCGCCCTTGATTTTGTGAATCAAAAATGGAGAAAGAACCTCCAACATACCAAGATTCGTCGGCTGCAATAACAACATCCAGAACTGAGGCCGAGAATGGACCTGCTCCAATATCAAATATTGGATCTAAAATTCCATTAGAGCTCAAACATGTTAACCGATTCACATCTATTCCTTTATAAGTACCCGTAAAAGAACCTCCAACCATAATTGCTCCAGCTGAATTTAATTTAACAACCTCAACGACACCATTACTAAATCCCAGTCCAGATAAAAAACTAACATCAATAGAACCATCTAAATTCAGACGAACTATTTTATTTGCTGTAATTCCGTTATAGGTTATAAAATCTCCGCCTGCTATGATTTTCCCGTCAGGTTGTAAGACAAGAGCTGACACGCCAGCATTAAAACCCGAGCCAATCACAAAAGAAATATCAGGACTCCCATCTAAATTCAATCTGATTATTTTATTTTTACTAATTCCGTTGAAAGTATCAAATGAACCCGCTAAAACTATCTTCCCATCAGGCTGAATTTGAACTTCTTCCACTACTCCATTAGCACCAGATCCAGTTACAAAACTAGTATCTAAAGCCCCGTCAGACAAAATTCGGGCTACTCGATTAGCTGTGATTCCATTGTATTTAGTAAAGCTACCTACAGCAACCACGCTCGCATCAGTTTGTAAAGCTAGCCCATACACTATTCCACTACTTGCAGCTACCATAGTATTGAATGTAGTATCAATAGAGCCATCACTATTCAATCTAATTAATCGGTTCGCACTTATTCCATTAAAGACTGTGAATGAACCTCCTAAAATTATCTTGCCATCAGGTTGAATTAAGGAACAATACACTTTACCATTAAAACTTGTGCCCAGATTAAAGGAAGTATCCTTAGACCCATCTTGAAATAACCGACATAAATACGGAGTTATTACACCATTAAAATTCAAATAGTCACCTCCTACAATCAATTTACCATCTGTTTGTAAAGAGACCGTTCTGACTGTATTATCAAAACCATCCCCTTGCAAACCATCATCATAAACATTAAATGTTGCATCTGATTTTCCTTGTTGAGAATATGCCTTATTTTGAAACAAAAGACCAAATACTATAGCAAAGTAAACTAATATTGTTTTCAAATTTAGATTGGATTTAGGCCGCTATTATGAATTTTGATACGACTCATAATTTCAACTTTGATTAATAACATCTATAAATGTAAAGACAATGATTAATTTGTACAATACCCACATTTAGTGATATTTACCCAAAATAAAGAAATATTCTTACTTTTAATTCTATAAAAAATCCCATTCTAAACAAATAGAATGGGATTTTTTTATACTGTTGTTAAATTATTCTAGCGTTACTAATAAATGACTTTTTTAGAGATCACATTTCCATTGTTTAATAGTACTTTGACTATCACTAATTGTTTATTCAAAGTAATATTTGAAGTACGGAATTCATTACTATTTACAGCTTCTTTATCAAATATTTTTCTTCCAAGTAAATCAAAAACTGTAATTCGTTTTATACTTTCAAGTTCAGATTTTATTTTTAATTCATTTTTATCTTTAGAAATTAAAACTGAATTATCAAATTCACCAACATTGTCTGTTCCTAACGTTTTTTCTGTAAAACGCAACACAAAACGATCATTGAAAGCACCTGCTCCTGTTGAAAAACTATAAGCTCCTTCTTTTAGATTTTTAAAGCTATTAGTCATTTTATCTTCGATAAAAACATCTTCTGAGACTAGTATTCCATCTACCTGATCAATACTTATTGAGAAAGTCCCTGCAATTGTAGAACTATACCCTAATAGTACCTCATCATTTTTATCAAATGGCAAAGCTCTACCCTGTATGGTTAGGTTTTTATCATCATTGACACTATAAAAATCAACAAACTGATTTCCATCAAAACTTTCTCCATCAAAAGCATCATCATAATCGTTAGTTGCATCAGTAACATACCCAACTAGCATTTGTTTGAAAGCACCTTCTGAATTAGTTAAATTAAGCCAAACACGGTGTTTCTCAATTGCATCCGTCGTTTTTGAGCTTTTAGCAGTCCTGAAGAATTGCGCATTGTTTATACCGGAAACACCACCGGAAACACGCATGGTATTATTAAATATTATTGAACTATTTGCTGGAATAGTAGGTTTAGTAGTGGCAAAAAACGCTTGTCCAGCAGCAATTTTACCAGTTGGAACAACTGGATCAAGTCCTAAAGTAGTAGCTGATGTCGCTGCTCCTCCGGTAAGATTATAAGTAGCATAATCATCTGAAGTATAAGCATAAACCCCAGATCCTGCAGATCCATTAGCTATGCCTGATGCTAATTGAATACTTGTATTATGTGTCCAAAAATAAAGGGTACCATCTAAAACCGAGCTATTATCTATTAAAAATTTATTAGCATCCAGAGCAGAGGGATACGGGTTTCCTATTAAATAGGACTTATCATTAATTACAGTGGTAATAGAAACTGTTCCATTATTTGGAGCACCAATAAAAGTTGCTTCTAGCAAACCTGGCGGAGGTGGTGTAGGATCATTATTCTCAGGAGCTCGTATAATATAACCTTTTCCTTTTGACATTACTGTTGACGAACTTTCTTGTTTCCAATCTTCTACTGCAGAATCAAAAGAAAAAAACTTGTCTGAGAGTGTGCTTGGAGACACATTATACAAAGTTTGTGGTGAAACTGGTGATGACCAATAGGTATAATCAAATTTTTTAATAGGTGTAGTCAGACGTTTATAAATTATACTTCCTGAGTTTAATCCATCATTATTAGTCTGCACTAAACTAGCTTTATTTTCAAATATCAATGATGCACCTACAGGAACATTTATCCCATTAACTACTGTTAAAGTACGCCCAGATTTTATTGTTACTGTACGGCTTCCAATTATTTGACAAGAACAGCCTGATAAATCTACAGCTGGATCTATAGCTGGAGGATATGATCCGGTAAAAACTATATTTGAATCTCCAATAGGAATACCGTTAGACCAAGAGGTCCCATTCCAAGTTGATGTAATCGGATTGCTAATGGTTACACTAGATGATGATGCAGAGATGCAAGTTCCCAATGTGGCCGTTAGCGTATAACTTCCCGCAGGCCCAGTTACTGTGTTCCCAGAAATTGTAACTCCAGTCGACGGACTTACAGCATAAGTATGAGATGCATTGTAATTAGTTATTGTAAAAGTTCCAGCTATGCTTGTACAATCTAACGGTATTGCGGTGCTACTTAGAAGAGGTATTGTAGGAATAGAACTAACAGTGACAGTAACTCCATTTGATGTTGCTGGACTACTTGTAAGACAAGGAGTAGCATTCGAAGTCATTATTACTTTTATAGCATCATTATTTGCTAATGTATTAGCTGTATAGGTAACTGATGTGGCTCCATTTATTGCTATCAGCCCATTATACCATTGGTATGTTGGCGCAGCGCCACCATTAATTGGCAATGCCGTAAAAGTTATAGGAGTTCCAGCACATATTGAAGTAGCCGATGCGGAAATACTCACTGAAGCTGGCAAATTTGGAATAACTGTAGCAGTAATTAGCTTTCTAATAGTAGTATAGGAAGCATATTTTGCCTGTACATAAAAATTTTGAGTAGATGATAGTACACCTGTATTATAAAAACTTCCAGTATGAATAGCCGATCCTCCATTTGCAGTGTTAAACCACTCGTAAGTAGCTCCAATCGCTGGGTCTGATGTAGCTGTGAGGGTAAAATTCCCCGAACCGCAAACTGATGACTTATCAGATGAAACGCTAATTGGACTGTACCCACCTTGAGTCACTAATTGAGTAAAAGTAAAGTCTGCACTTGCGCCTCCGCTACATGTTGAAACTAAATCTGTTCCTATATAAATTCTATCAGATGCAGT
Organism: Flavobacterium algoritolerans; assembly: GCF_030010385.1. Lineage (NCBI taxonomy): Bacteria > Pseudomonadati > Bacteroidota > Flavobacteriia > Flavobacteriales > Flavobacteriaceae > Flavobacterium > Flavobacterium algoritolerans. The sequence continues at coordinate 1,205,146 of NZ_JASCRZ010000001.1, read as the reverse complement.
ACATTGATTACCACCACTAATATCCCCACCAGATTCAACAGTAATGGATGATCCAGCTGCTAGTGTCAGTCTATCATTAGCTCCATTTCCAAACTCTATTTTAGCTTTATTCCTAATCACAAAATTAATTGCGCCTAAACAAGTAAGATTAAAACCAGTATTAATTGTTAAAGTCATAACTGTAACTCCATCCCCTATGTATAAAACACCATCACAAGCGTTTAAAGGAGAAGTATCACATGTTAAAGAACTAGCACTGGTTGTTGATGTTATGGCACATTGTGCAGACATTTCTCCAGAAAAAATAAATAACAACAAAATAAAAACATTAAATTTAGTCAAGAGTAATTTTTTGATCATGCTTTTTTATTAAATTTAATTTTAAAGATGTGGTCTTCTAAAAGAAAAAAACCTTCATTAAATTCAAATTAAAAAAAACAAATCCACTTCACACAATAAAGTCGTCGACACGCACTTATATTCGTTAAAAAGCTGTTTTACAAAACCTTAAAAAATACAAGCTGTAACAAATTATTAAAATGTAATTTTTTTAGAAACAGTTTGACCACTTTGCAATATAATTTTCACAATTAAAACTTGTTCGCTTGAAGACAAATCGGAGAGTATATGCAGATTATTCTCAACGTTTATCTTTTTATAAAGTTGTTTTCCAATTAGGTCAAAAATTAAAACCTTATCAATTATTTCATTTGAAGAATCAATTTTTATTTGTTTGTTTTTAACAGAAATTACAACTTTATCATCTACTGCTTCAAAATCTCCTGTCCCTAAAGTTTTATCTGTATAACGCAAAACAAAACGATCGTTAAACGTTCCTTCTTGTGTTGTAAAATCATACGATGAGGATTTTAAATCATGCACTACATTCAACAACTTATCTTCAATATAGACGTTTTGAGACTGCATGATTCCGTCTACCTCATCAATACCAATACTAAAATCCCCTATTGCGACAGATCTATATCCCAGTAAAACTTCATCATTTACTTCAAATGGTAATGCCCTACCTTGAATCACAAATTTTTTATTTTGATTTACGCTGTAAAAATCTATAAATTCATTTCCATCAAAAGTTTCACCATCGTAACCGTTATCATAATCATTAGTAGCTCCGGTAATATACCCTACTAACAATTGCTTGAAGGCCCCTTGTGTATTAGTTAAATTCAGCCACACTCTGTTTTTCTCGATAGCAATTGTCGTCTTTGATTTAGTGTTATTTGTCTTGAAAAACTGAGAGTTATTTCCTGTAATTCCTCCAACGCCAACTCTCATACTATTATTAAATACAATTTCATTTGTACCTATAATCGTTGCATTACTTGTAGCAAAAAAACCTTGTCCTGCACCTATCTTCCCAATTGGTTTGTTAGGATTACCCGGTGCCTTATCAGGATCGTTATCTGCAACAGTTCCAACACCCCCAGTTAAGTTATAGGAAGCATAATCATCTCCAGAATAAGCATAAAGACCTGTTCCGGGATTAACAACTCCAATTCCAATTTTTGTACTGTGCGTCCAAAAATAAAGTGTTCCATCTATGACACCTGCGTTATCAGTCAAAAATTTATCTGCATCTAATGCCGAGGGATATGGATTCCCTAAAAGATATGATTTAAAAGGATATATTCCTATGATAGGATAGCGTCCGTTATTAGGTTTACCAGTAAATGTCGCTTCCAACGGAGTCAAGGGACTCACTGATATTGGTCCAGGACCTCTAATAGTATACCCTTTACCCACAATCATTGGACTTGTAGCCGACTCACTTTTCCAATCTTCAGAGCCTGCAGTAACTTCGTAAGAATAAAATATACTACCCACAAGACTAGAAGGATTGTACGAAATTCCTCCAGTACCTCCTAAATTTAATGGTGATACCGGTGAAGACCAATACGTATAATCAGTATTGCGTACTCCAGTATTTGTGAGTCTTTTGTAATTAATATTTCCCGCATTGACAGCGGCATCATTAATTTGTACCAAGCTGGCCCTGTTCTCAAAAGTCAAAATTCCTCCACCTACTACTTCCACTTCGTTCGTAATGGTCAGTGTTCGATTTGATCTGATGGTAACAACTGTACTTCCTGTAACTATACAAGAACAACCTACTAAATTCACATCCTGATTAAAATTTCCTGCAAAAACAATTTTTTGTGAGTTAGTTGGAAGTAATCCTGTAGACCAAACCGTTCCATTCCATGTATTAGTAACGACAGGGTTTATCACCACATTATCTGAAGCTAAAGATGTGCAAGTGCCATTTGAAACTGTAAATGTATACGTTCCTGGAGCCAATCCTGAAATTGTAGTTGAACCACCAGTTCCCGTAATTGTTGCCGATGAGGTACCGCTTCTAATTAAGGCCCATGCTCCTGCTGAGGGTAAACTATTCAAAGTAACGCTTCCCGTAGCCGAAACACAATCAGGGTGAACAATTGTTCCTTGAATTGGTTTATCCGGAGGAGTAGTCACGCTTATCAACACAGACGCAGAATTTACTTCTGTACAACTACCGTTTTGAACTACCGCTCTAAAATAAGTGTTAGTTGTTAAGTTACCAATTTCTGCACCAGTCAAGGTAGTACTCGTATTAGAAATAGTAACTAAACCTACGGTAAAACCAATATTAGTAGCCTTTTCCCACCTTACAACAGAACCAGTATTACCACTCAAAACTATATTAACTGGTTGATTTCCGTAACATATAGTTTGACCTGATGATACTGTACCACCAATACTATTATTTATAGTTATTGTAGAAGTATTAGAATAAGCAATATTTGTGCAAGGTAAATTTTGCACTACTGCTCTATAATAAGTGGTTTGAGTTAAATTGCTGACATTTATACCGTTATTCGTGTTTTCAATAGAAACTATATTACTAACAAAGTTATCATTTGAAGATTCCCAACGTATTGGGCTCCCTACATAACCTGTTAAATTTAAATAAGTTATATAACTATTTGGACAACCACTTGAACTTGATGGAATAGAACCTCCATTGCTTGAAGGAGCAACAGTTATATCTAAACCATTGCCATAACCTAACCCACATGCATTAGTTGAATTTACTGTTATTCTCCCTGAGGTTGCGTTTACAGCAAATGTTGCTGTAGCTGAACGTCCATCAGCACTAGTAACAAATGTTACACCAGCACCAGAATAACTCCAAGTATGATTAAAATTAGCTGGATCAGAAGTTATTGTGTAAGTAGCCGCAGTATTTTGACATTGTGAATTAGATCCACTTATTGCCGTAACGGCTCCTCCAGGACCATTAGCAACATAAACAACTCTATTAGCTGTTCTTGTTGTACACCCTGTACCACTAATTGTATATGTTATTGTCGCAGTTCCTGCTCCTACCCCTGTTACTACTCCTGTTGTTGCATTTACTGTTGCTATACCAGCATTACTACTAGACCATGTCCCTCCTGAAATGGTAGATGTAAAAGTTACTGTTCGATTAGGATTATAAGTACAGACATATTGATTCCCTGATAAAGTCCCCGCTGTAGTTGGGCAGCCTCTTAATGTTACATTATCTAAATATAAAGTTCTATTAGCAGCGCTATTAGCACCATTACCGTTGCCACTGGGATTATTTGTTTTGTATATGTAGATACGAACGTCTGGATTGTTATTTGCAGATACAGGTAAAACATCAGATGTCCTTGTACTACTATTGATATCAGGATTGAAACTAGGTGTTATAGCAGTAAGTGTTACGCCTTGATCAGAACTGGAATAAACTCTAAAATCATTGATATTATTATTACTTGCTCTGTTGCAAAAAGAAAAAACTAAATTTTCATACCCAGTGGCATTTACTGTAAACTGATAGAAATCATCTCTATTCCATTGATTGGCAGACAGCGAAAATGAATTTCCACTTCCACAAGTATTATCATTGGCAAGCTGCGCATTGTCAACACCGAACTGTCCGATTGTAGGGGTACCTATGGTATTATTTATATTTGGATTTACTGACCCTTCAAAATTAAATTGAAAAAGAGTAGTTTGCCCGAAAGAAATTGTAGACATTACCAGAAAAAAAAGAAAAAAAAGTGTTCTTTTATTTAGTGCATATAAAGTTTTATTCATGTGGTATTATTTGTAAATTCAATTGTTTTAATACGGCATTAAAGAACCATGTTACAGTGTGTATTTTTATAGAAAAAATCAATTTGTACAATATCAGTTACTTTTTTAAATCAAATGAAATTTTACCGACCATCTGTTAAAATAATCGACGTAATACGTGTTTGTGTTTGTAAAGAAAGAAAAATATCAAAAACGAAACCTTTTCATTTTCAATACCCACAGAGACAAACTCTTATGAGTTTAACTGCAATACTCTTGATCTAAATTATATTTTTAATGCGTAATAACCACCATTAATAATTAATTTAGCTTAATTACTAAAACCACAAATCCCACTAATGAATCCAGTTTATTCCATAAAAGAGGCCATCCATAAAATAGAGCATTATTGCGCCTATCAAGAACGCTGTCATGAAGAAGTCGCTCAAAAACTAAGGAGCATGAAAATGGACGCTGATGAAATTGACACGATTATGGTTCATCTTATAAGTGATAATTTTCTTAATGAAGAACGTTTTGCACAGAGTTTTGCTAGAGGAAAGCACCGTATCAAACATTGGGGAAAAATTAGGATTGTCAATGAATTAAAAGCAAAAAAAATAACACAAACTCTCATAAATATTGCCCTCAAAGAAATCTCTACTGAGGAATATTTATCCACTTTTCATACCCTTGCCGACAGAAATTGGGAATCCATAAAAGAAACGAATCTATTAAAAAAACGAAAAAAATTCTGTGACTATTTACTGCGCAGAGGATTCGAAAGCAATTTGATTTTCGAAAAAGCAAAAGAATTAGAAAATTTACAAAAACTATAAATAAGCACAAAAAATTACAAATTTAAAAGAACACTCACCGCATTTCCACCAAAACCAACGGCATTAATCAGTACTTTTTTAATCGGTTTTGTTTGTAATTGCGCTTCCGCAAAAGGAACTCCGATAAATCTGTTGTTTTGCATCATCAAAATAGCGAGTTCCATACTCAATATCCCCGATGCACCAAAAGTGTGACCAATTTTCCATTTATTGGTAGTCAATAAAGGAAGGCTTTCGCCAAAAACTGTTTCTATCGCTTTATACTCCGTCAAATCGCCTTTTATAGTTCCCGGAGCATGCATCACAATAACATCAACTTCGGATAAATCAGTGTTTTCCAATGCCATTTTCATTGATTTTTGGAAACAAGTTGCTTCCGCCGAAATAGAAATATTATGTTCTAGAATTTCCGTAGCATAACCAATTCCTTCTATATAAGCCAAGGCATTTTCTTTTTTCCCTATTTCGAGACAACACACGCCGGCACCTTCGCCAAGAATCATGGTGCTTTGTTTCTTTTCTAAATCAAGCGCACGATTCGGGTATGTTTCTGTACTATTCGAATAAATTTTCAACGCCCGCATTTGGGCAATCGTAAAATCAGTCAATGGCGCTTCACTGCCGCCAACCAGAAATTTATCAGCCATTCCTGCTCGAAGCCAAGCCACTCCATTTAATAATGCATGCAAAGCAGTGGAACACGTAATGGAATGAGATATTTCCGGGCCAGAACTTTGTAAATCATGAGCAACCCAAGAGGAAATATTTCCCAAAGTGGTCGTTGGAGAAGCTAGAGTTTGTGCTTTTCCAGTTTGTAAATAATCTTGATAGTGCTTTTCGAATAGATCTGTTGCACCACGAGACGAACCAATATTAATCCCAAAAATATCTTTTTGTGTCCAACCCGCATTTTGCATTGCTTTTCGCGAAGCCGCCATGGCATACAAAACCGATTTATCTAAGGATTTATATTTGTTATCTGATTCTCGCAAAGCGCCAACAACTTGCTCTGAATTAGCGTCTAAAGTCGCTACAAAGGTTTTTTTATGGTCTAAAATATGTTCCGTAAAACAATGATTTTCATTAAGATAATTTTCCCAAATAGCCTCAGGAGTATTTCCTAAAGGCGAAATGGAAGCTATGGCTGTTATGGAGATTATTGTTGACAAGATATTTTTTTTGGCAAAGGTCGCAAAGTTATTTACATTCTACATTCTATCAGTGAAAAAATAGCACACGATGGCACGAATTCTCACAGATAAAAACTGATTTTTTTAATCTGTGGCTTAATAATTAAACTATTTCTAAAGCATTTTCGACCACTTGATATACTTTTTCTAATTGTTCATCGGTAATAATGTAGGGAGGTAAAATGTAGACAATATTACCAACAGGACGCAGAATTACTCCATTTTCGATAAAAAAATCATAGAGTTTATTACGCAATGTTCCATAATAACTGGCTGAACTTTCGGTTTTTATTTCTAATGCAAAAATGACTCCCAGCACTCGTGTTGTAACAACTTTTGGGTGATTTTTAATTCGCTCCTGAAAATCCAAATGATTTTGATTAACACGAATTATATTCGCTTGCATTTCATTGGTTCGCAACAATTCTAAACTGGCCAAAGCCGCCGCACAGCCTGTAGGATTTGCTGTAAATGTGTGTCCATGAAACAGTGCTTTATTGATATCGTCATCATAAAAAGCATCGAATAAATCCTGAGTAAAAGTCGTAATCGCCATGGGAATAGTTCCTCCTGTCAACGCTTTGGACAGACACATCATATCTGGTTTCTCAACCAAATAATCCGTTGCAAAAGTTTTTCCTGTTTTTCCAAAGCCGGTCATCACCTCGTCAGCAATGGTTAGCACATTATTCTCCTGACAAATTCGCATCAATATATCTAACGATTCCGGCTCGTACATCACCATTCCTGCGGCTCCTTGAACCAATGGCTCAAAAATAAAACCCGCACAATTGTTGTTTTTTATAACGGATTGTAACGCATCATAACTTTCTTGCTCCCGTCCTTTAACCGGAACCGGAATCCGCACCACATCAATAAACATTCCTTGAAAAGCTTGTGTATAAAATGAAATTCCGCTCGCTGCCATGGCTGCAAAAGTATCGCCGTGAAAAGCATTTTCGAAAGCGATTATCGTAGTTCTCTTTTCTCCTTTATTGAAAAAATACTGTAGCGCCACTTTAATTGCCACTTCAACTGCTGTAGATCCATTATCCGAAAAGAATATTTTCTGTTGGTTTTTTGGTAAGATTTCCATCAACTTCTCGGCTACCAAAATAGCGGGTTCGTGTGTAAATCCACCAAACAAAACATGCTCTAATGTAGTGAGTTGTTTGTAAATCGCATCGGCAATAAAGGTGTTCGAATGTCCATAAGGATTGACCCACCACGAAGCGATTGCATCAATATATTCCTTCTCATTTTCATCCCAAAGCAATGCGCCTTTCCCTTTTTTAATGGCAATTGGTAACGCTGCGGTTTTATGCTGGGTATACGGATGCCAAAGATATTGGCGGTCTCTTTCTGTTAAATTCATTTTGCAAAGATAAAATAAGCAAGCTACAAGAAGCGAGAAAAACCTAAAAAACAAGTCTTGATTCTTTCTTCTTGATTCTTAATTTTATAAACTCAATAGCTTTTCGCGAAACAAATCAGCGTATTCTTTTATTACATTTTTATCAAAATACGGTTCTTGCTCAATTCTTCCAATGCATTTTACTCCCGTTTTAGATAAAATAATCGATTCGGTTGCTTTATTTTCGTCACCAGAAAAAACTATTCCCACGACTGCGATTTTTCTGTTTTGCAAGGCTTCAATCGTCAATAACGTATGATTGATACTTCCCAAGTAATGTCGGGAAACCACAATCACTTTATATTCATTTTGAATCAAATCAATAACACAATCATTTGAATTCAACGGAACAAAAACACCTCCAGCACCTTCAACAACCAAATGATTTTCTGTTTTGGGCTCAGTAATTTTCTTTAAATCAATAACAATTCCGTCCAATTCAGCAGCGAGATGCGGACTTGCAGGCGTGTTCAAAGCATAACTGTTCGGATGAATTACCGTCTTTTCATTAGATAAAAAACATTTGATTTTATGACTGTCGGAATTTTCTAAATCGCCAGCTTGGATGGGTTTCCAATAATCTGCCTGTAAAGCTTCTGTAATAATAGCTGACGAGATGGTTTTACCAACATCAGTTCCAATTCCTGTTATAAATAGTTTCATATATATTTGGCCACAGATGACACGGATTAAACGGATTTATATAGATTTTAAATTTTTTCTGTTGTTTGTGAAAATTAGTCTTTTAATTTCTGGTTTTTCTCCAAAGTTTAACAACAAACCTATTTCAATATTTGTAGCTTTTAAATAATTTAAAGTCTGAACATAATGTGCCTTCACTAAACTATCACAAGCCTTTAATTCTAAAATGATAAGATCATTGATTAGTAAATCAGCAAAAAAATCACCAACAAGTTCATTCTTATAATATACTTTAATTTGCTTTTGAGGTTCAACTTTAAAACCTTGTGATTTTAATTCCAAATACATTGCATTTTGATACACTTTTTCAAGAAAACCATAACCCAATTCATTGTAAACGTCATAAAAAACTTTTAAAATAGATTCCGATAATTCTTTGTGTAAAATTTCAGTCATTATTTAGTATTTAAAAATTAAAATCCGTTTAATCTGTGGCATCTGTGGCTAAAAAAACAAAAGTACTCAACAAACGCAATACTTCAGAGATTTCTTCCGTCGAATTATAACTGTGTAAACAAAAACGCAAGCGTTCCTGCCCTTCGGGAACAGTTGGCGAAAGTATTGCTTTCACATCAAATCCTTTTTCCTGCAGTTGGTTGGCGATTGCTTTTACTTTTTCATTTCCTGGAATGATAGCGGATTGTATCGCCGATTTGCTTCGGACAAAAAGCGGCTTTAATCCCAACATATTTTTTTCCTGATTAAAAAAAACAATATTTTCTCTTAATTTTAAAATTGAAGTCGAATCCTGTTTTAAATGTTGGTATGCAACCAAAATCGTAGCAACAGAATGGGGTGAAAGCCCTGTTGTATAAATAAAACTTCGGGCAAAATTTACTAAATAATCCCTCAATTCAGTCGAACCTAAAATCGCCGCTCCATGACAACCCAACCCTTTTCCGAAAGTCATAATGCGGGCAAAAACATGATTTTGCAAACCTAACATTTGCACGAATCCTTCTCCTTCTATACCAAAAACTCCCAAAGCATGCGCTTCATCAACAACAAGATAACAGTGATATTTATCCGAAAGTTGAACTAATTCTTCTAGATTTGGACAATCTCCATCCATAGAAAAAACAGATTCGGTGACGATATAAATATTGGTGTTTGGATTCCGTAAAATCAATTTTTCTAAATCTTCAAAATCATTGTGATTGAATTTATAGGCTTTGGCATTAGACAGTTGAATTCCGTCCCGAATAGAAGCATGACACAATTCATCGTATAAAATCAAGTCGTTTTTTTGCGGAACAGCACTAAAAAAACCAACATTGGCATCATAGCCCGAATTAAAAATCAAAGCCGATTCAGATTTGTGAAACTTTGCAATAAAGTCTTCTGTTTCCTGATACAGTTTATGGTTTCCAGATAATAAACGAGAACCGGTTGCTCCGTTTTGAATGATGTTATTAGTAATTAAATGCTGATGCGTCTCCTTAAAAATAATTTCTGACTGAGAAAAACCCAAGTAATCATTGGAAGAAAAATCAATCTTTTTACTTGACAAAGGTAATTTTCGCAAAGCATTATTCTGCTTTCTAATTTCAAGTTTAGCGGATAAATTTTCTGGAAAATGTTTCATAGTCAGCAAAAATAAGCATCTTTTTTGGTTTATGGATTTTGTATCATTTTTGTTTGCTGATTTCTTCAAATTAATGAGATTTGAAATATAAATTCTAATTTAGAATCCCATTTCATAAATGATAAAAATATAATTCGTTAAAAATTAACAATTGAAAAATAGCAATGAAAAAAAAATACATAAATTTTTTCGAAAACGGTTTCGGTTTATAACTTTCATAAAATTATGTTAAAAAAAACTTAAAATTAATATCGAAGATGTTAACCTATGAAATAGTTTTCTACTTTCGGCAAATATGAAACGAATTGCATCACTTTTTCTAATAGTAACGTTGTTCTACAACGTGATGGGATACTATCTGATGTTTGCTTATCAAGAGGAGCAAGCGTGGGTGTCTTCTATGGAGAAAAAACATGATTCAGAGTTTCAAGTAATCAAATTGAACGCCACTTTATACTCCTTTATCGAAGACACTGATTTTGAGTATGTAAATGAAGATGTGGTTATCAACAATAAAAGTTATCATATTTTCAAGAAAAGAATTCAAAACAACATACTAAGTCTGTATTACCTACGCAATTCACATCAAGATGCAATAAGTCAGGATTTAAAAGACATTGTTGACAATCAATTATTCAACGGATCCTCATCAAAAGAGTCTCCAGTAAAAAAACTACTAAAATCTTTCCTAAAAGATTATGTAGCAAATACTGCTGTTTGCGTAGATTTTTCTCCAAAAACAGCCGTACTTTCAAGTGAACCTATCATTATGCCAAACCAGGCCTTAGATTCCGGATACATTTTCGTATCGTATTCACCACCCGATTTCGTTTAAATCTTCTTTCATTTTAGTGGAATCATTCGCTTTTATCTGGCATTTGTAAAGTCAAGATAATTCACGATTGCTTTTTAGCTAAATCTGTACATTTATTACACCCTTTTATTAGAAATTATGCCTGTTATAAATACAAAATAATCTTTTGTATTTTCCCGAATTCGCTTTTTGCGAATGAATTCAAAGGCCTATTTTGTATTTCTATTCTGGTATGTTTTGTACAACTAGCTTTCAGAATCATGATTTAAATTAATTTACAAATTCAAAAAATGGATTTTTAAAAGAGTTCTTTATTTCAAATGCAACCTTCAATCTATTCTTTTTGCCTTGTAAATTCAATGAGATTTTTTGGCCAAAGCCAAAGTAAATCTTACTTACAGTGACACTACCTATCCACTAACTTATCTGTTTTTAATACCAAACTTCTTTTTAGAAAGAAGCCGTTGTTGGCCTGTTTTATATCATTAACCATTTTAAAAAATCAATTATTTTAAATATTAAACTACTAACCAAAACCATTTTTTAATGAAAAAATTTTATCTGAGTTGCCTGCTGTTGGCACCTTTATTTATGAATGCTCAAACAGAGATTGACGGTATTATGATGAGCAAAAACAACTTTTGTTTTGGAGCTGTATACCAATATAGCAGCTGGGACCAGTATTGGGAAGGAACCTTTAAAAGAGAAAATCTTAATCTTGGTACCGTTTCTACAAAATCAGTTGCCTTAATGGGAAACTATGGCGTTTCTGACAAATTGAATATTATTTTCAGCCTTCCGTACGTAGAGACAAAGGCTTCTGCTGGAACAATGGAAGGTCAAAAAGGGCTGCAGGACCTATCGTTAACCATAAAATACATGCCTTTTGAAAAAACAATTGGAAAAGCAACCTACTCTTTATATGCTTTAGGAGGGCTTTCGGCTCCAGTTTCTAATTATTCAGCTGATTATTTGCCATTAAGTCTTGGACTAAGAAGCAAAACTGCTTCTTTACGATTGATGGGTGATTATCAAAGAGGTCACTTTTTTAGCACTGTTTCTGGAGCGTATGTAAAAAGAGCCAACATAACCATTGACAGAAATTCCTATTACACAAACGAAATACATTACACCAATGAAGTTGATATGCCCGACGCAATTTCTGTAAACTTCAGAATAGGCTATCGCTCAAACAGATTAATAGCCGAGGCAGTGGTAGACAACTGGGTTACACAATCTGGAGGATTTGACATTACAACAAACAATATGCCTTTTCCAAGCAATACTATGAATGCATTAAAAGTAGGCGTGAATACTAAATATACACTCAAGAAAATACCGGCATTATCTATTATTGGAGGATGCAATTTTGTTACAGAAGGCAGAAATGTTGGACAATCGAATACCTTTTATGGCGGTTTATTTTATATCCTTAATTTAAAAAAAACAACTCAAGAAAATGAAAAATAAAATACAAAAAATAGCCTATAACAGTCTTTTGGTTTTGTTTCTTACGATGAACTATTCTTGTAGTGATGAGTTAACAGAACGCAACGAACAATTCCCTCAATTAAATCCGGCTAATACAGACGAATTAGCAGGAACTTGGAAAACATTCCTATTGACTACACCGGATGAATTCTCTTTGGATGCACCAATCGCAAGTACCGCAGCCGCATTTACAAGGGAAATCAATGAAATAAAAAGTTACCAGGCAAGCATAACGCCAGAACAGAAAAAAATAATAAAATACTGGAGTGCCGGAGGTGTTTTACGTTGGAATGAAATCATGCGAACTTTAGTTGCAAGACACAATCGTCCACCATATCAAAATGAAGACGGAACGTATCCTGCACCATCTGGAGCAAATCCATTTGCAAATCCTGAATTTCCTTTTTCAAATCCTCCATACGCAGCAAGAGCCTATGCTTACGTGAGTGCCGCGCAATACGATGCAATGATTGCTACTTGGCATTATAAAAAACTGTATAATAGAGCTGCACCTTTTACGGTTGATGCAACTTTACCGGTTTTAATCCCAAAAAGCACCTTACCTTCATATCCATCTGAAGATGCTGTTTTAGCTGGAGTTACGGTTGAATTATTAAAATTATTGTTCCCAACAGAAATCGCTTACATACAAGAAAAAGCAGAGGAACAAAAATTATATCGCATTATTAGTGGTGCCAATGTTCGAAGTGATGTTGATGCAGGAATTATTTTAGGCAGAAAAATTGCAGGCAAATTTATCGCCAGAGCGGCTTCTGATGGAACTGGAGCAGCTATTGGTAATCAAGCGCTTTGGACACAACTGGAAACTCAAACTGCTGCCACTGGAGAAACTCCTTGGAAATCATTAGATGTACCTGCAAGACCTCCAATGTTACCATTGTTTGGAAAAGTAAAATCATTCTTAATGACTCCAGAAATGGTTGTTGCCAGCCGTCCGATTCCTCCGCCTTCTACAAAATCAGAACAATTTGCAAAGGAATTAGCTGAAGTAAAAAACTACGGAAAAAATGCCACAAGAAAGAACATGCAAATCGTGACTTTTTGGGCTGATGGTGTAGGAACTTATACACCTCCAGGACACTGGAATGCAATTGCATCAGAGTCATTTGTAGAGCTAAATTATAGCGAAGTACGATGGGCAAGAAATCTGGCATTATTAAATATTGCCATGATGGATGCGGCTATCAGCTGTTGGGATGCAAAATACACGTACTTCAACCCGAGACCTTCTCAAATTGACCCATCTATAAAAACATTGACAGGCACTCCTAATTTCCCTTCCTATGTGTCAGGACACTCAACGTTTAGCGGTGCAGCCTGTGTAGTTTTATCACACATAATTCCTGTAAAAAAACAAAGCTTTGTGGCTATGGCAAAAGAAGCTTCGGATTCTAGAATGTTTGGATGCATCCATTACAGAAGCGATTGTGAAAAAGGACTTGAATTAGGCGAAAAAGTAGGCGGTTTTGCTGTTGCAAGAGCACTTACTGATGGCGCCGAATAACTTAAAATAATTAAGTTGGTAATTTGTTTTAATGGTTTGTTTTAATATTTCATCTTCCCAACTACAGCCTAACAGACGTTGGAAACCTGTTAGGCTTTTTTTATTTTTCATGGGTCTAATTTGAAACAGAACAATGCATCGATTATAAAAAAAGCCAGAACAACCCATTAAACACCCTTACTAATGAAAAAAACATTCAATACTTTTTATTTTATTTTAAGCAAAAAAATGGAAAAACACAGCATCAATATGATGCGAATTTCATTGGCATTAATATACGTTTGGTTTGGTACTTTAAAAATTTTCGGAATGAGTCCTGCCGGCGAATTAGTAGAACAAACCGTTTATTGGTTTAAACCCGAAATATTTATTCCAATTCTTGGTATTTGCGAAGTTCTTATAGGTCTTGGTTTACTCATAAAACGGCTTATTCCTTATACTATTCCGCTATTATTAATGCATATGGCGGCTACATTTTTTCCTGTTTTTATTCTAAAAACTATTTGTTTTGATGCATTTCCTTATTGCCCTACTTTGGCGGGACAATACATAATCAAAAATCTTATTTTAATTTCTGGAGCCCTTGTGGTTGCAGGAAAATACAATGAAAAATATTATGCCGAAATGAATTTGAAATTAAGCGAAAAATAAAAATCTAAATCCATTTCGTGTAATCAAAGATTTTCTAATTTTATAATTACAGATAGTAAATACCAATCATCAATCCGTAATCAATAAAATCAAATGAAACCTATACTTTATAAAAGAGCGTCAACTCTAGACGAATTGGAACAAATTAGAACACTCCAATTACAAAATAGCTCTCAGAATATAAGTTCTGAAGAAAAACTTCAAGAAGGATTTGTTACCGTACAACATTCCGTCGATTTGCTAGAACAAATGAATTCTGCTTGCGCACATATTATTGCCAAAGACAATGACGCAGTAGTAGGTTTTGCACTTGTAATGCTTTCTGGCTTTAGGAACGAAATCAAGGCTCTAATTCCCATGTTTGAAAGAATTGATGAATTAGTACCCAAGGATAAAACCTACGTTGTAATGGGGCAAATTTGTGTAGATAAAAACCATCGCAAACAAGGAATATTCAGAGGACTTTATCATTTTTACAGAGAGGAACTGCAACATCAATTTGATTACTTAATCACTGAAGTTGCCGCTATAAATCTTCGCTCTATGCAAGCACACGAAGCCATTGGATTCAAAATAATTGATACTTATAACGAAGATGGGATTGTTTGGAATATTATACTTTGGGATTGGACATAAAAAAAAGCCTCACATATTTGTGAGGCTTTCATTTTTTATGATCAAGATTGCTTTAGTCAGCTAAAATAATAACTTTATTGTCTTTCATTTCAATTGTACCTGAATTGATAGCCAGTGTATAATTTTGAGCATCTAACTTCGTGAATTTACCTGCTACTTCTTTTGCAAAAGCAAAATCAGAAGCTGTAATTTTCACGACACCTTTTCCTAAAATAGAAACGATTGGCGCGTGGTTATTCAAAATCTGAAAGCTTCCATCAACTCCTGGCAATGTAACCGAAGTTACTTCTGCTGAAAATAATTTTGCTTCTGGTGATACTATTTCTAATAACATATTTTTGTAGTTTGAAAATTTAAAAGTTTAAAGTTTAAGGTTACGAGTGAACTTCAAACTTTAAACTTTAAACTAATTTTAAGCTTCCGCTAACATTTTTTCTCCAGCTTCGATAGCTTCTTCAATAGTACCTTTAAGGTTGAAAGCTGATTCTGGCAAGTGATCTAATTCACCGTCAATAATCATATTAAATCCTTTGATAGTATCTTTGATATCAACTAAAACTCCTTTTAATCCTGTAAATTGCTCAGCAACGTGGAAAGGTTGAGATAAGAAACGTTGTACACGACGTGCTCTTGAAACGGCTAATTTATCATCTTCTGATAATTCTTCCATACCAAGGATCGCAATGATATCTTGTAATTGTTTGTATTTTTGTAAAATTTCTTTTACTCTTTGTGCGCAGTCATAGTGCTCATCACCCAAAATTTGAGGAGTAAGAATTCTTGAAGTTGAATCCAATGGATCAACCGCAGGGTAAATACCTAACTCAGCAATTTTACGAGATAATACAGTAGTCGCATCAAGGTGAGCAAAAGTTGTAGCCGGAGCCGGGTCAGTTAAATCATCCGCAGGAACGTAAACCGCTTGTACAGATGTAATAGAACCTTTGTTTGTTGATGTAATACGCTCTTGCATGGCACCCATTTCAGTAGCCAATGTTGGTTGGTACCCTACCGCAGATGGCATACGACCTAAAAGTGCCGAAACCTCAGAACCTGCTTGTGTAAAACGGAAGATATTATCCACGAAGAACAATACATCTTTACCTTGATCAGTTCCTGCTCCATCACGGAAATATTCTGCAATAGATAATCCAGAAAGTGCTACACGAGCACGAGCTCCTGGAGGCTCATTCATTTGTCCGAAAACGAAAGTAGCTTTAGACTCTCTCATTCCTGGCATATCCACTTTAGATAAATCCCATCCTCCATTTTCCATAGAGTGCATGAACTCATCACCGTATTTTATAATTCCTGACTCTAACATCTCACGAAGTAAGTCATTTCCTTCACGTGTTCTTTCTCCTACTCCTGCGAATACTGAAAGTCCACCGTGTCCTTTTGCAATATTGTTAATCAACTCCTGAATCAATACTGTTTTACCAACTCCAGCACCACCGAACAATCCAATTTTACCCCCTTTTGAGTAAGGCTCAATTAAATCGATTACTTTAATACCTGTGAATAAAACTTCAGAAGAAGTAGATAAATCTTCGAATTTTGGTGCTTGTCTGTGAATAGACATACCGTTTTCTCCAGTTTTTGGTAAATTACCTAAACCGTCAATTGCATCTCCAATTACGTTGAATAAACGACCGTAAACATCGGCACCGATTGGCATTTGGATAGGATTTCCTGTTCCAACTACTTCATAACCTCTACTCAAACCATCTGTTGAGTCCATCGAAATGGTACGTACTGTATTTTCACCAATGTGAGATTGTACTTCAAGTACTAATAAAGTACCATCTTTTTTTGTGATTTCTAACGAATCATAAATTTTTGGAAGTTCAACATCCTTACCGTTGAAAACTACATCAACTACTGGTCCAATGATCTGGGCAACTTTTCCTATTACTTTTGACATTACTTATGTGTTTATTAAATAGCTATTTAGGTTTATGAATTAGTACCAACCGAAACGTATCGATTAAATGCTTTTTTCAGAGCGCAAAGATAATTTTTTAAAATATAAAATCAATTATTTTTTTATAAAAAAAGGAATTATTTAATTATTCATACGAATAGACCTAAAAAAAGGGAAAACATCGTACTATCCGCAAAATAAACAACCACCTACTGTAAAGCGGTGGTTGTCCAAAATATTTATTACAATTAATTATTATAGCGTTGCTGGATACAAAATACGGTATAAACCAACATTTTTATTTTTAAAATTAGCCCCAAACTTTGCATTGATCGCTTCAGTAAACAAATTTGCAATTATAGCATATCCTCTTGGGCTAGGATGAACACCGTCTAATGAAAACATTCCTCCGGTTACGTATGTGGATGTAGTTGTATAACCATTATAAACTATACCGCCATTAGCTAATTGATCCGTAACTGATTTTAGCTCCACAAATGCAAGACCTTTTGCATCAGCAATAGACTTAATAGTTACGT
Organism: Flavobacterium algoritolerans; assembly: GCF_030010385.1. Lineage (NCBI taxonomy): Bacteria > Pseudomonadati > Bacteroidota > Flavobacteriia > Flavobacteriales > Flavobacteriaceae > Flavobacterium > Flavobacterium algoritolerans. The sequence goes on along the minus strand of NZ_JASCRZ010000001.1, from coordinate 1,187,729 downwards.
TATAAGCATCTGTTGCAACTTTTACTTCTGCAATTTCTTCTTTTGACAAAACCCAGCTATCAGCAAGAGGAACCGATACTCCATTTACAGCAGCAGCATTTCCACCAACTACTGTACCAATAAAACTTCGCGCTGGCAAGACCACTAAATCCTCAGCGGTGGCATGTCTAAAAGACGGGATACCAAAAGAAGTCCTGTCTGTTAAATAACTATCTACTATTACAACAGCATTTGCACCCGCTTTAAAATTTATTGTTCTTCTAGTTGCCTCAGTCGCAGTCAATAAATTAGCATTAACCATTGCTTGCAAACCTCCATTGTAAGCTGCATAACCTGCGTTTAACTGTGCTGCGGCTGCAGCTGATAAAGCAACTGGATTGTACGGAACGGTTGTGAAATATGGCAAAGCAGTCACATAAGGCAAATTAGCCACTACTCCTTTTGCACCATTAGCAGTCATCGCATTTACAATTCCACTAAATGCGCTAGCAAATACATTTGGATCAGTAATATCGTTACTTGAATAAGTAGCAGGATTTAAATTGCCCGTTCTATTTACTCCACTACCTCCTGAAGTAGCATATCCCAAAACATCATTCCCTCCAATCCATAACGAAAAAAAAGTTGGAGCTTGTGCCACGGCATCCGCTAATACTGTTGTTGAGGCAGAAGATGAAAACCTTGCGAAATAAGGATTCGCTTGCCCTGTTGCAACACCGGCAACATTTCCATAACCTGGCGCAACTAAATGATAACTTTTTGCTCCTGGCACACCCATGTTATTAAAAGAGCCTGTTAACTTAGTAGTAACCTCTGTTGACGGTATACCTGTAACCGGAGTAGGTGCAGTACCATTAAAAAACAAACGCTGCCCTTGAATCACATTACCACCCAACAACAAACCACCAACGTTATCAGCCATCAAAGGCGTTTTAAATTCACCTCCGCCTATTAAAGCAAACTGCTGCGAAATAATATTTGCATATGAACCTTGCTGAGCAGCTATGAATAATGCATTATCACTAAAACCGGCTGCATAAGAATCTCCAAGCGCTACATACTTGGATACTGATGCCGTACCTGAGGTTAAAGACTTCCCATCAGATGAATTAGCGTCAATTGTCACCTCTTCCTCACTATCACACGCTACAAATGCTAAAGAAGCAAATAATAACCATTTGAAATTTTTTATCATCGTTTTATAATTTAGTATTAATGAATGATTACGGGTTGATTGTCCATGATGCAAAATATTGCTGACCAATCAAACCAGCCCCTAACACTTGACCATATTCTTTACCACCTATGTTTGAAGCTCCTATCTTTAATGTAGATTTCAAAGAAGGGATTAGGTAATTTAATTGTGCGTCTATTACTGTAGCAGCAGCTATTGTACCGTCAGCAAATGAAGACTGCCATAAATATTCACTATTCCATCTTCCGCTTACATTAAATCCAAAATTTGGGAGTAACTTTTCATTACCAATGGATGCTTTAACGCGGTGTTTTGGCGTATTAAAACCAGCTTCAAAACTAGGGTCTTTTGACTGATCAAATTCGAATTCAGCATAATTGTAATTAACACCAATTTCAAAATCTTTGTACACTTTTCTAGATAATCCAAGACCAAATCCTAATGATTTAATTTCTAGAGGAGTATTTGTATACAATTGAAAAGTTCTTGTATTTCCATTTTGCAAAGCATGTAATGCTTTAGGTCCTTCTGGATTAGTTAAACCACCACCATCAAAAGCAGTTCCATATAAAGGAGTAATAACATTTAAGTTTCCGATAAAATTATTGTAAATGTTATAGTATCCATTAACATCAATTGAAGTTTTATTTATGAAAGATCGGTAACCTAATTCAAAAGCTTTTACTTCTTCTGGTTTAACTACACCAGCATTTGTTTTTCTCAATAATGCAGGATTAGCCGCAGCTGCAAAAGCAATGACAGATGATGCGGTATATGAATTTTCATATGCTCTTGTTCCGTTAATAGTCACCGATGTACCTCCGGCAAATCCCTGACCTACAGCAGTTGCGATTGGTAAAGTTTCTACAAATCGTATCAAGTTATCTGGTGCTGAACCAAGTAAAATTGCACTTCCTACATTGAATCCAATGTATTGATCCTGCGTAGTAGGGTTTCTAAAACCGGTTTGAAAAGATCCTCTGAAATTATGATTTTTGTTTTGTCCTGCGGAATATACAGCAGAAATTCTCGGAGAGTAGTTACCATCAAAATTCTGCGCTTTATCATAACGAATAGAACCGGTCAATTTCAAACGATCATCCATTAATTTTTTCATTATCTGTGTGTATACACCGTATTCATCATAACGTATCGGTCCAGCAGCATCTGTATAAATACGCCCAAATGAATTCAACTCGTATTCTCTATATGATCCTCCAACCTGAATTTCAGCAAATTGTATCAAATCTTTGAAATTATAATTTGCATCAGAGTGGTAAATTCTTGAATTATCAACCAATTTTGAACCCGACAATACACTCGGGTCATTAATAACTTGATTAAATGCATTTTTAAATGCATTTGTTCCTGGTATCAATCTACCAGTATCTGCAGTAGCTCTAGCACGTGCATGTGATTGCTCAGGAGTAAATCCTCCTAGCGTTGATTGTATGTAAGCCCCAGCATATTGTCCAAACCAAGTTCTGTCATCTTTCCATTTTCTGTTTACATTAATACCAGTAAACAACATGTCGTAGGACTGACCACCATCCTCAGTTGTAGTATAACCTCTTAAAAAGAAGTTTTTACCTTTGAATTCAATTTTATGTTGTTGCATAAAAAAATTATTCAAATAATAACGGTTGGCTCCCTGGTAAACTGTATTTCCATAACCAAATTTACTTTGCACAATTACTTCTAACTTTTCATCTCCGAATGGACGAATGTGTAAAGACAAATCTATTTTCGTATTGGAAACTCTATTATCAGTCAAATCAACTTCATTATATCCTGTTCTACTAACATTAGAATTTGGAAGTAAATTTACTGCCGAAGCAGGAATCAAATTTTGAGCTGCTAAAGCTTGACCAACTCCTTTAATATTTGTAGCAACTTCATCTCCGTAAACATTTATACCGTCATAATTAATAGTATTTCTATCAATCCCTACACGTGTTTTATCATCATAATTTACTGCATGCCACTCTGTACCTCTCATGTAAGTAAAATTTACTTTACCTGCTATATACTTATTGAATGCCTTAGCCATACGAAAACCATAATCAATATAGTCATTTGTACCCGCAGCTTTTTGAGAAGTTTGTCCAAATTTTGCATAACCAGTTATCCCTTCACTTGTAAATGGACTTCTACTGTTCATAAATAATATACCATTGAATGCATTTGCCCCATATAATGCAGAAGAGGCTCCTGGCAGTAATTCAACGCTTTGAACATCAATTTCAGATAAACCTATTAAGTTTCCTAGTACAAAATTTAACAAGGGGGAAGAGTTATCCATACCATCTACCAATTGCATAAAACGGGTATTTGCAACAGATGCAAAACCACGCGTATTAATCGATTTAAATGACATACTTGAAGTATTCATTTGAACTTCTTTCATGTTTTCTAATCCATCATAAAAAGATGGCGATGCCGTTTTCTTAATTTCAGCAATACCCATTCTTTCAATAGTCACTGGTGATTCTAGAACTCTTTCTGGGGTTCTTGATGCAGAGACCACAATTTCGTCTAATTTATTCTCTTCATCAACAAGTTTTACTATAACTTTTTGCGAGGAAGATGTTACTGAAACTCTTTGAGATGTAAAACCTACACTCGTAACCTCAATTGTAAAAGGGGGCTTTCTAGACGATTGTAAAACAAAAGAACCGTCGAAATCGGTAATCGCACCTGAAGTGTCTCCAACAATTTTAATGTTGGCTCCAGGAATAGGTTGGTTGTTACTGTCTGTAACAATACCTGAAATTGAATTTTGAGCAAAAGTTAGGCTACAAAAAAACAATGACAAAAAAAGTAAATACACTCTCATTGGGTTAAAATTTGTTGGTTTATGACGCCAAAGTACAAATATTTTTGATATTAATAAAAAAGCACCTGAAAAATTTCATATTTATCAGTTATTTTACCTCATTCGCACTTATTCTTTATTTATTTTTTAATGTTATATGTTAAAAATTATGTAATAATAATAGAATATCACTATGCATGCATATAAAAAATACATTTATCACAAAAAAATTATTAATTTTTAGATATTTGATAAAAGTGATAAAGCTGAGGAAATTTAACGTTTTCTTTACGCTTTTCAAGCATTTAAAGAAGTCACAATCCAAAAAAACTTATTCTATAAAAAAGCCTCGAAAGAAATCTTCCAAGGCTTTTTTTAAATATTGTAATGTGAATCTCTTTTGTATAAAAATTTATTCTACTGTTACTGATTTTGCTAAATTACGAGGCTGATCAACATTACAACCACGCATCACCGCAATGTGATAAGACAAAAGCTGTAATGGAATTGTCGTGATCAATGGTGACAAAGCATCTGATGTTTCAGGGATTTCAATAACATAGTCAGCTAATTCACGCACTTGTGTATCACCTTTAGTTACAACGGCAATAATTTTTCCGCTTCTGGATTTAATCTCTTGAATATTACTTACAATTTTGTCATAGTGTCCTTGCTTTGGCGCAATGACAACCACTGGCATATGTTCATCAATTAATGCAATTGGTCCGTGTTTCATTTCAGCTGCAGGATATCCTTCAGCATGAATATAAGATATCTCTTTAAGCTTCAAAGCGCCTTCTAGAGCTACAGGAAAGTTATACCCTCTTCCTAAATAAAGACAGTTCAGAGCATCTTTAAAAGTCAAAGCAATTTCTTTTGCTTTTTCATTTGTCTCTAAAGCTTCTTTCACCTTCTCTGGAATAATTTCTAATTCTTGCAAATACGTATGAAAATCGCTATTTGACAAAGTTCCTTTGGCCTTCGCCAAACGCAAAGCTATCATCGTCAATACCGTAATTTGTGTGGTAAAAGCTTTAGTCGATGCGACACCGATTTCAGGTCCGGCATGTGTATAAGCACCTGCATGTGTTTCCCTAGAAATAGAAGAACCCACTACATTACAAACACCAAACACAAATGCTCCGTGTTCTTTGGCTAGTTTTATGGCAGCCATAGTATCTGCTGTTTCTCCTGATTGTGAGATAGCGATAACTACATCTTTACTGTTTATTATTGGATTTCTATATCTAAACTCCGAAGCATATTCTACTTCTACTGGAATACGTGCAAATTCTTCAAAAACATACTCTGCAACTAAACCTGCATGCCATGAAGTTCCGCAAGCCACAATAATAATTCTATCAGCATTAAGGAATTTCTCTAAATTATCCTCAACTCCAGCCATTTGAATAATACCCTCATTAGCATGTAGTCTTCCGCGATAGGTATCTTTTATCACACTTGGTTGTTCATAAATCTCTTTGAGCATAAAATGATCGTAACCACCTTTTTCTATTTGCTCTAAGTTCATTTGAAGTTCCTGAATATATGGGTCAACTAAAGAATCATCTTTAATTTTTCTAATTTTCATGGCTTTATGCAATCTAATATTTGCCATTTCACCATCTTCAAGATAGATAGCATTAGAAGTATATTCTATAAAAGGTGAAGCATCTGAAGCAATAAAAAACTCTCCTTCACCTACACCAATAGCCAATGGACTTCCTAGTCTAGCAGCAACAATCTCGTTAGGAGTCTTTTTATCAAAAACAGCAATTGCATACGCTCCCACTACTTGATTCAAAGCTATTTGAACTGCTTTCCCTAGTTTTAAATTCTCTTTTTTTTGCACCTCTTCAATAAGATTTACCAATACCTCAGTATCTGTATCTGAATGAAAAACATACCCACGTTTTATTAGTTCTTCTTTTAAAGGCGCATAATTTTCAATAATCCCATTGTGAATTATTGCCAAATCCCCTGAATTAGAAAGATGAGGATGTGAATTTACGTCGTTAGGAACACCGTGAGTTGCCCAACGCGTATGCCCTATTCCTATAGTCCCAGTTTTTGTAATTGCTTCTGCAGCCTTCGCCTCAAGATCAGAAACCTTCCCTTTTGTCTTACAAAGTTTTAGTTCTTCACCGTCATACAACATTACACCAGCACTATCATAACCTCTATATTCAAGTCTTTTTAATCCTTTTATTACTATAGGATAAGCTTCTCTATAACCGATATATCCAACGATTCCACACATAGTTTTTTAATTAGGTTTTGTATAATAAATTTCAAGCTTCAATCTCTTATCCTCAGGAACCGTGGATTTACCTCCAAATAAAATCGTTCCTAAAGGATTCATTACAGATGATTTTGGCGCTCCAGAAATAAAAGCATTTGGAGTCCTTAATTTGTGAGAAGCTATAGTTGCAATATCTTCTGTAACTACTAATCCCAATTTAACATTGGTTGAATCTTTATATTTAACAAGATTCCTTATTTGATTTGTAACCCTAATTTTATACGTAACTCCTCTTTTACTAGTAGCATTTGTATTTATATTACCATCAAAAATGACTTTTGATTTTTTAACATCAATACTATTTGTTGTTGCATCTGAATAATAATCAACAATAGGTCGGTTATTATTAAAATCATATAAATAAACTCTTTGTGGCTCATAATTAGCAGCCATAGCAGCAGCGTCAATATGAAAAACTAAATTAGCTTCATTAATTAACCATCCACTATTCCTGATAGCTTCTAATTCACCCGGAGTATTAAAAAGACTTATCACTGCCACAGATCCTTCACCACCTTTTAAATATAATTTGTCATCACCTTCGGCTGTATTTCCAGTATTTGGCAAAGCATTATAAGCAAGTCCACTACCCGAAAAATCAGTATTCAACAAACTCACTGAATTTCCTGTCATGTCTAAAACTATAGTTTTTTTAACTCGTGTAATTGTAGTAACACCACTAGTTGTTGTTGACAAATCCTCATTATATTTTATAGTAATTTTTCCCGCCTTAAAATTTAACATTGCTAAATTCCCGGCACTACTTCCTGATTTTTCCATTTTAAAATAAAGTCCCCTGAAGTACTCTTTGAAAACATCATTTGTAGCCAAATTTCCAGCTCCAACAGCATCAATTATTCTTGTTTTAAAATAACCCTTATTCAAATTCAATTGCATTCCCGGAGGAGTTCTTGTAGTCGTAACTACTTTTGTAATTGAATCGGTTGTAGTAACTACATGCTCTGCTGGATCAAAGAAAAACTTATCGTTTTGAGCTAAATTAGAGTCGTCATTCAAACGATTTGGTTTTTTAACATTATCAAATTCAGCATTTTGATTTGTGAAATATTTTTGAGGCTGCAAAAACCCACCAATGGGATCTGCATCTCTCATATAATATCCAGACTCATAAACACTTAGTTTCATCTCAGCCTTATCAGGTCCGTATATAGAATCTAACACATAATCATGACTACCATCAGTTTTTGTAACCGTTTTTGACGCATCATAATAATATGGGATTGTCAAAACTACACTTTCAATATAAGGGCTCGTACTTATTGTTGTTAGGGTTGCAGACAAAGTCAATTGTGTACCAAAATTGGCCGTTGTTTCACCAAAATTTGGATTGTTATAAATTCCCAAAGGATTTACCACAAGATCATTTGATTGTATAGGACCCGTTTTTTGATTGTAAGCTAAAACATTGTACGTTTCTTTTTTGAGATCAAAATTGTTTTCACCAATTAAATCACCTCCAATTTCATTATAATCTTTATCACAGGAATATAAAAAAACAACACTCGCAACTACCAGAATTTTCTTAAAAAAAGAATTATTGTACATATTTAATAAAAAAGTTTAATTTAAAGAACCTCGTTTCTATAGAAATTAGTATACGCTTCCGCGAATGCATCTTTCGGTGCGAAAGGTAAAAAAGGTTTTCCTGAAGATTCTATAAATTTTGTTAAACTTGGAGATAGGTTTTCTGATGCTATAATCACCGCATCAGAATGTTTAATAGTAGCCTTAATGATGTTTTCATAGTCTGGAACTTCCAAATCTGAAATCGCATCATCAGGAACACCGTCAAATTTCACTTTATTAATCATTTCAACATCTAAAGTCCCATCAAAAGACTGACTGTAAACCGAAGTGACAATCTTTGTCTCAGAAAACAAGGCTTCATTTTTGTAAAAATGCTTCATGTAAATAGGCAACATCGCAGCCATCCATCCATGAACGTGAATAATATCAGGAACCCAATTGAGTTTTTTTACCGTTTCAACAACTCCTTTTGCAAAGAAAATGGCACGTTCATCATTGTCAGGATACATCACACCTTCTTCGTCAGCAAATGTGGCTTTCCTTTTAAAATACTCATCATTATCAATAAAGTAAACTTGTATTCTTTCTTTTGGTATGGAAGCCACTTTTATAATCAAGGGCATATCCAAGTCGTTTACTACCAAATTCATCCCCGAAAGTCTAATTACTTCGTGCAATTGATGTCTTCTCTCGTTAATATTTCCATACCTTGGCATAAAAATTCTTATCTGTCCACCTTGATCATTAATCATTTTCGGCACGTCGTAAGACATTAAAGAGACCTCATTTTCAGCGAGATAAGGCACCACTTCAGATGATACATATAATATCCTCTTATCTTTCATATTGTAATTTACTTAATTTATTGGCAATAAAAACCACGCAAAATTACAAAATTTTATGCAGTTATTAACTAAAATAGTAAGTTTGCATTTAATTTTAATAATACTGCCATGCATATTTTCTACGGAAAAGCATCTTTAATCGACTATTTGAAATCAATAAAAACCGTCCAATCCACTATTGGATTTGTTCCTACCATGGGCGCTTTACATCAAGGTCATTTGGCATTAATGCAAAAATCATTGCTCGAGAATGAAAATACTGTCGTAAGTATTTTTGTAAATCCAACACAATTTAACAATCCCGAAGATTTAGCAAAATACCCCCGAACATTAGAAGAAGACGTAAAAAAACTTACGGCTTTAAATCCAAATATAATTCTATACGCACCATCAGTTGAAGACATTTATGATGGGAAACCTCTTTCTCAATCTTTCGATTTTGACGGTCTTGAAAATCAAATGGAAGGCAAATTCAGACCTGGTCATTTTAATGGAGTCGGCACAATTGTAAAACGTCTGTTTCAAATAATAGAACCAACAAACGCGTATTTTGGTGAAAAAGATTTTCAACAATTACAAATTGTCAAAAAAATGGTAGCTAAAAACCACCTACAAGTAAACGTAATTGGCTGTCCTATATACAGAGAATCCAACAATCTTGCTATGAGTTCCAGAAACGAACGCTTGTCAACAGAGGAAAGAAACGAAGCGGCAATTATTTATAAAACATTAACCGCTGTAAAAGAAAAATTTGCGACTAATAGCACCACCGCTATTTCAGAATGGGTTCAAAAATCATTCAGCAAGAACACGCGCTTCACATTGGAATATTTTGTAATTGCCGATGAAGCAACACTTTTACCTTGTACCCGAAAAAATAAAAATAAAAAATACCGTGCGTTCATTGCGGTACTTGTCAATAATATTCGATTGATTGATACCATTTCATTAAATTAATTTACTTTTGTAGCATGCAAATTCAAGTCGTAAAATCAAAAATACACCGAGTAAAAGTAACTGGCGCCGATTTAAATTATATCGGTAGCATTACCATAGATGAAGCTTTACTGGAAGCCTCCAATATCATTGAAGGAGAAAGAGTATTCATCGTAAACATCAACAATGGCGAACGCTTTGACACCTACGCCATCAAAGGCGAAAAAAACTCAGGCATCATAACCTTAAATGGTCCAGCAGCCAGAAAAGTACAAAGAGATGATATTATTATCATTATTTCGTATGCAATACTAGAATTTGAAGAAGCAAAAGCCTTCAAACCGTGGATTATTTTCCCTAACGAAAATGACAATTCTTTGACCTAATTCTTCAAAGAACAAATACGTACTGATATACTTTTTGAAAAAGATAAATTCCTTATTTTATAACTCAAAGTAAAAGTATTTAACTTCACTAGACACTGAATATCTGATTTACTTAACTCAAAATCAGATATTCAATTGTTTTTTGTTTAGCGCATTTTTCAACTCCCTAAATCCTATTTATTTTTCTAAAAAGCAAGTGCAATTCTGGTGCCTTAACTTTTCTTGTTTTTAAAATAAAAGTAAATAAAGTATTATATTGCTGTCTTATTTAGGTGTACTTCAATTTCTAAACGCTCCACATTATGAAACAACTACTACTATTCTTATTCTTCTCTATTACAGCATTTTCACAAAAAACCATCATACCATTCGATTCAAACGCTTTGGGCGAAAGCCGTGAAATCACAATTGGACTTCCGCCTTCTTTCGAAAAAAACCCAAATAAAAAGTATCCGATACTTATTTTACTCGATGGCGATTACTTATTTGACCCATTTTACGGTGCTTTGAATTACGGTGCTTATTGGGATGATCTACCCGAAATGATTGTCGTTGGCATAAGCCAAAACAAAAATAACGAACGCTTTGACGACAGCACTTATGATGAAGCAGATGGAGTTCCTTCCGGAAAAGGCGCAAAATTCTTTGAGTTTATTGGCGCCGAGTTACTTCCTTATATCGAAAAAAAATACCCAGTTGCACCATTTCGAATCATTGCAGGACACGACACTACGGCGGGATTTTTAAACTTTTTTCTGTACAAAGACAATCCTATATTCAATGGATATATTTCATTAAGCCCGGAACTGGCTCCTGAAATGGAAAATATCATTCCAGAAAAACTTTCAAATATAAAACAACCTATTTTTTATTATCAATCCAATGGAGATGGCGATATAAAAAAAATTCAAGAGTCTATCAAAAAACTGGACGAGAACATAAAACAAGTTGCTAATCCTGAATTAAATTACAAGTTTGATAATTTTAAAGGCGCATCACACTATTCGCTTGTACTGTACTCGATTCCAAATGCCTTATACCAATTTTTTGATGCTTACAAACCCATTTCATCTACTGAATACAGCGAAAAAATTGCTGTGTTACAATCCGGTTATGTTGATTATTTGACCAATAAATATGCTGCTTTGTCCAAAAGTTTAGGTTTAAAAATACCTATTCGTGTAAACGATTTCAAAGCCATTGAAGCGGCAATCCTAAAAAATAAAGCCTATCCTGAATTGGATAAATTAGCTGAAATTGCCAATAAAAATTATCCAAAGTCAATGCTTGCCGATTATGAAATGGGTTTAATGTATGAGAAAATGGGCGACCCGAAAAAAGCGGCAAAACGCTATCAAAGTGCTTCTCAATTAGAGGAAATTGGCGACCTTACAAAAAACATGATGATGGAAAAATACGATGACATGACAAGCCAAACACCAAAAAAATAATGTCGAAAGTAAAAACAACTTTTTTTTGCCAAAACTGTGGCGCACAATATGCAAAATGGCAAGGACAATGCAATTCTTGTAAAGAATGGAATACCATTGCGGAAGAAATTATCCAAAAACAGGAAAAAACAGCTTGGAAAAGCGAAACTACTACCAGCAGTAAAGCACCGAAACCGTTACGAATAGACGAAATTGATTCGGCTCAGGAAATTCGAATGGACACTACAGACGCCGAACTTAATCGCGTATTGGGTGGCGGAATCGTTCCTGGTTCCTTGATTCTTTTGGGTGGTGAACCCGGCATTGGAAAAAGCACGCTTTTACTTCAAATATCCTTAAAGTTACCCTATAAAACCTTATATGTTTCGGGCGAAGAAAGTCAGAAACAAATAAAGATGCGTGCCGAAAGAATCACGCCAAGCGGTGACAATTGCTATATTCTTACTGAAACCAAAACCCAAAATATCTTCAAGCAAATTGAAGCCATTGAACCGGAAATCGTGATTATCGATTCCATTCAAACCTTGCATACGGATTATATTGAATCCACTCCCGGCAGTATTTCTCAAATTAGAGAAACCACAGCCGAACTGATCAAGTTTGCCAAAGAAACCAATATTCCCGTAATTCTGATTGGTCATATTACCAAAGATGGAAACATTGCAGGGCCAAAAATCCTGGAACACATGGTCGATACGGTTTTACAATTTGAAGGCGACAGAAACCACGTATACCGCATTTTACGTTCGTTAAAAAACCGTTTTGGTTCCACTGCCGAAATTGGTATTTATGAAATGTTAGGCAATGGATTGCGAGAAGTTTCGAATCCATCCGAAATATTGATTTCACACAAAGATGAAGAATTATCCGGAACTGCAATTGCGTCAACATTAGAAGGCATGCGCCCGTTGATGATTGAAATCCAAGCCTTGGTAAGCACCGCAGTTTACGGAACACCGCAACGCAGCACGACGGGTTATAATGCGAAAAGACTCAATATGATTCTGGCCGTTTTAGAGAAAAGAGCCGGTTTCAGGCTTGGCGCCAAAGATGTTTTCCTGAACGTGACGGGAGGAATTTCAGTAGATGATCCGGCGATAGATTTGGCTGTTGTAGCCGCCATTTTATCCTCGAATGAAGATATTGCAGTCAATAAAGATTTTTGCTTTGCCGGCGAAGTGGGACTTTCAGGCGAAATACGTCCGGTAAACCGTGTGGATCAACGCATTCAGGAAGCAGAAAAATTAGGTTTTTCGACCATTTTCGTATCCAAATACAATAAAATTGCATTGAAAAATACCGGAATCAAAATACGATTGGTAGCCAAAATTGAAGATGTGGCGAGTGAACTATTTGGATAAATATAATGTCAAAAAAACAAATAAAATAATACACTATGAATCTAAAAACAAACTGTATCGGAATACTGCTGTTGCTCATTCCTTTCTTTTCGGAAGCGCAACAAGCCGAAAATCAAAATGCTTTCCCCGTTCAACTCACTATTGCTAACGGAACTATTGAAGGAGAATTTGACATAAAGACAAACATTCAAAGTTTCAAAGGAATTCCGTTTGCACAACCACCAGTAGGTGATTTACGATGGAAAGCGCCTCAACCTTTAACCAATTGGACTGGAGTAAAACAAACCAAAAAATTTGGACCACGAGCCATTCAATCTAATGTTTTTGGCGATATGGGTTTTAGAAGTGATGGCATGAGCGAAGATTGTTTGTACCTGAACGTTTGGTCTCCTGCTAAATCTGCCAATGAAAAATTACCGGTTTTAGTGTATTTCTACGGTGGTGGTTTTGCTGCAGGCGATGGCTCAGAAAGTCGTTATGATGGTGAGAATATGGCAAAAAAAGGAATAGTAACCCTAACCGTAAACTATCGATTGGGAATCTGGGGATTTTTCTCCCATCCGGAACTGACCAAAGAATCACCGAATCGTGCATCTGGAAACTACGGATTATTAGATCAAAATGCTGCTTTAAAATGGGTACAAGCCAATATTTCAAAATTCGGAGGTGACCCAAAACGCGTAACTATTGCAGGAGAATCAGCGGGTTCTATTGCCGTAAGTGCACAAATGGCTTCTCCTTTATCAAAAGGAATTATTGCAGGAGCTATTGGCGAAAGCGGTGGTTCAATATTCCCAACATTAGCACCGGTTCCTTTGGCCGAAGCCGAAAAAACAGGCCTTGAATATGCCCAAAAAATCGGAGCAACTTCCTTAAAAAATCTTCGTGAAATGTCTACGTTAGAACTTTACCAAAAATCGTTAGGAAGCAGTTTAGGCGTTTTTAAAACTACCATTGACGGTTATTTTTTAACCAAAACACTACCTGAAACTTTTGAAGCCAAACAACAAGCTATGATTCCTCTATTATTAGGATGGAACTCCGAAGAAATGACTTACAGAGCATTGACAGCCGGAAAAGACATCAGTAATGAAACCTATATTCAAAAAGTAAAAGAATTGTATGGCAAAAAAGCCGATGAAGTATTGAAATTATATCCAACAGGAACTCTGGAAGTAACAGAGCAATCCGCCACCGATTTATCGGGTGACCGTTTTATCGCCTACAGCACCTGGAAATGGTTTGATTTGCATCGAAAAAACAGCACGCAACCAGTATATCGCTATTATTACACACATCCTAGACCAAAAATGCGAGACAATAGTCTTGAAGCTGGCCTTGCTGGCGGTGTCATCAAAAAGAATTCAAACACTCCAAAAGCACCAATACCAAAAGGAGCAGTACACTCTGCCGAAATCGAATATGCAATGGGTAATTTAGCCGGAAATAAAGACTATGCCTGGACAGAATCTGATTATGCAGTTTCAGAAACGATGCTGAATTATTTTGCCAACTTTATTAAAACTGGAAATCCAAATAGTGATAAACTTCCGGTTTGGCCAATGTCAAAAAATGAAGAAAAACCCGAAATCATGATTATCGATTTAGTCTCAAAATCAGTACGAGCAGAGAACGACGCCCGATACTTATTTTTAGACAAAGAATATTCGAAAAAATAATTTTTCTGCCGCTGCAAAAAAGAGGAAGTCACTAAAAAAGGCTTCCTCTTTTTTTGTTAAAAACTGAAAATCAAATAATTATATTTTTGTTTATTTCAATTAAAAAGAAAAAGCAGCAAAGGAATTCATTATTTTTCGTAACTTTGTGTCTAACAACACTTTACGAAAATAAAAATGAAACCTTCACACCAAACTATGACTCATTTATATGAACACTTAGGCAAAGTGTTCTATTCTATTGCGGCCATAGACAAAACCATTCGTACAGAAGAAATCAACAAACTGAAACAAATAATAAAGACCGAATGGCTTCCGCTGGAAAATAGTTTTAATGAATTTGGCGACGATACCGCTTATGAAATTGAGATTGTTTTTGACTGGCTTGTCGCCAATGAATGGGATTTGGAACAAGTGTTTCCCGACTTTAAAATTTTCAGAGCAGAACACCCACATTTGTTCACTCCAGAAATTAATGCCTTAATTCTAAAAACTGCCAACTCCATCGCTTCTTCATTTTCAGGAAAAAATAAATCAGAACACATTCTAATAAGTCAACTAAGCGCGATTCTGTTGCAATAAAAACAGCAAAAAACAATCTATTTTAATTTAAAATATCAAAGACATGAAAAGACAAACTGGCATTTGGATAGACTCCTCAAAAGCAATAATTGTTGCTCTTGATGGTGATACAGAAAAAATTACCGAAATAGATTCTGAGGTTGAAAACAGCGTACATCATAATGACGAAGGTAATAAAGGAACTTTCTCAGGACTTCATCATGGCAATAGCGACAAAAAATTTGACGACCGAAAAAAACAAGAGCTGAATTATTTTATAAAATCAGTGCTGTCTTATGTCAAAAAATCGGATGAACTTATTGTTTTTGGTCCCGCACAAACCAAAACTAAACTGGAACAAAAATTAATGACGGATCATTTAATTGAACCCGGAAAACTAAAAGTCGTAGAAACAGCGGATAAAATGACCTTAAACCAGATTGTGGAAAAAGTAAGACGCTTTTACAACCCTTTTGAATATAAAGAACCAAAACCCTAAAGCAAATTTAGCTGCTACGTAATAATTTAAAAACTACAACGCTTTATGGTTGTAGTTTTTTTATTTAAAAAATCATTTTCCTCAATCAATATTCTAAAGAAAACCATAAAAATCTTTCCCTTAGTATTATTTTCCTTTTCTTTATGGCCGAGATTCCAAACGCATTGTATTTTAGATTGTATTACTTATTAAACTGTTTATGAAAACCGGAAAACAAAAATTAATTCTAGCAGCAAAAATACTTTTTGTGTTATTTGTCACTTTAATTATTGCTTTTTATATCTTTCGAGATGCCGTTTTACAACAAACAATAGCAAAAGTTTCTAATGAAATGGAAGTGGATTACAACAGCTCTTTTACGATAAAAAAAGCTTCTTTTGACGGATTATCGGGTTTGAATCTTACCGAAATAATACTGGTTCCAAAAAAAAGAGACACGCTTTTTAAAATCCAAAAACTAAAAACCAGCGTCAATTTATGGCATCTCATAACGGGAGATGTTCAACTTGGAACTTTAGAAGTCCAGAACGGTTTTGTCCAGTTAGTAAAAAAAGGAAAATTGAGGAATTTTGATGCTTTTCTAAAAAAAGACAACCAAACGGAAATAAGCGACGAGAAAAGAGATTACGCACAGTTTGCCTACAGAATAATCTCAAAAGCACTGAATTTAGTCCCTACGGATATGATCTTGGACAATCTTTCTTTTCGACTCAACGATAACGGTAAAAAAGCAACCATTAATTTCCAAAAACTGCGATTGGTCAACAAACAACTAGAAACATCCATTCAAGTTCAGACCAATACTATTTCACAACGGTGGAGAATCAAAGGGTTTGCTGATCCAAGAAACAAAAAAGCCGATATCCGTTTCGTCAATATTGATTCGGGTGCCATCCAAATGCCTTATTTAGACGAGCGTTTCAACCTGAAATCAAGCTTTGACTCTATTCGATTGAATATTCAAAACATAGATAGAGATGGCGACGAATTGCATATTGATGGCTTTATGGCTATTGCCAATTTAAAACTCAACCACCCGAAAATTGCCAGCAAAGATGTTATTCTTAAGAATGCCAAATTTGATTATCGATTCTTATTGGGTTCTGATTTTATTTCGATTGACAGCAGCTCAACAGTTCAGTTGAACAAGATAAAATTTCATCCTTACGTAGCTTACGAAACGGAAAAAGATACGATTTACAAACTCAAGGTTACTATTCCAAAAATGAAAGCGCAGGACTTTATCACCTCGCTACCTGACGGTTTATTCACCCACTTTCAAGGAATGGAAGCGAGCGGTACTTTTGATTACAAATTGGATTTTGCCTTCAACCAAAACAAACCGAATCAGCTGGTTTTTGACAGTAAATTGAAGAAAGAAAATCTGAAAATTACAAAATACGGCGAAGCGAATCTCAACAAACTCAATGGAGAATTTGTGTATCGCGCACTTATAAAAAATGTGTTGCAACGTCCTATTTTAGTTGGTTCTGCCAATCCAAATTATACGCCATTAGACCAAATTTCACCGTATTTAAGAAAATCCGTTTTAACTACAGAAGATCCTTCTTTCTTTTCGCATCGTGGTTTTATCAGCGAGGCTTTCAAACAATCCATAGTCAAAAACATAAGAACCAAAAAGTTTTCCCGTGGCGCCAGCACGATCAGCATGCAATTAGTAAAGAATGCTTTTCTGAGTCGAGAGAAAACCGTATCCCGCAAACTGGAGGAAATTTTATTGGTTTACATTCTGGAAAACAACCGAATTGTGAGCAAGGAACGCATGCTCGAAGTATATTTTAATATTATCGAATGGGGACCAAATGTATATGGTATTGGTGAAGCAAGTCAGTTTTATTTCCAAAAAACACCTTCGGAATTATCGCTGAACGAATGCTTATATCTCGCCCGAATTATTCCAAGTCCCAAGAAATTCATGTACCAATTCAACGATCAAGGGATGTTGAAAGATTTTGCAGTAAAACAAGAATCTTTTCTAACGAATATCATGTTTCGAAGAGGACTTTTGACTCCAGAAGACACTATTTACAAATCCTTACCCATACTAATTTCAGGACCTGCGAAATCTTTTATCAAATTCAAAGTACAAGATTCAACGCAAATAAAAGTGGATTCTTTATCCGTTGACGAAGAATTTGATCTTTAATTAAAAACAACCCTATCAGAGTTTTGAACTGTGATAGGGTTTATTACTTTACGGTGCCGGATCAGGAATCACGGCTTGCACTTCATCAATTGCTTTTAGAATTTCATCCGAAAGTGACACTTGAATCGTATCAATATTTTCTTTTAATTGTTCCAATGTTGTCGCGCCAATAATCGTGCTGGTTACAAACGGCTGTTGTTCTATAAATCCCAAAGACAATTCCGTTAAAGTCAGTCCATTTTTCTTGGCGATTTCCTGATACAATCTTGTAGCTTCAGTACATTGTGCGCTGTTGTATCTGGAATACTGCGGAAACAACTTAATTCTGGCATTTGGATGCGCTTCACCAGTAAGGAATTTACCGGACAAAACTCCAAAAGCCATTGGCGAATACGCCAATAAACCCACATTTTCCCTAAGGCAGACCTCGGCCGAACCGTTTTCAAAAAGTCTGTTCAATAACGAATATGGATTTTGAATCGTTTTTACTCTTGGTAAATTGTTGTATTTGCTTTCCTCTAGAAAACGCATGATTCCCCATGGATTTTCATTTGAAAGTCCGATGTGGTTTATTTTTCCTTCTTTGACAAAACCGTCCAACGTTTCCAATACATTGTGAATGTTATCTTCCCAAGCATCATCCTGCACTTTGAAACCTCGTTGTCCAAAATAATTGGTTTTGCGTTCTGGCCAATGCAATTGGTACACATCAATATAATCCGTTTGTAAGCGTTGTAAACTATTATCCAATGCAAACTTGATACTGGCTGGTGAGAAATCTAATTTCTCTCTCATGTAGCCAAAATTAGGATTGGGTCCGGCAATTTTCGAAGCCAAGACTATTTCTTCTCTTTTTCCTGATTTTTTGAACCAAGTTCCAATAATTTTTTCTGTACTTCCATAAGTTTCCTGACGCGCTGGAACCGAATACATTTCGGCAGTGTCAAAAAAATTAACTCCGTTTTCTAAAGCATAATCCATTTGGGCATGACCATCAGCTTCCGTATTTTGTTGCCCAAAAGTCATGGTTCCAAGGCAAATTTTGCTGACTTTTATATCAGTATTGGGTAAAGTAGTGTATTTCATTTTTAAGGAAATTGTATTTTATTTTTCGAAAACAAAGATAAAATTAGTTTGTGGTTTAAATTTACAGTTAACAGAAAATTGAGAAACGTTTATTTATGACTAAACGGGATATTTAAAAAAATAAAACCGCTAATTCGCCAATCGAAACCTTCCATCGAAAGATGAAATTAGCAGATTTGCGAATAAGAAAAGGTTCTTTTTTTAACCATTAAGAAATTAAGTTTCATTAAGGATCAAAACTTAATTTTCTTAATTTCTTAATGGTGAAACTTCTTAATTTTGGATGCTTTCCAAAACATCTCGTAACCAGAAAACAGAAAGGTTCAAAGCATATACTCTGAACCTTTGCTGCTTTAAAACTTTGCTTCTTTTTTAATTTATCTCATTCAACATTTCGGCAATTTCGTCTAATCTTGGCGTTAGAATGATTTCGATTCTACGGTTTTTAGCTTTCCCATCTGCAGTTGAATTGCTTGCTAATGGGGAGAATTCTCCTCTTCCGGCAGCCGTTAAATTTTGTTTGTTGATTTTCTTGTTTTCGCTTAAAATAGCAACTATTGCTGTCGCTCTTTTGGTTGATAAATCCCAATTATCCGCAATTGGTCCTGAAGCCGTGAAAGCATCATCATCCGTATGACCTTCGATGAGTACTGATATATCTGGGTTGTCACCCAAAACTTTTCCAACTTCAATTACTGCTTTTTTCCCTTCGGAACCTACCGCCCAACTTCCCGAATTGAAAAGTAGTTTGTTCTCCATAGAAACATATACTTTCCCGTTTTTTTGTTCCACTGTCAATCCTTTTCCTTCAAAACTGTTCAAAGCTTTAGACAAAGTTTCTTTTAGTTTTTTCATGCTGGCTTCTTTAGCAGCAATCAAATCTTCTAATTCTTGTAAACGTTGTGCGCTTTTGCTCAATCGCTCTTGTTCTAATGCCAATGCTTTTCCTTTCTCGTCTAATTGATCCAGTAAATCACGATTTTTCTTCATGTTGCTTTGCAAAGCATCACCGCTATTTTTTTCTAAAGCGGCGTAAGAATCTTGCAAGACTTTGAATTTATTTTGAGCCGCTGCGTAATCAGCTTTCAATTTATCCAGTTCGGCTTTGGATTTACTCAAATCAGTTTTTAAGCCGTCACGGTCTAATTCTAATTGATTTTTAGCTTTTAGCAAATCGGCATTTTCATCTGCTAAACTTCTGTTTTCTTTTTTTAAATCGGTGAACTTACTTTCTAAGTCGTTGTATATTTTCTTGGATACACAGGAGGTTGAAAGCGCCAATACTAATAATCCGATGGAAACTCTTTTAATCATTTTGTATGTATTTATGTTGTTTCTAATGTTGTTTTGAAAGAAAAATTTCAAATTGTATTCGAATGCCCTAGCCCAGATAAAAGTGGAAATCCTTGTTCTTTTTTCTTTAAAAACAACAAGATTGCAATCTAGTCTTTAGGACGAGACGGGAAATTGCTCTAGATTACTCTATTTCTACCAAAATTGGGCAATGATCCGAATGCACGGCATCTGATAAAATAACGGCTCTTTTTAATTTATGTTTTAAAGAATCGCTGACTAAATTATAATCGATGCGCCAACCCTTGTTGTTTCCTCTGGCTCCGGCACGGTAACTCCACCACGAATATTGGTGCGGCTCGTTGTTGAAATGGCGAAAACTATCGACAAATCCAGACTTCATAAATCCATCGAGCCAGGCTCTTTCTTGCGGCAAAAATCCGGAAACATTTTTGTTTCGGATTGGATCGTGAATGTCAATTGCCTCATGGCAAATATTATAATCACCGCAGATAATTAGGTTTGGCGTATCTTTTTTAAGTTCGTTGATGTAGGTTTGAAAATCATCCATGAACATGAATTTATGGTCCAATCGATCGATATTTGTCCCTGATGGCAAGTACAAACTCATCACTGAAAATCCATCAAAATCAGCGCGGAGGTTTCTTCCTTCGAAATCCATGTAGTGAATTCCGGTTCCGTGAACGACATTATTGGGTTTGATTTTCGATAGAATCGCTACGCCACTATATCCTTTTTTGGTTGCTGAATAGTAATATTGGTACGGATAACCCGCTTTTGCAATATCTTCGACTGGGATTTGGTCTTCGGTTGCCTTAATTTCCTGAAGACAAATAATGTCCGGATTTGCGTGTTGCAACCAGTCGATAAATCCTTTTGAAATGGCGGCTCTGATTCCGTTTACGTTGTATGAAATAATTCTCATTAAAAAAAAATTTGAATTTCTTCCGAAAAACTATTTTTTGCCTGCAGTTATCAGGAACCCACTTTTTTATTTTCTCGGAAAAAATTATATTGTTAAGATGTGGGTTTCAAATGTAACAAAAAACTAGAAGTTTGATTCAGAAAAATAGAGAAAATGGAGTTTTTTGCTATCTTTGTTTCTTGCTCTAAAAAAACAAAAGATACATGGGTTTAGTAACCGCGAAAGAAGTTGCAAAAGCAATAAATGCAGACAAGTACGGAGTTCTGGGGACTTTTTCTGGCTGGATGCTGATGAAGGTGCTAAAAATCTCGACCTTAAACAAAGTGTACGACAGAAATAAACAGTTAAAAGATGTTGCGTTTTTAAATGGGATATTAGATGACTTACAAATAAAATTCGAAATTCCGGAAGAAGATTTAAAACGTTTACCAAAAGAAGGCGCTTATATCACCATTTCAAATCATCCTCTGGGAGGTATTGATGGTGTTTTATTATTGAAACTAATGCTTGAAAGAGAGCCAAATTTCAAAATAATAGCCAATTTTCTTTTGCATCGTATTGCCCCTCTCAAGAAATACATCATGCCAGTAAATCCTTTTGAAAATCATAAGGATGCCAAATCAAGCGTAGTGGGAATTAAAGAAACTCTACGTCATTTAAGCGATGGGAAACCATTAGGAATGTTTCCTGCCGGAGAAGTTTCTACTTACAAAGATGGAAAATTGATGGTGGATAAACCTTGGGAAGAAGGTGCAATTAAAGTCATTAGAAAAGCCCAAGTTCCTGTTGTCCCAATTTATTTTCATGCAAAAAATAGCCGATTGTTTTATTTGCTGTCTAAAATAAGCAGTACTTTTAGAACAGCAAAACTACCTTCGGAAGTGTTCAGCCAGAAACGACGGGTGATTAAAGTCCGTATTGGTAAACCAATTTCTGTAAGCGAACAAAACGAACATGCAACTATTGAGGAATATTCGGAATTTTTAAGAAAGAAAACCTACATGTTAGCTAATCCTTTCGAAAAAGAAAGCAACTTTTTACCAACACCCACTTTAAAAATTCCTAAAAGCCCAAAGAAAATTGTTACTGCCGCAAGTCAGGACAAAATGATTAAGGAAGTAGATGCATTACGCAGCACGGATTGCCGACTTTTACAAAGTAAAAATTACGAAGTTTTCTTTGCAAGAGCATCTAAAATTCCTAATATCCTACATGAAATTGGCCGTCTTCGAGAAATCACTTTCAGAGAAGTAGGAGAAGGAACAAACGAACCTATTGATTTAGACAAACACGACCAATATTACCATCATCTTTTTTTGTGGGATAATGAAGCCCATAAAATTGCTGGTGCATACCGAATGGGCTTGGGTTCAGAAATTTATCCAAAGTATGGAATAAATGGTTTCTACCTCAACGACTTATTCCGATTTGAACCCGAACTATATGATATGATGCACAAATCCATAGAAATGGGTCGCGCTTTCATCATCAAAGAATACCAACAAAAACCAATGCCTCTTTTTCTTCTTTGGAAAGGAATTATGCATACTACGTTACGTTACCCAGAACATAAATTTCTACTGGGGGGTGTGAGTATCAGTAATCAATTTTCAGATTTTTCAAAATCACTGATGATTGAATTCATGAAATCCAATTATTACGATCCTTACATAGCACAATACATTCACCCCAAGAAAGCCTATAAAGTAAAACTAAAAGATGCCGACAAAGATTTCATTTTTAACGAAACCGAATCGGATTTGAATAAGTTTGATAAAATTATTGACGAATTGGAACCAGGAAGTTTGCGTTTACCGGTTTTGATTAAAAAATACATCAAACAAAACGCAAAAGTGGTTGCTTTTAATGTGGATCCGCTGTTTAATAATGCTGTAGATGGATTAATGTATATCAGAATTGCAGATATTCCGGAAAGCACCATGAAGCCCGTAATGGAAGAATTTCAGGCTGAACTGGAACGAAAATTAAATGACAAAGAAGACTAGTAACCACTAGATATAAAAAATCCCGTCTCGTCCTAAAAAGACGAGACGGGATTTTTTATATAAATTAATTTATCTCCAGATGGACTCTTTCAAAATAGAATCTAAAGAATTGTTTTTTATAAAGAAAATTAATCTTATGAGATGATATCCAACAAGAAAAACACCCAAACCATAAGCTAGTCTTTTATTGTACATAACAGCATTAAAATACTCTTTTTTAGTAATTAATTCCATAGACAGTATAACAATGCTGACAACACTAAATGTAATCACAAAAGGACCTAAAATATGATAGCTTATGCTCTTGTAAAAATTCCCCTGATAAAAATAAACCAATGACTTTGTAATTCCACAACCGGGACATGGAAAGCCTGTAATCATTTTGAAAGGACACATAGACTGATCAGTCTCAAGATGATTATCACCATTAGTAAACATTAAAAAAAACGGAATCATCAACGTGAGAACAGCGCCTATAATTCCGTAAATTTTACGTTTATCTTTACTATTAATTGTATAATTTATTGATGTCATTTTGAACTATCATTGCGGCAATCATTGGAAAGAAAAGCCCTAAAATAAGCAGCAAAACCGTATCGTCTTTTTGAGCTGAACCTGATCTACTATACACATCCGGAAGTCCGTCTCTGCCTGCTAAATAAAAGAAATAAATATTTACAGGATAACAACAGCCCGCAAATATGGCGATAGGTTGTGAGATAACTTCTCGCTCAGAAACAGCATTAAAAACTTCTGCAACTTTAATATTCCAATAAATTAAATACAATCCACAGGTTAAAAACCCAAAAATTAATACTAATACTGGATCTACTTTAAATACTGGAATGGGTTTCCTTGGAGTGTTCCAAGTTTCTTGTACGATTTCTTCCATTTTGGTTTGGTTAGGTTAAATTTAAGTTAGTTAAAATATTGAAATTAAAATTTTATTGAAATGCAGTATCTATTGGTTCCCAAAGTTCTATCTTATTTCCTTCGCTATCCAAAATCCAGCCAAATTTTCCATACTCATAAGTCTCCATATCACCCACAATTGTTACACCTTCATCCGATAATTTTTGTAATAATTTTTCTAAATCATCTACTCTAAAGTTTTGCATGAACTGTTTTTCGCTTGGAGCAAAATATGCAGTATCATCTGCAAATGGTGACCATTGGGTAGAACAATCATTCCCCTCTTTGTCTTTCCACCAAAAAGTGGAGCCATATTGATCCGTTTTTAAACCTAAATGTTTTCCGTACCAAGCAACCAGTTCTTTTGGATTTTTTGATTTAAAAAAGAAACCCCCAATTCCCGTGACGCGTTTCTCCGACTCGGCAACTTTGGCTTGACCAAAATATTTTGCTTTTATTTTATCTACAATGACTTGCGCCAATCGTTCATGGCTTTCGAATGTCCAGCCGGCAATATGCGGACTCAGAATCACATTCTTAGCTTTCAACAAATATTGAAAAGCTTCGGGAGTATTTTTATCGTGAAAAAGGGTTTCGAATGACAACTTCTCGTATTCCAAAACATCTAAACCAGCTCCGAGAATTTTACCGGATTGCATAGCGGCAACCAAATCGGCAGTGACAATATTATTACCACGAGAGGTATTTATGATCCAAAATGGTTTTGCAAATCCATTGATAAAATCACTGTCAACCATTTTATCGGTTTCAGGAGTCCAAGGAATATGCAGGCTTACTACATCTACTTTTTGCTGGAATTCTGCTAATGAAACCTGCTTTGCATTGACATCGCCTACATTTACCTGAATATCATAACAAAGGACTTCAACATCAAAACCACGGAGTTTCTTAGCAAATGATTTTCCCATGTTTCCGTAACCTATAATCCCAACTATTTTTCCGTCGAGTTCATGACCGCGGTTGCTTTCACGGTTCCAATGTCCGGAGCGTATCTCACTATCTGCTTCATTCAATTTATTAAAAAGGGATAAAATCATTCCCAATGTATGTTCGGCAACAGCATTTCGATTTCCTTCCGGAGCAGCGATAAGCGTAATGTTTTTGGATGCTGCATAGTCGCAATCGATACTTTCTAATCCGGCTCCAACGCGCGCAATGAATTGTAAATTAGTGGCTTTGTCCAAAAATGTTTTGTCAATCTTGAAACGGCTTCGGATAACAATACCCTGATACTCTTGAATTTTGGCTTCAATTTCCTCTTTTGACGAGGTGAAATCGCTGTGATTTATAAATCCAGAATGCTGCAATTGATCCCAAAGTAAGGAATTATTGCTATCGATATGAAGGATTTTGATGTCCATAAAATGTACTTTTTTAATACTTCAAATTAACAAAAAAATTACGGTTTATTGTTTTATCAAAGAAAATTAGCTCATAAAATCGTAAATTAGCATTCTCAATTTTTATTATAAATCGTATGCTTATAATAAATGAAAACCGAAAAATGAAATTAACGAAAACATTCAACGCTTTTTTCGAAAGCGAAAAAGCCGGTGGACTCTTATTACTTTTTGTAACAACACTCTCTCTTTTATTAGCCAATTCTCCCGTTCAAACCGAATATATTGCATTTTGGGAAACCAATATTGGCAGCCATTCCATAACACATTGGATCAATGACGGTTTAATGGCTATCTTTTTTCTACTCATTGGTTTAGAATTAGAACGTGAAATGTATCAAGGAGAACTATCCAGTATAAAAAATGCGGCTTTACCTATTTTTGGAGCCTTGGGCGGAATGGTTGTTCCTGCCGGAATCTTTTTACTGTTTAATTTTGGAACTATCACACAAAATGGAGCCGGAATCCCTATGGCGACAGATATTGCTTTTGCTATTGGAATCCTGTCACTTTTAGGAAATCGTGTTCCTACATCTTTGAAAGTATTCCTGACTGCGCTTGCCGTAATCGATGATTTAGGCGCTATTATGGTAATTGCCATATTTTACACGGACACTATTGCTTATCTAAATTTATTTATCGCTTTTGCTATTATGGGTGGTTTATTTATCCTGAACCGAAGAAAAGTACACAGTCTTATTCCTTATTTGATTGGTGGAGCAGCGATGTGGTATTTCATGCTAAATTCAGGAGTGCATGCGACAATAACCGGAGTATTATTAGCCTTTGTAATTCCTTTTGGAAATGGAGGCAAAAAAACATCTTCGTACCGATTACAGCATTTTTTACACAAACCAGTGGCGTTTTTTATTCTTCCTTTGTTTGCCATAGCAAATACGTGCATTGCTATAAATTCAGATTGGCATGAGGGATTGAATCATCCCAACACAATTGGAATTATGCTAGGGCTTGTTGTGGGAAAACCATTGGGAATCTGGTTGTTTTCACTACTGGCGGTTAGTTTAGGAATTTGTACGCTGCCAAGAGATCTAAAATGGAGCAGTATTCTAGGCGCAGGAATGCTGGGCGGAATAGGTTTTACAATGTCTATTTTTATTACGCTTCTTGCTTTTAAAAACGACGGAGAAGAAGTAATCACGTATTCCAAAATTGCGATTCTAATTGCTTCATTCATTGCCGGAACCATTGGTTTCTTATGGTTAAAATTTAATTTGAAACCTGCTAGAGCAAAAAAATAACACAATATATTAATTACAATTAATTTAATCAAAAAAGCCTCGTTTAAGTAATATTAAACAGGCTTTTTTTGATGCGTAGTAACAGCTTTTACTTTGAATAACTTATCGCAAAACTATTTTTGAAATTTCTTTTCTTAATGAATAAATATGGCATAAATGAAATAATCATCACAGAAGAAAATTTTTGAAGTATTGCAAATTGAATAATCAAACCTGTTACTACCATTCCTGTTAGCATCCCAAATCCAAGATTGTACGTAAGACTGGGATTTATGGTCAGTACTTTCGTTTCTCCCTCCTTAAGTAGTATTTCTTCTGTTTGAAAAGAAATTCCATCACCAATTTCAATATTATGTTTTCCGGGTAAAACAATATATTCTTTCCGGTTGTTGTTGTAGTTCATCTCACAATCCATTTCATTGGCTATGCGCAACACATAACGATTAGATTTATTATAAACTCCACTACTTTTAGACATTCTGACTACAATTGTGCTCTGATTCATCTTGAGATTATTTATTGGTTGCCAAACGGTTAAAGTGCCGTTATATGGTTCTGGCAGAAATCTAAACTATTTTTTCCTAAAAGGCATATCCTATTCCTATATGCAAATAAGGAATGTATTGATTTCTATTATACGCTCCATCTACATTCTGCACATTACCATTAACTGAATTCTCTTTCAAATACACCACACGATACCCAAACCCTAAAGCAGTCTCATAAGTGAAATGATTTCCTATTTGGCGTTTTAAACCCCAGGTGGGAACAATAGCTAAATCAGCCGTTTTGGTTACGTTATCCGCTAAATTAATCACAAACCAGTCCGGGTGATAACTTGTCCTGATTGAAACATAATTGCCGCTATTATTGGCTGTTTTTTTACCTTTTGCATTCCTTTTTTCCAGATTGTAATAATATTTTGGTTCTACAGTTAGTACCGGTTGCAAAATAAAACCGGCGCCATCGTAATGATCTCCAACCGTAAAATCCTTTTCAAGACCAATTTCACTTCGTAATGCGATGCTACTTGACAATTTGCTTTCATTGTTAAACCAAATTCCGGTGTGTACTCCAAATCCGGTTTGTATTCCAAAAATTGATTTTTCAACGGGTACTTCTTGAGCGTTTGCATTTAGATTGAATACTAAAACCAGTACTGTTATTACTTTCTTCATTTATTATACTTGTTGTTTATTATTTATGATTCAAACCTTTTTTGCAGATTTCTGTTTACTTATTAGTCCAATAATCAACTACGGTAACTTTATCTGGCGCGGGACTCAAAACAGCCACAAAAGCTTTGTGATCCGGATGAATCAAATACGCATCCCTATCGGCTTCACTGTTGAATGTTAAGGTAAAACAATGCGTCAAACCATTATTCAAGTTTTCAGGACTGTTATTAATTCCCCATTCATACGCTTTTATCAATTTGATTTTATGTTCTAAATTCCCAAAAGCAGTTACCACTTTATCAATTGCTACCGTATCGGTTCCGGGTTTCCAACCAAACATCACCACATGCCTAAGCACTTGTTTTTGTTTATTTTGTTGTGCATTTGCGGTATAACTTGAAATTAAAATAAGAGTTAAAAGAAGTAGTTTTTTCATGGTAGTTTTTTTTCAAATATAGTATTTATTTGAGTGTGTAAACAAATATCAATATTTGCGAAGCTTAAGTAAAAAAATTGCTCAAAGTCAGAGACATTTGCGCAGCTTAGATAATCAAAATTTTACGGAACTAGAAACTTATCCCTTAATTTGTTTCAAAGACGTTTTGATGCCTCGTATCAGGGACGAACTGAATCCGTGCATTTCCATTTCGTTCAACCCGGCTATGGTACAGCCTTGTGGTGTAGTTACGCGGTCAATTAATTGTTCCGGGTGCACTTTTTCTTCTAGTAACATTTCGGCAGCGCCTTTTACGGTTTGTGCCGAAATGGCTAATGCGGTTTGCCAGTCAAATCCTATTTCGATTCCGGCTTGCATCGATGCGCGAATGTATCGCAACGCAAAAGCAGTTCCGCTGGCCGCAAGAACAGTTGCTGCATCCATTAATTTTTCGTCAATAATAGGAGCGGTTCCCAAACTCTGAAAAAGAGAAACTACATCTTGCGCTTTCTCTTTGTCTTTTTCGTGAAACGCAATACAAGTTGCTGATGCACCAAACTGTGCCGCAATATTGGGCATGATTCGGATGGCACTATTAGCAACACCTATTTTGTTTTGTAAATTTTCTATGGACAATCCACTCACTGCCGACGCAATAATTTTATTCGAAATTACAGGAAGGATTTCGGCTAAAACAGTATCTACTTGGTACGGTTTTATAGTCAAGATAATGACATCGGCCTCCTGAATCTGATGGATATTATTCGTAGAAACCGTAGCGCCTAATTTTTCAAGATACAGAATGCTTGATGTGTTTCTTCTGGTTACGGTTACTTGGTTCTCTGGTGAAAATTTTGATAGTCCTAATGCGATAGAAACGCCTAAGTTTCCGCCGCCAATAATGTGTACTTTCATGCTGGTTGTGGTTTTTCCTCTCCCCTCCCGAAGCTTCGGGACTCTCCAAAGAAAAGTAAGCCGTTAGGGAAAAGTGTTGGTTGTGTAGTTATAGTTGTATTAGTTATTTTTTAATTTCTCTCTATTCTCTTAGTTCAATTCTTTCTTAAAATCCCAGAATCATTTTTGCTATCGAAAAATAAATCAGAATTCCGCAAATATCATTACTTGTAGTGATAAACGGTCCGGTAGCCAATGCGGGGTCAATCCCAAATTTATCGAGTAACAACGGAACAAAAGTTCCTATTAACGATGCAATAATAATTACCGACATCAATGCTATAGTAACAATAACGCCAATGATCAATTCGACATTCAATAGAAAATGACTTCCTAAAAACAATATCGTAGCCAAAATCAGTCCGTTTAATAAACTTAGTGACACTTCTTTGACCAATCTATTAAACAAGGATCCGCTCAACGTATTGTTTGCCAAACCCTGTACTATAATTGCTGATGATTGTACGCCTACATTTCCTGCCATTGCGGCAATAAGTGGTGTGAAAAAGAACAAATTCCCATGCTCAAACATCGCTCCTTCAAACAAGCCAAGCACTTTTACGGAGATAAAACCACCCAAAAGAGCCAAAACCAACCAAGGCAATCGTGCTTTTGTATGTTCAAAGATGCTGTCATCCGCTTCAACGTCTTGCGAGATACCTGCTGCCAACTGGTAATCCTCATCTGCTTCATCCTTGATTACGTCCACAATATCATCGATGGTGATTCTTCCCACTAATCGTCCCATTTCATCTACGACAGGAATGGCTTCTAAATCGTATTTTTGCATGATTCGAGCTACCTCAACATCTTCGGTATCTACTTTTACGGAGTTTAATTTTCGGATGTAAACATCACTTACCGGTGTTCTGGAAGAAGTGGTCAATAAATCCTTGAGTGACAAACGCCCTTTCAATCTATCTTCATCATCCACGACATAAATCGAATGGACTCTGGAGATGTTTTCGGCCTGAATGCGCATTTCTTTTACACACGTGAGGACATTCCAATTTTCATTGACTTTAACCAATTCCTTGTGCATGATTCCACCTGCGGTATCCTCATCATAACGCAATAAGTCAACAATATCTTTGGCGTGCTCAACATCCTGAAGTTCTGATATTACTTCGGCTTTCAAATCTTTCGAAAGCTCCGCAATAATATCGGCTGCATCATTTGTTTCCAGCTCATCTAATTCTTCCGCAATCTCTTTTGGCGAAAGCCTGCTTAATATATTTTCCCGCAAATCATCTTCTAGTTCCAGAAGAATTTCGGCGGTTTTTTCACTGTCTAAAACTTTAAAAATATAGGTCGCTTCATTAAAATCAAGCTCATCGAGAATTTCAGCAATATCAGCATGGTGCATATCATTCAATAACACTTCCAGTTGCTGGTCGTTTTTATTTTGAATGAGTTGCTCTAATTCCTGAATTAATTCTTTGCTGATTTTAAACTCCATCGGCTTCTATTTTTTGGGTGAGTTCTATGAACTGTTCTACATTTAATTGTTCTGGACGAAGGTCAAAAATTTTATCTTCTCTCAAACTATCCGACAAATTTAAGATTTTTAAGCTATTTCGTAACGTTTTGCGTCGTTGTTGAAAGGCCGTTTTCACTACCGTGAAAAACAATTTCTCACCACATGGCAAGCTGTAATCTTTCTTTCTGCGCAAACGTAAAACTCCCGATTTCACCTTTGGTGGCGGAATAAAAACATTTTCATCAACCGTAAATAAATATTCCGCATCATAAAAAGCCTGAACTAAAACTGACAGAATTCCATAGGCTTTTGTTCCCTTTTTTTCGCAAATACGTTGTGCCACTTCTTTCTGGAACATTCCCGCAAATTCCGGAATCTGATCGCGGTATTCCAAAGTTCTAAACACAATTTGTGTCGAAATATTATACGGGAAATTCCCAATAATAGCGAATTGTTTCCCTTCGAAAATATCGTTGATGTTGTATTTTAAGAAATCTTTAGAAATGATTCTGTCTTTTAATTTTGGATAATTTTGGTCCAAATACGTCACTGATTCCGTATCGATTTCTATAACGTAGGTGTTCACCGGTTTATCCAACAAATATTTTGTCAAAACTCCCATTCCCGGACCTATCTCTAATACATCATCATATCCTTCTAAGTTCAACGTGTCGGCAATGTCTTTTGCAATGCTTTCATCTTTCAAGAAATGTTGTCCGAGGTGTTTTTTGGCTGTTACTTTTTCCATGTTTTTTGTTTTGCCACGAAGGCACTAAGGCACAAAGTGTATTTTATTTCAAATTGGAGATCGCAGATTGCGACTTCAAGATTGTGGTTCAAAACGACAATCTGAATGTGATTGCTTCGTTCCTTGCAATGACTCTAAAAATCTGCAATCAATTCTAATTCTGTTCTAAAAGCAAGCATTTTGTCTCCAAATAATTTCAATCCTTCTTCGCGAAAAGCCGGTGCATCTTCCTGGTAATATTTCTCCAAAGTTTCTTTGCTGTCCGTTGCATATTGAACTGAATAGGTTACTCCGCCCATTTCTTCTTCAATTAAAACCCGTACCATTCTAGCCGAAGAGAATTTTCCAGTAGCCAAAATTTCGGGAATGTGTTTGTATTGCATCCAAATCATCCATTGATCGTGAACGCTTTCATGTATGTTTGTGGTAACGTTGTATAATATCATTTTTTTTGTTTAACTGGTTAATTGTTTAACTGGTTAATCGATTCGACAATTAAACAGTTAAACTTTTTTACAAATTAGTATCTCCTCGCAATTGTCTGAATTTTTTCCTGGCTTCCACAAAATAAATACTGTCCTGATGATTGAACAATACCTTTTCATATAGTGGCTTCGCTTTTTCAGGTAACGATTGCTTGTTATATATTTCTGCCGAAAAATACAACGCTTCGTCTATGTAAATTCCGTCGCTATGTTGGTCGATAATCATTTGGTATTGGCTTAAAGCCAAAGCAAAATCACCTTTCTTTTCATATATTTTCCCTAATCGCAACAAGGTTACAGCCTCTATTTCTTGTCCTTTATAGTTTTTCAAAATCGTCTGAAACTGTGCTACCGCTTCCTGATTCCTGTTTTGATACAACAGATAATCTCCTTTGGCAAATTGCTTCAAAGCCGTTTGTGTCGAATCAGCAACAGTATTGTCATTGATTAACAGAAAATATTCCAAAGCATCATTCGCAATCAACTGCGTATTGGCTGATTTCAATTCCTTAAATTGTTTCAACGCCCACGCAAAATCGGTTTTGAAATAACTGGTTTTTGCTGCTTTCAGACTGGCTTCATGTGCCATTACATCATTCTTCAAATCCAATTCAATCTGTGAATAATAGATCAAAGCCTGGTTGAATTTTTCTTCGTAAAGCAAAATATCTGCCAGTTCCATTTTGGCATTAGCCACTTCATAATCATTCAATTGCAATTCCAGCGCTCTCTTAACTATTACTTTTCCTTCTTCCGGTTTTTTCAATTTAAATGCCGTGAAATGTGCCTGAATCAGCTGCAAAGATAAGGTAAAAGGACTTATTTCGAATTGTTTCAACAAACCGTCTAATTCTGTGCTGATGGCTGCAAAGTCATTTTCGGATGCTTTTTCAATTTTCATGGTTACCAAATAAGAATTCGCTTGGATCAGCAATTCTAAATCTTGTGTGTTTTCCAATACAAATCCCAAAATTTCTTTAGCCGCTTCCTGATTCTCTTCTTCAATAGCCAGTTGCCCTAAATTTACAATATTGGCAAGCGATTCCGGATTACGTTTGTAAATGGCTTTTTCCTGAATAAAAGCTTTTTCGAACTCTTTTTGCTGTACATAAAACCAGCTCAAATAATGATTCCAAAAGAGGTCTTGATTTTTCTGGGTTCTTAAAATCAGCGCTTTCCGTAATGTTTTATTGAAGTTTGCGTCACCTTCATCAACCATAAAACGAACCAGTTGATTTTGGATTCTAATGGAGTTTTGAGGATTGGCAAACGCCTCTTCCAGAAAAGTGGAAATCATCATTTCCATATTAGACAATTGACCGTAAAGCAACCCTATTTGATAATTGAAATTAAAGTTCGGTTCTAATTGTGTAGCGGTTTGGTAGGATTTCAGCGCATATTCGAGCAACACTTTTCTCTCAAAAGCATTTGAAATTCCGTAGACTTCATTTGGATTTTTTCTGATTCGGTCTAATGCCTGATCGTAGTAAATCTTAGCTTTGGCATCATTTTTTTGCAACTGAAAATTATACCCTAATTCCACCAGAAGATTCCCTTGATTGTACTTGTCAAGTCGTTCTTGAATGGCTTTTTCGGCACTTTCAAATTGTTGCAATTGCTGCGAACAGTCTATTATTCTTAAAAAATATTGGGAGTTTAACGGAATCTCTTGCAGCAACTCTTCATAACTGATTTTTGCTTTTTCAAAATCGCCTTTGTCATAATAATACTGCGCTAATTGTTCGTTTTGTGAAAAACAAACTAATGAAAAAAACAGGGTAATATGTAGAAAGAGTTTTTTCATTGTTTCAATTGCAATTTGTTTCGTCAAACATCTCTTTTTTAAACAGATAAGTCATATAATTTTACAAAAACTTATATGACTTATCTGTTGAAGATTTTTAGTTTATAATGTCAAACCCGCAATACGGACGCAAAACCTCAGGGATTACGATACCTTCCGGAGTTTGGTAATTTTCTAAAATTCCTGCCAAAACTCTTGGCAAAGCCAATGCACTTCCGTTTAAGGTGTGTGCTAATTGGTTTTTTCCGTCTTTGTCTTTGAAACGCAATTTCAAACGATTGGCTTGAAAAGTCTCAAAATTAGAAACTGAACTGATTTCTAACCAAC
The DNA here is from genome assembly GCF_030010385.1 of Flavobacterium algoritolerans. NCBI lineage: Bacteria > Pseudomonadati > Bacteroidota > Flavobacteriia > Flavobacteriales > Flavobacteriaceae > Flavobacterium > Flavobacterium algoritolerans. Next base: position 1,153,652 of record NZ_JASCRZ010000001.1, on the reverse strand, counting down.
GATCTTGCGCCGTAGAAAACACTTCGAAATCATACGTCAAAGCTGAAGTGAATCCCATATCTCCACCACAAAGACGCAATATTCTGTATGGTAATTTCAATTCCTGTAATATATTTTTAACGTGTTCGACCATTCCGTCCAAAGCTTCGTATGATTTATCCGGATGTTCTACACGTACAATTTCCACTTTGTCAAATTGATGCAAACGGTTCAATCCACGTACGTGCGCACCATAAGAACCTGCTTCACGACGGAAACATGGCGTGTAAGCCGTTGTTAAAACGGGTAATTCATTTTCGTTCAAAATCACGTCACGAAACAAATTCGTAACTGGAACCTCAGCCGTTGGAATCAAGTACAAATCATCCGTTTTATCGTGATACATTTGCCCTTCTTTGTCCGGCAATTGTCCCGTTCCGTAAGCAGACGCTTCATTGACCATGTGTGGCACCTGAACTTCATTATATCCCGCAGCAGTATTTTTATCCAAGAAATAATTGATCAAGGCGCGTTGTAATCGTGCTCCTTTTCCTTTATACACCGGAAATCCTGCTCCTGTGATTTTTACTCCAAGTTCAAAATCGATGATGTCGTATTTTTTTACCAATTCCCAATGCGGTTGTGCTCCTTCGTGCAAAACTGGAATTTCCCCTTCTTCAAAAACGTTTAAATTTTCTTCCGGTGTTTTTCCAACAGGAACAATATCAGCCGGAAGATTGGGTAACGTGTATAATTTTTCCAAAAGTTCTGCGGCAAGTACATCAGCCGTTTCAGCTAAAGCTTTGCTTTTCTCTTTGTTTAAAACGGTTTTTTCTTTTAGAATGGCGGCTTTCGATTTCTCACCCGCTTTCATCAATTCGCCAATATCTTTGGATAATTTATTAGATTCGGATAAAATGTTGTCTAGCTCCACTTGCGTAGCGCGACGTTTTTCATCCAGTTGTACCACTTCTTCAACAACACTTGTAGCATCGATGTTTCTCTTTGCCAAAGCCTTGATTACTTTTTCTTGATTCTCTCTAATAAATGCGATTTGTAACATAGCTTGATTTTTTTAACGCTAACTTTTATAATAATGGAAGCAAATTTAAGGAAATGTTTGATAGAAATGGGGGAAAAAATTCGTCAAAAGTCGAAAGTCATAAAGTCCAATACTAATGTATGATTCAAATGCCCTAATGTTTAATTTACATTGACAACAGAACTTCAAAAAAACAAATAAAAACAGGACTTTAAAAACTTTATGACATTGGACTTTTGACTTACTTTAGTCTCTTTTAATCTCATGACCTACAAATTCTTCTAAGGTTGCAAACATGTCGTCTACAGAAAGAACTTCAAAATCTGGGTGGGTTTTTAAGAAAGCAGCATTCAAAGTAATTAAATTTTCTTCTATTTCAAAAAAAGTGTCGTTGTTAAGCAAATCTCGGATAGGATTTACACCTTCCAATTTCCCTTTCAGGAATTTATTCAGTTTTACACTGCTCATTAATTTTACTTTTTTGGATTGCTGTTGGAACAATTCCAAATGTTTTTCGGCGCCAATTAATACCAAACCTTCTTCGATTAATTCGTTTAGTTCTTTATCCCAACCGGAATTGTATACAAACTGAGCAAAATTTCCTTCGGTATATTGTGAGGTATAATAATCTAAATAATAACTCATTATGGCATCTTCGTGAATCAAATCATCGTTCACACCTTCCTCACGCATTAAGTTGATTACTGAAATATTAGAGTGAATTACATCTTGGAGATTTTCACTGTTCATTGCTGTTTCTGAAATAATTATTCTACCGAATTCCATAGGTTTTGTGTTTGAATATGTGCTGCAAATTTCGGGTAAATAAAAACAGAAATGAAATACAATGCGATTTATATGACATCAGATTCGTCACTACTCTTTTTCTGATTCATTTTTGAAACTAAAGCTTTCAAACGCAACGCTTTTTCTTTTTTTTCTTCTTGAAGTTTAGCCTTTTTCCGATTGAGCAATTTGCTATGTAAAGCCTTATTTTTAGTGTTTTTTTCGGGTCCTTTTGCCATGATATAGAAACTACTTTAATTACGGTTACAAATATAAAAAAAGCTACATTATAAATGTAGCTTTCATAAGTGATGAGTTATTGATAAAATATTACTAACAAGAAGCTTGAACCCGATAGAATAGAACTATTTGCTAAAAAAGAAATCATGTATATCAATTATCTCAGCTCTTCCTATCTGAACTAAATCCCTAGTTTCTTTTAGAAAAATCCCTAGTGATCTTTCATTATATATAAATTTCATTTCATTTGAATAATCTGCAACAACATACATATCGCCAGATAACTCAAAAAAAGGAACTACAATTTTACCGTTAATTTTTACACCCTTATTTACAATTTTACCTTCCACTAGTTTATCTTTAATTAATTTATTATCATTAACTCCAGAAGCAACTTTAACGTAAGATGTCATCATTTTGATCCATTCACTTTCATCAATTAAATACCATTTCACTTTATCAAAATTAACTCCGCTTTCATTTACCCAGCCATTACTTGTAAACCCAAACAATACCTGTTTTTTACCATCAAGTACAGACTTTTCTTGTGGCTGAAACTCCTGAACATTATATAATATAACAGAAACAGAAGACATGTCTTTTAATTTTTTACCTTCAAAAGCTAACGTTTTTAATGAAAAACTGGTTAACTCAGGGTGGTTATTTAATATCCACTGTGTTGCCTTTAATTCTGCCTGCTCTTTCATTTGATCAACCGCAAAAATACCGGCACCAATGGCTGCTATACCAGCAATAGCAGCTACCGCTACCGTACCATTATTTTGAGCTTCCACTTTTTTAGGAATCAATATTAATACGATAATTAGTAATGTAATTAGTTTTCTCATTTTATTTAAATTAGGTTGTTTTATTAAACTAGCATTCGTTGCTACTGTGCCGTCAAATTTATCGATACTAAAAAATATACATTTACGGCTTTCCTCATTTGACAAAAAAATTGTAACCTACAGCGGGAAATAGCTCCAAATAAAACAAAAAATGTAATTTATTTACTCCAGTACGAACGAGTCGCGACTTGTCACTACCATAAAAAATCTTATTTTTGCACTCAATAAAATTGAATCATGATACAGAATCCAAAAAGATATACGATTACAGCAGCATTGCCATATACGAACGGACCGATTCACATTGGCCATTTAGCGGGTGTTTACGTGCCTTCGGACATATATTCCAGATATTTAAGATTGCAGGGAAGAGACGTATTGTTTGTTTGCGGAAGTGACGAGCACGGCGTGGCGATTTCGATGAAAGCCAAAAAAGAAGGCATTACCCCACAGGAAGTAATTGATAAATATGATGGAATCATTCGTAAATCATTCTCTGATTTTGGAATTTCGTTTGATAATTATTCCAGAACTTCGGCTAAAATCCATCATGATACCGCTTCGGGATTTTTTAGAAAACTGTATGAACAAGGTGATTTTATTGAAGAAGTGACCGAGCAATTGTATGATGCAAAAGCAGATCAATTCTTGGCAGACCGTTTTGTTGTGGGAACTTGCCCGAAATGTGGCAACGAAGAAGCCTACGGTGACCAATGCGAAAAATGTGGTTCGACATTGAACGCTACGGATTTAATCAATCCTAAATCGACAATTACTGGAGAAACTCCTATTTTGAAATCAACGAAACACTGGTTTTTACCTTTGGACCGTTATGAAGAGTTTTTGAAAGAGTGGATTCTTGTTGGACATAAAAACGATTGGAAACCGAATGTTTACGGGCAAGTAAAATCATGGATTGACGGCGGATTAGAGCCTCGTGCGGTAACTCGTGACTTGGATTGGGGAATTGACGTTCCTGTTGAAGGTGCTGAAGGAAAAAAATTATACGTGTGGTTTGATGCGCCGATTGGCTACATTTCTTCTACGAAAGAATGGGCTTTGCGCGAAGGAAAAGATTGGGAACCGTACTGGAAAGATCAGGATACAAAACTGGTTCACTTTATTGGGAAAGACAATATTGTTTTCCATTGCATCATTTTCCCTGCGATGTTGAAAGCGGAAGGAAGTTATATTTTGCCGGATAATGTTCCTGCGAACGAGTTCTTGAACTTGGAAGGAAACAAATTGTCGACTTCTAAAAACTGGGCGGTTTGGCTGCACGAATATTTGAAAGAATTCCCTAATCAGCAAGATGTTTTGCGTTATGCCCTGACATCGAATGCGCCGGAAACTAAGGATAATGATTTTACTTGGAAAGATTTTCAGGCTAGAAATAACAATGAATTGGTTGCCATTTACGGGAATTTCATTAATCGTGTTGTGGTTTTAACCAATAAATACTACAACGGAATTGTTCCACAACCAAACGAACTTTCGGAAGTGGATGAAGCAACTTTAACCGAATTGAAAGCGTATCCAGCTGTAATTTCGAGTTCTGTGGAACGTTACAGATTCCGTGAAGCGTTAAGTGAATTGATGAATGTAGCTCGTTTAGGAAATAAATATTTGGCTGACGAAGAGCCTTGGAAAGTGATCAAAGACAATCCAGAACGCGTACATACTCAAATGTATGTGGCGTTGCAAATTGCAGCGGCTTTAAGTTCACTTTGCGAACCTTTCTTACCGTTTACGGCTAAAAAATTATCAGGAATTCTAAAAATAGAAAGTCCGTTGAACTGGAATACTATTGCTCAAAATTCTGATTTGATTCCGGCTGGACACCAAATTGGCGAAGCGGAATTATTGTTTGCTAAAATTGAAGACGAGGAAATCCAAAAACAAATAGACAAACTGGAAGCGACTAAAACTGCCAATACTGCCGAAAACAAAAAAGCAGAACCGCAGAAAGAAGCGATTCAATTTGAGGATTTTGCCAAAATGGATATCCGTACAGGAACGATTCTGGAAGCCGAAAAAATGCCAAAAGCGAACAAGCTTTTGATTTTAAAAGTAGATACTGGAATTGATGTTCGCACCATCGTTTCAGGAATTGCAGAGAGTTTTAAACCAGAAGATATTATTGGTAAAAAAGTTACTGTTTTAGTGAATTTGGCTCCAAGAAACCTTCGTGGCGTAGAAAGCCAAGGAATGATTTTGATGACTACGAATGCTGAAGGAAAATTGGTTTTTGTGAATCCGGATGCTGATGGTGTTGCGAATGGAGAAACGATAAATTAAGACTTTTTGAAAAAAGTATAAAATTGCGTGACTTAATTAAAATTTTAATTAAGTCACGCAATTTGCATTTAAAAAACATTTTTTAACTAATAATATTTTAAAAAAAATCAGATATTAGCTAAAAAATAAACCTATCTAAAAATGATAAAAAAAACACTTCTTGCGTCTTTAATTTTAAGTAGTTTAATTTCTTTTTCACAAGAAATGGTATCTTCTATACCTCTTGAGCTAAAAAAAAATCGAGATGTTTTTCAGACTATAAATAACGATAAAAAAGAAATTACTTTATTTATTGGTGATAAAATAAAAGTAAAAGCAATTCAACTCGATGAAAAAATGAAAATCGTTGATAGTATTTCATCCGAAAGGCCAAATACTAAAATTTACACTAAGATGATTGGCTACAACATCAACAATGACAACACAAGACTTTTTTGGTCATCAAATGATTCCAAGGATATTTTTACTGAATTATACGATTTCAATAACCGTAAAACCACAACAAAACAACATTCTTTATTATTGAAAGACGAAAAAGTTTTACAAAAATTTAGTGATAAAGATTTTTTTTATATCCTAACAGTTATCAAAAAAAGCAATGATTTAAAACTCTATGTTTTTGATAAAGAAGGTGATTATACCGAAAAAAAAATCAATTTGAACGGATTTACTTTTTATAAATCAGACTATACACAATCAAACTTATATGAAGTATTAGGAGAAAATTTACTTCCTTTTGAAGCGCCTTTCTCGTTGCAGCTTATAAATACCGACAACCCAACATCTCTAACTGATAGTGCCAAAAAGAGAAAATGTTATTTCAAAAACAATCGAATTATCATTACCCTTGACACGAATATTGAGTTTACCCAAGTTATCACTGTTGACTTAACAGATTTTAAAGCTACTGAAAAAAAAATAAAAACCCACGATATACAAGAAGACCGAACGTATTTAAATTCGAATTCATTTTACTTTGACAACAAATTATATCAATTAAAAAGCGCATCCAATCTATTTTATCTTACTGTAAAAGATTTAGACGGAAAAGTATTGAAGGAACATACCGCTAAGTCATCCGAACCAATCGATTTTAAAAATTCGGAAGTTCAACTGGAAGGAGGCGATTTTGGAGGAAAGAGAACCTTAGAAAATTCTTCACAGTTTATTCGAAAAGTAAACAATTTATATCCTGGTGTTAGCTGCTATACAATTGGCCAAAACACACTAATTACTTTTGGGGGTGTTTCTCCAGTTCAACAGTCAGCCAGCCAATTTGGTATGGGCCAATTTGGCTTAATTGGAGCACTCGTTTCAATCGCCGTGCACAACCCTGGCATAGAGAGTTTTAATTCCTACTCAAATAGAAAAGTGGTTAAAACAGACGGATTATTTGACAAGGAAGGCAGTCATATTAAAGGCGATTTACAACCTTTAGCGTTTGATAAAATCCGTACTTTTTTCGATACCTATAAAGATGTTTCATCACAAACATTATTTAAAACCGATGCTTATTATTTAGGTTATTATGATAATAAAACAAAGGAATATATTCTCAAAAAATTTAATGATTAAAAAATAGAACACAATTAATTTTTGGATTTTATTAATCAACCATTACAAAAAAAATGAAACTAAAAGTAATTGCTTTCGACGCCGATGATACCTTATGGATCAACGAAACGTATTTTGATGAAACGGAGAAGAAATTCTGTTGTTTGATGGAAGATTATCTGTCGCATCAAGGAATTTCTAAAGAACTTTTTAAGGTAGAAATCGATAATTTAAGATTATACGGTTACGGGATCAAAGGGTATATTCTGTCGATGATTGAGGCCGCAATGACCATTTCGAATAATACACTTCCTATAGAAATTATCGAAAAAATTATTCAATACGGTAAAGAATTACTGGAAAAACCCATTGTTCTATTAGATGGTGTGGAAGAAACTTTAGATGCTTTACACGGAAAATACAAATTAGTCGTTGCCACTAAAGGTGATTTATTGGACCAAAGAAGAAAACTTCACAATTCTGGTTTAGGCCATTATTTTCATCACATAGAGGTAATGTCAGACAAGCAAGAAATTGATTATTCTGATTTAATCAAACGTTTGGAAATACAACCTGAAGAATTTTTGATGATTGGTAATTCTTTGAAATCAGATGTTTTACCTGTTTTAGCCATTGGCGGACACGCTGTTCATATTCCGTTTCATACAACTTGGGCACACGAAAAAATAGACTATAAGGTGGAACATGAAAATTTCAGCGCTTATGAAAAAATAAAAGAAGTAGCAAGAAGACTGGAATAATAAAAACCAATTTTTAAGCCTCTTTAATCATTAACAAAACTATTTTTCAATTAAAAACCGTTTAAATTTAAAGTTAATATCTTTATATAATCTATAAAAAAAATACAAAATATTGCTAAAAATGCCGTTACAAACTTGGTTTGTAGAATTAAAACTAATTCTTACATAATTAACTGTTTAAAATTTCTTATCTAACAATATATCGTATTTTTGCATAGAATTTTTAAAAAATAAAATTATGAAAAAAATCATACTTACGTTAGTTTTTGCTTCTGCAATGACAACTTTGAGTGCTCAAACAGAAAATGTAGAAAGCGCAAGTACTGGAACTGAATTTAACAAATGGTCTGTTGAATTAGCTGGTGGTTTAAACAAACCGATGAGACCTATGACTGCTGGATATAGAACTGCTGTTACTAGTGCTTATGTAGCTGATTTAGGTGTGCGTTATATGTTCAATAACAAATTTGGTTTGAAAGTTGATTTTGGATATAACAGTTTTAAAGAAGGTGAAAATTCAATAGGATTTGACTCTAAATACTACAGAGCTGACTTACAAGCAGTTGCTAACTTAGGAAGAATCATGAGCTTTGAAACTTGGACAAACACTCTTGGTTTATTAGGTCACGCTGGTTTTGGATTAGGTTTTGGTGAATCTGACAACTTTTCAGGAACTGACAGAATGGGTAATTTTATTGCTGGTGTTACTGGTCAAATTAAATTATCTAATAGAATTGCATTAACTGGAGATTTTACAACAATTCTTAATGCTAAACAAAACCGTACTTTTGATGGTGCAAGTACAATAGGATCTCCTGGTTTCGGCGGTGTACTTTTCAATGGTACAGTAGGTTTAACTGTTTACTTAGGTAAAAACGAAAAACATGCTGACTGGGTTATCGATCATGAAGGTAGATTTGATGCAATTGACGCAAGATTTATGGCTATTGAAAATAAAATGTTAGACTCTGATAAAGATGGTGTAGCTGATTATTTAGATGAAGAGTTAAGTACACCAGCAGGAGCAATGGTTGATACTAAAGGAAGATCTATTGACAAAAACAATAATAATGTTCCTGATGAAACAGAAGCTTTTATCATAAAAAATTATGGTAGTGCTACTAACAAGTCTCCTCTTTTAACAAACAATGAATTGATCACTAGTCTAATTAATGGTGGTTATGTTGCAGTTTATTTTGACTTCAATAAATCAACTCCAACTAATGTTTCTACAGAAGGCACTGATTTTATCTTAACATACTTAAGAAACAATCCTACTGCTACAATTGATATTGTAGGACATGCTGACGAAGTTGGAAGATCTTCATATAATGATAAATTATCTAATGCAAGAGCAAACAATGTGAAAAACACTTTAGTTAAAGCTAATGTTGATGCATCAAGATTAAATGTAATTGCTGCTGGTGAAGATACTTCAGTAGATATCGATTCAGAAAATGCAAGAAGATTAGTAAGAAGAGTTACTTTCAGAGTAAAATAAGCTGTTTTTTATATCAAAAAGCCCTAAAGAAGTTTCTTTAGGGCTTTTTTTATGGCTGTTATTTTCGTTTTTTATCACAAAAAAAAATCAACATTACAGCATTCGAAACATCCATTTTATAATTTGTTCACAACAAAAGTTGGATGAAATGAATTCCAGATTTCAAAGAATAGCTGTACTTTTGAATCCTAAATAAAATTACAAAATCTTGAAAACACTTTTAGATATAGAGAACTGGTCCAGAAAAGAACATTTCCATTTTTTTAGACAATTTGAAGAACCCTTCTTTGGCGCAACCGTAGAAATCGACTGCACCAAAGCCTACGCAACAGCAAAATCATTGAACGCTTCTTTTTTTATCTATTATTTACACAAAACATTGGTTGCTGTCAATACTACCGAATCATTTCGCTACAGGATTACGGATGACCAAATATATGTTTGTGACCAAATTAATGCTTCTGCAACTATTGGTCGTGAAGACGGTAGTTTCGGATTTTCTTTAATCGAATACAACGCAGATTTTGAAATTTTTACTGCAAATGCACTAACTGAAATTGAAAGAATACAAAATACAACTGGTCTTTTTACCCGAACATTTACAGATGATAATGTAATCCATTTTTCGGCGATTCCATGGCTGGATTTCACTTCATTATCGCATGCGCGAAGCTATACTTTTCCGGATAGTTGTCCGAAAATTTCCTTTGGAAAAATGAAAATTGCTGAAAACGGAAAAAGAACCATGCCAATGTCTATTCATGTGCATCATGGATTAGTAGATGGCTTACATTTAGGACAATTTGTAGATTTTTTTCAAGATATTATGAATCAGTAGGTTAAGTTTTTTTTGTAACTTTACTTAAAACTTACTGCCATGTTATCAAAAAATATAGAACACACGCTAAACAATCAGATTCGGATTGAAGCTGAATCATCCCAAACCTATCTTTCTATGGCTTCATGGGCAGAAACTCATGGTTTGGAAGGAATTTCAAAATTTATGTATGCTCAATCTGAAGAAGAAAGAGTACACATGCTTAAACTAGTCCGCTACGTAAATGAACGCGGTGGTCATGCTAAAGTTAGCGAATTAAAGGCTCCGAAAATCAGTTACGGAACATTTAAGGAAATGTTTGAAGAATTGTATAAACATGAAATTTTTGTTTCTGATTCGATTAACAAACTGGTTGATGTTTCCTTTTCTGAAAAGGATTATGCCACACACAACTTTTTACAGTGGTATGTAGCTGAACAAATCGAAGAAGAAGCCCAGGCAAAACTTATTTTGGATAAAATAAACCTGATTGGTGACGATAAAGGTGGCTTGTATTTATTTGACAGAGATATGCAACAACTAACTTTAAACAGCACACCTAAATAATCAAATATTGTTTAGCAAATAACTTGATTTTAATTTTTTAGAAATTGAGTAAAAAGAAGAAAAATAAGGATACGAAAAAGGATAAAAAAAAATTCCTTAAAAATGGATCTGCTAAAGAAAACCTCAAGTCTGAGTGTTGCGAAAAATATAAAAAAGCAGAACACAAACGTTGCAAAAACTGTCCAAAATTTGATTTACGCAAAAAAGACAAATAAACAATATCAGTTATAGTTTACCGTTCAATAAACCATAAAAAAACCACCGATAATTATCGATGGTTTTTTTATGGTTTTCAGTAACAGACTTGAACTGAATATTGATTACTAAAAAACTACTTCCCTAAAAGAAGGACGTCATTTACCACTACTTCGGTAACATAGCGTTTCTCCCCATTTTTATCATCATAACTTCTATGGGTCAACTTCCCTTCAATGGCAATTTCTTTGCCTTTAGTAACATATTTTTCAATAATTTCAGCTGTTTTCCCCCAAGCTACAAGCTTGTGCCATTGGGTTTCTTCTACTTTTTCTCCTTTGTCGTTTTTATAGCTTTCATTGGTTGCTAATGTGAAATTGGCTATTTTTTTTCCTCCGTCAAAAGTTTTGATTTCCGGATCATTTCCTACGTGTCCAATTAACTGTACTTTGTTTCTTAATGTGCTCATGGCGTATACTATTTAAATGTTAGTGTATGTTTTGTTGAATTGGTCTTTCAAATCAACATTGCAAAGATGCGGTGACTTCCAAAAAGTATTCGGTTACTAACTAATTACTTTCGGTTGTAACTATTTGTAAACGTTTGTAAATGGGAAAATTTAATTATATTTGATGGAAATCAACTTCTTATGCAAGCCAAAATAAACAAAGTAGAATTACGAAATCTAGAGTTTAACGATTACAAAGAGTTAAAAAACTCCATGGTAGAATCCTATCCTGAAATGATTGGTTCCTACTGGAGAGAACATCATATTGAAAAGTTATTAAGCCTTTTCCCTGAAGGTCAATTGGTAATTTTAGTTGATGGCAAAGTGGTTGGTTCAGCATTATCACTCATTGTTGATGAAAGTCTTGTCGATAAAAACCATAATTATTCTGATATAACAGGGAAATATACCTTCTCTACCCATAACCCTAAAGGAGATGTTTTATACGGAATAGATGTCTTTATTCATCCAAATTATAGAGGATTACGCCTTGGCAGACGTTTATATGATGCCCGAAAAGAATTATGTGAACAATTGAATTTAAAAGCAATTGTTTTTGCAGGAAGAATTCCTAATTATGGACAACATGCAAAAAAACTTACTCCAAAAAATTATATCGAAAAAGTAAAAAGAAAAGAACTTCACGATCCCGTACTTTCTTTTCAGTTGAGTAATGATTTTCACGTGATCCGAGTAATGAAAAACTACTTGGAAGGTGACTCTGATTCCAAAGAATTTGCCGTTTTATTGGAATGGAATAATATCTATTACGACGAAAGTCCAAAATTAATAAACCTCGAAAAAAGCGTTATCCGACTGGGATTGGTACAATGGCAGATGCGTCAATTGAATAATCTTGAAGCTTTGTTTGAACAATGCGAATTTTTTGTTGACGTAGTTTCTGGCTACGGAAGTGATTTTGCTTTATTTCCGGAACTGTTTACAGCACCGTTGATGGCGGATTACAATCATTTATCTGAAGCCGAAGCCATACGGGAATTAGCCAAACATTCTGAACCCATTCACAAACGCTTTAAAGAATTAGCCATTTCTTATAACATAAACATCATTACAGGAAGTATGCCGTATTTAGAAAACGGCACGTTATACAATGTTGGTTTTCTTTGTAAAAGAGACGGAACTTCAGAAATGTATGCTAAAATTCACGTCACTCCAAACGAAGTGCAACATTGGGGAATGACCGGAGGATCACAAATTAAGACTTTTGATACCGATTGCGGAAAAATAGGTATCGTGATTTGTTATGATGTAGAGTTTCCAGAACTTTCCCGATTAATGGCTGATGAAGGAATGAACATCTTATTTGTACCATTCTTGACTGATACTCAAAATGCCTACACCAGAGTCAAACATTGTGCACAGGCCAGAGCAATTGAAAACGAATGTTACGTGGCTATAGCCGGCTGTGTTGGAAATCTTCCAAAGGTGAACAACATGGACATTCAATATGCCCAATCTGCGGTGTTTACACCATCGGATTTTGCCTTTCCAAGTAACGGAATAAAAGCCGAAGCTACTCCGAATACTGAAATGACCCTAATTGTAGATGTTGATTTGAATTTATTAAAGGAACTTCACGAGCATGGAAGTGTTCGAATTCTTAAAGATCGTAGAACAGATTTGTACGAAATTAAAAAAATAAATCCATGAAAACCTGCCTAGAATGTGGAGAGAAAATTGTAGGTCGCGAGGATAAGAAATTCTGTAGTGACGGTTGCCGTAATACCTACAACAATAAAATAAACAAAGACAGTACTAACTTTATGCGCAACATCAACAATAAGTTACGCAAGAATTACCGTATTTTGTCAGAGCTTAATGTTGAAGGAAAATCAAAAACCACTCGGACAAAACTCCTGGGCAAAGGTTTCGATTTTGAGTTTTTTACTAATATTTTACAAACCAAAACTGGAAACACCTACTACTTCCTATATGATCAAGGCTATATGCTTTTAGACAATGATTTTTACATGCTAGTCAAAAAAGACATATAAATACCACAACCCCAAACCTATCTAACCAAAAATGAAAAAAGATTATTCCTCAATTTTTGCCGGTTTATTTATCTTAGTAATTCTAGGATTGATTTATTTCACCATGATGCCACATTGGACTTCAGATGAAGAAGGTTCTCTTTCTGAATTTTCGACCAAAAGAGCTTTGAACCAAGTGGAAGCCATTTCAAAACAACCTCATTATGTAGGTTCCAAAGAACATGAAATGGTTGCAAATTATCTCGTAAAAGAGCTGAACAAGTTAGGACTGGAAACTTCTGTTCAAGAAGGATACACCTTGAGCGATTGGGGAAATTTGGTACAATCAAAAAACATATTGGCTCGCATAAAAGGAACTTCTAGTTCTAAAGCTTTGTTATTGCTTTCCCATTATGACAGCGCGCCACATTCCTACTCTAAAGGGGCAAGTGACGCAGGTTCTGGCGTAGCGACGATTCTAGAGAGTGTTCGTGCTTTTTTATATTCTAAAACTCCTCATAAAAATGACATTATCATTCTGTTTTCAGATGCGGAAGAATTAGGATTAAATGGCGCAGCATTATTTGTAACCAAACACCGTTGGGCAAAAGAAATAGGTTTGGTGCTTAATTTTGAAGCGCGTGGTTCATCCGGACCCAGCTATATGTTGATGGAAACCAACAAGGGAAATGCAGGGTTAGTAAAAGAGTTTGCTGCTGCAAAAGCGACTTTTCCCGTTTCAAATTCCTTGATGTACAGCATTTATAAAATGTTACCAAACGATACTGATTTGACTGTTTTCAGAGAACAAGGCAATATTCAAGGGTATAATTTTGCATTTATTGATGACCATTTTAACTATCATACCGCTCAGGACGACATCAATCATTTGAACAAAAACACGTTAGCGCATCAAGGCACGTATTTAATGCCATTGCTGAACTATTTCTCAAATGCCGATTTAAATACAACACAAGCCAGCGAAGATTACGTCTATTTTACCATTCCGTATACATTTATAAGTTATCCTTTTAGCTGGGTTTTACCAATGGTGGTAATCGCATTGGTGCTATTTATTTTCCTATTATTTTTAGGAATAGCCAAGCGTATTTTATCATTTCGCGAAATTGGAAGAGGATTTATTCCGTTTTTAGGTTCATTGATTGTTACTGGATTAATTACTTTTTTTGGTTGGAAAGGATTATTAGCCGTTTACCCGCAATACAATGATTTACTCAACGGATTTACCTATAACGGACACGCTTACATTGCAGCATTTGTACTTCTGGCTTTGGCGATAAGCTTAGTATTTTACAACCGTTTTTCTGCCAAGAAAGTGACTATGAATCATTATGTAGCGCCATTATTTATTTGGATTGTCATTAATGGAGCGCTTGCTTTTAGTTTACAAGGAGCTGGATTCTTGATTATTCCGGTCTATTTTGGATTATTTTTATTCGCTGCATTTATCATTACCCAAAAATCCCGTAAAATACTAAGTCTTATTTTTAGCATTCCGGCCTTGATAATCATAGCGCCTTTCATACAGATGTTTCCTATTGGTTTGGGATTAAAAGTGTTGTTTGGAAGTGCAATTCTTACCGTTTTGACATTCACATTATTGTTGCCTGTTTTTGGGACTTTCGCCAAAAAGGGAATCTGGTCTTTAGTGTTTTTTGTGCTTGCCATTGGCTTTTTTGCCAAAGCGCATTCTGAATCTGGTTACGAATATGGGAAAGCCAAATCAAACAGCTTATTGTATGTCTATGATGCCGATACTGACAAAACCAATTGGGTTACGTATGACACCAATCTTGATTCCTGGACCAAAAGCTATTTGGGTGAAAACCCAAAAGACGCAGCCATTTTGAACGAAACACCATTGTTCAGCAAATACAATTCCGGTTTTACTTATGCTGCCGAAGCTCCTAAAAAAGACATTCTAAAACCAAGTATAGCGTTTCTGGAAGACAGAATTATAGGCAATCAAAGGTATTTGAGAATAAAGATTTCCCCGAATCGAAACGTCAACCGCTATGATATTTTTGCCAATGAAAAAATGGCGATTCATAATTTCAAAGCGAATGGCGTGACCACATTAGGCCAGAAAAATTCACTTTACCAACGCAAAGGAAAGAAAATATTGAGTTATTATGTCGTTGGAAACACACCTTTAGAAATGCAGTTCAGTGTAAATTCCTCAACGGTTTTTGATATGGAACTGATGGAAAGTTCTTTTGATTTAATGACTAATCCTTTATTTGGAATAGCCAAAAGAGAAAACTGGATGATGCCAACACCTTTTGTTTTGAATGATGCGGTAGTAATCAAACAAAAAATAAAACCGACACCGGTTGTGGTTGCAAATGCTTTGGATACTGCTATCAATCCTATGACTAAAGATAGTTTAACAGTTGCAAAAGACAGTTTGAAAGTCAAATAATTTAAACACCAAATGACAAAAATTAGTATTCTAGGTTGTGGCTGGCTGGGTTTTCCTTTGGCGAAAGCCTTACTTTCAAAAGGATTTTCAGTAAACGGCTCGACGACTTCGACAGAGAAATTAGCCGTATTGGAAAATGCAGGAATTGAACCTTTTTTAATTGCACTTTCAGAAAATAAAACCACTGGAAACGTAACCGATTTTCTGGAGAATTCTGAAATTTTAATAATCGATGTTCCACCAAAACTTCGCGGTTCAGGGACAGAAAACTTTGTTTCCAAGATTAGAAATACAATTCCGTTTACAGAAAAATCATCAGTCGAAAAAGTGCTTTTCATCAGTTCAACATCGGTCTATAATGACGATGATGCTTTTGTTACTGAAGAAACAATCCCGAAACCGGATACTGAAGGAAGCAAACAATTACTGGAAACAGAAAAGCTTTTGCAAAGCAATATAAACTTTAAAACAACGGTATTGCGTTTTGGCGGCTTAATTGGCGAAGACCGTAATCCAATAAAGTTCTTGGCTGGACGTGAAAATTTGGATAATCCTGACGCCTCGATTAATTTGATTCATCAGGAAGATTGTGTGGGTATAATTCTAAAAATCATTGAAAATGATGTGTGGAATGAAACCTTCAATGCGGTCGCTCCATCTCATCCCTCACGAGAAAGGTACTACACACAAAAAGCAGTGGATTTAGATTTGGCTTTGCCAAAGTTTAATCATAAAAATCCATCTATTGGAAAAACAATTTTGAGTACTAAAATAGAAACCGTTTTAAATTATACTTTTACAAAACCAAATTTATAACGTGAGAACTAAAATTAAAAATGCTGTTTCGTCTAAAGTTAATGCCATTGGATTACCTATTTTGGCCTTGTGCTGGGTCAGTTTTTTTTGGGGAACTACTTGGATTGCTTCAAAAGAAGGCGTAAAACATATGCCGGCTTTACAACTTGCTGCCATTAGACAATTCATTGGTGGATTGCTGTATATTTCTTTTTTCTTGTTCAAAAAAACACCTTGGCCAAAAGGAAAACAATGGAAAACCATTGTCATTTTAAGCATCCTTAATTTTGTTTTGAGCAACGGATTAAGCACTTGGGGCGTGAAATACATCAGTAGCGGACTGGGAGCAATCATTGGCGCTATTGTTCCTTTATGGATTGTAATTATTACTTTTTTTAAAGGAGAACGATTGGCAAGACTGACGGTTATTGGTCTGATTATCAGTTTTGGCGGCGTCTGCGTTATCTTTTACGATCATTTAAGTGATTTTATGATTCCTGATTTTAGATTTGGGATTATACTGTCATTAATAGCCACGTTAACTTGGGCATTTGGCTCGTTATACACAAAGAAAAAAGCAGCCAGTTTTAATCCTTATTTTAGTTTGGGGCTGCAAATGTTTATATCCAGTATTTTAATTTTTGCGTACAATGGAGCAACGGGAACTTCCGTTAGTTTGAGTGCTATTCCAGCTATTTCGTGGTGGTCTATTGCTTATTTAGTTGTTTTTGGTTCTGTACTTACTTTCATTGCCTTTATCTATGCGCTTCAAAATCTTCCTGCTGAAATAAGCAGTATTTACGCCTACATCAACCCAATTATAGCCGTAATTCTAGGTGCTGTGATTTTCGGAGAAGTACTAAATGCTGCCATTGCAATAGGCGGTGGCGTTACATTGTTTGGATTGTATATGGTCAATTATTCGTTGAGGAAAGGCCGAAAATAAATCCCTGATAAATCAAAAAAGTCCCATCTGACGGTGTCAAATGGGACTTTTTTTATGCTTGTATGTATTTCTACCAGATTCTTACACGCTTTTCAGGTGCAATATACATTCCGTCATTTGCTTTGATATCGAATGCTTTATAGAACGTATCTATATTTTGCAAAGGAACATAAGCACGGTACATTCCTGGAGAATGCGGGTCTGTTTTTACTTGGTTTTTCAAGGCTTCATCACGCATTTTTGAACGCCAGATCGTTGACCAAGAAATAAAGAAACGTTGTTCTGGAGTATATCCGTCGATTAATCCCGGATTTCCGTTTTCTTTCAAATACAATTGTAAACCATCATAAGCAGCATTTACTCCACCTAAATCTCCAATGTTTTCACCCAGCGTAAATTTACCATCTACAAAAGTTCCCGGAATAGGTTGCAAAGCGCTGTATTGAGCGGCAAGTGCTCCTGTTAAGGCTGAAAATTGTTTCAAGTCTTCTGCAGTCCACCAGTCTACTAAGTTTCCGTCAGCATTGTAACGGGAACCTGAATCATCAAAACCATGTGAAATTTCGTGTCCAATAACCCCACCGATTCCACCATAATTTACTGCTTCATCCGCTTGGTAATTGTAAAAAGGCGGTTGTAAAATTGCTGCAGGGAATACAATCTCGTTATTTGAAGGATTGTAATACGCATTTACCGTTTGTGGAGACATTCCCCATTTGTCTTTATCAACAGGTTTATTCAACTCTGCTATATTCTCATTGAAACGCCATTGCGCCATGCTTTTAGCGTTTTCAAAATACGTTCCGCCTTCTTCTGGACTTTTTATCGTCAAGGCTGAATAATCTTTCCATTTGTCAGGATAACCAATTTTAATTCTTGATTTATGCAGTTTAGCAAGCGCGCTCACCTTTGTTTCTGCAGACATCCAAGACAAATTATTGATTCTGTTTTCGAAAGCTGAAAATATATTTTTGATCATTTTCTCCGCTTTGGCTTTGGCTTCAGCCGGAAATTTTTTCTCAACATATAATTTTCCTAACGCTTCTCCAACCGCTCCATTGATGGTCTGAAGTGCTCTTTCGTCACGTGGTCTTTGACTTACAGCTCCCGTTAACGTTCTTCCGTAAAACTCCCAGTTTGCATTTTCAATTTCAGTTGATAATTGGCTTGAAGCTCTATTCAACAAACTCCAACGCATGTATGCTTTCCAGTCTTCTACTTTATTTTCTTTAAAAATAGTTTCTAGCGCAGTCATGTATTTTGGTTGCGATACAATAACAGTATCTACTTTTGCCAATCCAATTTTTGTGAAATAATTATTCCAGTTGATTGATGGAGTTAATTTACTCAAATCAGCCAATGTCATTGGATTGTATGACTTACGGCGATCTCTGCGTTCTACTCTGTCCAATCTTGGTTTAGACATGGCAATTTCAAGAGCCAGGATTTTTTCAGCATTCATTTTTGCAACTGCTGGTTTATCACCAAGGTATTGCAACATTTTGGCAACGTGTAAAAGATATTTAGCACGTTTCTCTTTGGAATCGGCATCTTCAGAAACATAATAATCTCTGTCTGGCAAGCCTACACTGCCGGGACCTAAATTAATCACGTTTCTACTACTGTTTTTTGCATCAGTTCCTACGCCGGCACCCATAAATCCAATACCACCAATAGGTTCCATTTCGATCAATAATACCTCTAAATCTTTGGCATTTTTAACCGCGTCTATTTTCTTTAAGTACGGTTTCAAAGGCGCTATACCTAACTTATTTCTTCCTACGGTATCGAGAATAGATTTGTATAAGTTAATCGCTTTTCCTTGATCAGTATTTGATTTGTAGCTTGGATTTGTTGCGGCTTCTTTTAGAATTGCCAATGCATCAGCATCTGTTTTTTGACGCAATTCATCAAAACTACCCCAACGGGTTCTATCAGCTGGAATCTCCGTATTATCCAACCAAGTTCCGTTTACATAACGAAAGAAATCGTTGCTAGGCTTTACAGCCTTATCCATGTAATTCACATTGATCCCCGGTTCTTTAGCTGCCGGAGCATTCTGTGCTTGACTCACCGCAAAACCCATGATTGCGGGAATCACAAAAAGCAATTGCTTATTGCTGGTTTTTTTCATTTTTTTTTGGTTTTTAGTTATCTTAACAAAGCTATTAATAAATAATTTGATTTTTAGTTAAAATCAAATACATCTTTATTTGACTTTAAAATTTCTAAAAGGTTTAATCCTAAAAGGTATTAATTTCACATCCTTTATTTCAAAGGAATGCACCTAAAATAAGATTGTGTTAATTTGAATTAAAAACAAATCTCGTTTTCGTATTTTTGCATCAAAATAGCGTTATGTTAGAATTTTTCAAAAAATACCGACTCTTTTTCGGGGTCTTCATTGTTCTTTCGGCAATCATTTTATCTTTATTTTATTCGGCTTTAAAGCCAAAAAAAACACTCCCCATTTATAATCCTGCGGATGTAAATCCTGAATTAGTGGACAGCACCATTCAATACAAAAGCAAGTACCATACGATTGCTGATTTTTCATTTGTTAACCAAAACGGAAAAACCATCACCCAAAAAGATTACGAAGGCAAAATATACGTTGCTGATTTTTTCTTTACCACTTGCGGCTCTATCTGTCCAAAGATGACCACCAATTTATCCGATATTCAAAAAGCTTTCGCCAATAATCCAAAGGTGAAATTATTATCGTATACCGTTTTCCCGGAGACTGACAGCGTTCCTGTTTTGAAGGCCTACGCCAAAAAACATCATGTTGATGATGCCAAATGGAATTTAGTTACCGGAGATAAAAAAGAAATCTATACCATGGCCAGAAAATCATATTTGGCCGTGAAACTGGGAAAACCAAGTGAATTATATGATATGGTTCACACCGAAAATTTTGTTTTGGTGGATGCCAAAAAAAGAGTTCGTGGCTTTTATGACGGCACCAATAAAGAAGACATCAAGCGATTAATCGAAGATATTACTTTTTTGAGTAACGAATAAAGACTTTAAACAGAAGATAAGTCACTTATAATCTGATTGAAAAACCCAGTAAAACAAACTATTCCCTATTCTTAAAATTTATCCAAAAAAACTACAAAATTGACAATTATCATTTTTTTTAGTTTTATAATATGTACTTTTGCAATCTTAATTCAATCTAAATAAGACTTGCAAACAACGATACATTCTCTAAAAAAAGGTGAAAAAGCCATTATCAAAGATTTTGATATTGACATTGTTCCGTTGAAATTACTAGAAATGGGTTGTTTGCCTGGAAATATGGTTGAACTGCTTCAAATTGCTCCTTTTGGCGATCCTTTATACCTTAACATTAATGGTTCACACGTTGCTATCCGCGTGGAGACAGCCCGTGAGATTGAAGTTGAAATACTAAAAAACAACTTATAATGACCAATCAAAATATCAATGTTGCTTTAATCGGGAATCCTAATACGGGGAAAACTTCCGTTTTTAATCAGTTGACAGGACTTAATCAACAAGTGGGAAACTACCCTGGAATTACGGTTGAAAAAAAGATTGGTTTTTGTAAATTACCCAATAATGCCAAAGCGAATATTCTGGATTTACCCGGAACTTACAGCTTAAATGCCAGTTCGATTGATGAAAATGTAGTCATTGAATTATTACTGAATAAAAACGATAAATTATATCCGGATGTAGCACTTGTTGTTACTGATGTTGAAAATCTGAAACGAAATTTACTGCTTTTTACCCAAATAAAAGACCTTGAAATCCCCACAATATTAGTCATCAACATGGCCGATAGAATGAAATTTAAAGGAATCACACTAGACATTCCGTATCTTGAGGAGCATTTAAAAACAAAGATCGCACTTATCAGTTCCAGAAAAGGCTTTGGAATCGATGAATTGAAAAAATTGATTGTCAGTTACAAAACCATTTCAAGCGAACCGTGTTTGAATGCGTCCAGTATTGATCCTGAATATTTTAATACGCTTCGCAAAACATTTCCAAACCAGCTGTTGTATAAATTATGGTTGGTCATCACGCAAGACGTAAACTTCCTGAATTTAGATCGAAATGAAATTAGAAGTTCGTTTACTAAATCGCATTCGGATTTAAAGCGTTTGCAACAAAAAGAAACCATAAAACGCTATCAATTCATCAATGATGTTTTGAAAGAAGGATTAAAAATTGACACCACTATTGCTAAAGATTTCCGCAGTAAACTGGATCGTGTTCTGACACACAAAGTATGGGGATATGTAATTTTCTTCCTGATTTTGTTTGTTATTTTCCAATCTATTTTTGAATGGTCTAAAATTCCAATGGATTTTATCGATGCTTCTTTTGCTTCATTGAGTACACTTGCTGCCGAAGAATTACCGGCAGGAGTTTTGACCAATTTAATTTCACAGGGAATCATTCCCGGAATAGGCGGAATTTTGATATTTATTCCACAAATTGCCTTCCTGTTTATGTTTATTTCGATTCTTGAAGAAAGTGGTTACATGAGCCGAGTAGTTTTCCTGATGGATAAAATCATGCGAAAATTTGGTTTATCAGGTAAAAGTGTGGTGCCGCTTATTTCAGGTACAGCCTGTGCTATTCCCGCAATTATGGCTACCAGAAATATAGAGAACTGGAAAGAAAGATTAATCACCATTCTGGTAACACCTTTTACAACCTGTTCTGCCAGATTACCGGTTTATGCCATTATTATTGCACTAGTAATTCCGGACAATCGTGTTTTTGGTTTTCTGAACATGCAAGGAATGACCTTAATGTTGTTGTACCTTTTGGGTTTTGGAATGGCTATTTTCTCTGCTTACATTTTGAATAAAATCCTTAAAATAAAAGGAAAAACATACTTCGTAGTAGAAATGCCGAATTATAAATTACCCCTTTTCAAGAACGTGGGAATCAATGTAATCGAAAAAACGAAAGCTTTTATTTTTGGCGCCGGAAAAATCATTTTAGCGATTTCTATTGTATTGTGGTTTTTAGCCTCTTACGGTCCAGGCGAAAAATTCAATAATGCAGAAACAATTGTTACTGAAAACACGAAGCAAAATCCGTTATCAGAAACAGATTTTGAGAATGCCGTCGCTTCACAAAAACTGGAAAATTCCTATATTGGATTAATGGGAAAAACTATTGAACCGGCGATTTCACCCCTTGGTTATGACTGGAAAATAGGAATTGCCATTATCAGTTCCTTTGCTGCCAGAGAAGTATTCGTAGGAACATTGGCTACCATTTACAGCGTAGGTGGCAGTGATAATGAGACTACAATCAAAAATAAAATGGCTGCCGAAATCAATCCGGTAACCGGAGAAAAGATTTTTAACTTTGCCTCCGGAATATCATTGTTGTTGTTTTATGCTTTTGCCATGCAATGTGCCAGTACGCTTGCAGTTACTAAAAAAGAAACCAATTCATGGAAATGGCCGGCTGGACAATTGATCTTCATGTCTGGATTTGCTTATGTGGTGGCTTTACTTGCCTATCAAATTCTAAAATAAAATATTGAACAAACGTTAAATTTTTATTTTTATTATTTTTAATTTGTCTAAATAATATTTCAGATTTATCTTTGCATCGTAGATTTAATCTAAATAAAGATAATATGAAAAATGCCTTTTCGATAGGACTATGTTTGCTTACTACAAGCGTATTTGCTCAGCAAATAAATCCAACATTAAATGACACAGTAAAGACTTTGTTGCCTGTGATTATAACTGGTAAAATTCAAAGTCCAGAAAGAATGCCAGAAGTAAAAGAAAACGTTTTGTTTTCAGGAAAGAAAAATGAGATTTTAAAACTTTCTAACATCAACGGTAACTTTGCTACAAACAACGCCCGAGAAGTATTTTCTAGAGTACCTGGTGTAAACATTTGGGAAAACGAAGGATCAGGTATACAAATTAATGTAGGTGTAAGAGGCTTGAGTCCTAACAGAAGTTGGGAATTAAATACTAGACAAAACGGATATGACATTTCATCGGATGTTTTTGGGTATCCAGAAGCGTACTACAACCCGCCACTTGAAGCAGTTGAAAGTATTGAATTGATCAGAGGTGGTGCTTCGCTACAATTTGGACCCCAATTTGGAGGAATGCTAAACTATGTGTTGAAAAGAGAAACAAAGAAAAAATTCACTTTTGAAACCCAAAACAGTGTCGGTAGTTATGGCTTAATGAGCTCTTACAACGCTATTGGTGGTACCCTAAAAAACTTTTCGTACTACATATATAACCATTCAAGAAGTGCTGATGGATGGAGACAAAACGGAGAGTACACCGTACGCAACACCCATGCTTTCTTAGAATATCGTTTTACACCAAACACCAAAATTTCTGCTGAGTATACCAATATGGATTACCAAATGAAACAATCTGGAGGTTTGACCGATGCACAATTTGAAGCCAACCCACAGCAGTCTTTACGTAATAGAAACTGGTTTGGAACTCCATGGAATGTTTTCTCAGTACAGTTAGACACCAAAATAAATGACAATTTAACTTCTAATACAAAATTATTTGGTCTTAAAGGGGAGCGTAATAGTGTTGGGTTTACTGCAACACCAAATGTTGCTGATGCTATAAATCCTACTACAGATAACTATGCCAACCGACGTGTAGATCGTGATTTTTATGAAAACTTTGGTGTAGAAAACAGAAATGTTTACAAATACAAATTGGGCAAAACATCACACAACTTGGCTTTTGGAGCACGTGCATACCAAGCAACAACTACTCGTAAACAAAGCGGAAATGGTACAACAGGAAGTGATTTCGATTTATCTGTAAATCCAGATTATACAAGAAATATAAAATTTAAGACTGAAAACATTGCATTTTTTGCAGAGAATCAATTTAGAGTTACTGAAAAATTTAGTGCTACACCCGGAGTTCGTTTTGAACACATTACCTCTAGTGGCGCTGGATTATTTGCTGTAAACAATGGTGCAAATGTAAATTTTGACGCAGCACCTATTGTACGTAACAAAGCATTGTTTGGCCTTGGATTAGAATATAAATTTGCTAGTACCAATGTGTATGCCAATATATCTCAAGCTTACAGACCGATACTTTTCTCTGACTTAACACCTCCAGCAGTTACAGATGTGATTGATCCAAACTTAAAGGATGCAAGCGGATACAATGCTGATTTAGGATATAGAGGAAATATAAACAACTACATCAACTTTGACATTAGTTTATTTTACCTTCAATACAACAACCGTATTGGTGGAGTGAGACAGTTTACAAATAATGATCCATCACAAGGAACTTTTTTATACAGAACGAATTTAGGAACTACCGTGAACAAGGGTATTGAAAGCTTTTTTAACTTCAATATTACACGTTTTCTTAAAATAGACAACAAAGTAGGAAATGTTGACTTTTTTGCTTCGATGAGTTTTATTGACAGTCGCTACACCGATTTTGAAACTTTTACAACTACAGGAACAGCACCTAATGCAGTAATAACAAGTTCAAATCTAGACGGTAAAAGAGTTGAAAATGCGCCTCGTTATATTCACAATTTAGGGCTTTCATGGGGTAAAAACAACGTATCTACTACCCTACAATACCGCTTAACAGGAAAAATATTTACAGATGCTAATAATACCACAACACCATCTGCAAATGGAGTAACGGGAATGCTCGATAAATACAATGTGTTTGACTTTTCATCAGAATATAAATTCTTAGAGAACTACAATATCAAAGCAGGAATAAACAATGTTTTTGATGAAGCTTATGCTACAAGACGTTCGACTGGATATCCAGGACCTGGTATATTACCCGGAGAAGGAAGAACCTTTTACATTTCCATTGGTGCAAAATTATAATTGAACATGAAATTACAGTTTCATTATCTGAAATAAATCTTTATAATTAACTTTGGAATCATGGCGCAGTTCTAAAAACTTTGTAATTAGTTTAACGCAAAAAAGCAACCTTTTCGGGTTGCTTTTTCTTAAATTTACAGTATGGATATTCAAGAAATAATTGCTTTTATTGCCTTGGGAATTGCCCTTGCTTTTCTGATCAAAAAATTCTTTTTCAAAAAGAAAAAATCAGATAAAAATTGCGGCAGCGGTGATGATTGTGGTTGCAATTAAAATTTTCCTCTTTTCTGTTTCTTAATCTGAATTACTTTAAAACTCAATTGGGTTAAAGTTTCCTTAAAAAAACAAAAAAAATCTTTCAACAACTTAATAAAATCCCTTTTTTTGACTAAATTTACTATAGAAAAAACGAGCTTTTAGATTCAAAATCAGCTATTTCCATTTTTATATTAAAAAAGTGGCTTTTAAATTCAACCTGAATCTAAGTTGCCTTTTGGACATAATTTCAACTCTATCCCTACAAAGAATTGAAATTATAGAACTATTATGAATGGGGAATTCGCATAGGATTAGACCATCATAATTTTTAGTAAAAATCTCATTCATAAGTATAAATATTTTTAATCCCAAAAAATATTTCCAATTCTGTTATAGACCTAAAGTAGTACTCGTTTTGGGATAAACTGCTTTTTAACAACTTGAACAAAACTACTTTTTGATTTCATACTCCTCTTTTTCACGGATTACTTTTTCTCAAAAACACAAGAAGTAGTTCCCTGAAAACTTCTTACAATTATTACGTTGCCATTGATTTCAAACCAAAATGGACCAATATCAACTAATCATGAAAAAGTTTGTCACCATCGTATTATTTATGCTGAACATCACCTTTCTTTTTGCACAAAAAGAAATCTCCGGTTTTGTGATAGATAATGCTGGTGTTGCCATGTCAGGCGTAAATGTCACCGAAAAAGGAACAAGTAACAGCGTTTCCACTGATCTCAACGGAGCATACAAGATTACCGTCAAAGAAGGAGCTATTTTAGTCTTTAGTTACTTTGGTTTCTCCAAACAAGAATATGACACAACCGAATCTATTTTGAATGTTGTTTTATCTGAAGGAAGCGGACAAAATCTTAACGCAGTTGTCGTTACCGGAACCAGAGCTACGCCCAGAAGCAATACTACAACAACACTTCCCATTGATATTGTGTCCTATGAAGAACTGACCTCAACAGGACAAATAACCTTTGACAAAGCATTACAGTATAAAATTCCCTCTTTTAATACTGCTCAAACTCCCGTAAATGATGCTACTTCCTTACTTGACCCATACGAAATCAGAAACATGGGACCTAGTAGAACTTTAATACTCATCAACGGAAAACGAAAAAATTTAAGCGCTTTACTTTATGTTCAAACATCTCCCGGTCAAGGGGAAACAGGAGC
Organism: Flavobacterium algoritolerans; assembly: GCF_030010385.1. Taxonomy (NCBI): domain Bacteria; kingdom Pseudomonadati; phylum Bacteroidota; class Flavobacteriia; order Flavobacteriales; family Flavobacteriaceae; genus Flavobacterium; species Flavobacterium algoritolerans. The sequence goes on along the minus strand of NZ_JASCRZ010000001.1, from coordinate 1,127,062 downwards.
TGATATTTCCGGAATACCAATTGATGCCATAGAACGGGTGGAAATTCTTCGGGATGGCGCATCGGCACAATACGGTTCTGATGCCATTGCCGGAGTACTCAATATTATTTTAAAAAAGAGAGCTGATGATGGTTCCGTAACTATTAAAACAGGCATGACAGGTGAAGGTGACGGCGAAATGCTGGGCGTGAGCTTAAACAATGGCTCTGATGTGGGCAATAATGGTTTTGTAAATTATACATTAGATTTTTCGAAAGTAAAATTGGCAAACAGACCCGGAAAAGTAGATGCAGATGGAGAATTTACTGATTTTGGAGGTTCTATTTCAGGTATTAACACCTCAGCAGATATTAACGCTTTTCTAACAAAATATCCGGATGCCAAAAATATAAATGGAGCTCCAGAAACTGCTGCTGCAAAATTTTTGGTAAACGGTGGATTGAATCTATCTGATGAGACACAAATGTATTACAACGCCGCCTATGTCTATAAAAAAGTGAATTCTTATGCCAATTACAGAACGCCATACTGGGGCTACGGAGGAGGAATTACTTTAAACGACCTTCCCTATTTATTAAACTTCTTTGGAGACGGAACTATAGCTTCATACAAAGGCCATATTCCAACATTTATTGGCGAATTAAACGATTACAACGCCACTTTAGGCTACAAATCCATAAAAAACGGATGGAATACTGATGCCAGCATAACAGTAGGCGGAAACAAACAAACTTACGCTATAGAAAACTCTCATAACAGATCTGATATTCAGGATGCAAATGGAGTGAATTTAAATCGTGAGAACAGTCCCATTTTTTTCAAACCGGGAGGCGCATCATTCAATCATGTTGTGGGTAATTTAGATATTTCTAAAGTGCTGTCAGATAAAATAAGTATTGGTTTTGGCTCCGAAGTGAGAACCGAAACGTTCCTGATCAATGAAGGCGATAAGGCTTCTTGGGATGGATTTGGCGCCGACTCATTTGCGGGGAATCGACCCGAGAATTCTGGAAAATGGAATCGTTACAATTTAGGAGGATACTTTGATCTGGCGTATGACTTTACAAAAGATTTTTCAGTGAATGGTACCGTTCGTTATGAAGATTACAGTGATTTTGGGGCAGCAACGGTTTGGAAATTAAGTTCCAGATATAAATTTTATAAAGATAAAATTACGGTAAGAGGTTCTATTTCTTCTGGATTTAGAGCACCGACATTACACCAAATCTACTCTCAAAAATCACAATATTCTTTCGTAGCGGGTCAGGGAATTCAAATCAACGGCTTAATTAATAATATTTCTGCACATGCACGTATTTTGGGTATTCCAAAATTAGATGCCGAAAAATCAACCAATATAACTGTAGGAATAGGTTCCAATCCTTTGAAAGATTTAAATTTCACTGTAGATTATTACAACATTAAAGTAAAAGACCGAATCATTTTAGGGGATAAAGTGGACACACAGTTTGGCAGCGTTGCCTGGTTTGAAAACTCATTCGATACGAGAACTTCAGGCATAGATGTGGTCATGAATTACGGCACTTTAACATTAGGGGCCGGGGTTATTGAATTCAATTTGTCCGGAAATATAACGCTTGAAAACAAAAGAATTTCACCCGTTGCAAGTAATAATTTTGGTGCAACACTTGATGCTTTAATGTTTACGTCCAGACCCGAAACCAAATGGATTTTGGGAGCAAATTACAGAATCAGAAAATTTGACTTCTCACTTAGCAACACGTATTTTGGAAAAACAACTTTCAAACAAGAAGGTTTAGACTCCAATTTAAGAACGGAGTTTATCCCTAAAATAGTCACTGATTTAGGAATTAACTACACTGCAACAGATAAATTAACCGTAACGTTTAACGCGAATAATGTGTTAAATGTAGTGCCCGAATGGAAATTTAAAGCCGAAAATGCCGCCGGAACAGCCATTCTGAACAACCCGAATCAAGTGAAATCACAATTTAACCTGATTACATTCAATGGTCGTTACTCGCAAATGACCTATCAAGGATATCACTTTAGCCAATTAGGAACTTTATTTAGCTTGTCGCTTATCTATAAATTTTAAAAAAGATATTTCAAATCAGGGTAGAACTTCGTTAAAAACATAATGATGAAAACTAGAAATCACCTATTTATTTTAAGCGTAATTATCATGCTAATGGGGGGAAATACGATTTCGGCCCAAGAGAATTCCGGCGGGAAGGAATATGCTTTAAAAGCTGATTTTCTATATCGTTTTGTAGACTACGTCTATTGGAAAAACTATTCTAAAAAACAAACTTTCAGGATTGCTATTCTGGAAGGAAGTCCAATTACCAGTTCACTAATTGACATTAGTAAAAACAAAAAAATTGAAGTAAAAGAATATAAAAATTTGAATGACATAAGTTTTTGCAACATCCTGTTTGTTCCTTACAATTGTTCCATTCCTATTGAGACCATTCTTTCTAAATATGCCGGAAAACCGGTACTGATTGTGACAGAACAAAACGGCTACGGAAAAAAAGGCACACATGTGAATTTTGTTACGGTCGACAATAAATTAAAATTTGAAGTAAATCTAAAAGCAATAAATAAAGCCGGAATAGGAATCAGTTCGTTCTTATTGCAACATGCCATTATTGTGCAATAATAATATCAAAATACAGCTTTGAGTGATTTGAAAATCTTTAAAACACAAAACGTTTAATGTGCGAAGTGGTGCTATAAATATTGAAAAAACAATACATACATGATGAATCTACGCAACATATCAATTAAAAATAAGCTGGTGCTCATGCAGGTTTTCACCTCAGCATTTGTATTGGGACTTTGTATTACTGCTTTTGTACTGATTGACATTCAAGGATTTAAAGACCGAAAAGTGATTAGTTCAATAGCTATTGCACAAGTGGTAGGTTTCAATAATGTTTCTGCCCTTGAGTTTTTGGATAATGCTGCCGCCAATAAAATCCTATCGGAATTAAACGTGCAAAACGACATTTTGAATGCAAACATATTGGACAAAAAAGGCAACGTTTTTGCCTCCTATACAAAACCGGGCTCTGATCCTAACTATCGATTTTCTGTCCCGGCCATGAATGAAAAAAGTTCTCATTTTACCAATGAAAATCTTTTTGTTTACAGCAAAATCAAGAAAGACAATAAAACAATTGGATTGGTTTGTATCCGATTTGAATTATCAGAATTGAATAAAATAAAAATGGATGTACTGCGTCTGGGAGTTGTACTATTGGTCGTAGGAATCGGGCTGGCATTCTTGATTGCAATGATTATTAAAAAATACATCTCAAAACCCTTATTGAACTTGGTAACCGTAATTCAGCAGATAAAGGACACCAGTGATTATACCACCCGAATGACCGTTGAAGGAAAAGACGAAATCAGTATTCTTTCCATAGGTCTTAATGACATGCTTTCAACAATCGAAAAAAGAGACAATGAAGTGGCTCAATCTAAAGAGCAGTTAAATGAGCAAAATATACTTTTACAATCCGTGATTCAAAACATGGGTGATGGATTAGTCGTTGCTGATGAAAATGGGAAATTTATCATTTGGAATCCCGCTTCTGAAAAAATAATTGGAATTGGCCTTCTGGATATACCCGAAGAAAAATGGGCTGATACTTATGGCATATTGTGGCCGGATACTAAAGCTGTTTTGGCTACTGATGACCTGCCTATCGTTAAGGCATTGCATGGTGAAGAAGTGGATGATATGGAAATATTTGTACAAAATTACAAAAAAACCGAAGGCAATTTTGTCGTAATATCCGCCAGACCATTAAAAGATTCGGCTGGTAAAATAACCGGAGCGGTGGCAGTTTTTCATGATATCACGGAACGGAAAAATGCAGAAACCGAGATTAAAAAACTAAATGAAGAACTGGAACAAAAAGTAACGGAACGCACAGCCCAATTGGCAGAAGCCATAGAAACACTTCGCAAAAGCGAAGAGAAATATCGTGAAATTGTGGAAAACATAAGTGATCTTGTCCACACATCAGACTATAAAGGTTATTTCACCTACATCAATCCTGCTTGTAAAAAACTAACGGGTTATACCCAAGATGAGCTTATAGGAAAACATTTTTCAGAACTAGTCGCTCCAGAATGGAAAGACCGTGTGGCCGATTTTTACTTAAATCAATTTAAACATAAAATAGACGAAACATTATTCTCATTTCCCATTATTACCAAAAACCGAGAACTAAAATGGGTAGAACAAACGGTAATGCAGTTAAGGGAAGGAAATAGAATTACCGGTCACAAATCGATCATGCGAGACATCACGGAACGAAAAGCAGCCGAGCAGAAATTAAAAGAAAGCGAAGGTCAATTACAAACCATTTTCAATGAGGCGCCTGACGCTTTAATTGTAATAAATGACGAGGGAATCATCATGAGATGGAATCCGCAAGCCGAAAAAATCTTTGGCTGGACCATTATAGAAGCCTTAGGCAAACGAATGCATGAATTAATTATGCCAGAACAACATAGAGAGAATCATTTAAAAGGACTTCATCACTTTATAGATACTGGCGAAGGACCTATTCTTAATAAAACATTTGAAACCACAGCACTTAACAACCAAAATGTTGAATTTGATATTGAGTTAACCGTGTCGCAAGCTACTATTTTAGGCAAATACATTTTCATTGCTTTTATTAAAGACATCTCAATAAGCAAAAAACTAGAAGACGAGAAAATAGAAGCCGATAAATTAGTGCGTCTTAATGAATTAAAATTGAAATTGATATTAGAAAATATTGGCGAAGGAATTATTGTAACTGACAGCCAGAAAAGAATCGTTTTATCGAATCATATGGCCGAAGAAATCATAGGTATAAAACAAGACTCTACAATGCCAACTACACTGGATTGGTCCACTAAATACGACTTGTATTATCCTGACGAGCAAACTATTTTTCCGGCTCAAAACCTTCCATTGGAAAAAGCATTAAAAGGCGAATCAACAGATGATGTCGAGATTATAATTGAAGATTCAGAAACGAAAACTAAAAAACGGGTTATCATCAGCGGAAGACCGATAATCGATGAAAACAACTATGTAATTGCTGCTGTTGCAAATATAAAAGACATCACCTATTACAAAGAACTTGAGGTAGCTTTAGAAGAAAGCGAACAGAAATATCGAAAATTAATAGGATTCAAAAGCGATAAAAAATAACATTTACTGTACTGATTCCAGAAGGGTTATTTTACATACCCAATTTTTACATAATAGTTTTTCGGATTGACTTGAACTCCTTCTTTTGGATAAGGAAAAACACTAAAATTTTTTATGTTTTTTTGCTTTTCAGGCAAATATTTAGAAAACCACTGTTTGTTTTTTTCTTCGTTTTTCATCGAAAAAACCATTGTGTGGTCCTCTACTAATTTTGAATCTTTGTAAACCGAAACTACAACCGAAGCTTCTCCCGCCCAGATACAAGTCACACCTTCCGGGCAGCGGGAATCAGAAACGAGTTCTTTCAAAACCAAATTGAATCCCTTTTTCTTAAGACACTTTTTTTGGGTTATCTTCAAGGATTGAACATTTTCTGTTTTGGTGTTTTGTGCGAAAGTTATCGTGCCAAGCATCAAAAGAAACAACAGCAAGTATTTTTTCATGTTCTTTATTTTAAATAGTTTATCCAAAGATAACGCCAAATAGCTACGTTAATTTTACGAAAAGGTTACTGGCAATTTTATTGGAAATGGTTAAATCCTTGTTGTCCACTTTTATTTTCAAAGACAAATCGAAAGTTTCCTTTCCTATGATTTCAATTTTAGAACCCAATGCGATTCCCTGTTTGTCCAAATATTTTAGAAATTCTGAGGAGGTATCTTTAACGCCAACGCAAATTCCTGCTTGGTTTTCGTGCAATTCAGAGAGCAATTGCTTTTCTATTTTAACCATTTGACCATTTGCATCGGGAATAGGATCGCCATGTGGATCTTCGGTAGGATTTCCTAAAAAATCATCCAGTTTGTTGATAAGTTTTTCTGATTTGATGTGTTCCAATTGTTCCGCAATATCATGAACCTCATCCCAGGAAAAATCTAGTTTGTCTACTAAAAAAACTTCCCAAAGACGGTGTTTTCTCACGATCATTTTTGCGGCTATTTTTCCGTGTTCTGTCAACGAAACGCCTTGGTATTTTTTATAATTAACCAAGTCTTTTTCGGCTAATTTCTTGAGCATATCAGTCACTGATGAAGCTTTGGTTTCCATTTTTTCGGCAATAGCATTGGTGCTTATTTCTGAATCTGAAATAATGGTAAGGTGGTATATGGTTTTAAGATAATTCTCTTCTGAAAATGTCATTTGATTTTTGATTGCAGATTAACGATTTTTGATTTCAGATTCCCTAGTCTCGATAACAGTGGGAATCCTTTTATTTGCATTGTTGTTCAGTGAATTTCATTTACAACGGATAACGGGAATAGCTTCTGATACTGAGACAAATTCAGCACAAGAATTTAATTTTTAACAATTAGTAACGGAATAGAAATTTTGTGGCGCAATTTATCAACCGTAGTTCCAAAGACTAAATCCTTGAATCCCGTATGACCATGCGTTCCCATAACCAAAATATCAAATGCTCCTTTCTTGACAATCTCCGGAATCACTTTATTCGGTTTCCCAAAGCCTAATTGTGTGACTACTTGAAATCCTTTTTCGGTAAGCATTACTTTGTATTCCTCTAATAATTTCTCGTCGATTAAGGTTTCGTGATCATCTGTGTTTTCGCCATAAATCATGGCTCCCACGGTTTCTACCACGTGAATCAAAGTGTATTTTGCTTCTATTCCTCCTAATTCAAAAGCGTTATTTAAAGCCACTTCATCGGCACTGGAGAAATCTACGGAGACCACAATATTCTTTTTTGTGTAACTTCCTGATTTAGAAAATCGCAGTTTTAAACTGTGTGGCGAATGATTTTGAATATCTATTTTGGCTTTGGCAATAAAAGGCTTAAACACAATATAAAGCAATAAAATCAAGAATCCAAAAGCTAAAGGAACTACCGTTAACCATAACAAAAGTGGATTTTCGGAAGTTTCAAGCCAACCTGTTATTTCATCAAAAACCAATTTAGCATTTAATGAAACAATGATTGTTGCAATAACCCAAGAAGCGATTTGGGTCACTTTCCCAATATGAAATCCTTTCATTTTTGATTTATCACTCACGAAATGAATCAACGGAATAATGGCAAAACCCAGTTGTAAACTCAAAATAACCTGACTCAAAATCAGTAATTTTCCCGTAACACTTTCCCCGTAAATCGTAATTACGATAACCGCAGGAACAATGGCGATTAATCGTGTGATGATTCTTCTAACCCAAGGCTGAATACGCAAATTAAGATACCCTTCCATTACAATTTGTCCGGCAAGAGTTCCTGTAATTGTGGAACTTTGTCCGGCAGCAATCAAGGCTACCGCAAATAATATAGGCGCAAACTTGCTTCCTAAAAGTGGCTCCAGAAAACGATGGGCATCTTGAATCTCGGCCACTTCAAACATGCCGTTTTTATAAAATGTGGCTGCTGCCAATATCAAAATTGCGGCATTCACTAAAAAAGCTAAGTTTAATGCAATCGTAGAATCAATAAAATTATATTTCAAAGCCTGCTTAATTCCGGCAGTCGTTCTTTCGAATTTTCTGGTTTGCACCAATGAAGAATGCAAGTATAAATTGTGTGGCATAACCGTAGCTCCAATAATACCGATAGCAATATATAATGCCGCTTCATTGGGCATCGAAGGAATTAATCCAAACAACACTTTATCCAGTTCCGGCTGGGCAAAAATCATTTCGAAAATAAAAGAAAATCCAATGATAGCAACCAATACAATGATAAAAGCTTCCATTTTTCGGATGCCTTTATTGATTAAGAACAGCAACAAAAAGGTATCTAAAACTGTGATTAACACGCCTTCAATCAGCGGAATGTCAAATAATAAATTGATACCGATTGCCATTCCCAAAACCTCGGCAAGATCACAGGCTGCGATAGCAATTTCGGCAAGGAAGTACAATATATAATTGATAAATGGCGAATAGGTTTCTCTGGAGGCTTGTGCCAAATCACGTTGGGTAACAATCCCCAGTCGGGCACTCAAACTTTGCAACAACAAAGCCATAATGTTACTCATTAATAAAACCCAAAGCAATGCATACCCAAACTGGCTTCCGCCTGCAATATCCGTCGCCCAATTTCCCGGATCCATATAACCAACACTGATTAAATAAGCCGGTCCAAAAAAAGCAAGGATTTTTCGGAATACTGATTTCTTGTTTAGCGTAGAAACGGATTGGTTTACTTCTTCTAAAGATTTAGTCATATTATTAAGTTATTGATACAAATGTAATTAAAAAATTTGTTTTGCAAAATATAATTTTTAGCTTTGCCTAAATTTAATTTAAGCATAGTGAAAAAATTATATGTATTTTTTGTTTTTCTGATGTTTCACTTTAGCTACGGCCAAGAAAAAACGAGTCTTTCAGGATTTGTTTCATCAGAGAAAAAAGGGGTTTCGGATGCCCGTATTTTTTTAATTGGAACAAAATACGCCACTCAAACGGATAGTTTAGGAAAGTACAGCATCGAGAATATTGCTGAAGGAAATTATAGAATTCAGATTACGGCAAGCGGTTTTCAAACTTTAAAAAAGAATATAACGGTCAAAATTAATGAGAACAACATTTTGGATTTTGATCTTTCAAGTACCGAAAACCAACTCAATGAAGTCGTTGTTTCGGGAACTTTAAAAGCAGTAAAAAGATTAGAAAGTGCCGTTCCAGTCGAGGTTTATTCCCCGATATTTTTTAAGAAAAACCCAACAGCCAGTATTTATGAAGCCTTACAGAATGTAAACGGAGTCCGACCACAGCTTAATTGTGGTGTTTGTAATACGGGCGACATCCACATCAACGGACTGGAAGGTCCCTATACTTTGGTTCTAATAGACGGAATGCCCATCGTGAGCAGTTTATCCACAGTGTATGGATTATCCGGAATTCCAAACTCATTGGTGGAACGAATTGAAATCGTAAAAGGTCCCGCTTCTTCTTTATATGGCAGTGAAGCCGTGGGCGGTTTAATCAATATCATTACTAAAAATCCAACAAACGCTCCCCTATTTTCCGCTGATGTGTTTTCTACTTCTTGGTTGGAAACCAATGTTGATTTAGGAGTAAAACTCAATGTTGGCAAGAAAGCAACGGCACTTTTAGGTTTAAATTATTTCAGATACAATCAAAAAATAGATAACGATAACGACAATTTTACCGATGTTACCCTTTCTGACCGAATTTCCCTTTTTCAAAAATGGACTTTCAACAGAAAAGAAAATCGATTGTTCACCATTGCGGCGCGTGGTGTTTATGAAGACCGTTTTGGTGGCGATGTGCGTTGGGAGAAAAAAAATCGTGGCGGTGACGAAATTTACGGGGAAAGCATTTATACCAAACGAGCAGAATTGATTGGAAGTTACCAACTGCCGTTTCAGGAAAAACTGATGCTTTCCTTTTCAGGAAATGTACATTTTCAAGACAGTCGGTACGGCACAACGAGTTATATTGCCAACCAAAAAATTGGTTTTCTACAATTGACTTGGGATAAAAAAATAGGAAAAAATGATTTGCTTACCGGAATTGCCACCCGATACAATTATTACGATGACAATACACCAGCAACTTCAAAACTGGGAAATAACAACCCCGAGAAAACGTGGTTGCCGGGAATTTTTGTTCAAGATGAAATCACGTTCACTGAAAAACACAAGCTGTTGCTGGGAATGCGTTACGATTACAACTCGTTTCACGGAAGTATCTTAACACCAAGAATTGCTTACAAATGGAAATTGGACGATAACAACATCATTCGTTTGAATGCGGGAACGGGTTTTAGAGTGGTGAATTTATTTACTGAAGATCACGCAGCTTTAACCGGCGCCCGTGAAATTGTAATTGCCAATAACCTGAAACCGGAACAATCCATAAATGCCAATTTGAATTATATCAAGAAAATAAATTTCGATAACGGAACTTTTATTGGTATTGAAACTTCCTTTTTCCATACCCGATTCGGTAATAAAATTGTTTCGGATTATGATACTGATCCAAATCAAATCATTTATGACAACATCAACGGTTATGCGATAAGCCAAGGCATCAGCACGAACATCGATTTCAATTTTCCGAATGGATTAAAGATTATCACTGGCGCTTCCTTGCTAGACAATAAAAACGTTGAAAATGGCCGAAAAGAAACCCCTTTTCTAACCGAGAAATTTACGGCAACATGGAGCGTTTCGTATAAATTTCAGGCTATTGATTTGAATGTAGATTACACCGGAAATGTGTACAGCCCAATGCAATTGCCTCTTTTAAGCGCTTTGGATCCTCGTGCTTCAGAATCACCTTGGTACAGTTTGCAAAACATTCAATTTACGTATTCTGGCTTGAAAAACTTTGAATTCTATGCCGGAATTAAAAACCTATTAAACTTTTTGCCTAAACAAAATAACCCATTTTTAATTGCAAGAACCAATGATCCTTTTGATAAAAATGTAACATACGATACGAACGGACAAGTATTGGCAACACCTGAAAATCCCTATGGATTAACGTTTGATACGACTTATGTCTATGGACCAAACCAAGGAATCAGAAGCTTTTTCGGACTTCGTTACACCTTAAAATAATGAAAAAGAATCTTTATTTACTGTTGCTTTTATGCTGTGTAATTCCTGCTGGATTTGCGCAGTTGCATTCGGTTTCATTGGAACAAATTGACAGTTTACAACGTATCGAAAAGAGAAAAACGATAGTTTTCATTCAAACCGATTGGTGCCAATTTTGCCATGCGATGAAAAACAGCACTTTCAAAAACGAGGAAATCATCAAAGAACTCAACAACGCTTTCTATTTTATTAATTTCAATGCCGAAGAAAAACGAGCGGTAGTTTTCAATAAAACCACTTTTCAATTCAAGCCCACAGGAAACAACTCTGGAACGCACGAACTGGCCATCGCATTAGGAACCATAAATAAGCAACTGAATTTTCCTGTTTTGTGTGTTTTGAACAGTGAAAACGAGATTATTTTTCAACACAGCGGGTACTTAAAACCAAAAGAATTAAAGCTGATTTTAGCCAAACTAAAAGAATAAAATTGTCTATTTTTGGGGAAATGTCAAATCCTCAAATGAAACACTACGATTATATTTTTACAGGCGCAGGATTATCGGCTTTGATGACCGTGTACAAAATGGTACAATCCGGAAAATTTAAGAATACAAGTATTTTGTTATTGGATGAAAACACTAAAAAAACCAACGACAGAACTTGGTGTTTCTGGAAAACTAACGATTCACTTTGGGAACAATCTATTTCAAAAAAATGGGATTTGGCTTTGTTTGCCAATGAAAACTTTCGCAGGGATTTAGACTTGCAACCGTATCACTACAATATGGTGAAAGGACTGGATTTTTATAACCAAGTATTTGATTTGCTTTCGAAACAAGAAAATATCACTTTCCTTCCACACAAAGTATTGGAAATTGAAGAATCTGAAACTATAATTCTGGTACAAACCGAAAGTGAATCCTTTTCATGCTCGAAATTATTCAACAGCATTTACAACAAACATAAAGCAGAAAGTCAGGCGAAATATCCTGTTTTACAACAGCATTTTATTGGTTGGTTTATCAAAAGCGAGCAGCCTATTTTCAATTCCGAGCAAGCAACTTTCATGGATTTTTCGGTGGAACAAAAAGGAAACACCCGTTTTATGTATGTGTTACCCACATCAAAAACTGAAGCTTTACTGGAATACACTTTGTTTTCGCACCACCATTTAAAAAAAGAAGAATACGAAAACGAAATCAAGCAATACATCGAAAAACTTGGCATTACAACTTATGAAATCGTCGAAAAAGAGCAAGGCAGTATTCCTATGACATGTTATCCTTTTCGGAAAGCAAACACTAAAAACGTACTAAACATAGGAACTTCCGGCGGTTGGACAAAAGCGAGTACGGGTTACACTTTCAAGAATTCTGATAAAAAATCAAGTGAATTGGTGGCGTTTCTTCAAAGGGAAACCGACTTCACCAAATTTCATAAAAGAACCAAATTCTGGTTTTACGATTTGCTTTTGTTAGACATTTTAGACCGAAAAAATGAATTGGGTTCCCATATTTTTTCTTCAATGTTCAAAAAAGGAAATCCAAGTTTGATTTTTAAATTTTTAGACGAGGAAACCTCTTTTATTGAAGACATTCAGGTGATTTTAAAATGTCCAAAAATGCTATTTATCAAAGCTATTTTTCATGTGGCTTTCAAAGCAATGAAATAACAATCAAACTATAACAAAACTTTATAATTGAACTCCTATTCTTGATTGTAAACTTTGTAACTTTGTAACTCGAAGTTATTATTGATTTAAAATAAAAAAGATATGTATCCAGAAGAAATGGTAAAACCAATGCAAGCGGAATTAACAGCTGCAGGTTTTCAAGATTTACATAGTGCTGAAGCGGTAGAAAACGCAATGAAATTAGAAGGAACAACGCTTGTAGTTGTGAATTCGGTTTGTGGTTGTGCTGCAAGAAACGCACGTCCGGGAGCAAAAATGAGTTTAGATGGCGCTAAAAAACCAGACCATTTAATCACTGTTTTTGCAGGAGTTGACAAAGATGCAGTTGATGCTGCAAGACAACACATGTTCCCTTTTCCTCCATCATCGCCAAGTATGGCTTTGTTCAAAAACGGAGAATTAGTTCACATGCTAGAGCGTCACCACATTGAAGGTCGCCCAGCAGAACTAATCGCTGAAAACTTAAAAGATGCTTTCAACGAGTATTGCTAAAAATTCTATTTTAGAATGTATTAACCCTTTCAGAGTTCTAAACTCTGAAAGGGTTTTTTTATTTATAAACTTTAAATGATTATTTATTTGGAGCTATTTAGCTATACTGAATCTTCGATGTCAAGCTATTCGTTTCAATCTTTTTTTAAGCTAAAAAGCGGATAAAAAAGGATTTCTCCCGAAACTTCGTGACTATCCGGGCTAGAAAGAATTTTCACTGTAAACAAAGTTCACTGAACTCCTATAAAATAAAATCCTGTGAAGTAATCCGGGCTTGGAAAAATTTAGGATAGAAAAAGAAGTGTATATTTGATGGTATTAAATAGTTAGCAAAAAAGCTAAAAATGAGACTGTAAAATGGAGTATATCATAAAAGACGAAAAACTCGAATTAAAATATGAACACGGAAAAGGTGCTTGGACTTATCATTTACGTATTCCAAATTCAAAACATATTGATGGAAAATGGGGCGACATAAAAGTTTCAGGTTCAATCGATACTTACAAGATTGAAGCAAGAAACCTTGCCCCAATAAAAGGAGAAGACAAAATGCTTTCTATAAATAGTGAAATAAGAAAAGCTATCAATAAAAAAGGTGGTGATATTGTTACAGTTTCACTTTATCTATTATCTAAGAAAGAAGAAATAACTGAAAAGCAAATTTTAGAAACCTTCAAGGAATCTGGAGTTTTAGAAGCTTTTGAAAGACTAAGCGAATCGGAAAAAAATGATGTTTTAGAAAGTATTATTTCTCAAAAAATCGAAGAGAAACAAATTAAGATAATTATAAAACACATAGATAAATTAAATAAGTAAAATGATTAAGCAAACATCTTTAAACTTTTTAAAAGAACTTAAAAAAAATAATTCAAGAGAGTGGTTTGAACAGAACAAACTTACTTATCAAGCCTACAAGGATGATATTATTTTGTTTACAGAGAATTTATTGTTAGAATTAGCAAATTTAGACTTGTCAATAGCAAATGCAAATTTAGTTCCTAAAAAGTGCTTGACTAGAGTAAACAGAGACTTGCGTTTTTCAAAAGACAAGACGCCTTATAAAAATTATGTCTTAATCGTTTTCAATAAAAATGCTCCACACGGAAACACAGCAGGATATTTTATTCATATTGAACCAGGCAATTGTATGGTTGGTGGTGGAGTTTGGCAGACAACTCCTGAATATTTAAAAAAATTCGGAAAGAAATAAGTTATTCATATGAAGAAATTAAAGGAATAATTTCAAGTAAACAATTTCAGGATATATTTCCAAACGGTATTCAAGGTCAAAGTAAATTAAAAAAATTCACTGATTTTCCTGAAGAAAGGGAACCAGTTATTGAATTACTAAAAATGAAAGGTTTTTGTACCAAAGAATTGATAAGTGACAATGTTTTGACAAGTGCAGACGCAGTAAAAATCATTAGTAACTATTTTAAAACGGCAAAACCACTGATTGAATATCTTAATAAAGCTATAGAATTTAAAGAATAAAAAGAACCCCGCCCCCGCTCTCGCACGAATCCTTTCGTGTGACTCGAAGTGACAAGTACGACTCTGAAAAACTAAACTTTCTATGCACCACAACTCCCCTAGCCCAGATTACTTTACTAGTCTATATTTTTATAGGAGTTCAGTGAACTTCGTTTGCAGCGGCATCCTCTTTTTGTAGCGATAGCGAAAACAAGAGATCTAACGAAAAGCTGGACATCGAAGATTCAGCGAAGCTAAATAGCTCCAAGAAATCAAACCATTCATAAACTTTGCGCCTTCTTTGCGAACTTTGCGGTTAAATTAATTACTTTTGCAAAAATAAATTTCTCAACTTAAAACTGTTTATAGCATGCAACTGTATAACACCTTAAGCGCAGAGGAAAGAGCCATCATGATTGATGATGCCGGAAAACAACGTCTTACGTTGTCTTTCTATGCTTATGCGCAAATCTCAGATCCAACACAATTTCGTAACGAATTATTCCTGGCTTGGAACGCTCTTGAAGTTTTGGGTCGAATTTATGTAGCCAGTGAGGGAATCAACGCCCAATTATCATTGCCTGCCGATAATTTCTATGCGTTCAAAGATTCGATTGAAGTCTATGATTTCATGAAAGGAATACGATTGAATATTGCCGTAGAACAAGACGATCACTCGTTCTTAAAACTGACTGTAAAAGTGCGTGACAAGATTGTGGCTGATGGTTTGGTTGATGAGACTTTTGATGTGACGAATATTGGAATCCACCTAAAAGCCAAGGAATTCAATGAACTTTTGGAAGACCCGAATACCATTGTGGTCGATATGCGAAATCATTACGAAAGTGAAATTGGACATTTTACCAAAGCCATAAAACCAGATGTTGATACTTTTCGTGAAAGTTTACCAATCATCGAAGAGCAGCTTGCGGAACACAAACAAGACAAAAAACTATTGATGTATTGCACCGGAGGAATCCGTTGCGAGAAAGCCAGCGCATATTTCAAACACAAAGGTTTTGAAAACGTATACCAACTCGAAGGCGGAATTATTGAATACACACGACAAGTAAAAGCTGAAGGTTTAGAAAGTAAATTCATTGGAAAAAACTTTGTATTTGATCACCGCTTAGGCGAAAGAATTACAGATGATATTGTTTCCCAATGTCATCAATGTGGCGAACCTTGTGACGTGCATACGAATTGCGTGAACGAAGGCTGTCATTTACTTTTTATCCAATGTGACTCTTGCAAGGAAAAAATGGAAGGGTGCTGTTCTGCCGAATGTGTTAGTGTGATTCATTTACCGGAAGAAGAGCAAAAAGCCATTCGAAGAGGAATTAAAAACGGAAATAAGATTTTCAAAAAAGGAAAATCAGACGTTTTGACTTTCAAAAACAACGAAGAAACGCATGGTGTTTTTGTTGCCGAAAAACCATCTCGAAGCGCCGGGACTGCCATCAAAAAAGAACCAAAAATTAAGAAAGTCTATATCGGAAAAGGAACGCATTTTTTTTCAAAACCAAGTATTGGTCAGTTTTTAATTGAAGAAAACGAAATCAAAATTGGCGATACCATTTTAATAAAAGGTTCCACAACCGGAGAACAAAAAGTAGTAATCGAAGAAATGCTTGTTAACGATTTAGCACAAGAAAAAGCAGTTTCTGGAGACACTTGCACGTTTAAACTGCCGTTCAGAATCCGATTATCTGATAAATTATATAAGATTTTAGATTAAATATTTAGGATAAAATCCTATGAAATTAACCCATTACAATCTGATTTGTAATGGGTTTTTTTATTAAAAATTTATGATTTATTGGCGCAAATAGGCATTGTTCCATAAAATTAAAAAATACTATCTTTACACATTAAACGTTTTAAGAACTTAAGTTGTGCTCGTCGCAACACTACATATAAGATTATGGCATGTACAAGTTGTTCAACTTCTGATGGTGGCGCACCTAAGGGTTGTAAAAATAATGGGACTTGCGGCACCGATAGCTGCAATAAATTAACGGTATTCGATTGGCTTTCTAATATGAGTTTGCCTAATGGCGACGCACCTTTTGACTGTGTTGAAGTACGTTTCAAAAATGGAAGAAAAGAATTTTACCGCAATACCGAGAAATTAACGTTAAGCATTGGCGATATCGTAGCTACTGTTGCTTCTCCGGGTCATGATATAGGAATTGTTACTTTGACTGGAGAATTGGTTAAAATTCAAATGAAGAAAAAAGGAGCGAATTACTTGGGTAATGAAATTCCAAAAATTTATAGAAAAGCCTCCCAAAAAGATATTGATATTTGGTCTACTGCAAGAGATCGTGAAGAGCCGATGAAGGTTCGCGCACGTGAACTGGCGATTGCTCAAAAACTGGAAATGAAAATTTCGGATATTGAATTTCAAGGGGACGGATCAAAAGCTACGTTTTATTACACGGCAAATGACCGTATCGACTTTCGTGCGTTGATTAAAGATTTCGCTAAAGAATTCAGTACTCGTATCGAGATGAAGCAAGTAGGTTTTCGTCAGGAAGCAGCTCGTTTAGGCGGAATTGGTTCTTGCGGAAGAGAATTGTGTTGTTCTACTTGGTTGACAGATTTTAGAAGTGTAAACACCTCAGCGGCACGTTACCAACAACTGTCTTTGAATCCACAAAAACTGGCTGGACAATGCGGAAAATTGAAATGCTGCTTGAACTATGAGCTAGATACGTACATGGATGCGTTGAAAGATTTTCCGGATTTTGAAACAAAATTGGTGACTGAAAAAGGAGATGCCATTTGCCAGAAACAAGATATTTTCAAAGGATTGATGTGGTTTGCGTACACCAATAATTTTGCTAATTGGCATGTGCTGAAAATTGAACAAGTCAAAGAAATTGTTGCCGAAAACAAACTAAAAAACAAAGTTTCTTCGTTAGAAGATTATGCTATCGAGATTGTTGCTGAACCGGAGAAAAACTTCAATAATGCAATGGGTCAAGAAAGTTTGACTCGTTTTGATCAACCAAAACCAAAGAAAAAACAGCATAAAAAACGCAAACCGGCCGGTGAAAATGCAATTGTAGCAAATAACAACAAGCCCGCAAACAATAACAATAATAACCGTCAGAATCCAAATGACAAAAAGCCTGCGGAACCAAGAAAACCTATAATTATTACTAAAAATGTGGATAAAAAATAGCGCTTTACTTCTTTTAGTGGTGATTCTCTTTTCTTCATGTGATAAAAAAAGAGTTTTTGATGAATATAAATCTGTTGGCAGTGCGTGGCACAAAGACAGCATTGTAACGTTCAATTTACCGGAATTAGACTCAACAAAACGATACAATTTATTTGTGAATTTGAGAGCCAATAACAATTATCAATACAATAATCTGTTTTTAATTGTGGCATTAGAATTGCCAAATGGTTTTACAAAAGTAGACACGCTTGAATACCAAATGGCAGATCCGGACGGAACACTATTAGGCGATGGTTTTTCGGATATAAAAGAAAGCAAACTCTTTTACAAGGAAAATGTGCGGTTCAAATCAAAATACAAAGTCTATATCAAACAAGCTGTTAGAGAAAACGGCAAAGTTCCTGGCGTAACAGCTTTAGACGGAATTACAGAGGTAGGTTTTAGAATAGAAAAAAAAGAATAAAATAGTATTATGGCTATCAAAAAAAATAACAATCAGACAAAAAACATTGATAAGGACGTCACTTACTACAAAAAGAAATTTTGGAAAATCTTCTTTTATGGAATGGGTGCTGTCGGTTTGTTTTTCTTATTTGCTTCATGGGGACTTTTCGGCTCGATGCCTTCTTTTGAAGATTTAGAAAATCCAGATTCTAACTTAGCTACCGAAATCATATCGGCTGACGGAGTGGTTTTGGGTAAATATTTTGAAAAAAACAGGTCTCAATTACGCTATTCAGACTTACCAAAAAACCTCGTACAAGCATTAATCGCCACTGAAGACGCCCGTTTTTATGAGCATTCCGGTATTGATGGTAGAGGAACTTTAAGAGCTATTTCAAGTTTAGGAACCAGCGGTGGTGCAAGTACGTTGACACAGCAATTAGCCAAACAATTATTTCACGGAGAAGGATCTAAATTCCTGCCTTTTAGAATTGTACAAAAAATAAAAGAATGGATTATCGCCATTCGATTAGAAAGACAATACACTAAAAATGAAATCATTGCCATGTATTGTAATGTGTATGATTTTGGAAATAATTCTGTCGGAGTAAGTTCAGCGGCAAAAACCTATTTCTCTAAAGAACCTAAGGATTTAACCATCAGTGAATCGGCAATATTAGTTGGGATGTTTAAAAATTCCGGTTTATACAATCCTATCAGAAACCCGCAAGGGGTAAAAAACCGAAGAAATGTGGTGCTTTTGCAAATGGAAAAAGGAAAAATCATTTCGAAAGAAGAGAAGGAAAGACTTCAAAGTTTACCTATCAAATTAAATTTCAAATTAGAAACTCATAAAGACGGAACGGCAACTTATTTCAGAGAATACCTGCGTGATTACATGAAGAAATGGGCCGAGGAAAATAAAAAACCGGATGGTTCTGATTATGACATCTACAAAGACGGTCTGAAAATTTACACCACGATTGATTCCAGAATGCAATTGCATGCTGAAGAAGCAGTTACTGCTCACATGGCAAACCTTCAAGAAGAATTTTTCAATCAGTCTAAGGATAATAAAAACGCTCCTTTTGTTAATATTTCTTCGGTAGAAACACAACGAATTTTGAATCAGGCAATGAAATCATCTAACCGATGGGCTGTGATGAAATCAATGGATAAAAGCGATGAAGAAATTATAAAATCGTTCAGCGAAAAAGCAAAAATGACTGTCTTTTCTTGGAAAGGAGAAAAAGATACGATCATGACGCCATTGGATTCTATCCGTTATTACAAACACTTTTTACAATCTGGATTGATGGCAATGGAACCACAAACCGGTAATATAAAAGCTTGGGTTGGTGGTATCAACTACAAATATTTCCAATACGATCACGTAGGACAAGGCGCCAGACAAGTAGGCTCTACTTTCAAACCATTTGTTTACGCCACTGCTATCGAGCAATTGAACATGTCTCCTTGTGACTCGATTGTTGATGGACCATTCGTAATCAGAAAAGGACGCCATCATGTTACCGAAGATTGGGAACCTAGAAATTCAGACAACAAATACCGCGGAATGGTTACCTTAAAAAGAGGTTTGGCTAATTCCATAAATACGATATCCGCAAAATTAATTGACAAAGTTGGTCCGGAAGCAGTAATCGACTTAACCCATAAATTAGGAGTGAAATCCGAAATTGTAAACCAACCTTCCATTGCCTTAGGAGCAGTTGAAATTACAGTTGAAGACATGGTTGCCGCTTACAGCACTTTTGCCAATCAAGGCGTTTATATGAAACCTCAATTTATATCTAAAATTGAAGATAAAAGTGGCGTTATCATCTACGAACCAATACCTGAATCGCATGATGTTTTAAACAAAGACATCGCTTATGCGGTTATCAAATTACTGGAAGGTGTAACCGAAGGTGGTTCTGGAGACCGTTTGCGCACCACTGGCGGCGGTAACGGAGACAACCGCTGGACGGGTTATCCATATTCGTTTAAAAACCCTATTGCAGGAAAAACAGGTACTACTCAAAACCAGTCTGACGGTTGGTTTATGGGAATGGTTCCTAATCTTGTAACTGGAGTTTGGGTAGGTTGTGAGGATCGTTCAGCCCGTTTCAAAAGCATCACTTATGGTCAGGGAGCCACAGCCGCATTGCCGGTTTGGGGGTATTTCATGAAACTTTGTTATGCTGATCCAGCCCTTAAAGTTTCTAAGGAAGGCTTTGAAAGACCTGCAAATCTTTCTATAAAAGTAGACTGTTACGTTCCTAAAAAGGTAATAGACACGACGGCCGTAGAACAAGATACCGAAGAATTTGAATTGTAAAATTTTCATCTGGAGCTAATCCAGCTAACCGCTATATCTTTCTGGTCCTGAAAAAAATCAGAACCAGAAAGGATGTCGCTTCTATCTGGGCTAGGGCTTTGGTTCTCAAAATTAAATTCTGTTGTTCTTGTATTATAAACAGATTTACTTCTTCATTAAATAAAATTCGACAAATAGCAACTCATTTTTATGATTAACAAAAAAGTAAACAACGTTCAGGATGCCCTTCAAGGAATTGAAAACGGGATGACTATTATGCTTGGCGGTTTCGGATTATGTGGTATTCCAGAAAATTCCATCGCCGAATTAGTAAAAAAAGGAACTACGGATTTAACTTGTATTTCAAACAATGCAGGTGTTGATGATTTTGGTCTTGGATTGCTTTTGCAAAAGCGTCAGATCAAAAAAATGATTTCTTCTTACGTAGGTGAAAATGCCGAATTCGAACGCCAAATGCTTTCTGGAGAACTCGAAGTGGATCTTATCCCTCAAGGAACTTTAGCAGAGCGTTGTCGTGCGGCACAAGCAGGAATTCCCGCTTTTTTTACACCAGCCGGATATGGAACTGAAGTAGCCGAAGGCAAAGAAGTTCGCGAATTCAATGGGAAAATGCATGTTATGGAACACGCTTTCAACGCTGATTTCGCCATCGTAAAAGCATGGAAAGGTGACGAAGCCGGAAACTTAATTTTCAAAGGAACCGCAAGAAACTTTAATCCTTGTATGGCTGGAGCGGCAAAAATCACTATCGCCGAAGTAGAAGAATTAGTACCTGCAGGAAGTTTAGATCCAAACGAAATTCATATTCCAGGCATACTTGTAAATAGAATTTTTCAAGGTGTGAAATATGAAAAAAGAATTGAACAAAGAACCGTGAGAAAAATTTTCTAATTATGGCTTTAGATAAAAATCAAATTGCAAAACGCATTGCAAAAGAATTAAAACACAACTATTACGTGAATCTGGGAATCGGAATTCCAACATTAGTGGCTAATTATATCCCCGAAGGAATTGACGTTGAATTTCAAAGTGAAAACGGAATTCTAGGTATGGGTCCATTCCCTTTTGAAGGTGAAGAAGATGCTGATTTAATCAACGCAGGAAAACAAACCATAACTACTTTGCCCGGAGCAAGTTTCTTTGACTCAGCATTCAGTTTTGGAATGATTCGTGGACAGCATGTTGACTTAACAATCCTTGGCGCTATGGAAGTTGCCGAAAACGGTGATATTGCCAACTGGAAAATCCCAGGTAAAATGGTCAAAGGAATGGGTGGCGCAATGGATTTAGTGGCTTCTGCCGAGAATATTATTGTAGCCATGATGCACGTAAACAAAGCAGGAGAATCTAAAATACTTAAAAAATGTACCTTGCCATTAACGGGTGTAGGTTGCGTTAAAAAAGTAGTTACTGAACTGGCTGTTTTAGAAATAACACCGCAAGGTTTCAAACTATTGGAGCGCGCACCAGGTGCAACCGTAGAACATATCATCGCTTCTACTGAAGCTGATTTAATTATTGAAGGTGAAATTCCGGAGATGATTATCGACTAACATTTTCGGTTCAAAATCGACTATAGAAAATGCATCCTATAAAGGGATGCATTTTTTTTTGACATTAATTTTACATTTTCTTGCCTCTT
The DNA here is from genome assembly GCF_030010385.1 of Flavobacterium algoritolerans. Taxonomy (NCBI): domain Bacteria; kingdom Pseudomonadati; phylum Bacteroidota; class Flavobacteriia; order Flavobacteriales; family Flavobacteriaceae; genus Flavobacterium; species Flavobacterium algoritolerans. Next base: position 1,105,071 of record NZ_JASCRZ010000001.1, on the reverse strand, counting down.
ATAAAAACATCTATTTTGACAGATTTTATATTTCACAACAAATAAAAACCAATTAATTTAACACAAAACTAACATTATATTGTTTTTTTGTTAAATTTGATTCATTATTTAACTAACCAAAACACCCTATTAAATGAAAACAAAATTACTTGGAAAAATTGCGCTTTTTGCCTCCGTTTCTTTTTTTGCTTTAGAAACAAATGCTCAAGACGCAACTAAAAATGTAAAAGAAAAATTTACTGACGAAAGAGGAAAACCTTCACTAATTGTTTTTAACGAAAAGTCAACGTACAAAAACACCGATTCTGAAAAAGCATTCAGAGAGCAATTAGAATTAAAAGACAATTCCAGTTTCGCAAAAACTAAATCAGAAACTGACAAATTAGGGTTTTCTCATGAAAAATTTCAATTATTTCACCAAGGGATAAAAGTTGAATTCTCTACGTACACCTTACACTCAAAATCAGGAAAATTAGAATCCATGAGCGGTGAGTTTTATCAATTAGAAAACGTAAACACGCGTCCGGTTTTATCAAAACAACAAGCTTTAAACAGCGCTTTAAAACAAATTGGAGCAGCTACATATCTTTGGGAATCTCCAGCAGAAGCAAAGATTAATGACTATCAAAAACCTACTGGCGAATTAGTTTTACTTCCTCTTGTGGATGAAGATGCCAAAGGTAAAAAAACAGAGCAATTTCGCTTAGCTTATAAATTTGACATTTATGCCACAAATCCGGTAAGCCGTGGTGACGTCTATATTGATGCAATAACCGGTGCCACTTTATTTTACAATACAACCATCAAACATCTGGATGAATTCAGCAATGATGCAAAGCATAATTCCGTAAATAAAAAATCTGAAAACAATGCAGCAACATCATTTGTAATTGCCAATGCTGACACTCGCTATAGTGGTTCCCAATCAATCCAAACAACATTGAGCGGATCATCATACATATTAGCAGATGCAACACGTGGTAATGGAGTTATGACTTACAATATGAAAAAAGGAACTAGCTACACGGCAGCCGTAAATTTTACAGATGTAGACAATAACTGGACGGCAGCTGAATTCAATAATGTAAACAAAGATAATGGAGCGTTAGACGCACATTGGGGAGCTGAAAAGACGTATGACTATTTTTCGGCTGTTCACGGAAGAAACAGTTATAATAATGCTGGAGCAGCCATAAAAAGCTATGTTCACTACAGTAGCAATTATAACAATGCTTATTGGAACGGAAGTGTAATGACGTATGGTGACGGCTCTGGAACAGGTGGATTTGACATCTTAACCTCAATAGATGTAGCCGGACACGAAATAGGACATGCAGTTTGTACGAACACTGCAAACTTGGCATACCAACAAGAATCTGGCGCAATGAATGAAGCTTTCTCTGATATTTGGGGAGCTTGTATCGAATATTATGCTGCACCAAATAAACAACTTTGGTTAATTGGAGAAGACATAGAAAGAAGATCAGGACATTTAGCTTTACGTTCTATGAGCAATCCTAAAAGTGAAGGGCAACCGGATACTTATGGCGGAACAAATTGGATCAGCCAAACAAAATGTAGACCAAGCTCTAGAAATGACTATTGTGGCGTTCACACAAACAGCGGAGTTTTAAACCATTGGTTTTATATCCTGACTGAAGGTAAAACAGGAACAAACGACAAAGGAAGTTTCTATAGCGTTGCGGGTATCGGAATTGATAAAGCGGCTAAAATTACGTATCGTTTAGAAAGCGTTTATTTGTCTGCTAACTCAACGTATGCAAATGCAAGAACATTCGGAATACAAGCCGCAACTGACCTTTACGGAGCAGGTTCTCCTGAGGTGATAGCGACTACAAATGCATTTTATGCCGTAGGTGTTGGAACCGCTTATTCAGGATCAACTGCTAAAACCAGTGCTGCTAAAGTAGCGAGTACCGAAACTACGAATGAAGCATTTGTATTGTATCCAAATCCGGCAACTGACGTTTTAAGCATTTCAATCAAAGAAAACAAAAGTGGTTCTTATAAAATCTATAACTCTTTTGGATTTGAACTTCAAAACGGAAAAACATCAGGAGGAGAGATTAATGTAAGCACACTAACTAAGGGAATTTATTTCTTCGAATTGAATAATGGTCAAGAAACCATCGTAAAAACATTCATCAAGAAGTAATCCTTCCAAATTAAGTCTAAAAAAAAGCCTCACAATGTTGTGAGGCTTTTTTATTTTATATCTTAAATTTTTCTTTTTAAAAAAACCAAGTCGCCACAAAAATTGCTGTAATCACACAAATTACATCTACTATAAGCATCGTTCCTAATGCATAGCGTGTGTTTTTAATGTTCACAGAGCCAAAATAAACGGCTATCACATAAAAAGTACTCTCGGCACTGCATTGAAAAATACTTGCCAATCTAGCCGTTAAAGAATCCGCACCAAAAGTATTCATCGAGTCAATCAAAAATCCTCTTGATCCGGCAGAACTAAAGGGACGAAGCAACGCAACCGGTAAAGCGTCTGTAATTTCCTTACTTACTCCCATATTTGAAAAAATGAAAGCAATCCAATCGCTAATAATTTCAAACAAACCACTGTTTCTGAATAAAGAAATAGCTACCAGCATTCCCAAAACATAAGGAAAAATAGTCACTCCGGTTTTCACACCATTATTAGCTCCCACTACAAAACTTTCAAAAACTGTAGTAGATGCTTCAGTAAATTTTTTCTCATGAATAAACGAAAAGATCAAGGTAAAGGCAATTATTCCGATTAATATTAAAGCAGAAAGATTAGAGGTGAAATAGTTTTTTCCAATTAAATCCAAATGATTTACATACATCAACAAACCTACAATGGCAGCTATTAATGTCATCAATACAATCACCAAAGAAGCACTTTTGAAATTGATTTTTTGTTTGATTCCAACAATTAAAAAGGCAGCAATTGTACCAATAAAAGAAGTGATAATACAAGGCAACATCACATCAGCGGGATTACTCGCATTTGCAGCAGCACGATATCCTATAATAGAAGTAGCTATCAAAGTAAGACCTGATGCGTGCAAACACATGAACATAATTTGTGCATCACTTGCTTTGTCTTTCTCTGGATTTATCTCTTGTAAACTCTCCATGGCCTTTAGACCAAAAGGAGTTGCAGCAGAATCCAATCCTAAGAAATTTGCAGCGAAATTTAAAGTCATATACGAAATGGAAGGATGGTTTTTGGGAATACTAGGAAACACTTTTACAAAAACAGGACTCAATGCTTTAGCTAATTTTCCAGAGGCTCCTGAAATGATTAAAAGCTCCATCAATCCACAGAAAAAAGCCAAATAGGCCATCAGCGGAAGGATTAATTCCAGTAAAGTACTTTTACACGTTGGCAATAAACCATCTGATTTTTGAACACCGCTATATATTTTTACGGTTTTATTTTTATAGACATAAGTCGTATCCGCATTTAGCGTATCACGATTGATAATCATGGTTTGTTCAGGTGCTTTCTTGATGCTGTCTTTAATAAAAGCAGGAAGTTGCTCTGCGAATTTCTCCGAAACCAGAATTGGATCATCTTTTTTTCCGTTCAAAACGTGGTCAATCGTATAATTGTCTCCAGAAAACAAACTAAATACTACAAATACAATTGCTGAAATAAAAATGACCAACCAAAATCTACTCAATACCATAATTTATAATTTTTGTAAATGTAATAAATCAATTGCAATGACAATGACAGAATGCTTACACATGAATAATCTCGTCCTCAATTAACAATTCTTCCCTGCGTAATCTCAGGAAAATCTGTGCCACGGCTATCGTGTCTTTTTCACAATAGGTTACGATTCTATCAATATCCTTGTCTACATAAAAAACATGTCCTACTTGACTGCCGTCGATGTCGCCTTTTGGAGAAGGGATTCCAAGGACTTTACACATCAATTTTAAAGAAGTAAAATGTTTGTAATCGCCAAATTTCCATAACTCCAAAGTGTCTAAATGTGGGATTTCCCATGGTTTTTTTCCAAATAAATTCAACTTGTTAGGAATGGCAATTTGATTGATAATCATGCGTCGGGCAAGGAACGGAATATCGAATTCCTTGGCATTGTGCCCACACAAAACATGTTGAGGCTGATTGAAATGATTGTTCAACAAATTATTAAAATCCAACAACATTTTCTTTTCTTCTCCAAAAAAAGAAGTCACTCTAAAATTTCGAATATCGCCTTTGATAGTAAAATAACCCACGGAGATGCAAACGATTTTACCAAACTCGGCCCAAATCCCCGCTCGGTCATAAAAATCCTCCGGCGTGTATTCGTCTTTGCGCTGGTATTGGGTTTTGTGCTCCCAAAGGTCTTTCATTTCAGCATCTAATGCATTAAAATCTTCGGCTTCCGGAACAGTTTCTATATCGAGAAACAGAATGTTATTGAGGTTTATTTTTTCTATCATCAGCTAGATTTGTTAGATTTTTTGACTTCTTAGATTTTTAGATTAAATACAAAAACCTAAATTAGTAAACTTGATCGATTTTTTTAAATCTGAGACAATCTAAATTTCTAACAATCAAAGAAATCTAAGAAGTCTATTTTTAAAAAAGACTTTGTTGTGTGGTTGGATTCTCATGTTCCAACAACCATTTTTTGCGCCATAAACCACCCGCATATCCTGTTAAGGAACCATCTGTTCCAATGACCCTGTGACACGGAACGACAATCCAAAGCGGGTTTTTCCCATTAGCAGAAGCCACAGCTCGAATAGCTTTAACGTCACCCAGTTTTTTGGATAAATCCATATAGCTGCAGGTTTTCCCAAATGGAATTTCGAGTAATCCTTTCCAAACTTTTTGTTGGAATTCAGTACCTTTTGGATTCAGTGCAAAGTCAAAATCGGTTCGTTTCCCCTCAAAATAATCATTGAGTTGCGTAACGGCTTCTTGCACAACAGCATGAATTGTAGTTGAAATTTCTCCTTCTTCCGAAACTGAAATTACAGATATTCCATTTTCATCACCAATGATTGTAGCGATTCCTAAAGGCGTTTTGATGTATGCTGTTTCCATATTTTAAAGATAAAAAAATTAACCACATTGTTTCTAAAGAAGCAAGAAAGTTCAGAAATAAATACGCTCAAACAGTTTTAGGCATAAAAAAACCATCCGCAGAGACGAATGGTTCTTGTATTTTAGCCCCGATAGCAGCGACATCTCCCGATTTAGAAATACAAGGCTTTTTAGCCGTAGTTTTTATTTATCGGGAATACAGCGTAGAGCGGGATTAGCTCCGGATACTGAAGCAAGTTCAGTATAAATTATTTCAAATTTGAATATACGTAAGCTTCTAAAGCTTTCAATTCGTCATCAGACATAGCTTTTGTAACGGCGAAGTTTGTTTTCATAACTTCATACTGGCTTGGGTCAACAATAGGCTCACCTTCACCTTTTAAAAACGTTACGATGCTTGCGTTTTTATCTTTATAAATCTTAGCAATATCCTGCAGACTTGGTCCTATCACTTTCTTGTCTACTTGATGACAGGCAACACAATTTCCTTTTCCTTTGAAAATCTCCTCTCCTAATTCCTCTGGAGTTTGGGCAACTTCTTCGGCAGTGGTTGGGTATAAAGGTTCTTTTTTGACTTCTTCTTTTTTACAAGAAGCAAAGGCTAAAACGGCAAATAAAAACAACGTCTTTCTCATGTTAATTTCTTTAATTATAAGTATCTAAATTGCAAAATTACCAACCAACATACTTGGGTGGTTGAATTCCATTCAGGTTCAAATATACTAAAATTTGCGCTCTGTGATGGGTAACATGATCTTGCATCAAGTTGAGTATTTGTAATTTTGATTTTGGACCAGCAAAAAAATCTACTTTTTGGGACAGTTCAATATTATTGGTTTTTTGTACAAATGTCTTTGCTTTATCAAAAGAGGCTTTTATTTCTTGGACGATTTGCGCTTTTGAAAGTCCTTTTACCGCTTCTTTTTTCACATATTTCTCTTCCGAAAAATGTGTTGTGCCCAACCAATTCATGTTGTCTTGTATGTGAAATAATTGTTCTCTAAACGACATTTCACGTTCAGCAGGTTTATAATCATATTTATCTTCCGGCATAGCTTCTGCAACGGCTACTAAATAATCTTTGGAATTATCCCATTTTTCGATGAAAGTGGAAACCACCTCAACTTGTGCAAAAATGTTATTGGAAAGCAATAAAACCGCTATTATTAAATATTTTTTCATTTCTATTTATTTAAAAGTATTGCAGCTTCTTTAGCAAAATAAGTCGAAATTAAACTGGCTCCAGCCCGTTTGATACACATTAATTGTTCCATCATAATTTTATCATGGTCTAACCAACCTCTTTCGGCAGCAGCTTTAATCATCGCATATTCTCCCGAAACGTGGTATACCGTTACCGGAACATTTACGGCATTTTTGACTTCACGAACGATGTCTAAATACGCAATTCCGGGTTTTACCATAACCATATCAGCGCCTTCTTCCACGTCCCACAACGCTTCTTTGATGGCTTCGATGCGATTCGCATAATCCATTTGATAGGTTTTCTTGTCTTTAGGAATTTCAGTTGCATCGACAGGAGCGCTGTCTAACGCATCACGAAATGGTCCGTAAAATGCAGAAGCGTATTTAGCAGAATAACTCATGATACCCACATTGTGAAAACCGGCAGCGTCAAGACCTTCGCGCAAACGCAACACGCGTCCGTCCATCATGTCCGATGGCGCTACAAAATCGGCACCCGCTTGCGCATGAGAAACAGCCATTTTCACCAAGGCTGCATTCGTCGAATCATTTTCTACATCACCATTTGCAATTATTCCGTCATGACCATAAATGGAATACGGATCCAAAGCTACATCAGGCATTACAATCATTTCGGGACAAGCGGCTTTGATGGCACGAATGGCATTTTGCATTAATCCATCTTGATTCCAAGCTTCTTTTCCTGTATTGTCTTTTAAATTCTCGCTTACTTTTACATAAATATTCACCGCACGAATTCCCAATGCAAATATTTCTTTGACTTCTTCTACCGTTAAATCAATCGAACGACGAAATATGCCTGGCATCGAAGGAATTTCTACTTTGTAGTTTTCACCTTCTGCAATAAACATAGGAAACATAAAATCCGCTGGACTTAAACTGGTCTCACGAACTAAACTTCTAATGGATTCGTTCGTTCTTAATCTTCTGCCTCTGTGTAATGGGAACATATGATTTATGATTTTAGATTGCTTCGCCAATTCGAGCAAAGCTCTCGGGTTACGATTGCTGATTTATAATTTAAAACGAATTGGTGATAACAGAAAATCTGAAATCAAAAATCGTTAATCATCAATCTGCAATCCAATTTCTTGGATTCTCTAATACGTTTACTAATTTTTCTTCTTCGCTTCCAGCTTCTGCATGATGATCGTAAACCCATTGCACATGCGGCGGTAAACTCATCAGGATGCTTTCGATTCTTCCGTTGGTTTTTAGTCCAAATAAAGTGCCTTTGTCGTGCACCAAATTAAACTCCACATAACGACCACGACGAATTTCCTGCCACGTTCTTTGCTCTGAAGTATACGGTAAATCTTTTCTTTTTTCTACGATGGAAACATACGCTTGCAGAAAACTATTGCCAACTTCGGTTACAAAGTTGTACCAATCTTGCATACTCATTTCATCGGTTGCTTTGCAATAATCGAAAAACAATCCACCAATTCCACGTGCTTCATTTCTGTGAGCGTTCCAAAAATAGGCTTCGCATTGTTTCTTGTATTTTGGATAAAACTCCGGATTATGTTTGTCGCAAGCGGTTTTACAGGTTTGATGAAAATGAATTGCATCTTCTTCAAACAGATAATATGGGGTTAAATCCTGTCCGCCACCAAACCATTGCTGAATCACATTTCCGTTATCATCGTACATTTCGAAATAACGCCAGTTCGCATGAACCGTCGGTACCATTGGATTTTTTGGATGCAATACCAGACTCAGTCCGCAAGCAAAAAAATCAGCTTCACCTACATTGAACATTTTCTGCATGGCTTCCGGTAATTTCCCGTGAACTGCTGAAATATTGACACCGCCTTTTTCGAAAACAGTCCCGTTTTCTATCACGCGTGTTCTTCCTCCTCCACCTTCCGGACGTTCCCAAAGATCTTCACGGAATTTAGCTTGACCTTCAACTGCCTCTAATCCTTTACAGATTTGATCTTGAAGGTTTTGTATGTAAGAATAAAATTGTTCTTTCATTATAAATTAGTTTTCAGTAATGGTTTTCAGCTACAAAAATGGAAACCGAAAACTTTGACTGTGACTGACTACTGATTGTATTCCTTCACGGCATCAATGAACGCTTTTGCGTGATCAACTGGAATATTTGGTAAAATTCCGTGACCTAAATTCACGATATATTTATCTTTTCCGAATTCGTCAATCATTTCATGAACCATTTTCTTGATTACAGGAATTGGAGATAATAATCTTGATGGATCAAAATTTCCTTGTAATGTGATATTTCCACCAGACAAGTATCTTGCATTTCTTGGAGAACAGGTCCAGTCAACACCAAGTGCAGAAGCTCTACTTTTTCCCATTTCATTTAATGCAAACCAACATCCTTTTCCGAAAACAATTACCGGTGCATCATCTGCCAATGCTTCAATGATTTGATTGATGTATTTCCAAGAGAATTCTTGATAATCAACCGGAGAAAGCATTCCACCCCAAGAATCAAAAATTTGCACGGCGTTTACTCCCGCTTTTACTTTTTCTTTCAAATATAAAATAGTGGTATCCGTGATTTTTTGCAATAAAACATGAGCTGCTTCTGGATGTTGGAAACAAAATCCTTTGGCCATATCAAAACTTTTAGAACCTTTCCCTTCTACTGCATAACACATAATTGTCCAAGGAGAACCTGCGAAACCAATTAACGGCACCTCATCATTCAACATTTCTTTGGTCAATTTGATAGCGTCAAAAACGTATCCTAATGTTTCATTAACATCAGGAACGATTACTTTCTCCACGTCTTGAATCGTACGAATTGGATTTGGCAAAAACGGACCAAAATTTTCTTTCATCAACACTTCAATTCCCATTGCTTGCGGAATTACCAAAATATCTGAGAACAAAATCGCAGCATCAGGAGCAATTCTTCGTATTGGTTGTACGGTGATTTCAGCAGCTAATTCCGGAGTTTGACAACGGGTAAAAAAATCATATTTATCACGCAAAGCGATGAATTCTGGTAAATATCTTCCGGCTTGACGCATCATCCAAACTGGTGGACGTTGTACTGTTTCTCCTTTTAGTGCTCTTAAAAATAGGTCGTTCTTAATCATATATTTAAATTTTAGCAGATTGCTAGATGCTTTCCGTTTTATAATATTCAATAACTTCCTCAATCACCTCTTCGATAGTTGGTATTTCGGCAATTACTATGTTTTTAATTTTCTTTGTTTCTAATGCTGATGCTGTAGTAGTGCCTATGCAAAAACAAACTTCATTCTTGATTTTATTATTTGTCAAATAACTTTCAACGCCAGATGGGCTAAAAAATAGAATTCCGTCAAAATTTTCTTGGTCTGATATTTTAAAAGGCGCAAGTGTTGTTTGATACACTTCGATTTCATTAAAAGTTATTCCTGCGCTTTTTAATGCTTCAGGCAACGTTTCTTTACGCAAATTTCCGCTCAAAAAAGTATAGCTTTCCTTATTGTAAATTAAAGTGATTATTTCGGCTAATTCAGAGGCGTAATCCAAATAAACGTCTACTGTAAAGCCATGCGATTCGAGTAATTCCTTGGTTTTAATACCAACACAAAAAACAGGTTTCGTCTTTAAAACTTCCCAACCGTTTTGTTCAATCAAACTTAAAACAGCATTTTGGCTGCTAAAAATTAAGTTGTTGTTGATGGTCTTCAGTTCAAAAAGATTGTTTTTAATTTCGATGAAATCTTGTTCTAAAAGATCAAAATTAGCGTCAAGAAATACTTGCCTCTGTTCTGCCGACAATGTTCTAGTGGATAAAATGCTTGTTTGGCTCATTACTTCTTCAAATTAATTTTAATTGCTGTCATCAATTCTGCTCCGCCATTTTCTGAAATTTCTTTGGCACAATAAAAGCCTAATTTCTTCCATTCTTGCATCGGAACGGTTTTTTCTATTTCGATTTTTTGCTTTCCATCGATAGAAAACAAAACCCCTTTAAACAAAATATCATCTTCCACAAAAACTGCTAAAGCGCCTATTGGTGCCGTACAACCGCCCTCGAGTGTTTTTAAAAACTGTCTTTCAATATGTGTACAAACTTCGGTATCAATATCGTTAAGTTCGTTTAGCGCTTGTCTGCAAAATTCATCATTTGCCATTGCAACAACTACCATAGCACCTTGAGCCGGCGCCGGAATCATCCAATCCAAATCAATATAATTGGAAGGTTTCAAGTTGATTCTCTCCAATCCTGCTGCCGCAAAAACAGCTCCGTTCCAATCGCTTTCATGCAATTTCTGCATTCTTGTATTGACATTTCCACGCAAATCAACTACGTTGTGATTGGGATATTTATTGAGCCATTGTGCCTGACGACGCAAACTTCCTGTGGCAATTGTACCTGCTCCATTAAGAAAATCAAGGTTGCCTTTGTGTACCAAAATATCCAACGTATTGGCTCTTTCCAGAACAGCTGCCTGAACAATTCCGATAGGCAAAGCTGTAGGAACATCTTTCATGGAATGAACCGCAATATCGACCTGACCATTAATCATGGCAATATCGAGCGTTTTAGTAAAAATTCCTGTGATTCCTAATTCGTAAAGTGGTTTGTCGAGAATGATATCTCCTTGTGATTTTACCGCTATAATTTCGGTTTTATGGCCTAAATCATTTAGTTTTTTTTCGACGGTGTGGGCTTGCCAAAGCGCGAGTTCGCTATCGCGGGTTCCTATGCGTATCGTTTTGCTCATTATTTTGTAATAGCTCCTATTTTGAAAACTTTCTCAATCCATTCTATACTTTCGTCTACCATAGTATCGTCGTCTTTCAAATGATTGGCAAAGTGAGTCGTTATTTTTTGGATAATTCTGTTGCTGATTATTTCGGCTTGCTCTTCATTGAAATTTGAAATTTTCTTGCTTTGAAAATCCAATTCAGATGTTTTTATCGCATTCAATTTTGCTTTTAAAGCATTGATTGTTGGTGCAAATTTTCTGCCTTTGGTCCAAGTAATAAATTCTTCTTTAATTTCTTCGATGATGGCTTCAGCAGCAGGAATGTGTTTTTTTCTGTTTTCTAAAGTTTCGTCCGTAAGTTGCGACAAATAATCCATGTGAATCAGCGTAACGCCTTCAATTTCTTCTACATCTTCATGCACGTTTTTCGGAATCGATAAATCCAAAATCAACATTGGTTTTTTCAAATTCAGAATTGCTTTGTCAATAGTAGGATTTTGCGCGCCGGTTGCTACCACAACAACATCTGCTTTTTGCAGCTCCAAATGCAGTTCAGAGTAATCTTTTACGATTAGGTTCAATTTTCCGGCTAACTTTTCTGCCTTCTCTTTGGTTCTGTTGATTAAGGTAATATGTTCGTTTTTAGTATGCTTTACTAAATTTTCACAGGTATTTCTACCAATTTTTCCAGTACCAAACAAGAGGATATTTTTGTTTCCAATGTCTTGCACATTGTTGATAATGTAACGAACTGCCGCAAAAGAAACTGAAGTAGCGCCTGAGCTAATCTCTGTATCGGTTTTTATTTTTTTACTGGCTTGGATTACGGCATTCACCAATCGTTCCATAAAAGCATTGGCTAAACCCAATGATTTTGATTGTGAAAAAGAATTTCTTATTTGTGCTATAATTTCGAAATCACCCAGAATTTGACTGTCTAAACCCGTTCCTACGCGAAACAAGTGACTAATTGCTTCTTGATTTTTATAAACAAAACCTACCTTTTGAAATGATTCAACAGAGCCTTGACTATTCTCACAAATTAATTTTATTAATTGAAACGGATGTTCCGCATAACCGTAAATTTCAGTACGGTTGCAGGTAGAAGTGACTATTAAACTCTCTATTCCTTCATTCTTAGCTTGTTCCAGCAAACGCGTTTTTGCAGCAGCGTCTAAACTAAACTTACCTCTAATCTCAGCATCTGCTTTTTTATAGCTTAATCCAACTGCGTAAAAATAGTGATGCTTTGATGTGTTATTGTTTTCCATATTTGCACTTTTCCAGAAAGTGGAACAAAATTATCACTATAGTATTTATAAAAGTAACGCTAGAAGTTCTTTTTGTATCGCTAAGTGATTTTTTAGTTCCAATTGCTTATTTTATTGTAAAAAATTCTATTTTTGTAGTGAAATCAAGTTGTTTGAATCATCCTATTTAGAGCTGTTCTAAATAAAAGAGTCTGATAAATATCATTTTCATATTAAAAAAATATCGCTATGGGTTCTCAGGAAATTATAAAAATTGAGGATGATTTTACGCTCATTCGCTTTCAAAATGACAGTGTTGATGCCTTTAATGCACAACGCGAAGTAGATAGCGGACTGATTCAGTTTCACTTTGGAATCAAAGGAAAAGCCAAATTCATTTTCAACCAAGGCAACTATGCTTTGGAACTGAAAGAAGAAAAATCATTGCTTTTGTACAATCCACAAAAAGAACTGCCTTTGAATCTGGAATTAGCTCCAAATTCTTGGGTGATATCCGTGATTATTTCCATCAAAAAATTTCATGCTTTGTTTTCTACAGAAGCAGATTATATTACTTTTTTGAGTGCCGACAATAAGGACAAAAAATATTATAACGAAGGAAATATCAGTCCATCGATGGCAATTGTTTTGTCGCAACTGTTCCATTACAGCTTGCATCCGTCGATAAAAAACCTGTATTATAAAGGTAAGGGATACGAACTATTGAGCTTGTATTTCAATAGAACCGAAGATCCTAATGCAGAACAATGTCCGTTTTTAATTGATGAGGACAATGTAATGAAGATTAGAAAAGCCAAAGAAATCATCATTGCAAACATGGCCGAACCGCCAGGATTACAGGAATTAGCCGATGAAATAGGCTTGAATTTAAAGAAACTAAAAATGGGTTTCAAACAAATTTATGGCGATACGGTTTATGGATTTCTATTTGACTACAAAATGGATTTTGCCCGAAAATTACTGGACAGCGGCTCTTATAATGTAAACGAAGTAGGATTGAAAATTGGATACAGCACCGGAAGTCATTTCATAGCGGCATTCAAAAAGAAATTTGCCACCACGCCAAAGAAATATTTAATGTCAATCAACCCAAATATGCAGTAACCAATTGATTTCTTATATTAAACAATAAATAAAAAATAGTTAATCGCAATTTATAAAAAAGTAAGTTTATTTACTTTTGTGCCAACAAAAAAAGATAACATGAAAGGTGTATTATTAGTTAATTTAGGTTCTCCGGAAAGTCCAACTCCAAAAGATGTAAAACCATATTTAGATGAATTTTTAATGGACAAATACGTAATTGACGTTCCGTTTTTGTTGCGAGCATTATTAGTTCGTGGGATAATTTTACAAACAAGACCTAAAAAATCAGCTGCTGCTTACGCAAAAATATGGTGGGACGAAGGTTCTCCGCTTGTCGTTATTTCCAAAAGAATGCACGCCAAAGTAAAGCAATTAGTTGATATTCCGGTTTCCCTAGCGATGCGTTATGGAAATCCGTCTTTATTGTCCGGTTTACAAGAATTGCATGATAAAGGCGTGAATGAAGTGCTGCTTTTTCCATTGTATCCACAACATGCGATGGCATCTACAACTACAATATTAGAACTAGCCGAAGAATTGCGTAAAAAGCACTTTCCGGAAATGAAATTTACCATTGTTCCTGCATTTTATAACAAACCTGATTATATAAAAAACTTAGCCGATTCTATCAAAGGCCATTTAGAGGGTTTTGATTACGATCATTTATTATTCTCGTATCACGGAATTCCAGAGCGTCACATTCGCAAGACAGACATCACCAAATCACATTGTAAAATAGACGGTTCTTGTTGCAACACGCCTTCGCCGGCACATGAATTTTGCTACCGTCACCAATGTTACGAAACCACAAAACAAGTGGTAAAATTATTGGGAATCCCAGAAGGAAAATACAGCCAGACCTTTCAATCGCGCTTAGCGGGGGACAAATGGTTGACACCGTACACGGATGTTGAAGTAAACAAAATGCCCGAAAAAGGAATTAAAAAACTTGCCGTTGTAACACCTGCGTTCGTATCCGATTGCTTGGAGACTTTAGAAGAAATTGCCATGGAAGCCAATCATGAATTCAAAGCTCATGGTGGTGAAGAATTTTTAGCCATTCCATGTTTGAACGACAGCGACGATTGGTGCAAAACAGTAAGCAATTGGATTTCAAATTGGTCCAACGCTTCTTCATCCGTTAAAGTTGACTCTGAAAAAATTAACGCTTAAATGGCTGTTACCGCCGATGAGTTAGGAACTCAGGACATCAAAAAACTCTTGATAAAACAAGCCGTTCCCTCTTCTATTGGAATTTTATTCATGTCGGTTAATATTTTAATTGACACCATTTTTGTTGGGCAATGGATTGGTTCTTTGGCCATTGCGGCGGTAACCGTAGTTTTGCCTATCACGTTTTTGATTTCTTCTTTGGGAATGGCGATTGGTGTGGGCGGAGGCTCTGTACTTTCCAGAGCATTAGGTGCCAATCACAAGGAAAAAGCATTGCATACTTTTGGCAATCAAATTATGATGACTTTTTTATTAGCATCTGTTTTTGTGCTATTTGGTCTTTTTTTCAGCGACGAAATGCTGATGCTTTTTGGCGCGAAAGGAGCCATAATGGAACCCGCCAAAGAATTTTTTATACCTATAATTATAAGCGTTCCGTTCTTGGCACTTTGCATGATGGGGAACAACGTGATTCGGGCCGAAGGCAAAGCAAAGTTTGCAATGGTCGCCATGATAATCCCTGCATTTATAAACATTTTACTAGACATTATTTTTATAAAATACCTGAATTTAGGAATGTTTGGTGCTGCTTTGGCTACAGCCATATCCTATTTCACGTGCTTTCTATTTGTGTTTTGGTTTTTTTATTTTAAAAGTGAACTACAACTAAAAGCCAGACATTTCAAATTCAATATTCCTATTGTAAAGGAAATAACCGAATTGAGTTTTGTGACTTTCTCGAGACAAGGAGTCGTGAGTATTTTAGCCATAATCCTGAATCATACATTATATACTTATGGCGGCGAACATTCCGTTGCTATTTATGGAATTATAAGCCGAATGTTGATGTTTGCCTTATTTCCAATTCTGGGAATTACACAAGGATTTCTGCCCATCGCCGGTTTTAATTACGGTGCGGGAAATTATGAAAGAGTCAAAGAAAGTGTGCTGCTTTCAATAAAATACGCTGCTTTTTTAGCCACCGTTATTTTTGTGGTTATCCTAATTTTTGCCAAACCTATAGTCGCTATTTTTACTACAGATCCACTCGTGATTACCCAAACTCCGGAAGCGTTGCGCTGGGTTTTTGCGGCTTCGCCAATCATAGCGGTACAACTTATTGGTGCGGCTTATTTTCAAGCGGCGGGAAAGGCAAAAAAAGCATTGCTTTTGACCTTAAGCAAACAAGGGTTTTTCCTGATTCCGTTAGTGCTGATTCTACCAAATTTTTTAGGTATTTTTGGAGTGTGGATTGCATTCCCGATTGCTGATATTTTATCAACGCTACTAACTGGCTATTTTCTAAAAAAAGAAATGAACACAAAACTGATTCAAACTAACGATGGAATACTATAATTACCTTAAATCGCTGCACCTCATCTTTGTAATCACATGGTTTGTAGGTCTATTTAATATTGTTCGACTATTTGTTTACCAAATAGAAGCGGCAGATAAACCCTCGCCTGAAAAAGAAATTTTACAAAAACAATTTAAAATAATGACCTACCGCATGTGGTACATTATCACCTGGCCTTCGGCTATTTTAGCAAGTATTTTTGCTTTTTGGATGCTTTTTTTTACAGATTTAGGACAAGCTTGGTTAAAAATGCCTTGGATGCATGTAAAACTTGGCTTTGTATTTGTGTTGTATTTATACCATGTAAAATGCCATCAAATATTCAAGCAATTGCAACATAATCAAGTCAACTACACCTCTAATTTCATGCGCTTATGGAACGAAGGTGCAACAATAATCCTTTTTGCAGTCGTTTTTTTAGTTATTTTAAAAAATGCTTTCAACTGGATTTATGGCGTAATAGGAATAATTTTGTTTTCTGTTTTAATCATGCTTGGGTTTAAATTTTATAAAAAAATAAGAGAAAGAAATCAATCTTAATATGTTTAAAAGCTTCAAAATATCAATGCTTTCGTTACGAATCAGGATTTTCCTTTCGATGATTGTATTGATAATCATGGCGTCCGTTTTGTTAGCTTCTATTTCTATTATTCAGTTTAAAAACGAAGCCAAAGAATACCACCAAGAGCGCTTAGAACGGAAAGAAGATGCAATAAAAGAACATATAAATTATGTGCTTTCGACTACTACATATCCTTTGACAACGGAGAATTTAGGTTTGATTTTTAAAGATAAAATTCACGAACTGGCACAAATTCACAGTATTGAAATTAACATTTACAGTTTAGACGGAAAATTGCTAAAATCCTCCAAAGAATCATTTTCTGTAGATAAAGTCGCTCCGCCAATTCCTAAATACATTTTAAAACTGGTTCGCTCTTCGATTGAAAAAAGATACGTGGACATTAAAACTATTGACGGCAACAAGAATCGTTCTGCTTTCAGTCAAATCAAAGACGATAAATTCAAACCGTTGGGAATCTTAAATCTTCCATACGTTGAAGACGACGGTTACTATGAAAATGAATTAAAAAGCTTTCTAATTCGCCTGGGACAAGTGTATTCCTTTATGCTTATCGTTGCGTTTGCATTGGCCTATTTCCTTTCTTCGTACATCACTAAATCGTTGAAAACAATCTCAGATAAGTTAAGCGAAACGAGTTTGAATCAAAAAAATGAGAAAATTGTTTTGGAAGCCAGTAGCAAAGAGATTAATCTTTTGATAAAAGCGTACAACGGAATGGTGGATGAACTAGAGAAAAGTGCCATCAAACTAGCGCAAAGCGAACGTGAAGAAGCTTGGCGCGAAATGGCGAAACAGGTGGCTCATGAAATCAAGAATCCGCTTACGCCAATGCGACTAACAGTGCAGAGCTTTCAGCGAAAATTTGACCCGACTGATCCCAATGTAAAGCAGAAAATGAATGACTACTCCGAAACTTTAATCCAGCAAATTGATACAATGAGCGCGGTGGCTTCGGCTTTTTCGAATTTTGCATCGATGCCGGCACAGCAAAATGAAACCTTAAACGTGGTGGAAGTAGTAGAACTTGCCATGGATATTTTCAACGAAGAATACATTGAATTCCAAAGTGATTCTCCCGAAATTATTTCGAAAATTGACCGAACACAACTCATTCGAATCATCACAAATTTAGCAAAGAATGCCATTCAGTCCATTCCGGAACAGCAGGAAAATAAGTCTATTGTCGTATCGGTAAAAAAAGAACTAAACAACGTTTTAATTACCGTTGCCGATAACGGAATTGGCATTCAGCCCAAGGACATCGACCGTATATTCGAACCAAAATTCACCACCAAAAGCAGCGGAATGGGTCTTGGTCTCGGTATTATAAAAAACATTATCGAAAATTATAAAGGAACGATTACCTTTGAAACTGAATTTGGAAAAGGAACTACTTTTATTGTCTCACTCCCAATAATTAACTCTTAAAATTACAATTATGAATTACGAAAACATTTTAATTGCAACTGAAAACAACATCGCAACGATTACTATTAATCGTCCTACAAAACTAAACGCTTTGAATGTTGCAACCATTTCTGATTTGAACAAAGCCTTCAAAACATTAGGGAAAAATGATGAAATTCGTGCTATTATTCTAACTGGAAGTGGTGAAAAAGCGTTTGTGGCCGGAGCTGATATTTCTGAATTTGCTAATTTTTCGATTGAAGAAGGAACGCAATTGGCGGCAGAAGGACAAGAGAAATTATTTGATTTTATAGAGAATTTAAAAACTCCGGTAATTGCAGCGGTCAATGGTTTTGCATTGGGTGGCGGGTTAGAACTGGCGATGGCGTGTCATTTTAGAATCGCTTCGGAAAATGCAAAAATGGGATTGCCTGAAGTTTCACTGGGTGTAATTCCGGGTTACGGAGGAACACAACGTTTGCCACAATTAATAGGAAAAGGACGTGCGATGGAAATGATTATGACCGCAGGAATGGTAACTGCACAAGATGCGTATAGAACTGGATTAGTAAATCATGTTGTTCCTGAAGCTGAACTTTTAGACTACTGCCTGAACCTTGCAAACAAAATAATCAAGAATTCTCCTTACGCCATTGGCAAAGCCATAAAAGCAGTCAATGCTAATTTCAAAGAAGGAAAAAATGGCTATGAAGCCGAAATAAAAGCCTTTGGAAAATGCTTTGGAACAAAAGATTTTAAGGAAGGTACAACCGCCTTTTTAGAGAAAAGAAAAGCAGTGTTTACCGGGAAATAATAACAAAAGAGAGCCACATTGGTTCTCTTTTTAGTTTACAAGTGCTAATCCTTTAAAATAATCTTTCCTCAAAAAGAGATTGTTTGGCTTACAACACTTAATTTTACAGACCCGTTTCGGAATATAACACCATCTAAAATCAAACTTATGTCCTTCCAACCTGTATTTGTACTTTTCTGGGAAAAGGTAAAAGAAAGTATCGAAAACCATACGTACGCCAAACTAACGCTTGCTAAAACCATTGGTGATACGGAACTGAAAAATATTTATGTGCGTCCCGTTTTACTGGAGAATGACGTATTCAGTCTTTCGGTTACGGCGCGGTATAAAACCGAAGAAATAGAAAGTTTCCATTCGCTTGACGAAGCCTTTATTATATTGGCTCCGTATATGAACAACCCGTTTTTGACCGCTTTGTTGTTTACAACGGAAAATGACATCACCTTTAAACTGAATAAAAAAAGAGTGGGAAGTATTATTGAGCAAGCACCCACTTTTAAAAACGCTTCAGATGTGATTTTGGAAATGAAAGAAAAAGGAATTTAAAATTAGTGGTCAGTGAACAGAATTTAGTGATCAGTTCATGGTTTATGTGTAAAACAAGACTGAAATCGATTTTTTTTGGAGTACAGCGGTACAATTTCAACGTCAACAAACTGAATACTAAAAACTGAACACTCTTACTTACTTTTCCCCTTCACATTCCGCATAAAACTGTGCCAGAAATCCTTCCATGTAACGGTGCCTTTCTTGCGCAATTTGTTTTCCGGCCTCGGTATTCATCTTGTCTTTCAAAAGCAATAACTTTTCGTAAAAATGATTGAGCGTTGGAGAATCATTCTTCTTATATTCTTCCTTTGTCATACTGGAATTTGGAGCGATTTTAGGGTCATAAAGCGCTCTATTTTTAAATCCGCCATAATTGAACGTTCTGGCAATTCCAATGGCGCCAATCGCGTCTAAACGATCTGCATCCTGAACTACATCCAATTCTATGGATGAGAATTTCTTTTCGAAATTACCACCTTTGTATGAGATGTTTTCAATGATATTTACCACATGAGCGATGATTTCTTCGTCAACATTTTCTGATTCTAAAAATTCACGCGCTACTCTTGGTCCAACGGTTTCATCACCATCATGAAACTTACTGTCGGCAACATCATGAAGCAAAGCTCCAAGTTTTACAACAGTTGCATCACAAACTTCATTTTTTGAAATCAGAACAGCATTTTTAAACACTCTTTCGATATGGAACCAGTCGTGTCCGCCTTCGGCATTTTCTAGTTTTTCTTTTACAAAAAGAATCGTTTTGCTTATTAAATCAGGGTTTATCATTGTTTATTTTATTTTAAAAAAAATGTTGAAATTCAAAGTTCTCCAACTTCAAAATTCAACATTTTTATTCTTTATTTAGAACTCAAAAATCTATCGTACTAAAGCTGGCTCCACCCATTTAAAGATGTGTGATTCTTGTGGAATTACTAATCTTTCTGATATTTTTGCCATTCTTGCTGGTAATTTCATCAAGTAATCACGGGCTTTTTCTGCTTCATCGGTCAAACCGGAAATTTTGTCAATTTCCCATTTGTCAATTAATTTTTGCATGATATCCACATAATCTGCTGCGGTATAAACCCCAATACGTTGTGCCGAATCAGAAAACTGTTCGAAAGCAGTACTGATTTTTTCACCGGATTCTCTCAAGAAATGCGCAGGCATAACGATTTTTGCTTTCATCATGTATTGAAACGCAAGCATCATTTCACTTGGATCAACTTGAAAAATACGGTTTACAAATTCGCTGTACGCATGATGATGACGCATCTCGTCACCAGCAATCATTTTACACATTTTAGACAATTTGTTGTCCCCATATTTCTTAGCCATTTGAGCTACTCTGTTATGAGAAACGTAAGTCGCTAATTCTTGAAAACTGGTGTACACAAAATTTTTGTATGGATCTCTTCCGGTTCCAATATCAAAACCATCGTTGATCAAGTGTTGCGTTGTCATTTCTACTTCGCGCATGTTCACACGACCTGATAAATACAAATATTTGTTCAGTAAATCACCATGACGATTTTCCTCCCCAGTCCATTGTCTGATCCATTTAGACCAACCGTTACGCTCTACATTATCAATTCCATCTACATCCATTAACCAGGATTCGTAAGTTGGTAAAGCTTCCTCAGTAATGGTATCACCTACTAAAGTCACCCAGAAATCATAAGGTAATTCTTTTGCAATTTCACGTAATTCTTTCACCTCATCAAAAAAAGTATCGCTTTGGGAATTAGGCAAAAAATCTGTTGGTTGCCATATTTTTTCCACTGGAATTAGATACTGATCGACAAAGCTGTCTACGTTTTTTTCCAAAAACTGCATTACTTCTAATCGAATGTTTTTTATTGACATTATATATAAATTAAATTTTTATTCCTTGAACAACTGCTTTTTCTGTTTGTGCGATTAAGTCAGCAAAAGCATAATCTTTAACCGCCAATGGTTTATGAACTACAAAGGTAAGGCGATTTCCTAAACCTAAAGGGAAAAACCCGTATTTAACTATTTTCCAAGAATTGTTTATGCTTACTGGAACTACGTATGCCGAGGGCGCATACTTACATAAAATTTTCAACCCGCTTTGTGCAAACTCTTTTGGTTTACCCGTCTTGCTTCGTGTTCCTTCCGGAAAAATAACTGCGGAACGGTTGTTTTTTTCAATATATTCAGACAATCCTTTGATGGCTGGAATGGCTTGTTTGGGGTCTTTACGATCGATAAGAACAGAGCCTCCATGACGTAAATTAAACGATACACTTGGGATGCCTTTTCCTAATTCTTTCTTACTGACAAATTTACAATGAAATCGGCGGAAAAACCAAATCATAGCAATAATATCATACATACTTTGATGATTAGACACAAAAATCAGAGGAACATTTTTTGGAATGCTTTCTATGTTTTCAAATTTGTACGTTGTTCCCAAAAGATTCGTGCATCTCAGTAAGAAAAAATTCAAATAGTCGACACTTTTTTTATGGGCTTGATAACCAAAAACATTGAAGCAAACCCACTGAATTGGATGAAAAATAACCAATGTTAGACCGAAACATAAATAATAAATTACGGAAATGGGATACGAAATTAGTTTTTGCATGCTTTAAAAATTTGCTACAAAAGTAAGAAATATATTTTTAGCGGTATTTAAATCCGAAACAATATACAGGCTCAACGTTTAATCGTAACTTTGCATGTTAAAATCTATGTCTTTTTTCTATTAAAATGAACTTCACTTACCCAAAAAACGAAAAGCTAAAAAGTAAAATAACCATTGGATTATTGTTTACCGAAGGGAAATCAGTATCCAAATATCCGTTGCGATTGGTGTATAAAGCTGGTTCTTTTGGCAATCCCGAAGTGTCGGGAGAAAAAATAAAAATGGGCGTTTCAGTTTCAAAAAAGAATTTTAAGAAAGCCGTAGACCGTAATTATTTCAAACGAGTACTGCGTGAAACCTATCGCCTGAACAAACACCTATTAATCGACAATCTGGACCAACCGTATTCCTTTATGTTTTTTTATCAAACGAAGGACCGATTGACGTACGAGGAAATTAATACCAAAACCATTCAATTGTTTGAGAAGTTTATTGCTCAAAATATTAAAAAACCAGAGTCAGAAAGCGATTCTATTTCTGAAATTTAAACATTTGATATATTCTAATTAAACAAAGTTGCGTTTAGATTTAGTCCTACCTAATTATTTGGTGATTTATTCTTATTTTAGTGGCCTCAAATTTAGTTAATTAAATCTATGAACTTCTTCAAAAAAAAATTCATAATCCCTGTTGTCGCTTCGGCATTTCTGTTTATTGGTGCTAGTTTCAAAGACGATTTTTTTGAAATCGCCAAGCAAATCGAGATATTCACGACTCTTTTCAAGGAATTGAACCGAAATTATGTTGATGAAACGAATCCTGGTGACTTAATGGACAAAGCCATCAAAGGAATGTTAGCTAATTTAGACCCATACACCGTTTATTTCAACGAACAGGATGTGGTGCGCTTCAAGATAAATAACACTGGAGAATATACCGGAATAGGTGCTTTATTGACTCGGAAAGAAGATAAATTAATAGTCAAGGAAGCGTATAAAAACTTCCCTGCGGATAAAGCGGGTCTTAAAGCGGGTGACGAAATTACTCAAATAGGTGATGTATTATTATCTGATTTCAAAGAAGATGCTTCACAGCTTTTTAAAGGTGCGAAAAATACAAAAATCGACATCAAATACATCCGACAAGGAAAAATGAGCACCACCCAAATTGTCCTTGACGAAGTCGAAATCAAATCGGTTCCCTTTTTTGCAAAAATAGACGACAAAACCGGATATATTGTATTGTCACATTTTAATAAAAAAGCGTCATTCGAAACCAAAGAAGCATTGGAACAATTAAAAAAAGACGGTGCAGAACGAATTATACTGGATTTGAGAGATAATCCGGGAGGACTTTTGAATGAAGCGGTGAATATCTGTAATTTATTTGTTCCAAAAAACGAGATTATTGTTACTACAAAATCAAAAATAGAGAAACACAATAGCACCTATAAAACAACCAAAGATCCTGTAGACACTGAAATTCCTTTGATTATTATTGTGAACGGCAGAAGTGCTTCGGCATCAGAAATTGTGGCTGGCGCCTTGCAGGATTTAGATCGTGCTGTGGT
This sequence comes from Flavobacterium algoritolerans, assembly GCF_030010385.1. Lineage (NCBI taxonomy): Bacteria > Pseudomonadati > Bacteroidota > Flavobacteriia > Flavobacteriales > Flavobacteriaceae > Flavobacterium > Flavobacterium algoritolerans. The sequence continues at coordinate 1,081,664 of NZ_JASCRZ010000001.1, read as the reverse complement.
GGTAGGAAGCCGTAGTTTTGGGAAAGGATTAGTTCAAAGACCGGTGGATTTAACCTTCGGAACACAACTAAAAGTAACCATTTCACGCTATTACACGCCGTCAGGAAGATGCATTCAAGCTTTGGATTATACCCGAAAAGACACAAATGGCAAAGCCATAAAGACCGAAGAGAAAAACTACAATGCTTTTAAAACCCGAAAAGGGAGAACTGTTTATGATGGTGGCGGTATTCAGCCCGATGTGGAACTGGAAGAAGCAAAATCAAGCCCAATAACGGATGCCTTGATAAAAAATGACGGGATTTTTAATTACGTAACTAATTATTATTATAAAAACCCGGATTTAGGAAACCGCATTCCTACTATTACCGATGCTGATTTCTTGGATTTCAAACAGTTTTTAAAAGTACAAAAATTCTCTTTTGACACTGAAACAGAACTCGCTTTGAAAAACACTTTGGCTGTAGCCAAAAAAGAAAAAATAGAGGAATCCATCCTTACAGAATACCAACAACTGCTTACTGCACTTCAAAAAAGTGAGAATGCCTTATTGGATAAAAACCAAAAAGAGATTAAAATTCTACTTTTAAATGAAATCATTAAACGCTATCAATATCAAGAAGGATTGTATCAATATTACGTCAAAAACAATTCAGAAATTAAGAAAGCAGTGAGCATTTTAAACAACAACTCAGAGTATAAGACTATTTTAAAAATATAATGAAGAACTTATTTAGTCTACTTTTTTTGCTTTTTTTCAGTTATTTATCCGCTCAAATTAAAACCTCAGAAACCGTATATTTTGAATTTGACAAATACAATCTTGATAACCGCCAAGTACAAATTATAGTCAATTTTATAAAAACAGTAGATACTACAAAAGTCGAATCCATACAGATTTATGGCTATTGTGACGATAGAGGCGATAATGATTACAACTATAAATTATCTGACAATAGAGTAAAAACCGTTCAAGATATCCTGACTTCAAATGGTTTTAATAAAAACAAAATTGTTATTATCGAGGGTAAAGGCCGGGTCATTTTAACAACTGATGCTTTTGAAAATTTAAATGAAACCCGTTCCAAAAACAGACGTGTAGATTTACTCATTGTACGGAAAAACAGCTTTGGAAAAGGAATTTATAACTCCTTTCAGGACAATCACAAAGTGGGTGACCGAGTCTACTTAGACAATATTCTATTTCCTTTGGGAAGCAGCAAATTGACCGCACAATCTAAATTGGAATTAGACAAAATTTCAAAAACTTTACAAAAACAAAAAAACCTACAATTCGAAATTAAAGGACATGTATGTTGCACGCCAAACTATTACGATGACGCCATAGACAAAGACAGTCACGAAAGAAAACTTTCTTTGAATCGGGCCAAAAGCGTATACAAGTACCTCATGTCTAAAGGTATAAACAGCCTTAGAATGAAATACATAGGATGTGGAAACAAATTTCCTACGGGTTTAGGAGAAGCGTTAGACCGAAGAGTCGAATTCCTTATTGTGAAAATTTAATTATTCTCTTTTCATCTCAATATGCGGAATATCATCTTCCAGATACATTTCGCTAGTTTGTACAAATCCGTGGTTTTCGTAGAATTTTTTTAGATACAACTGCGCTCCAATAGTGATTTTGCTTTCGCCAAAATGCAAAGCGATTCCGGCAATTGATTCTCGCATTAAGTCATGTCCCCATTTTCTGTCACGATAATTAGCATCAACAGTTACTCGACCAATTGAGGCATTATCAAAACTGATTCCCGGCTTGAAAAGTCTGGAATGTGCGACAATTTTACCTTCAAATTCGCCAATAAGATGTAATGCTACTTTATCTTTCCCGTCAAGATCAAGATAAACGCAATTTTGCTCCACTACAAAGATCTCACTTCTTAATTGTAATAAATCATATAGTTCGTGAACAGTTAGTGCGTCAAACGCCTTAATTTTCCATTGTAACATCGTGCCTGTTTTTATGTTTTTTGTATCGTACAAATAAAAGAAAATAAGATTATCTTTTCAATACATCTACTGATTTTATGATAGATTCCAATTCATGCATGAGATCGCGTTTTTCTTTAGACGGCGCATAGCAAAAACCTTCTAAAACCAGAATCCGATTGTATTCCTTATCGACAATGGCATAATTGATAAATGGACCCGACATGAAATCATTATTTAACTCCCAAGTTCCCTTAGTTTCATAGGTTTCCTTATCATCAAGAGTAATCTTGGAAAGATACGGCGCGTAAGCCTCTTCAGTAATCATAATAGTGTTGGGCTCGGTTCCACTGATGTATAATTTCCCGATGGAATCTCGCATTTTAATAATACTCGTGATTAAATCCGCCTCTTTTTTTATGGTGCTTAAAGGAACCTGATAAATTAAAAGACTCGTGTTTCCTCCAATGATTTCCTTTTTTAACCACATAAAATTGCTTTTGTGAAGCACGTATGCGTAACCGGAAGGAGCCTGTAATGTGATGTGGAATTTATTCGAAATTACTTTTGGGTCAATATGGGATTGACCATTGATTCTCTGGCTTTCGGCTATTTCTGCCTCCTTGATCAGCTGAATCATTTTGGGTGCATTTTTTTCAATGCCTACTATAATATCCGCACTTGTTTTGCCGGAAATATGAAATACATTCTGAGGAGATGCATATTGATCTTTAGCAATCTCAAATTTATTTACTTCTCCTTTTTTCACCACTATAATCGCCCTGGTATCCGTCATGAAACCTTCCAAAAGCTTAACCGGATATTGATTGATGTTGAACAGCGGTTCTTCCTGTGGCAGTCCAATTACTGGAGATGCAAACTTGTTTCGAATGCTGTCCCCTACATCACCATTCCATAACTGATCGTCAATAATAACTGAAATAGTATTGATTTTCCCCGATGTTTTTCGCGGCAAAGATTCATTTTCCTTTTTACAGGAAAACAACATCAAAGAAATCAGAAGAAGTAAAAAATGGGCTTTATTCATTGCTATTCAATTATAAAATAAAACCCAAATTTATAGAAGTTTATCGTATTATCCGTTTATTTTTAACTTCATTCCGGGCTTGAGTTCTTCACTGCGAATACCGTTCCATTTTTTTATGTCAGAAATGGTTACTCCTGGATATTTTTTAGAAATGCTATATAACGAATCTCCTTTTTTCACATAATAATCAATCGCTTCTTTCTTAGAGGAATCGGCAATATTCGTTTTTTTCTTGAATGAACTTACTGTTGCTTTATTAGTATTGATAACTATTTCATCTTTGGCAACAATTAAAGTAGCGCCGATGCCAATCGTATTATCCGGTAAATTATTCCATTGTTTTAAATCCGCTAATGAAGCACCGAATTTTTTAGCGATATTCCCTAAATTATCTCCTTGCAAAACAACATACTCAATGTCTTTTCGTTCGGGACCTGAAACTAATTCTTCTTTACTGTCTGACACTTTTTTTGCAACCTGCAATGAAGCTCCTAATTGCACATTATCACTGGAAAGGTGATTCCATTCTTGGATTTCGGCAACAGTAACATCATATTTCTTGGCAATACTTCCTAAATTATCTCCTTTTTGAACCACATAAAATGCAGATGCATTCGATACTACTGTTTCTGGTTGGGGAGTTTTTTTAGTTTTTTCTTCCTTATTGACTTTCATTTCAGAAGCAACTATTCTTTCATTGCTCGAAATTTTCTCTGATGAAACCAATTCCGTTTTAGGTTCCTTCTTTAGAGTTGTCAAATCAGCACCAATCACTATTTTTAAACTTTTTCCATAAGCCAAAGCATTACTTTTAAGTTTATTCCATTTTTTTATGTCAGCAACGTCAACGTCGTATTTACTGGCAATCATACTCAGATTATCTCCGCGTCTTACTTTATAATAGGTTGTTTTGGGCAGTGCAATCTTCTGTATCGTGTAATTCGCAGTATCCTTTACAGCCATTGCTTTTTCAATCTGAAATGGCTTTTCACGTTTGTCTGATTCATATTGAGTGTAGGCATAAATCTGAGCTTCATTAGACGCAAAAACGGCTATTTTTTCTTGTGGTAATCTCAAATAATGGTTTTGATCATGATAAAACGGAATCACATTTAGCTTGTATGAAGGATTCAAAACCTGCAATTGCGCCACCGGAACATCTAATAAATCTGAGATTTGCTTGAACGTCATTTGCTTCTTGATCATAATCGTATCCGTGGCAAAATGTTTTACTGTAGCTCTGTTAGGAACAATTCCGTGTTGTTTATGGTATTCATAAATGTACATTGTAGCAAGAAAAGCAGGTACATATCCTTGTGTTTCTTTAGGAAGATTTTTTCTGATGTTCCAATAGTTTTGCTGTCCTCCGGAACGTCTAATGGCTTTTGCAACATTCCCCGGACCAGAATTATAAGAGGCCAAAACCAAATCCCAATCGCCAAATATTTTATACATATTTGTCATGTATTGCGCTGCGGCTTCACTGGCTTTCAAGGGATCGCTGCGTTCATCAACATAGGAATCAATTTTCAAACCATATTGTTTTCCGGTTTGATACATAAACTGCCAAAGTCCTGTAGCACCCATTTTAGAAACTGCTTTTGGATTCAAAGCCGATTCTACAATCGCCAAATATTTTATCTCCAAAGGAACATTTTGTTTCGCCAAAGCTTCTTCAAAAAGCGGAAAATAATATTCTGATGTGCCCATCAATCGCTCAAAAGATTTTTTTCTGTTCTTCAGGAATGATTTAATGATATTTTCCAGACCTTGATTGTACTCAATATTGAAAGGTGATTTGGCATCCATTGCCGCCAGTCTTTCTTTCAAAAGGGCTGTAGGCAATTCATAATCGACTATTTGGTCAATATTAATGTTCTTAATATCCTCGGATAAGTTGTTGTATAAATCGAGGTTTGTCAATTCTTTCATCCACAAACTGTCAACACAAGATGCTAAGTCATCTTTTATGAAGGTTTTCTTGATGGAATCTAAATAGGATAATTTTGTTTCTACTTTTACAACGTCTTTATTTACAACTGTTTCTTGCGAAAATAAATGCACGGATGCTAATAGAAAAAACGATAAGGTGGTATTTTTTATATTCATATTTTTACGATCAAAGACCTATATTTCAAATGATTACAAAGCTTGTTTTTACAAACTTAACAGGTTTAAACTAAAAAATTCTATAAATATTGTTAAAAATGCAATCTTTCGTTCATTTGTAAAGAATTTTGACCAGTTTTAGAGGCAAAAAACCCTTTAAAAAATCAATTCTTGAAATTTAATGCAAAAAAACCTTAGCGATATTATTTACCGCTAAGGTTTTCATTGAATTCTGATACCGTTTATTAATTTGAAATCATTCAATTCTAACGGTTTTTATTTCTTTGTATTAGTCAAGAATAGCTGCTATTCCTGGCAATGTTCTACCTTCAAGCATTTCAAGCATAGCACCTCCACCCGTTGATACGTAACTCATTTTGTCTTCTAGTCCAAATTGTTTTACTGCTGCTACAGAATCTCCTCCACCTACAAGTGAGAACGCTCCATTTGCAGTAGATTCAGCAATAAAGTTCCCTAAAGCAATCGTTCCATTAGCAAAACTTTCCATTTCAAAAACACCTAATGGTCCGTTCCAAAGGATCGTTTTAGAATCCATAATTACTTTTTTGAAGTTTTCCAAAGATTTTGGTCCTGCATCAAGTCCTTGCCATCCATCAGGAATTTCTTTTACATCAACTATTTGAGTATCGGCAGTATTAGAGAAATCATTTGCTGCTACAACATCAACTGGAATGTGAATTTGAACTCCTTTTTCCTTAGCCAATCTTAATATTTCCAATGCCAATTCTTGTTTGTCATCTTCACAAATAGAATCTCCAATTTTACCTCCTAATGCTTTCACAAAAGTAAATGTCATTCCACCACCAATAATCATGTGATCCACTTTGTCCAAAATATTCTCGATAACCGTAATTTTAGAAGAAACTTTAGATCCACCAAGAACTGCTGTTACCGGTTTTTCGCTGTTTTTCAAAACTTTGTTCAAGCTTTCAATTTCTTTAGCCAATAATAATCCGAAACATTTCTCCGTTGGGAAAAACTGAGCTATAATTGTAGTCGAAGCGTGTGCTCTGTGTGCAGTTCCAAAAGCGTCGTTTACATAAATATCTCCAAGTGACGCTAATTCTTTTGCGAAAGCAACATCACCAGCTTCTTCTTGGTCATGAAAACGTAAATTTTCTAATAATAAAACTTCTCCAGCTTGTAATTTTTCTGCAGCAGTTTTAGCTTCCTCACCAATACAGTTTGAAGCAAACTGAACAGGTACTCCAAGTACTTCTGAAGTTGTTTTCAGGATATGTTTCAATGAATATTTTTCTTCAACACCTTTTGGTCTGCCTAAATGTGACATCAAAATTACGCTTCCGCCTTGAGCAAGAATAGCATCAATTGTAGGTTTTGCCGCTTCGATACGGGTTGCATCTGTTACATTGAAATTTTCGTCCAAAGGCACATTAAAATCAACACGTATTATTGCTTTTTTAGTTGCAAAATCAAAATCGTTTAAAGTTTTCATTAAGTATATTTTTAGTTTGTTTTTTTTGAAAGAATAACAAATATAGAACTTTTAAATTATTATTAAATTTGAAAAACTTAGAAAAATATAGCTTTTACCAACGAAATCGTTGTAAATTAATAGTTAATGCAATTTTTTATATCAAAAACGAAGAAAATAAATAAGAATAATCAATCGTGAACCGGACTTTGCGTACAAGGACAGTTGCTGATTCCTGCCAGAAAATCAAGTCCAATTGTAACAACATGGGTTCCTGAGTTGTATGCCATCAACTGATTCAGGGTAAGTTGATAAGAATATCCAAAATAAAAATTAGACTTCTTGAAACCAACCATTGGCACTAAATTTAACGGTTTGAAAAACTGATCATTCAAAAAACGGTAGGAAATTCCAGCCCAATAATAATCCTCATACTTGTTGAATTGTCTGTATTTTATATTCACATCCGTACTGGAACGTTGGTCACTGGCAAAATATTGATAGAAAACGGATGGCTCATATTCAATCCTGTTATTCGTTGGACTTTTAAAAACATATCCGGAGTAAACCTGATAATTCCTTAGTAATACTGGCTCAACTCCTGAAAACTTATCGGCATTTTTATTTAAAATATTACTGGCATTAAGACTCAAATAAAATGATTTATTTCTATACAATGCACCAATATCAAAGTTGTTATTGGATACAAATCGGTTGTCCGTGATGCTTGGATCCAAAACAGGAGCTTCGTATGTTGTATTGAAATTATTAATGTCTATTTTAAAGTTATTAATGTTATATGACATCCCAAAAGACAAGTATTGTTTTGAATAATAGTCTAGTATTAAGTGATGTGCAAAGGACAGTTTAAGCCCAGTTTGTCTGGTGTTTCCATTGCTGTCATTGTACAACGATATCCCTACACCTGATTGATCCGCAATTCTAAAATCAGCATAAACAGACTGATTATCCGGAGCGTCTTTTATGCCAACCCATTGCGTAAGTCCATTGGCTCTAATTTTCAGGTTATCACCAATACCTGCGAATGTTGGTGATATTACAAAATGATTGTCTGCTAAATATTGTGTAAAAACAGGCAAATTTAACTCCTGACTATAGCCCGAAGTTACAGTCAAGAGAAGGAGTACTATTATTTTTTTCATTTGGATCATTTTAATTTGGGACAACTTGATCATCAGTGTTTATTTATTATCTGTAAAGGGTAAAATGACCTACAAACTCTCGAGCATCTTTCAAATCATTCAATTTTAAAACATACCAGTAATCTCCAGAAGGAAGTTCATTACCATTGTATTTACCATCCCAATATTGGCCAAGGCGATAGGTTGCTATTTTTCGACCGTATCTGTCAAAAATATCGAATGTCAAGTCTTTATAATTGATTGTACATCCGGGAGCCCATCCATCCATCACTCCGTCACCGTTTGGCGTAAAGTAATTCGGGATACAGACATCAATGTATTCAAAATATCGGGTAGCTGAAACCACACACCCATTTGAATCTGTTACCTCAACTGTATAATCTCCGGATTCTCTTATAATAAATGTATTCAATCCGCCATTAGACTGACCATTGAAAGTATATTGGTATCCTCCTACTCCTCCAGTAGCTACCGCAACAATTTCGTTTAATCCTCCATCGTTTAAAACTAATGCCAATGGATCAACTTGTACAATATCAAAGCTGGCTGTTCTTTGGATACATCCATTTGTATGTCTTACATCAACATAATGACCTGTTCCTGGAGCCACATTTGTAAATACATTGCTCGTTTGATAAGATGCTCCATCCAGTGAATAATCTACATCCGTCAGGTCTGTTATACTCGCATCTACAGTTACGGTAACCGTATTACTTGCAGCATTATTTACACAACTGTAATCAATGACAGCAATTGGATTTATTCGTATTGATTCCGGCAATACTTCCGTCCATTCTGTATTACAACCTAAGTTGTCACGAATATAAACGGTATGAGCACCTCCTGTTAATCCTGTAAAATCAAAGTCGGTCTGAGTAGCTGTACCCGTTGTATAAGTTCCGCTTGGATTGTCTAAACTTACACTATATGGAGTCGTTCCACCTGAAATTGTAATGCTGAAAGCTCCGTCTTTATCCCCTTCACAAACTTCCGGAATTATAGACGATGGATCAGTTACCACACTTATTAGGTCTGGCTCATTTATAGTGAAATTAATTTTTATATAACATCCCAATACATCTTGGACAATTACATCATAAGTGCCTGGCGCCAGTTTATCAAAAATAGTATCGTCAACAAACTGGTTTAAATTTGGAGATATAGCATATTTGATAATACCGGTTCCTCCAGAAGCATTGATTTCAATTGATCCGTTATTTGCTCCATTACAGGTTACATCACTAACTGTGAAAGGTGCTGCTAATGGTGCCAACGGCTGGGTAATCGTAATAATTGATGACGTTGTTGTACAATCACCACTATCTACTTTTACTTGATAATTTCCAGCAAAAAGTTCTGTGAAAACACCTGGACTGGCCTGAACAGCAGTAAGGTTATTTCCAGATGCATCCTGTAGCGTATAGATATAATTCCCAAGTCCTCCTTGCGCAGTTGCAACAATAACACCTGTATTGTCTCCTGCACAATTAATAACTGCATTTGTCTTATCTAAATTGATTATTAATGCTGGCAATGGATCAATCTTGATTTGATTAGAAACAGTAGCAACACAACCATTGGCATCCCTAACATAATAAACATACGTTCCTACTGGTACCGGAAAGGTTACCGATGACACAAACGAACCTAAAATTGCAGTAAACGCCGCAGAGTCGCTATAGGTGTAAAGTCCTGTTCCACCCGTTGCACTCAAGGTAAGCGTTGTTTGTGTTAAACACGTTTGTGTTGTTGCCACTACCAAATTAGATTTCACCTCTGTTGGCTCAGTGATAACAATTGCACCCGAAGTTGCTGAACAACTGTATCCATCTGTTACCGTAATCGTGTACGTTCCTGCTCCTAAGCTACTAAACACAGGAGAAATTTGTGGTCCTGATGCCGTTGGCGGAGTAACAGATGTCGTGTTCAAGGTGTATAAATAATTAGATCCTTGACCGCCTGTAGGCAAATCAACAGTAATCGTAGCATTTTTATCTCCTTTACAATTTAGCATTGTAATATCTGAACTTGCGGTTACGGTAATTGGTGTTGGAACCACTAGTATTACAGTTGTTGTAGCCACACATCCTTTACTATCTCTGACATTTACTGTATAAGTTCCTGCTGTTAAATTGGTAAAATTACTTTGAGAAGAATACGCTACAGTCATTGGTCCTGTTAATTCAAACTCATAACCTCCCAGCCACCCCCCAACAGCTGATGCAGAAATACTTCCGTCATTATTACCTGTAACACATGTTATTGCAGTATGGGTTTCGGCTATAGCCAAAGCTGCTGTAGGTTGCGTAATGGTAAAGTTTTTACTGACTGTACAAAACGGACTATTCGCTAATGTAGCAGTAATAGTGTACGTGCCAGATGCCAAAGTATTAATGGTGATTGGTCCTGCAGTTGCAGCTGTACCTGAAGTAACCGAATTACCAAGCGCATCAAGTATGGTATAATTGAAAGGCCCAGATTGATCCAAATCAGTGGCTGTAATTACTCTGTCAACAAAAGTGACATTAACACTACCGTTATTTCCATTAAAACAAGTTACATCAACAATAGTGTCTATTGTAAGTTCGAAAGTATTTGGATCATTTACATAATGCACACTTTGTATGCTACATCCTGTATCTAAATTTTCAACTGTAATTAAGTAATTACCAATATTTAGTCCTGTGAATATTCCAGTCGCATTGGTGAAATTATAATTAGCTCCAATTACTCCTGTTGTCGCATTAGAATCAGCTACAGTATATTGCAGATTCGTTGGTGTTCCTCCGATGCTGCTTACCGAAACCGTAATGTCTTCTAAATTGGTACAAGTAATTGCATTGTTAACCGCTACATTCGCTTTGTCTAAAGCAATAAATGGCGCAATCGTTATTACAGATGGCGCAGTGCCAATACAACCCTTATTATCGTAAACATTTACGGTGTAACTACCGCCCAATAAATCAGATTCGGTGTACGCATTGTTCGCACCAAACTGAACTACTGTTCCGCCTTTTATAAATTCATAATTGGCGTAAGTCCCAGAACCTCCAGTTACCCCGGTTACAGTAATCGTAGCATAATTAGTTGCATTTGAGCCTGTATTACAACCATATTGAGAAACCGTTGGAGCAGGAACTGTTATAATAGCCGGCTCGTCAACAGTTATGGTTTGAGTGGCCTCACAACCTCTTCCTGAAGTCACATCAATTGTATATGTTCCGGCAATCAAACCACTAAAAACAGTTGAAGTTTGAGTGGTAGCGCCTCCATCTATACTATACCTGTATATTGGATTGTCATTTACTCCTACCGCAGGAGTAGTCATAGTAGCAGTTATACTTCCATCGTTTCCTCCGTTGCAAGTCACATCCGTTTTTGAAAGTGCAAAACCAGTGATTGGAGTTGCCGCTGCCAAAATTACCGAAATAGACTTGGTACAATTTGTTGAAATATCTCTAACGGTTACTGTATGTGTTCCTGCAAAAATGTTAGTGAAATTTGCGGAAGCTTGATATGTTCCTGAGTCTATACTGTATTCATAATTACCCGAACCTCCAGTAGCTAAAAGCGTTAGTGTTCCATCGCCATCAATACAAGTTGGTAAAGCCGTAATAGTAGCTTGTAATTGTAAAGCAGGTAAAATAACAACTAAACCTTTCGCTGTTGTCGAACAGCCATTAGCATCTTTTACAATTACATCATACGTTCCTGATGCATTCACGGTAAATGTTGGATTTGTTTGGAATCCGCTTCCAATACTATATTCATACGGACCCACTCCTGTTGCTACATTTACGGTAAAAGTATAATCGCCTGTTGCACTTGGACATTGACTTAAACCAGAAACCGTTATTCCTGTTGGAAGTGGATCAGTTGCAATAGCGATTGTTAATGGCGTTGTAATTACACAATTATTAGCGTCTTTCACATACACATCCCATGATGTTGCTGTAACCGGGTTTAAAACAGCTGAAGCCGAAGCAGAATAAGTTCCAGCCGGATCTCCGCTTATTACATACGAATAACTGTATGGAGCAACACCTCCTGAAGCAGTCACACTTACTTGAGCGCCAAAATTACAATTGGCATTAATAAATGGGTTTGCTGTCAAAGCTAATGGAGCAGGTTGCGAAACATCAATAAAAGTTGTAGCCGTACATCCTGTTGTTTCATCAGTTACGATGATCGTTTGTGTACTTGCAGCACTTAATCCTGATACTGTTATCGTTGGATTTGTTTGTCCGGTAATAACTGTCGTTCCTACGTCTAATGAATAACTGTACATTCCTGCAAAGTTTCCTACTGTAAACAATACTTCTCCATTGGCTCCCGGATTACAAGTCACATCACTAATTAATTGACCCGAAACAGTGATATTCGTTACCGGATTAACAGTGTGTGACTCTTGGTAGGTACAGAAATTAGCATCCGTTACTTGGAATAAATAGGTTCCCGGTAAAAGTCCCGCAAATACTCCAGTACCACTTGATGTCCCTGATGTTAGGTTATTATATGTAAAAGGTGCTATACCTCCTTGTCCCACAGGAACTGTTACTGTTACCGTAGTTGTTAGTACAGAACAAGTAACAGCAGGTGCTGCAAAATTTAAATCTCTTGGAGTATCCAAAGCCGGAATATCAACACCATTATCTAAAATAAAAATACAACCGTTGGCATCTTTTACATAAACATCAAATGTGATTCCAGTATATGATTGATAGATAGGTGTTGCTGTATAATTTGCACCTCCATCAAAACTATAAGTATACGGAGCAGTACCATCAATTCCACTTACAGTCACTGTTGCTGGTTGTGCTGCATTCCCCGCACCGCATACTAATGCTGTAGTAATAGATGAAGTTGCCGTTAAATCGTCTGGCTCTGTAATGGTGATTGGCAATGAAGCCAGCGTACAATTCTTAGCATTACGGACGGTAATAACATAAGCTGTACCAGCTGTTAAACCTGTAAATGAATTAGAAGATTGAAAGATTCCTGCACCCAATTGGTATTCAAAAGGCCCAACTCCAGAAGTTACATTCACCGTAATCGATCCGTCATTCCCACCGTTACAACTTACATTAGTTACTGTAGTATTAAATACTGTAGTTGGTATTGGATCTAAAATAAAAGTTGTAGTTGTTTGACAAATTATTGAATTATTCGCATCAGTAACTCTGAAATCATACGTTCCCGCTATTACTGCAGGATATACATTGGTAGCCATAGCTGTCCATGTTCCACCGCCATTTGTAGAAACTTCATAAGTATAATTTGCAGACGGCGTTGTATATCCACCTGTTGTAGTCAAAGTAATTTGTGCATTTGGTGTTGCTGTACAATCCAATTCTTTGGTAAGAGTTGCACTTAACTCCAATTGGTCTTTTACTTCATACGGTACTGTAGCCGTACAACCATTTCCATCTTTAATTACTAAATTATAGGTTCCAGATGCATTAAAAGTAAAACTAGGACTTGCCTGGAAAGCGCTACCGTTTACGCTATACATTTCTGTACCGGCTAAATCCAGATCAACAGTTCCTGAAATAGTAATTGTAAACGGATTCCCGTCATAACAAATAGCAGCTGGTACATTTATGGTTGGATCATCATCTTTAGAGATTGTTACAGGAATTATAATCCTACAATCATTGGCATCCCTTACTACTATATCCCAATTTCCGGGAGCAACATAATTTAAAATTAGCACATTACTTGTTCCAAAATCACCTGCTATTGGTGTAAACCCAGGCGCACCGGCGGCATATTCATAAGGTCCGGTTCCTCCTGTTGTAGTTAGCGTTATTTGAGAACCCAAATCACAATTGGCATTCACTTGAGCTGTAATACTTGAAGCAAGTACTTGAAGAGGCTGAGTTATGCTAAATGGTATAATTGCAGAACAAAGTGTACCGGTGGATTCTGTTACTTTCAACAAATAATCCCCTGGTGGTAACGAAGTAATAGTTCCTGATATTGGTCCTCCCGCAGTCCCTGTTATAGTACCGCTAATAACTGGGGAAACTGGAGCATTAGTCAATGCGTCTAATATTTCGTAATTTATAGTTGTTACTGAAGTATCAAAACTACTAACTGTGAAATCTAAAATACCATTATTGGAACCTTTACAAGTAACATTTTTTATACTATCTACATTTACTGCAATAGTCGATATTGGCGGTATAATAACTTCTAATACTGATGTACAAAGATTAGCATCTTCAACTTGAAAATAATAAGTGGTTCCTTGTAATAAATTAGTAAACGTCCATTGATACGGAGGAGTATTTACAGCTGGTGATGTTGTTGCGGGTTGTCCAAAAATCGAAAATTTATAAGGAGCAACTCCTCCAGAAAGAACTTCCAGTTGCACCGTTGCGCCATTAACACAATCACTCCCTACAATAACAGGCGCAGCAAGGCTAAGAAATGGTGGTGTTTTAATTCTTTGTTTCGGGCTTTTATATTCGCATCCTTTAGCATCGACTATTGTAATATAGTAATCCCCAAAAGTTAATCCAGTGAAATTATAACTTGTTGCTGCTGTTGTTCCAGATGTTGCTAATTGTGTAAAAGTATTGCTATACAAAGTATATGTAAATGGAGCGATCCCACCTGAATTAATTGTTGCAAACAAACTACCCGGCGTATTTGCGTTACAAAATATATCTGTTATTGCAATCGAAGCATCTATTGGAGGAGGATTATCAATTATAATTGTTCCTGTCGCATCGCAACCTTTTTTATCTCTGACAACATAAGGATAACTTCCCGAAGCTAGTCCTCCGAACACATTAGTAGCAACAAAAGTAGCTCCTCCATCAATACTATACGTAAAAGGCGCTTCACCGGTTAGGGCAGTTAATCGAATAGAACCATCTGAAAACCCATTACATGTTGGGTCTACTTTTACAAAAGAAGCCGTTACAGGTACAATTGCTGTTGTTGAAATTACATTACTTTCTTTGGTACATCCATTAACATCCGTAATTTCAAATTGATATGTATTTGCGGTTGATGTGTTAAATGTAAACGAGGTTCCTCCAAAAGGAATTGGCGAACCAATATAAGAACCCGCTCCAACTTTTACACGATATCCAAATGGAGCTTCTCCTCCAGTTACCGAAATAGTCATACTAGCATCCGTAGGCGCAGGAAAACAAGTGTTGTCTTTGGTTAAAACAGCCGTTACAATCATAGCCGGATAAACAACAGTAGGCGCAGCTGCTTGAGCGGTACAGCCATTTTTATCTTTAACAGTAACCGTATATGAACCTGGGGCAACTGTAAACGTTGAACCTGTTTGGAAAGTAGTTCCATTGATACTATACATTAAAGGCGCCAATCCAGTTCCCGAAGCAGTAATTGTAAAATTACTTCCTGAACTTGTACACTGATTGTTTACAGTGGCCGTAACAATTGGTAAATCATCTGTAATCACATCTACTGTAGTGATTACGATACAGCCTTTAGCATCTTTTACATAAACATCCCAGCTTAAATTTGTCGCTGAGTTCGTGTCAACAGTTATGATATTACTGCTGTTGTACACTGAAGCTATTGGAGCCGTAGAGCCCGCAATTACTGCTGCGTATAAATAATTAGCGGTACCTCCAGAGACCATTACCGTAATTTGTGAATTGTCATTGTTACAATGCACATTAGTGGCACTTGTTGAAGGTATGGTTAGAACTGTCGGTTCTAGTATTGTAACAGAAGCATTCGACGTACAACCCGTAACCTCATCGGTTATCAAAATTGCATATGTTCCTGCAAATTGATTGGTCAAATTAATCGTTGTTGCCGTTTGTCCCGTAATAATTGAACCTCCATTAATACTATAACTATACGTTCCTGAAAATCCAGAAATAGTATATCGAACTGATCCTGTATTTCCTGCATTACACAACACATCGCTCAATTTACTTCCAATAACAGTTATTGGCGTAACTGAATTTACAACATAGGATTCTGAGAAATAACATCCATTGGCATCGGTAACTTTAAAAATATAAGTTCCCGGCAATAATCCAGCAAAAACACCGGTCGTATTCGAAGCTACTGAAGCTGCCGGCGAAGTAATGGCGTAAGTCAATATTCCTACTCCATTTGTGGCTGTAACTGTAACAGTCGTTGTTGGCGCGGTACATGTTATTGGTGCAGCCGCAAAACTTAAATCAGTTGGTGGATTTAATTTTAAAACTGTAATCGTGTTTGAGTATACACACACTTTTGCATCTTTTACGGAATACGAAATTACTTGATCTGTTCCGTTATCATTTATCGTTAAGATATTGACATTGGTATAACCACCACCATTAAAACTGTATTGATATGGAGCTGTTCCTGTAGTAGGAACCGCTATGGTTATTGTTGCTGATTGTTTCGTATTAGTGACACTACAACTAAATGCGGTTGCACTTGCTGACGTTACTAAAGCAGTAGGTTCTGTTAAAGTAACCGTTTTTGTAATAAAACATTCTTTACTGTCTTTGATATAAAAAGTATGTGTTCCGTTGCCTAAACCTGAGAATAATGAACTAGAAACATACGTAATTCCATCGCTGCTGTATGTATAAGGACCTACTCCTCCTGATGGAACTATTTGTACTGAACCATCAAATGCACCATTACAAGAAGGGTTACTATTTGTAGTTGTGGCTGTTATCGGAGTTAAAGAATTTACCGCTGCAGTAGCGGTAGTAATACATCCTTGGGCATCTTGTATTTGAAATTGATACGTGCTTGCAACTGCTGTTGTGTATGTAAAAGTAGTTGCTGTTGGTTGGGCTATTGTTCCTGGTCCAGTTCCTGAAAGTACCGTTATTACAAATGGAGCATTCCCTCCAGAAATGGTTCCTGATATTACAGCATTTGGATTACCTGTGCAGTCTAATGTCTTGGTAGTAGTCGCTACAGTAGTCAGCTGAGGTGCAATACTAACAGTAATAGCCGGCGCAGTACAACCAAAACTGTCTGTTACCAAGACCGAATGATTCCCTGCACTTACAGTATTGAATGTATTGCTGTTTTGAGCCGGAGCACCATCTAAACTATACGTATATGGTGCAGTTCCTCCTAAAGTATTTACTACTAATGAAGCCTGATTTAAACTATCAAAACATAAATCAGAGCTTGCGTCCAGTGATGCGGTTAAAGTTGGCGGTGCCAAAACAACAAGTGCATCAGCATCATCGGTACAATTATTAGCGTCATACCCACGAACAATGTAGGTTCCCGGTGCAAGATTTGTAAAAATACCGGTATTCTGAGATGGTTGAACATTCGTCGTTCCTGTTGCATCCCATAATTCATATCTATATGCTAAAGTTCCTCCTGTAGAACTGGCCGTAATGGTTGCACCCGAAATACAGGTTGCAACTTTAGTTACAGTTGCTGTAGTGATTAATGCCGTTGGCGCAGTTATAATTTGTGTAAATGGTTTTACACACGTTCCTGTTGAGGTAGCATCATAACGAATTTGTAAATTATACGTGGCATCTGCTAATCCTGTGATTGTATAAGGAGAGGTCATTTGGGTAAACCAAGTCACGCCATTATTAATAGAATATTGAAACCCTTTTGTAGTATCAAAATTTTGGGCAGCGATTGTGATTTCACCATTATTAGCACCAGCACAAGTTACATTCTTGAATCCTGTAATAGAAGCAGTAAAAGCTTCATCAGTAGGAATAATTACTGTAAAATCTTTGGTAGTAATACATGATTTTGGTAATTGATATACCGTGATATCATCAATTAAAGCATCATTCCCGGAATATAGTATACTTCCAGAACGTATTTTAAATGTCAAATTAGTATTATTACCCGGATTTAGAGACAACGATTTTAGATTCCAAATCTCATTATTAGCAATTTCACCAGTTGCTTGTGAAGCTACTACTGCTCCTGAACCATCGACTAACTCTATAATGAAATCCGGTTTAGCTCCAGTTCTAGAAGTCCTTATTAAGTTAGCAAGATACAAATCAACTTTTACGTCTTGATTTGGAATAATATCAACAATAGGTTTACTGTATAGAACCCCATAAGGTCCGGCAGCAGAGCCGATATTAACCAATAAATACCTTCCATTTACATTCGTTCCATTACTTGTATGATCTTTAAAGTGATACCAAGCCCCAGTATTATTACTTGTTGGGTCATCAGATCTCCAAAAAAAGCTAGCTACAGAATATTGGTTGTCTTCGACTGATCTAGTACCACAAGCATAAGGTGCTAACACATGTTGATCATTAAAACAATAAGCACTAGCAATCCCCGAAGTTGTAGTTGGTGCTCCAGATCCAAAATCTTCTTTCAATAAATTACTATAAGTTGGAACGCTTAATAATGTATAGGAAACACTTACTGTATGCGTTCCGGAAGGCACATTTGTAAAAACATTTGACGGTATGTTCGCATTCAGAGTACCGTCCAAAAGGTATTGATAACTATAATTAGCTCCACCATTATTTGTTACAGTCACGGTACTGGTTGCAGTACCATCACAATTGAAAACAGCATCTTCAACCTCAATAGTTGGTTCAACCGGTTTTGGGTCAATGATGATATTTGGCATGGCATAAATACAACCATTAGCATCTTTTATATACACCGTGTACGTTCCCGGAGCCAAGTACGCTTCATTAGTGGTTATCCAAGTAGCCTGATTGTCAAAACTATATAAATAATAATTTGGTGCTGGAAAAGGTGTCCCTCCTTGTGGGTTAGTGATTCTTATTTTCCCTTCCCCCAAAGGTCCGCAACCGGCTAATTCAGAAACTCCCGCAGAAGCCGTTAAAGCTGTTGTTGGTTGTGTTATTGTGATCACTTCAGCTGTAGAAAAACAGTCTGCACCCAACAATGAATATTTAAGAATTGCCGAATAAGTTCCTGCACTAAGGTTAGAAAAAGTTGGATTTGCCACATAGGTAACGCCATTATCAATACTATAAGTTAAAGTATACCCATTGGCATTTGTAACATTAAATTTAATTTCTCCAGTAGTGTCATTGTAACATAGAATATTAGTTTGACTAACCGTATAAACTGGCGGCGGAATAGCAGCTACCGTAATTGTAGTTGTGGTCTTGCAGTTTTTACTGTCAAAAACGTCTATAGTATAAACACCTCCCGGCGGCAATGGATTTGTAACCGTAATTTGTGGCGTATTTTGGAAATCGGTTGTGCTATTTACATAATATGTATATGGTGGCGTTCCTCCAACAGGATATACTGTAATTTGCCCATCTGTACAAGTCAATGGTTTAGTCAGTGCCGAAGTTGCTGTTAATAAAGGTGGTTCTATTATTTCAATATTTTCCGAATAATCACAACCATCTTCAGTCCGAACCCTCACGGTATAGATTCCCGGATTTAAACCCGAAAATTCATATTCACTAGCCATTATTGGACCTACACTGTTGACCAATGTTCCCCCTTGGTGAATGCTAAAATAATATTGTGGACGTGCGTCATTAGCCGCCAATTTTATCGCTCCTTTATCTCCGTTACAAAGTGGTTGACTGACAAATTTTGAAACCGTAAAAACTCTATTTCGGATAAGAATATCAGGAACAGTAAAAATACATGGATTGGTAACTACCCCAACTTGTTTAATATATACCGTATAGGAATTAGGCGTAGCAATAGAAAACACGTTTGATGTTTGGTAAGGACCGGCAGCATTCAAACTATATTCATATCCTGCAGGAACACCTCCAACGGTTATTTCTCCAAGGGTGCTACAGATAATATCTCTGGTGGTAACTGTTGGGCTTAAAAGGTTTTGATACACATTAAAATAAAAAACACTGTAACAGCCTCCTACATAGTTTATGGTAACCCTATATTGTCCGGCAGTATTTGCCGTATAATCCGGACCCGTACCAACTTGGTTCCAGGTACATGCTGAACTTTCATTCGCACAATTATCAACAGTAACGGCTGGACAGCTTGCCTCGTTTAATTTTTGCCAAACAATCGATGCCGCATCACTAATCCCGGTAGTAATTGCACGGGTAGCATTGGCACCACACAGAAAAATATTAGGCAGTACTTTTCCGTTGTTCGGACAAATAGGCAATAAATCTGCAAAAGGGATAACTGGATTCGTAATGGTATTACCATAAGGAACAACGGTAATCTTTTCATTAATTGGCAAACAGGTACCCGAAGGAGTGTTTTTTACATAATAAACCCCGGTTTGAGTGGCTGTATAGGTTTGAGCGGTTCCAATAACCGGTGTTCCTGTTGGACTTGTTGACCAAGAATAGCTGGCATATCCATCTGAGGCGGATAATACAACACTGGCTCCACACAAGACTTCGGTTCTTTCAAAGGTACAATTGGAAATATCTACTAAAAAATTAGTCGATTCAGGCGAACCTAATTTACAAGCGGTTGAGGCAAAACTCCCCTCTTCTTCAAATGTATTGGTATTAATAATACCGCTATAAGTTGCAAACGCCTGGTTCATGATCACATTCGAACAAGCATCACTCAACATGTTACAATTGGGGACGACCTGTATGTTTAAGCGTATGGTATAAAGGGCTCCATTGACTAATACGGAACTGTTTGGGATTGTAAAAATAATGGTCCTTGTAGCTGGATCATAGGATTGTAATGTAGCTCCTCCTGAATTAGTATAATCGATATTGGTAAGAGGATTAAAGACTATATTCTCCGGCAGTACATCTTTTATTGTAAAATTATTCACATTATCATTACCAACATTTTGATAACTAATTTCATACGTTAAAGACTGTCCTAAAGTAACATTGGTTCCACCAATGTCAACTCCCGAAGTGTTCTTTACCAGTTTAGTCAGGTCTATTTTTGGCGCAATGATATCTACAGCATAAGCAGAGAAAAATAGAAATACCGGATCCGCTTGGCCTTTGGCCACTTGCAATGTAAAATCGGTTGATGTTTGGTTGTTTTTTATATACTCCGGATTTGCTCCTACCACTTCCAATACACCGGTATCATATCCCAAGGTATTGGATCCAAAAGGATTTCTTGGCGTTTGAACTCCATTGGTATTTTCAATCGTAGAGCTAAAAAACTTATTTGCAGATCTTAAGGGAGTCGTAACTTCCTTAGTGCCAAACTCCAGTTTTGTTCCCCCTTTAGGTTTATCTCCATCCAAAGCAGCATAAGCAAACTGTAAATCTACAGGACCTGATGGAGGAGTTATAAAACCTGTAACCGGAATTTTTTCAAAATGTGAATCATAAATATGGCTAAATCCATCAAAAACATTAAATGATTTCATGTGAAGGCTTGGGTCTTCATAAACCACAAAAAGAGTCCATCCGGCTGATAATCCGGTGGAGCCATTAGAACCCTCACTGGCAATTACATTAGCCACCGTATACGTTCCCCCTGCACTTGACAAACCACTCAATAAACTGGTCACATCAGCATAACAGGCATAAGGTTTATTCGCATCTGGAATTATGGGAGAACTGTTGGTATCATAAATGAGTGTCCCATTAATATCGCTATATGTGGAAGCCCCCGGCAATTTTAGCTTTACCTTATTGATGTCTGTCCTACTACCGCTTTGAAGCATTGCTCCCCAATACAAAGCAGCATAGGAGACCCTATAACAGGTGCTTAACGTCCCGTTTATTTGTGTAGGAACTGAAAGGTCTGCACTACTGGAACTGAAAGTACTGGCATCAGAATCAATATCAATATACTTCATCGATATATCCCGATTGGATTTTGTATTATCATTAAAAGGAAGATTGTCTTGGCCCAAAATATTATTTCCCGCCACAACCATACTTCCTCTGATATCTATCTTTTTTCGTATAGCAAATGTCTTGTAGGTTTGAGTATAGGATGTCTCACTCAGCAATAGCATTAACAGTACAAAACCTGTTTTTAAAAGAACAGACTTTTTTAACACATTCAATAATGAAATCCTTTCTGATTTAATCGTATGAGTGAAAAATAGAGACGCAAAAGAAAGGGCAGATTGCCTTAATACAATATAATTATTTGCCACAAATAATGCAGCAATTAGTAGGTAGTTTTTTAATTTCATTGGGGTAAAATTATTGTACCAGGCAACATTGCCTGATGGTTTTTATTTTTCCGGATTAACTCTTAGGGGCCTTGGGAATTAATCCAAAAATGTGCAAAACTGAATTTAATATTTAGAACAAATTATTACTGTTTTTCCATAACTGATTTTATTAATTAATTTTCAATTTTAGCAAGAGACATTTTGCCGTTATAAGGTTTACTGCCTTTTGACTCTAATGCTTTTTTGGCTTCTTCTATGTTATCAAATTTGTTATAGTAAATGAAATATTTACTGGTATTAATATCGTAGAAGAAATCTATGTTTGTTTGTCCTGCAGCAACTGCTTTTGTTAAAAATTCATCTCTTTTAGCAACATTATCGTGTACTGCAACCACTAAATAATAACCACTTTCCACATTTTTAATATTTTTCAGAATTTGCATAGTAGACTGCTCATCACCTGAGTCAAAATCTTCTGCTTTTAAAGGAACCGAACTGAAAGCAGTCTTCTCTTTTATTAAGCTTAATGTCGCTTTATCTTTCAAATACCTACTTTGATCATTCTCAAAACCAGCGCGTTTAATTCTTCTTTTTTTCTCAATTTCAGTATCTGTTTTAATTTTTTCTAATGATGCAATCAGATTCGTATTTGACTGCAATACTTTTAATTGTTCTTGTTTTAATGTTTCTATGGCTTTCAAATAATATTGATTCGTTTCATCATCTTTATTCGGCACTTTTTTCAGTCTTTCTTTGTATAAATTCTCTAACTCTCTAATTTTTACGGTTTGAGTTTTATTCACCTCAACTAATTCTAATTTTAAAGCTTCTAATGCATTATTCTCCGCAGACACGCTTTTGAAAGGCTTCGGCTCTTTGAAAATACCTTTCTCACTTAAATCATTCTCTTCTTTTAATTCTTTCAGGTCTTTTTCTTTATTGGCAACCGTTTCACCTAATCGCATTAATAATTGTTGCTGTGTGTTTTTAGATTCTTCTACTAATTTGCTTAAATCATCCATCGATTTTGTAGTGGCATCCTTTGGTGTTGCTGCTAATTTAGCTTTATTCTCCGCATCGAGTTTCGCTTGAGCAAGAGCGTCTGCTTTGACTTTATCATCTGCAGCAAGTTTTGCCTGTGCAAGGGCATCAGCTTTAGCTTTATTATCTGCATCTAGTTTCGCTTGAGCAAGTGCATCAGCTTTGGCTTTAGCATCAGCAGCAAGTTTTGCCTGCGCTAGTGCATCGGCTTTAGCTTTATTATCTGCATCGAGTTTCGCTTGAGCAAGAGCATCAGCTTTAGCTTTAGCATCCGCATCGAGTTTCGCTTGAGCAAGAGCATCAGCTTTGGCTTTATTATCAGTATCCAGTTTTGCCTGCGCTAGTGCATCGGCTTTGGCTTTATTATCTGCAGCAAGTTTTGCTTGAGCAAGTGCATCAGCTTTAGCTTTTGCATCCGCAGCAAGTTTTGCCTGAGCTAGTGCGTCAGCTTTGGCTTTATTATCAGTATCCAGTTTTGCCTGAGCAAGTGCATCAGCTTTGGCTTTAGCATCAGCAGCGATTTTTGCCTGAGCGAGTGCATCAGCTTTGGCTTTGGCATCAGCAGCAAGTTTTGCTTGAGCTAGTGCATCAGCTTTGGCTTTGGCATCAGCAGCGAGTTTCGCTTGAGCAAGTGCATCAGGTTTAGGTTTAGTATCTGTTGCTATTTTTGCTTTTGCTAGCGCATCTGCTTTAGCTTTGGCATCTGCAGCAAGTTTAGCTTTAGCAAGGGCATCCGCTTTAGCTTTAGCATCTGCAGCCAATTTGGTTTGGTTAAGTGAATCCGCTTTGGCTTTAGCTGCAGCATCAGCGATTTCTTTTAATTTTTGTAATCTTCTTTCCTCTTTTTGAGCTGCCAAAGCAAGTTTAAGTTCCTTCAGTTTTTGAGCATCCTCAGGAGATAAAATGCTAGATTCTTTTGCTGGAACTGATTTTCTTACCTCTGTTGGAGAAATAATAGCCCCTTCTTCCTCATCATCGCCATAATAGTATGAACTACTCTTAAATTTATAGGCAAAAACAATTTCGTGAGAAGAGCCAAAATTTGATAAATTCCCCATGCCTTTTTCAAAGTTATATTCTAAAGAAATTTTTGGAGTAATATTCAACCCTAGTCCACCAGAAATTCCATACACGCTATTATAACCCGCTTGAGCCCAAATTCCTTTTGGAATAGCAAACATCATTAATCCCGAAACAACTGTTTTGTCTTTTTTAACCTCAGTTTTAAGCAAAGCCGAAAATTTACTTTTGTCAAAAAAACCATAGGTGTCTAAATATCCTGTGTGCATAATGTGGGCTTGAATGCTTTGTTCAGGATCGTCTTCGACTACTTTGGAAGTTTTAAGATTGTATAAAATCAGATTATTTATAGAAAGTCCAAAATCAAGAAAGGCAGTTCCATAGTTGATACCTGGATTCACTGTTATTAAAGCATTTGAAGGTATACTTTCTAACGATGGATCAGGATAGTTTGTAATAACCTTGCCTTTATCTAAGCCACTTTTATAAAATCCTACATTCATTCCAAAAGTTAGATTACTATCCTCTTGAAACATGACATTATGAGCAAAGTTTGCCACAGCCCCAAAGGTGGTAAGCACACCATAATTCTGCTGGAATAATCCAACAGAAATCCCTTCATTTTCTCTGAATCTTCCAGAATAGCTCACTAAATAGGTCTGAGGCGCATTGTCGAATTGAACCCATTGCCTTTTGTTATAAAAACTGACAATCGTGCTTTGTTCTCTAACAAAACTAAAGGTAGGATTGATCAGGAATCTATTAAACTTTAACGAATTTCGGACGGGTAGATTAAATGAAACCACTCCATCTTCTTGAGCATAAAGCAGGTGTTCTGTACCGAAAAAAAGAGCTATAACTATAAAAATATTTTTCATGTTATTTCACTATTGTTATCGATCCCTTATTCACTTTTTGATCCTGAGTAGTGATAATATAATAATAAATCGGGTTTATATTCTTGAAATCGTTTCCGTTTTCGGGCCAGTTATTTTGATAGTCATTTGTGTCGAGCACTATTTCCCCCAAGGAACTTATCAATTGTACTTTTGTATTTGTTCCGCTTACATATTCTTGCGGAATAACCCAAGTATCATTGATACCGTCACCGTTTGGGCTTACTAAATTAGGGATGTTTGCAACATTAGGAAATGGATTGGGATCAATTGAGGAATTGACTACAAAAGAATATTCTTTTGATGCGACACAGCCTGTAGTTTGAGTGATTACAACTTTATAATTCCCTTTTGTTTGTATATCATACGTACTTGTTGTAGCGCCCGAAATAATTGTTCCGTTTAAATACCATTTGTATTCCGGACTGGAAGCCGCTGTTGTTACAATTACTTCCAACGTTTCATCTGGAGCAATGGTATTGGTATCCGGGACATTGATAGTGCTTGCAAATTGATATCCTTGTAAGTTGATGGAGGCATTGGCCACACAACTTCCAAAGCTTACAGTTACTGAATATTGTCCTGGTTGATTGGTTACATACGTTTGGCTTGTAGCTCCGGCTATAGCAACATTATCCTTAGACCATTGATAACTATTACCCGCCACTGTAATTAAAGTTGTTGCACTGGCGCTCGAACAAAAAGGATTTCCAAGGCTGGATGTGATTGTCGTAGCAGCCGAAGAATTAGATTCACTTACTGTAACTCGGTTAGAGTATGAATTTGAGGTACAAGTACCATAATTTGTCTCTACATAGTATTTTCCGGGTTGATTTACCGTTACACTTTTTCCGGTAGCAATAGGAGTTAAACTTGGTTCTTTAAACCATTTATAGGTTAACGAAGGATATTTTAAAGGAGAGTCATTAGTTGCCGCTCCAGGATTATCTATGTTTAAAACATAACTTCCGCCGGTACAATAGGTAGCCGTTGGGATAAAATTATTGATGGAAAACGGAGTATCTTGCACTTTATAATAAGCAGCAAAAGCGATAGAATTAGGACTTGTCGCTGATGGACTTGTACTTTTTACCCTTAACCTGTATTGTTCTCCCGCAGTGGTAACAGGCACTGAAAAAGTTACTGTTGCCGGTGAGACTGTTATAGCTCCTGCAATAGAAGTGAAAACTGTGGTTGGAATAGCAAAACTTCCATTTGGATCTGATAATTCCACTATGAATTGATTGGTGGCATTCAACCCGGAAACCGGTGAAAAAGGAAACGTTACACTAAAAGTATTAAAAGATGGATTAGCACAAATTTGACTAAAAGATAATGTTGGTGTTCCTATAACTATCTGAGCATAAACACTATTAGTTAAAGGAAAAACCAGTAATAAAAGAAAATAATAATATTTGTTTATAATAATAGTCATTCCGCATCCAATCTTTATTTATCCAATTCATAAAAATAATTTACAATTGCATATCGTTACATTTTCACACCTGAAATCAAAATCCGCTACAACTAAATGATTCTTTTAGTGATCATTTGATGCTGTAATTTTAGCTATTCGCAATCTAAAATCAGGTTTTTTATCATTGAAAAGGTCTATGAATGTCTCTTTATTATCACTTTGAGAATACACATTAGAAAAGGCACTATTCCCATACCAATTTTCTAAATCCTCATTGTCCAAGTTATGTTCCGTAAAAATATTTCCTTTACAAAAATTGAAATACATCTGTTCGAATTTTATTTTCTTTAGATTTTCGCCATTAATTTCAATTTTATTATCCAATAAAACTGCGGGATTAAAACCAGAAATCACCGTTTTTTTAATGTCGAGAGAAGTATTCTGAGAGACATATACAGCTTCTTTAACTAAACCTGATTCAATATCAGCATTGATGTTTTCGCTATTGTTAATCAACGTTAGATTTGTTGCAATCACTGAGGTTTGTTTTTTAGTGAAATCAACCTCTTCTTTTTTGTCGTAAGAAGCCACATCTATACATCTTGAACCTAAGTTGCTGGTTAAATAAGAAGATCGAATGGCAAGAGAATTATCTATTCGGCATTGCGTTCCAAAGTTAAATTTAAAATCATCACTGCTTGACTTAAAAGAAACCAGTTTATTCAAAGTAAGTTCACCGCCATATATTTCAAAAGAATCACCTGCAGCATAACTGATCATTATGTTTTCTAAAACCGTTTTGTTTCCAACACCTGCCAGTAACAATGCATTGAAATTCCCTAAGCCTTTAATTTTTTTTCCTGCAAATTCTATTCTTACAAATTTTAAAATACCTGAATTGCTACTTACATTACTACCGCCATACGATGTTAACGAAGTATCCAAATCAAAATTTACAGAGGAAGCATTCCCAAATTTATTCGTAGGTGCATCGCCCAGTATTACAATTCCTCCCCAATCTCCCGCTTTTCTGGAGCTTCTGTTTGAAGTAAAAACGATAGGGTCAGTCTCTAAACCTTCGGCTATTATCGTAGCACCTTTTGTGATTACAAGAGAAGCACTGGATTCATAATCGCCTATTATTACTGTTCCGGGTTCAATGGTAAGTGTTGCGTTATTGGTAATAAAAACACTGCCTTGCAATATGTAGACATTTTTCTTGAACAATTTTGTGTTCACGGAAATATTTCCTGCCAATATTTGATTGGCTTGACCATAATCAACTTTATTGGGTTTAAATTCCGTCCAGTTATTTAGCCAGTTGTTTAAACCTGTTATTCCTTTTTCTTGCTGTGCATTTACACTGAAAACTCCAAAAAAGAGAATCCAGACAATTTGAGTAATTGTTTTCATGAGATAAAAAGATATAAAATTTATATTAAATGCTTTGGTACTAAAAAAAAACTCATTACGATTTTTCTGAATTATATCAGAATGTATCGATAACGAGTTTTTTCTAAATCAATATTCGATTATCGCTACAATGCTCTTATAAAATTACTTGTTAATAAAAACTAGAAAAGGAATTACACTAAGCCTTACAAATACTACATATCATTGAACTCATGTAATGATTTCAATGTATTTTCATAAAATAAAATTGCTTTTACTAAATTATCCGTATCTGAATAAGGCACCATTCTTCTTTGAAAAGCCACCGTTATATCCAAGAAATTTGTAGTACTTTCATCTTGCCCCGCTAATATTTTTCTATTATCGGCATCATTAGGAATTCCTAGATCATTCATCGTAACTCCGGGTTTTGTAGCTAAGGCAATGTAGGGTAATGTTTTTACCAAAACTTTTATACGTTCAATATAAAGTTCTAATAATTCTCCTTTTTTCATTCCTTCCAACTCTTCCTTAACGTGGTATTTTTTTATTATCGCGTTTGTACTAATAATACTTTTAGGAGCATTTTTATCTTGTGCTGAAACCACGCCTGTTGCTAACAAAAAAAACACACTGAAAAAAATAATTTTCCCTTTCATAATTTGAATTTACCAATTAGTTTATCTAACAAAAATATACAATAAAAGTCAAAATGCAATTTTGTCAATATTTTTTTTGACTACAAAAGATTACAAAATGTAAAAAAAAACGTATTATAACGAACATATTTGCATTTCGTCGAATACTGTGTTTTTTCACGACACAAGTGATATTATTGGGTTTAACACTGTTTCGTTCTACTATCTATAGCATCTGAAAATAAAATTTAATTCTTACCAAAAAAAAAATTGTTTATTAATATTAAACTTACATGATGACAATCAAAAAGTGTTAAATTTTCATAAATAACCGCCTTTTTTATCTGTTTTAAGTCTTTTTTTCCCTAAAAAAAGTTAAATTTTGATCTTAAAAAGAGGCTTACACAATATCATTTATACCGTTACTTTTCCTGAAAGTTTGCATCCGAAAATTTTAGACTAAACCATTTTCTTCTATCTTTGCTTTATGCAATTTTCAGAAATTTTAGGACAAGAACACATTAAAAGTCATTTGACAAGAAGTGCTGATTTGGGAAGAATTCCACATGCACAACTGTTTGTTGGCCCTGAAGGAAGTGGTACTTTACCCATGGCAATTGCTTATGCACAATATATTATTTGCAGTAATCAAAACGCCGAAAACTCCGGTTCAAACGAAGCCTGCAATATCAAATTCCAGAAAACTTCGCATCCCGATTTGCATTTTATTTACCCAACCGTAAGTACCGAAGATGTAAAAACCAAACCAAAAAGTATTGATTTTATCACGGAATGGAGAGCTTTTTTGACTCAAAATCCGTACGGAAGTTTGTTTGACTGGTATTTAACTCTTGGCGTTAAAAACAAACAAGGAGAAATTAGGGTTGATGATGCCCAGGAAATCTTAAAATCTCTCGCATTAAAATCTTATGAAGGCGGTTACAAAGTCATGATTATTTGGATGGCTGATAAATTGAATATTGCCGCTTCCAATAAACTATTGAAATTACTCGAAGAACCTACGGACAGAACGGTTTTTATCTTGATTTCAGAAAACGAAGAAGATATAATCCAAACCATTCGTTCCCGATGTCAAGTCCTACATTTTAACGGATTAAATGAAACCGTAATTGCTGAAGCTTTGGTTTCAAGAGAAAATACAGAGCCTAAAGAAGCTTTAAAAATAGCACATCAAGCACAAGGAAATTATAACAAAGCACTGCAATTATTACAACCGGACAGCGAATCGGTTTTTTTTGAAAAGTGGTTTGTTGATTGGGTTCGTGCTGCTTTTAGAGCCAAAGGAAATGCAGCTGCCATTCAGGATTTGATTCAATGGAGCGAGCAAATTGCCAGTTTAGGAAGAGAAACCCAAAAGAAGTTTTTACATTTTTGTATCGATATGTTCCGTCAGGCCATGTTGCTCAATTACCAAACGGAAAGCTTGGTTTATATGGAGCCAAAAGTGGAAAAATTCAAACTGGAGAATTTTGCGCCTTTCGTAAATGGCAACAACATAAATGATATTTTCAAAGAACTTTCGGATGCCATGTATCACATTGAGCGCAACGGAAACGCTAAAATTATTTTAACCGATTTATCTATAAAACTCACCCGTTTAATTCACAAAAAATAAAAAAATGAACAACATTACTTCGATTTTAATTTTAATTTTTCTAGCCATTACTTTCCTGCAATCCGGTTACGATAAACTGTTTTATTGGAAAGATAATGTGGACTGGTTGAAAGGTCATTTTTCTAAAACACCATTAAAAAACCATGTGCCATTAGCATTGCTTAACATTTTAATATTAGAATTAATCTCTGGTATTTTATGCGTAGTGGGCTGCATTGAATTATTCGTAAATAATGGCAGAATATTCGGTTTTTATGGAGCGGTTTTCTCTTGTATCACTTTATTAATGTTGCTTTTCGGACAGCGATTGGCGAAAGATTATGATGGTGCCAGAACAATTGTTATCTATTTCATACCAGCTATATTGGCGGTTTATTGGTTAAACTAAAACCCAATTATTATTTAAAAACAACGATTCTCTTTTACATAAAAAACATGACTCCAAAACATCCTTCAGAATCCCTTACTATATTAACTGATTTGGTTTTACCAAGTGAGACCAACCCTTTGAACAACCTTTTTGGAGGCGAATTATTGGCCCGTATGGATCGCGCAGCCAGTATCTCCGCAGGAAGACATTCTAGAAGAATTGGCGTGACCGCATCAGTAAATCACGTAGCTTTCAATAAAGCAATCCCTCTTGGAAGCGTGGTTATTATAGAGGCCAAAGTTTCCCGATCATTTAGAAGTTCAATGGAAATTTATATTGACGTTTGGGTTGAAGACAGACAATCAGGAAACCGTACCAAAGCCAATGAGGCAATTTATACTTTTGTGGCGGTTGATGATACCGGAAGACCGGTAGAAGTACCTCAATTAATTCCAGAAACAGAACTGGAAAAACAACGTTTTGATGCTGCATTGAGACGCAAACAACTCAGTTTAGTTTTAGCAGGAAAATTAAATCCTCATGAAGCTACTGAATTGAAGGCATTGTTTCAGTAACACGTATAAGCAACTTATTTTTTATTGAAATTTAGATTTAAAATATTCTTGAAAGAGAAAATTTACATTAAAAAAAGAAGTATTTTTACGAAAATAAATCTTTGCATATAAATGAAATTTTCAGGATAATTAGTCATTCTGTCAGTTTCTTAGAGTTATAAAATAATACAAATAGATGAAAGAAAAGGTAAAAGAGAAGATGAGTACAGAGAAAGAATCCAAATTAAAAGCGCTACAACTTACGCTTGACAAACTAGACAAAACGTACGGAAAAGGAACGGTGATGAAAATGGGGGATAAAGCCATTGAAGAAGTGGAAACTATCTCATCAGGATCTTTAGGAATTGATTTAGCGTTAGGCGTTGGCGGGTATCCAAGAGGTAGAATCATTGAAATATACGGTCCGGAATCTTCTGGAAAAACAACCCTGACACTTCATGCTATTGCCGAAGCTCAAAAAGCGGGTGGAATTGCTGCTTTTATTGATGCGGAACACGCTTTCGACAGAAATTACGCAGAGAAATTAGGTGTAGATATCGAAAACTTAATCATCTCGCAACCAGACAACGGAGAACAAGCTTTAGAAATTGCTGAAAACTTAATTCGTTCAGGAGCGATTGACATTGTAGTAATTGACTCGGTTGCCGCTTTGACTCCAAAAAGTGAAATTGAAGGAGAAATGGGAGATTCTAAAATGGGTCTTCACGCTCGTTTGATGTCTCAGGCATTGCGTAAATTAACAGGAACCATTAGCAAAACAAATTGTACTGTTTTCTTTATTAACCAATTAAGAGAGAAAATTGGTGTAATGTTTGGAAATCCAGAAACAACAACAGGAGGAAATGCATTGAAGTTTTACGCCTCGGTTCGTTTAGACATTCGTCGTTCTACACAAATTAAAGATGGAGATAACGTCCTTGGAAACAGAACCAAAGTAAAAGTGGTGAAAAACAAAGTTGCTCCGCCTTTTAAAATTGCTGAATTTGACATCATGTATGGTGAAGGAATTTCAAAAACAGGAGAAATTTTAGATTTAGCTGTAGAATTTGAAATCATCAAAAAAGCGGGATCTTGGTTCAGTTATGGTGAAACCAAATTAGGACAAGGCCGTGATGCTGTTAAGTCTTTAATAAAAGACAATCCGGAATTAGCGGATGAACTTGAAGAAAAAATTAAAGCCAGAATAAAAGAACTAGCTGAAGCATAAAAGAACTAAAAACCCGAGAATATCGGGTTTTTTTAATTTACAACGCAACCTTTTTAAAAAATTTCATCTAATAAGAAAACCGTCACTAAAAACTTTTAAACTGACGGAATAGTATTAACTTTTAAATTAGTAAAGATGAAAAAAATTGTTTTACTCACCCTGTTTTTGTTGACCCTGACGGGCTGTAGTATTGACGATGATCAACCCAATTACAGCTATGAAGTACTTCCGGTAGACAGTTATACAGTGCCTCAATCTTTCACCTTAGGGCAAACCTATGAGATAAAATTAAAGTATACAAGACCTTCTGAATGTCATTTTTTCCAAGGGATATATTATGATAAAAATTTAAATATACGAACCATAGGAATTCAAACGGCAGTGAATACTAATCAAGTGTGTACACAACAAATTCCTGCACCATCAGAGGTTTCTTTCAATTTTTATGTAACCAATACCGGTTCCTATATTTTTAAATTTTACAAAGGTGAAGATGCCAA
Source organism: Flavobacterium algoritolerans (assembly GCF_030010385.1). Classification (NCBI taxonomy): domain Bacteria; kingdom Pseudomonadati; phylum Bacteroidota; class Flavobacteriia; order Flavobacteriales; family Flavobacteriaceae; genus Flavobacterium; species Flavobacterium algoritolerans. The sequence goes on along the minus strand of NZ_JASCRZ010000001.1, from coordinate 1,049,199 downwards.
TGGTCAAAATATATTTGAAGAAGTTGAAATTCCAGTGATTAATTAATGACCGAAAAAACTGTGGTATTAGATCAAATAATTAATCAATGTAAAAAAAACTGCCCCAAGGCACAAGAGCAATTGTACCAATTGTTTTCTAAAAAATTCTTTGGGGTGTGTTTAAAATACTCCACTGATTATGCAGATGCCGAAGACAATCTACAGGATGGGTTTTTGATCATTTTTGATAAAATTGAGCAGTATAATTTTAAAGGTTCTTTTGAAGGATGGGCAAAGAGAATATTAATTAACAATGCCCTTCAAAAATTCAGAGGCGTTAGATATATGGAAGTCATAAACGACAATATTCCTGAGGAAGAAGTCGAAATTGAAGACGAAAATATTTCTATCGAGTATCTAATGCAAATCATTCAAGAGTTACCAGACCAGTATAGATTAGTTTTTAGTCTCTATGTACTTGATGGATATTCTCATAAAGAAGTTTCCGAGATGCTTAAAATCAGTACCGGAACCACAAAATCAAATTTGGCGCGAGCAAGAGGAATTTTGAAAGAAAAAATTGATCATCATACAAAAACTAAAATAAATTCATTGGCAAAATGAACGATAAAAAAAATATAGACCGATTGTTTCAAGAGCGATTCAAAGATTTTGAATCACAGCCCAGTAAACAAGTTTGGATAAATATCCAGGCCTCTTTAAAAGAAAAAGAGGAGGACCGAAAAGTAATTCCTTTTTGGATAAAATCTTCTGGGATTGCCGCCGCTTTCCTTTTAGGTTTTTTTGCATTGAATACCATTATTAACAATAAATTTGAAATAAAAAATGGTGTTGTCATAGACACGAAAGTTTTAAAAAATTCGTTTGAAGGAAAGGATTCTACTCTTGATAAAACAAAAAGAGCACGTAATCCTTTAGAAGTGAAAACAATTCCTCAGGTCGTAGTTAACAAAATTAAAACAGGAAAAACAGATGAAAAAGAAATTATATCTTCTGATAGATTTAAAATCAATTCGAACAAAGAGAAGAATCAAAACGGTTCTGTTGTTTATTTCCAAAAAAATAATTCACCGCTAAAACAAACATCAGCAAATAATGACAACCAAAACGCTACGGTTGTTACTGCTGAAAAAAACAATACAAAAACCCATAATCCGTTTGAAAACATTCAACAAAATCAAACACTGGAAAAAAGCAATTTAAAAGAGAATGAAAACGCTAAAATTGCAGCAATAGACTCTAAAAAAGAGCCTTCAAGTCCTGCTGAAACTCCAAATGAATTAGAAGAAATTCTTAAAAAGAAAAAAGGAGAAGAAAAAGAGGCTGTGGTTCTCAATCAAAAAAACAAGTGGCAAATTACGCCAAACATTGCGGCTGTATATCTGAATTCGAATTCAGGCGGTTCAGCCATTGACCCTCAATTTTCAGAAAATCAAAAAACAGGCGATAACAGCTTAAGTTTTGGTGTTGGGGTAAATTATGCTGTTTCTAAAAAAGTAGCCTTACGAAGCGGAATTAACAAACTCTCGTTAGGATACAACACGAATAACGTAGTCTATTCAACTGGTTTGGCAAATAATAATCTGGCGAATATTAATTACACTTCAAATGCGTTAATCGAAATTAAAAATGAATCTAATTCAAGTATGTTATCCATATTTGAAATCAACTTACAAAAAACCAATACAGGCACTATCAATCAAAAAATGGGTTATTATGAAGTCCCTTTGGAGGTTTCCTATGCTGTTTTGGATAAAAAATTCGGAATTAACGTTATTGGAGGTGTAAGTACTTTGTTTCTCAGCCAAAATAAAATATCGTTAGTTTCATCTGAAACCAATGTGAAATTAGGCGAAGCAAAAAACTTGAATCAAGTCCATTTCAGTACTAATGTGGGTTTAGGATTTAAGTACCAGATTATAAAATCATTCCAAATTAATGTGGAACCAATGGTAAAATATCAATTGAATACATTTTCAAACAACTCGGGCGACTTTAAACCGTTATTTATCGGATTGTATTCTGGTATTAGTTATAGCTTTTAATTGGATCAGAATCGAAAGCTACTAGTTGATTGTATATTATCTCTCGTACTTCTTCACGAATTTCTTTTCGGTCAACGCCGGTTTTTCCTAAAGTTTCTATGTGTGAATGCATTTTTACACGCATAATTCCTGGGCTTCCGCTAAAAAAAGTATACGAGAATCTCTTCTTGTTATCAGCAAAAGTAATTGGAACAATAGGAATTTCGTGTTCTATCGCCAATCGGAAAGCACCGTCTTTGAAAGTATCTAACAAAATAGATTCATCATCTGGAACGCCGCCTTCGGGGAAAATACAAATACTCAATCCTTGATTGATTCTTTTTTGAGCGCGATTAAAGACTTCCATTCTGCTTTTTGAAGAACTTCGGTCTACCAAAATACAGGTTCTTTTATAGAAAAATCCAAACAAAGGAATTTTTGAAAGTTCTTTTTTACCCACAAAAACAAACGGATTTCTAGTCAGAGCAAGCATCAGCATAATATCAGCCATGGAAGTATGATTGGCAACAATCATATAACTTTTTTGATATTCCATTTCTTGGCTTTTATCTATTTTATAATAAAATCCCATTCCGAAAAGAATAAATTTTGCCCAAATACGAGCCATCTTAAAAAAATAAGGATAGCCGCTTTCTGTCAAAATAGACAATACCAGAAAAGGAAACATCACCAATATGGGAATGGCCATCAAAATATAAAACCATACGCGCCACAAAACCCAAAAAACAATTTTTAATCCTCTCATAAGTTCAAAAGTAAGAAATCGTAGGCGAATAATAATAAAAGAATTTGCTTTGGAAAACTAAGTATTAGAAAAACTTTACAATCGTTGCAAACTTTGCGAAAATCTTTGCGAACTTTGCGGTTAAGAAAAAAGAAATAATGGCAAAAATACTTACAGGCGTTCAAAGTACAGGAACACCACATTTAGGAAACTTACTTGGCGCAATCATTCCCGCAATAGCATTATCAAATAAACCTGAAAACGAATCCTTCCTTTTCATTGCCGATTTACATTCGATAACACAAATAAAAAACGGCGAAACCCTACGAACCAATACCTACAGTACCGCTGCAGCTTGGTTAGCGTGTGGTTTGAATGTGGACAAAGTAGTTTTCTACAGACAATCAGATGTGCCGCAAACAGCGGAATTATCTTGGTATTTGAGTTGTTTTTTCCCTTTTCAACGCTTGACATTAGCACATTCTTTCAAAGACAAAGCCGACAGACTCGAAGATGTAAACGCTGGTTTATTTTCGTATCCAATGCTGATGGCTGCCGATATTTTATTATACGATGCAGAGTTTGTTCCCGTAGGAAAAGACCAATTGCAACACCTTGAAATCACACGTGATGTAGCCTCTCGTTTCAACCATCAAATGGGAGAAACGTTCGTAATTCCCGAAGCCAAAATTCATGAAGACAGCATGCTTATTCCAGGAACCAATGGCGGAAAGATGAGTAAATCAGCCAATAATATTATCAATATCTTTTTAGACGACAAAGCATTACGCAAACAAGTCATGAGCATTGAAACCGACAGCACACCGCTGGAAGATCCTAAAAATCCAGATACATGCAATGCTTTTGCTATTTATTCCTTACTAGCAAATGAAGAACAAATCGCAGCGATGAAAGCCAATTACCTTGGCGGAAATTACGGTTACGGTCACGCCAAACAAGCGTTGTTTGAATTGATTACAGAAACTTTCAAAACCGAAAGAGAAAAATACAATTACTACATCAATAACCTTCCTGAAGTAGATGCACTATTAAAGATTGGTGCTCAAAAAGCTTCGGCTGTTGCGAATGGAGTTCTGGCAAGAGTGAGAGAAAAACTAGGATTTGAAGTGTAACAATCCATTTTTAAAACATATAAGTCATGCAAGTTTTTTAAAGTTACTATAAGTTTAATGTGATATTGTTTTACAAAAGCTTACATGACTTATATGTTAAAATTATTTCGCGTTTATAGCAATCCTTTTTTGGCTTAGAGACTGGAAAGGATTTTTTTTTAAAATATCATTAAAAGTGGGTATTTCCATTACAATAAACACTTCCTATGTTTGTAAACAGCTATTGGGATAAATAGTCTTAACTTTACGAATCAAACTATGAAACAAACCAAAAACCAAAAAGCTACATTAGCAAATTTCTACTTCTTTTTGTTCTAGCAATAACGTTGAGCAATTGCCAAGTAGAGGAAGATGTAGTTAGAGAAGAAGATCAAATAAATGCTATTTATAAAGATGAAACAGCTCGTTATTTGGAAGAACTCAAATTAAATGCCTAAAAAACAGTTAAATAAAATTGAAGAATTATCCGCTGCAATTGACATGAATACTCTAAAAATTTATGATTTAAAATCTACTCAAAAAGTACTAATTGTTGACGTAAAATCTTTAAATGGAGTAGAAACTTCAAACAAAATCAAGACCCTTTTCTTCCTGATTGAAAATAAAATTATTCGATCAAGAATTGTTACTTTTAGCGATAAAACCTCTTTTAATGATAAAGATTATAATAAAATGATTCTTTCCATTTTAGATCATAATAAAGATAAAAATCAGTATTCTGGCCTTGTATCGTTTTACAGTCCATATCAAAACAAACTACTTACAGATCAATTTGAAAGCGGAATTCTTACAGAAAATGGGACTTTAAGCCTAAAAAGCACCAAAAATAAAATGGGAAAAACCAATGGTTGTACTGATTGGTATTGGGTAACATACTATTCTAATGGTACACAAACCAGTCAATACGTGTATACTACCTGCTCTCCTTGTGAAGAAATGGCGTATAAAACAACAAATGATTGTGGTGGCGGTAGCGGTGGTGGTTCTAGCTCAGGCGGGACAGGAGGCGGGCCCAGTTTTCCGAATTCGCCCAATACGAACGACACATACGATTACTTCTCGCCAGAAGGCGAACACGTTAGATTTCAGTTTATAGGTAACATTTGGAAAATCATTCTAATCAGCCTACCTGAAGTTGTAGTAAAGTCAGTTCCTGAATCACGTCCTTACTTGATTTTTGATTGGCCTCAAGACCAACAAAAAGCTTATGGTGAAGGATTTATTTTTACTTATGAATCTGAAACGGGCAGTTGGGAAGGAGTACCTGCAACCAATCAGCTTTTGGCTGAAGCCATAGAGGATCAAATTGATGATAGTGAGCTGGATACATGTACGAAAGGGGTTCTCGATAAATTAAAAAATTTATCAGGAGGTGATATTGCAACAATGCTAATTCGATTTACCCCGTCGGGATCAATTTTTAATATTAGTATGTCAACGGGGCAAGTTACTAATCCAAATGATTTAGCACAGACAACAAAAGTAAATGGTTCCATTACGGATATTAATATGGTTTTTAATGGGAATTATATTAATGGATTTGGCAATCCAACTCGTCCGACAGATTTATCTGTCGCGACTACAATGTCTCATGAAATAATTCATGCTTATTTGATCAGTTTATTGGAAGAAAATAAAACGTATGGAACTTTAGGAATATATGATTTTCCAACCATATATGATGCGTATGTTCAACAGCAAATCACAAAAAATCCTAATATCTTGCCAGAAGCTCACCATGAGTTAATTGCTGAAAAATATGTTTACGCAATAGCATCAACCATTGAACAGTTTCATACTGGTGTACTTACTGATTTTCCACGTCAAGTATATCTTGATATGGCTTGGGGTGGACTTATAGGAACCAACATATTTAATAAAAACTACCCTAATGATTCTAATCATAAAAATTATCAAGATCGAGAAAGAATTTTTGCAAGAATTAATACTGAAAAAATTGGATCACAATATGGAATAAATTCTCCTATTGGAACACCTTGTAAATAAATTAAATATGAGAAATTTACATATCTTAATTATACTCTTTCCATTTTTTATCTCTTCTTGTGCTACTAGTCCATATCTTGTCGATTATGAACCAATAAATATATTTTTGAAATCAGAAAATATTTCTAACAAGGAATACTATATTTTAAGAAACAAAGAAAATAATATACAGACATTAAGAATTTTTAATAGAGGAAAAGGCAAAAAGCATGTTGTTTATCCAAACGAAATAGATTATACTAGCACTCTATTTGAACAAAAATATTGGAATAAATTATTTCATAGTTATTCTAAGGATACTATCCAAAAGTATTGGAAAGAAGAAGATTTACCAGGATTTAAATTCATCAATGAAAATCGAATAGAACTCTTTAATTATAATTTTTTAATAAGGTATCCAAAGATAGAAAAAGTAATAGTTATATCAGAACCTATTTATTATCACAATAAAAAGTACATACTGTTTTTATATAGCATTGATGTTATAGCAAATAGCTCTAAACCGCAAATAGTTGTAGTTATGAAAAGAGATAAAAGAAAATGGATTCTTGTCGAAAAAATTGGTGATTATAACTGCAGTGGTTGTTTATAAAGATTTAATAAACCAAAACTATATATAGCCAAAGATTCAATAGAAAAAAATGAAACATTTAAAAAAAACACTCATCCTCCCTTAAAAAATTTATACGCTCTTCGAAGTTTTATAATAAAAACAAAAATTAAATGATTACAAGCTTTGTGAATATTTTAATGATTATGTAGTTCTTTCAGTTAAAAATAATCATAGAAAAACAGAATATATTCATGTCGAATCAGGTTTTGAGATTGAATAAAACTATTAATCATGAAAACATATATTTATTCTATCGTTTTTTCTATAAAGTAGGTCCTATTTTTCAGATGGAAAAATAAAATTATCCTAGCTAACTTTCTATCGAGAGTGAGAGAAAAATTAGGATTTGAGGTGTAAAAAATAATTACAATTCTATCAGGGTTTCCTACCCTGGTAGAATTAAATCAAATCGCCTCAAATAATTTCCCCGGCAAAGGCCTAATCACACCTTTCAATTCCATATTCAACAGTATTCCTGAGATTTTATAAATAGGAAAATCACAGCGCAACGCAATAATATCCATTAGTTCTTTTCCGGTTTTTAAAAGGTAATCGTATACTTTTTGTTCTTCATCATCTAAGCTTACAAACAATTGTTTTTGTACCGATTTTGTTTCTTTCTGGATATCCCAATTCAGGATATAAATCAAATCCGCAGCGCTCGTCAAGACATTTGCTTTTTGGGTTTTTATCAAGTTGTTACAACCTTGGCTGTACTTATCCGTAACACGTCCCGGAACCGCAAAAACATCACGATTGTAATCATTTGCCATATTTGCCGTTATCAATGAACCACCTCTATCGGCTGATTCAATTACGATGGTCGCTTCAGACATTCCCGCAACGATTCTGTTTCTTCGAACGAAATTTTCTTTATCGGGATTCGAAGAACTCCAAAACTCAGTCATGAAACCACCGTTTTGTTCTACTTTCGACACATATTTTTTATGGGTTTTTGGGTAAATTTGGTTCAAACCATGCGCTACAACTCCTATCGTCTGTAAATTATGTTCCATTGCCAGTTGATGCGCCACAATATCGACGCCATAGGCAAAACCACTGACAATTATAGGATCGAGCGGAGCCAAATCTTCAATCAATTTTCTGCAAAATTCCGTTCCGTACGAGGTAATTTGGCGCGTTCCTACTATACTGATTATTTTTCTGTTTTTTAAATTGATATTTCCAGAGGTGAATAATAAAAGTGGTCCGTCAATACAATGTTTCAAGCGTTCCGGATAGTCGTAGTCTTGAAAATAAACAGCATTGATTTCATTCGCTTTTATAAACTCCAGTTCTTGAGCTGCTTTTTCGAAAACCGATTTATCCTTTAAATTTTTCAGCAAAACAGAGCCTACTCCATCAATAGCAGCAAGTTGCGAAGCCTTTGTATTAAAAACCGCTTCTGCAGTTCCAAAATGGGTAAGCAGTTTTTTGGCCATTATGTCGCCCACGCCTTCAATTCTTTGCAATGCCAATAAATAAAATAAATCCTGCTCTTTCATATGTAGATAGTACTTGTTTTTTATTGGAATATGGAATACGCCAGTTTAAAGAAATCTTTATTTATGTTTGTATAACGATTAAACATGGCTATTTCATGCTAATTATTTGAGAGTGAAATGTATAAATTTTTATGCGGATTGTTAATAAAAATTGTGAATAAAATTTTGATAACTATTTTGGTTGTATAACTTTGTAAGTATGAAAATCGAACTATACATCGCGCAGCTTTTATACCGTTATCAATGTGTTACCGTTCCTGGTTTCGGAGCTTTTTTGACCGAAATTCAATCGGCTAAACTAAACGAAAGTACAAATTCATTTTCTCCACCCAAAAAAATGATTGCTTTCAATGCTAATCTAAAAAACAATGATGGTTTATTAGCCAATCATATCGCTTTAGCAGAGAAAACATCATATGAATATGCGGTAAGCGCAATTCAATATGAGGTTTTTAATTGGAAAAAAGCATTAGAAGAAAACCAACTTTTTTCTATAAAAAATGTAGGTGACCTTCGTTTGAACGCGGATCATAATATCGTTTTCACACCTTATGATCAAACGAATTATTTAACCAGTTCTTTTGGATTGGCTCCTTTTGTTTCACCACTTGTAAAAAGAGCAATCTTTGAAAAAGAAGTAGAGGCAATTGAAGAAAAAGCAACCATCACAATGGTTCCTGAACAAACCAGAACAGCAAATCCATATTTAAAATACGCTGCTATTTTTGTGTTAGGATTAGGACTTGCAGGAAGCGTTGGTTATCCAATGTATCAAAACCAAATCGCCTCAGAAACGATTCTTGTTGAAACTGCCGTTCAAAAACAAGTTCAAAATAAAATTCAGCAAGCCACTTTCTTCATCGAAAGTCCGGTTCCTGCTGTTACACTCTCCGTAAAATCGACTGCCGAAATAAAAATGCCGTATCACATTATGGCTGGAGTCTACAGAGAAGAAAAAAATGCAGACAAAACGTTGCGAATTTTAAATCGTTTAGGATATGATGCCAAACGAATCCCTCCTAATAAAAATGGTTATTTTCCAGTTTTATATGGCAGTTACGCCACATTTGCTGAAGCAGAAAAAGCAAAAAAAGAAATTAATGAAAAGCACAACCCAGAGGCTTGGATATTGATTCAATCACTATAAAAACAAAAACCCTATTCTTACCGAATAGGGTTTTTTATTTTTAGCGCTTTATTGCTTCAATTCAAACTCGCTTTGTACATCCTCGCTTCTTCCCAAGAGAATTTATGACCGTGTTTTTCCATCATGGTATTCAGTGATTCTTCTTTATATCCTGCAAAAGCAGCTGCCAAATCCTGCATTTTATCCTCCGGTAAAACTTCTGAAATGGATACTGCTTTGGTTTGTATCAACTTCACAAAATGCGAGTAAATCGTTTGTTTCGTCAACACCCTGATTGTCGCAATATCTTCAATTGATTTCTTTTCTACCCATAATTCATAGGTTTCCTGGACCGTTGATTTTTTAGGCGCTGCTGTTTTTGATTTTTTCGAAGTATAACGTTCCACGTCTTTTTCGTCTTCAATCAGTGTGATATTTACTTCCTTGAATTGATTTTGTATGGCTTCCGTTTTTCGGCTGATGTATTTTTTTATTTCTGAGGAGGTCAATTTCTCTTTCGAAATGGTTTCTCCTGCAACAACGGTTTCAATCAATAATTTAGCCTTCATTAACCGCAGAACGGCCTTGGTTTGCAATTCTTCCAAAACAATTAATTCATCGTAAAACGCTTTTACTTTTTTGATGCGTTTTACTTCTTCTATTTTCCAAAGGATTTCAAAAACCAAATCGTCCATTGGTTTTAGGAAATAACTGAAAGCGGCTTGAATGCGTTCCGAAACATGATTCATATCGACTGTTTCCTGACCAAAAAGTTTATTCAATTGCGAGATGAATTTTTTGGATGGATCCAAAAGCTGTTCGATGACTTCCGTTTGCTTTTTGGCCCAAACGGCATGTTTGGATTTCTCTGATATTTCTGATTTTTCGTTGTAACTGAATTTATGATTGCGCCATTCCTGAGCCAAATCACTCCAATCGAACGTGTTTATCAGATAGTTATGGATGAAATTTTTGGTTTCAAAATGCAACGCATTCTCTAAAAACGAATCCGAAGCTTTGTTTAACGAATAATCCATCACATCCTGATCGTTTGAAATACCGTTCATGCGCAGCGGAGAAAGTAAAATAAGCCCTTCTAAGGAGCGTAAACGCGATAATGCGACATAAGCCTGCCCAGGAAGAAAAACTTGCGAAACATCAAGCGCAGCTTTATCAAATGTCAATCCCTGGCTTTTATGAACCGTAATTGCCCACGCCAATTTGATGGGATAATGCACAAAAGTCCCTAAAACCTCTTCTTCAATTTCTTTGGTGGTTTCGTCTACTTTGTAGCGGATGTTTTGCCACTCGTATTTTTCGACTTCTATGGTTTTGTTTTCTTCCGGAAAATGAACCAGAATTTCCTGACTAGAAAGCGATTTGATAACACCCATTTTTCCATTGAAATAGTGCTTATCAAACGACAAATCGTTTTTTACAAACATGATTTGCGCGCCTACTTTCAACTGCAATTGTTGTTCCACGGGAAATATCTTATCTGGAAAATCTCCTGTTATTTCAGGTTTATAAACCACTAACTTTCCTTCCAGATCTTCCAAAGCCTGCGCATTCATAGAATCGGCTTTGTTGTTGTGCGTGGTTAACGTGATGTATCCTTTGTTTGCTTTTAAATCAAAATCAGGTTTTACGTATTGGTTTAACGTTTGAATGTCTTGCTGGGAAATCTGGTTGTTGCGCAGATTATTCAAAACCGAAATAAACGTATCATCAGTTTGACGAAAAATCTTGGACAATTCAATGTATAAAGGCGGATGTTGCTGCACGACATGCGAATGGAAAAAGAATTTTCCTTTGTAATAGGTTTTCAGCGTACGCCATTCTTCGTCCCGAATTACCGGCGGCAATTGCAATAAATCGCCAATATACAAGACCTGAACGCCACCAAAAGCACTGTTTTTTTTACGTACCGTTTGCATCATATAATCCATAGCGTCCAGTAAATCCGCACGAAGCATACTCACTTCATCAATAATCAGCAATTCCATATTGCGGATTACTGATTTTTTCAAACCACTCATTTTGAAATGCCTGCGCAAGGTAGCTTTGGTTTCAAATTTGGTGCTTTCAGAAAATTGAGGCGATGAATTATCCGGAATAAACCCTCCAAACGGCAACTGAAACATGGAATGAATCGTTACACCGCCAGCATTTAGCGCCGCAATTCCCGTTGGTGCCACAACTACAGTGTTCTTGTGTGTGGTTTGGATAATTTCCCGTAAAAGGGTAGTTTTTCCCGTTCCTGCTTTCCCTGTCAGGAAAACGGATCGATGGGTTTGATTGATGAATCGTAAGGTGTAAGCAGCGGCTTCTGAAATGGTTTGCATTAGGCGTGTATATGTAAAGCTAAAGTATTGAAAATTAGGAATACTATTTTAATTTTTGGAAAACATTTTAGGATTATAATTCGACTATTTTTTAGCCCCGATAGCAGCGGAAATCCTCGAAATTTAGAAAGTGATTTTTTCTGGCCGGAAAAGAGCGACTAGAAGAAGCTCCTTTTATGGGTAAGAAAAAACACTTGCTAAACGAGAGATTACATCGGATAGCGGGAAATAGCTTCAAAAAAAATGCCTTCAATCTAACTGTAGACGAAGGCAATTTTTTGAATTAATATAAAAAAATTATTTTTTAGCTTCTGCTTTTTCTTCTGTTTTAGCAGGAGCTTTATACTTGTCGTTCAAGGCTTTGATAATTTCTTTTGTGATATCAAATTTGTCTTCAGCGTATAGAATTGAAGCTGCGTCACCTGTACCGTAGATGTATGCGTATCCTTTTTCTTTACCGTATGCTTTAATGAATTTTTTCACTCCGCTTACTAAAGAATCCATTTCTTTTCCGCTTTCTTGTTGCAATTCTTGAGACAATGCTTGTTGTGCATAACCTAATTGTTGCTCTCTTTTTTGCAATTCAGCACCTTTTTGTTGTGCCCAAGCTTGACCGTTTGCTTGTGCTTGAGATTGAAAACTTGCTGCTTCTTGCTTAAATCTTGCAATTTCAGCTTCTAATTGTCTTCCTTTTTCTTCTGCTTTTGATTTATATTTTGCTTCAAGGTCTTTTGCCTCTGTATATTCTTTCATTAATTCAGAAGTGTCTACGTAAGCTGTTTTTACTTCTTTAACTTCTGCAGGTTTATTACAAGCAACAAGAGAAATTGAAAGTGCGATAATTACTAATGCTTTTTTACTCATATTTTTAATATTACTTTTTTGGTATTCTTGAATATTCGATTTCATTTCGGTTAATTTCTAATTTTAAGTATTGGTGACAAAAATATAAAAAAATAGACAGCATTGACATAAAGTTTAAAAAATGCTACATATTTATGATATAAGATTTTATTATTGTGATTAATGAACGCATAATTTATGACTATCAAAAATGACGTTCATATCTTTTAAATAAACTAATCAGTCTAAAAATCCGACAACCACCCTCGATTTCATCAAAAAATACGCTTAAATGCGCTTAAAATGATTTTTAGTTGTTTTTTAGGATGTAAATGTGTGAAGAATACTCAAAATTCTTCTTCGCTTCCCAATTCGATTGCAATCCAACAAAAAAGGCTTTTATATAATTCATTTTCCCGGTTTTATATTTTTCCGAAAGCAAACTCACATAAAAAGAATCAAATTTCATAGGAAGCACTTTTACCAATTTCATTTCTTCTTTTTTGAAAAGCATTTTTATGGCCGTTTTAGAAAAATGCCAAAAATGAATCGGCACATCATAAGCAGCCCAAAACTTTCCGTAATGTTTTGCATCGAAAGATTTGAAATTTGGAACAGCAATTATTAAAGTTCCATTTGGTTTTAATAATCGTTTCAATTCTTTGATTTGGTTTTCCAAATTAGGAACGTGTTCCAAAACATGCCACATCGAAATCACATCAAAAGAATGATTGTCTAATTCGCTGGTTTCTCCAACAAATGAAACACCTTTCTTTTTTGCAATCGCTTTTGCTTTTTCACTTGGCTCCACTCCTATGGTGTGCCAACCGTTTTCTTTGGCCACAGATAAAAAATCTCCTGTTCCGGCACCAATGTCTAAAATGCTTCCTTTATTCGGTTGCAATGAATTGATTAAATTCAATTTATTTTTAAGCGCAATGGTTTTTACAAAATGATATGCTTTTTCAAACAAAGATCGTTTACTATCCGTGTGCGAAATATAATCAACGCTTTCGTAATACTTTCCTAAATTTTCTAAACTGGGTTGCGGAGACGTAATCAGCATGTCTAATTTCTCGTCATGATATAAGTCGAAAATTTCCTGAGAAACAGAATAATCTTGAACGGTTAAAAAAGGCTGTTGGTTTGAAATGTCCATTAATTAGTAGTGCTTTTATATTTTAATTTTAAACTAAACCCTGAAAACACCAACGGGTGCTTTCAAGGTTGAAATATTTATTTTTGTGATTATTCAATTATAGCAAGGCTTCACAACGTAGTTTCACGTGGAACATTTGATTTAAGATTTTTGATTAACGATTTCTGATTTCAGATCTTGGTAAATCTGCAATCAGAAATCGTTAATCAAAAATCTACAATCCCTACCGTCCCATATAAATCAACAAGACTGAAACATCACTAGGCGACACACCACTAATTCGTGAAGCTTGAGAAATAGTTACCGGACGAATCTTGCTCAATTTTTGTTTAGCCTCAATTGACATCGACTTAATTTTATCGTAATCAAAATTTTCAGGAATCTTTACATCTTCCAATCGAAGCAGCTTATCTGCATTATTTCTTTCTTTTTCGATATAACCAGAATACTTCACTTGGATTTCGGCTTGTTCCAAAATTTCTTGGTCCAAATCGTTTTCTGCAACATAAGCTACTACCTTTTCAAATTTCATGATGTCTTCCAAATCAATTTGTGGACGAGTAAACACTTTGAACATTTTATCCCCTTGCGTAATCAGTGCCGTATCTTTTGATTCCAAAATAGGATTTGCTTCCGCAACCGAAACACTTGTTTCTTTGAAGAAAGCCACCATTTTTTCAGATTCATTTAGTTTGTGTTCCATTCTTCGCAAACGCGCTTCTGAAGCCAAACCAATTTCATGTGACATTGGCGTTAATCTGAAATCGGCATTATCCTGACGCAACAAAGTTCTATATTCCGCACGGGAAGTAAACATTCTATACGGCTCTTCTGTTCCTTTCGTAATTAAATCGTCAATTAGAACTCCGATGTATGCTTCGTCTCTTTTTAAAATTAACGGCGCTTTTTCGTGTACTTTTAAATGTGCATTTATTCCAGCCATCAATCCTTGAGAAGCCGCTTCTTCATATCCGGTAGTTCCGTTTATTTGTCCGGCGAAATACAATCCTTCAACCAATTTTGTTTCCAAAGTATGTTTCAATTGTGTCGGCGGGAAATAATCATATTCGATTGCATACCCTGGACGAAAGAATTTCACTTTCTCAAATCCCGCAACAGAACTCAAGGCTTTGAATTGAATATCCTCAGGAAGCGATGTAGAAAATCCATTTACATAAACTTCACAGGTATTCCATCCTTCAGGTTCGACAAACAATTGATGTCTTTCCTTATCAGCAAAACGATTTATTTTATCTTCAATTGACGGACAATATCTTGGTCCAAGACTTTTTATTCTTCCGTTGAACATCGGCGAACGATCAAAACCTTCTCTTAAAATATCGTGAACGTCAAGAGACGTATAGGTCATATGACACGATTTTTGATGAATCAACGGCGAAGTCACATCCGAATAGGAAAACTTATCCGGCTTAGCATCTCCTTTTTCTTCGTTCATTTTCGAATAATCCAAAGAACGCCCATCGACTCTTGGAGGCGTTCCCGTTTTCATTCGTCCTGATTGAAAACCAGCCGCAACTAAATCTTCGGTAATTCCATACGCGGCACTCTCGCCTGCTCTTCCACCACCGAATTGTTTTTCACCAATATGGATCAAACCATTCAGGAAAGTTCCATTGGTTAACACAACCGATTTAGACCGAATCACTACTCCAAGCGAAGTTCGGATTCCTTTTATTTTTCCGTTTTCAATAATCAAACCTTTCACCATTTCTTGATAAAAATCAAGATTTGGAGTTCCTTCCAGCATCATTCTCCACTCCTCTGCAAAACGCATACGGTCACTTTGAACACGCGGCGACCACATTGCAGGACCTTTGGATTTGTTCAGCATCTTGAACTGGATTGCAGTCCTATCCGAAACAATTCCCGAGTATCCTCCAAGCGCATCAATCTCACGCACAATTTGTCCTTTGGCAATTCCACCCATCGCTGGATTACATGACATCTGCGCAATGTTCTGCAAGCTCATTGTAACCAATAAGGTTTTTGAACCCAAATTTGCGGCAGCGGCGGCAGCTTCTGAACCAGCATGCCCTGCACCCACAACGATTACATCATATTCATTTAGAAACATCTTCTTTTATAGTTTAATCCTTATTCAGGATTGTAATTTTGAAATCTGTATTTTGTTCCACGTGAAACATTGTAAACCCATTTATCAAATCAATACTAAATGTTCCACGTGAAACATTTTAGATTTAAAAAACAAAAACAGCACTATTGTTCCACGTGAAACATAGCTATTTTTTCATCCTCTTTAGAACGCATTAAAAGCTCTTCAGCTTCACCTTTGTCTTTATAGCCACAGTAATGTAAGATGCCGTGAACTAAAACGCGTTTTAATTCTTCCTCAAAAGAAACATTGAAATCAGCAGCATTATCTTTTACTCTTTCGACAGAAACAAAAATATCTCCGTGCAATTCATTACCCATAGAATAATCAAAACTGATGATGTCCGTAAGCGTATCATGGTCAAGATACTCAACATTAATTTTGTGTAGATATTCATCATCACAAAAGATATAATTTATCTCTCCTTCTTTTTTCTTTTCCGACACAATAACATTTCCCAACCAAGCCTCAATGGCTTCTTCGTTGTCTAAATTAAAGTCGGTTTCGTAATTAAAATTGATCATTTTTTATTAAAATATTCTTGAACCTTTTGATTAAAATTCGAGCGCAAAGGTAAGGATTGTCTATTTAATATTTCTATGCTATTCAAATAATCTAATAAAGCAGCTGGGAGCGCATTAGATTGATTATTAAACTCCTTTTTATTGGTTTCAGATTGGCGCTTATTTTCCTCTCCTTGTTGTTGTATAGCAGAATTCAATTTCAATAATTCCTGTTTTACATTCAGTATCTTTTGAAGTGTTTCGTTCTTAAAACCTTTGTTCAATAATTGCTTTTCAATTTGCTTCATCTGTTCCAAAGCGCTTTGTCCATTACCCCCCAATCCTTGTTTATTCAATTCGTTTTGCAATGCTTCGCGCAATTGCTTTTGCTCTTTATAAATTTCCATTATAGCTTGTGCATTGCCTTCGCCACCCTCACCTTCTTCACCCGATTCTCCTGGTTTAGCTTGCTTGCCATTTTGTCCTTTTTGGCCTTCGCCAGGTTTCTCCCCTTTTTTAATTCCGTCTTTCATTTTCTCACCAAGACCTTCTTGCTTTTTAATAATATCTGGTAATTGCATTCCGTGACCTTGACCTGGCTTCGGTTTCCCAGAACCCATTCCTGACATCTGCATTTGCATATTGTTAAGCATATCACTTAAAAAATCTGCAAGTTTATTAGCCGCAGAAACAGTATATTGTTGGTGTGACAATCCTTTTGGAACTTGAGCATCGGTTAAACTAGATAAAGACTTATCTACATTGTAAACTACATTACCAATTTCTTTGGTTATGTCTTCAGCAATTTTTGGATTACGCAACGACATTGCAAACAAACTGTCATCAACATGCTTGAACTGTTGCTTTAAATCCTGTTGAATTTTAATGTTTTTATTAAAAGCCGGAGACCCTGATTTATGCTTTTTGAACTGATTCATCAAGTCTTCTTGTGACAAAGAAAATGCTAATAAGTTATCCAAGATTTGTCGCAACATTGCCACATCTTCCTGCAATTGTTCCATCTCACCTTGCTCCAAAGTTTGTGCCATTTTTTGCGCCATCTCTTTCATCTTTTTAGAAGCGCTTTTTTGATTAGGCTTTGCTTTGTCCTTTTTGTCTTTCTTCAATTCCTCAGACGCTTTCTTTAAATCTTCGTCAATACTTTTTTCTTTAGCATCGTCTTTAGGCAAGTCCAAAGGTGATTTTAATTCCTTATTTTCTTTTTCAAGATCGTTTAAATCTTCTTGGATTTTGTCAAATTCAGTATTAATATCTTCTTGCTTGTCCAGTTTGTTTTCCTTTTCATCATTAGATAAATTTTCTTGTTTATCAGAAAGCTTGTCCAGTTTGTCCCCTAATTGTTCTGCTTTCTTTTCTACATAAAACCTCTTTGTCAATTCCACCAACTGTTCTAAATTCTTAGTTTGGTTTTTACTGTTTTGTTTGAATTTATCCAACTTAGACAACAACTCTTCATTCTGAATTTTATCGTTTAGTTCTTTCAATTCATCTAAAAGTTTCTGGTTTTTTTCTAATTCTTTTTCGGCTTTGTCCATTCGCTTTTGAAGCTCTTCTTTCAACTCATCCTTTTTATCGGTTTTAAATTGCTCGAAATTATCGTTCATTTTTTTAGTGAATTCTTTCATCATCTCATCCTGTTTCATTTGACGTTTGATGAAATCATTTACTTTTTGCTGATCTTTGAAATCCAGATTTTCTTTTTCTTTTCCAGTTTTTTGCAACTTCTCCATTTCATAAATTTGCTTATCCTGGTTTTTTAAAGACTTCTCTAAACTGTTAATGTTATCATTTTGCTGTTGCAAAATTTGATCTTCCTTTTCTTCATTTGTGGAAACACGATTCGAGAAAACAGAAGACTTTGTACTTTTGAAATTATGAATGGCATCGTTATCAAAAACTTCAAAATAATAATCATAAGACACGCCTTGCTCCACCGGAAGATTGCTTGGAAATGAAAATACGAATTGGTCAAAAGCACTTTTCTTAATAGCAATTGTTCCACGTTTGGCAGTTTGTGGTTTCTCTCTTTCGTAATACACAATCTGAAGTCTAGACAAACCATAATCATCTGAGATTTGACCTAAAACATAGTTCTTAGCCACCTTCAAACTGTCCGGTGCGTTGTTCACATTAATCGTTGGGAACTGATCTTTAACAATAGTAAGCTGATAATTGAGTTTTTCGTAGTTTTTTACTTTATCATTTGAAGTAAATATTTGATAATCTGTGTTTTGAACTATATTTTTAGATAAAACAAAGGTGTTTTCAGTTTTCGAAAAAGTAGCTTTTGAAATTCCATCCATCCACGCTACATTTTCTGTGGCTTGTGTGTTCATTTTCCAAGTCACACGCGTTCCTTCCGGAATAACAGCATTTCCTGTTCCTTTTATAGTTTCTGATTTTTTATTCAAATAAGAAGGAAAGTTCAACTGCATTTCAAAATTTGCAATCGATGGAACGGTTATCACTTTCAATTCATAATCTGGAGAAGAAATAGCATTTCCCTCCACGTGGAACAAAATGTTTTCTGAAGGCTTTGCCATCTTAAATTGAAACTCTCCTGCTTTAGATGATTCCATAAAATAACTTTCGTCGTCAATGAAAATCATCGCATTCTCAGGAACAATTTTTCCTTCGGTTTTTATTCGAAGGATAAAATCCTTTCCTTGCTCCGTTTGTAAATTCGAATTAAGAACTACGAATTTAAAAGGAGCAGGTGGCAGAAAAGCCGAATTGAAATGTACTACTCTATTCAAACTTTGAGAAATCATATTGCTGTTACCCGAGACATAAAAGAAAGCAAACAATAATATTGGAATTAAAGCCAAAGGAAAATATTTCCTGTTTCGGTTATAATTAATGGCATTCCCAAAAGGAATTGGTTGCAACGCATTCGCTTTTTGTTCAATTGATGCGGCCAATAATTCCGATTTGATTTGATGTTCACTGGGATTTGATAATTGCAAAAAGTTAGTCAGCTTGTCGCTCACTTCTGTAAAATGATTTCCAATAATTGCCGAAGCCTGATTGTAATCGATTCCTTTTTGAAGTTTGAATAATTTAAAAATTGGAAACAAAATAAAACGAAACAACAAATACACTTCTACTCCAACGAAAGTCCAAAATAAAATGGTTCTTCCCATTGGCTTGAGCCAAAGAAAATATTCGACAAAAAGCGTAAATAGAAAATACAACAATCCTAAACCGATAAAGAAAATAGTTCCCCGTATCAATTCGTTGGTATAAAACTTCCTGATGAAAGCTTCTAGTTTTTGATAAATAAATTGCTGATTTTCCAAAATTTATGCTTTGTTTTTTATAACCAATAAAAGTAATAATTTATATGAATAAAGAAATGTTAAAAATCATCAAACTCATTAATCTTACATTATCTCATTTACAGATAATAACAAGAGAAATCGAATTTGTATCTTCGCAAAAAATTTATAGCAATGTCTAAACAAGTTCGGGTGCGTTTTGCACCAAGTCCAACAGGACCTTTACATATTGGCGGAGTTCGTACCGCATTATTCAATTATTTGTTTGCCAAAAAAAACAATGGTGTTTTCTTCCTGAGAATTGAAGATACGGACCAAAATCGTTTTGTTCCAGATGCTGAAGAATATATCATGGAAGCACTAGAATGGTTAGGAATTGCGCCAGATGAGACTATTGGTAAAAATGAAAAATTTGGTCCATACCGTCAAAGCGAAAGAAAAGATTTGTACCAACAATATGCAGCTGAATTAATTAATTCCGGGAATGCGTATTATGCTTTTGATACAGCAGAAGCTTTGGATGCAGCACGAAAATTAGAAGAAGAACAAGGAAAAACCTTTATATACAATCATACTAACAGAGAAAAACTGGACACTTCGTTAGTTATTTCTGCAGACGAAACTGCTAAAAGAATTGCTGATGGCGAACATTATGTCATCCGTTTTAAAACCCCGGTAAATGAAACGCTTCATTTGCATGACATCATTCGTGGTGATGTAAAGTTTGAAACGAATCTTTTAGACGATAAAGTATTGTTCAAAAGTGACGGGATGCCAACGTATCATTTGGCTAATATTGTGGATGATCATTTAATGGAAACATCTCACGTAATTCGTGGTGAAGAATGGTTGCCATCAATGCCCTTACACGTTTTATTGTACAGAGCATTTGGTTGGGAAGCTCCAGAATTTGCACATTTACCATTGATTATGAAACCAAATGGAAAAGGCAAATTATCAAAAAGAGATGGTGATATAGGAGGATTCCCTGTATTTCCTTTAAAATGGAACGATTCAAGAGGTTTTAGAGAAGATGGATATTTTCCAGAAGCTTTATTAAATATGTTAGTTATGCTGGGGTGGAATGAGGGATTGGGAATAGAAAAAGAGATATATTCACTAGAGGAGTTAATTAAAGCATTTTCACTAGAGCATGTAACTAGATCAGGAGGAAAATTTAATCCAGATAAAGCAAAGTGGTTTAACCAACAATATTTACATGTCAAAAATAATCATGAAATTGCGGAAAAATTTAATGTGATTTTATCGGAAAAAGGGTATAATAAATCAATTGTTTTTGTTGAGAAAATTGTTACATTGACAAAAGATAGAGCCGTGTTCATAAGTGATTTATGGGAATTGAGTAATTATATTTTTGAAAAACCTAAGTCGTTTGATGAAAAGGCTATGGAGAAAAATTGGAAAGAAAACACTTCTTTTTTAATGACTAATTTATTAACAATAATTAACGGAATAGAAAATTTTATCAGCAGTGAAATAGAAATTAAAGTAAAAGATTGGATTAATGAAGAAGGTTTAGGATTTGGACAAATAATGCCTCCTTTTAGAATTTCTTTGGTAGGAGAAATGAAAGGAATTGACTTATTTGAATTATCTGAACTAATTGGTAAACAAGAAACAACCCATAGAATATTAAAAGCAATAAATCATAACTCTAAATAAATGGCCAACCTAACGATTAAAACACCTAATAATGGTAATCCAATTGCTTGGTTTAATTTTATTAATAATTCTAAATCTAAACTAAATTCTGATATTGATACTTTAATAGTAGATTTTAATGATTTAACTTATTTAGATACTGATGATCTAGTTTTATTAGGTTGTTTAATGGATCTATTTAACAATGAAAAAATTAAAATTCAATTTATAAATGGAAGAGGTAAACTGACCAAACATTTAAGAGGTATCAAATTTAAAAAATATTGGAGTAATGGTTTTAATAGAGATAATTTTACAGAAACACATAACAAAAATACACTTTGCTTATGGCATATATCTCCTACAATGATAACTAGTTATTCAGAATATGCAAAGAAGTATTTTGAAAGAACATTTTTTAAAGGGAAAGATCTTCTACCAATTGCAACAAATATGTCTGAAATTTTCAACAATATTTTTGATCATTCTAAATCTCCAGTTAATGGGTATATAATTACCCAATACTCGCCTGTAAAAAAATTATTATCCTTTTCTGTTTGTGATTTCGGTGTAGGTATAGCAAATTCATTGAATAACTATTATGATAAAAAAGGAATAGATAGGGTTTCAGATTCTCAAGCAATAAAAAATTCATTAGAAACGGGGGTATCATCTTTCTCAACACTACGTAATAAAGGCTTTGGTCTAAGTAATGTTTTAGATTTTACTGAAAATTTTAAAGGTCTATTGACAATATATTCAAATAATGGATATTTATTAAAAGAATTTAATGATGATTATTATTTAAAAGAAACAAATCTGAATTTTTCAGGAACTTTAATCAAAGTAGAAATTAGCACATTAGAATTTGATGAAATTGACCAAGAAAATGATGTTTATGAGATCTAATTAAGCTTATTAACATTTTTTTTACTTTGTTAATAATTTTTATATTTATATTTGTACCATAATTATGAACAACACTACTCAAATATCAGTAAAAAACATTGTATCAAACACCGAAACTAACGTTGAAGGTATAAAGCTTTATTGTGTATTAGATAAATCACTAAAAGAAAAACATATTATAACTTTAGAAATTGAAAATGATATGCAATTAACATCTTCGTTTTTAAATTCTTCTTTAGGTAATATTATTGATAATTATGGTTTTAATATTCTAAAAAGTAATTTAAAATTAAAATGTAGTAAAGCACAATATAATAGGTTAAGTTCCTATCTATATAAGTATAATGACATATATCAAAAATAAAAAAAGCTCCCAAGTTGGGAGCTTTTTTATTACAAATAAATAATCAAATTCCCGTTTAGTATTCCTGGATTCCCTTTGAAATTTACTCCTAAATTCTTGTTGTTCAAGTTTTCAAGCATGTTATTGACACCATATTGATAGGAAACATTGGCTCTGAAATGACGAACACCAAACGTGATTCCAACCGTTGGATAAAAATTAAAATTAGAAATCTCTCTAATATCTTTGGCTAACAACGTTGTACCAGAAATAACATTATTTTCATCTGTATTATCAATATTTAATTTTCCATTTACTTGAACAATGGGTCCAAACTCAATACTCAAATGATTTTCAACAAGTTTATAACTCACTTGTAAAGACACTTGAGCTGACGCCAATTTATAGTTAACATCTTCTTTAGCCAAAGTAAAAGTGTTTGTTCCAACAGAAAAATTATTCTCGCTAAATTGAATGTTATACACCATGTCCCAATTATTATAGAAATTTCCCCGCATAGAAAGTCCGGCATTCCAACCCAATTCAGGTTTAGTTTGGAAATTATCAGTGTTCAGGGTAAATTGATTGACTCCAAAACTGATTCCTATCCTATTTGAATCCCTGTATTTATATTGGGAAAAGGCTGTTATGGAAATGAAAACAAAAAATAAAGTAAACGATATCTTTCTCATATAATTGAAATTTACAAAGACAAACCTAAAGTTTTTTTGTAAATTGTGAGATAATTTTTAACTAAAAACAAAAAATATTATGAATGTTGCATTAATTATCCTACTAGTCTTTGGGTTCTTTATTTTACTGTCTTCGTTTTTTACGGTAAAACAACAAACGGCTGTTGTTGTAGAACGATTTGGAAAATTTTTAAGTATCAGACAATCCGGTTTGCATTTAAAAATTCCTTTGATAGATAGAATTGCAGGACGTGTGAATCTAAAAATTCAACAATTAGACGTTATCATTGAAACAAAAACTAAAGACAACGTTTTTGTTAAGCTTAAAGTTTCGGTTCAATTTATGGTTATTAAAGAGACCGTTTATGATGCTTTTTATAAACTGGAATATCCACACGATCAAATTACTTCTTATGTATTTGATGTAGTTCGTGCCGAAGTTCCTAAATTAAAACTGGATGATGTTTTTGAAAGAAAAGATGATATTGCCATTGCTGTAAAAAGAGAATTGAATGAAGCCATGACTACTTATGGATACACGATTATCAATACTTTGGTAACAGATATTGATCCGGATATTCAAGTGAAAAATGCCATGAATAGAATTAATGCTGCTGATAGAGAAAAAACGGTAGCTGAATTTGAAGCTGAAGCATCAAGAATTAGAATTGTAGCCAAAGCCGAAGCTGAAGCCGAAAGCAAAAGATTACAAGGACAAGGTATTGCGAACCAAAGAAGAGAAATTGCCAAAGGTTTAGTAGAAAGTGTAGATGTTTTGAATAGAGTTGGGATAAATTCTCAGGAAGCTTCGGCATTGATTGTAGTGACACAACATTATGATACACTGCAAGCTATTGGTGCTGACGCAAATTCTAATCTGATTTTATTGCCTAATTCTCCACAAGCTGGAAGTGATATGCTGAACAATATGATTGCTTCGTTCAGTGCTTCGAATCAAGTGGGTGAATTGATGAAAAAAAGAGGTGAAAAAGGAACTTCAAGAAGAGAAAAAAATATAGAAATTCCTGAAAAACCAGAAGCTCCAGAAAGCCCGGAAACAGAAGAATAATTTACTAGAATTCATAAAAAAAGAGGCTTAATTGCCTCTTTTTATTTTTTTAATCCATTTGATTACGTACGGTAATGCAATGTTTAAGATTGTTCCGTATGACCCTGAAAAGGCCGATAAGGAAGAACCAACAACTCCACTTACTAGATTCATTGGTGTTATGCTTTCTTTTGTTTTTTGAAAACCATAAGCCAATTTCTGATAACTGATTTCTTGTTCAATTTTTAAAATTTCAAGTTCCCTTTCAATTTGAGCATACGAAGAATATTTTTTGGTTTCCATAAGTTAGTCGTTAAAAAATATTTCTGAAAATTTCTCTAAAATTGGTCCTTCAACGATTTTATCTTTTATAGAAAATAAAATTCCTGTAATCACAAGATAAACTCCTCCAACGATTAAAAATCCCAAAGCGTAACTATCTAAAGCGATACCTATAGCTAACGCAGCGGCAACAGAACAAAACAATAAAACCATACTGAAACACAATAAAATCAATGAAAATTTTATGATCATCGTTGTTGATTTCATTGCAACCTTGAAACCCCACAATTTATAATACGCCACAGTACTTTCTAAATAAGCTTTGGCTTGTTCTTGAATGTTTTCTGTATTTTCTTTTAGTTCTTCAAAGGCCATGGATTTGTTTTTAGGATTTGATACAATAGGTAAATCAAAATTATTTTTGAAGTTTTGCGTTCTGCCTCTTTAGCTCCGCTAATTTTTCCTCTAAGAATGAAATTACATCTTCGGTCTTGTGACTCATATTTGAAACCAGTTCTTCATAAGTTTCTTCTAAATCAAATTTTGCACTTGTGAATTTATCTTTCAATTCTAAAGATGCATTGTCCAATTTATTTTTTAATTCACATTTAACATCATCAAAACCATCTTTAATTTTTCCTCTTGTTTTAGAACCTTTATCCGGAGCAAATAAAATTCCGATTCCAGCTCCGATAGCTGCTCCTGTCAAAAGAGCCAATAATGTATTTCCCGTATTATTCGACATGATTCTTAATTTTAAAAGTTTGTTTCATAAAGATACGGATTTATTAACAACAACCCGTTAACAACTCGTTAAAGTGTAATTTTACAAGACAAAAAGCAAATAAAAGCGAGCTGTTTAATGTTTATTTGGATTCTATATTGACTGTCATTTGTTTTAAAAAACTGCCTTAAAATCAATTTATGAACCTCGTTTTTAATTGGAAATAATTATTAAAAATACTTTTTTTATAAGAAATTACAATAATAAAAAAAGCCCTCTAAGAAGAGAGCTTTTAATTGATAAAATCTATTTAAAAAATAAATCTTAAAATTTAAGATCATTTAATAATTGTAACACTTTTTCGTTTTTCTCGTTCGTTTTTAATTCTGAAAGTTGCGTTTCGAAAAGGCTGAAATTATTCAAATCATTTTGCAAATTTTCAACAGCTAAAATTCTAACGGCTGCCATTTGACTTTTTAACGACATCGTGTATAATTTTGTCAAAGCTTCTTCTTCGATATCTTTTACTTGAACTTTATCTGAATGATGTAAAATCAAATTAGAAAACAACAATGAGTTATTGTCATTCTTGATATTTTTGACAATAGTCTGAATAATTAAACTGTAATTATCAATACTTTTTATGTTTTCAACAATGCTGTTTAAAATCAAACTCGCGTTGTTTTCATCCTTTTCTTTTACATATTTATTAATTTCTTTTTGAGTGTTCATCAATAAATTTTCCTCTTTTTTGCCTTTTTCTTCCCAAGCATCTTTCAATCCAACGGTTTTATTAAAGACAATTTTACCTTCGGTTGTATCTTTATCCACATTGAAATAACCCAAACGTTGAAACTGGAATTTCTCTCCAGATTGAACCGTTGCTAAACTTGGTTCTACAAATCCTTTTACAATTTGTAACGAACTAGGATTCATAAATTCTAAGAAATTTTTCTCTTTATGACTGTCTGGTGCTTCATCAATAAACAAGCGATCGTAGAGACGAACTTCTGTTTCTAAAGCATGTTGTATAGAAACCCAGTGCAAGGTTCCAGCCACTTTCCTTTGACTGGCTTCACTCCCACTTCCGCTTCTGCTGTCTTCATCATACGTTACATGAATCTCCGTAATAGTTCCAGCTGCATCTTTTATAACACTTTCTCCTTTAATGATATACGCATTTTTAAGACGTACTTCTCGGCCTAAACTCAATCGGAAAAACTTAGCCGGAGCATCTTCTAAAAAGTCTTCTCTTTCAATAAATAATTCTTTTGAAAAAGGAACTTTTCTAAATCCTGCACTTTCGTCTTCTTGATTATTTTCGGCTTCCAGCCATTCTTCTTTAGCTTCCGGATAATTCGTAATTACTAATTTTATCGGATCTAAAACCGCCATAACTCTTGGAGCAGTTTTATTCAAATCTTCGCGCAAACAAAATTCCAAAAGTGAAAAATCGATTATATTTTCTCTTTTGGCAACACCAATAATATCACAAAACTTACGAATAGAATTAGCTGTATAGCCTCTTCTTCTTAATCCGGAAATCGTTGGCATTCTTGGATCATCCCAACCATTAACTATATTTTCCTGTACCAATTGCAACAGTTTTCGCTTGCTCATTACGGTGTAATTCAAGTTCAAACGCGCAAATTCATATTGATGTGGTTTTACTTTTGAGTCATCATAAATTTGGTCCAAAAACCAGTTGTATAATTCTCTGTGCATGACAAATTCTAACGTACAGATAGAATGTGAAATTTGTTCTATATAATCACTTTCTCCGTGTGCGAAATCATACATTGGGTAGATTTTCCAATCGTTTCCTGTTCTGTGATGATGACGGTGTAAAACACGATACATCAATGGATCGCGCATCAACATATTAGTCGAAGTCATATCAATTTTAGCACGTAAAACATGGCTTCCTTCCTCAAAATCTCCATTTTTCATTCCTTCGAACAAAGTAAGATTTTCTTCGATAGAACGGTTTCTGTAAGGTCCATCAACTCCAGGTTGTGTAGGCGTTCCTTTTTGCGCAGCCATATCCTCTGAAGATTGACTGTCAATGTAAGCTTTACCGTTTTTAATCATTTTCACAGCCCAATCGTATAATTGTTGGAAGTAATCCGATGCATATCTTTCTTCGGCCCAATTAAAGCCCAACCATTGTAAATCTTCTTTTATGGCATCTACATATTCCTGCTCTTCTTTGGCTGGATTTGTATCGTCAAAACGTAAGTTAACTGGCGCATTGTACTTTAACCCTAATCCAAAATTCAAGCAAATCGATTTAGCATGACCTATGTGTAAATACCCATTAGGTTCTGGTGGAAAACGGAAACGTAATTTATCTTGGGGAAAACCGTTTGATAAACTGTCTTCTATGATTTGTTCTATAAAATGGAGTGATTTTTCTTCAGTTGACATTTTTTTGTTTTATTTTAGCAAAGGTAAAAAAGTTTAAGGTTTAATGTTTACTGTTTCCATAGAAACCTATGAAAAGTTAGTAATTCCGCTTTAAACTTTACGCTTTAAACAAAAAAATAAAATAATGGGAATCATAAAACTTAAAAATATAAGAACCTTCTCCTACCACGGTTGTTTAATCGAGGAAGGAAAAATAGGGTCTGACTATATAGTAAATTTAGAAGTTAAGACTGATTTGAGAAAATCCAGTATCTCAGATGATTTGAAAGATACCGTAGATTACGTGCTTTTAAATCGCATTGTTGTAGAAGAAATGGCGATTCGTTCGGACTTATTAGAGCATGTGGCACACCGAATCATAACTCGAATTTTTGAGGAAATTCCTGAGGTTTCCAGAATTATTGTTGCAGTTTCTAAACTCAATCCTCCTATTGGTGGTGATGTTGAAGCAGTTACTATAGAAATGGAAGAATATAGAAGTTAATTACAAATTACAAATTATGAATTTTTAAAACTTTGTAGTTATTAGCTTTCCTTTTTTAACTTTTTTACTATATTTGCACACCAATAAATAATTGGCGTCGTGGCCGAGCGGCTAGGCTGGGCTCTGCAAAAGCTCCTACTCCGGTTCGAATCCGGACGATGCCTCAAAAACCTTCAAAGTAATTTGGAGGTTTTTTTATGTCTAATTTTTAAGAAAAATTAAATAAAGATATAGTTCGAATCCAGACGATATTCAAAAACCTTCAAAGTAATTTGGAGGTTTTTTTATGTCTAATTTTTAAGAAAAATTAAGTAAAGATATAGTTTGAATACAGACGATATTCAAAGTAATTTAGACATAAAAAACATCTAAATTATTAAGCATTAAGAAATTAAGTTTCATTAAGATTTAGACTTAATTTTTCTTAATTCCTTAATGGTTAAAAAAAATGACTTAACTTTTTAAATATAAAAAAGCCCTGACTCTAAATTAATTAGAATCAAGGCTTTTTTTATTATTATAGAAATTATATTCTTTTAATTATCTATTTTATCAAATGCTTTTTTAACCATTGCTTTTTCTTCTGGGAACCAACCTTGAGTTATTAAAACCATCCCAAAAACCATCATCACAATGCTGATTCCTTTTTTGATTTTAAGAATGTTTACCGGTGTTAGTTTTGTTTTTAATTGCTTGGCTAATAATATTTTAATACAATCAATAAGTAAATAAGAAACCACCACTGATGTAAAAAAAGTTATCATTCTGGAGGTTTGCATTTCTAGTTTTGGTCCTACTGAAATAATAATAGCCAACCAAAAACCAAGAACACCAATATTGATAATGTTTAACAAAAACCCTTTTATAAAAAGACTTAAATAGTTTTTTTTGACTATTTCCCTGTCAATAATATCAGTATTTATTTTTTCTTCTTTTTTTAATTGTATGAAGGAAATTATACCATAAACCAGCATCAATACACCTCCAAAAATAAAAAGTGCCGGTTGATCTTTTAAACTTTGAATCAACCTGTAGCTTCCTAAATAAGCAATTCCAATAAAAACAATATCTCCTGAAACTACCCCTAAATCAAATACTAAAGCAGCTCTAAACCCTTTTATAATACTTGTTTCCAGTAAAATAAAAAAAACAGGGCCAATCATAAAACTCAAGAAAATTCCCCAAGGAATACCAGATAAAATATCGTTTATCATTAAAAATTTAAATTTATTACCATAAAATCTAAACCAAAGTACTAATTTTTTTCTAAAATAGTACCGCCAATGAAAACTTCCTTATTAATCTGTTTTGGTTTACCGTAGATAAAAATAGAGCCTCCTGCTTTCACTTTTGCATCAACTAATGTAGTTGCATGAATTTCAGATTTTCCTCCAGCAGCAACGCTTATTGTTGTTTGTTTTGTATGTAAATCAATTGCTTTTAGAATTCCGCCTGAAGTAATAACAACATCTTGATTTGTTGCTTTACCAGAAACATCAATTATTCCGCCGGCACTTGCTTTTATATTCACTTTATCAACATCAATTTCAATGTTAATCTCTGCTCCTGATTTTGCATTTAAATCTAACATAGTTTGTTTGAAATCAGTTTCACTTGATACATAACTTCCCTCGCTTGCGCTGATACTTTCAATATTTTTAAAATATAATTTTATTGTAATATCATCTCCAGATAACAATTGTGGAAATGGCATTCTGATTTTCAATTCGCCATTTTTATTTACTGTTTCTACTTCATCTGCACGGTCTCCAGTGATAACTATTTTATTTTCTGAAGCTGGAATTAATTTTACATTGATTTTATCAAATACTTTTACTTCATCAAAATCTCCTAAGTTTCTGCTTACCTGAGCATTTGTAATTTGAGTTAACAATACAAAGGCAATAATCACTAATTTTTTACTCATATTTCTAATATTGCTTTTTTGGTATTCGTGAGTCTTTGATTTCATTTTTTTTATTTAATTGGTTCTTCAATTCTTCTTAAAAAATTAAAATCCAGTTGTTTTTTAACTAAATCGGCATTTTTTACTTTAACGTAAATTTCATCTCCTAATTGTAATAATCTACCAGAAGTTGCGCCAGTTAGTGCATATTGTTTTTCATCAAAAGTGTAATAATCGTCATTTATATCACGTATTCTACACATTCCTTCACATTTATTCTCGATTATTTCAACATAAATTCCCCATTCCGTCACACCAGAAATTACACCTAAAAATTCCTGATCCTGATGATCCTGCATGTATTTTACCTGCATGTATTTGATAGAATCACGCTCGGCATTGGTTGCTAAACCTTCCATTGTAGATGAATGCAAACATTTTGTTTCATACGTTTCTTCATCAGCTGATTTTCCTCCATCAAGATAATGTTGTAATAATCGATGCACCATTA
This sequence comes from Flavobacterium algoritolerans, assembly GCF_030010385.1. NCBI lineage: Bacteria > Pseudomonadati > Bacteroidota > Flavobacteriia > Flavobacteriales > Flavobacteriaceae > Flavobacterium > Flavobacterium algoritolerans. Next base: position 1,018,775 of record NZ_JASCRZ010000001.1, on the reverse strand, counting down.
CATCCGGATAACGACGAATTGGCGATGTAAAATGAGAATAATATTCAAAAGCTAAACCGTAATGTCCTATGTTATCAGTAGAATATTTAGCTTTACTCATACTTCTAATGGCAAGCGTATCAATTAAATTCTGTTCTTTTTTACCATTCACTTCTTCCATCAAAGCATTCAATGATTTTGAAATATCTCCTTTGTTTCTAAAATCAATTTTGTAACCAAACTTGGCAATTACCGTTTGCATGGCAATTAATTTATCTTCATTTGGTTCATCATGAATTCTGTAAATGAAGGTTTTCTTTTGTTTTCCAATGTATTCTGCTACTTTTTTATTGGCTAAAAGCATGAATTCTTCAATCAAATGATTCGCATCTTTCGAAACTTTAAAATAAACTCCTTGAGGTTCTCCAGCTTCATCTAAATTAAATTTCACTTCTACTTTATCAAAAGAAATGGCTCCATCAGCCATTCTTCTTTTTCTGAAAATTTTAGCTAATTCATCCATTTTTAGCGTCGCTGCAACAATTGCTGCTGAAACTTGATACGAACTTCCAGTTATAGAAATTTCTTCAGGAATAACATCGTCCTTCGTTTCTATGATATATTGCGCTTCTTCGTAGGAGAATCTTTGATCTGAATAAATTACAGTTCTTCCAAACCATTGATTCACCACTTGAGATTTTTCCGTAATTTCGAATATAGCCGAAAACGTATATTTTTCTTCATTTGGACGCAATGAACACGCAAAATTTGATAATACTTCGGGTAACATTGGTACTACTCGATCCACTAAATAAACTGATGTTGCTCTTTGATACGCTTCATCATCCAGGATTGTTCCTTCTTGAAGATAATGGGAAACATCGGCAATGTGAATACCAATTTCGTAATTACCATTCTCTAATTTTTTAAATGATAAAGCATCATCAAAATCCTTCGCATCTTTTGGATCAATGGTAAAAGTCAATGTATCGCGCATATCGCGACGCTTGGCAATTTCACTTTCCTCTATGGAAGTATCAATTTTTTGTGCAAACGTTTCTACTTCAATAGGAAACTCTGATGGTAATCCGTATTCAGCAAGAATAGCGTGAATTTCTGTATCGTGTTCTCCTGGTTTACCTAAAACTTTTATTACGGAACCAAAAGGACTATCGGCTCTGGCTGGCCAATCTTCGATATGAACTAAAACTACATCACCTTGCTCTGCCTCACCTATTTTATCCTTTGGAATAAAAATATCAGTATACATTTTTGGATTTGCAGTAGAAACAAAAGCAAAATTAGCTTGAATATCAATTACACCAACAAAGTCAGTTTTATTTCTTTCAATGACTTCAATGACTTCACCTTCAGGTCTTTTCCCTTTTCTTCGATTGTAAACATAGACTTTGACAATATCTTTGTCTAAAGCATGGTTCAAATTATTGGTAGGAATAAAAACATCTTCTTCTAAATCTGGGCAAACAAAATAAGCTGTTTTACGTCCCGTCATGTCAATTTTACCTTCGTAATAGTCTTTGCTTATTGCTTTTACTAAATATTTACCAGGTTCAGATTCTATAATTTTATTTTGAGAAGCCAGAATCTTCAAATCTTTTATAATTTGATTTCTGCTTTGGGTATCATCGAGTTCCAGCTTTGCTCCTATTTGTTTATAATTGAATGCTTTATTAGCACTTTGCGATAATATTTTTACTATTTTATCAGAGTAGTCTTTCTCTTTTTTTATCGGCTTTCTTAATCTTTTACTCATATATCTTTTCTTAAAAGTTTAAAATTACAAAATACTTAACTGTTTTCGGTAAAGAGCTAACAGTTTTAAAGAAAATATAACTTTAAAGAATAGTTGTATCTTTATAAAAACAATTAAAATGGAAGACTTTCAAATAATTGCGATTTTTAATTATTCACATGAAATTGTAGTGCTGAAGCATTTATTGGAACAAGAAAAAATTAATTATTTTTTTGAAAACGAAACCTTAGTTTCAGTTGATCCATTTGGGAGTTTTGCCTACGGTGGAATCAAGCTTAAAATTCATATCAATGATTTTGAAAAAGTGCAAGAATTTCTTGATGACTTGAATAACAATCTAAAAATCGTTTAAAGGAAATTAGAACAGTAAAATCTATTTTTTAAATTTTAATTTTTTCAAAGTTGTCAACATATATTTAAATAAACAAAAAGAAAAATTAAATTTAAATTCTTTCTTGGTTGTTATTATAGTGTGTTAATAGTGGCAATAAATTTATTTTAAAATGTATTGAAATCAAGTTAAAAGATGTTATACGGACTTATCAACATAGTTATTTTATACTAAAGTCTTCGTTTTAAAGTCTTTTCTAATTTTAATTAACAATGGTTAATAATCTAAAAAGAATTGATTTTGTAAATAAGTACTTTTTTAAAATTTGTTGATAAACTACTTTTTAATATTGATAACTATTCTAAAAATTCAACGAACTTAATTTGGATTTCTAATGTGGGTTTTGGATTACTTATTTTTTAGATACAACCATAAAAAACTTCTAATATTCTATCTAAAGTTATGAACATTGTATGTTAATTTAAAGTTAACTGAATATCAAGCAATTGCGTTTTGCTATTAACAATGTAAATTTTTAACATTTTAAATATAAAATCCACATTGATTTACAGCTATTTATAGATTTATTGGAATTGTTGATAACCGCTAATACAATAGCAATCTGATAGTTATAAAATATCCTGTTAATTTATATTTTTCGTGACTTATATCAATTGTAACAATCAATTAAAGAAGCGAAATTTAAATTCTGCAAAACTAGATTTCTTTATTTAAATTTGCACCACACAACTTAATACATATAAGATGAAAATCTCCATAGGAAACGATCACGCAGGACCAGATTACAAAAAAGCAATTGTTGAAATGCTTAAAGCAAAAGGACATGAGGTAACTAATTACGGAACAGATTCAGCAGACAGTGTGGACTATCCTGATTTTGGTCATCCGGTTGCGACTGATGTTGCTGAGGGAAAAGCTGATTTTGGAATTGTTATTTGCGGAAGCGGAAACGGAATTTCTATGACAGTGAATAAACAGTCTAAAGTTCGCGCTGCTTTATGTTGGATGAAAGAAATTGCAGTTTTGGCGCGTCAACACAATGATGCGAATATTATTAGTATTCCCGCTCGTTTTACTTCAATTCCACAAGCAGTAGAAATGGTAGAAGCGTTCTTAAACACCGAATTTGAAGGTGGAAGACACCAAAATAGAGTAGATAAAATTTCTTGTTAGAAATTTTTATTGACTGAATTTACATTAATTCAGTCAGTACGTTGACTGAATTTACATTAATTTAGTCAACGTACTGACTGAATTACTGTTTTTTGATTATATTTGGTTTAGATTTCTAAATCAAATAGAATGGAAAATTATTTAAAAAGAGCACTCTTTCAAGATTTTGGTAACAAAGTACTTCCTAATAAAGTATTGATATTACTAGGTGCTCGTCGTGTTGGAAAAACCGAACTAATAAAAAATTACCTTCAAACTATTCCTGATGGAAGTTATTTGCAACTGAACGGGGAAGATATTAATGACGCTAATCTGCTCAAAGAACGTTCTGTAGCAAATTACAAGCGATTATTACTCAATATTGATTTACTGGTTATAGACGAAGCCCAAACGATTCCTGATATTGGACTTATTCTAAAATTGATTGTGGATGCTATTGATGGAATCAAAATCATTGCTACAGGTTCCTCAATATTTGATTTAAACAACAATCTTGGTGAACCATTAGTAGGACGAAAAAACACCTTGTATCTTTTTCCATTGGCACAAATGGAATATTCCCAATACGAAAATTACAAACAAACTACAGAAAAATTAGAGGAAAGATTACTCTTTGGAAGTTATCCGGAACTGATTCAATATTCAGATTGGGAGGATAAAAAAGAGTATTTATATGAAATCATCAATTCGTATTTACTGAAAGATATTTTAGTTTTTGAAGGAATAAAACACGCCGATAAAATATATGATTTGCTGCGTTTGATAGCCTATCAATTAGGAAAAGAAGTTTCGTTGCAGGAATTAGCAAATCAGTTGCAAATGTCTAAAAATACAGTTGCTAACTATTTAGATTTGCTTTCTAAAGTGTTTATTATCTTCAAAGTAGAAGGGTTCAGTCGCAATCTTCGAAAAGAAATTGTGAAATCCAGCCGTTGGTATTTTTATGACAATGGCATTAGAAACGGCATCATTAATAATTTCAACCGATTGGATTCTAGAACAGATGTGGGCGATTTATGGGAAAATTACTTGGCGGTAGAACGCGTTAAAAAACAAAACTATTTAAAAATAAAAACGAATAATTATTTCTGGCGCACTTATGATCAGCAAGAACTAGACTGGCTCGAAGAAAAAGGAGAAGAACTGGCTGGATTTGAGTTTAAGTGGAGTGAAACCAAAAAAGTCAAAATTCCTGCTGCTTTCGCAAAAGCATATCCGGAAGCTACTTTTGAAGTAATCAACAAGAGTAATTATTTAGATTTTATAACATAGAAATACACTATAAAAAGTTGCAATATCCCAATTAAAAAAAACTTCCATAAAAAAGACATTTTAGAAGTTTTGTGTCGAAAAAAAAGCATCGCTAATCCGGAACCAATTGTACCGCCGATTAGACTCGTAAGCAATAAATTACGTTCAGAAATGCGCCTTTTTTGCTGTATGGCCAGCCGTTTGTCAACTGCTATTATTGAAAAAGCAACTAAATTAATAAGTGGAAAATACCAGAATAAAAAAGACATAAATAAGGAGTTTTGACTCAAAGATACTATTTTAGCAACATGATTTTATAATCTTAAATTTAAAATGACTAACATACAATTCATATCAAAAATCGTTGCTACAGCAGGAATAAACATTGAAAAAACCGTTCAATTATTACAAGAGGATTGTACGATTCCGTTTATTTCGAGGTATAGAAAAGATACAACAGGAAATCTGGATGAAGTACAAATAGAACAAATTGCAAAGCTCCAAAAAGAATACGAGGTTATTGTAAAACGTAAAGAAGCGATTTTAAAATCGATTCAGGAACAAAATGCGCTTAGTCCAGAATTAGAAAAAAAAATCCAACAGAGCTTCGATTTACAAGAATTGGAAGATTTTTATCTGCCATTCAAAAAGAAGAAAAAAACGAAAGCCGATGTTGCCCGTGAAAACGGATTAGAACCGTTGGCAAAAATCATCATGGCGCAAAATAATGATGATGTCGATTTCATTTCAACACAATATTTGAATGAAAATGTCATCAATGAAGAAGCAGCTTTGCAAGGAGCAAGAGATATTATTGCCGAATGGATTAATGAAAATATTTATGTTCGAAAGCAACTCCGAAGATTGTACGAACGCAAAGCAACCATTACCACCAAAGTAGTAAAAACGAAGAAAGACGACGAAGCGGCGCAGAAATTCAATCAGTATTTCGATTGGTCTGAACCGTTGACTAAAGCACCATCGCATCGATTATTAGCGATGCTTCGTGCCGAAAATGAAGGCTTTATCAAGTTTAAAGTAGAAGTTGATATTGATGAAGCGTATGATATTATTGATGCGTTAGTTTTAAAAGGTCAAAATAAAACCACGTCTCACGTACAATTAGCCATCGAAGACAGTTACAAAAGATTGCTAAATCCAGCCATTTCAAATGAAGCCTTGCAAGAAGCAAAAGCTAAGGCTGATGCTAATTCGATTCAGGTTTTTGCGAATAATCTTGGACAGTTATTATTGGCTCCGCCTTTGGGTGAAAAACGAATTCTGGCGATTGATCCTGGATTTAGAAGTGGTTGTAAAATTGTTTGTCTGGACGAAAAAGGGGATTTGTTATACAACGAAACCATTTATCCGCATGCGCCTCAAAAAGAGGAAGTGATGGCAATGAAAAAAATTCGTTCAATGGTGAATTCGTATAAAATTGATGCTATTTCAATAGGAAATGGAACGGCTTCACGTGAAACCGAATTCTTCATTAAGAAAATAGCTTTCGATAAACCAGTTCAGGTTTTTATCGTTTCCGAAGCCGGAGCATCGGTGTATTCAGCTTCAAAAATAGCCAGAGAGGAGTTTCCTAATTATGATGTCACTGTTCGTGGTTCGGTTTCTATCGGACGACGATTGAGTGATCCACTTGCGGAGTTAGTAAAAATTGACCCAAAAGCCATTGGCGTAGGCCAATATCAACATGACGTGGATCAAAATAAATTAAAAGAAGAATTAGACAGTACGGTGATTCGTTGCGTGAATTCGGTTGGTGTAAATATCAACACGGCGAGTAAACATTTGTTGAGTTATGTGAGTGGAATAGGAGAGAAGCTGGCCGAAAACATCGTGCAATACCGTTCAGAAAACGGTCCTTTTCAAGACAGGAAACAACTTAAAAAAGTGCCGCGTTTGGGCGAAAAAGCGTACCAACAAGGCGTTGCTTTTATTCGAATTTCGAATGCGAAAAATCCGTTGGATAATTCGGCTGTGCATCCAGAAGCATACGGAATTGTGGAGAAAATGGCAAAAGATTTGAAATTAACGGTGAATGATTTGATTGCTAACAAAGAAAAAACCGCTTTGATAAAACCAGAAAATTATATTACTCCAGAAATAGGTTTATTGGGATTGAAAGACATTATAAAAGAACTCGAAAAACCGGGATTAGACCCAAGAAAATCTGCGAAAGTATTTGAATTTGACCCCAATGTAAAAACGATAAAAGATGTAAAAACGGGAATGGTTTTACCTGGAATTGTAAATAACATTACCAATTTTGGTTGTTTTGTGGATATTGGCGTAAAAGAAAGTGGTTTGGTTCACATTTCGCAACTCAAAGCAGGTTTTGTAAGCGATGTGAATGAAGTGGTAAAATTGCACGAACACGTTCAGGTAAAAGTGACTGAAGTCGATGAGGATAGAAAACGGATTCAGTTGAGTATGATACTTTAAAACAAAAAAAAGCTTTTCAATTGAAAAGCCTTTTTTTTATTTTGTTTCTTCTTCTTCTTTTTTATCAGCTGGCTGATTGTCTTTGGCTGCGTTTTTGAATTCTTTAATTCCGCTTCCTAGACCTTTCATTAATTCTGGAATTTTTTTACCTCCAAAAAGTAATAAAACAATCGCCAATATAACAAGGATTTCTGTAACACCTAATCTTCCCATGATTGAATAATTTATTGCTTAAGCAAATTTGTAATAACTCTAACGACAAAGGTATATAGAATTAGTTAATGGAAACTCATTTTGGTACATTTATTTGGTTTCAAAAGCGTTAAAAATTTATTAAAAATAAATTTAGGTTAAAAAAAGTGAACAAAAACAAGCGAATACAATCAACGACAATAATTGTTATATTTGTTCAATAATAAAAAAGTATGTCAAAAAAACGACTAAAACGGCGCAAACTCAAGGAAAATTTATTCAATAAACGACGTTTAATAATACTTAACGAAGATACTTTTGAAGAGACATTTTCTTTGAAACTTACTTTAATGAATGTTTTTGTGGTAGCGACTTTAGGAGCGATAATAATTACATTTGTTACTACTTTTATTATTGCTTTTACCCCATTACGAGAATTTATACCCGGCTATTCTTCCTCAAAATTAAAGAAGGATGCAATGGAATTGGCCTTGAAATCAGATTCTTTGACACGAGCTTTAAAGAAAAATGAAGCGTACATCCAGTCGATTCAAAAAGTGTTGACAGGAGAGTTAGAATATGCAAAATTCAATAAAGATTCAATACTTTCGGCTGCGGATGAAGTACCTTCTCAAGCTGATTTAGCTGCATCAAAACAAGAACTGGAACTGAGAGAACAAGTAGCAAAAGAAGAAAAAAAAGCACTTTCTAAAAAATCAAAAAAAGAGTAAAAAAACCAACTTTTATCTTTTAAAGAACAAAAATAAAAATGTCAATAAAATCTACGGCTGCAAAATTATTTGCACAAAAAATATACAAGAAAACACAACTTTGGGCCAATAATCCTATTGAAACTCAAAAGAAGGTTTTGCAAAAATTAATCAAAGAAGCGAAGAAAACACAATTTGGTATTGACCATCATTTTGACCAAATAAAAACTCAACAGGATTTTGCGAAACAAGTTCCAGTAAGAGATTATGAAGGATTGAAACCTTATGTTGATAAGGTGGTAAAAGGCCAGGAGAATATACTTTGGAAAGGAAAACCGCTTTATTTTGCCAAGACTTCCGGAACTACTTCTGGGGCAAAATACATTCCGTTGACTAAGGAATCCATGCCGTTTCATATTGAGGCGGCTCGAAATGCAATTCTACATTACATTCATGAAACTGGAAATGCTGATTTTGTGGATGGCAAAATGATTTTCTTGCAAGGAAGCCCAATATTAGAAGAAAAGCATGGAGTTAAATTAGGCAGATTGTCTGGAATTGTCGCTCATTTTGTTCCAAAATACCTTCAAAAAAACAGAATGCCTTCTTGGGAAACCAATTGTATTGAAGATTGGGAAACCAAAGTAAACGCAATTGTCGAGGAAACTTTTAATAAAGACATGAGAGTTATTTCTGGAATTCCGTCTTGGGTTCAAATGTATTTTGAAAAACTAAATCAAAAAGGAGGGAAGCCCGTAGGAGACATTTTCAAAAACTTCAATTTGTTTATTTACGGCGGTGTAAATTATGAGCCGTATCGCGCCAAATTTGAGAATTTGATAGGAAGAAAAGTAGACAGTATTGAGTTATTTCCTGCTTCGGAAGGATTTTTTGCGTATCAGGATTCGCAAAAAGAAAAGGGAATGTTACTGCTTTTGAACTCCGGGATTTTCTATGAATTTATAAAAAGTGACGAATTTTATACTGATCCCGAATCCCGAAGTTTCGGGACGGGACCAAGACGTTATACGATTGGCGAAGTAGAATTGGGCGTAAATTACGTTTTAATCATTTCGACGAATGCGGGACTTTGGGGATATAACATTGGAGATACCGTTCAGTTTACCAGTTTAAAACCTTACAGAGTTATAGTATCCGGAAGAATCAAACATTATATTTCGGCTTTTGGAGAACATGTGATTGGTAAGGAAGTGGAAAGTGCGTTGCAGGAAGCAATTCTTGGAACGGATATTCGCATCAATGAATTTACCGTTGCGCCACAAATCACGCCGGCAGAAGGATTGCCATACCACGAATGGTTCATCGAATTTGAGAACGAACCGGAAGACAGCGTATCTTTTGCGGAAGCGATAGATACCGCCATGCGCAAACAAAATGTGTATTATGACGATTTGATTGTGGGCAAAGTGTTGCGTAAAGTGGTTGTCACCAAAGTGGCTAAAAATGGGTTTCAGGATTATATGAAATCGATAGGCAAACTGGGAGGACAAAATAAAATTCCGAGACTCTCTAATGACAGAAATATAGTAGATTTATTAAAAAATAAATAAAAGAGTTACCTTTGAAGGTTAGAAAATAATTAGAAAATGAAAGAGACTAAAAATATATCACGCTCCAGAGCGCAAGAATCATCGGCAGCAATTGAAAAAATGTACATCACCATGCGTCATCTTTTCAATAGAGGATTTTACAAGCCAATGGGAGTTTCCGGAGATACATTGAGAGAAGCATTATTGGCATTAAGCCCAGAAATATATGGAAATATTGCAGATGAAAAAGTAGAATTGAATGGACTTTTGTATGTTATAGAGCGTCTTCCGGTAGGAATTGAAGAGTGTAGATTTATCAATTTAACTTCGGAAGAAGGGTATTCAAAATCTCATTTTCAAGCGATTGTTCCACCAAAAAGACGACGCAATTGTTACCGTATTGACGAAGAACAAATGAACGTGGAAATCACCCGCGGACGCTCTGATATTTATGATATTTTGACGCATTTGACGTTTATTTTCATCGAATCCCACAAAATTAGAAATAGAGTTTTACTGGATGATGCCGGCGAAGTTTCCCGCGATTGGTTCAAACTGGAACAAGCCGTTTCTCAAAAGAAAAAGCTGACACAGGTAGAAAAAGAAAAAGCCATTTCACATGCTGCGAATATTCTGGGAAGGACATTTGAGGAAGTGTTGGATATTTATGATGCATTTGGTTCAACCGCGGCGCCAGATCGATTTTTGCACGTTATTTTTTGGTTGGGAAAACTGGCGATTGAAGAAATAGTTGACGATAATAAGAGAACCATAACGTTTAGCCCTATTTTGAGGGAACGATTGGGACACCATATTCACGGTGAAATTTGGGCTACTAACATTAAGGAGGTTTTGAAAGAAAACCAACTTTTGGACCGACCAATTCACGTGATTAGTGCGAACATGCACAGTGTAATGAACTCTATTTTTGCCACTGAGGTTTTAAAAACGAGGTTTAAAGACAAATCTGATTTCTTTATTTATGAAGAATTAAGCAAATCGGGTGCGAACGAAGTTCGTAATCAGGTTTCAGCAGTAGCTTTGAAACACGGGATGATTTCGTTACTGGATACTTCCGGAACAAATATAGATGTACAAATTTTTGATACAGCCAAAATTGATTGGTCCAAAACATCGTTTCCAAAAGCAAATACCGGAGATAAAAAACCGGTGCTTATTGTTATGGATTATGCTTTTGGGGAGCAAGCTTACGAGACCATTGATGAGTTATTGAAGCCGTATAAAAAAGCGACTTTGCTTAATGTAGAATCAGTTTCTATCATGGGAAAAGCGGGAATTCTGGAAGGCGGAAAAGGAGACATTATGATTCCGAATGCACACATCAATGAAGGAACAGCGGACAATTATTTTTTCGAAAATGAATTGACTGCTGATATGTTTGAAGGAAATGATATTGCTGTTTTTGCCGGACCAATGGTCACCGTTTTGGGGACTTCATTACAAAACAGAGATTTATTGAAATTTTTCCATGAATCAACTTGGGGAGTTATAGGATTGGAAATGGAAGGTTCTTATTACCAAAAAGCGATTCAATCTGCTTCAAAAATCAGAAAGAGTGTTCCACATGATGTGAAGGTAAGATATGCGTATTATGCCTCTGATAATCCTTTGGAAACAGGAAGCACATTGGCTTCAGGCGGATTGGGAACAACAGGAGTAAAGCCAACATATTTGATTACAATAAAGATATTGGAACAAATTTTCAACGTAAAATAAAAATATAGGATGAACAAAAACCAACCCAATAACCAAGAAGATCAGGAGATTGATTTGACACAAATTTCTAAAAAAATAGGAAGATTATTTGAATCGATTAACACCTTTTTGTTTAGATGTATTCAGTTTTTTGTAAAAAATGCTATTGTAATTTTGATTTTGTTGGTAATTGGAGTTGGATTAGGGTTTTATTTAGATGTGACAAAAAAAATCTATAATCATCAAATTACAGTGGCTCCAAATTTTGGAAGCACGGATTATTTATATTCAAAAATTGACTTGATTGAATCAAAAATTCAAGAAGGAGATACGATTTTTATAAAAGAAGTTCTAGGTCTAAAAAAGCCTAAAGAAATACTAAAAATTGAAATCAAACCAATAACAGATGTTTATAAATTCATTGAAAACAAGACTGAGAACTTTGAATTAATCAAGTTGATGGCTGAAGATGGTGATATAAAAAAAGTCCTTGAAGAAAATTTGACTAGTAAGAATTATAAATTTCACACGATTTATTTCCAAACGAAACATAATACAACTGAAAAATCTACAATTGAACCGATATTACATTTTTTAAATGAATCGGAGTATTATTCAAAAGTACAGAAAGAAATGGTTAATAATGTTCAGTTAAAGATGATTCAAAATGACACTATTATAGCACAGATAAATGGAGTTTTAAGTGGTTTTTCGAATACAGCAAAAGGGGCAAAAAGTAATAATCTTGTTTATTATAATGAAAATACCCAATTGAATGATATCATTAAAACAAAGGAGTCTTTGATTAATGAGCAAGGATTTCTTAGAGTTGATTTGGTAGGATTAAATAGCATTGTAAAGGAAAATAGTTCAATATTGAATATTGAAAATACCACTTCTATAAATGGAAAATTAAAATTTATTTTGCCAATTTTATTTGTTTGTATTTTCATTTTGATTCGTTTTTTTATCGCTTTTTATAAAAAGCAGTCTGTAAAAGCAAACTTGATAAATTAGAGTTTAGGGTAGTGTTTAATACATTTAAAAGCGCAAAACAGGATCAATACATAGGATATCAATGAATATAAGTAGAACAAGATTAAACATGATATCTAACTTTTTTTACATTGGCGTAATGAAGTTTTTGAATATTGGTTCTAAGTATATTCTGGTGGGTTACTTGATTAGGGTTTTGGGAGAAAATGGATATGGAACATTAACATGGATAGATTCAATTGTTCAATATTTTATAATGTTAATCAATTTTGGGTTTGATTTGTATGCGGCTAAATATGTAGTTGAAAACAAGAACAATCCTAAAAAGCTGAACGAAGCAATTTCTGCCATATACTATATCAAAGGAATACTACTTCTTATTTCCTTTGTTTTATTGATTCCACTGACTTTTAATACAGAAATCAACACCGTTATTAATTTAATTTTTTTGATGTTGGTCATGGGAATCGGTGAAGTGTTGACTCCCATTTGGTTTTTTCAAGGTATTGAGAAAATGAAAACTATTACCATTATCACCTTTTTCTCTAAACTAATCTTAGTTTTACTAACCTTTTTCTTTATAAAAAATAGTACTGATATTCATTTGTATATTTTGTTTTTGGTGTTTACAAATATCATTTGGGGCTTTTTTGGGTTTTTAATGATGAAAAAAGAAGCAAGTTTTAAATTTGTTGCGGTTACTTTTGATTTAATAAAAAACTATTTAAAAGAAGGATATCTCTTTTTTATAGGCAAATTTTCTACTTTTTTGTTTAATCTGGGGACCGTATTTTTGATAGGTTATTTATTTACAAAAGGTCAAGTTGCAGGTTTTGATATAGCTATTAAAATTGTCTTTGTTTTTATTATTCCTTTTGAGGTTTTGCAGCAGGCACTTTTCCCTGTTATAGTTAGGGGAGTAAGGAAAAGTGTACTTCGAAACATTACAGTTGCAACTTTTATTATCAGTACGGCTACCTCTATTTTATTATATGTTTTTTCTGAAAATGTAATTGTGATTTTTGGCGGAACCGAAATGTATAAATACGGTTATGTCCTTGATTTGGTTTTGGTTTTAATTCCTATTGTTAGTTTAACAATAGTCGTTGGAAATTGTATTCTTGTAGCAAAGGGATATTATAAGCAATATAATTGGTCTTTGATAGTGTCAGCAATGGTATTTGTTTCCTTACTGATTGTATTAAAAACTACTGATCAATTGAATTTTTTAAATGTTATTCTAATTCGGGTTTTGGCAGATTTTATCCAATTATTAATTAGATTCTACTATAATTTTAAATTTAAAATAATTTAAATAGTACTATGAAAGTGATTAAAAAAGTTAATTTTGAAAAAAAGTATAAAATGAGAATAAATAACTTAGTTGCTTTAGTGCTTTTTTCTTTGTTTTTGGCTTCTTGTTCCAAGAACTCAAAGGAAGAAATAGTATTAGAAGCAAAAAATGGTAACATAGAAGATGCTTTAATTTGTAAATTTTTACCGTATCAAAATTTTTCTGAAGAAGAAAACATCCATTTATATTCCTCAAAACAAGGAGATTCAATAAATGTTAATAGGGTGGTTTTAAATTTCAAGGAAATTCCGGCCAATATAAAAATTGATAGCGCTTTTTTACAATTAAAATTTAATGCAAAATCGGTAATTGGAAAAGAGAGTTATGGTGAAAATGGCTTCGTTATTCAACGTATAATTTCTCCTTGGGACGAAACCGAAGTGAATTGGGCAAACGCACCTGTTACAACAGATGATAACCAGATTTTCACTGATAAAACTAAGCTTAACAAAGATCCAAACAGAATTAATGTCACAAGATTAGTTCAAGATATTTCTGATGATAAAGACAATAGTTATGGGTTTTTATTAAAGTTGATAAATGAAAACAGTAGTTCTTTAGTTCTCTTAGCGTCAAGTAATAATAGTGATGTTAGTTTAAGACCTAAATTAAAAATATACTATTCAGATAAACAATAAAACCATTTTATTTTTATTTGATGAAACTATATTTTAGAAAAATATCTTTGCCAGTCCTATTTGAATTTATATTATTTATAAGTTTAGTGGAGACTGGTTTTTTTTATTTTTTTAAATTACTAGGTCTTCAGCAATTCCAAATGATACCTTACCTTAGGTTAATGTCATTATTATTCACCTTTTTATTCTTCTTTAAAAACAAATTTTACCTCAAGAATTTTTTTAAAATCAGTTTAAAAGCAAACTCAGAAAATCTTTTAGTTCTGGTATGGGTCAGCTTTACTATCCTAGGTTTTTTCGTGGGTATAGTACACCGAAATTCTATTTTATATCTTTTTACAGATATGATCTATATCCTTTTTGGCTATTTTTTGTATCGGATTTTTTATAGTAATCAAAAATTACTGGATGAAATTACAGTTGAATTAACTCTACGGCAAGAAAACTATTTTGTTATCCCTATTTTATTTCTTTCAGTATTAGCATTTGTTTTAAACATCGACTTGCCTTCTTTTACGGTAGTTTTCACCTTAGTGTATGCATTATATCATTACAATAAAAAAAACTATGGCCTGATGTTTTTGTATTCACTTCCTTTCTTTTTTCAAATACTTAAATCAAACAGAGCGTTATTGCTAGTTTTTATTTTAGTATTGTTTTTTGCCTTTGTACAAAAAAGATTTTCAAAAAAAAACATCAATGTTTTTCTGCTAATTATTGTAGTTTTTCTATTACTCTGTTTTTTCTTTTTAGATGATGTATTAAAAGTCATAATTAATTATTTTCCGGAGAATTCTACTTTAAAAGACCGATTGGTTCAAGTGTATTTATTGTTAAAAGGCAATGTAGATTGGAATTCTCCCGCATTATTATCTCTTAGCCAACGAATTGATGAAGCTAAAGCGGTAATAGCATATTGGTGCTTAAATCCCTTTAATTTTTTATTTGGAGGAGGAATGGGAGCTACGATTGAAGGTTTTTCTTTTAAAGACATTGGCGTTGCTGACTCTGCATTATTAGGAAAGACAGCTATACATAATATTCATTTATTACCATTTGCCTTGATTTTTAGATATGGAGTTATTGGAATTGGTTTATTCTTGATTCTGATATATAATTTATTTAAGTATTTATTTACGATCATTTTATCAGAGCAATCCTTGTTTAAAACATTGATTGTATTTCAATTTTGTTGGATGTTATATTCCTTTCCTGCTGCCTCTTATTTATGGACCTGCCCATTATTTTGGATAACATTAGCTTATGTCTCAAATGAAAAAAGAATTAACTTTTCTTAATTATATTTTATATTCTATAGCTTTTTTTATACTGTTGCCTAATAGTATAAAGGAATTGCCATTTATTTTATTGGGACTATTTTCTATTGTTATTTTTATAAGAGAAAGAAAGATCGACACTAAAACGTTTACAATATTTGGACTATTTTTTGTTGTAAATCTTTTCAGTTTGCTATATACCAAAGATTTATCTTATGGATTAAAACGAATAGAAGGATTCCTTCCTTTGCTTTATCTTACTTTTTCGTATTGTGTATTCTCAAAAATGGAATTAAGATTTGAAAGAAAGTTTGTAGAGAATTGGATACTAATTTTTAACGGCTCTAATTTTGTTTTTTTAATTGTCGTTAGCTTGTATTTTTATTATCAAAATATTCCAATAACGTACAATACAATCCGGACAGTTTTCAATGAAATCCCTTTGATTAATATGCATCCTATTTACCTTTCGATTACTTCAGTACTGGGTTTAATGTCTTGTATTTATATTTTCGGGGATAACTTAAAAAAATGCTCTTTTTTGATAGTGGTAAATGTTGTTTTACTTTTTCTAACTGGGGCAAGGGCTACTTTTATCGGTTTTTTTATAATTTTGTTTTTGGTGTTATTCTTTGGAAGATTATCTCTGAAAATAAAATTTTTATTGGGAGTTATTTCTTGTTTTTTGATTTATTTCCTTTTTGCTTTTAATAGTGATTTTAAGAAAAGGTTCCGAGAAATGATTATTCCGGTTTCCTATTCAAAGGTAAATCCAAATAATTCCACAAGTGTTCGAATTGCGGTTTGGGATTGCGGAATTCAAAAAATTAAAAGCTCTAATACTTTAATTGGAAACGGAATTGGAGATGTTCCTTCTGTTTTGCAGGAATGTTATGACGCACAATATCCTGAATTGGGAAAATATTATAATACACACAATCAGTATTTCAGTATTCTTTTAGGAACAGGTTTGATTGGCTTATTGAGTTTTTTGCTTTTTTTTATTTATCTTTTCATCCATGCTTTAAAAAATAAAAATAATTTTCTATTGGTACTTGTTTTATTTTATCTGTATATATTTAATTTTGAAAATATTATAGAAAGAAAATACGGAATTTTATTATTGCTTTTTTTCCTATTTTTCGTTTTTAATATTTTCACTAAACTAGCAAATAAACCTGTTAAAATTGTTTAACTTTTGATGCAAAATAAAATTTTAATTATAGGTCCGTTTCCGCCACCAATATCTGGAGTGAGTATTGCGAATCAGGTTATTTCTAAAGGACTACGTAAAAAAAATTGGAAAGTTGACACTATTAATTCAGAATATTCTGAAACTATTACTCATAAACACGGTACAATCAGTCTTAAAAAATTGTACTTTATAAGAACATATTTACTTGTTGGTAAAGTTTTATTTTCAAAAATCACTTACATTACCATAGGCCAATCTTATTTTGGAGTTTTAAAATATCTTCCTTTCATAATATTGGCTAAGCTTGCCAGAAAAAAATTAGTGGTTCACTTACACGGAAATCATCTGCTCAAGGAGTATAATACATTAGAAGGATTAAAAAGAATCATTTTCCACAAGTTAATTTCAATGTTTGATTATGGAATTGTTTTGTCAAAATCATTGCGTAATAATTTTGAACCTTTTTTAAAAAAAGAATCTATTTTTGAGTTGCATAATTTTTTTGAAGAATCATTAATTCTTCCTCCTGAAGAGTTAATTCAACAAAAAGAGTACTCAGAGTTAAGAGTTCTATTTTTGAGTAATTTAATAGAAGAAAAAGGGATTAATATTTTATTAGAAGCAGTAAAAAAATTAAAAGACAAAGGAATAAATTTTCAGTTAAAAGTTGCCGGAAACAAGATTAAAGAAAATAATCTATCTAATTATTTTAATACTTTAGACAGTGTAGATTATGTGGGAGTAGTTCACGGCAAGGAAAAACAGAAATTACTGCTGTGGAGCAATGTTTTTTGTTTGCCAACCTTTTACAAAATGGAAGGCCAACCCATAAGTATATTAGAGGCAATGGCGATGGGAAATTTAATACTTACAACTAATCATGCTGGAATAACAGATATTTGTAAAGAACAAAATGCTGTCTTTTGTGAAAAAGAAAGCGTAGAAGATTTAGCAAAAAAATTAGAAGAATTAGTCAATGACCAAAATCAGATTCGACAAAAAGGACTGCTGAATATGCAATATGCCAATGCATATTTTACCGAAGAGATGTTTATTGAAAACGCAAATAAAATTTTATTGCAATGTATCAACTAAAAGAGTTTAAACTTCCCGAGGGATTCAGAGGAAGAAATGCATTTACAGTACAACTCTGGTGGTTGGTTTACTTTTTTTTATTTAAACCGTCTCCTCAGTTTATGTATGGCTGGAGACGATTTTTATTAAGGCTTTTTGGTTCGAAAATTGGAAAAAAGGTAATTTTGAGACCATCATGTCAAATAACGTATCCTTGGAAGCTGGAAATTGGAGACTATTCCTGGATTGGAGATGAAGTTGTTTTGTATACTCTTGGTGAAATAAAAATAGGAAGCAATACTGTAATTTCACAACGAAGTTATTTATGTACAGGTTCTCACGATTATACAAAAACTGATTTTCCAATTTTTGCAAAACCAATTCTTATTCACGATTCCTGCTGGTTAGCGGCAGATGTTTTTGTGTCTCCTGGAGTTGAAATAGTTGATGAGGTTGTTGTAGGAGCCAGGTCATCTGTTTTTAAGAGTATTGTAGAAAAAGGAGTTTATATAGGAAATCCTGTAAAAAAGGAATAAATACGGATAAATTGATCAAATGAATATAACAATAATCAGTAACCATTATTACCCTGAAGATAGTGGAATTGGGCTATATTCTACAGGAATGGCTGAGTTTTTAGCTCAAAAACACACGGTTAAAGTGATTGGGGCAACACCCTACTATCCACAATGGAAAATATACCAAGAATACGATAAAAAAGGACTTTTTAGCACCGAAGTTATCAATGGTGTGGAAATCTTTCGTTTCAAACAATTTACTCCTCAAATCCCTACATTCAAAGGGAGGATATTTCAAATGATTCATTTTTTTATGGGTTCATTTTTTAATGTTTTAAAAATAAAAAAAAATGATATTGTCATAGTTGTGATGCCTTTTACAATATCGGTAATTTTAGGCTGGTTTATAAAAATATTTCGAGGAGGCAAACTTTGGATACATGTTCAGGATTTTGAATTTGATGCTGCTTTCGAAACTGGAATTTCGAATAAAAAGGGAATCTTGTCCAGAGTTATTTTTAGAATGGAGCGATTTATATTTAATCGAGCAGATTTCACGAGTACTATTAGCAATGGAATGTTAAATAAATTAGAAACCAAATCAAACGCCAAAAAATACTTTTTCCCTAATTGGATTGACCATTCGAAGATAAATCCGGATTTGGCAAAACCAAGTTCACTATTCAATGCTTCAAAATTTAATATTTTGTATTCCGGAAACATTGGCGCTAAGCAGGATTGGGAATTTTTTATTGATTTTGTAAGTGCTTGTCAAGAAATGAAGCACGTTCAGATTCACTTGATTGGCGAGGGAGCAAAACGGAAAGAGGTCGTTGAGAGTTTAAAACAATTTCAAAATTGTAAATACTATCCACCCGTTCGTTATGAAGAGTTAAATGATGTGCTGTGCAATACTGATTTGCATCTACTTTTTCAAAAACACACAGTTATTGACTCTGTAATGCCATCAAAAATATTAGGAATGATGGCAAGTGCAAAGCCCTCTATTGTTACCGGGAATGAATATTCGGAGGTGAAATATAATCTCGAAATTTCCGAAGGAGGATTTTATTTTTATCAAAATAATAAACTTCAAGAAATAATGGGAATTCTAAAAAATTTAATGGAGAACCCAGAACTGTCTAATATTGTGGGCAATAAAGCACGGAAATTTGTAATTGAAAAATATTCTATTGAAAGTGTTTTGAGTCAATTTCAAAAGGATATTGAAAATGGTTCAGTATCGAATTTTTAGAATTAATACTGATTGTTGTAAATTCAAACATGATCGAAAAATGTTGTTTTTTTGATGAAAATATTCACGGTTTATTCTACCTTGCATTCGTAAAATTGACTCATGAAAAGAATACTTATCACCGGAGCAGCTGGATTTTTAGGATCACATCTTTGCGACCGTTTTATTAAAGAAGGCTATTTTGTTATTGGGATGGACAATCTCATTACGGGAGATTTAAAAAATATAGAACATTTGTTCAAATTGGAGAATTTTGAATTTTATCATCATGATATTACAAAATTTGTTCACGTTCCAGGTCAACTAGATTATATTCTTCATTTTGCGTCGCCTGCAAGTCCAATAGATTATTTAAAAATCCCGATACAAACCTTAAAAGTAGGCTCTCTTGGGACACACAATCTTTTAGGCTTGGCAAGAGTAAAAAATGCCAGAATTCTTATAGCATCTACATCTGAAGTATATGGAGATCCATTGGTTCATCCACAAACAGAAGAATATTATGGAAATGTAAACACGATTGGACCAAGGGGTGTTTATGACGAAGCCAAGCGTTTTCAGGAATCCATAACTATGGCGTATCATACGTTTCATGGTGTAGAAACTCGAATTGTTAGAATTTTCAATACCTATGGACCAAGAATGCGTCTTAATGATGGCCGCGTAATTCCCGCCTTTATAGGTCAAGCAATTCGTGGGGAGGACTTAACTATTTTTGGGGACGGAATGCAAACCCGTTCGTTTTGTTATGTGGACGATCAAGTCGAAGGTATTTTCAGATTATTGCATTCTGATTATGTCTATCCGGTAAACATTGGAAATCCAGATGAAATCACCATCAAGGATTTTGCCGAAGAAATTATAAAATTGACAGGAACTAATCAAAAAGTAGTATATCATCCATTACCGGTAAATGATCCTTTACAGCGTCAGCCAGATATCACAAAAGCAAAAGAATTGTTGGGATGGGAAGCTAAAATAGGTCGTGCCGAAGGAATGAAAATCACCTATAACTATTTTAAATCCTTATCTAAAGAGGAACTTTCTAAAGAAGAGCATAAAGATTTTTCCAGTTATATAAAGTAAATGAATTTATTAAATGTTTGTAATGTATAGTTTTAATATACTTTGAATGTAACAGAAAATAAAAAAATAGTAACATATTTACTGTACTAAATTTTGTAAAGCTATTTCAAGGAGTTTAAAAAACAAACAAACAGTAAATCCAATAAAGTGAATTTTATCCATTTTTCTGTTCGTTTGTATTTTATAATTTTCACCAGCTAAGCAAATGTAAAAACAGATGATATGTTGGCAAGTGAAAGTAAAATTATCAGAAATGATAGGTATTACCTGCAACTATTTCAATTCAATAGTAACAGGAGTTTTTTTAAAACCGATAAAAAACCAAATAGGTTATATTCGTTAATTATGAGTGCATCTCAAACAGGAAGATATTCGAAGTATATTAGACCCATTAGTATTTCAATAGATCTAATCGTTATCTTGATTCTAGGTTTTTTCTTTTTCAAAGACCTGAATTTTAAGATCGAGCATTTTCTTATTTATCAGATAGTTGGATGGAGTATAATTGCTTTTTTTATAAGATTCTACGGAATATATCGCTTCACAACTCCGCTTGAAATAATATCAAAATTAGTAAAACAGGGCGTTTTGTTTCTTTTAATAACCATTGCTTTTTTTCCGTTTTCAAAACAAGTTGTTTTTAACGGAGTGGTGATTGCCATGTTTATCTCCTCTATAATGTTACTAATTACTATTTCAAAATTTTTATTATTTTACTATTTAAAAGAATATAGGATAATAACCGGAAGTAATTATAGAAACGCTGTCATAATTGGATATACTCCTGAGGCGATAGAATTAAAAAATCTTTTTGAAGCCAGAAAAGATTATGGCTATCGTTTTTTAGGCTATTTTTCAGATAAAAAATCAAATCAAAATATTAAAGGGAAATTAGCAGATTTGAAACCCTTTGTAATTGAAAATTGTGTAGATGAAATTTATTGCTCCTTAAACGAAATTTCTAATGAGCATTTGAAAGATTTGATTGATTTTGCTGATGAAAACAATAAAACGATAAAATTTATACCGGATACAAAAGAGATTTTTTCAAAAAATTTGAAAATTGATTACTACGAGTTTTTCCCCGTACTCTCTTTAAAAAAAACCATGCTCCATGAGCCCGCTACAATGGTATTTAAAAGGGTTTTTGACATTATTTTCTCCAGTATAATTGTTGTTATTCTCTTATCCTGGCTCATTCCATTATTGGCAATTTTAATAAAGTTAGAATCTAGAGGACCAGTTTTTTTCAAACAAGGAAGACCTGGAATTGATGAAAATGAATTTTTCTGTTATAAATTTCGCTCGATGAAAATCAATAAAACAACAGAAAAAGAAGCCTCAAAAAATGATCCTCGTGTTACCAAAATAGGAAAATTTATGAGAAAAACAAGTTTAGACGAAATGCCTCAATTTCTAAATGTTTTACTGGGTGACATGTCAGTTGTGGGTCCGCGGCCACATCTTTGGGCTCAAAATAAAGCCTATGGGAATAAAGTTAAAAAGTATATGGTACGCCATTATGTTAAACCTGGGATTACAGGATTAGCGCAGGTGAGCGGTTTTCGTGGTGAAATTGAGACAGAAGCCGATATGATTAACAGAATAAAATTTGATGTTTTTTATATTGAAAATTGGTCTTTAATTTTAGATTTAAAAATAATTTTCCAAACAGTTATCAATATTTTTAAAGGAGAAGAAAAAGCATATTAGTATGGAAAAATCCCTTGTATCCATAATAACGCCATCCTTTAATTGTGAAAAATTTATTGCAAAAACAATCTTGTCCGTACAGAATCAAACCTACAAAAACTGGGAAATGATTATCGTAGACGATTGCTCTTCCGATGAAACGGTTTCAATAATAAAAGAAATTTCCAGTCAAGATAATAGAATTCAACTTTTTCTACTCGATGTAAACTCGGGAACCGGAATTGCCAGAAATACTGCTTTGGAGAAAGCAACTGGGAAATATATAGCCTTTTTAGACGCAGATGATTTGTGGAAGCCGCTTAAGTTAGAACTACAAATTGATTTTCTCAAAAAACATAATTTACCGTTTACTTTTTCCTTTTACGAATGCATTAATGAAGCGGGAGAATCACTCAATAGAAGAATAGAATCACCGAGGAATCTTTCTTATCGTCAGTTGTTTTTTTGCAATTATGTTGGAAATTTAACGGGAATCTACGAGGTAAACTACTTTGGGAAAATCCCTATTTCTCCTATTCGAAAACGCCAGGATTGGGTGCATTGGCTTACTATTCTCAAAAAAATAAAAACCGCACAACCTGTTCCGGAAAGTTTAGCTTTTTATAGAATCAGAGAAAACTCAATTTCTGCTTCTAAATATGAGTTGCTAAAACACAATTTTGCCGTTTACAGAACGTTTCACCGCTTTAATTTAGTTGTTTCGATACTTTGTATGACAGGATTTTTATTCACGCAATTAATCATAAAACCACGCTACGTTAAATCATTGATTTAAACTGCTTCAATTTGCCTCTGTTGCTTCTTTCTAAAGATTTTTTTCGGGCAAAGCTAAAGATTAAATGAGGTTCTAAATACAAAGCTATTGCCTCTTCAATTTTTTTAATTTGTGCCAAATTTAATTCGGTTTCACTCACATATTCAATTTCAAAAGTATCTATTTTGGTTTGTTTTATCACAAATTCTTTTACGTTTCCGTCATCTTCAATGATGCTTTTTGTAACATAATAAAAGGTAAGTCCGGGTGATTTTTTCCCGCTGGGTAAAATAGCAACATCATTGGTACGGCCTATTAATTTTTTGAGAATCGGTTTTTGTAAGGTGCTTTTTTCGTCCAAAATTCCAATATCACCAATGTCATATCTAATAAAAGGATGTGCTTTATTGAACAAGGAAGTAATCACAATTCGACCTGCTGTGCCGTTTGGAACAGGCTGGTTATTGTCATCTAAAATCTCCACAAACAAGGTTTCTGAATTGACTTGCCATTCGTCTTGAGGGTTTTGAAAAGCAATCAAATCCAGTTCCGAAGCACCATATTCATTGACAACAGGAATGCCAAATTGTTTTTCTAAAAGGAGTTTGTCTTCTTCAAAAAGCATTTCTGAAGTGACCATGCATACTTTCAAAGAGGGACAAATTGTTGTTAATACGATATTTTTCTTTTGTAAAAATTTAGCAAACAAAACAATCGAACTTGTATAACCATTGATGTAATCAAATTTTTTGGTTCGAAAATGATTCAAAAAACCTTCTAAAACGTCATCCGATAAATCAAAAATGGAGAACCGAAATCGATGACTCAATAAATCTTTAAAACGTTCTTTTTTATTGCCTATGAAATCCATTGGAATTCCATAAAAACGCGCTTGATAGGAAGTATTAAAATCAATTCCATACCAACCAAATCGATATATGTTTGAAGCCCAAGTCAACGCATGACAGTATTTATCTTTGGCAAAAATAAAAGGAGTTCCGCTCGATCCGGACGTTTTGTTTACGTAGCTATTTTTAGGAAAATAACCTTTCGAAAGCCTATCCAATAATGGTTTTTGTAAGTTTTGTTTATTTAAAACAGGTAAATCTTCCCAGTTTGTAAAAGTTGTCATTCCCGTTAAATCTTTGTAAAAAGGATTATTTTGCAAATGAAAATGGACAATTTCCAATTTTTTATTTTCGACGAAAACGGCGTGTTCTTTTTCAGAAAAGGCCACAATTTTCCGCAATTCGGCTTTAGCTTCCTTCATTTGGAAGCCATTTATCTGCAACGATAAGTCGAATAGTCGAAACATTTTAAAGGTATATTTCACCAAAAATAATATTTACCAACAACTAATGACGGAGAACCAACAACTTTTTGAAAATTAATTATTTTTTAAGTTCAAAAGCAATTATTTTTGCACGACAACTAAACACAACTACACATGACAATTTTACTACTGGGTTCGGGCGGAAGAGAGCATGCTTTTGCATGGAAAATGATTCAAAGTCCGCTTTGTGACACACTTTTTGTAGCGCCAGGAAACGCTGGAACGGCTTCAATAGCTACTAACGTTGCTATTAGCCCAACTGATTTTGAAGCTATAAAAACGTTTGTTATTCAGGAAAAAGTAGCAATGGTTGTGGTAGGACCAGAAGATCCTTTGGTAAAAGGGATTTATGATTTCTTTCTAAACGATGCTGCATTAAGTCATATTCCGGTTATCGGTCCTTCAAAAATTGGTGCGCAATTGGAAGGAAGTAAAGAATTTGCCAAAGAATTTCTAATCAAACATAAAATACCAACTGCCGCTTACGATAGTTTTACTGCAGAAACGGTAGAAAAAGGCTGTAAATTTCTGGAAACATTGCAACCGCCGTATGTTTTGAAAGCGGATGGATTAGCAGCTGGAAAAGGGGTTTTGATTATTCAAGATTTGGCGGAAGCCAAAGAAGAATTAAGAAACATGTTAGTACACCAAAAATTTGGTGACGCGAGTTCTAAAGTGGTGATTGAAGAATTCCTTGACGGAATAGAATTAAGCTGTTTTGTCCTTACCGATGGAAAAAATTATAAAATCCTGCCAACGGCCAAAGATTATAAACGTATTGGCGAAGGGGACACGGGGTTAAATACAGGCGGAATGGGAGCAGTTTCTCCAGTTCCTTACGTTGACGCAGTTTTGATGGAAAAAATCGAAACACGCATCGTAAAACCAACTATTGATGGTTTCCAGAAAGACGGAATTCCGTACAAAGGATTTGTTTTCATCGGATTGATTAATGTGAAAAACGAGCCAATCGTAATTGAATACAATGTGAGAATGGGAGATCCTGAAACCGAAGTGGTTATCCCGAGATTAAAAACGGATTTAGTGGAGTTATTTTTGGCTGTAGCCAATGAAAAACTAGACGAAATCAATCTGGAAGTTGACGAAAGAAGTGCGACTACAATTATGGTTGTTTCTGGCGGATATCCTGAAGATTTTGAAAAAGGAAAAGTAATTTCAGGATTAGAAACCATTGAAGATTCGATTGTTTTTCACGCAGGAACTAAACTGGATAACGGAAACGTAGTCTCAAACGGAGGAAGGGTTTTAACCGTAACTTCGTATGGAAATAATTTCGAAGAGGCCATAAAAAAATCTTACCAAAACATAGATAAACTAAATTTTGATAAGATGTATTTTAGAAAAGATATTGGAAACGACTTAAAATAGTTTCCAATTATCGTTCACTTTTTTTTAATTCTTATTTTAAGAAAGAGTGAGCGGTAGTATCTTGCTTCTCTGTTCCGGCGTCTTCAAAAATTTTCAATTGTTTGATCCAATATACCATTGCCGAAGCACAAATAATCATGAAAATCCAATTGATTGTATTAGCAGCAAACCAAGATGATAGCTCTAATGAGCGTAAAAAGTCTAGAGGAGCAAATAAAATATTTACAAATAAGTATTGTATTCCTTCGAAAAATGCTTTCATAATGTATAAAATTAATTTTATTAATTGTTTTTGAGGAACTCTGGGAATTAAAAGTTCTTATTTAGAAGAATCTTTTTGAACTTGCAGGGTTTACTTTTTAAACAAGTATTATATTTACGAACACAAAAGTATAAAATATCCTTATGATAACAAGTGTTTTTAGAAAATCTACACCATTAAATTTTTCATTGGTCGTAATTTTAATGCTGGTTTTCTTTTCTATATACCAATTTCAAGATTTATCCTGGATGAATTCCTTTGTATTAGTTTCAAAAAAGGGAATGTTGTTTTGTGTTTTATTGGCATCTGTTTTTATCACGAATTTTGTTGTAAAGAAAAACGGATTGAGTAAAGACAGCAGCTACACAGTTTTTTTTTACTTTTTGTTTCTACTTTTTTTTCCTTCAGTATTAGATAATTTAAACCTGATATTGTCTAATTTTTTCATTCTTTTGGCGCTTCGCCGATTGATTTCATTGCAATCCCTGAAAGCTTCCAAAGAAAAAATATTTGATGCCTCTTTATGGGTTTTTTTAGCGGCACTATTTCATTTTTGGAGTATAATTTTCATAGTGTTGGTTTTTATATCCATAATTTTCCATGTTTCCAGAGATTATAGAAACTGGATATTGCCTTTTATCGCTTTTTTTATTGTTGGAATTCTGTTCATGATTTATGCAACAGTTTTCGATTTGGATGTTCTTGAATACATCATTAAAAGTGTACAAATCAATTTTAAAATCGACTATTTCACAAATAATTATCAAAACGGGGCTTTGTCAATTTATGCCACAGTAGCTTTGTTTTTCTTGGTTTCTATGTTTGCCACATTATCAAATAGGCCACAATTATTACATACTTCCTTCAAAAAAATCATCGCCTCTTTCTTCATCGGAGTTGTGATTTTTCTGATTTCGGCTAATAAAAGTAATGATTTGTTGCTGTTTACATTTGCGCCTTTGGCCATGATGGCAACCAGCCATATTGAAATTCCTCAAGAAAAATTAAATCAGGAATTAGTGATGTATGTGCTGACTGCCTGCAGTTTTTTTGCTTTTTTCTCCCAATTATAATTTTTCACCGTACGCTAAATCTCCAGCATCTCCCAATCCTGGTACAATATAACTGTGCTCGTTGAGTTTTTCGTCCAATGAAGCAACCCAAAGATGACAGTTTTCCGGCAAATGTTCTTCAAGATAAGCAATGCCTTCCGGCGCGGCAATCACAACAGCAATGTGAATTTCTTTTGGCGTCCCTCTTTCCATTAATTTATTGAAAACGGCAACAATAGATTGACCTGTTGCAAGCATGGGATCTACTAATACTAGGTTTTTTTCATTTATAGCAGCAATAGCTTGGTATTGCACTAAAATATCAAAATAATCGTCATTGTTTGGATGGTGTCTAAAGGCGGAAATGAAACCATTTTCGGCATTATCAAAATAATTCAGAAACCCTAAATGTAAGGGTAAACCAGCGCGTAAAATGGAACATAAAACCAATTGATCCTTAATCTCAGTTGTTGTTTTTATACCTAATGGGGTTTGGATTTCGACACTTTTGTAGTGTAATTTTTTACTTAATTCATACGCCATTATTTCGCCAATTCGTTCAATATTTCTTCGGAAACGCATGCTGTCATTGTGAACATTTACATTTCGTATTTGTCCTAAAAAATGATTTAGGATGCTATTGTCTTCTGATAAATAATGGATTTGCATGTTTTTATTTTTGCTATTAAACTTATAAATATTTTTATAATCTATAAAAGTATAAAAAAGTATCTTTGTCCTTTAAAATATAAAGATATGTTTTCAAAATTAGCTTATTCAGTATTCGAACAAAGTATTAAAGATTATCATCAGTTTGATAATGTAGATCAACCGATTAATAACCCTTTTCCAAAAGATAAATTTGAGCATTTGTTGTATCACAAAAACTGGATTGATACCGTTCAATGGCATTTTGAGGATATTATTCGTGATCCAAACATTGATCCTGTTGCTGCTTTGACTTTGAAAAGAAGAATCGATGCTTCTAATCAAGAACGCACTGATATGGTGGAATATATAGACAGTTATTTTCTTCAAAAATACAGTCATGTAAAAGTAAAAGAAAATGCAAAAATCAACTCAGAAAGTCCGGCTTGGGCTTTTGACAGATTGTCTATTTTGGCATTGAAAATTTATCACATGCAAGAAGAAGCTACTCGTGCCGAAGCTTCACAAGATCATAGAGATAAATGTCAAGCGAAGTTGAATATTTTATTGGAACAAAGAACAGATTTGTCTTTGGCTATCGATGATTTATTGACAGACATTGAAAATGGAGATAAATTCATGAAAGTGTACAAGCAAATGAAAATGTACAACGATGATGATTTGAATCCTATTTTGTATCAAAACAAGAAGTAATTTCTGACAACCTCAAAATTGTCAAATAAAATAAAGCATATAGCCGTCATGAGACTTTCCGCAATGGGAGATGTCGCCATGACGGTTCCTGTTTTACGAACTTTTGTAAACCAGCATCCGGAAATTAAAATCACGATGATTTCCAGACCTTTTTTCAAACCTTTTTTTGAAGGGATTCCTAATATTACTTTTTTTGCTTTCGATGAAAAAGAACGACACAAAGGATTTCTTGGATTGTTGCGTTTGTTCCAAGATTTAAAAGGTTTAAATATTGATGCTTTTGCCGATTTACACAACGTGTTGCGCTCTAAAATCATTCGAAACCTTTTTGCTTTAAGCGGAAAAAAAACAGCTTCGGTTGATAAGGGAAGAGCAGAAAAAAAAGCATTGACGCAACCCGAAAATAAAGTTTTTAAGCAACTGCCAACAATGTTTGAAAGACACGTAAAAGTTTTTGAACAACTCGGTTTTACGGTTGATTTATCGCAGGCTGTTTTTCCTAAAAAAGCAGTTTTGAGTCCGGAAATTCTAGCGGTAATTGGAGAAAAAAATAAAAAACTGATAGGAATAGCTCCTTTTGCACAATACGATTCTAAAGTATATCCGCTGGATTTGATGCAGGAAGTCATCAATCAATTATCGAAAAATTTAGACTATAAAATTTTACTTTTTGGCGGGGGAAAAAAGGAAATCGAAATCCTGGATTCGTTTTCTGCTAATAAAGAAAACGTCATCAATATGGCGGGCAAAATTAAATTCCAACAGGAATTGCAACTCATCAGTAATCTTGATGTAATGCTTTCCATGGATTCTGGAAATGCCCATATAGCAGCCATGCTTGGCGTTAAAGTCATTTCACTTTGGGGCGCGACGCATCCGTATGCGGGATTTTCTCCCTTTAATCAACCTTTAGAAAATGCGTTGGTTTCGGATAGGAATCAGTTTCAAAAACTACCCACTTCAGTTTATGGAAATAAAAAAGTAGAAGGATATGAAGATGTCATGCGAACGATTACTGTTGACTCTATTATAAAGGTTTTAAATTAGTGTCAACAAGTGAGTTTAATCAAATTCATAGTTAGGTTTATTGTTTTTTAGCTATTTATTTGAAGGAATAATTTTATAAATTATTTAACAAATAGGTTTTAAATTATTAGTATTAAAAATACTACTTTGGCTTGCTGTGAGTTAGACCTTACAAATCAAGTTTCAATTAGGAAAAAGAGGCGCTTTTTTAATCAAGTTGCTTTTAGAAATCCTGAAATGCTAATACAATAAAAATAGAAACTATTTATGCTAAAAATTACTGTAACAACTGCAATTTTGTTCTTATTCTCTTTATCGGCGTTTTCTCAAAAAGCAAACCTTTCGGGTGTTTTAAAGGAAGGCAGCGAAAAAACCCCCATTTACAATTCGGTTGTTGCTTTATTAACCCCCAAAGACTCTATTTTATATAAGTTTACCCGATCGGATAAAGAGGGAAACTTTAATCTCAAAAATGTAAAAGCAGGAAATTATATATTGATGACAGCTCATAGCCAATATGCTGATTATGTAGATGCCATAACTGTTGAAGAAGGCGAAAAAAAAATGGGGACAATTGCATTGATAAGCAAAATTAATGCGCTTAGAGAAGTAATTATAAAGACGGGTTCTATTAAAATTAAAGGAGATACGACCAGTTATAGGGCAAGTGATTTTAAAGTAGATGCCAATGCCAATGTAGAAGAATTACTAAAAAAACTGCCAGGAATACAAGTAGACAAAAATGGGACCATAAAAGCCATGGGCGAAACGGTAGAAAAAGTATTGGTAGATGGCGAAGAATTTTTTGGTGACGACCCTGGCATGGCGGTAAAAAACTTACGAGCAGATGCGGTAAAAGAAGTACAAGTTTTTAATAAGAAAAGTGATCAAGCCGAGTTTACAGGAATTGATGATGGTGACACAAAAAAAACAATTAACCTAAAATTAAAGGAGGATAAAAAGAAAGGCTATTTTGGTAAAGTAGATGCTGCAAACGGACCATTAGCAAATATGGATTCCAGATACAATAGCAATCTTATGTTTAGCTCTTTTAAAGGCAAAAGAAAACTATCCGCTTTTTTATTAAATGGGAATACGGGTCAGGATGGACTTGATTGGCAAGACAGCGAAAAATTTGGAGCACGGGATGATATAAGCATGAACATGGACGACGATGGAAATGTAAGTTATGAATGGACGGGAGGCAATACTGATGAAGAACCGTATGTTGACACTCAAAATGGTTTTATCAAAAACACTAACGCAGGATTGCAATACAGCAACAAGTGGAATGATAAGCAAACATTGAATCTATCGCCAAAATATAATAAGCAAATTTACACCAACAATAATAGCAGGATTACCCAAACACAAGTGGGAGATACCCAGTTAAACAATACGACATCCACGGTAAGCAATGTAAACAGAAGTAATTTTAAATTGAATGCTACTTACGACGTAAAATTAGATTCTGTTAACTCGATAAAATTTACAGCCAAAACCAATTTTTATGATACGGAAAGCGATGAATTTACAAACGGAAGTACCACAGGAGGTGACGGATTGTTAAAAAACAAACAGGAAAAAACATTCATTACAAAATCGGATAAGGAATCATTGTTTGCCAGTGTTTTGTTCAAACATAAATTTACCAAAGCCCGTCGTACATTTTCCGCAAACGGTAGTTGGAACACGTTGAATACGGATGCAAATAATTTTTTAAAGTCTTCCAACGAAAGTTATGAAGGAGGTGTTTTTTCCTCCAGAGATGATGTGGACCAAAACAAAATAGGAGAAAAAACAAATCAAAATCTTGCTGTAAACGTTAATTATACAGAGCCTATTGGTAAGAAATTTGCATTGCAATTTGCCTATCAAATTACTCATAACACTGGCGAAAGCAATTATTTAACCTATGATTATTCAGATGTTACAGGCAAGTATGATGTGATTGTAGATTCTCTATCAAACCAGTTCAAACAGACAATAACAACGAACAAGCCCAATATAAAATTGAGTTATAATGCCAAAAAAATAAATTATAGCTTAGGAAGTGGCTTTGGTTTTACTTCGTTTGATTTGCAAGATCAAACCTTAAACAAAGAATACAAGCGCAGCTATACCAACTTTTTCCCAACTGCAAATTTCTCCTACAAGTACAAAAGCAACAGTAATTTACGTTTCAATTATCAAGGCGCTACCAAACAGCCTACTATAGATCAATTACAGCCTTTGAGAAACAATCAAGATTTTTTTAATCAAACTTTAGGGAATCCGGATTTAAAGCAATCCTTTACCAATAGTATAAGCATATCACACAATAGTTATAGTATTTTGACAGAATCGCATTTTTACCAAAATATTTTTTTTAGAACGACTTCCAATTTAATTTCTTACAATAAAGATATAGATCCGGAAAGTGCTAAAACGATTACCACGCCTATAAACACAAACGGTAATTTTTCTGGTAATTTTTATTTTGGATATGGATTTAAGGTAAAAAAAATAGATTTACAGGTTAATCTTAATCCATCTGTTAGCTATAACAAATCCGTACTTAGTATTAATAGCAAAATCAATAATTCCAGTACTTTAAATTCAGGATTTTCAATTTATTTAAATAAATCAAAAGATAAGAAATACGAATTTAGTTTAAGTAATAGATTTTCAAATAACAGAAACAGTACTTCTCAAAATGATGAAGTAAAATCATTTAACACTAATAATTTGGACCTGAATATAGGGGTTTATTTTAGAGAAAAATGGAAATTGTCCACAGACTACAATTTAAATTCTCGTCAAAAAACGACCGATTTCCAAACCAATCTTACCAATCAATTGTGGAATGCAAGGTTGCAACGCACCTTCAAAAATGATGAGTTTACGGCTTATATTTTAGTACGGGATATTCTCAATCAAAATGTAGGCATCAATAGATATGTTTATGAAAATATAATAGGTGAGGAACGAAACGACAGGCTAAAAAGATATGCTATGATAGGCTTTACCTGGAATTTTAAAAACAAAGGAGAAAAGGAGAAACAGTAAAGAAATAAATTAGCAACTGTCCTAAACGAAGTTCAAGGAATTGCAATAATGAGCATTCAAAAAATCTAATTATCTATATATGAAATGAGCATGAC
The DNA here is from genome assembly GCF_030010385.1 of Flavobacterium algoritolerans. Lineage (NCBI taxonomy): Bacteria > Pseudomonadati > Bacteroidota > Flavobacteriia > Flavobacteriales > Flavobacteriaceae > Flavobacterium > Flavobacterium algoritolerans. Next base: position 986,194 of record NZ_JASCRZ010000001.1, on the reverse strand, counting down.
TGTAATTGGGTCGAGAACACCAATGATGATATGCGAATTACATATGACTGATAAAAAACAATAAATATCAACATATGAAATCAATACTTTTTTTTATAGCAGCACTACTTTTTACAATTACATCAAAAGCACAGCAATTTATAGATGAAGCTGTAATTGAATATGAAGTAAATACGAATCTCAAAAAAACGATGAGCAATGATAGCTGGGATGAGATGATGAAAGAGAACCTGTCCGACCTAAAAATATCCTATTTCACCTATACTTTTGCGGATAACAAAAGCATCTACAAATTTGACAGATGGAGTCCAAAAACAAGAATACCAAAACACGAAAAAGATGCAGATGAAGAAAATATCTGGTATTCTGATTTTACGGCAAGAAAAATGAATATGCAAAAGCAAATAGTAGGAACTAATTTTGTAATAGATGACAGCATACCAAATATACAATGGAAAATCACCAATGAGCATAGAGAAATAGCAGGTTATAATTGCCGAAAAGCCGTTGGAAAAATAATGGATGACGTATATGTGTTTGCTTTTTACACGGACGACATCACCATTTCTGGCGGTCCATGTTCAATAAATGGTTTACCGGGTATGATTTTGGGGCTTTCAATACCAAGATTATACACTTCGTTTATAGCGACCAAAATAGATTTAAAAATCAGTAACCCATCTGACATAAAACCAATCACAGCCAAAAAAACCTATGATTTAATAGGACTAAAATCGATGATAGAAGAAAAAACAAAGGATTGGTTTAAATATGGCGAGGATAAAGAAGAAAACAAAAGACAAAAAAATATTTTCTTGTGGAATGCTTTTCTATAATGGGTTAATAAGTTGATTTTAAATTTGGTACTACAACTCATCAGTAATCATGATGTGATGAGAAGGATTGCTGTTGAAGCGATTGTTAAAAAAATTTAAAGTGTTTTGAACCATTAAGGAATTTAGAAAAATTAAGTCTTAAATTATATATCACAAGATGTTTTTACAACATTTAGTTAAAAAAAAGAGTTTGCAATGTGCAAACTCTTTTTTTTAATTGAACACCGCTATCAAAAATGAAACAGTTTTCTAAACGTCATCATAATCTACATAAATAGTTTCTGATGTTGGATGCGCTTGACAGGTAAGAATCAAACCATCGGCTATTTCTTTATCGGTAAGAATAGAGTTTTTAGTCATTTCGGCAGTTCCGGAGGTAACGCGAGCCAGACAGCTGCTACAGATTCCGCCTTGGCAAGAATAAGGAGCATCAATGCCCTGTTTTAAAGCAGCATCAAGAACAGTTTGTTTTTGTGACATTTCGAAAGTCGTTTCCTCGTCATCTACCATTATAGTGATTTTAGAATGTCCTTCTAATGATTTTTCTATTTTGTTTTCTTTGGTAGAAGAAGAAAACAATTCAAATTTTATAGCCGATTCTTTAATATTATGCTCTTTCAAAACACCAGAAACAGTATTGATCATTTCTTCCGGTCCACATAAATAGAACTTATCAAACTCTAATTCCTTGTGTTTGTTATTCAAGACAAAATTCACAGTCGATTTTTCAATTCGCCCAAATAAAGCATTTTCTGCTTTGGCTTGACTGAAAACATAATGTACAAAAAGGCGACCCACATATTGCAATTGCAAATCGTGTAATTCTTGATGAAAGATGGTTTCTTCGGGAGATTTGTTACCGTAAACCAATACAAAAGAACTTTTAGGTTCATTTTTTAATATTGATTTCAAGATGGAAAGTACTGGTGTAATTCCGCTTCCGGCTACAAAAGCGACGTAGTTTTTTTGTCGGCCAACTTGTGGTTCGAAAGTAAATTTTCCTTCCGGTTTTCCTACTTCAAGAACATCTCCAGCTTTGAGTTTTGTGTTAGCAAATTGAGAGAAAGCACCGTTTTTCACTGCTTTCACTGCAATACGCAATTCTCCGCTGTCAGGCGCCGAGCAAATAGAATACGCGCGACGAATTTCCTCGCCGTCTAAGGTTAATCTTAAATTGATATATTGACCTGCAACAAAAGTATAATTTGCTTTTAATTCCTCAGGTACGTTAAAAAGTATGGAAACAGCGTCTTTGGTTTCGCGTTTTACTTCTTTTATTATTAGTTTTAAAAAAGATGGCATGTGATTTTTTTTTTACAAAGATAGGAAACACATTAGGTTTCTAAAAATCAAAAGTATTGAAAATTTGTATACCTAAAATTGCTATGTATAAGATTCTTATGTATATTTGATTTTTAAAGTAAGAAATACCACAAAACTTGCACCGATTGAATCATGAAAAACTCACAACTATACAAAGGAAGCCTGAATACGATTATCATGAAATTGCTGGAAGAAAACGGCAAGATGTACGGGTATGAAATCACGCAGAAAGTAAAGGCGATTACCCAAGGCGAACTCAACATTACCGAAGGCGCTTTATATCCGGCTTTGCATAAACTGGAAGCCGAAGGTTTGCTGGATGTCGAGATTGAAAAAGTGGATAATAGGATGCGTAAATATTACAAACTCACGGAAAGCGGGCAGAAAGAAACCGTAAACCGACTCACAGAACTAGAAGATTTTATTCGAAACATGCAGAGTTTAGTGAGCCCAAGTCCAAAATTAGAATTTTAATTTTTTGAAGATGAAATTAACCATAGAACAAATAGCTCAAATTGAAGAAACCTTAATTTTAAACGGTCTTGTTTATCAAGATGTCAAATTAGAATTATTAGACCACATTGCTTCAGAAATTGAGGAGAAAATGAGTAATGAAGAAATTTCATTTGAACTTGTTTACAAATCAGTTTTTGAAAAATGGAAAAGTTCATTAGTAATTTCTTCAAGTAGTGCTTGGTTAGGAGTGTTTTTTCAAGCACCAAGAGTTGTAGTGGATAAACTGATTTCGTATTCTAAAAGACAGACTGTCATTATATTATTGTCAGCTCTTGTTTTTGGTTTTGTTTTAGCTCTTATTGTTTCAAATATTCAGTTGGAACAGACGTTTAATATTCTTAGTTTAGGAATGAGAGGAGCATGTTTACTATTGGTTTTAGCCACATCTATAAGTATGTTTTTAATATGGAATTCCAAAATAAAAACAACTTACGGGCGGTTGTTTCTTTACAGAGGTTGGTTACTATTTTTATTTATTTTTCAGTTTAACATGATTAGTAATCCATTAAAAAATTTTGATATCAATAATTCCTTTTGGCATAATTGTATCAATTGCTTTTTATTAGGTTTTCCCTTTACTTATTCTATTTTTTCAATTAACGATGGCTTTTGAACACCATAAAATAGTAAAAAAGTTAAAATTTGTATAATCTTTTCTTATGAAACTAACCCCTCAACAAATAGACCAACTCTACCTTTTTACCCGTCAGCATTATGTGGAATATTACGATCTACAAACTGAATTAGTCGATCATTTGGCAAACGCCATAGAGACCGAATGGAAACAAAATCCCAAGCTTACTTTTGACGAAGTTCTACATAAAGAATTTAGGAAGTTTGGCGTTTTTGGATTTATGGATGTGGTAGAAAGTCGGCAAACTGCTCTAGAGAAAAAATACAATCGGTTAGTGTTTCAACATTTTAAAACGTTTTTTAAAGTGCCGAAAATTTTATTAACGATAGTAATGACCCTTTTACTTTTTAATATTCTGAAAACAAGTATTTACAACGATTATATTTTAATAGGTATTTGTATTATTTATTTTGGATTTATTTTTCATGAATTTTACAAGAATAAGAAAATCAAAAAGATAAAAAAAGAGACCAATAAAAAGAAATGGTTGTTTGAAGAAATTATCAACCAATATGGCGTTTCCTCAGGAGCTTTTACGGTTCCGTTTTATTTTTTTATTCAAATAAGCAGTCGTGCAGAAAGATATTTATTAAATGATTATTGGATTTTCTCCGTAAGTTTTATGATAGTGCTTTTTGGAATTTTAAATTATATTTTATTCAGAGTCATCCCTTCCAAGGCTGAAGCCTATTTAAAACAAACCTACCCAGAATATAAATTAGAAAATTTGTAACGTTTTCTTATTTTGACTACATACTATAAAACCAAAATAACCAAACTATGATTCAAAAATTTCTTTATCTCGAATGGAAAGCATTTTTTAGATCGGCTTCCTTCGCAACTAATTTGGCTTTAAAAATCCTGATGGGTTTCGTGGCCGCTTATTTCATTTTAATTTTCTTAGCATTAGGAGTCGGGGCATTTTATATTCTGAAGAAAATGAATTTAGACCCAATTGTAACGGTAAACAAATTCATGATTTATTATGTATTGATGGATTTAATCATCCGACTGCTGTTGCAAAAAATCCCCGTGATGAACATTCGTCCGATGTTGATTTTCCCAATAAAAAAATCCACAATTGTTCATTTCTCTTTAGGAAAAACCGTTTTGTCCTTCTTCAATTTGGTGCATGGTTTTTTCTTGATTCCGTTCAGTGTTGTTTTGATTATTGAAGGTTATGATCCAGTGTCAGTGGTGCTTTGGTATGCCGCGCTGTCTTCTTTGATCTTTATCAATAATTTTCTAAACATTCTACTGAGTAATAAAGACAATTTATTTGCTATTTTCTTAACAATAGCAGCCGTTTTAGGAGGATTACACTATTATGGATTCTTTAATGTGACGGATTATACCGCGCCATTTTTTGATGCTATTTTCAATACGTATTGCGCTTTTGCCATTCCGGTTTTGGCTTTAATCGCTATATATTATATCACATTCCAGTATTTCAAAAAGAATTTATACCTGGATGCGGGATTGTCAAACAAGCACGATGAGGCCAAAACGGAGGAGTTGACTTGGTTGAACCAATTTGGAACCATTGGAACTTTCTTGAAAAATGACATTAAATTAATCAAAAGAAACAAGCGTTCAAAAACCACTGTAGGACTGAGCATAATGTTCCTTTTTTATGGTTTTCTTTTCTTTACCAATGCAATTGAAGTGTACAACAATCCTGTAATGCACATTTTTGCAGGGATTTTCGTTTCGGGAGGATTCTTAATCACTTTCGGACAATTTGTACCGAGCTGGGACAGCGCCTATTATCCCTTAATGATGACGCAAAATATTCCTTACAAAGGCTATTTGAGCTCTAAATGGTGGTTGATGGTAATAGCTACAATAGTGACCACAACAATAGCTTCTTTCTACCTCTATTTTGGATGGCAGGTGTATTTAACCATTGTTGTAGGTGCGATTTATAATATTGGAGTCAATTCCCATTTGGTTTTGTTGGGTGGCGCGTATACCAAAACGCCAATCGATTTGAGTTCCGGTAAAGGCGCTTTTGGAGATAAAAAAGCATTCAACGTAAAAACCATGCTAATTTCACTGCCGCAATTAGGATTGCCCGTTTTAATGTATTGGTTAGGTGCTAAATTAGGCAATCCCAATGTAGGATTAGCATTAGTAGCGTCGATGGGAGTGATCGGATTTGCATTAAAAAACAAAGTTTTCTCCTTGATTGAGAAAATTTACAAATCAGAGAAATACGCAACCATTGCTGCATACAAACAAAAAGGATAATCAAGCGATTAACGAAATCAACAAATAACCGAATAAACTTTTTCAAAAATGATACAAGTAAACAACCTTTCGAAAACATACAACGGAACAACCGTATTAAAAATAGATACTTTAGAAATAAAAAAAGGCGAAAGCTTTGGATTAGTGGGGAATAACGGAGCCGGAAAAACCACTTTTTTCAGCCTTTTATTAGATTTAATCCAGCCTTCAACAGGGAATATTGTCAACAACGAGGTACAAGTAAACACCAGCGAAAACTGGAAACCATTCACGGCTTCCTTTCTGGACGAAAGCTTCTTGATTGGCTACTTAACGCCCGAAGAATATTTTTATTTCATAGGCGATTTACGCGGACAAAATAAAGCCGATGTCGATGCTTTATTGGCCACACACGAAGAATTTTTCAACGGCGAAATCCTTAAAAACAAAAAATATTTACGCGATTTATCCAAAGGAAATCAAAAAAAAGTGGGTATCATCGCCACATTAATCGGGAATCCGGAAGTTATTATTCTGGACGAACCGTTTGCTAATTTAGATCCAACGACACAATTTCGATTAAAGAAAATTATCAAGGATTTAGCTGATAATCCGGATGTTACCGTGCTGGTTTCCAGCCACGATTTGTTGCACACCGTTGAGGTGAGTGACAGGATTGTCGCTTTGCATAAAGGCGAAGTGGTCAAAGATATTCAAACTTCTGAGGAAACATTAAAGGAACTAGAAGCGTTTTTTGCGGTTTAAACAGAATATAACTCAACCGCTAATTCGCGGTTTATTTTTAGTCTTTCAAATGCCAATAAGAGTTTAATTTGGGCGTGACCCGGAAAAAAAATCCGGGTCGGGCTTTCACTCTCAATCTTTTTATTCTTGAAAAAAAAGAATAAAAAAGGATTTCCGTTACATCCCTCACGCGCACAACAGACTCAAATAAACCCTGATAATTTTCACGATATCAAAAAGAAACGTATTTTTACCAGTCAGTATACTAAAAAGCATATTTAAAAGTTAATTGATAAAAACGTTTTCCATTGAAAGTCAATAGATTTAAACAGTTATTTTTCTTCTTATTCTTCGGTTTTTTAGTAGCTTGTTCTACTAAGAGAGATACTTTTATGGCCAGAAATTCCCACGCCTTAAGTACAAAATATAATATTTTATACAACGGTCAAGTAGGTTTGGACAAAGGAGTCAAGGAAATAAAATCCAACAGCGATGACGATTTCTGGAAACGTCTGCCAATAGAAAAAATGCAAATTGTAGAAGACTTCACTTCCACAACAAAACCTAAAAACACAAATTTTGAATTGGCTGAAGCCAAAGCGACCAAAGCCATCCAGAAACATTCCATGAACATTGGCGGAAGAGAGAAAAACACTCAAATTGACGAAGCGTATCTTATGCTTGGCAAATCCCGTTATTACGACCAACGATTCGTTCCCGCACTTGATGCATTCAATTATATTTTGTACAAATATCCCAACAGCAGCAAGATTTATGAGGCTAAAATTTGGCGTGAAAAAACAAATATGCGTTTAGGAAATGACGCTTTGGTAATAAAAAACATAAGTAAATTATTAGAAGATCACGAAGTAAAAAAACAAGTTTTTGCGGATGCAAATGCGCTTTTATCAGAGTCTTTTTTGAACTTAGAAGAAAAAGACAGCGCAGTTGCTAAACTAAAACTAGCCATAGAGTTTACCAAAGTAAATCAGGAAAGAGCACGATATCGTTTTGTTTTGGGACAATTGTATCAGCAATTAGGATACAAGGACAGTGCTGTAGCTTCGTATCAATCAGTGATTGACATGAACCGAAAAGCAGACAGGAAATTTGTCATTCAGGCGCATGCTAAAAAAGCAGAATTGTTTGATTATCAAAACGGGGATTTCAATTCCTTTACAAAAACATTTGATAAGCTGGCAAAAGACAGAGAAAATAGACCGTATAAAGATTTAATTTTTCATCATATGGCGGTGTTTTATGATCAAAAAAACGACCAGAAGAAAGCATTAGATTTTTACAACTTATCCTTAAGAACAGATTCAAAAGATTCCTATTTAGTAGCTTCAAATTACCGAAATTTAGGAAATATGTATTTTAGAAATGCAGAATATCCTGCCGCTGCAAAATATTATGACAGTACATTGGTAAAACTCAATGACAAAACCAGAGAGCATAATAAAATTAAAAAAATTAGAACTAATCTGGATGAAGTGATTTTGTATGAGGCTCTTGCCAAAAGAAATGACAGTATTTTAAATGTTGTTTCATTAAATGAGAGCGGTAAAATAGCTTATTTTGAAAAGTACATCGTTAAATTAAAAGAAGAGGATGAAGTCAAAAGAGTTTTAGAAGAAAAACGAAAAGAAAAACAAGAAAACATAGAAAGGAATAGTACAACCAGTTCTATTGATCCGGCTTCTAGTCAGGAACCGGGAAAACCGGCCAAAAAATCGGCGTTGATGCCGCCGGCTATTCCAAATGTTTCCTCACAACAAGCAGGTAGTATTTTCTATTTTTATAATCCTACAACCGTAGCTTTTGGAAAAATAGAATTTAAAAAAACGTGGGGTGACAGAACCCTGAATGGCAATTGGAGAATCTCATCCAGCGCTGTAAATTCAACTTCAGCTGATCCGTTGAATGATGATAAAGAAACTGTTGAAGAGGTTTCAACAGCAGAGAAAATCGTGGAGCAATACACCACGGATTTTTATTTGAAACAACTTCCCATAGCACAAACGGAGATAGACAGCATAGGTAAAGAACGTAATTTTGCGTATTACCAATTAGGAATTATTTATAAAGAAAAATTCAAAGAAAATAATTTGGCCATCGCTAAACTGGAACAATTATTAAACAATAATCCAGAGGAAAAACTGGTGCTGCCATCGATGTATAATTTGTATAAACTATATCAAATTACGGATGCAAGTAAAGCGGAAGCGATGAGAAAAAGAATATCGGCTCAATATCCGGATTCTCGTTATGCACAAATTATGAACAACACAAGCTCCAGTGTGGCTTCAGTAAATGAGACACCGGAAAGTGCCTATACTAAATGGTATAAATTATACCAACAAGAACAATTTGTTTCGGTTTTAGAGAACTCAGACGCTTTGATTAATCAGTTTTCGGGAGATGAAATTGTATCAAAATTCGAACTGCTTAAAGCAAATGCCATTGGAAAACTAAAAGGAGTAACAGCTTACAAAAATGCATTGCAAGTAGTGGCTGATAATTATCCGAACAGTGAAGAAGGCAAAAATGCACAAGAAATCTTGACGAGTCAGATTCCGTTTTTAGAGAAAATGGAGTTGAGTACAACGGATTCAAATAATTGGAAAATTTTATATCGAGTAGGTTCACGAGAGGATAAAAATACAAAAGCAATAGAGGAAAAAATCAAAATATTAGTTGCTGCAGAAAGCCCTCAGAAACTATATTATTCTTATGATATTTATACTGAAAAAGAAAATTTCATCACCATTCACGGAATAAAATCAGAACTTTATGCTAAAGACATTGTATTTGTATTGAAGGATAATGTAAAATATAAATTGGTCGATCCTGCTATTGTGGTTTCGGGTGAGAACTACAAAGTGATTCAAATCAAGAAAAATATGGACACTTATTTAGCACCAAAAAACCCATAAATATGTTTGATAAAAAGCAAAAATCATACACTGATCTTTTGGGTAAAACCAATAGAATTGTTGAAGGTACTATTATAAAAGGTGATATTATTTCGCATGCTGATTTTAGATTAGACGGAAACTTGATAGGTAATTTTCAGTCTGGCGGGAAAATTGTTATTGGTCCGGCCGGAAGCGTTACTGGAGATATTGTATGTAAAAATGCAGATATTGAAGGAAAATTTGATGGAAAAATTCAAGTAACCGAAGTGCTGAATGTAAAATCAAAAGCCAGTATTCATGGAGAAGTTACCACTGGAAAACTATCAGTAGAGCCAGGAGCTGATTTTAGCGCTTCTTGTACAATGAAGACTAATGTAAAAAATCTAATCCAGAACGATGGACAACAATCCCAAAAAAAGAGCGAATAAATGGCTTGCGCTGATTAATATTCCGATTCAAATGGGGGCCATCATCTTTTTGTTTTCCTATCTGGGAGACTGGTTAGACGAGAGTCATCCGCACCCAAAAGTATATTACAGTAAAATTTTGGTAATGGTTGGCGTTGCACTGGCTTTGTATAATGTGATACGACAGGTTAACGAAATCAATAAAATGCAGTAATTTTTCAAGAGGAAAAAGGAATACAAACGAGTTGTAAACGTCCGGATGGGCGAATAAATTAAAATAACTTTGCGCCTTAGTGCCGTTGCGGCAAAAAATAAATACAATGAATTTAAAAAATTACAAACCGCTTCTGTCTTTATTGGCACTTGCGGGATTGGCTTATGTGGTTCATCGAGTTGCTTTTTATCTATTAGATATAAATGATGCGACTTTTTATTATTCGATAGAAACCCTTTATATGGTATTTCTGGTTTTGTCTATTATGGTATTTGTAGTTTTGTTAAAAGTCAAAGAACGCAGTTTTGATAATGTGGGTATGTCATTTCTTTTGAGTACCAGTATTAAAATGATTGTTTGTTATCTGATTTTAAAGCCTATATTGCAGGTTACAGCTCAAAACAATGCAATAGAGAAAAAGAATTTTTTTATGATGTTTATTCTCTTTTTAGCAATTGAAACCATATTAACAATACGTATATTAAACGAAAAGCAATAAATATGTTATTCAAGGAACAAATCCATCAAAAATAATTTTTTATATTCTTTTGAATATTAATAAAAGATGTACATTTGCACCAAATTTCAGAAACGTAATAAATTAAGATAATTAACTGTTATGGTGATTTCAAACAAACCACTTAGATTTATATTAGCGACTTTAGTAGCGTGTCTTCCTTTAATTAGTTTTGCAAATCCTGAACAGGATACTGTAAAAGTAAAAACAGAAGTTGCCCATGAGGCAGCCGAAGGAGCTCATGCTGAACCAACAGATGTAAAATCTAAAATTAAGGCATTTATTAATCATCACCTTTTGGATGCGCATGATTTTACCTTTTTAGCAAATGAAGAAACAGGCGCGCATTATGGTTTTTCATTGCCAATTATTCTTTGGGACAATGGTTTGCAAGTATTTTCTTCTTCAAAATTTCACCATGGTGAAGAAGTTGCTGAACACAATGGAAACTTCTACGTATTACACCACGAAAAAATATACAAAACGGATGCTTCTGGAACTTTAACAGAAGAGCACGGTCACCCTACAAATGCAACTCCACTAGATTTATCTATTACAAAAAGTGTAATCGGTATTTTAGGAATAGCAATCTTAATGTTTGTATTGTTTACAAGTTTAGCAAAATCGTATGCTAAAAATGGTGGTATTGCTTCAGGAGCTGGTCGTTTCTTTGAGCCACTTGTTCTTTATGTAAGAGACGAAATTGCTATTCCAAACATTGGAGAAAAAGGATATAAAAAATACATGAGTTATTTATTGACTATATTTTTCTTTATTTTCTTTTTAAATATATTAGGATTAACTCCACTAGGATTTAACGTAACTGGAAATATTGCTATTACAGCATCACTAGCTTTGTTGACGTATTTAATTACAACTTTTACGGCTAATAAAAATTACTGGGGACATATTTTCTGGATGCCAGGTGTGCCAACTCCAATGAAATTTATTTTGGCTCCAATTGAATTATTGGGAACAATCATCAAACCATTTTCATTAATGATACGTTTGTACGCTAACATTTTAGCAGGACACGTTGTGTTGATGAGTATTATTGGTTTAATGTTTATCTTTAAAAGCTGGATTGGAAGTACTTTGTCATTTGGATTGGCATTCGCACTTTCTATCCTTGAAATATTAGTTGCGTTTTTACAAGCGTATATTTTCACCATGTTATCTGCACTTTATTTTGGAGCAGGAAACGAAGAGCATCATCACGACGAGGCTCACCATTAAGTCTAAAGTCAAACGTCGAAGGTTTAAAAGTCAGCGCTTGACTTTATGACATTAGACTTTACAACTTTTGACTATTAATAAGAATGTTTAATTTTTAATATATATATTATGGAAATTCCAACTATTGTAGGAGCAGGATTGATTGTTATCGGAGCAGGTTTAGGTATTGGTAGAATTGGTGGTTCAGCAATGGACGCTATTGCTCGTCAGCCAGAAGCTTCTGGAAAAATCCAAACAGCTATGCTTATCGCAGCTGCGCTTATTGAAGGTATTGGTTTCGCTGCGTTATTCGCATCGTAATTAAAACTTAAAAAACAATAGTTACAACGGTTGGTTGTAACTATTGTTTTTAAAATTAAAACATTACAAATTGCGATTAAAAGCAATTCATACTTTAAAATTTATAATTAGATATAATGGATAAGTTAATAAATGATTTTTCGTTTGGTTTGTTTATTTGGCAAATAGCAATATTTGTTGGATTAATACTCTTGTTAAAAAAATTCGCTTGGAAACCAATTCTTGATGCAGTTAATGATAGAGAAGAAGGAATTAAAAATGCATTACTTTCTGCTGAAAATGCTAGAAAAGAAATGCAAAATCTTCAAGCTGACAACCAACGTATTTTACAAGAAGCAAGATTAGAGCGTGACAACATGCTTAAAGATGCTCGTGAAATGAAAGAGAAAATGGTTGCTGATGCTAAAAATGAAGCGCAAGCTCAAGGATTGAAAATGATTGAGCAAGCGAAAGCAGCAATTGAAAGCGAAAAAAATGCAGCTATGGCAGAATTGAAATTACAAGTTTCAACTTTATCATTGAGTATCGCAGAAAAAATATTGAAAGACGAATTATCTAACAAAGAAGCTCAAACTAAATTAGTTGAGAAAATGTTAGGTGACGTAAAGTTAAACTAACAATTATGGCAAGTACAAGAGCAGCAATTCGTTATGCAAAAGCAATTCTAGACTTAGCAAACTCAAAAGGTGTTGCCGAAGTTGTAAATAACGACATGAAATTGATTGCTTCAACAATTAGCAGTAATTTGGAATTGAGTACTTTTATTCAAAATCCAACTACTAAAGTTGAAGTAAAAGAGAAAGCACTGTTAGAAGTTTTTGCAGGTATCAATGGCGTAACTCAAGGGTTGTTTCATTTGTTATTTGAAAACAAAAGATTCGAAATTCTAGAAGCAATTGCAATAGAATACAGTAAATTATCTGATATTATGAATGGTATTGAAGTAGCTCAGGTTACTACAGCTATTCCTATGGATGCAGCATTAGAAGCACAAGTTTTGGCTAAAATTGCAACCCTTTCGGATAAAAAAATCACAATAGAAAATATAGTAGATGCTTCAATCATTGGAGGATTTATTCTAAGAATAGGCGACAAGCAATACAATGCTTCAGTAGCCAACAGATTACAAGTATTAAAAAGAGAGTTAAGTAATTAGTTTTATTGCACATTTAAGTGTCTAAATTATAAATTAAGATGGCGGAAATCAAACCTGCTGAAATTTCAGCAATATTAAGAAAGCAAGTAGAAGGTTTTGAATCTGGTGCTACACTAGAAGAAGTAGGAACAGTACTTCAAGTTGGAGATGGTATTGCTCGTGTTTACGGGCTTTCTAATGTTCAATATGGAGAGTTAGTTGAATTTGACAATGGATTAGAAGCTATTGTTTTGAATCTTGAAGAAGACAATGTGGGTGTGGTACTTTTAGGACCATCAACAGGAATCAAAGAAGGTTCAACTGCTAAAAGAACACAACGTATTGCTTCTCTTAAAGTAGGAGAACAAATGGTAGGTCGTGTAGTAAACACTCTTGGTTTTCCAATTGATGGAAAAGGACCAATCGGTGGAGATTTATACGAGATGCCTTTGGAAAGAAAAGCTCCTGGAGTTATCTTCCGTCAACCAGTTACTGAACCATTACAAACAGGTATTAAAGCAGTAGATGCTATGATTCCAGTTGGTCGTGGACAACGTGAGCTAGTTATTGGTGACCGTCAAACAGGTAAATCAACTGTTTGTATCGATACTATCTTAAATCAAAAAGAATTTTATGATGCTGGGAAACCAGTATTCTGTATATATGTTGCAATTGGACAAAAAGCGTCAACTGTAGCAGGAATTGCTAAAATGTTAGAAGAAAAAGGTGCAATGGCGTATACTATTATTGTTGCTGCTAATGCTTCTGATCCAGCTCCGATGCAAGTTTATGCTCCTTTCGCAGGTGCTGCAATTGGAGAATATTTTAGAGATTCAGGTCGTCCGGCTTTAATTGTTTATGATGATTTATCTAAACAAGCTGTTGCGTATCGTGAGGTTTCTCTTTTATTAAGAAGACCACCGGGGCGTGAAGCATATCCTGGAGACGTTTTCTACCTTCACAGTAGATTATTAGAACGTGCTTGTAAAGTAATTGCAGATGATGGAATTGCTAAAGACATGAACGATTTACCAGATTCATTGAAATCAATTGTAAAAGGTGGTGGTTCATTGACTGCGTTACCAATTATTGAAACTCAAGCTGGTGACGTTTCTGCCTATATCCCAACAAACGTAATTTCGATTACAGATGGTCAAATTTTCCTTGATGGAGATTTGTTTAACTCTGGGGTTCGTCCAGCAATTAACGTAGGTATTTCAGTATCTCGTGTTGGAGGAAATGCACAAATTAAATCAATGAAAAAAGTAGCAGGTACTTTGAAACTGGATCAAGCACAATTCCGTGAATTGGAAGCGTTTGCTAAATTTGGTTCTGATCTTGATGCAGTTACTTTAAACGTAATTGAAAAAGGAAAAAGAAACGTTGAGATCTTGAAACAAGGTTTGAATGATCCTTATACTGTTGAAGATCAAGTTGCGATTATCTATGCTGGTTCTAAAAACTTATTGAGAAATGTTCCTGTAAATAAAGTAAGAGAATTTGAGAAAGATTTCTTGGAATTCTTGAACAACAAACACAGAGCAACTCTTGATGCTTTGAAAGCAGGAAAATTAACAGACGAAATTACTGATGTAATCGAAACTGTAGCAAAAGAATTATCAGCAAAATATAATTAATATAAGTGAATAGTGAATAGTGATTAGTGAAGAGCTGATTACTGTTTACTTATTACTAATTACTAGAAAACAATGGCAAATTTAAAGGAAATCCGTAATAGAATTACTTCCGTTTCATCTACGATGCAAATTACATCGGCAATGAAAATGGTTTCTGCAGCAAAGCTAAAGAAAGCACAAGATGCAATCACAGCAATGCGCCCTTATGCCGAAAAATTAACGGAATTATTGCAAAATCTTTCTGCAACACTTGAAGGTGATGCAGGTGGAGAGTTTACAGCACAACGTGAGATTAAAAAAGTTTTAGTTGTAGCCATAACTTCTAATAGAGGTTTATGTGGTGCATTTAATACAAATGTTATCAAAGAGGCTAAAAGCCGTTCGGAAGTTTATGCCGGAAAACAAGTTGATATTTTTGCTATCGGTAAAAAAGGAAATGATGTTTTGAGCAAAACATTGTCAGTAGTAGATAATCAAAGTACAGTTTTTGATGATTTAACTTTTGATAATGTAGCTAAAATTGCGGATCTATTGACGGAGAAATTCGTTTCAGGTGAATACGATAAAATTGAGTTAATTTATAATCAATTTAAAAATGCTGCGACACAAATCGTTCAAACTGAACAATTTTTGCCATTAGCACCTATCAAATCTGATCTTACGGTTTCAACTGGTGATTATATCTTTGAACCTTCAAAAGAAGAAATCGTGTTGACTTTGATTCCAAAATCATTGAAAACACAATTGTATAAAGGTATTCGTGATTCATTTGCTTCAGAGCACGGAGCGCGTATGACTGCCATGCATAAAGCAACTGATAATGCAACTGAGTTGAGAAATCAATTGAAATTGACTTATAATAAAGCACGTCAAGCTTCTATTACTAATGAAATCTTAGAGATTGTTGGTGGAGCGGAAGCATTGAATGGATAAAAATTATTGATTCAAAATATATTCTAAGAGCCAACAGATGTTGGCTCTTTTTTTGTTTAATTTTATAGTTTAAAACAATACTAGGAAGAATGAAATTAGAAATTAGAGAACTGACTACAGTAGAAGAAATGCTTAGTAACATTGAAGTAATGCGGTTTTTATATCCCACATTTACGGTAGAAAAGTATGAATCGTATTTGGTCGAAATGATTCCACATAATTACAAGCAGGTAGCCGTTTTTGAAAATGAGGTTTGTGTGGCAGTTTCCGGATTTTGGTCAGGAACAAAACTTTGGTCGGGAAAATACATCGAGATTGATAATTTTATTGTTCATCCAGAGCATCGTTCCAAAGGTTTGGGCAAAATGATGACCGATTATGTTGATGTTTTGGCCAAAGAAACGGGCTGTACAATGATTGTTTTGGATGCTTTTACCGGGAATTTCACCGCACATCGCTTCTATTATAACCAAGGGTATGTGCCTAAAGGATTTCACTTTCTTAAGATTTTAAACGAAGAAGGATTAAGTTAAATTTAGGATTATGAAAGGATATAAAAGAATCATTCCCTTATTTATTATTGCAATAAGCCTGACTTTTTGTGCCATGAAACCAGAATTTCAAACGGAATTTCCTCAAGAAATACAATCTGCTTTTTACCAGAAATGGGTAGACGGCAAGCAAAGTAGCGGAATTGATTTTTATATTGAATTCAAAAAATCGCTTGCGGCAAACATTAAGCTGGAGAAAATCTATTTTCAAAATCAGGAATTAGCTATAAAAGGAATTGTAAAAAATACTTTTACAGCCCATTTT
The DNA here is from genome assembly GCF_030010385.1 of Flavobacterium algoritolerans. NCBI lineage: Bacteria > Pseudomonadati > Bacteroidota > Flavobacteriia > Flavobacteriales > Flavobacteriaceae > Flavobacterium > Flavobacterium algoritolerans. The sequence goes on along the minus strand of NZ_JASCRZ010000001.1, from coordinate 969,799 downwards.
TACAAAGAAAATAAAAAGGAAGATTTCATTCTACACAAAGACCCTTCAAAAGAATATGGGAATAAAGCGCCGGTAATTCAAAAAACTAAATTTGATTTGAAACCTAATGAAGCGGTATTAGAATACAAGAAAGATGATAAAACCTATTTTTTCAAAATAATAAATCCCATAGAAAAGCCATTAAGATAAATTTGGTAAAAATGAATCAGTTCTTGTCGTGGTATTTCTGTTCTAAAACAAATATTCACTTCAGATGATTAAACCAAAGAATTCGTTATTTTTGTTTTTATAAATAGTAATAGACACATCATTTTGGGATTATATAAAAATCTTTTTAAACAGACTGCCATTTATGGATTGGCTACGGTCATACCAAGAATGTTCAGTTTTATACTGGTTCCATTATACACAGATTTGCTTCCAAAAGCCGAATATGGTAAGGTTTCCATCATTTTTGCCTGGATGATCTTTTTTAATGTAATTCTGGCTTACGGATTTGAGACTGCTTTCTTTAGGTTTTACAATAAAGAAACAGATAAGAAATCGGTTGTGGAAACAACATCTGTTTCCCTTTTTTGGACTTCACTTTCGTTTTTATTCCTAGCCTTATTATTCCGAAATAAATTAGCCATTTGGTCTGGAATTGATGCGCAGTACATTACGTACACCATCTGGATTTTAGTCCTGGATGCCTTGGTGATTGTTCCTTTTTCTAAATTAAGGGTCAATCAGCAACCCATAAAATATGCTATAATCAAAATTGGAAATGTTGCAATCAATCTGGTTTTAAACCTTTTCTTTTTAAGTTATTTGCCAGTAATTGCACAATCCAACCCAGATAGTTTTTTAAGTTCTTTTTACTTAGAAGATTTTCAAATAGGCTATATTTTTGTGTCTAATATCGTTGCGAGCTTAGTTACATTCTTAATACTTTCCCCTAATTACCTTTTGCTGAAATGGCATTTTGATTACAAGCTTTGGAAACGAATGATGGGGTATGGTTTGCCTATTATGGTGGCCGGAATCGCATTTGCTATCAACGAACAATTCGACAAAATTTTATTGGGTAAATTACTGCCTGCTAATATTGCAGAAGCCGAAGTAGGAGTATATTCGGCGTGTTATAAACTGGGATTATTTATGGTTTTGTACCGTACGGCCTACACATTAGGAATCGAACCGTTCTTTTTTAGCCACGCTGATAAGGAGGATGCGCCTCGAACCTACGCTACGATTACTAAGTATTTTGTCATTTTTGGTTCTTTTATTTTGCTGTCAGTAATCGTTTTTGCCGATGTTTTAAAATACATCATGATTCGGGATGAGTCGTATTGGGAAGCGATGAAAGTGGTGCCGTTAATCATTTTGGCTAACTTTTTCCTAGGCATTTACACCAATCTTTCCGTTTGGTACAAACTGATAGACAAAACGCATATTGGCGCTTATATTTCCATTATTGGTGCAATAATTACACTGGCGTTAAATTACCTGCTAATCCCAACAATGAGCTATTACGGCTCAGCAATTGCCACGATTGCGGCTTATGGTAGCATGATGTTTATCTCCTACTATTTTGGAAATAAATATTATCCCATTCCGTATGATACGAACAAAATAGCCATGTATCTATTGATTTCAATAGGATTTTCGGCAGTTTCATTTTATGGCTTTAGGGAAAATTATTATGTCGGAATCACATTATTACTCGCGTTCATGTATTTTATATACCACAACGAAAAAGAATTATTAATCAAAATTTTGAACCGAAAAAAGAGTTAGAACTTAATTTAAATTTTTAGGAGCTATTTCCTGCTATTCGTTGCAATCTTTTCCTTTTTTCTTTAAAAAGGAAAAGGATTTTCACTATTATCAGGGCTATAACTCAAAATAATCGAAACATAGTTACAGACAAGAAGGGACAAGTCGCGATTTGTCCCTACATATTTTAAATAAAAAAACAATGACAATAAACATAATCAACAAATCACAACACGCCTTGCCAAACTATGAAACCATAGCATCGGCAGGAATGGACTTAAGAGCAAACTTAACAGAATCGATACACCTTAAACCACTGGAAAGAACCATTGTAAAAACAGGTCTTTTCATAGAATTACCGATAGGTTACGAAGCACAAGTACGTCCAAGAAGCGGTCTGGCTGCAAAAAAGGGAATTACAGTCCTGAATTCTCCAGGAACAGTAGATGCAGATTATCGTGGTGAAATTGGTGTGATTTTAGTAAATTTATCCAATGAAAATTTTGTAATCGAAAACGGGGAACGTATCGCACAACTTATCATAGCAAAACACGAACGTGCTGAGTGGATTGAAGTACAGGAACTAACAGAAACTTCCAGAGGCGAAGGTGGTTTTGGAAGCACAGGAGTGAAGTAAGTATTCAGTACTCAGTTTTTAGTGTTCAGTCCTAGTGTAGCGGTCAAGAAACATGTAATAAAATTAATTAAAAGTCTGCGGGAATCGGTTTAATCCGTTTAATCTGTGGCTAAAATAAAACAGTAATATCTTCGTGAACTTTGCGAAAAACTTCGCGACTTTGCGGTTAAATAACCAATAAAAATGAAAATAATTGTCCCAATGGCAGGTCGTGGTTCACGTCTTCGCCCGCATACATTAACCATTCCTAAACCATTAATTCCTATCGCTGGAAAACCAATCGTTCACCGTTTGGTCGAAGATATTGCCGGCGTGTTGAATCAAGATATTGAAGAAGTAGCCTTTATTATTCACGAAAGTTTTGGTAAAAAAGTAGAAGAAGAATTAATTGCTATCGCACAAAAATTAGGTGCCAAAGGCACTATTTATTATCAAAATGAAGCTTTAGGAACAGGTCATGCGATTATGTGTGCCAAAGATTCCTTGAGCGGACCAGCTGTGATTGCTTATGCCGATACGTTAATTCGTGCCGATTTCGATTTAGATCAAAATGCCGATAGTGTTATTTGGGTAAAACAGGTAGATCATCCAGAGGCTTTTGGTGTGATAAACCTAAACGAAGCGAATGAAATTGTAGAACTGGTAGAGAAACCTGCGGCCTTTGTTTCGGATCTTGCCGTTATTGGAATTTACTATTTTAAGGATGTTGCCGTTTTAAAAAACGAACTTCAATTAGTATTAGATAATAATATTATTCACGGTGGAGAATATCAAATTAACGACGGAATCAAGCAAATGATGGCAAAAGGCATGAAATTTGTACCAGGAACAGTCGACGAGTGGATGGATTGTGGAAACAAAGACGTTACGGTAGAAACAAACTCCAGGATGTTAGGTTTCTTGCATAGTGACGGGACACATTTGGTAGATTTTGATGTCAAATTAGAGAACTCCACAATTATTCCGCCATGTTATATTGGGGAAGATGTAGTGTTGATAAACGCAACCGTTGGTCCTAATGTTTCTTTAGGAAAAGGATGTCATGTAATAAACAGCAGTATTAAAAACAGTTTGGTACAAACACACTCTAACATAAAAAACGCGAATTTGGATAATGCGATGATTGGTAATCATGCCAGTTTTGATGGTAACTTTACAAGCATCAGTATTGGAGACTATTCGGTTTTAGAATAAAAAATGGTTCAATTCTTGTATATATAAGATAGATTCGGGATTAAAAAAATAGAATGAAAAAAAGCGCTTTAATACTTTTATTTCTGGTTTTGCAATGCAATTCAGCTTTGCTATTGGCACAAACGGAACCCGAAGAAATTAAGCTCGATGCAGATCAGTTTCAGGAATTTTTTTATGAATCATTACTTCAAAAAGGAATCGAGAATTATGACAAAGCAGTAGTGGCTTTGGATAAATGTATCAAGATTAAACCGAATGATGCCGCTGTATATTATGAATTAGGGAAAAATTATTTAGCATTAAAGGAATATAAAAATGCCTATTCTTCATTTGAAAAAGCCACACAAATTGATCCAAAAAACAAATGGTTCTGGGTGGGAATGTACGATGTGAATTATGAAACGAGCGATTATAACCAGGCAATAATGGTTATCAATAAATTGATAGAATTTGATGAGAAGTATAAAGAAGATTTGACATCGCTTTATATGGGAACCAAACAATTTGACAAAGCCTTGGATTTAATCAACGAGTTAAACGAAACATTTGGAAAAACGGACAGAAGGGATTTATACAAAAGCCAGATTTTATCGGAAGGGAAATTTCAGAATATGGAAGCTTCAAATTTGTTAGAGCAAATTGAAAAGAACCCCAAAGAAGAATCTAATTATATCAGTTTGATTGTTTTGTATTCTAAAAATAATGAGGAAGAAAAAGCATTTGAAATTGTCAAAAAACTCGAAAAAGCTTTACCAAATTCCGAATGGGCTCAAGTAACATTATTCAAAAATTATTTGGATAGTAATGACGCTCCAAAAGCAATAAACGCCATGAATGTGGTTTTGGCCAGTACCAAAATAGATGCTAAAATAAAGCACAGAATACTGAATGAGTTTTTGATTTTTGCAGATAAAAATCCGCAATACACAGCTGATTTAGAAAAAGCGATTTCGTATTTTGATAATGACGCAGCGGTTAATGTCGCTAAGGAAATAGGGAAGTTTTACCACGCTAAAAAGCAATGGGCAAAAGCGACAAAGTATTATGAGCAAGCATTGAAAAACGGTTCAGGAGATGATATCGAAACTAATTTGCTTTTGCTTCAAACGTATACAGAGACAAAGCAATTTGAATTAGTTGCCAAAAAAGCCTCCGCAATGGTGGATACTTTTCCAACACAGCCTCAGTTTTACTACTATTCAGGGATGGCAAATAATCAATTGCAACAATTTAAAAAAGCCAAGGATATGCTGGAAATGGGCTTGGATTATTTAGTAGAGGACAGAGCATTAGAAATAAATTTCAACATTCAGTTGGGAGAAGCATACAACGGTTTAGGAGATTTCAAGAAAAAAGAAATGTATTTTTCTAAAGCCAATCAATTATTAAAAGAAAAAAAATAATGAAAAAAATAGCAATAATAATAGTACTCGCTCTTTTTGTGGTTTCCTGTAAATCGAAAGCCATTGCGGTTGCGGCCAGTAATGCGCCAACAACTGAGGCGGCGGGTTATATGACGTCCAAAAAAATAATAGAAAATCACTACAACAATAAAAATCAATTTTCTACATTATATATTAAGTCAAGCGCCCGTTATGCTGACAACAAACAAACTCAAAATGTTACGGCCGAAATTAGGATTAAGAAGGACGAACAAATTTTGGTAAGCATTCGTTTTCTTGGAATTACAATGGCGAAAGCATTGATTACGCCAAAGTCAGTGAACTATTATGAAAAAATAAACGGTAGTTATTTTGAAGGGGATTTTAGCAGTTTAAGTCAATGGCTGGGAACTGATTTGGATTACAATAAAATTCAAAATATGTTATTGGGACAAGCGATTGATGATTTGACAAAAGGGAAATATCTTGAATCATTATTGGAAAAAACGTATCGATTAGATGATGCTTCAAATTCAAATACGAAAAAATCGTTCTTTTTAGATGCCGATAATTTTTTGGTTCAAAAACAAGAAATCACACAAACTGCTGAAGAACGAATGATTAAAGTGGCTTATGCTGACAGTAAAGTGTACAATGAGGCAACGTTGCCTACAAGTGTTCTGATCAATACTTTTCAGAAGAAAGGCAATACCGAAATTAATCTGGATTACAACACGGTAACTTTCAATGAAGAACTTTCTTTTCCATATAGTGTTCCAAATGGGTACAAAAGAATTATAATTAAGTAAATTAGCAAAAATATTTTTTTAATATGCCAAAATTTCTCCTTAGCCTAATCTTTATCTGTATGACTTCATTATTATGGAGTCAGGAATCCCAACAAGAAAAATTAGAAGAACGTAAAGCTCAAATTCAAAAAGAAATTAGAGAAAATGAAAGGTTATTACAAACCGTTAAGAAAAAAGAAAAATCTGCTGTGAATGTAATAGTGATTCAAAGCACTAAAATAAAGCTTAAAGAAAAATTGATAAACACTACCGAAAAGCAAACTAAATTGCTTGGAAATGATATGTATATCAATCAAATGCAAATTAATAAGCTAAAAAAAGAATTGGCTTTACTCAAGGAAGATTATGCTGAAATGATTGTAAAATCATATAAAAGCCGTTCCGAAGAAAGTCGTGCCATGTTCTTGTTGTCCTCTGAGAATTTTTTACAAGCGTATAAAAGAGCGCAGTACATGAAACAATATACTGGTTTCAGAAAAATGCAAGGCGAAGAAATAAAATCGAAATCTAATCAGCTTACGGATTATAACGAGAAATTATATGTTCAGAAAAAAGCGAAACAAAAACTGATAGCTGAGAACGAAAAAGAGCGATTAACATTAGAAAAAGAGAAGCAAGAGCAACAAAAGCTAGTCAATTCCATAAAAAAAGACAAAAATAAGATTGCCCGAGAAATTAAGCAAAGACAACAGGAATACAGAACAATCGACAGGCAGATCAATAAATTAATACGTGAAGCTATTGCGGCTGCCAATAGAAAAGCAGCTTTAGAAAAAGCAAAAGCAAATCCAAGTGCTCCAGTTTCAAAAGCTGCGGTTTCATCATCAAAAATAGAATTAACACCAGAGTCTAAAATGATTGCTGATAATTTTAGAGCAAATAGAGGAAGGTTGCCTTATCCTGTGGAAAAAGGATTTATATCACTTGGCTATGGAAATCAAACACATCCGTTATTCAATACCATAACGGTTCACAATAGTGGTGTAGAAATTACAACAGACCGTGGCGCAAACGCAAGAGCCGTTTTTGGCGGAGAAGTAACCAGTGTTATTGTTTTATCACCTGTAAACAAAGCGGTAATGATACAACACGGAGATTTCTTTACAGTATATCAAAATTTGAGCTCTGTCAATGTTAGCAAAGGGGATAAAGTGAGTATTAAGCAAAGCCTTGGAAAAGTAAGGACCAATGGCGAGACTGGAAAAACGATAATCAAATTTTTAATCCTTCAAAACACAACCTACAATAATCCCGAAGGTTGGTTATCACCAAGATAAAACGGTTATTTTATATAAAAAAAGCACTATTTACTCCTTCGAATAAATAGTGCTTTTTTATGGAAGGTGACCAGTTATAAATACGTATAACTAACGGATAAGGGCGGTTTAATGGGTTTTATAAAGGCCATTTCCAACCTAATTTAAGGAAACCAATGTGTCTTTTGATTTTTAAAATTATATTGGTTTGTCAATTACTCTGTTTTATTAAAGGAAGAATTTATAGCCTTCATCATCCCTTCAGTAGACCAAGTTCCAGAAACGATGATGCGTCTGATGGTGTACAATGGATCTATAGAATCCCTTTTGGTAGACAAGATATAAGCCATTTTATAATTGCTCTTTTTTATTTCAGGAATTGCCGCTGTATTCCATAAACCAAACGGATAGGCAAAATCTTTAACTGGTTTTCCTATTATATCTTCCAATTTTGCTTTTGGTTTTACCAATTGCGTATTCCAGTCATCTCCGGTGTATTTTGTGACCATATGATGATCCCAAGTGTGTGCGCCTACAAGATGTCCATTGTCAGATAAGCTTTTAATTTGCTCTTTGCTCATATATCCGGGACGGTTAATAGAAACGGTCATGATAAAAAACACGCCTTTGAAACCGTATTTTCTCATTTCGGCTGCACCAATGCTGAATTGTTCTTCTCTGGTGTCGTCAAAGGTTATCATAATAGGTTTTGCAGGCAATGGACCGTCATAGACTAAGTAGTCATACAATTGTTCCGGCAAAATAGTTTCGTAACCCGCATCGGCTAAGGCTTTCATTTGTTCTGCAAAAGCGGGAGGTTTTACGGTGTACACTTTTATGTTTCCGCTCGCACTGGTGCTAAAATCCTTGATGTTATGATAACATAAAATAGGAACTTCTTTTTTCGAAAGAATAGTCGCTGCATCCGCCATGACTTTTTTGGTCACAACTTTTTTTACGGGCACTGCAATAAGTGGTGTTTCCGGGATTGTTTTACGAGGTTCTGATTGACAGCCGACCAATACTATAAATGCACCAAAAATAAGACATAAGATATTTTTCATAAATCAAATAGTAATTATTGGTACTGAATGTAAATTGGTTTCGGAGTAAATTTAACTAACTCTTCCGGGCTGTACATTTTCCAATCTTTTTTGTTGTCATTTTTATAGAACAATTTAAAACCAGTAAACTGTACGGGCTCTCTATAAATATAACTCAAGTAAGTAGATTTTTTTAGTATTTTACTACCAAAACCATCCATATCCATTACAATTTGAACTTCAGGAACGGTTTTAATCGCTTTATAATTTTTAACCATTCCTTGGGTAAAGCGGTGTATTACGAGTACTTTTGGAGTCAACTTATTTTTGCGCACAATGTTTGCCAAAATATCAATTGCATCATTAATATCTTCAGCATTAAAATACCCGATTTTAGAACCTGGACGCTCTCCGTTTTTCATCGAAAATTCAGGATCAATTCCTAGATGAACATTTGGCAAAGCAAGATATTGTTCCAGTTGTTCCACTTCGGCCTTAACGGTACTGTGTCCTACTTGTACATCTAAAAAAACCAAAGCATTGATTGGTTTAGCCCAACTTATAATAGTGTCTATCTGTTTAAACGGCATTCGCATGCGGTGCATATTATTTTTCCCCGGAGCACCTTGGGCGGTAACAGCAATGTAATGCAAAGCAGGAATTGCTTTGACGGTAGAGTCCGCTGCTTGCCATTTAGCTACTTCTCCTTGTAGTTTTGCCAACATTTCTTTTCGCGGAAGCTCTCCTAATATTCCCATTCTTGTAGAATATAAATTTCCGTAATACGCAATAATTCTATTGTACGGTAATAATGCGCCAGGCAAAGGATAGGGCGCTTTTACAGGCCATCTGCCGGTAGTGTCATTATTACTTAATGCCACCATTCTTTTGTTGAAGTCAACAGTATCAATGGCAAGGGTTGTTGTTGTTGTATTCGTTTTTACGGTATCTGATTTTTCTGTACTGTTTGCAGCATCAGCCGCTTTTCCCTTTTCACAGGAAATGGTTAAAAGCAGTAATGGAAGTGCAATTAATGCAATAGCTGATTTTTTCATAAATTAATTCTATTTATTTTCAATGTAAAGATAAAGTATTTTAGAAGTGTGATATCAATTATAATAGTGTTTCAAGGGGCTATTTTTTATATAATTTACGGATTTTAATTTATCAGACTTGAATTTTAATCTTCTTCCCGTTTAATATTAAAACGGAATGTACTTCGGTTAATTGTTTCGCTTTTAATTTTTATAAAAAGACAATTTGCCTTTATCAGAATTTCAGAATAGCTTTTGGGAAATACAAAGAAAAGGCTAACTTTATAAAAGTTTTCACTCATCTAAATACCAAACAATTGTTCAAAAATTTCCTTTCTTTTCTTCTTTTTTTATGCAGTGCCACTGCTATTTTTGGACAAATAAAAAAAGATACTATTGCACTTTCAGAAATCACTTTGAAAGGTTCGCCTATCAAGAATGTGCTTCAAAATGTTGCTTCCTCCGTTTCAGTGATTACTACAGCTGACATTAATAAAAGTGACGGAATTATATTGACTCCAATTTTAAACAAAATCCCTGGCGTTACGATGCAACAAGGCGCTTTCAATACCAACAGGATTACTATTCGTGGTATTGGCGCGCGATCTCAATACGGAACCAATAAAATAAAAGCCTATTTTGATGGGATTCCATTGAGTTCCGGTGAAGGCGAAACTACTATTGATGATATTGATTTGGCTTCAATCGAAAAAATAGAAATTATAAAAGGACCAAATTCCACCAGTTTTGGTTCCGGTTTGGGTGGAGTGATTCAGCTGTTTTCAAGAGAGACTCCTTTGCTGGAATCATTTGGAAAATCTACGGTCACTTTTGGAAGTTTTGGGTTGTTGCAAAACCGACTTTCGGCTGGATACAGCGATTCCAAAACAAATGTATTCACAAGTTATACTAATTTACAAAGTGACGGATTTAGAGTCAATAGTTCCTACAACAGAAAATCATTTAATCTCCACGGCAAACAAAAAATGGGTTCCAAGGGCAGTTTGTCATTTTTGGGAACATTCACTCGATTGAAAGCTTTTATTCCGAGTTCTATCAATGAAACGGATTTAAAAAACAATCCTGAAAAAGCAGCTGCTACTTGGGCTGCGGCACAAGGTTTTGAGTCGTATGATAAATTCATGCTCGGATTAGGGTACGACCATCAATTTTCTGAAAAATGGTCCATGCAAACTAGTGTTTTTTCTAATTTTAAAGACGCTTATGAGCCCAGACCTTTTGATATTTTGGATGAAAAAACAAGTGCTGCAGGTTTTCGTTCCAATGTGAATTATAAAGACCGATTGTTTTCTTTGCCGTTTGAACTGAGTTTGGGAACCGAATTATTAACGGAAAAGTATGCGTATTCGCTTTTTGAAAATTTATATCAATCGCAACCGGGACAAGGAAGTATAAAAGGCGACGAGTTCAGCGCTATCAAACAAAATCGGAATTACACCAACTACTTTTTACAAATGGAACTTTGGATTTCAGAAAAGCTACATATGGAAACCGGAGTGGCATTAAACACAACCAAATATTCGTTAGAAGATGTTTTCGAAAATAATTCTGGCGATAAAAAGATGCCGTTTACATTTGGAAATGTTTGGTCGCCAAGAGTTGGTTTCTCGTATAAAATAAGCAATGGAAAAAACATATTTACATCCGTCAGCAAAGGATTTTCGGTTCCATCAGTTGCAGAAACATTGACTCCCGAAGGTCAAATAAACACCGATTTAAAACCAGAAATCGGTTGGAATTATGAATTGGGCTTCAAAGGGAATTGGCTTAAAAATAAAATATACACCGAAGTAACTTTTTATACCACACAAATTAAAAATTTATTAGTGGCACGACGCACTGCCGATGATCAATTTGTAGGGATTAATGCAGGCAGCAGTTCGCATACGGGATTGGAATTCTTGGTTAATTATAAAATTATAGAACAGACCCAACTTCAAATCACCCCTTATTTTTCAGGTGCGGTGAATAATTTTAAATTCAAAGAATTCTTGGATGGTGATGCTGATTATTCGGGAAACCAACTTACGGGCGTTCCCGAAAAGCAATTTAATTTTGGAGTGGATTTAAACACAAAAAACGGATTTAGTGTAAACACGTCTTTCCGAACGATGGGTAAAATTCCGTTAAATGATTCCAATACAAAATACAGTGAGCGGTATTCGTTGCTCGATATTAAAACGGCGTATGTTTTTACGATTCTTAAAATCCTAAAAATAGAGCTGAATGCCGGAGTCAATAACGCATTGGACACTAAATATGCGGCTAATATTTTGCCTAACGCAGTTGGTTTTGGCACTGCTGCACCACGTTATTTTTACCCCGGAAATCCCGTAAATTTTTATGGTGGTTTTTCGGTATCGTATGTTTTTTAGATAGAAATCCTAAGCCTGAATTTTATTTTTTAATGGCTGCTACTTCTTTCTCAGTAACGATTTTGGTTTGTTTATTGCTCCAAGAAGTCATGATGTAATTCATCACATCAGCAACTTCCTGATCCGTAAGTCCCATGGCTGGCATGCTACTATTGTACTTGATTTTATTGACAACAATTTCGCCACTTTGTCCATATTTCACGGCAGCAATACTTTGATTTCTTTTGGTTTTCAACCAGTCAGAACCATCAAGAGGAGGGAAGTTTTTAGTGTCTCCTTTGCCATTTGCACCATGACATTGCATGCAAAAATCAGCATAGATTTCTTTTCCGGGTGACTGAAATTTTGAAACAACAGCGGTTTCTTTATTCAATTCAATATAGTTGTCTTGGGAAAATGGGTTTTCAAAAGAGAAGCTTCCCAATATAAACACTCCAAATCCTAAAAATAATTTCGTTGTCAACATAATTTAATTCGGTATAATTTTGAGTATTCCTTTTCCTTCAACGCCCATATAAATATAGCCATCCGGGCCTTGCACCACATTACGCACACGACCAATATCGGTAGTAATTTTTTGTCTGCCTATAACTTCATTGCCTTTCAATTTTAGCAATTCAAGATATTGGAATTTTAAAGAACCAACCAACAAATGTCCTTTCCAGTCTGGATATTTATCACCGGTCACAAAAGTCATTCCGCTTGGAGCGATAGAAGGCAGCCAATAATAAATAGGTTTTTCAATACCTGGTTTTTCGTTTTCTTTACTGATGGTTGTTCCGTCATAATCGATGCCATAAGTAACAATAGGCCATCCGTAATTGACTCCTTTTTTTATGATGTTGATTTCATCGCCACCTTGAGGACCGTGTTCATGTGCCCAAATTGCTCCTGTTACGGGGTTTTTTGCCATTCCTTGCGGATTGCGATTCCCGTAGGTGTAAATCGCTTCTTTGGCTCCGGTCTGACCGACAAACGGATTGTCTTTAGGAATGCTTCCGTCGTCATTTAAACGGTATATTTTTCCACCATCGCGTTTAATGTCTTGCGGATTTACAAAATGATCGCCACGCTCACCAACAGAGAAATACAAATAACCATCGTTGTCAAAAACAATTCGGGATCCAAAATGCTGTCCTTTTGTAGTGTTGGGAGTGGCTTTGTAAAGCGATTCGATTTGTGTCAGACTTCCGTCCAATAATTTTGCTCGAATAAGTTTAGTGTTCCCGCCGGTACCTTCACCTTCATCGGAAGCATAAGTCATATAAATCCAACCATTTTTAGCATAATCAGGATGTAAAACGATATCTAACAATCCGCCTTGTCCACGAGAATATACTTTTGGAACATTTTTGATTTCGGTTTTTATACCGTTTTTGATATGATACAGAATACCACTTTTTTCAGTAACTAACATTGTTCCGTCTGGCAACCAAGTCATTCCCCACGGAATTGCAATATCAGAAGCTACGATTTCAATGGTATAATTTTTTACCTCGTCTTTTATAGAAATATCATTTGGCTTTACTTGTGCTTCGCAACTGAAAGAGAGAAATGAAAGAATCGAGAGGGAGACTATTATTATTTTTTTCATGAGTATAATTTTTAATCTTTTAAAGAAAGAAATCTTTTTTAAAGGTAGTAAAAGCGGATTTAAAAAGACAAATAAGTCTTTAATTTTGCGTAGAATTAACAAAACAAACCGATTGGATCTCTTTTTTATCGTCAGAATTCAAATTCAAATTTGGAATTGGACATAAAAAAACCACCTAAATAGCTAGGTGGTTTAAATATAATTTGTTTATTTCTTGACGCTGTATTTTGCAGTTCTGGCATCTTTGATTACCCCTTTCCAGTTTAATCCAAAACCAAAATCATACACATTTCCAGTAGCATCTTTATAGGGTGTCATGTCGTGAGGAACGTCTTCCATTTGTTTTTCAACAGTAGTCATATTCAACGGCATTTGTAAAGGCAACAATCCGGAAGGTTCTGTTTTACCCGAAACAATATCTAATAAAGCTTCTACTTGTACGCCAAATTCTCCCACGATTGCATCAACCTCTTTTTCAAATTCTCCAAAAACCATCGGATTAGAAATATTCACAGATACCAATACCGGTTTTCCATTCATCGCTTTCTTCGTTTCCAGAATGGTGTTTAAATCTGGGTACGAATTTGATTTTGACGTTTTATTCAAATACGAACGGTTGGTAATCGTTGGGTCAATTACAGGGTCTCCGGCAGCAATACTTTGTGCTCTGGCATCAACTGCGGTATAGTCTTTTAATTGCAAACTAATGGGCACATATCCATTTCCACCAGCTTCTCTATCGGCTCTGCTGTATCCGCCACTTATCGGGCTTTTGATAAATACGATAGCAAAATCCGCTTTATTTGGGTCATCGGTTACCGTATAATATTTTTTAATCAATTCTAGATTAACCGGATATTCAATTTTTTCAGGAGAAGGCTGACCAAAAAAGTTGATTCCCGCCGGAGTAACTCTTTTTGGGATATAAACTGTCTTCCCTTTTGCAATTGGCAACGTTTTATTTTGGTTTTTAATCATCACAACCGACTTCAATTGCGCGTCATAACCTGCTTTCATAAAATCAGGTTTTCCCACAATAGCTTTGGTCTCATTAGGATCTAAATAGGAGTTTTCGAACAATCCCACTCTGAAAATATTCAAAAGCAAACGAACTGCTGATTGCTCAAAACGCTTGCGCATAAATGATTCTCCGTGCTCTTTTATACCCATTTGGTATGCTTCCAGCACTGGATTGATATCATTATTTCCGCCAAATTGATCCACACCCGCCATTAGGACTTTATAATGTCTTTCGGCAACACTTAATTTTTCAACACCCCAAGATTTCCCTGAAAAGATATCTGGCTTAGCGCCTTCATCTGCTGTAATTAACCAATCGGTGCAAACCACTCCATCATACCCGTATTTGTCTCTTAACAAATCTGTAATAATGTATTTACTGAATCCGTTACCCACATTTTCACCGTATTTTTTATCCTGATCATACGAAATAGTGTAATACGGCATCACTGCTGAGGCTTTTTTGGTAGCTCCTTTTAACTGAAAAGCACCATCTGTAAAGGGTTTTAAATGGGTTTCGAAATTATTTCCCGGATATACTGCAAATTTTCCATAAGCAAAATGTCCATCACGACCTCCTTCTTCCGGACCACCACTTGGCCAGTGTTTGATCATCGCGTTGACACTTTGATTTCCCCATCCTTCATATGCATTAATCGATTTTGGTGACGTTTGAAATCCGTCTACATAAGCTCTTGCCATATCAGTCGCGAGTTTCGGGTCTTCGCCAAAAGTACCCACAAAACGATTCCATCTTGGTTCTGTTGCCAAATCAATCTGTGGTGATAGCGCTGTGGTGATTCCCATGGCTCTGTATTCTTTTGCAGCAATTGCACCAAATTGTTCCGTGATAGCGGCATCAAAAGTAGCAGCTAATCCTAGTTCTTCAGGCCATTGTGATATAGCTCCACCGGAACCTGCATTGTATTCGGCATCTTTATTAGCTCCATTTCTTGGGTCAGAACTGTTGTTAGACGGAATTCCCATTCCAATACCTTCCACTAATGCTTGTATATTATTATTCCATGTTGCTGCAACTATTGGACTTTCAACAGATGTCATTAGTACATGGCGTAAATTGTCTTTGGTTAAAAATGCAATTTGTTGATCAGACAAATCAGATGACTTTGCACCGCTTTTAGAAAATGGTTTTTCATTATAGGTTCCAGTAAACATTCCTGCTTCCTGAGCTGGAATAGCTTGATGCCTGCTGTATAACATTAATCCGGCCATTTGTTCTACCGTCATTTTAGAGGCTAGATCTTTGGCACGTTCCGCTACCGGTTTTCTCCAATCTTCATAAATATCTAACTTCCCATTTTTGTTGAGGTCTTTAAAAGCCAAGCCGCCTGCTTGTATGATTTTAATTCCTGATTTTGGAGAATATCCTAATGTTTGTCCTCCTTGGTTTTGAACAATGTTATGGGAGTTTTTAGGTGTTTCTGTCCATTTTTTTTGGGCATACGTTTGCGTTCCAACAAGTAAAAGTAACGCAGGTAATACAATTCTTTTTTTCATATCTTGGTTCTTGTTTTTGGTAATTAAATAGCTAAATTATAGTGGTTTATATTTTGTAATCTTGTTTTAAAAGGCAAAATTGTAATTGACACCCTTTTCTGTTTCCGTTAAATTTACGAAAACGATTTCAAATATAATAAATAATGTGTCACATCAACACAATGATATAAAAAAACATTGTTAAAATACAGCTATAACTAACTCAAAATATAGGTTTTACGATGGTTGTAATAAGTAAAAGGCATTTTGATTATGAGACAAAAACAAAAAAGACCATCAGTACCGATAGTCTTTTACGTATTATTTCATATAATTATGAATGCTTAATTCAACTCTTTTATTTTGATATTTCTTAAAGATACTCCATTTGCCCAATCCTGAAATGCAATTTTACCGCTAGTTGCTTTTCCAAAAGACGGAAATTTTCCCAAATTACTTTCTGCAACTAACTCCTTCCAACGACTGCTCTTCATGTCTTCCTGACCCGTTAAAACACCATTTAACCAAAATGTAATTTGGCCATTTTGTTGAAGGATTCGAGAAGTATTCCATTCACCAAATTTTTTTGACTGTACTTTATTTTTTAATGGAGACAAACTATAAATACAACCGGATAAGCGCTTTCCATCTTTCAAATTATGGCTTGAGGCATTTGCATTATCCAACAGTTGGTATTCAGGACCAGTTGTCCAGGCTGTTGGAAACTCGGCTGCTTCCTGAACATTGATGAATACACCGCTATTTCCTCCTTTGGTGATTTTCCATTCAAAAGTAAAATCATAATTATCATACGTTTTATCCGAAACGAGGTCGCCGCGTTGGACGTTTTGGGTATTGGGATCACAAATTAACTCCCCATCAATAACCGCCCAAGCGGACTTAATATTTTCCTGATTATAAATGTGCCAACCCGCTGTAGTTGTTCCGTCAAAAAGCAATGACCAACCTTCTTGCTTCTGTTCGTCAGTTAATGTATTGTGACTCTCTGTTTTTTGAGCATAAGACAGTAAACTTATTGAGGACACTAAAATAATGCACCATTTGGAAAAGTGGTTTTGTTTCATAGAAATAGTAAATTTTGATAAAAAAAATGCAATAGCTATTTCAAATATAACAAATAATGTCTCGCTGAAACACAATGCTTTAGTAAAACAATAATTTAGGTATTGCTTGTTACGGATTTGATTTAGAAGAACAAAAACTCTAATGTGGTCCGTTTTTGAAAATACTTTTGATTTACAGGTTATACCTAAGTCCTAAAGTCCAATTGAATTTGCCATCAGATATTGTCTTATTCACAAATCCTCTGGCAGCAATATTTTTATTTATTTTATACGTAATCGTTTCCGAAACACCATACGTATTATCTAAATCCAAACCGTATAATTGAGATACAAAACTAAAATTGCCTTTGTTTACAGTAGTGTTAAAAGCTAAAAAATTAGCCTCAAAATCATTGTTCTTCCCATTGCCATGCAAATAGAACGTGCCTATCGAAACTCTTTTGGACAATTCATAACTCGTGATTAATTCTTGGGCAAAGAATGTATCCACAAGATAATCTTCACTAATTTGCAATGCAGGTAAATGAACTCCTATGTTTACTTTTAATTTTTTGTCAATTATTTTATATCGGGAGATAAAAACGACGCTTCTGGGAATTAGATTGCTTAATCGTATCGTGGTTAATAGGTGAAACGAAAGCTTTTTGTTTTCATTTGTTCCAGCATTAATTATTAAATGCGGATCTTCAGAAGTAAAAGCAGGAATAAAAGAGAATCCCCCAGTACTCGCCTCAAAACTGGCAGATTGAGCATGAGCAAAGGTGCAAAAAAGAGTGGCAATAATTACAAGTAAAGTTTTATTCATAAAATGGAATTATTGTGGTTTTTCTTTAAAATAGATTGCAAACATATGAACAATGCGTCAATTATACGCAATGAATTCATAAAAAGCACAAAAAATTCTTTGAAACATATATTTTTAAGCAAAACTGAGTCTATTTGGATTGCGCATTCAATGATACAGGTAGTAACAATAAAGACGTAAGAAGAAGAATTTTTGATTTAATGATGGTTTATTTATCAGTCTAATAGCGTTTTGTAGTTTCCAAATGTAAAAAACAATTGTGTTATTTAAATACATTGAAAAAATATTTTTTTGGGCCATCAATATGATGCAAAAACGAAATTAATTATTGCCTTTTAAGGTTCAAATTGTGTTGAGTATTTATGTTTTTTTGTTTAACTTTGTGTCGTTATGTTTAAACAAAATAATCGTTTTTTAAAATTTGTGAGTCGGCTTTTGTTTTGAGTAAAATTTGGGAATCAAAGAATACTTTTGAACGAATAAATATTTCGAATTCATCTTTAAAAAATTATACATGAAACTAGTCGGTATTAATTAATTACTCAGGTTAATTAATTATCTTAAAATAAAAGAAAAAGTAAATGGAAAATAAAAAACCAGATAATGTTGTATACACAGTCGAAGCAGGATATAATGCCAATGTTCTGCCTTACGCAACTGGAGTTGGAGCACCGGTGATTAGAGTTGATGACGTGGTTTCCTGGAAAAGCAGAGGAATTGATAATGTGAATAAAGAGCTAGGCAATAAATTTAATGAACTGAAACTGCAATATGAAAAACTGATGCAGGAATACGAATGGAACGAATTAGTATACAGTGCTAAATTTTCATTTGAACCCGTTATTGGGGAAATCTATCATTTGTATAGAGATGCTGAAGGTGTAAATTTTCTTTCATTAATAGGTCCTAATGAATGGAACAAGGAACATATTGGCACCTTTAAACTCAATAGTGACAAAAAATGGATTCTCTTGAATGCACAAGATTCACATTTTTATTAAAATAAAATAACCGAGAATGTAGTTTTCAATTTAATCAAAAATTGTACAAAAATTTTCTGCTATTCATGTTTGCGATTGTAAAGATTTTTAATCGTTCTTTTAATTCGTATTTTTATCGGATATTAACAAAACGAACTATGGAAGCAGTTTTAAGAAGACAAATTGAGAAAATTGTACCAGTAACAGATGATGAATTTCAATTGGTGCTCTCTCACTTTTCTGTTGGTAAGTATAAAAAACATCAATACATTGTTCAGCAGGAAAATCCTGTTCCGTATGTTCATTTTGTTGTAAAAGGGCTGTTGAAATCTTTTTATATAGACAAATCGGGTAAGAGCCATATTTTGCAATTTGCCATGGAAGATTGGTGGATAACGGATAATCAGGGTTTTTATAATAACCAGAATGCCACACTCAATATTGACTGCTTAGAAGACGCGCAAACCTATTACATTACCCTTGATAACAGAGAAAAGCTGTGTGCCGAGTTGCAGAAAATAGAATTCTTCTTTTTGCAAAAAATGACCGCTGGTAATATTGCGCTTCAAAACCGAATTCTATCATTAATGAGCAAGAATTCAGAGGAACGATACACGCAATTTATCCAGTTATATCCAGATTTGATTCACCGCATTCCTAAAACTTTGATAGCATCTTATCTTGGTATTTCAAGAGAAACATTGAGTCGTTTGTCACATTGATGTGATATAGGTCACAAATTTTCTGTGAGGTATGTCCTTTATAATCCATAGAATGTTTTCGAATTTTGTACTTCGTAAAATTTTAAAATAGAATTATGGAAAATATAGCGTTAGTAGTTGGAGCTACCGGAATAACGGGTAGCAATCTCGCAGAAAAACTTATTGCTAAAGGCTGGACGACTTTCGGTTTAGCCAGAAACCCAAGAAAAGACATAGAAAATCTTCAGCCAGTTGCTGCAGATCTTTTGGATTTGGAGAATTTAAAAATAGCTTTAAAAGATATTTCTCCCACACACATTTACATTACAAGTTGGATGCGTCAGGGCTCTGAAGCCGAAAACATACGCGTGAACAGCTTAATGGTCAGAAACCTTCTCGAAGCATTATCGCCTAAAAATTTAGTGCAACACGTAGCGCTTGTTACAGGACTGAAACATTATCTTGGGCCGTTTGAGGCTTACGCCAAAGAAGGGTTTTTGCCTGAAACTCCACTTAGGGAAGAGCAACCGCGTCTTGAAATAGAGAATTTTTATTATGCTCAAGAAGATGAAGTGTATGCCGCTGCAGCGCGAGATGGTTTTACATGGAGCATCCACCGCCCGCATACGGTTATAGGAAAAGCGGTAGGCAACTTAATGAATCTGGGAACTACGCTCGCGGTGTATGCCAGTATTTGTAAAGAAACAGGAAAGCCATTTCAGTGGCCGGGTTCAGCAGCACAATGGGATGGACTTTCAGATGTTACGGATGCCAGAGTATTGGCAGAACATTTAATATGGGCTTCCACTACAGAAGCGGCTCGTAACGAAGCATTCAATGTAGTAAATGGAGATTTTTTTCGTTGGAAATGGCTTTGGAAAAAAATAGCTGCATCATTCGGGATTGAAGCAATAGGGTTTGTCGGCACAATTCATCCACTTGAAGAACAAATGGTAAATGAAGCTCCGGTTTGGAAAAACATTGCTGTTCAATATGCTCTTGAAGAGTCTGATTTAAATAAATTGGCTTCTGCGTGGCATACTGATCTTGACTTAGGGAGACCAATTGAAGTCATGACGGATATGTCTAAAAGTCGTAAACTCGGATTTCCTGTTTTTCAAAGAACGGAAGATTCCTTTTACGATTTGTTTGAACAGCTCCGTATTGACCGATTAATTCCGTAGTTGTCGAAACTAAAGTAGTGCGCATAAAAAAGGGTTTCAAGATTTATTTCTTGTAACCCTTTGTTAGTTGTGTTTTTCTTGTGTTGGCAACAGCCAACACCTTCAATATTTATACATCTATAGCATCATAAACCACTACTTTTTCCCATAAATGAGAACAGTTCTTTATAAAATCCTGATGAATAGGGTGGTCCTGATATATTTTTTGTCCGGCTTCATCATCAAAAAACATCAGCTCTGAAACATCCCAAGAGGTGTCTACAACTTCCCGTTTCTCGGTCGAAGCTAAAACGCCCACATGAATTTGACGAATCGTTGGAATTCCTGCTAAAGTTTTCAAACCAGTAATCAATTGTTGTCTATCAGCTTCTGATTGTGGGTTCTTTAACCAAAAAAAGACATGGTGTAACAATGATTTTTTCTTTGGACGCATTGCAAAGCCCATAATACCGGCAACTCCAAATAAAGCTGCGGAACCAATAAATCTTCTTCGTATCATCATTAATTTATTTTTTAATAGGTAAATATCGAAATTTTAAAAATATAAAAGAAAAATAACTCTTTTTATTTGTTTGAATAACCTTTTGGAATTGTATTCTATTTTTATAGTCTTATTTTATGGCAGGCATGCCCCCTTGATTGTTTTGATCTCCTTCTTTAAGGTCATCATTATTAACGCCTTTCTTTTTAGCTCCAGTAAAATTCATTGAACCAAAATTATAACTGAATGTAACTCCAAAAGAACGGATAGGAAATTTAAAAGTACTGCTTTGGCTGAAGCCTTGTCCACTTGAATTTTGTTTAAATTCCAAATCCTTTTTGAATGGTGACACTATGTTCAATCCAAAGGATGCTGTTTTTTTCCATAATTGCTTTTTGACTCCAAAAACCATTAAATTAAAAGCTGGACTGGTGCCTTGCAGTGTTTTCTTAGAAGAATTTTGGATTACAAACGCTTCCGCAGAAATATCGTTTTTAAATTGAAGTGTCCCACTCACGAACGCAGAATATTGTATGGATGTGCCATTTGTGGATTGTTCCAGATTGTATGCCCCGGATGGATCTGGTTTGTAGGTAAAGGCATTAAAGTTTCCACGCAAGGTTAATATCTTAAACGGATTTACAGAACCGAAAAAACTCATTCCAAACGATTTATTGTTTCCAATGTTTTGATAATTAGTGATTGTTCCTGTCTCGTCTGATAAAGGTGTGGCAATACCTTCGATTAAGTCTGATGTATATCTATAATAGGCCGAAATATTCAGCGTACGCTTTTGCGAAAATGTGGAATATCCAAATTCTACAGTTTGTGAAACTTCAGGATCAAGGGTTGGATTTCCTTGTGTTTGTGCTTGAATATTTGATTTATTAATAAATGGGTTGAGGTAGGTAAAGCTTGGTCTTGAAATACGTTTGCTGTACGTCAATTTTAAAGAAGACGATGCTGACAATGCTTTCTGTACGGTAAAACTTGGAATAAATGTCCCGTAGTTAATTTTGAATGGACTTAAATCGGTTTGCAGCGCATTTGTAGGATCACCTTTGATGGCTGTGTTTTCAAAACGCGCACCTGCCATTACAGTAAAACCTTTGGGTAAAGTAACCGTTCCTACTGTATAAAGCGACGCAACATCCTGATCGTAATTGTATAAATTAGAACTGATTGGGTCAAAAACAAATGCATTTTGTGCATCAGGAACGTAATTTTGAAAATCACTAGAAATCTTTCTGATGATTGTTTTACCTCCGGCTTCCAGTTTAAATTTTTCAGTTACCGGCAAGGTGTAATCCAATTGAAGCGTGTATTCATCATTATTTCCGTCATTATTTGCTTTTTGATTGGTATAAAAACCAGAGTAGATATTTTGGTAATTGGTTTCCACTATATTGTGACTCCATTGTGATGAAAAGGTAAGTTCATGTCCCTCTTTTGCAAATTTATGGGCATAATTCAGGCTCCAGTCGAATCCTCCAAAAGAATTTTTCGCGCTGCTTTGTCTGGTATAAGCAGTACTATTTGAAGGATTCATATAATCAGTAAACTGATTTTCATTGGTACCTGTTCGTTCAAATCCTCCTTCATTATATCTAAAGGTTGTGCTTAAACTGTTGAAAGCATTAAAATCATATCCTGCCGTTACAGATGCTACTACGCCGCTACGTTGCACTTCATTAGTACCTTTGGTCGTTTGTAAACTGTTGGCAGTACTATTGTTCAAAATTTGATTCGATTCGGAATCGGATTCTTGAGGCCAACCATTGTTGAATCCAACATTCGCCGAAAGGCTGAAACGGTTTTTGTTATAATTAATATTGGCATTAAGGTTATTTTGTCTCGTGCCAATACCGCCACTTACAGACCCACTCACTCCCGAAACACTTTTTTGTTTGGTGATAATGTTTATGATTCCGGCAGATCCTTCTGCATCATATTTTGCGGATGGCGAAGTAACCACTTCGATATTTTTGATTTGGTCAGCCGGTATTGTTTTCAACACATCCGCAAGGTTGGCAGAAGTTGCTCCCGATGGTTTTCCGTTGATAAGCACACGTACATTTGCATCTCCACGAATGGATACATTGCCGTCAATATCCACATTTACCATAGGAACTTTTTGCAAAACATCTGTAGCATTACCGCCACCTGCCGTCAAATCTTTTTCTACGTTGTAAACAATTTTATCAATCTTGTTTGTTACTTGTTGCGTTTTTCCAACCACAACAACTTCTTTCAACGTGTTTGTTTCCGGACTTAGAATTACTTTCCCAATCTCAAGATCCAGTTTTGCATCTGTTGTAATTACGGATTTAATAGTTTTGTCATTGTAGCCAATAAACGAAATGGTGACAGTATAGGTTCCAGCTTCAACTTCACTCAATTTGAAATTTCCGGTAGCATCGGTCAAAACGCCTGTTACTGGTTTCGTTGAGTTAATTTTGAAAAGGCTTACCGAAGCATAATCTACCGGTGCCTGAGTTATCGAATCGATTACGGTACCAGAAATTTTTCCTTTTAAACTGTTCGTTCCAGTAAAATTTTGGGATTTTACAGATAAAACAGCAAAAAGCATTACGGTAATAAGGATGATTTTTTTCATTTCAAGATATTTTAAGTTCCAAATCCATTAGAATTATTTCAATAAATTCGTTTGGATTACGGTACAAAGCAACATCTTAAGAGGAACATATGCCAGCACATTCGACAGAGAGGCGGAGAACGTCGACGGAATTTTTACAATCCAAACTTTTAAGCCCAGTCTTGGAAAAATTTCATGAAATTATCTTTGTATTGGTCAGTGACAGCAATGGTGATTTTGTCAATTTGGACGGAGTTTTTTGTAGCAGATTTTATTTTATCAAGCGATACAATATAAGACCTGTGAATGCGCATAAATTTATTTTCAGGAAGCTTTTCCTCTAATGATTTCATACTTGTCAGTGACAATAAGGGCTTGTCTTCGCTGAGGCGGAATACTTTTACATAATCTTTCATGCTTTCTACATAAATGATATCATCGACTGCGATTCTAACGAGCTGGTATTCAAATTTTAGATAAATATAAGCAACTTCAGTTTCGGGAATTGGCGGACTCAGTTTTTGTACTTCCTGTTCCGGGTTTCGGATGAGCTCAAAATAACCCAGCGCCTTTGCAACGGATTTACTGAAATCAACAAAACTAAAAGGTTTTAAAAGATAATCAAGTGCATCTACCTTGTAACCATCAAGCGCGTACTGGTCAAAAGCCGTTGTAAATATGATTCTTAAATTCCCTTTTACATGGTATTGTTCGACAATTTTTGCCAGTTCAATTCCGTTTATGTCCGGCATTCGAATATCAAGAAAAATCAGGTCAATATCCTGTTCATGGATTGCTTTTAATGCTTCGATGGCATTCGAAAACTGTCCCACTAATGCTAAGGATGGCGTTTGTTCTATATAAGAAACTAGAATTTGTAACGCCAGCGGCTCGTCATCAACCGCGATACATTTTAATATCATGAGATTTGTAATTTTAAGATTACCGTGTATTCCATTTGAAGGGTATCTTCATTAGTAGACAATTCATACTTGCCCGGATAAATCAAATCGAGTCTTCGGCGGGTATTAATTAAACCAATTCCGTTGCTTTCTTCTTTGCTTAGGGTTTGATTTTCAAATATAGAATTGCGGACTTCAATTTGCAGCAATTTTTCGGACTGCTCAATTCCGATGTAAATATAGCTTGGATAAATCCCGCTGATTCCATGTTTATAGGCATTTTCGATAAAAGGTAAAAATAGCATTGGCGCTACTTCCACATCCTTGATACTTGTAGGTTTTTCAAATATTACCTGCACTTTATCTGTTATTCTGAGTTCCATCAATTTAAGATAATCGGTTACAAAACCTATTTCTTTGCTTAGCGTTGTCAAGTTGTTTTTAGTATCATAAAGCACATAGCGCATCATGTGTGACAACGTATATATGGCTTCCCGTGCCGGTTGATTTTCGGTACCCGCCAAAGCATAAATACTGTTCAGGATATTGAAAAAAAAGTGAGGATTGATTTGAGATTTCAGGAATGATAATTCCGAAGTGACTTTTTCCTTTTCAAGATTTTGTCGCACTTGGGTTTCCACTTGCAGTTTTTTGGCAACACTTATGACTGTGCTGGCTCCCACCATTAATAAGGTTATTATGATTTCACTTAAATTTGATATCAAAGCACCTTGTAAGTTATCTTTTTTCGAAATTTTAAAATGCTGATTTAAAATAGCATCAAGGTTTATGAGTGAGTTAAAAGTGTCACTAATGTACAGAACTGATACTATAAGAATGCATATTGCAATAAAGAAAAAACCGTTCTTGCCTTGAAATAAAAGAGTAGGGATGATTATTTTATAGGTAAGATAAAATACGGAAATCCATAAAACATACATGAAGATTTGTTTGATCCAAAATTCCATTGGAAAACTAATATTCATGTATAGTGGCATACTTTGAACTATAAGCAACCCAAGAAAGAGTAAAGCTTTTGAAAAAATCGAAATGTCTTTGACTGAAAATGGTTTCATCCGGTACAATTTAAAAATAAATATACGCAATAAATTAAGTCCCAAAATGAGAATCGGCAGTTTCCTATAGAATATCGACAGATAGCTCTAGTTCATCTGAGAAAAAATGAAAGGCTTCGTTTTGATTTAAGAATGGAGATGAATAGGTGAAAAGTACAAATTTAATCTGGTCAACGAATTGGTGGAAAACATAAAAAGCAATTGCAAATTTTCAGCCATAAAAAAGCCCGACAGTACTGTCGGGTTTTTTATCCAAGAATCATCGAATTTAAGAATCAATCATTTCATCGTCACTTTTAAATCTTTAAAATATCCTACTGTTCCTATCTCAACCCAAAGTGCAATACTGCCAGTTTTAGAAGTCCCCAGCATTTTAGTAACGATAAATGAAGGCGATTTTTGGTTATTGATGTACAAAACTGCCTTTTCATCTTGAAATTCAATACGCACATCAATCCATTCGTTTAAACCAATATCAGCATAGGTTTCATATAAACCGTTCGCTTCTTTTCTCAAGCGGCCAAAGGTATTTCCCGGATAGGAAAAATACTGAATGGTGTGGTTGCGCCTCAATTGATCATCGGCTCTTCCATTACTTGGACGAAGATAAATAGCATCAAAATTTTTATTTTCCTGATCTACGCGGTATGCTACGCCAATAAATCCACGCGCAGCAGGAAAAGGGGAATTTTCCATGATTCGGCTTAACATTTTAACTTCAATCGTTCCGTTCTCCATAGCAACATTAGTTAATTTAACGTATGTAGGACCATCCGTTGAAGTGTCTATGTTTTTCTCATCAAAAGGAAAGGCAATTAAATCACGCTCCACTTTTAAGACTTGGACACCGTCCATATTGACGATTTCTGCTTTGGTATTTACAGCTTCAAATTCATGTTTATCCCAGGTGAATTTTTGAGCAAATACTCCCGTAATTTGTAAAATAAGGATACTCAATATAAGTGCTTTTTTCATTTTGAACGGATTTAGTTTTCTTTTATGAACGGAACTATACTTGCCCAGGAGGCGTTAAAATTTATAATAAAAGCAGGATGACCAGCATTTGGAATAATCGCTAACTGATGATTGGGAATTAGCAATGTGGCATTTAAAACATTTTGTACGGAGTTGCCCTCATCTCGGTCGCCCGCCATCACTAAAACGGGACATTGGATAGCGCCCAATAATTCAGCTCCTACAGTAAGTTGGCTATAACAAGCGGCAATTTGCTGAAACACCTCTTTCAGTCGATTCGGTTCTGGCATTAAGTCGCGTTGTTGTGCCCAAAATTCCGCATCCATTTCCATCGCTTGATTGAAGTTAAAACTAAAATCCCTTAATCCGGGATATAAAATACCGGCACCTATAACAATCATTTTTTTAACTTTATCAGGATACATTGAGCCGAACTTGTAAGCGGTAAATCCGCCATCACTAAATCCAAGAATCATTACTTTTTCTGAAGTTACTTTTTGGATTACTGCCAGTACATCATTCGCTCTTTGTTCTAATGTCAATGGTTCGGTTCCAATTTCTGATTTCCCATGCCCACGGGTAGAAACAGCGATTACCTGAAAATCAACTGAAAGACTATCTATGATTTTTGCCATTTCTACGGTTGAACCAAACAATCCGCCATGTAATATTATAATGGGTTGCCCTTTGCCGTATACTTCGTAATAAATTTTGGCATCTTTAGATTGTACATAATGCCCTGCCTGTGGATTATTACCATAGGGAATGGTATTAATTACATTTGGTGGCTGCATAAAATGTCGTAACGGTTTTTGTGCAAACGCACCACAACAAAAAACTACATTTACTAAAAATACTATTACTTTTTTCATCTACTTTACTTTATAAAATAATCCTGCATCATAGGCAGTTCCTAATGTTCCCGGCTTCAATTGTAAATAATAACGACTGGTTTGATCTTCTTCAACTGCCAAACTTCCCGTTTTTTTAATCTTAAAATCTGAATTATACTTTAATTTTTTTGGATCGGCTGGGATTCCAAAATCTTGTGGACCACCACCTTTATTCACTAATTCATTATAGCCAACCAACATAGAATTTTGAATCGTGTAAGCATTTTTTGCTTCTTTTTCTAGAACCCACAATACATTGGCACCACTGATTACATTATTATAAAATTTAAAATCCTCCATTGTGGACCACGTCCATACGACGGCTCCATAACTATTTAAAATCAAATTGTGGTGCATTGTACATTGATCTGCCGGTGTATTCCACATAACAACAGCATCTTTAACACCATAAAAAACACAATGGTCAACCTCTAATTCTTTACCGCTAGCTAGAATCCCTAAGTGATTTGGCAAAGCAAATATGTTGCCTAAAAACAAACATTGTGTTATTCTCAAATCTCTTAAATTCTTACCGTCCCAAACGATAGGATAATTTCGAACTAATGCTCCTTCAGAAGGTTTTTCGTGTACTGGTTCTCCCAATATACGTAATCCTTGAATTGTCACATGACTGGTTTCAATCAAAATGCCATAATTCGAACCACCTGTTACTTCCTTTTTATCATTTATTTCTAAGTTAAAAGGCATTGTTGAAATAATAATTGGCATTTTACTTGGATTCCAAACCGTGCTATCAGGTAAAATTTCAGCACGAATAATCAAACGATCCTTTTTTGAAAATTTCCAATTCACGGGATTAAAAGCGGCTGTTTCAGATAAGCCATACGTTCCGGATGACAGATACACTTCAATAGTCCCCTCTCCAACCATTTTGTTGACCCGTTTCGCCGCTTCGGGTAATGATTTAATCGGCTTGTCCTTTGTACCATCGGAATCATCTTTTCCTACATTTGGATTCACATATAAATGTATACCAATTTTTTTCTCACTAGTATTTTCTTGAGCAAATATATTTATGGAAGCCAGCAAAATAATTGCCAGCCAAATCCTTTTATTGATTTTCATATGTAGGTTTTAAAACAATTTTTCAGCTGGAGGTGTAGCGCCCACTAATCTCAAATAAACAGTAGTTTGTGCTCTGTGATGGGTTTGATGTTCAAAACATTTGTTTAAAACCTGCTCTCTGTTCATATCAAATTGTCCGAACAATTTAATAGGCTCCGAAAGTTTTGCATTAGGATATTTTTTGATAGCATTAATAGCAAAATCATAGGAAGCCATTACTTTGGCGGTAACGCTTGCTTTGTTCTCATCACCCGATTTTTCTAAATCCCCAAAACCTACTGGCGGTTTCTCATCGGTTGCGGAACCCACAAAACCATATATCGCATCGCTCAAGTGTAAAACTTGACCTGAGAAAGAACGCATTTCTTTTGTTGGCTTAAAGGAATAGCCACTTTCAGGCATTGCATCCAGATATTCTTTAGTATACGCTTTGGCTCTTTCCCAGTCTTTAAGAATATCTACTGTTGTTGTTTGTACATTCAAATTGCTCATAGATAAAAATACGGTCAGAAGTAATACAATCTTTTTCATGTTTCTTGTTTTTATAGTTTTTACAAATTTACAATCATTAGTGTATATTTGTAACCAAGAAATTAAATACCGGTAACCAGTAGGTTACTACAAATTATATGAGATATATAGAAAACCCTTATGATTGTCCTGTAACACGAGCCATGTCCATTTTTGGTGGAAAATGGAAACCTATAATATTGAATTGTATTGGCGAAAGTTCATTGCGGTTCGGGAAACTGAACCAATTAATGCCTGCTATTTCTAACAAAGTGCTTTCTAATGAATTAAAAGAATTAGAGACTTTAGGATTAATTGAACGAAAAGAGTTTAAAGAAAGCCCGCAAAGAGTAGAATATACGTTATCCGATTCGGGGAAAAGTTTGATGCCTGTTTTGCATGAAATCGCAAGCTGGGGTAATTCGAATGAAGCAAAAAAGATTGTTACCGAAATGGTGAAGTAGAAAAACCAATCCATAATTGCGGTCAACAAATTCTTTAAAATTTTAATCCCTAAAAAATCAGAAATCCCTAATTTCTGTGCATAAAAAAGCCCGACATTGTTGTCAGGCTTTACAGTTCTCTTTCTAAGAAAAAAGCCTATATAAATTTAAAGTGACTTTAAATAATCGATACTTTTTTTCAATGCTATTTCAGGTGATTGTACCATATCTTGTTCCACGAAGAAATGCTCCACACCATTTTGTTTAGCAGCAGTAAGTATTGTAGGCAAATCTAGCACACCTTCACCACACGAAGTCATATATGGAAAAAGACTGATCCATTGTGATGCATCGCCACCATCTCCTGCAAATCTTTTAGCTTCTTTCATGTCTTTTATATGGACCATTTTATACCTGTCTTTGTGCTTTTTGAATAATTCTACAGGATCTGCTCCGCCGGCTATTGTCCAATAAAGATCCATTTCAAAATAAACCAGGCTAGGGTCAGTTTGGTCAAAAATAATATTTAACGGCATTACGCCATTCACATTGTTTAAACCATAACCATGATTGTGATAGGCAAAACGAATTCCTTCTTTCTTGGCTTCAGCACCAATCGAGTTGAATTTTTCTGCTACTCGTTTATAATCGTCCAAGTTTTTCCTTTCAGCATCTGGAATGGAAGGCAGTACCACATATTTTGCACCGATTAAATTAGCGGCTTCCGCCAATGGACCCATATTATTTGATAGTGTATCTAAATCAGTATGCATGGCAGGAATACTAATGCCATTTGATTTCGCTGCTTTAAAAAAATCAGCAGCAGTTTTGTTAAAGAAGCCGCTCCCTTTAAATCCTAGTTGGGGTGTAACGGCATTCCATGAAGCTTTTGCTTTTTCAGTACTGAATTCATAAGGACCGAAACATTCCACTTCTTTGTATCCCATTTTAGCTAACATAGCAAAAGCACCATCAAAGTCATTCTCTAGCATTTTTGGGATAGAGAATAAACCTAAGCCTGCTTTATTGATTAATGGAGTTTGGGCAAACAGTTCATTTGCGTTTACTAAAGAGGCCACAGAAAAAAGGGCAGTACTTTGAAGAAATTGACGACGTTTCATAGTAAATAATTTAGAACCTCTAATTTATCAATTATTTGGTAATAAAAATTATTTTATATAAAATGGATGCCTTTTTTCGAAATTTAAAAATCAGGAATCACTAATTTTTGGACATAAAAAAAGCCCGACATTGCTGTCAGGCTTTTAAAGCTCCCTCTCTTGGGCTCGAACCAAGGACCCTCTGATTAACAGTCAGATGCTCTAACCAACTGAGCTAAGAAGGAAACTGTATATTTTTATTCTGATAATGAATGAACGTTTTTTTGTTGCTTATTGATGAAGTGTGTTTCACTTGTAAAGCGGTGCAAAGATAGGGCTTAATTTGATTTTCGCAAGCAAAAATTAAAAAAAAATTAATTTTTTTTACTTCCCTACAATTGACTTGTAAATGTCGTTTCCGTTAGCGAATAACAACAGTGTTATAAGTAATACGAAACCAACCATTTGCGCATTCTCTAAGAATTTATCACTTGGTTTTTTACCGCTGATGATTTCATATAATAAAAACATTACATGCCCACCATCAAGTGCCGGAATAGGTAATAAGTTCATTACACCAAGCATAATGGATAATAAAGCAGTGATGTTCCAGAAAACTTCCCAGCTCCAAGTATTAGGAAAAATATCAAATATCGCTTTAAAACCACCTACTTGTTTGTAAGCACCCGTACTTGGACTGAAAATCATTTTCAATTGTTTTCCATATCCTACTAATTGATCTTTTCCTTTAGTAATACCAACCGGAATAGATTCCATGAAACTAAATTCCTGTTTGCTGATTTTATAGTATCCCAGTTTCTTTAATGATTCCATTCCTAAGCTTCCAATGCCAATGCCTAATGTTGCATCTTTAGAAACAATAAGTTGCAACGGAACTTGTTTTTCATCTCTTAAAACAACAGCCGAAATAGTTTTGTTTTTATTCTTTTCCAAAACCGAAGTTACCTGATCATAATATTTGGTCGATTGTCCATTTAAAGACAAAATAATATCTTTTGGTTGTAAATTAGTATTCAATGATCCTTCAGAAATTGAAGTTATGGCAAATGGTTTTCTAATCGAAACCAAAGTACCTTTTTCTAACTTAGACAATTGATCCACAAAATCAACCGGTATTTTTATAGTTTGCTCTATTCCATTTCTTTCAATCAAGACTTGTTTAGCCATGATGATTTTGATATTCATCTCATTGTCATACTTGATGATTTTTTCACCATCAATAGCAATAATTCTATCTCCAGTTTGAAAACCTACTTTATTCATTGCTGGATTCTCAATCAAAAGTCCGTCTTTCAAATCTTCATTAGCAATATAAGTATCGCCATAAGCAAATGCCATTCCGATATATATAATGAAAGCCAAAATAAAATTGACGGTAACACCACCCAACATAATAATCAAACGTTGCCAAGCCGGTTTAGAACGAAATTCCCATGGTTGCGGAGGTAAAGCCATTTGCTCCTTGTCCATACTCTCGTCAATCATTCCGGAAATTTTTACATAACCGCCCAAAGGCAACCAACCGATACCGTATTCAGTTTCGCCAATTTTCTTTTTTATAAGGGAATATTTAACGTCAAAAAACAAGTAGAATTTTTCGACTCTGGTTTTAAACAGTTTAGCAGGAATAAAATGTCCTAATTCGTGAAGTATAATAAGTAATGATAAGCTCAATAAAAATTGAGAAAGCTTGATAACTATGTCCATTTTTTAATTTTAGTTCTTTTACAACTCACAAAAGTAAGGTTTTCTATTTGTTTATTTTACAATAATTGTTCCATACCATTTTAAATGTTTGTTAATTAATAGAAATTCAATTCCTAGTTTGGTCGTTGTCCCTTAACTTTACTTTTCCAAAAAGGAAATTTCCTTTATCTTCACTTAAATTTTATTAAAATAAAAGGTATGTCATCTCAATTGTTTTCATCACTCCAAATAAAGAGCATTACGCTCAAAAATAGAATTACAATTTCTCCCATGTGTCAATATTCTGCTCAAGATGGCTTTGCCAATGATTGGCATCTTGTACATCTGGGAAGTCGCGCTAGCGGTGGTGCAGGATTAATTATTCAGGAAGCGACTGCAGTTTCTCCCGAAGGTCGAATTTCTCCCGGAGATTTAGGACTTTGGAAAGACGAACAAATCGAAAAAATGCAGCAAATTAATCAGTTTATTGTCAGTCAGAAATCCGTTCCCGGAATCCAATTGGCGCATGCCGGAAGAAAAGCAAGCGCTGCGGCTCCTTGGGAAGGCGGAAGAAAACTAGACGATTCACAAGACGGTTGGAATACTGTTGCGCCAAGTGCTGTTGCTTATCATGATAACGAAAAAACACCTATAGCATTAGATAAAACGGGAATTGAAAAAGTAATTTCCGACTTTAAATCATCTACTAAAAGAGCGGTTCAAGCTGGTTTTCAAGTGCTGGAAATTCATGCAGCTCACGGCTATTTGTTGCATCAGTTTCTTTCGCCTTTGTCCAATTTTAGAACTGACGAATACGGTGGAAGTTTTGAAAACCGAATCCGTTTGACACTAGAAGTTGTGGATGCAGTTCAATCGGAATGGCCGGAGAACTTACCTTTATTTGTTAGAATTTCGGCAACAGACTGGGCAGAAGGCGGATGGAATGCTGAAGAATCAGTGCAACTTTCGAAAATATTAAAAGAAAAAGGAGTGGATTTAATCGATGTTTCTTCGGGAGGATTAGTCTCACACCAGCAAATTCCGTTGGGCCCAAACTACCAAGTTCCTTTTGCCGAAAGCATAAAAAAAGAAACCGAAATTTTGACTGGCGCAGTTGGTTTAATCACCGAAGCCGCTCAAGCCGAGGAAATTATTGCTTCTGGAAAAGCAGATTTAGTGTTATTTGCCAGAGAATCGCTTAGAAATCCAAATTTAGGATTGAAATTTGCCGAGGAACTTCAGGCGGATATTCAATGGCCTAAACAATACGAAAGAGCTAAAATTAAATAACAAAACCCATCTTTTCGATGAACTTATATTCCTTATGTGGTTAAAATTTGAATATAAGTCTTAAGATTAAAAAGTATAAATTCGTATTTTATAAAATAATACCATGCAAAAAATAAAAACTGCTTTGCTTTCCTACGGAATGTCCGGAAAAGTATTTCATGCTCCTTTTTTAAATTTTCATCCCGGATTTGAACTACTAGGTTCTTGGGAACGAAGTAAAAAATTAATTCATCAGGATTATCCTTCGGTGAAAAGTTACGCCACGATTGAAGAGTTATTGCAAGATGATGTTGATTTAGTGGTAGTTAATACGCCCGTAGATACACATTATGAATATGCCAAAAAAGTTTTACTGGCAGGAAAACATGCTTTAGTCGAAAAAGCATTTACCACAACTGTTGCTCAAGCGCAGGAATTAGCGGCTTTAGCCAAAGAAAAAGGATTGAAACTGTCCGTTTTCCAAAATAGAAGATGGGACAGCGATTTCAAAACGGTACAAAAAATCATTTCAGATAATGTCCTTGGCGAAATTGTGGAAGCCGAGTTCCATTTTGATCGCTACAATCCGATTTTAAGTCCAAAACAACACAAAGAAACGGCGAATTCTGGTGCTGGAATTCTGAAGGATTTAGGACCACATTTAATTGATCAGGCGTTGTGTTTGTTTGGTTTGCCTCAATCGGTTTTTGCGGATATTCGCATCACACGCGAACATTCTTTGGTAGATGATTACATTGATATTTTATTGTATTATTCCCATTTCCGTGTCCGATTAAAAGCGGGTTTTTTTGTTCGCGAAGCCATTCCGTCTTTTGTGGTTCATGGTAAGAAAGGCTCTTTTCTAAAAGCGCGTGGCGATGTACAAGAAGACGAATTAAAATTAGGAATGAAACCGAATTTGGATACTTGGGGAACGGAATCTTCAGATAAAAAAGGACTTTTACACACAGAAATAAATGGTGAAATAGTAAAAGAATATATCCCAACTCTTCAGGGGAATTATTATGACTTTTTTGACGGCGTTTACAATTCAATTGCACAAGATGCTATGGTACCGGTAACGGCACAAGATGGCGTTCATGTGATGCAAATTATTGAAGCAGCCATTCAAAGCAGTGCCCAGAAAAAAGGGATTGATTTGTAAAATCAACTATCAATTACCAAGTATAAAAGGAATTCGCGAATTCGCGGCCATCACTTTTTATAGCAGTAATCTGTATTTTTATAAACAATAACGATGTATTTTTTTCTTATGTGTTGTTTTGAAACAACCAATGATTGGATTTTGTAATTTTGATAAATCAAATTTCAAAATCCAATTATCTTGATAGACTTAAATTTTATATCCCGATTTAGAACCAAAGCAAAATTCAAAAAAACATATAAAGACGCTAAGATTTCCTATTTGAAAAGAACGCGTTGGGCAGTTTCCATGTTTTATTTTGCAATGGGTTTGTGTTTTGCCACTTGGGCAAGCCGCATTCCGGATATTAAAACAGCATTACAGTTAAGCGAAGGAGATTTAGGAAGTATTTTATTTGCATTACCATTAGGGCAATTGGTTGCTATGCCTTTTTCCGGTAAATTGGTCACTCGTTTTGGGAGCCACCGTATTCTTATAGCATCCCTGCTTTTTTATGTTTTATGTTTGACTAATTTGGGCTTGGCTGCTCAGGCTTGGCAACTGTCATTGGGCTTGTTTTTATTTGGGATTTTTGGTAATTTATCGAATATCGCTGTCAATACACAAGGTGTTTATACCGAAGTCCTTTTCAAAAAAACCATAATGTCCTCTTTTCATGGAATGTGGAGTTTTGCCGGATTCACGGGAGCTTTAGTAGGTTTAGGAATGCTGGCTTTGGAACTTAATCCATACCAACATTTTTTAATCGTTGCGGGAATCGTGCTTTTGATGATTACTTTCAATTATAAATTTTTAATAAAAGCGAAAGAAACCGTTAAAACCGAAAAGAAAAAACTCTTTTCAAAACCGGACAGTGCCTTAATTTGGCTTGGTATCATTGGTTTTTGTTGCATGGCAAGTGAAGGAGTTATGTTTGACTGGAGCGGTGTTTATTTCAAAGATGTCATCAAAGCACCCGGACCATTAGTGATTTTGGGATACACTTCTTTTATGATTATGATGGCGGGCGGACGATTCTTAGGAGATGGTCTTATTCATAAATTTGGTCGAAAAACCGTTTTGCAAATCAGTGGAATCATGATTTCCGCAGGGCTTTTTACAGCAGTATTTTTCCCGTTTGTCATCCCCGCAACCATTGCATTTATGTTTGTTGGTTTGGGAGTTTCCACGATTGTGCCTACCGTTTACAGCGTTGCCGGAAAAAACCCGAACGTTTCTCCCAGCGTAGCGTTAACGACAGTTTCAAGTGTCAGTTTCTTGGGTTTTCTTATGGGACCGCCTATTATCGGTTACATTGCTGAGTTATCAAGCTTGCGATTTTCATTTGCTTTCATCGGTATTTTTGGGATTCTCATCGCAATTATGGTATCGAGAATCAAAGCAATCGAATAAATAGAAGTATTAGGAGCACTACATTTTGTTTCCATAATAACACATCCTCCCGCTGTGCGCAGTATCTTTTTTTAAACGCAACCTATTCGCATTCCAAACGATGAATGAATTCCAAGCGTTTATAAAAAAGGATACTTGCTTCCATCGGGGCTAATTACTACTTTTTTTGTTTTTATAAGAAAAATTTTATTTAAAAATCAATTGTATACTATTTTTTTGTATATTTAACATTATAATTCTTTCAATAAGAAATTTCAAATACCACTCTTTATAAGTATACCCATTGGGATTTACGTCCCATATTTCCAAAATCCATTTTTAATTATTTTAAGCTGTTGTTCCATTTTGGATGACGCTTTCTATGCTTTTTGTTCAACCGTTGAAATTTGTTTTTAACGGTTGAACTTCTTGCTAGAAATAATAAAAAGAAATCCTCTCGACCGCAATTTTAGTGACTATATACCATCACCATACATTTGAATATATGAATAAATTTTACATGGGTTTTTTCTTTATCGTTCAAGTAGGATGCGTTATAGCACAAAATAATACGGGATTTTTCGGTAAAGTTATCGAGTCCAAAACACAAAATCCGTTAGGGTTTGTAGTCGTTAGTGTTCAAAACACTACTTTAATGCAACTCACCAAAGCCGATGGTAATTTCAGTTTTCAAACCGCTCCTTCGGGAAATATATTGCTGCTTATTCACAGTCAAGGT
The DNA here is from genome assembly GCF_030010385.1 of Flavobacterium algoritolerans. Classification (NCBI taxonomy): domain Bacteria; kingdom Pseudomonadati; phylum Bacteroidota; class Flavobacteriia; order Flavobacteriales; family Flavobacteriaceae; genus Flavobacterium; species Flavobacterium algoritolerans. The sequence goes on along the minus strand of NZ_JASCRZ010000001.1, from coordinate 933,111 downwards.
TTCAAAGATGGCTTGTATCCTATAGAAATTATCGAAGGGAAAATGCTGGATTTAGGAATCATAACTTTAGAAGAAGATCAATCCACAGAACAACAAAATAGTATCATCACACTTATCGAAAGTGATTTTAGCGATGACAACAGCAGTTCCGAAAGTACTTCCGGATTGTTACAATCGTCCCGAGATGCTTTTTTGCAAGCCGCAGCTTTCAATTGGGGACAAGCCCGTTTTAGAGTTCGAGGATTAGACAGCGAACATTCCACGATGATGATTAATGGCGTTTCCATGAATAAAATTTATGATGGAAGACCGCAATGGGGCGAGTGGGGCGGATTGAATGATGCGCTTCGCAATCAGGAATTTACATTGGGAACAGCACCTTCGGATTATACGTTTGGCGGTATTTTAGGAACACAGGAAATTAACACACGAGCCTCTATTTACAGACCGGGTTCCCGAATTTCATTTTCATCAACCAATACTAATTACAGTTGGCGCACCATGGGAACGTATGCTTCCGGAATGAATTCCCGCGGTTGGGCTTTTGTAGTTTCGGCAGGAAAGCGCTGGGCGCAAGAAGGCTACTTTGAAGGGACAAATTATGATGCGAATTCCTTTTTTATAAGTCTCGAAAAAAAATTAAACGAGAATCATTCGTTGAATCTGACGGCAATGTATACTCCCAATTCCAGAGCCAAAAACTCTCCAAACACTGCCGAAGTTATGCAATTGACCAGTGTGAAATACAATTCGTATTGGGGTTTTCAAGATGGTGAAAAGAGAAATGCCCGCATAAAAACCATTGAAGAGCCCACAATAATGCTAAATCATTATTTTAAAATCAATGATAAAACCAATCTGAATTCGAGTGTGATGTATCAATTTGGAAAAATTGCCAACAGCAACATCGATTATCAAAATGCCAATAGTCCAGACCCCACGTATTACAGAAAAATGCCTAGTTATTACAGCTCACTTTATGCGCCGGATAACGGAGAATTTTCGGGAGCATTTACTCCAGATTATGAAAATGCGGAGAAAAGCAAAGCAGAATTTTTAGCCCATTCGCAAATCGATTGGACGGCTTTGTACCAAGCCAATCAAAATCCAGTTTTGGATTCCAACGGTACAATTTCAGGTTATGAACCCACAAAAAGCAAGTACGTTTTGTATGAAGATCAAGTGGAAGACCAAATGGCGGTTGCCACAACAAATTTGAGTGCGCAACTGTCAGAAAACATTTTTTTGAATGCCGGAGCATCATTCAAAAAACTAAAATCACATAATTCTCAAAAGCTTTTGGACTTGCTTGGTGGTTCCTATTTTGAAGATATCGACGCTTTTTACAGCGGAAACCAATCCCAATCTGATTTGAATAATCCAGACCGCCAAGTAGTTGTTGGGGATACGTATGGGTACAATTATAATTATTTTGCCAATACTTTAGAGGCTTTCACGCAATTTAAATTCACGTATAATAAAGTAGATTTTTATCTGGCTCAAAATTTCTCCACTGTAAATTATCAGAGGGAAGGTTTGTACAAAAACGGAATCTATGAAACGAATTCCTTTGGGAAAAGTGAGAAAGTAGCGTTTGAAAACTTTGGCTTCAAAGCCGGATTCAATTTAAAAATTTCCGGCAAACAGTTGGTGACTTTCAATGCGGCGCATTTGACCAAAGCACCTTCTCTGAGAAATACTTTTGCAAATTCCCGATTGAATAATTCAATTGTTGACGGACTCGAAAGTGAGAACATCAGCAGTTTGGATGCCAGTTATGTCTATCGTTCCCCAAAATTAAAAGCCCGACTGACAGCTTATTATTCCCTAATTAAAAATGCGACTCAAATTTCCTTTTTTTATGCCGAAGGGATTTTTGATGATGGCGCGGGTTATTTAAACACCGATGCTTTTGTGAGTCAGACGTTAACGCAATTGAACAAGAAGAATATGGGTGCAGAATTCAGTTTGGAATACCAATTAAGCCAAACGTTTAAAACTACTTTTTCAGCAGCTTTTGGGGAATATACGTATGACAGTAATCCACATGTGACGTTGACAAACGATGCCGAAGCTTCATTGGAAAACACCAGTCCGGTTTTTGATTTTGGAACAGCCTCACTCAAAAATTACAAACAAGCAGGAATGCCACAGCGAGCGTATTCCGTGGGAATTGAATATCGAGATCCAAATTATTGGTGGATTAGTGCCAATCTAAATTACCTCACCAATAGTTACATTGATATTTCGCCTATTTCCAGAACCGAAATATTTTATAAAAATCCCGCAAGCGGTTTTAATTTCCCGGAGGCAACCGAGGAACGTGCAGCAACACTATTAAAACAAGAAGAATTTGACCCAACGATGTTGCTCAATCTTGTTGGTGGAAAATCATGGCGCATTTATGGAAAGAATGTTGGAATTTTTGCCAGTATCAATAATGTGCTGGATGTTACTTATAAAACGGGCGGTTACGAACAAGCCCGAAACGCTAATTTCAGGCAAATCAATCAGGATGTTTCCAGTGGTACGCCTTCTTTTGGGCCAAAATATTTCTACGGATACGGAAGAACGTATTTCGTGAATCTTTATATCAATCTTTAAATTAAAGCATATGAAATCAACATTCTGCAAATTATTTTTACTGTTGACAATTACTTTCAGCAGTTGCGTAACGGATGAGGTTGCCACTCCAAAACTCATTTGTACGCAACCGGATTTAATTACTAATACAACGGTAAGCGAAGTTCACTCGGTTGCAAATGCGATTGTAGCCCAGTATAAATACGATGACATTATCGAGGCGTATGTGGTTTCCAGTGATGAATCGGGGAATTTTTTCAAGTCGATTTCCTTTCAGACTTTGGCAACAGCCACAACACCTGCGATAGGATTTAGTGTTCCCGTGGATGCCACAAATTTGTACATTGATTACCGACTGGGCAATAAAGTATACATAAAGTTGAAAGACCAATACACGGATATTTCGTTTGGCGGGATGCGCATAGGAAGCATTTTTGTGAATTCCTATAATGAAGGCGGAGTAGGGCGACTTTCTCAAAATGAGTATAAAAAAGTCCTGAACGCATCTTGCACGAATGTAAAGGAAGAGGTTTTGGTTCGGTCTCTGACCATGTCAGAATTACTGAATGATTCTAACTTGAATACGTTGGTTGAGTTATCTGATGTTCAGTTTTCAGCTGCCGCAATAGGGCGTCATTATTTTGAAGAAACAAATAATGTCGGCGGTGCGACGAATTGGAGTTTGGTGGATAAACTAGGGAATCAAGTGTATTTTAGAACAAGCAGTTTTTCTGATTTTGCGACTAAATTAGTCCCTAATGGAAGTGGAAAAGTAAGAGGAATTTTAACGAAATACGGAAGTGATTACCAATTATTACCGCGTTCCGAAAAGGATGTGGTGATGACCGGAAGCAGAGCGACTCCTTTTTTCTCTCAAGATTTTGAAGCGGTTGAAAATAATGTTAAACTAAATCTTCCCGGTTGGGCAAATATGGTCCAAAAAGGAACGCTTTTCTGGAAAGGCACTGTTTATTCCGGAAACGGTTATGCCGAATTTAGTATCACAGGAACCAAAGTCGTTTCGAATGTGGCTTGGTTGATTTCGCCAAAAATAGATATGGAGGTTCATACGAAAGAAGTCTTGACTTTTAGAACGGCTCAGCATCACTTAGATGTTGATTCCCAGTTAAATTCTTTGGAAGTGTATGTTTCCAGTAATTTTGACGGGTTGAATATTACTACCGCAACTTGGACTCCGTTAGTTGTTAATTTACCCAAACAAGCTACGCCTTGGTATCAATTTGTAGGAAGCGGCGCAGTAGATTTGTCTTCGTATAAAGGTAAAATCAACATTGCTTTTAAATATACGGGTTCCGGTAAAAACCTGGCTTTGGATGGTGCTTTTCAAGTAGATGATGTTCAGGTTTTTGGAGACAAATAATTTTTATTAAAGGCTTTACTTGAATTACTATATTTGCAGCCTTAACATTTAAATTAAATTATGAAATCTACTTTATTAGCCCTAATTTCTTTATTATTTGTTTCTTGTTTATCAGATAATGAAGCATCTAAACCTGTTGATTACACCGTTCAAAACGAAAAAGAAATCGTGGATTACGTTGCCAAAAATAAATTGACTGCCACAAAAACCGATTCAGGATTGTATTATGTGATTAATGAAGCTGGTGATGGAGAACAACCTACCGCAACCTCTAATGTAACAGTTGCGTACAAAGGGTATTTTACTAATGGAAATGTTTTTGATCAAAGTAATGCTTCAGGAATTTCATTTGATTTGAACCAAGTGATAAAAGGATGGACGGAAGGAATCCCTTATTTTAAAGAAGGCGGAAGCGGAATACTTTTGGTACCTTCTCATCTTGGTTATGGGAGTAATGATTACAGTAGTATTCCCGGAGGTTCTGTACTTATTTTTGAGGTAAAACTTATTTCAGTGAATTAGTTTAAGGCTATGATAAAATCAAGAAAGGCTGTCTATTTGGACAGCCTTTTTTAGTTATTTACTTTTTGATTTCGACAATGCTTATCGCATAACCTCCACCCGGAGCACTGAGTTGTGTCAGTTTCGATTTGTTGGTTACGGTCATTTTACGAATCGTATAGGCTTGCGGATTGGTTTTATAATGCGCATCTTTTGCATCAGCATAAATCGTTGCCTCATATTTTTTTCCTTTTTCCAAGAAATCAAATTTGATTGTTGAGGTACGAGAAGTATCGCCATTTACATTACCGATAAACCAGTTGTTCGTCACTTTTGCTTTACGCGCAACGGTAACATATTGACCCGGTTCTGCTTCAAGGTATTTACTGTCCGACCAATCTACGGCTACATCTTTAATGAACTGGAACGCATCCGGAAAACGATCATAATTTTCTGGAGTATCCGCTGCCATTTGCAACGGGCTGTACATCGTTACATACAATGCCAGTTGATTTGCAATCGTGCTATTCACATGGGAGTTGTTGTCCTTGTTCATTTTACTCAAATCCATTTCAAAAATACCCGGCGTGTAATCCATCGGTCCGCCCACTAAACGTGTAAAAGGCAACACCGTTACATGATTTGGTTTTGACCCGCCAAACGATTGATATTCTGTTCCGCGTGCCGCTTCGTTACCAATTAAGTTTGGATATGTTCTTGCAATTCCTGTTGGGCGAACTGCCTCGTGCGCATTCACCATAATTTTATAGTCGGCTGCTTTTTCTATTGCATATTGATAATGATTGACAATCCATTGGCTGTAGTGGTTTTCGCCTCTTGGCATAATATCTCCTACATAACCACTTTTCACGGCATCATAACCATTGTCTTTCATAAACTGATACGCTTTGTCCATGTGACGTTCGTAGTTACGCACAGAACCCGAAGTCTCATGGTGCATAATCATTTTTACGCCTTTTGATTTAGCATATTCATGCAATCCTTTGACATCAAAATCCGGATAAGGAGTCAGAAAATCAAAAACATAATCTTTGGAGTGACCAAACCAGTCTTCCCAACCTTCATTCCATCCTTCGACCAAAACGGCATCAAAACCGTGTTTAGCTGCAAAATCAATGTATTTTTTCACATTAGTGTTGTTTGCACCATGTTTTCCATTAGGCTTCGCTTTTGCAAAATCAGTAACGCCAAGTTGTACCGTTGGAAATTCATCCGTGTACGCCCAAGAGCTTTTTCCGGTAATCATTTCCCACCAAACACCTACATATTTAACGGGTTTTATCCATGAAGTATCTTCAATTTTACACGGATCATTCAAGTTTAAGGTCATTTTTGAAGCCAAAATTTCTCTTGCATCATCACTGACTATTATGGTACGCCAAGGCGAGTGATTTGGAGCCTGCATATATCCTTTGTCGCCTTTGGCATCTGGTGTCAACCACGATTCGAATACCATGGTTGCATCATCCAGATTCAAATGCATGCAGGAATAATTAATTAATGCCGCTTCATGCAAATTGATATACAATCCATCCGCTGTTTTTAGCATTAGCGAAGTCTGAACTCCTGTTGTAGAGAATGACTTTTGAGAAACATTTGCAGTAGTTGCTTTCTCTGATAACCCTCTAATTTCTGATAATTTTGAGGTAGTATAATCGTATTCTTGGGTATCATAATCACCCGGAATCCAAAACGCAGTGTGATCGCCAGTCATTGCAAACTGGGTTCTTTCTTCTTTGATTACAAAATAAGTAAGGTTTTTTTGCGAAGGAAATTCATAGCGAAATCCTAAACCATCGTCAAATAAACGAAAACGAATAAGAATTTTTCTGTCAGTTTCTTTCTGATTTAAGGTTACTGCGAGTTCGTTATAATGATTGCGAATGGAGGCTACTTCTCCCCAAACTGGTTGCCAGTTTTCATCAAAAGTTGTCGCTTTCGAGTCAACAACCGTAAAGTCATTTAACAGTGATTTTTTGTCATTTTTTAACTCAAGACCCAATTTACTTGGTTTTACAACTGCTTTATTTTTGTAATTTAAACTGTAACTTGGAGTTCCGTCATTTTGTAATGTAAACTCCATTACAAATTTTCCATTTGGTGATTTTAACTGCTGCGATTTTGCAGGGCTAAAAAACGCGAGCCACATTAGGGCTGTGAAAAGAAATTGCTTCATTTTTTAAATAGAATTTGATAAATTAATTTTTCAGGTTTGGTAATAGATTGTGATAAACATGATTTTCACGAAATCGATTTATTGAAAAAACCAAAGTTTTTCAGATTTCGAGGAAGTAAAAGTAAACGCTTTACACACTACATATTTTTATCATTCTAAAAAAGTAGATTGTGTTTTTCTTTTTTACATGCAAGATACTGAATAACTGTGTATTGTGTAAATTTATCGTTTAAAAAAAGTGGTGAATTTATAATGAAAAAGAGGTGTTCGAGATTGTTTTAATCCCGAACACCTCCTTTAAAAACAGAATTTTTCTATTTTAAATGGGTTCCAATCCGCATTACTTTAGCTTCAAAATCTTCTCGTGGACCTGCTGCTTTATTTTTAAGTTGTGAGCGGTAATTGTAAATTGTAGATACCGAATACCGAAGAAAAGTCGAAATTTTTGCGCTGTCCTTGATGCCCAAACGGATGAGTGCAAAGATTCTTAGTTCCGTATTCAGCAGTTCGCCTTCCTTCAATTGTGTTGCTTCGTCATCAAGCAACAAAGCCCTGAATTCCGGTATGAAGTTAGGAAAGAGTTGCAAGAATGTTTTGTCGAAATTAGTATAGAATTCCTTAAGCTCATTTTCGACAAATTGTTTCGATTTTACGGCACTGATGAGGTCGTTCATTTTTCCTGTCGTTGCCATGACATTCAGTTTTCGGCGGTATTCGTCTAACTTGCCTAAATAATCGGAACACTGATCCATGTAACGTCCAATGTATATTTCCTTCAGAAGATTGGCTTCGGTCAGCGTATAATTCGTCTCATTCAATTTTTCATTGAAAGTATTTAATTCTGTATTCAGTTCCGAAAGCTTGCCGTTAGCCAAACTTAAATCCTGCTTTGCTTTAGACAATTTTTTCATTTGCTTAAAAAGTAAAAAAAGCACCGCCAACAAGAACACGGATAATATACTGGCACTTATCAAAAACAGAATCAACTGAAATCGATTGGTTTCATTTTGTTTTTGATACGCTTCGTTGATAATGGGTAGCATCTTCGATATTTCGTAGGTTCGTAGGCGTGCATTACAAAAAAGAGCGTCTTCCAGCGAGCGTTTTATGTATTTGTAAGCGCGATCAATATCCCCGTTTTCATACATTAGAAAAGCCAACGAACGCAACGAAATGTATTCTTTCTTGGCCAACTGCAAATCGGAAATAGCCGAAATAGTCAACCATTTTTTCTCTTGCTCAGCATCCTTTTTTTGGCGATAAGCCTGCGAAATAATGTAGGCAATAACTGCTCGATCATCACTGTTGTGAGCAATTTTCGGGAAATAGTTCAGTAATAAATCCAGTGTTTCTTTGTGTTTTCCGGCATCAAGAAGCGTACTGGACTTTGCCATAATATAAGCACTTGATTGTGATTTGTAGCAATTTAAGGAGGAATCACGGTACTTTTTTGTTAAAACAATATAGTTCTTTTTTTCCTGAAGCGAAGCCGCATAATCAGACATATAGCCATAAACGACGCTATTTACGGTAAAATAATAACCTTTTAATTCGGGTGAGGTAGTGATGTTGATTCGATTAAGAATGTCGGTTGCTTCCTTGTACATTCCTAATGTTCCCATGATGGAAGCTAGATTTAATAGGGCATGATTTAGCTTTTCAATGTCATCTAGTTTTTCGGCTATTTGAAAACTCTTTCGAGCATAAATTAAAGCGGAATCCGATTGATACGATTTATATTCCGCATACAACTTTCCGTAAACAGCATATTTTTGAATATCGGTAGTAGTAGAAAGCAGCAGTTCTTTGAGTTTGTTGATTTGAATCTCTTTTTTATTGGAATAAAGAGCATAATCAGCTACCGTTTGATCCAATTCCTCTAATAATTCCTCAGAATTATTTTGGGCAAAAAGAAAAACGGGGAACAAGAATGCAATGAGGAATGTCAAAAAGCGATTCATTCAAATGGGATTATATTGGTGTAAAAATAATTAAAAATCCAGTTGAACTCCTAAAGTCGTTCGTGCAAAAGCAACAGTTTTCAAAATAACGGCAAATTCGCTGATTTCGGGTGATAAATTTTTTAGCCATCAATTATCCAAATTTTGACTGATTTTTTAAAAAAGTAAAGATTAACCCGAGGCAAATTTTTTTTTCATCTTATTTCCGTCTTGACCAAAATACTATCATTATTCACACGTTATGATTTTTTTATAAACCCAGAACTCAATAAGTCCCTTACAAATCATTAAATTTGTAACTTATTCAAAAATATGTTAGAAAAAGAAGTAATAAATTTCGAAAAAACGGCTATCGTTGGTATTGTGACTCAAAACCAAAGTGAAGAGAAACTAAACGAATATCTTGACGAATTGGAGTTTTTGACTTTTACCGCAGGAGGCCAAGTGGTGAAACGTTTTTCGCAAAAAATGGAACGCCCTAATCCCAAGACTTTTGTAGGAACTGGAAAAATTGAAGAGATTCATCTTTTTGTAAAAGAGAATGATATCTCAACTTTGGTATTTGATGATGAATTATCGCCTTCACAACAAAAAAATATATCTAAAATTATAACAGAATGTAAAATTCTGGATAGAACGCACCTTATCCTGGATATTTTTGCGCAACGTGCCGAAACTTCGTATGCAAGAACGCAGGTAGAATTAGCACAATGTATCTACATGTTGCCTCGATTATCGGGGTTGTGGACTCACCTTGAGCGTCAAAAAGGGGGAATTGGAATGCGTGGACCTGGAGAGACAGAGATTGAGACAGACAGACGTATTGTACGAGATAGAATCGCTTTATTGAAAGATAAAATCAAAGCAATCGACAAGCAAATGGGAACGCAAAGAGGCAATCGCGGTTCCATGGTACGCGTGGCTTTGGTTGGGTATACTAATGTGGGAAAATCGACTTTGATGAATGCAGTTGGGAAAAGTGACGTTTTTGTAGAGAACAAACTTTTTGCAACATTGGACACCACCGTTCGCAAAGTAGTTATCAAAAACCTGCCTTTTCTGCTTTCGGATACTGTAGGATTTATCAGGAAATTGCCAACACAGCTGGTTGATTCTTTCAAAAGTACGTTGGATGAGGTTCGCGAAGCTGATTTGTTATTGCACGTTGTTGATATTTCGCATCCGGAATTTGAAGATCATATCGCATCCGTAAACCAAACGTTATTGGACATCAAGGCAAATGACAAACCCGTTATTATGGTTTTCAACAAAATCGACGCCTACAAGCATTTGACTATTGATGAAGATGATTTAATGACCGAAAAAACGCCAAGACATTACACGCTGGAAGAATGGAAAGCAACTTGGATGAGCCGAGTAGGAGAGCAAAATGCTTTGTTCATTTCGGCTACCGAGAAAGAAAATTTTGAGGAATTCAGAGAACGTGTTTACGAAGCCGTACGACAAATTCACATCACCCGTTTTCCGTACAATAAGTTTTTATATCCTGATTATAAAGACGCGGTGGAAAAAGAAGACAAAGACGAAGAAGAAAACGAATAATTTTCAATTTATAGAGTACACAGCAGTCAGTTCGAGCGCAGTCGAGAAAAGCATTAGTTCAGCAACACAATCCCTTTTGACATTCTCAAGAGGGATTTTTTTTGAGCATGCCCCAGCTTCCTCTGCGTTACAGCTGCGTCAGGCTGTACACTGCAATCTCCCGAAGAAAAATCGGGAGGATTTCCGCTGCCATCCTTCATGCGGTTTAGCGATGACGATAATTTACAAATAAAAAGTCCATTTGATGATTTGTAAGATAATTATTAAAGTGAATATTTGAAATTAATACGCTATGCAGTAGCGCCTATCCACCCAAAATGATATATATATATATATATGCGCTATTTTGTAACAGCTATATACAAGTTAGCAGAAATTTTACAAAAAACCATACATCAATACACTTTTAAAAACAAAATCAACTATGGAAATTATTCTCACTGCTTTATCTGCTGGTCTAGTAACTTTAGCATGTAATGTAATTTTCTTTACATGGATAAAAACAAAATGGGAAGAAAATTTAGAAACATATAAAATTGCATACTCTGGTATCTTCAAAGAAAAAATTGAAATTCATCGAGAATTATTGAAAAGAATATATAACTTTAAATTCAAGCTTGAACAATATGGTATGATTGGAAACGAAGAAATGGCAAAGGATTTATTTCAAGAATCGAACGATTTTATAAACTTTTACTTAATTAACCAACCATTTATCAAACCATCCATTTTGAAAATGATTGAAGACTTAAACAAAGAGTATCAAGAATGTTTTGAAGCTTTTCATACATATTCTGTTTATAGAACGCCTGGTGTTGATACAATATTACTTTCTGAAGCGGCACATAAAGCTGTAGAAGTTTCAAATCGTTTGAGAGGAGCAGATTTTAAAGCAATCGAAAATGAAATAATTCAAGCAATGAGAAAAGATTTAAAATATAGTGATTCCTGATATTGAATAAAAAACTACTAATAACAGCCGTTTGGCAAGATTGGAGTTTTAGGCTGAATTTAAAGGTGGTTTTGTATTTGGAAGATTTGGCAAATCCTAAAGATTACGCTTCCTTAATCCCAAACCGCTTGTAGCGCGGGAACGTTGCCATTAATTATAACAAACATCGTCACAATTAACGAATTTATCGTCTTTAGAGAAAAATATATTAAATGAAACATCAATTTTACAGTTTATTAATTGTCTTATCAATTTTAACTTCTCTGGTGCTCGTTTGCAACGAGTACCTACTTAAATTAAGAAACAAATTATAGCGTTTGCAACGCGGATCGCTAAAACCGGAGTTTCTTTAAAGGAGTATGCTACTGTTTTATAGTAGCGTTTCTTAAAATCAATATTTGAAAAAAATGTCTGAGAATTACAAAGTTATCGATAGTACAGTACCTACTTTTATTACTATAACAGTTGTAGATTGGGTAGATTTATTTGTACGACCTAATTATTGTATTATTTTAGATGAATCCTTAAATTATTGTATCAAGGAAAAAGGATTGAGTGTGCATGCTTATGTATGTATGACTAGTCATATTCATTTAATTGTAACAGCATTTGATGGTGAGCTGCAAAATGTTATTCGGGATTTTAAAAAATTCACCTCAAAAAAACTGGTACAAGCAATAAAAAAACACCCTGAAAGCAGGCGAGAATGGCTGTTACGAAAATTTAGTTTTGAAGCTCAAAAATCAGGAAGGGCTAAAAATTATAAAGTATGGCATGATGGTTTTCATCCCGTTATATTGGATACTTTGGAAAAAATAGAACAGCGTCTAAACTATATTCATTATAATCCTATTGAAGCCGAAATTGTTTTTCATGAAAGAGATTATGTAAACAGTAGTTATAGAAATTATGAAGAAGACAATACTGTTTTTTGTAATGTAAATGTCGAACCTTTATGGTAATCTATTTATATTAGCCGCGTTGCAAACGCTTTATTTAGTTCACACAAGTAAGTAGGTACTCGTTGCAAACGAGCACCAGAGTACAGAGACACTATAGAACAAAAAAAAGACCTTTAGAAATTTCTAAAGGTCTTTTTTTATAAAAATATTTTTTCTTAGAAACCGTAATTAACGCCTAATCCAAATACTTCTCTAACCTGAACGGCTTGAATGGAATTGTCGTCATAAATGGCTTGTAATGCTACGTTAGCCGACAAGTATTTATTGATTTTCATAATAACATTCATTTGGTAATCAACATCCACGTTTTGTGGATTGTCTAAATAATTGGAATATAAATTCAGTCGGTTTTCTATAGATACATTCGTCATGATATTGAATTTATAGTATGCCGTAATACTGGCTCCAAACTCAAATCGAGTAGAATCCCCTTGCAATACTCCAAAAGAAGGGCCAAATTCAGTAAAATGAGGATGAACAACAACTAGTTTTGCTGTTGCCGGAGAAAAATTGACACTCAAATTATTACTTTTTTTCCACAGCATTCCTGGTCCCAACTGGAAATAAGCCGGTGAGAAAAAATGAGATATTTTATCGTCATTTTTGTCCAATCCAGTGTCCATTTGAGTCTTGAAATTGAAAAACATCGAATAGTACCATTGCCCTTTGGCTTTCTTTCCCAAAAGAGAATTCAGTTCCAGACGATCGTCCGTTTTTGCGGTTTTTTCGTCTCCTTTTATTTTGGTTAAACCGTACGCTAAAATGAATTTATTATCCCAAACGATATCTTCTTTTTTATAATTGAAGTCGTAATTCAGTCCAAAATTCCCCGCAATATTCGAAGTTCCACCACCCAGCCATTGCTTATTATAAGCGGACTGATTAAAAAGCAGTGAGATATTTCCTTTTTTGGTCCAATACTTTATCGTGTCTGTTGCCGTTTCTTGTGCAGCAGCAGAAAGCATTGCAAAAAGAAACACTACAGAAAAAGCTGTTTTTTTCATGTTTTATATTTTAAATTCCACTATTAAAGTATAAAATAAATGCAATATATTATTCCTTTTTAGGTGCTTTGTATAATGGAACGGCAGAACATGCTTCGCCATACATTATACTTCGTGCAAAAGGTTGTAAGTAATGCGCTGCTAATACATACGCCCGCATCGGAACCGGTTTTCTGGAGCATCCTTTTATGATAACAGGCTTATTTTCATATACCGAATAGTCAATTTTAGGCAATAATTCTTCATAGAGCGAAGCGTCTAAATCTTCTAAAGTTCCATTGATGATTTTCTTGGCAAATGGCGCTAATTGAATGGCCACCAAAATAGAAGCCCAAGCCGGAACAATAGCATCGGTACTGCAATGAATAGCTACATATTGATCTTGGTATTGTGACCAATCCTGATTTTTCAGCTCTTCTCTAAAGTCTTTTTCTTTCAATAAAAAACCTTCCAAAAGCCATTGCGAAATATCGATTTGCGTACGAATTCCTTTTGGATAATAATCTTCGAGATCGAAAACTTCCAAAACACTATTCGCAACTTTATTTGTTATTTCTTCCATTTGAACAAGTTTAAAAGATTTAAAGTTTAAAGTTGCTTAACCTTAAACTTTAAACCTGAAACAAATTTTATAACATTCCCAATTCTAATTTTGCTTCTTCGCTCATTAAATCTTTGCTCCAAGGTGGATCAAAAGTAATTTCTACTTCAGCATCTTTTACATTGGTAATCGATTTTACTTTTTCTTCCACTTCTCTTGGCAAACTTTCAGCAACGGGACAGTTTGGAGAGGTAAGTGTCATCAAGATTTTTACTTCATAATCTGTATTAACCATCACGTCATAAATCAGTCCTAATTCATATATATCTACAGGAATCTCCGGATCGTAAATAGTCTTTAATATTTTTACGATTGATTCTCCTAATTCTGTGGTGTCTATTTCTTGTTCCATTGTTTGAGTATTTTAACCATATAAGACATTGAAGGTCATTTAAGGTTTTTGTTTTGAATATTATATTTGTACTTTTTTTATTATTTAGCTTGATTAAATCGTACTTAAAGTCTGCTATTTTTGTTTTTTATTCATCCAGATATCTATATCTTTCGTTGACATATGTTTTTTGTCCTTCTTTAAAAATATGTGTTACATTGAAATTTATCATTAATCCTATAGGAATTTCTAAAAGGGTCATATAGGTTAAAATTTGGGCTTCATGTATTGGTAAAACTTTTTCGACTGCTTTAAGTTCAACTACTAAACTTTTTTCAACCAATAAGTCACATCTTAATCCTGTTTCAAGTTCTAAACCTTTATAATAAACAGGAATTGTAAGTTCAGTTTGAAATTCAAAACCTCTAATTGTCAATTCTTTTTTTAAACATGTATGATAAACACTTTCTAAAAGACCGGGACTAAGATGTTTATGTACTTCTATAGCACAACCATTAACCTGATAAATTAAATCTTTTAAAGATGTTTTGGTCATAAATTTTCCGTTTTTTATTCTGACTTATATGACCTTAAATGTCTTATATGGTTAAACGAATTAGTTTGAAATCAATTCTGCGTGTTGAATGCCAAAGCATACATTTTTATATTTTTTATCATCGATACCAAGCCGTTAGCGCGCGTTGGTGATAAATGTTCTTTCAAACCTATTTCGTCAATAAAATTCATGTCGGCTTCGAGAATATCAGATGCTTTTTGATTGGAAAAAGTCCGAATTAATATCGCAATAATTCCTTTGGTCAAAATGGCATCGCTATCGGCAGTGAAAACAATTTTGTCATCCGTTTGTTCTCCTTGCAACCACACTTTTGACTGGCAGCCTTTAATCAGATTGTTTTCTGTTTTGAATTCTTCTTTGATTAAAGGAAGTTTTTTTCCTAATTCGATTATGTATTCATAACGCTCCATCCAGTCGTCGAACATGGAGAACTCATCAACAATTTCCTCTTGTATCTCTTTAATTTTCATACTATGCTGAATTTATTTCAGTTTTATTCTTTAGCTAATGACGTTATCGTATTGACTAATTTCTTAATTTCTTTTGGCGGAAAACCATGATCAAAACTATTCGTTTCATAGGCTTTTTCCTTGAAGGTAATTTTCAAATTCGCGATCGCTGCACCATCATAAAAACGTTTTTCGGATGGCGCTTTTAATTTGGATAAACTATCTAATTCCACCTTTTTAAAACAATCCACTAATTCTTTCCAGTCGGCATCTGAAATTTTTGTTGGTACCGCTTTATCATTTCCGTCTCTGTCTTTTGAAACCGTCAGCATCTGATTTTTTACTGTTATTTTTTGATAAAACCCTCTTGTGTTGGCCGTGTATTCAATAACAGCGGTTTCAATATCTTGCGATTTGGCGCTATCGCAACCGTTGCCCAGAAAAATAGTCAGAAATAATAAGGATAGAATTTTCATGTGTTGATATTTTTAATTTTTTAAGACAACATGAGTTGCGCTTTTTTAATAGCTTCAACCATAACATCAATTTCTTCTTTGGTATTATAAAAAGCAAATGATGCTCGTATAGTTCCCGGAATATTAAAAAAATTCATTATAGGTTGGGCGCAGTGATGGCCTGTTCGTACTGCTATTCCTAATTTGTCAATTATGGTGCCAATGTCGTACGGATGAATTCCTTCAATGTTAAACGAAATTACGGAAGTTTTTTCTTTGGCGGTACCAAAAATCTTTAAACCTTCAATTTCCAATAATCGTTTCGTTCCGTATTCCAGTAATTCTTTTTCTTGCTGTTGAATGTTGTCAAAACCAACTTCATTCATATAATCAACAGCAGTTCCCAGAACGATTCCTCCAGCAATATTTGGTGTTCCGGCCTCAAATTTATGAGGTAACTCCGCATAAGTAGTTTTCTCGAAAGTCACTTCCTTAATCATTTCGCCTCCACCTTGATAGGGTGGTAATTTATTTAACCAAGCTTCTTTTCCATATAAAATTCCGGTTCCTGTTGGCCCACATATTTTATGTCCTGAAAAAACGTAAAAATCACAATCTAATTCCTGAACATCTGGTTTCAAATGCGGAACAGCTTGCGCTCCGTCAATCAAAATCGCCGCTCCAATTTCATGCGCTTTGTCAATCATATATTTAATTGGATTGACCGTTCCAAGAGCATTCGAAATGTGATTTACGGTTACAATCTTCGTTTTATCCGAAAGTAATTTGTCATATTCTGACATGATTAATTCGCCATTTTCATTCATTGGAATCACGCGCAAAGTTGCTCCCGTTTTCTCGCATAACATTTGCCAAGGCACAATATTGCTGTGGTGTTCCAATGCCGAAACTAAAACTTCATCGCCTGGTTTCAAAATCGAAGCAAATCCGTTGGCAACTAAATTTATTCCATGCGTTGTACCCGAAGTGAAAAGAACTTCATGGGCAAATTTTGCATTGATGTGATTTTGAAGTTTACCGCGTGAAATCTCGTATGCATCAGTTGCTAATTGACTTAACGTGTGAACGCCACGATGAATGTTGGCATTGATTTCCTGATAATATTTTGAAATCGCATCAATCACCACTTGTGGTTTTTGCGAAGTAGCTCCGTTGTCGAAATAAACCAATGGTTTTCCGTTTACTTTTTGTGAAAGAATAGGGAAGTCGGCTCTAATTTTATTAATGTCTAACATTTTTTCGGCTTGTTTTTAATGTTTTTATTGGTCAAATAGATTGCCAGTATTCTACATTTTTTTTGACAGACTAAGTTGAAATTAGCCTCTCATTATTTAGAATTTTTCTAAATACAAAAGTAGTGAAATTGGAATTAATTTTTGACAAAACACTTGTTAATAAAAGTTATTACTATTCACGATTTAGAAAAATATAATACGACATCAAATCTTACTTTTTGTTAAATCGGAAGATTTCATGAAACAATTTCTCTTTATAAATTTAACCATTAAAAAATTAAGAAAAATTAAGTATTAATTCTTAACGAAACTTAATTTCTTAATCGTTTTGAAAAAATAGTTATTCGCATAAAAATCATTTTTCAGTATTACTAAGTGTTTCAAAAATGTAGTTCTTTTTTATTAAATTGCTTCAAATTAATTCTCTATGAAAAAATTCTTCAAGTTCGTTGGTTTTGCTTCTTTTATCGGAATCTTTTATATTGGGTTCACTACTTATCCAAAACTGGATTTAATTTCTGGCTTTTCAGCCAAAAGTATCGCTTCGGGGCATTTTATTGATAATCGTTCGCAGGAAATGATTGAGAAAGGCGACAACGATATCGATATGATTGATTTGGCCAGAAACAAAATTGAAGACGCAGGAAAGTTTGCAGTTGCTTCGGTTTATGGTTTGAAAGAACGAAAAGCAATTTACCGTGAAGGTTTGGGAGCGACTTTAATCAACGATGATTTTGATGTGACTAAACCGTATTTGGTTCCAAAAAGAACAAAATTGAAGAATGATTTACCTTTTCCGTATGGAATTAATGAACCAAAAGATACGGTTTTTACAAATGTTGATTATGCTAAATTGAGTGCGGCTGTTGCCAATGCTTTTGATACAAAAGGGCAAATCAAAAAAAGAACACGTTCCCTTTTAGTAATTTATAAAGACAAAATCATTGCCGAAAAATACGATACTGGATTTACTAAAAACAGCAAAATACTGGGTTGGTCTATGACCAAGAGTATTACTAGTGCTATGTTTGGAATTTTGGAAAAACAAGGAAAATTTGACATTGATGATCCTGCTCCAATTCCAGAATGGGTAAATGACAACCGAAAATTGATCACAACAAGTGACTTGCTGCACATGAATTCCGGTTTACAATGGGTGGAAGATTATGCGACAATTTCTGATGCCACCAAAATGCTTTTTCAGTCTGAAGATATGACCCGCTCGCAATTAGAAAAACTAGCGGAATATAAACCCAATATGCGTTGGAATTATTCTTCAGGAACCACGAATTTACTGTCTGGGATTTTGCGCAAGCAGTTTAAAACGCATCAGCAATATCTAGATTTTTGGTATTCGGCATTGATTGATAAAATTGGAATGAATTCTATGGTAATCGAAACGGATATGGCGGGAAATTACGTAGGTTCCTCCTACGGCTGGGCTACAACGAGAGATTGGTCAAAATTCGGGTTGTTGTATTTGCACAAAGGCAATTGGAACGGGGAGCAAATTTTCAACGAAAGCTGGGCGAAATACACTGCAACTCCAACAAATACTTCCAATGGAAGATATGGCGGACACTTTTGGCTCAATGCCGGCGGACATTTCCCGGATGTGCCAAGAGATATGTATTACTGCAGCGGTTTTCAAGGACAAATGGTGGCGATTATTCCGTCTCTTGATTTAGTGATTGTAAGAATGGGTTTAAAGGAAGAATCTAATTTTGATTTTAACGGAATGTTGAAAGGGATAATTGAAAGTGTGAAGAAATAATTTTTATGATAAAGAATAAAGTTTTACAATCAGTTTTAATGATAATTGGAGGTTGGTTTTTAATAGGTTTAGGTTATTCTACGAATTTAGGTTACCAATAATAAATGCATTTTGTTTTTTTGGAGGTCTTGTATTGCTTTTTATAGGAATTATAATGTTTATTATTGCAGTTAGAGACTAAAAATTAACCGCAAAAGGCACAAAGTTTAGTAAAAACCTTGTGCCCTTTGCGTAAATCTTAAGTGAACCTTGTGTTTAAAAATTACAAATCAAATCCCAATTTTACACCTAATTTTGTGGCGATAATAGTTGTAATTCGTTTTTTAAGTTCCGGTATTTTTATGTTTTCGATAACTGCATTAGAGAATGCATACATCAATAATGCTTTGGCTTCTTTTTTAGGAATTCCGCGTTGTTGCATATAGAACATTGCCGTTTCATCTAATTGTCCGATAGTACAACCGTGAGAACATTTTACGTCATCGGCAAAAATCTCTAATTGTGGTTTAGCATTTATAGTCGCTTTGTCGCTCAATAAAATGTTATTGCTTTTTTGGAACGCATTTGTTTTTTGAGCATCTTTTTCCACATACACTTTTCCATTGAAAACGCCCGTAGAACGATCAGAATAAATTCCTTTATAATCTTGGAAACTTTCGCAATTTGGAGCAGAATGTTTTACTAAAGTATAATGATCTACGTGTTGTTTTTCGCCAATAATTGTGATTCCGTTTAATGTACTTGTCAATCGTTCTCCAAAGTGATAAAAATTCAAGTTGTTTCTCGTTAAGTTTCCTCCAAAAGAAAAAGTATGTACGGAAACGTGACTTTCTTTTTGTTGAGAAACAAACGTATTGTCGATTAAATTTGCTTCAAGCGTATCGTTTTGAATTTTGTAATAATCAACAATCGCGCGTTTTTGAGCAAAAATCTCGGTAACAGAATTCGTTAAAACAGGGTTTTCGTTTAAACTTTGATGACGCTCAATAATTTGAACATGTGAATTTTCACCCACAATCACCAAGTTTCTTGGCTGAACCAAAAGTGCCGCTTCATTTCCTGTTGAGAAATACATAATCTCAATTGGTTTATCCGCTACTTTGTTTTTTGGAATATTGATATACGCACCTTCAATAGCGAAAGCCGTATTCAATGAAGTCAAACTTTCCTCTTTGTTGGCAATTTGATTAAAATAAGTATCAATAATCATTTTGTATTTTGGTTTGGTCAATGCCGATGACATCAAGCAAACATCAATCCCTTCGTGTGTGGTTGCCGACAAATGCGAACTGAAAACACCATCAATAAACACTACTTTATAGGTGTCTATTTCGTGTAAAAAGTATTTTTTTACGTGGTTGAATTCAACAGCATTTTCTTGTTTTGGAAAAACGGTAAAGTCATTTTTTAAGATGGCATTTAGCGAAGTGTATTTCCAAGCTTCGTCTTTTTTGGTTGGGAAACCTTTATCTTCAAAGTTTTTTATGGCGGCAGTTCTCACGTCATGAAGTTCAGAGTGAACATCTACACGCTCTTCAAAAG
This sequence comes from Flavobacterium algoritolerans, assembly GCF_030010385.1. Lineage (NCBI taxonomy): Bacteria > Pseudomonadati > Bacteroidota > Flavobacteriia > Flavobacteriales > Flavobacteriaceae > Flavobacterium > Flavobacterium algoritolerans. The sequence goes on along the minus strand of NZ_JASCRZ010000001.1, from coordinate 913,022 downwards.
CCATAAAAGACGATAGTAATTTTTCTTTCAATTCCATTTTTTGATTGTTTAAAGTTTAAGGTTTAAATGTTTAAAGTTATCTCGAGGCAACTTTAAACTTTAAACTTCAAACAAATTTTTAAGCTTCTTGTTCTTGTTTAATCCAGTCGTATCCTTTTTCTTCTAGTTCGTGTGCTAGTTCTTTTCCTCCGGATTTTACAATTTTTCCGTTGTACAACACGTGAACGAAATCAGGAACGATATAGTCTAACAATCTTTGGTAGTGCGTAATCACTACGATTGCATTTTTGTCACTTTTTAGTTTGTTAACACCATTTGCAACAATACGTAAGGCATCAATATCAAGTCCAGAATCGGTTTCATCAAGAATAGCCAATTTTGGTTCCAACATCGCCATTTGGAAAATTTCGTTACGTTTTTTCTCTCCACCAGAAAAACCTTCGTTTAGGGAACGAGAAAGAAATTTACGGTCAATTTCTAATAATTCTGATTTTTCACGAATCACTTTTAGCATTTCGTTTGCAGGCATTTCTTCCTGACCGTTTGCTTTACGTGTTTCGTTGATGGCAGTTCTCATGAAGTTCGTTACTGAAACTCCTGGAATCTCTACGGGGTATTGGAATGAAAGAAAAACACCTTTGTGTGCTCTTTCTTCTGGTGCCAAATCAGAAAGGTCTTCTCCGTCTAAAGAGATTTCACCTTCGGTTACTTCGTAGTTTTCGTTTCCAGCAATGATAGAAGCAAGCGTACTTTTTCCAGCACCGTTTGGTCCCATAATCGCATGAATTTCTCCTGCTTTTACTTCAAGGTTGATTCCTTTTAATATTTCTTTGTCACCTATCGAGGCGTGTAAATTTTTTATACTTAACATGTTTTCTTTGTTTAAAGTTTAAAGTTTAAAGTTCTCGTGTTTACTGAAACTTGGTGCCTTTAAAATCTTTCTTGTTTAAATATGATATAAAATTGTTTATTTTTCCACTTAAATTTTCGAAGTCAGTTTTTAAAATTTCAAACTTTTCTTCATTGATGTATTTATAATCCAAAACTCGATATAATTGCGACCTGGTTTCTCCAGCGGATCCTTTTGCGATAGACAAAAACTGTCTAAACTCTAAATTTCCGTTTCTCTCAAAACCTTCAGCAATATTATCCATTACTGAGCCTGATGATGCTTTTATTTGATCTTTAAATCTGAAATCATTTTTTAAATCTGATTCTACAGAAATAATATGAATTTCTTTAGCGAGTCTTCTAGCCTCTTTCCAAATTTCTAAATCTTCAAACCTAGTTATTGTCGCCATTCATTTTTGTTTAAGGTTTAAAGTTAATCATAAGTTGCTCAACTTTAAACCTTAAACTTTAAACAAATTTTTATCCTACTGAACCTTCTAACGAAATTTCTAATAATTTTTGTGCTTCTACGGCGAATTCCATTGGTAACTTATTCAATACATCTTTACTGAAACCGTTTACGATTAAAGCAATAGCTTTTTCAGTTGGAATTCCACGTTGGTTGCAATAGAAAACTTGGTCTTCGCCAATTTTACTTGTCGTAGCCTCATGTTCTATTTTTGCCGATGGATTTTTACTTTCGATATAAGGGAAAGTATGTGCGCCACAATTATTCCCCATTAACAACGAGTCACATTGTGAAAAGTTTCTGGCGTTATCTGCATTTGGTGAAATTCGAACTAAACCTCTATAACTGTTTTGTGATCTTCCGGCAGAAATTCCTTTAGAAATAATGGTCGATTTAGTGTTTTTACCTAAATGGATCATTTTGGTTCCTGTATCGGCTTGTTGGAAATTATTGGTAACCGCAATCGAATAAAATTCTCCGGTTGAATTATCTCCTTTTAAAATAACAGAAGGATATTTCCAAGTTATCGCTGAACCAGTTTCAACTTGAGTCCAAGAAATTTTTGCGTTTTTCTCGCAGATTCCTCTTTTGGTCACAAAATTATAAACCCCACCTTTACCTTCTTTGTTTCCAGGATACCAGTTTTGTACTGTTGAATATTTGATTTCGGCATCGTCCAAAGCGATTAGTTCCACTACAGCAGCGTGCAATTGATTTTCATCACGACTTGGAGCAGTACAACCCTCTAAATAGGAAACATAACTACCTTCGTCAGCAACTAATAATGTTCTTTCGAATTGTCCTGTTCCTGCTTGGTTGATTCTAAAATATGTCGAAAGTTCCATTGGGCAACGAACACCTTTTGGAATATAACAGAAAGACCCATCAGAGAAAACTGCCGAATTCAAGGCTGCATAAAAGTTGTCTTTTTGTGGTACAACCGTTCCTAAATATTTACGAACTAATTCTGGATGCTCTTTGATGGCTTCAGAAATACTCATGAAGATAATTCCTTTTTCGCCTAATGTTTTCTTGAATGTAGTCGCTACTGAAACCGAATCAACTACGATATCCATTGCCACATTATTCATCATCTTTTGCTCATCGACCGAGATGCCTAACTTTTTGTACATTTCTAAAAGTTCCGGATCTACATCGTCCAATGTTTTATTAGGATCTACCGCTTTTGGAGCTGAATAATAGGAAATAGCCTGAAAATCAGGTTTGGTATAATGCACATTTGCCCATTCTGGCTCTGTCATTTGCTCCCAAGCACGAAAAGCCTCAAGGCGCCAATCGGTCATCCATTGAGGTTCTCCTTTTTTGTGCGAAATGGCGCGAACGATATCTTCATTTAAACCAATAGGAAACGTTTCTGATTCTAATTCGGTGTAAAATCCGTATTCGTATTCTTTGTTTTCGAGTTCGATTTTTAAGTCGTCTTCTGTGTATTTTGACATATTTTTTGTCTTAAAGTTTTAAAGTCTAAAGTTTTAAAGTCATTGCAAGTCTTTCGACTTTATGACTTTCGACATTCGACTATAATGAAAATGATTCTCCGCAACCACAAGTTCTGTTTGCGTTTGGGTTATTGAAAACAAATCCTTTTCCGTTTATTCCACCTGAAAATTCTAAAATTGTCCCGGCTAAATAAAGGAATGATTTTTTTTCAACAGCGATAGTGATATCGTTGTCTACAAAAATTTTATCGTCGTCGCTTTTTGTTTTATCAAATTTTAAATCATAAGACAATCCAGAACATCCGCCGCTTTTTACACCTACTCTTACGTAGTCAATTGCAGCATCAAAACCATCATCTTTCATTAAATCGATGATTTTTTTTCTTGCTGTGTCAGAAACTTTTATCATAGCTTATATTGATTTTGTCTAAATTAAGCACAAAGATAGTGTATAAAAAGCTTTTTCCATAATTGATAACATTTTTATAACTAATGCAAAAATAGAAAAAAGCTATTTGCGACCAGTAAAAGCGTTTGAATTTCTTAACTTTGGTTCCTCTCGAAAAAAATAAAAAAATGAAACTATACCCTATAGAAACCGGAAATTTTAAACTAGATGGTGGCGCAATGTTTGGCGTAGTGCCAAAGACTATTTGGAATAAAACCAATCCAGCCGATGAAAATAACCTGATTGATATTGCGGCACGCTGTTTATTGATTGAAGATGGCAACCGATTGATTTTGATTGATACCGGAATGGGAAACAAACAATCAGAGAAGTTTTTTGGTTATTATTCGCTTTGGGGAACACATTCCATGGATAAATCGTTGGCAAAATATGGTTTTCATCGTGACGATATCACCGATGTTTTTATGACGCATTTGCATTTTGACCATTGCGGAGGAAGTGTTCAATGGAACGCTGATAAAACCGGTTATGAACCGGCGTTTAAAAATGCTAAATTCTGGTCTAATGAAAATCACTGGGAATGGGCAACAAAACCCAATGTCAGAGAAAAAGCGTCTTTTCTATCCGAAAATATTTTGCCGATGCAGGAAAGTGGGCAGCTGCATTTTATCCAAAGACCGGAAGGAGATTTTTTGGCAACATCAGAGCTGGGTTTTGGCATCTTCTTTGCAGATGGACATACCGAGAAGCAAATGATTCCGCACATTCAATATAAGGATAAGACCATCGTTTTTTGCGCTGATTTATTGGCAACAGCCGGGCATATTCCAATTCCGTATGTGATGGGATATGACACCCGACCTTTATTGACCATGCCAGAAAAAGAAAAATTCATGAATGCGGCGGCTGATAATAATTATTATTTGTTCTTGGAGCACGACGCGCATAATGAAATAATAACCGTACAAAAAACAGAAAAAGGCGTTCGGTTGGCAGAAGTTTTTACTTGCGAACAAATCTTAACATAGTGTTAATCATAACTCCTTTTGTAACAAAAAAAATTATTTTAGACAAATATTTCAAAATTAACAAAAACATTTTCGATGAATACCATTAAACCTATTTACATTTCTGCTTTTGCTCTTTTAGCATTAGTAGGATGTGGCGCTTCAAAACAAGTTTCAAATACCACTAATTCTGGACTAGTTGCCATAAGCGCACCTTTAAACATTAAAAAAAAGGCACCAATTGCTGAAAATGACTTGAAACGTTGGAGTCATCTGGATATCGTAACTGATACTATTCCTGGAATGAGTGTTGACAAGGCTTATGCTGAATTATTGAAAGGCAAAAAAGGCGTTCCAGTTATTGTTGGAATTGTAGATTCTGGTGTAGATATCGAACACGAAGATTTGAAATCGGTACTTTGGACCAATACAAAAGAAATCGCCGGAAACGGAATTGACGATGACAAAAACGGATATATCGATGATATTCATGGATGGAATTTTCTTGGAGATAGTACCAAAGAGAATCTGGAATATGAAAGAATCATTAAAGATAAAACCTTAGTTGATAGCGCTACGTATCAAGAGGCTAAAGCATTGAATGATAAAAAAATTGCTGATGCAGTTGCGGGAAAAACACGCTCAGAGCAAATGTTAGAGACTATTGCTGCAAGTGATGCTGTTTTGGCAAAACATTTTGGTAAACCAGTTTACACAATTGAGGAGGTAAATGCAATTGTTTCACAAGAACCGGCAACACAAAAGAGCAAAGCAGCTATGCAACAAATGCTTTCTTATGGATTGCCAATAGCGGAACTAAAAGTTGCTGTTCAAAAACAACTAGAGGATCAGGTTGCACTTATAAATGGAGACAATCTGAAAACAGATTACCGTAAAGTAGTAGGAGATAATCCAAATGATATCACTGATACAAAATACGGAAACAATAATGTGATGGGACCAGACAAGAACGAGATTCTTCATGGAACACACGTTGCCGGAATTGTTGCTCAAACTAGAAACAACGTATTAGGTGGTGATGGTGTTGCTAATAATGTTCAGATTCTTACCGTTCGTGCAGTGCCAGACGGTGACGAGTATGATAAAGATATTGCACTTGGAATTCGTTATGCAGTAGATAATGGTGCCAAAGTAATCAACGGAAGTTTTGGAAAAAGCTTTTCTCCACACAAGCAATGGGTTTATGATGCTATAAAATATGCTGAGAAAAAAGATGTATTAATCGTTCACGCAGCTGGTAATGATGCAAAAGACATTGATTATGCAGAAAACTTCCCTAACGATTCTCAAGATAAAGTAACAGAGTTTGCAGATAATTTAATCACAATTGGTGCGTTGAATTTTGAATACGGAAATAAAGTGGTGGCTCGTTTTTCTAACATTGGAAAAATTAATGTTGACGTTTTTGCTCCTGGAGTAAAAATCTACGCTACAACTCCAAGCAATACTTATAAATATTTACAAGGGACTTCAATGGCTGCACCAAATGCTGCCGGAGTTGCCGCTTTAATTCGTTCGTACTATCCAAAATTATCTGCTCAACAAGTGAAGCATATTTTGATGGATTCAGGAGTTGCAATTACAACGGATGTTATTGTAGGAGGAAAAGCAAATGACACACGTTCTTTTACTGCTCTGTCTAAATCAGGAAAAATAGTAAATGCATACAACGCTTTACTGATGGCAGAAAAAATGTCTAAATAATATTTTAAGAATTCATTACTTTTGGAAGGGCAATTTGCCCTTCCATTTTTATTTTAACCTACATGAAAAAATTACTTTTAGTTTCTATTTTATCCTTAAGTTTTGGAAGTCTTTTGGCTCAAAACGGTACGTATTGGCAGCAGCATGTCGATTACAAAATGGATGTGTCTATGGATGTAAAAACATACCAATACAAAGGAAAACAGGAATTGGTTTACACCAATAATTCTCCTGATACTTTGAGAAAAGTATATTATCACCTATTTAATAATGCCTTTCAGCCCGGAAGCGAAATGGATGCTAGAATCCAAAGCATCAAAGATCCAGACGGCAGAATGGTCACCAAAGTAAAAGTTGGTGATAAAGAAGTCAAAGAAAGCCGCATTAAAAATTTGAAACCAAATGAAATTGGTTACTTACGAATTTCTAATTTCAAGCAAGACGGAGCAGTTGCTAGTGCAAAAGAGATTGGGACTATCCTTGAAGTGACTTTGGCTAAGCCAATTCTACCAAATTCAAAAACTACATTCACATTAGATTTTGATGGTCAGGTTCCCATTCAGATTCGTCGTTCCGGTAGAAATAATGCCGAAGGCGTAGAATTATCAATGGCGCAATGGTATCCAAAACTGGCTGAATTTGATTTTGAAGGTTGGCATGCTGATCCTTATATCGCCAGAGAGTTTCATGGCGTTTGGGGAAATTTTGACGTAAACATTACTATTGATAAAGATTATGTTTTAGGAGGTACCGGTTATTTGCAAAATAAAAACGAAATTGGTCACGGTTATCAAGACCAAGGTGTTGTTGTGTCTGTTCCAAAGAAAACAAAAACTTTGACTTGGCATTTTAATGCGCCAATGGTTCATGATTTTACTTGGGCTGCTGATAAGAATTACATTCATGATGTAGTAAAAGCACCTAATGGTGTCGATTTACATTTCTTGTATAAAAACAATCCAAAATACATTCAAAACTGGAAAAACCTGCAACCAAAAACGGTTCAGTTGATGGAAATTTACAACAAAACGGTTGGAGATTATCCGTATAAACAATATTCTGTGATTCAAGGTGGCGATGGTGGAATGGAATATGCCATGTGTACGTTGATTTTGGGTCAAGGTACGTTTGATGGGTTGCTAGGAGTAACCGCACATGAAATGGCACATTCTTGGTTCCAGCATATTTTGGCTTCCAATGAATCAAAACACGGATGGATGGATGAAGGATTTACCTCATTTCTGGAAGATTTTGGACTTAATGAAATTGCCGATAAAAAAGTAGAAAACCCATTTGCAGCAGCTTATAAAGGGTATTTTGCAATGGTAAATTCAGGAAAAGAATTGCCACAGGGAACTCATGCGGATCGTTTTGATGAAAACAGAGTCTACAGCGTTACTTCCTACAGTAAAGGTGAAATTTTCTTAGCACAATTGATATACTTAATAGGTAAAGAAAATTTATTTAAAACGTTGAAAAAATATTACAGCGATTTCAAATTCAAACATCCTACGCCAAATGATATCAAAAGATCTGCCGAAAGAGTTTCTGGAGCAAATCTGGATTGGTATTTAGTGGATTGGACTGAAACTACCAATACTATTGATTATGGGATCAAAGAAGTAAAGGAAAATGCGGATAAAACAACCGTTACTCTAGAAAGAATTGGAAGAATGCCAATGCCGATAGATTTGACAGTGGAATATACGGACGGAACAACAGAAAGTTTCTACATCCCGTTGCGCATGATGAGTTTTGAAAAAGAAAATCCAAATCCTGCAGTAAAAAGAACGGTTTTGAATGATTGGGCTTGGGCGTACCCAACCTTTGAATTCAACATTGCGAAATCAAAAGCTTCCATCAAGAAAATAACGATTGATCCAAGTGGATTAATGGCCGATTTAAAAATGGAAAATAACACTTATGAGATAAAGTAATTCTATCGAAACCCCATAAAAAAAGTCTAGTTCTTGAACTAGACTTTTTTTGGCTTTATTTTTAAGGAAACTATTTCAAATGTTATGGCATATCTGTAGTCATACTTTCTAAATTGAATTCATGTTTCCATCCCCAGTCCTTTCTTGCTTCAGCGTCATCAATACTCGCCGGCCAACTGTCGGCTATTTTTATTTTTTAAATATCACTAAAAGTGGGTATTGTAACTTGTAAAACATTACTTATTTTTATGAAATAGTAACTAATTAAAAAAAATATGAAAACAAACAAACAAACAAACAAACAAACAAACAAACAAACAAACAAACAAACAAACAAATGAAATAAGGCGGAAAATCGTTTTCTTTTTTATGAGTTTTACCCTTTGTTTTATGCAGTCTTGTAGTACAGAAGAGGCGTTGTTACAAAATGAATCAAATATTCAAACCGTGTCGAGAGAGCAGGCGATTCAGTTTTTACAACAAAATCCTCTAAAAGTTAATGGTAACAAAACATCCAAAACGACTACTTTGTCTAATTATGATGCGATAACACTAGAAAAAATAACAAATAGCGATCAGCTGTTAACTGTAATTCCTTTACCAGATAGTGATAAACAACAAAATAGTAGAGTACTGTTGCTTACAGTAAACGACACATTAAAAAGTGTTGTTTTTACAATGTATCCTGATGTTGCTCAAAGCACAAATGAGTTCTCAGGTCGAGTACTGATTACTAGCATAAACGGTGACTTTTTTAAGGGATTTAGAATGAAAAATGGATACATTATCTCTAAATTTATAAAAAAGCCATCTACTAGTACAACAAATAAAATAGAAAGCAAATCCACAACAGCATACGCTACGGAGCCAATAGAGCTGCAAGAAGTAATAATTCCTGCAAGAAAACCAGTTCAAAGTCTGACCGTGGCTTACCTTTACGTGTATTCTTGGGAGTTAGATTCCAGCAGTAGTTCTCTTCTTAATTGGGGTTTTGGCGGAGGCGGAGGGGGTAGTGGAGCAGAACCTGTGGTTGCCGAAGAGGAGGATTTTGAAGACAAAATCGATGATAGTGAATTAAACCCTTGTTTGACCCAAGTTCTGCTTGATCTCAAGAATCTTAAGGAAGGTAAAATTGCATCAATTATTAAAACATTTTCTGGTGAAGAACCATGTTATAATTGGACTATTAAAAGTGATAATTCAAAATTTCTTTCCACAACTGGCTCTACATCATCTGTATACGATACTGCAAGCAAGTCGGCAATTTCAACATTCCATCCTCTTTCCTTTCCAAATGCGACGGATTTATCCTGGGCAAGAACTATCATGCATGAGGGAATACATGCTTATCTTGTATCATTTTTCGCAAATGATATAACGAAAGCAAATATAGATTTTGCGGATTTAGTTGTTGAATTTGCTAAAACACAAGATTTAAATTTGGCGCATCATGAAGAATTTGTTCGTAAGTTCAGTTCGAATATTTCTATATCATTGCAAGAATATGGTATTTCTAAAGGATATAATTTGACAAAGCAATTTTACGATGATATGTCTTGGGCTGGGCTGTATAAAACAGCAGCATTTGAAAAACTTGATAATGCAACAAAAGAAAGGATAATCAATGTTATCGCTTATGAAGCAATTGGAAAAGATTTTAACGGCGATAGTATAATTCAAAATGGAACAAAAATAATTTGTAATGAACAAACTAATTAAAATAAATAAGTATATTCTTGTATTATTATGTACAATTATTTTTAGCTGCGATGTTAAAAAGAAGCTCCCAACTTACAATGATTCTTTTTACACAATTGCATTGCATAAAAGACACACAAAATCAAATAATAATGTTACGATTAATGTAAAGGCATTAAACGGTAAACCTTTAAGTAATTTGACTTATTGGATTAAAAGAGATTGTGAAAATATCCGTGTAGATAATGCAAGCACTTATAGTCTAAAAGTCGATTATGAATTGTTAAGAATGGAGGTGACAGGTTTTGGCTACAGAACAATTGAAATTAAGCCACTAAAACTTAACCCAAATGATTCAGTTGTTTTTGATTTCTATATGGTGCAAGATGATAGGCCATTGTTAGAATGCATTACAAAAGCTGTAAAAAATTAGATGATTATTTTCAAAAAATAATGTATTGAATTTAAATGATTTCAAATTTTACCATTACAAAAAATGCCGCAAAACCTAAATTTTGTGGCATTTTTTATATTTAATAGATCTATTTCAAATGTTCTAGCATATCAACCGTCATGCTTTCCAAATCAAATTCATGTTTCCAGTTCCAGTCTTTTCTGGCTTCAGCGTCATCAATACTCGCTGGCCAGCTGTCGGCTATTTTTTGACGGAAATCCGGTTTGTATGTAATGGTAAATTCAGGAATGTGTTTCTTGATTTCGGCAGCAATCTCTGTTGGCGTAAAGCTCATTGCAGCTAGATTATACGAAGAATGAATTTTTATTTGGTCTACCGGCGCTTGCATAATTTGGATGGTCGCAGCAATGGCATCATCCATATACATCATCGGCATTTTAGTTTCTGAAGATAAAAAGCATTCGTATGTTTTATCCGAAAGTGCTTTGTGAAAAATATCTACTGCATAATCCGTAGTTCCGCCACCAGGAGGCGATGACCAGCTGATTAAACCCGGATAACGGATGCTTCTTACATCCACACCAAAAATATTATGGTAGTATTCGCACCATCTTTCGCCTGCTTGTTTGCTGATTCCGTACACCGTTGAAGGTTCCATAATGGTATATTGTGGCGTATTTTCTTTAGGAGTTGTTGGTCCAAAAACCGCAATACTCGAAGGCCAGAATATTTTTTTTATTTTTCCGGCTTTCGCCAAATTCAAAACGTGAAACAACGAATTCATATTTAAGTCCCAAGCAAATGCCGGGTTTTTCTCGGCTGTAGCCGATAATAATGCCGCCATCAAATACACTTCGTCAATTTGGTGTAATTCTACCAAATGTTCAATTTGATTGAAATCTAAAGCGTTCACCACTTCAAATGGACCGGAATTGACAACATCAATATTTAACTTTCGGATATCCGAAGCAATTACGTTTTCTGTTCCGTGTAGTTGCCGCAGCTTTTGGGTAAGCTCCGTTCCAATTTGTCCGCAAGCTCCAATAATCAATATTTTAGTACTCATTTTTGTCTGTTTTGAAAAACAAAGATAACGTTTTCGCAAATAACATAATTTTGATTAAAAACAATGTGAATTTCTTAAAATAGTATTTAAAAAGGAGTTCTATTTCTTAATTTATGACTTTTTAAACACAAAAACTGCTTCAAGAATATTAGATTGTTATTCCTATGCGGTAATTCGTAATTGTAAATTTACTTTGTAACTTTGTAGCTTAATTAATGGAAATTTTTAAAGGAGCATAACTCGTTCTAATTTATAAAATTAAGAGCGTATGTGAATTACATTCAGCCATTAAAAAAACGATAAATAGCCACACATGAAATATAAAATAGCAGTTTTCTTTTCTCTGGTTTTTCTTTTGTTGTCCTGTAAAAATGACAATCAAAAACGTATTGCCGAAAATAAAAAAGAGATGCAAAAAAGAGAAGTCATTTTCAAAAACATAGAGAAAGGTTGGGTTTTTTATGACACACCTGTAACGGAAGCTTCTGAAAAAAGCATTGCATCCTGGAATGAATGGCGCATTTTTTTGGCTGAACTAGCCTTGAAACCTAAAAAAACCATTGGTGCTTTTCAGCAAAAATCGAAAGCACTTTCTAAAAAAGTAATGGCTTTGAACACCAATATTCCGTATGAATACAATAAACCTCAAATAAAAAGTAGGATTTCGACTTTAATCACTAAAGTACGTTTGTTGGATTTATTCATTCATTTGGATAATATTCCGGATAAAAAAGTGACATTATTAGTATCAGAAATCAACTTGGAATTGGTTTCGTTACAAAGACAAATGGACAAAATTGTGGAGAAAAGTAGAATTCCGCTTGAAGAAGGGGAATCTGATTTATTGAAAATGATGGACACCACAAGAGCCATTCCTAATACACCAGTTATCGACCCAAATCTGCCACGCGTTGAGTAAAACAGCCTTATACAATACCTACGATAATTCGCCAAAAACCCAGCAAATTGTTGCTCGTTTATTGGAAAACAACCAAGTCAAAATGCAACTGTCGGGACTTTTGGGTTCTGCACTTTCGTTTGTAATTCGATCTGTTTTCAAGAAAGCCGAACTTCCTTTTTTAATTGTTTTAAACAATAAAGAAGAAGCGGCGTATTATTTGAATGATTTGGAACAAATGATTGGGGAGCAAGATGTACTTTTTTATCCCGGTTCATTTCGTCGCCCTTACGAAATCGAAGATACCGATAATGCCAATGTTTTGCTTCGCGCCGAAGTGTTAAACCGAATCAATTCCCGTAAAAAACCGGCCGTTATTGTCACCTATCCCGAAGCCTTATTCGAGAAAGTGGTTACCCGAAAAGAATTGGATAAAAACACGTTGAAAGTTGCTGTTAGTGACAAGATTTCCATCGATTTTATCAACGAAGTTTTATTCGAATATGAATTTAAAAGAGTTGATTTCATTACAGAACCCGGAGAATTTTCGGTTCGTGGAGGAATCGTTGATGTGTTTTCATTTTCGAATGATAATCCGTACCGAATTGAGTTTTTTGGAGACGAAGTCGAAAGCATCCGTAGTTTTGATGTAGCGACTCAATTGTCGATTTTGCAACAGAAGAAAATCACAATAATTCCAAATGTGGAAAACAAAGTTTTTCAGGAAAACCGAGAAAGTTTCCTGGATTATATCTCGGAGAAAACGGTGATTTTTATCCAGAATACCGAAGATTTTTTATCGCAATTAGACAAACAATTTGGCAAAGCCGAAGAAGCTTTCGCAAAATTGTCGCAGGAAATAAAACGTTCGACGCCGGAACAATTGTTCTTGAATCAAACGGAGTTTATAAAAAGAGCGTTGGATTTCTCCATTGTGGAATTGAGTCCAAAAGCTATTTTTAGAACTAACAAAAAATTCGAATTTCACATTCAGCCGCAACCGTCGTTCAACAAACAATTTGATTTGTTGTTGAATAATCTGAATGAAAATCATTTCAATGGTTACAAAAATTATTTGTTTTGTTCCAATGATGCTCAAGCCAAACGATTTCATGATATTTTCGAAACCTTGGATGAGGCCAATTCGGAGAATATCAGAAAACAATATCATACCGTTGTTTTGCCTTTGTACCAAGGATTTATTGACGAAGAAAATCAAATAACTTGTTACACGGACCATCAAGTTTTTGAGCGCTATCATAAATTCAGCATCAAAAATGGTTATTCAAAAAAACAGAATATCACTTTAAAAGAACTCACAACTTTGTCAGTTGGTGATTATGTGACACACATCGATCACGGTATCGGACGGTTTGGAGGTTTGCAAAAAATACAAGTCGAAGGCAAAACACAAGAAGCGATCAAGCTCGTTTATGCCGATAATGATATTGTGTATGTGAGTATTCATTCGCTGCACAAAATTTCAAAATACAACGGAAAAGACGGAACGCCACCCAAAATTTACAAATTGGGTTCGAATGCCTGGAAGATTTTAAAACAAAAAACTAAGGCACGCGTCAAACATATTGCATTCAATTTGATTCAGTTGTATGCCAAAAGAAGATTGGAAAAAGGATTCCAGTTTGCACCCGACAGTTATTTACAAAATGAACTGGAAAGTTCGTTTATTTATGAAGATACGCCGGATCAAACCAAATCAACAGCAGAAGTCAAAGCCGATATGGAAAGCGATCGTCCAATGGATCGCTTGGTTTGTGGTGATGTAGGTTTTGGTAAAACCGAAGTTGCTATTCGTGCCGCTTTCAAGGCGGTAGACAACAGTAAGCAAGTGGCCATTTTGGTTCCTACAACTATTTTGGCGTACCAACATTACCGCACTTTTACGGAACGATTGAAAGACATGCCGGTTTCTGTTGGGTATTTAAACCGTTTCAGAACGGCCAAACAAAAAGCAGAAACGCTAAAACAATTAGCCGAAGGAAAACTAGATATTGTTATTGGAACACACCAATTGGTCAACAAAAATGTAGTTTTCAAAGACCTTGGATTGTTGATTGTGGATGAGGAACAAAAATTTGGTGTCAACGTAAAAGACAAACTCAAAACCATTGCGGCGAATGTCGATACTTTGACATTGACAGCAACGCCAATCCCACGAACCTTGCAGTTTTCGTTGATGGCAGCGCGCGATTTATCAGTAATTACAACGCCTCCGCCTAACAGATATCCTATTGAAACGAATGTAGTTGGTTTTAGTGAAGAGTTGATTCGGGATGCGATTTCGTATGAAATTCAGCGAAATGGACAGGTTTTCTTTATTAATAATCGAATCGAAAATATCAAGGAAGTAGCCGGAATGATTCAGCGTTTGGTGCCAAATGCCAGAGTTGGAATTGGTCATGGCCAAATGGACGGAAAAAAGCTCGAAGAATTAATGTTGGCTTTCATGAACGGAGAATTTGATGTTTTGGTGGCAACCACAATTATCGAAAGCGGTTTAGACGTTCCTAATGCGAATACGATTTTTATCAACAATGCGAATAACTTTGGATTGTCTGATTTGCATCAAATGCGGGGTCGAGTAGGGCGTAGCAACAAGAAAGCGTTTTGCTATTTTATTTGTCCGCCGTATTCTGCCATGACCGATGATGCCAGAAAACGAATTCAGGCTTTGGAACAATTCAGTGAATTGGGAAGTGGTTTTAATATTGCGATGAAAGATTTGGAGATTCGTGGTGCCGGAGATTTATTGGGAGGCGAACAAAGTGGTTTCATCAACGAAATTGGTTTTGATACGTACCAAAAAATCATGAACGAAGCCATCGATGAATTAAAAGAAAATGAATTCAAGGATTTGTATCCGGAAGAAAATAATTTGGAAACCAAAGAATACGTAAAAGACCTGCAAATTGATACCGACTTTGAGTTATTATTTTCAGATGAATACATCAATAACGTTTCGGAACGATTGAGTTTGTACAATGAATTAGGTGCTGTAAAAAATGAAGAAGAACTCATCATTTTCCAAAATAAATTGATTGACCGCTTTGGTCCAATGCCACCACGAGCCAATGCTTTGATGAATAGCATTCGTATCAAATGGATTGCGACTCGCATTGGAATCGAGAAATTAGTGATGAAACAAGGCAAGATGATTGGTTATTTTGTGTCTGATCAACAATCAGATTATTATCAATCGAATCGTTTTCATCAGGTACTACAATTTGTGCAAACGCATAGTTCTATTTGTAAAATGAAAGAAAAACAAACACCAGCAGGATTACGACTTTTGTTGACTTTTGACAATGTGAAAAATACCAGAACTGCTTTGGAATTGATGGAGATGTTGGGAAAATAGAAAATAAATATTCAATTTGATAGTGATTGAGATTAAACGGGAAGAGTTATTTTTAAATTTGGCTTGCATTGAACAAATTAAATTGGAATAAATATGCTTACAGACATTAATCCCAAATTGCCGATGTGTAACAAAGCGATTACGCGAGATTACTATTTGAACGAATTGGGTTTTGAGGAATATGGTAGTGCTGATTTTGAGGGCTATCTTATGGTGCAAAAAGACAGTATTCAAATTCATTTTTTTGAATTTAAAGAACTTGATCCAAAAGAAAATTATGGACAAGTTTATATCAGAACGGACGATATTGACAAATTGTACCAATCGTTATTGGACAAAAAAATAAGCATCCATCCAAATGGACCTTTAGAGATCAAACCTTGGGGGCAAAAAGAATTTTCGGTACTTGATCCAGACAATAATCTGCTGACTTTCGGGCAGAGTATATAATGAATTATTTTGGCGAAAGCGTTTAACCTTTTAAAGATTCTAAGCTTTGGTTTTAATTTGTATATTTGATTTTTACAAATTCATTCCCAATGAAATTAAAATCAATAGACGAGTTTTACCAGGAAATCTCTGGAGACTCGGGTACGGAACCGAATACATTATTACCTAAAGGTATCCAAAAAGAAATTGGTCATTTCAATGTTTTTAATATCAAAGAACTTTATGAAAGACTAAAGGACAAGTCTTTTATGCCTTATGACAGGAGAGCGTATTATAAAATAAGCTTGATACGAGGAAAAAACAGAGCGGAATACGCAGATAAAGTAATTGACATTGAAAAGAATGCTCTTTTATTTGCTACGCCAAAAATCCCCTATCATTATGTGCCGCAAGACACGCAGCAATCGGGAAATTTTTGTGTTTTTACGAGCGAGTTTTTAACAAAAGATAAAAGCGGAATTGTACTTGACGAACTTCCTATTTTTAAATCAGATGGCTATCCTGTTTTTGAGCTTTCTGATGAAGAAGCAATAGAAATTGATTTGATATTCAAAAAGATACACAAAGAAATCAATTCTGATTATGTGTATAAATACGATTTGATTCGGAATTATGTGGCGGAGTTAATACACTTTGGACAGAAACTACAACCCGTAACTGCTTTATATTCAAAACACAATTCGGCAGCCAGAGTTTCTTCCTTATTTGTGGAATTACTCGAAAGACAATTCCCGATAGAGTCGCCTCGACAACGGTTGGAATTGAAATCTGCCAAAGATTTTGCTACTCGATTGTCCATTCATGTCAACCATTTGAATAAAGTTTTAAAAGAGAATACTGGTAAAACGACTACTGAATTAATCAGTGACCGATTAATACATGAAGCCAAGATTCTTTTAAAAGAAACCGATTGGAATATTTCGGAAATTGCGTATTCACTCGGTTTTGAAGAGTTGGCACATTTTTCTAATTTTTTCAAAAAACAAACAACGTTGACACCTATCGCTTTTCGAGTATAAAGAGATTGATTTGAATTTCGCAAACTCTGGATTGATATTTACAATTGGCAAGCTTTACATCTGAATTAATTTTGTGGTATTAATTTAAAACAATAATAAACATGGAAATCAAGAACAATAAAATAGCATTAGTTACTGGAGGAAGCCGTGGATTAGGAAAAGATATGGCTTTTAATCTTGCCAAAAAAGGGCTTGATGTAATCCTAACGTACAACAGCAAAAAAGCAGAAGCGGATGATGTTGTTGCCGAAATCGAAAAACTGGGACAAAAAGCAGTAGCCATTCAATTGAATGTTGCAGATGTGAGTAGTTTTGATTTGTTTTTTCAAAATGTAGCGAGCGCTTTAAAAAGTACTTTTGGTGCCGAAAAAATTGATTTTTTAATCAATAATGCGGGTGTTGGTCTTCACGAAAGTTTTGCGACAACAAGTACAGCTCAATTTGATGATATGGTTAATATTCAATTCAAAGGGCCTTTTTTTCTGACTCAAAAAGCTTTGGAAGTACTGAATGATGGTGGTGGAATTGTAAATATTTCGTCAGGATTGACCCGTTTTTCATTTCCGGGATATTCAACTTATGCAAGTATGAAAGGAGCAATGGAAACCTTGACGAAATATCAGGCAAAGGAATTGGGCGAAAGAAAAATCAGAGTCAATATTGTGGCTCCGGGTGCAATAGAAACTGATTTTGGTGGCGGTGCCGTTCGTGATAACGAACAACTAAATCAATTGATTGCTTCATTAACAGCTTTAGGACGTGTAGGTTTGCCGGATGACATTGGAAGCGTTGTAGCCTTTTTGTGTACAGACGATGCTAAATGGGTGAATGGACAACGCTTAGAAGTTTCGGGAGGAACGAATTTGTAATTTTAAACTGCTGTTTAGAAATACAATAACAGAATATTATTTTATAAAAAAGCTTCCAGTCCTAGTAGGATGGAAGCTTTAAAATTATAGAATGTGAGATTTCTAATTCTTCAAATCCTTAATAACTTTGAAAGCTACATCCACTTGTTCTTCGCTCACTAAAATCGTGAACTCATTAGAAGTCGAAATTACTTCATTGATGATGATTCCTTCCCAAGCTAAACGTTGAAAAATGAAATAGTAAATCCCTGGAACGATAATGTTTTCTTTAGGTAATTTTACCGTAATCGAAGCCAGATTGTCTAGTTTTTGAATCAATTTTTCATTGGCAAAATGCTTGTCAACTAAGTGATTGATGCTATTGCTTACCACGATATTAGTTTCATTCACACCTCTGGAAGAAGTGTAAAAAATATCTGGAAAAGCATTGATGTCAGTAATTAAGTCGGCTTGCTTGTTCAAAACGGTTTCTGATGCAGCATAAGTATAATCAGTCAAAGCAGAACGAACGGTGATTTCCCCAATATTCTTGATGACTTTGTTAATTTTATGGTTTAACCTGAAGTCTAATTCTTCCGTTAATCTTTTTAAAGCCATTACAACAGCGCCTTGTTTTACTTCTTTGCCAAATTCACTTTCTAATTCGGTCATTATATTTCTGGATAATGACGTTAAATTGATAATTCCAAGTGATAAAGCATTCAACAAGAAAGGCTTTGTTTTGATGTAATTTTCTACAATAGAAGAAACAGTTTTCATAATTTCTAAGTTTTTTTAGTTAGTTAGATTTGTAAGTTTAGTTAGTTGTGTGTTAAAAACATGGCAAATGTAAATAAAAAAACAATTTGTTACAAATATAACATTCAAAAAATTACTTAAAAATGAAAAAAAGCATCTATAAGGTACTCAATTACAAAAGATTTACCTTCTTTATGGATGGCAATTATGTCAAAACGGACTTCAACATCTAAATTTCTTTCGTTTACAAAAGCGTCTACGGCCTTTACAAGTAGCTGAATTTTTTTTGTTTTTACAAAATCCTGAGGCAAACCAAATTCCAAAGAGGAACGTGTTTTGACTTCAACAACGGCGAGTGTATTTTCTTTTTGGGCGAGAATGTCTATTTCGGCTTTTTGAAAGGTCCAGTTGGTTTCTAAAATAGTATAGCCGTCTTTCCTAAGAAATTCAACTGCCATTTCTTCTCCAAGTTTTCCGAGCTCGTTGTGTTCCGCCATTGAAAAATTTTGTTTTTAAGTTTAAGGTTTCAAGTTTTTAAACTTCTGCAATCAAAAATCAAATTGCCATTATTCAAAAACCAGCGTACTGCATTTTTCATTGACATTAATAGTGACATTATTCCCTAAAATTAAAGCTCTATTGTCTTGAATATGACCGGCTGGAAAATTATACAAGATAGGAATATTGTATTTTTTGGTAACATCCTCGATAATTTCAATGGCATTTTTCCCCCATGGAATATCATTATCCTTCATTTTTGTCATCGAACCCACAACAATTCCTTTGATGCTTTCGAGACAACCGTTTCGTTTTAAATTCATCATCATACGGTCAATGTGATACAAATATTCGTCTAAATCTTCTATGAACAAGATTTTATCAGCGCAGTCAATCGCTGATGGTGAGCCAAACAAACTGTATAGAATCGATAAATTTCCGCCCACTAATTCTCCGGTAGCTTTTCCGGGTCTGTTCATCAGGAAAGGATCTATTTCGTACGACAATTTTTCACCAAATAACGCAATTCGCAGTGTTTCTATGGCTTGAGGAGTTGCTCTAGGAGCGGTTATTGGCATGATTCCGTGAATGGATTTGTAACCCATAGTATTCAAATGATTGTGTAAAACGGTGACATCGCTAAACCCAACAATCCATTTTGGATTTTTTTTGAACAAAGTAAAATCCAATAAATCAATCATTCGTACGGTTCCATATCCACCTTTTACACACCAAATTGCTTTTATATTTGGATTGTCCAGTTGTTGCTGAAAATCGGCAGCGCGTTGTTCGTCAGTTCCAGCCAATTGATCGTTGTCTAAACCTATGGTGCTGCCAATAACAACTTCCAGTCCCCAACTGTGCAACAAATCGATGGCGGGTTTCAAGTTGTCATCTATATTTTTTCTGGCTGTTGCCAAAACTGCTACGGTATCTCCTTTTTGTAAACTTGGTGGTGTAATCATTTTGTATTGGGCTTGACTGTTGAAAGATTGTAAAACAAAAATAAGGAATAGAAATTTATATAAAACAGAATGGTGTAGTGTAAAAGTAAATCGGTTTGCATTCATGTTTTATTGTTTTTCTAAAATAATTGGAATCATGGAGTCTTAAAAGACAAAAACAAAGATAGACAATTAGAAAATAATTTTAAGTTCACGACCAAATGACTATTTTTACAATAAACAGATTCAAAAAAGAATCTAATCAACGACTGGAAATAAATGATGCCTATGAGAATTACGTACTGGATTCCTGTTCTTTTTTTATTTTTTCCAATAGTAAAATCTACTGCACAACAGAAAAAATACGTCATTCATACCGTCGCATTTTATAATTTCGAGAACCTTTTTGACACCATAAATGATCCTGCCACTTTTGATGAAGAATGGACGCCAACCGGTTTGCAACGCTGGACATTTGATAAGTACGAAAAGAAACTGGGGAATTTAGCCCGCGTTTTATCTGAAATAGGTTCTGCTGAAAATACTGATTCGCCCACATTTATTGGCGGTTGCGAAATTGAGAACAGAAGCGTTTTGGAAGATTTAGTCAAGCAACCCAAATTAATCGAGAAAGACTACGGCATCATCCATTTTGATTCGCCCGACAAAAGAGGAATTGATGTGGCGCTGTTGTATCAAAAAAAGAAATTTCAGCCCACGAGTTACAGCAATATCCCGTTATACATTTATAAAGAAAGCGGAAATACGAATGAAAGTTCCAAAGCCAGTTTTGAAGAAAAAACAGATGATGAATTGCAAATAAGCACCAAAAATTATCGGGTTTATACACGAGATCAATTGTTGGTAACCGGATTTTTGGACGGCGAAGAAATCAATATTATTGTCAATCATTGGCCATCTCGTTCTGGCGGAGAGAAAAAATCAAGTCCGTTTCGGGAAGCCGCCGGAGCATTAAACCGAAAAATAATAGACTCTTTGCAACGCATAAATCCAAATGCAAAAGTGATTACTTTGGGCGATTTAAATGACGGCCCGTATAATAAAAGTGTCAAAATTGGGCTTGGTGCCAAAGCCAAAAAGGCAGAAGTACTTCCTTTTGGGATTTACAATCCATTCGAAGAAATGGCCAAGAAAGGATTTGGAACCATCGCATTTCGGGATGCATGGGATGTTTTTGACCAAATAATGGTTTCCGAAACTTTACTGCAATCAGATTATTCGAGCTTTCGATATTGGAAAGCCGGAATTTATAATAAGTCATTTTTGATACAAACCAGCGGACAATATAAAGGGTATCCGTTGCGACATTCTAACACCGAAATAGGGTTTAGCGACCATTTTCCGGTGTATATTTATTTGATTAAGGAAAAAAAATAACGATTTATTATTTCATAACTTTACATTTAAAATAAAAATCATGGCAATTGCAAAACCTTTCAACCTCAATAAATGGATTAATGAAAACCGTCATCTCCTAAAACCACCCGTTGGTAATAGAAACTTGTACAGGGAATCCGGTGATTATATCGTTATGATTGTTGCGGGTCCAAACGCCCGAAAAGACTACCATTACAACGAAACCGAAGAGTTATTTTACCAACTTGAAGGCACCATCAAAGTGATTATTCAAGAAGATGGTTTGCGCAAAGAAATGGAATTGCGTGCCGGTGATATGTACCTTAATCCTGCTAAAATTCCGCATTCTCCGGTACGTTCCGAAGGTTCTATAGGACTTGTCATCGAACGAAAAAGAGCTGGAAAAGGATATACGGATGGGTTATTGTGGTTTTGTGATACCTGCAATCACAAGCTACATGAGGTTTATTTTGAACTGCATAATATCGAGAATGATTTCTTGCCTCATTTTGAACATTTTTACAATTCAGAAAAGTTGAGAACCTGCGAAAAATGTGGCAGTGTAATGGAAACAGATCCAAGATTTGTTGCCAAGAAATAGTTTAATGCTGAATTTATTTCAGTTTTAGGAGCTATTTACTTCGTCAGTTCGCTTCGCTTGTGCCCCGCTATTCGTTCTATCTTTTGTGGTCTCGTAAAAAAACGAGACTACAAAAGGATGCCACTACTATTGCGGCTAAAAAGCGTAAAATAAAAGTAGCAATGTTTAGTTTTTCACCTTAAATCAATATATTTGTAAAATAATATAACAATTTTTAATAAAAAAGTTACAATGATAACAATAGCAGATCAATTCGGAATCAAAGAAGCCCTTAAGCAATTAGGGATTGAGGAGATAAATGAAGGAACATCAACTGGAGCAGCTAATTTTGCCAACGGAAAAATCATCGAAAGTTATTCGCCAGCAGATGGGGCTTTAATTGGAAAAGTAAAAACGTCTTCTAAAGAAGATTATGAAAAAGCGATGCAAAAAGCTTCGGAAGCGTTTTTAGAATGGCGTATGGTTCCAGCTCCTAAAAGAGGTGATATCGTTCGTCAGATGGGAGATGAATTAAGAAAATTCAAAGAGCCTCTTGGAAAACTAGTTTCTTATGAAATGGGAAAAAGTCTTCAAGAAGGATATGGTGAAGTTCAGGAAATGATTGATATCTGTGATTTTGCGGTAGGATTATCCCGTCAATTGTACGGATTAACCATGCATTCTGAAAGACCTTTGCACAGAATGTATGAGCAATACCATCCAATAGGAACGGTTGGAATCATTTCGGCGTTTAACTTTCCGGTAGCAGTTTGGAGTTGGAACGCAATGATTGCTTGGGTTTGTGGTGATGTTGCGATTTGGAAACCAAGTTCAAAAGTACCTTTGTGTGGAGTGGCTTGTCAAAATATTATCAAAACAGTTTTAAAAAGAAATAATGTTCCTGAAGGTGTTAGTTGTTTGGTAACTGGAAACGAATCAGGAGATTTAATCAATAATGACAAAAGAATTTCATTGGTTTCTTTTACAGGATCAACTAGAATAGGACGTCACGTATCAAAAACCGTTGCAGAACGTTTTGGAAATACCATCCTTGAATTAGGAGGAAACAATGCAATTATCGTTTCGGAACATGCGGATATCAGTATGGTATTGGTTGGAGCCGTTTTTGGAGCGGTAGGAACAGCAGGACAACGTTGTACATCAACCAGACGTTTAATCATTCACGAAAGTGTGTATGACAAAACCATCAGCGTATTGAAAAACGCGTACGGTCAATTGCAAATAGGAAATCCATTAGATGAGAATAATCACGTTGGGCCACTTATCGATAAAGGAGCTGTTAAGGATTATTTGGATGCGATTGAAAGCGCCAAAAAAGAAGGCGGAAAAATCATCGTTGAAGGCGGATTGGTTGAAGGCGAAGGATATGAAAGTGGTTGTTATGTAAGACCATGTATCATTGAAGCTGAGAATCACTTTGACATTGTTCAAACAGAAACTTTTGCTCCTATTTTATATGTAATGAAGTACAGCACAATTGAAGAAGCTATTGCGTTGCAAAACGGAGTTCCACAAGGACTTTCATCTTCTATTTTCACAAACAGCATGAGAGAAATGGAATTATTCCTTTCTCAATCTGGTTCTGATTGTGGAATTGCCAATGTAAATATTGGTACTTCAGGAGCAGAAATTGGTGGTGCTTTTGGTGGTGAAAAAGAAACCGGTGGTGGACGTGAATCTGGTTCTGATGCTTGGAAAGCTTACATGAGAAGACAAACTAATACGATCAATTACGGAACTCAATTGCCATTGGCACAAGGAATCAAATTTGATTTGTAACAACAAAATAAAACAAACTAAAAAAGGCAATTTGAACATTCAAATTGCCTTTTTTTATTAAAATTGCTTCGTAAACGTTGCAAATAATCTTTTTACAGATTGAAAGAAGCGCCAATATTAAACGTAAACTGGTTGTTTAATTTATCAAAACCTACGGCATCCGTTTTATAAGTTGCGATTGGAATTCCAGCTTCGGAGAAAATACCAAAACCTTCCGTAAAGAAATAACGGAATCCTAAATGCGCACCAAAATTTCGTAAACCTAAATCCAATCCTGGGTAAATATCCATTTTTGGATCAAATTGAAAAACATTTCCCAAGTTTGCATTGAATCGTCCTTTAATATCTACTCTGTCTCCAAAATCAGGTTTGTTACCTAAATCATCATTAGAAACGGATAACAAATAAGAAGTGACAAATCCGAATGACATGTTTTCTCCAACTCCAAAATCAGAAGAAACACGAATTCCTGATCCGCCGTTTTGAAAGTTACCTCCAACATCAAATTTAACATCTCCTTTTCCTTTGAAAGCCTGCGCATTGATCAAGCCAACTGTCAATAGCAAAACTAATGTAGTAATCTTTTTCATACTTTTAATTTTTAAATGGGTGCAAAAGTAGCGCAATAAAACCTAATTTCTTCCTTTTTCGTCAAAATACAATTGATTCAAGGGTTCGCTTTGCCAGAATTCCTTGGTGTCAACATCCATAATGGTTAATGGACCTTTGAAGGCAGCGCCAGTATCCACATTCCAAATATTTGCTTTTTGAACTGGGATTGTTTCGCCAATTCGGGTGACAGGTGTATGACCAATATAAATTTCGTAGTATAAAGTAAATCGTTTTGGGTAGAAAATATCATCCGTTTTTATAGTCTTGTCCAATGCCAAAGCCGTTTCCCACAAGGTTCTATCCCAATAGAAAAGCCCTGGAAAATATTCAAAATCGACACCATTCATATTAGTAAAACCAGCATGAACAAACAGACGACGTTGCTCGTCCAGATGAAAATTTTCTAATGATTTCAAGAATTCAATATGTTTCTGCTTGGTTTCTGCATTAACGGATTCGTAGGCCAAAACAGTCGCTTCACCACCATGCTTATACCACAACAGATTGTCTTTACTTTCGTCAAGCCATTCCAGTAATAAATCATCATGATTCCCGCGAATGCAAACACAGTTTTGTTTGGTTTTTAAATCAATTATAAAATCGAGTACCTGAGGGGATTGGCTCCAGCCATCAACATAATCTCCCAGAAAAATCAGAGTGTCGTTTTTAGTAACGCTGGCTCTTTCCATAATTTGGTGCAATGCTCGTAAACCACCGTGGATATCGCCTATAACAAGTGTTCTCATGTACTGAATGTTCTTTATTAGTGTAAAAACAGCCAAAAAACAATGCTGTTTCCAAGTCATAAAATTAAGTAAAAGAGTGATGAAGTATGCTACTTTAACTTATTTTTTTAAATAAATTAAAAGGAACGGTATTTTAAAGATTGTAATTTTCATGAAAAACAGAATAGGAATTTCTTTAGAATGCTGGTTTAATCAGGGAATAAAATATCACTGTTTTAGGTGATGTTTTTTTTATTTTTTAAGATTAACTTTACAAAAAATAAACCGCTATAAAATGAGTGCACTTCTTGCGTTATCGTTACTTTTGGCTAAAATGATCTGTCAGGTTTTAAAAGAATTGTTGGCTTTGATTTAGAATAATAAATCAATACTGTCATTTTAAAAACCATTTTTCAATCAGATAAATGTTCCAAATTCACATGAAAACATACCTGCAAATACTGTTTTGTTTCTTTTTGCTAAGTTGTTCATCTTATAAAAATGATACAAATACTAAACTCAATAACCAAGAATTTGAGGTCAAATCAGATAGTGACAGTTGGTTGGACAGTTCCAGAAACAGGTTGATTCCGGTTGCGTTTTATTCCCCAATTGTAAAGGATAAAATTTCAAATCAACAATTGGTAATTGTGAGTCACGGTTATGGAGAAAATAAACCGGGTGCAAATAAATCGTATTCCTATCTAACGAAAAAATTAGCGTCCAAAGGTTATTTTGTAGTGAGTATCCAGCATGAATTAGCAACCGATGATTTATTGCCTTTGACAGGAATTCCTCAAGTGGTGCGACGGTCAAATTGGGAAAGAGGAGCAGAGAATATCCTGTTTGTTCTTAATGAACTGAAAAGGATAAAACCAGAATTAGATTTCAAACATGTAAACCTAGTTGGACATTCCAATGGAGGTGATATGACGGTTTTATTTGCTCATAAATACCCAAATTTAGCCAATAAAATAATTTCATTGGACAACCGCAGAATGTCATTACCCAGAACTTCTCAGCCTAAAATTTACTCGCTTCGTTCCAGCGACCAGCCTGCTGATGAGGGAGTTTTACCTACTGTTGAAGAGCAGAAAAAGTTCGGAATTAAAATTATTAAACTCCCCAATACCATTCATAATGACATGAATGACAGAGGAAATAAAAGGCAGAAAAAAGAAATTAATGCTTATATATTGGGCTTTCTTGCCGAGTAAAATCTATAAAATAATTGTAGTTACTGTACATCATATTTCATCTTTCTCAAAATCCGTAACGCTTCTTTAAACGATAAATACACTTGGTTGAAAGGTTTTATCAGTGTTTTTGCATCTATCAGTTTTTGTTTGGCTTCTTCAAAACCGTTGAGGTAACAAATCATAAATGTTGAGGGCAAGTTTTCTAAATCTTTGTGTTCCCGCTCAGATAATGAAAGTCCTTTTTGGAGTTTGTTCAGCAAAGTAATATTGGCATTATAAATATGAAATAACATTTTTTTGTTGAATTCCGGAGGCTGAAAAAGCATCTCCCTTTCTATTTTATAATAGCCATTATCATGAAAATGAATCGTTTGTTTTTCTAAAGGATAATAGCTTGTTTTGTCGTTTAAACCCAAAGGAACGTATTCAATAATAGTGAAAGTATCTTCATTATAAACAATTTCGACCACATCCTGAGCCGAATAAAACAGCTTGATTTGTTCATTGATCAGTTCAATATCCACACGTGATAAATAGGTTTTGTCCCGCGATTTTTTTGCAATTCCTGCCCAGCAAATCACAAATAATTCTTTGAATACTTTATACTTTGGCGCCATATCCTTGTGGCGAAAATTCATAAAATCAATCACGCCATCTAGTGTGTATTCGATGCTGTTTCGAGAGTTGTTTTCGATGCCAATTACGGTTTCCGTATTCTGGTAATTCTTTTCAATTTCGCCTTCAATAGGCATCGTGTTACTGCCTCGCCGTATAAAAATACTGTTGGTAGGAATCGTGTGAATTCCTTTTTTGAAATGGGAAGTTTTGCTTTTTGGCTTGACCGTAACCAGCCCGATAACTTTATCTTTCGGCAAGTTTGGGAAAGGCACGTTTTCGTACTGAATTTTCGGAGGATTTTCCAGATAGGCATTCACTAAATTCTGAATCCTACTATCGTCAAAAAAGTCATCGCCCACGATAGTATTGTCTTGATCTTCAACACCCACAACGATATAGGAATTGTTCGTGGGATTTGAATTGGACAGCGCGCAAATGTGTTTTAAAAACTTTGCTTTTCCTTCCCGTGTATGCAAATTCAACTGGCGCTTTTTATCATAAAAACTACTCTCATCATTGTGAGCGAGCAGGTTTTTAATAAGAATACGTTTGTTGATCATTGGTATTGTTTGTTATTTATTTCTATTTTTTATTGTTGTTAAGACATATTTATTAACCATATTTTGATCCTTTTCTATCAGAACTTTTTAAAAAATTCATGAATTTTGAAATTTGGTCGATTATAATTTGAGATTTTAAAGTTAACTCTAAATAGTTTTCGTCGTTGATATGTTTTCTATCGAAGGACCTTTGTAATTGTGCTTTTGTTTCACAACATGAACCTCTTGAATAACTCAAAAAAGTAATAAATTCTTTATTTCCTCCCGGCCAAAACCCTCAGCAATATTATCCATAACTGACCTAGAAGAACCATTGATTTGATCCCTTAATTTATAATCTTGACCAAGAGTTGTGTTTTGAATTAAATGCCAAACGTGATTACTTTGTTCTCTAGCTAATTGATAGATTCCCATTTCCTCAAAAGAATTGTAATTCGCCATATTTAAAGGGTTTATAAATAATAATAGAAATAAAAAATTAACAATAATCAATCTCTTTTTAAAATTGTAGCAGCGGCTTGGGCTGTTGGCAATACTATTAAATCGGCAATATTTACATGATACGGTCTGGAAACTACAAAGTGAATAATATCAGCGATATCTTCTGGATGTAATGGCTCAAAACCTTTATAAACATTGGCCGCTCTGTCTGTATCGCCTTTAAAACGCACTTCGCTAAATTCGGTTTCTACTGCACCGGGATGAATGGCTCCCACCCTAATTCCATAAGGATTTAAGTCCATGCGCATGGCTTGGTTCAAGGCGTCAACCGCATGTTTGGAGGCGCAATAAACGTTTCCGTTTGGATATACTTCTTTTCCGGCAATGGAACCAATGTTGATAATATGACCTGATTTTCGTTCAATCATTTGCGGGATTATGGCTTTCGAAACATATAAAAGCCCTTTTACATTGATGTCAATCATGGCATCCCAATCATCTAAGTCTCCGTTTTGAATAGGATCTAAACCATGGGCATTTCCGGCATTATTAATCAAAATATCAATTTTAGAAAAAGCTTCTGGTAGGGAGTTAATACTTTCAAAAACCGCTTTTTTATCCCGAACATCAAACGACAAAGTATGTACTTCTGTAAGTGCTGAAAGCTCTTTTTCAAGAGCAATTAAACGATCTTCACGGCGTCCGCAAAGAATAATTTTATAGTTATTTTTAGCTAATATTTGTGCTGTTGCTTTACCAATTCCGCTGGTTGCTCCAGTCACTAAGGCTGTTTTAGTCATGAGTTTTTTTCTGTTTTTAGATTCTAAAGTTGCTGAAATAAACACTAATTCTAGGCTACATTATTCCCCATACTTGCTGACCAAATGGCAAACCAATCTTCTTTGTCTAATTCTAATTCGACTGCTTTCATCAACGATTGGATTCGGGCCACGTTTACTGTTCCTGCAATAGGAATTACTTGTGCGGGATGTTTTAAAATCCAGGAAAGCAAAATCGTATCAGAACCCAAATGGTATTTTGAAACTAAGGTTGCCAGTAATTTTTTCAAACGTCTGGTTTGTGGAATGTCTTCTCTAAAAACGGATCCCAGCGGATTCCAAGACATAGGGCGAATGTTGTTCGCTTGCATATAATCAAAACTTCCATCCACCATAGGCTCAAAATTAGTGGCCGAAAACTGCACTTGATTGTACAAAATTTCTGTTTTTTGACGGATCAATTCAGTTTGTGAAGCCGTGAAATTAGAAAGACCAAAATCAATGATTTTACCATCTGATTTTAGTTTCAAAACTGCTTCGGCAATTTCATCCGCTTGCATTAACGGGCTGGGTCTGTGGAGTAAAAGAACATCCAGATAATCAGTGTGTAGATTTTTTAAGGAGTTTTCAACGGACCAGATAATATAATCTTTGGAATATTCATAATGTTTGATTGTGTTGATGCGGTTTTCCGTCACCATTTGGATGCCACATTTGGATATTAATTGTATTTTTCCTCGGGCAATTTTACTAGAAGCAAAGGCTTTTCCAAAATCAGATTCGGTGGTGTAATCACCATATATATCGGCATGATCGAAAGTGGTAATTTTGTTTTCCAAACATACATTAATCATGTTTTCCATTTCTTTGGTATTGAGATTTTTATCCCATATTCCCCAATTCATGACACCCGCTACAATAGGCGATAATTTTGTTTTATTCATGGTTTTTATTTTTTATTGAAATTCATTAATCTGCTATT
Source organism: Flavobacterium algoritolerans (assembly GCF_030010385.1). Lineage (NCBI taxonomy): Bacteria > Pseudomonadati > Bacteroidota > Flavobacteriia > Flavobacteriales > Flavobacteriaceae > Flavobacterium > Flavobacterium algoritolerans. Next base: position 883,477 of record NZ_JASCRZ010000001.1, on the reverse strand, counting down.
TCAAGGTATATTTTTCAAAGTTCTTAAAAATATAAAAATTGTATCATAATTCGTCCTTAAAATTAGGGCTTTTGTCGAAGTTTTAACCATTTTTTAACATCTTACTTCTAAAAAAAAATTCAATTTGCACCATCAAAACGAGGGCATTAAATTCAAGGTTTTAAAAATAATAAAATGGAAGAAAATACAGCGACTTTAGACATCAGAGCAATCAATGAAAAAATAGAAAGAGAGAGTGCTTTTATAGACCTTCTCACAATGGAAATGAACAAGGTTATCGTGGGTCAAAAGCATATGGTGGAGCGTTTGTTAATTGGACTTTTGGGTCAGGGGCACATTTTGCTGGAAGGAGTTCCCGGATTAGCAAAAACATTAGCGATAAACACTCTTTCACAAGCGGTACACGGATCTTTCAGCAGAATACAGTTTACCCCGGATTTATTGCCTGCCGATGTTGTGGGGACTATGATTTATAATATTAAAGCCAATGAATTTTCGATAAAAAAAGGACCAATTTTCGCTAATTTCGTCCTTGCCGATGAGATTAACCGTGCGCCTGCCAAAGTACAATCGGCATTACTGGAAGCTATGCAGGAAAAGCAAGTGACTATTGGTGATACTACTTTCAAATTAGACCGACCATTCTTGGTTTTGGCTACTCAAAATCCAATTGAACAAGAAGGAACATATCAATTACCTGAAGCTCAAGTCGATCGTTTCATGTTGAAAACGGTTATTGATTACCCAAAAATGGAAGACGAGCGTTTAGTGATTCGTCAAAACCTAAAAGGAAGTTATGAAAAAGTAAATCCTGTGGTTTCAGTAGAACAAATTTTACGCGCTCAAGAAGCAGTTCGTGAAGTTTACATGGATGAAAAAATAGAAAAATACATACTTGATATCATTTTTGCCACGCGTTATCCAGAAAAATATAAATTGGCTGATTTGAAACCATTAATCAGTTTTGGAGCGTCGCCACGTGGAAGTATCAATTTGGCGAATGCCGCAAAATGCTACGCCTTTATCAAACGTCGTGGATATGTAATCCCAGAAGACGTTCGTGCTGTAGTTCATGATGTGTTGCGTCACAGAATTGGAGTTACCTACGAAGCAGAAGCAGAAAATATTACTTCAGTAGACATCATTAACAAAATTGTAAACGAAGTAGAAGTACCCTAAAAGTGAATAGTAATAAGTGAATAGTAATTAGCCTTGGTTGGTTACTATTCACTATTCACTAATTACTAATTACTAAAGAAATGGATACAAAAGACCTCTTAAAAAAAGTACGAAAAATAGAAATCAAAACCCGAAGATTGAGCGATCACATCTTTTCGGGAGAGTATCATACGTCTTTCAAAGGGCGTGGAATGACTTTCAGTGAAGTGCGTCAATACCAGTACGGAGATGATATTCGTGCGATTGATTGGAATGTAACCGCACGTTACAACGAAGCGCACGTAAAAGTTTTTGAGGAAGAACGTGAATTGACCATGATGTTAATGGTTGATATTTCGGGTTCAGAAAGTTTTGGTTCAAAAAATCAATCCAAGAAAGATATTGTTACGGAGATTGCTGCAACGATGGCTTTTTCGGCAACTCAAAACAATGATAAAATAGGTTTGATTTTGTTTTCGGATGAAATCGAATTATACATTCCGCCAAAAAAAGGAAGATCACACGTGTTGCGAATCATTCGAGAATTAATAGAATTTCAACCTAAAAGCCGTAAAACAGATATTGCCCAAGCCTTAAAATTTTTATCGGGAACTCAAAAAAAGAAAGCGATTGTGTTTGTAATTTCTGATTTCATGTCGGAAGATTATGAGCAAACATTAAAAATAGCATCCAAGAAACACGATATAACGGGTATTCGCGTGTACGACATTCGAGAAGAAAAAATGCCGGATTTAGGTATGGTTTCTATGCTTGACGCCGAAACCGGAGCAATTGAATTGATAAATACCGGTTCGAAAGCAGTGCGAATGAATTATGAAAAACAGTACCACGATAAAGTCAACTATTTTAAAGAAACATTCAGTAAATCAGGTTCAGGTGTTGTAAACACTAGAGTTGACGAAAGTTATGTGACGAAATTATTAAGTTATTTCAAATCGAGATAAGGGTTCAATAATAAAAGATGAAAAAACAATTATACCTACTACTATTGCTGCTTTCTACGGCTGTTTTTGCACAACAAAAGCAAGTAGTCACAAGTATTGATACGATTAAAAATAAAATTGGTGCCGAATTTAAACTGTCCATAAAAACTACTGTTGATACTTCGTCTAAAGTGATTTTTCCAAAACTAAAAAATTTTGGTGCTTTAGAGGTGATTCAGTCGTATCCTATTGATACTGTCAAAATGGATGGCCGTTATGAATTAATCAAAAAATACGGTTTAACCCAATTTGATTCCGGTAGATATGTTGTTCCAAGTATAAAGATCTTTATCGACAGCAAACCGTTTATGACGGATTCACTTTTGCTTGAAGTGGCAAATGTTCAAGTGGATACTTTGAAACAAAAAATGTTCGACATTAAGGACATTGCTCCAGCAGATAACCCGATTGGCGACTGGTGGAAATACCTGTTGATTTTTGCTTTGATTATTGGTATTGGAGCGTTTATTTATTGGTTCATTAAAAACCGCCAAGAAAAGAAATTACAGGAAGAAATCTATAAAACGCCAATCGAGAAAGCGACCAGTTTGCTGGATACTTTAGAGAAAAAAGAACTTTGGCAAAAAGGGGAAGTAAAAGCCTATTATAGTGAATTGACGGATATCGCCAGAAATTATATCGAAGAAGCGATAGAAATTCCAGCAATGGAAAGTACGACTTCAGAATTGATTCAAGGACTTAGAGCGGCTTCTGTCAAAAAGAAAATGACGCTTTCACAGGAAATCATCGAAAATCTGGAGCGTGTTTTGAAACAAGCCGATTTAGTAAAATTTGCCAAGTCAAAACCACTGGATTTTGAAATTACCGAGGATCGAAATAAGATTCAAAAAGCAATTCTGACATTAGATAATTCAATTCCTGTGGAAGTACCAGTTGAAGAAGATGTGTTGTTGAATGAAGCGCAAAGACAAAAGCAGATACAAATTCAATTGCGCAAACAAAGAAATAAACGTATTGTTACTGCCGTAGCATCTGTTGTATTTTTATTGTCAGCGACCACAACTTTTTTCATTGTAACCAAAGGATTTAGTTATGTAAAAGACAATATCATTGGTCATCCTACCAAAGAATTATTGGAAGGAGAGTGGGTAAAAAGTGATTATGGAAATCCTGGAGTTATTATAGAAACACCAAAAGTGCTTAAGAGAGTAGATTTGACAAAAACACTTCCTAAAGATGGAATGGCTTTGATCAAAGAAATGCAGTCTTTTGCGTATGGAAGTGCTTTGGATCCTTTTTATCTGATGGTTTCTACTTTAAAATTTAAACAGGAGACACAAATAGATTTGGCTAAATCTATGGATGGAATATTGCAATCAATGGAAGCTCAAGGCGCCCAAAATATGATTGTGAAGCAAGAGGAATTTGAAACCAAAGAAGGGGTTAAAGGCATTAAAGCCTATGGTACTTTTTCGCAAATTAATGGAGATGATAAGTCAAGTGCAAAAATGTATTATGAAGCATTACTGTTTAGTCAGGAAGGTGGATTACAACAGATTTTACTTTTTCATGAAGAAGGAGATACCTATGCAAATGAAATATCAGAACGAGTTTTGAACTCTGTCGAATTAAAACAAGCAAGTAAATAATGACTAAAGTAACTTTTTTAAACCCAGAGTTTTTTTGGTTGTTTCTTCTGATTCCAGTAGCAATTGTGTGGTTGTTACGGAAAAAGAACCATCAATCAGCCACATTAAAAATAAGTTCGTTACAAGGATTTAAAGGTTCCAAGTCGTATTTGACAAAGCTAAAGCCGATGTTGAATGTACTTAGAATTTTGGCTTTGTGCTCTTTGATTATTGCTATGGCAAGACCAAGAACAGTTGATGTAAGTAATAAAACAAAAACGACCAAAGGAATTGATATTGTTATGGCAATTGACGTTTCTGGAAGTATGCTTGCCAAAGATTTGAAACCGGATCGAATGCAAGCACTTAAAAAACTGGCGTCAGACTTTGTTGAAGAAAGACCAAACGATAGAATTGGGCTTGTGGTGTATGCTTCGGAAGCGTATACAAAAACACCGGTAACCAGCGATAAAGCGGTTATTCTGGATGCTATCAGAAGTATAAAATACGATAATGTTTTAGTGGACGGAACGGGAATAGGAATGGGATTGGCCACCGCCGTAAACCGATTAAAAGACAGTAAAGCAAAGAGTAAAGTGGTTATTTTGATGACTGACGGGGTAAATAATGCCGGATTTATTGAACCGGATACAGCTTCTGACATTGCAAAACAATACGGAATAAAAGTATATACAATAGGAATAGGGACAAACGGAATGGCGATGTTTCCCTATGCTATTGCGCCAAATGGAAAATTTCTTTTCCAAATGATGAAAGTGGAGATTGATGAGCAAATGATGAGAAAAATTGCTAATAATACGGGTGGAAAATATTTTAGAGCAACGAGCAACAGCAAATTAGCTGAAATTTATGCAACAATAAACAAGTTAGAAACCACTGAAATCGAAGAATTGAAATTTTATGATTATGATGAAAAATTCAGGCCATTTGTATGGTTAGCCGGTTTTTTATTATTGTTTGAATTAGGATTGCGAAATACAGTTTTTAAAAGCTTTATATAATATTTAAAAACACAAAAGACTAGAAGTCTTTAAGGGAATGAGTTTAGATAGTTAGTAAACTTTGCGCCTTCTTTGTGAACTTAGCGGTTAAAAAAAATTATGGAATTAGACGAAAAAAAATATTTATACCTCCTTTTTATACTGCCACTTTTGGTGTTGGTTTTTTTGGCCAATTTATATTGGAAAAGAAAAAAACAGCGCGAATTTGGAGATTTAGAAATGGTGAAAAGACTGAGCCCGGAAAGTTCTGTTTTTAAACCGGTTTTGAAATTAGGAGTATTGCTTTTGGCATTGACCGGATTAATTCTTGGATTGGTAAATCCAAAAATTGGTACCAAAATGGAAACCGTAAAAAGGGAAGGAATCGACATTGTTTTCGCAGTGGATGTGTCCAAAAGTATGCTGGCCGAAGATGTAGCGCCAAACCGTTTGGATAAAAGCAAGCAAATTGTTTCGCAAATTATCAATCAATTGGGAAGCGACAGAATAGGAATTGTGGCGTATGCCGGAAGCGCTTTCCCGGTATTGCCAATTACTACGGATTATAGTGTTGCAAAAATGTTTTTGCAAAGCATGAATACGGATATGGTTTCTTCGGTAGGAACGTCATTCAACGAGGCCATCAAATTATCATCAACGTATTTTGATGATAAAAAAACGAGCAAGCTCTTGATTATGATTTCTGATGGTGAAGACCATAATGAAGGTGCAGAAGAAGCAGCGGAAGAGGCCAATAAACTAGGAATTAAAATTATTACAATTGGTGTTGGAACTGAAAAAGGAGGTACGATTCCATTGAAAAGAAATGGAATTGTCGAAGGTTTCAAAAGAGATAATAACAATGAGGTTGTTATAACGAAACGAGTTCCAGAAAGCCTGACGGCGATTGCTAAAGCGACAAAAGGCGGTTATGTAAACGGAAACAACACTAAAGAAGTCCTTGAATATATTAAGAATGCATTGAATAATATTCAAAAAACAGAATTTGAAGCGACAGAAATGGCTGATTTTCAATCGCAATTTCAATGGTTTTTAGGTTTTGCTTTTGTTTTCTTATTTCTGGATATTTTCCTTTTGGAAAGAAAAACAAGTTGGGTAAACAAATTGAATTTATTTAACGAGAATAAAAAAGTTTAAAGTATAAAGTTGCGCTCCATTATTGGAACAAAAACACTAAGTATACTTTGACACTTACATTTAAAAATACAATGAAAAACATAATTTTATATCTGTTATTGCTTTTTTCTTTTGTTGCAAACGCACAACAGAAAGATAGAATATTGCCTAAAGCGAACGAGGAATATGCTGAAAATAAATTTGTAGATGCCGAAGCTAATTATAGAATTTCGGATTCAAAATTTCCAAATAAAGCAACAGCGCCTTTCAATTTGGGAAATACTATTTATAAACAAAAACAATCTTCGGAAGCAAAATTTGCATACGCTAAATCTTTAAAAAATTCAAAAACAAGACCGCAAAAACACAGAGCCTTTCATAATTTAGGGAATGTTTTCATGAATGAAAAGGATTACACACAAGCGGTTGAGGCATACAAAAACGCGTTGAGGAATGATCCAACAGATGAAGAAACGCGTTATAATTATGCTTTGGCAAAAAAAATGCTGAAAGAAAATCCTCCAAAGGATGACAATAAAAAAGACGACAAAAAGAGCGATAAAGACAAGAAGAACGATAAGAAAGACGGAGAAAAAGATAAAAAAGACAATAAGGATAAAGAAAAGAAAGACGATAAGGGAGATAAAGACAAGCAAAATAAAGACCCTAAACCAAATGAAAATGGAGAGCCAAAACCAGCTCCCGGAGGAATTTCTAAAGAACGTCTGGAAAACCTGTTGAATGCAGTGAATAAAGAAGAAAAGAAGGTACAGGATAAAGTAAACGCCAAAAAAGTACAAGGGAAACCAGTTAAGACGGAGAAAGATTGGTAGTTGAATTAGATAATTTGAAAATGAAAAAATTTATAGCTGTACTAGTTTTAATGGTGTGCAATTTACTTAGTGCTCAAGTACAATTTGAGGCTAGAGTGAGTAAAGCTACGCTAGGTATAAACGAGAGACTTCGTATCGATTTTATGATGAATGTAGATGGAGATAATTTTGTCCAACCGTCTTTTGAAGGATTTAGAATTATTGCCGGACCAAGCCAGCAAGTGAGTCAATCTTGGGTGAACGGAAGAAGCTCTTTTGAGAAAATATATTCTTATTTTCTTTTGCCGAATCAAAAAGGGACGTTGGTTATCAAGCAAGCCGCTATAGAATACAACGGGCAAATTTATAAAACAGCTCCTATAAAAATAAATGTTACCGCTGCAACGGAACAGCCCAGAGATCCAAATGATACCAGTGTTTCGGCAGATGATAATATTTATCTTGTTGCTGATATTTCTAAAACAAATCCATATGTAAACGAATCCATTACGGTAGTTTATAAAATGTATTTCAGTTATAATATTGGAGTCACAAATTCTAACGAAGTTAGTAAGCCAAAATACAATGATTTCTGGAGTCAGAACATTGATATAAAACGATTTGTTGTTGAAGAAGGTATGTTTAAAGGGGAGAAATACCGTTTTATTGTGCTTAAAAAAATAGTTTTGTACCCTCAAAAATCAGGAAAGTTGGTCATTGAACCATTGTCATTAGATATTGATGTTCAATTGCCGTCGAATCGCAGGGATATGTTTGGTCGAATGGTTGTCACCGAGGGCAGCAAGAGAGTTTCTGCAGGAGCTAAAACCATAAATGTAAAAGCTCTTCCCGAAGCTGGGAAACCGGAAGATTTCTCGGGTGCTGTTGGGAATTTTGATTTCAAAGTAACACCAACCAAAACTAATTTAAAAAACGGAGAAAGCCTGGACTTAGTAGTAAGTGTAACCGGAAAAGGAAATCTGAAATTATTCAGTTTACCAAAACCGATAGCTCCCAATGCGCTGGAAATGTATGAAGCTGTTCATAGCGAACAAGTTAACACGCCACTTTCAGGAATGACCGGAAAAATTTCGGACAGCTACACCATCGTTCCGCAGTACAAAGGGAATTATCCGATAAAACCATTAAAATTTACCTATTTTGACTTGGGTTCCAAAACCTATAAAACGCTAAGTTCTCAAGAGATCATGATTAATGTTCTTGACGGTCCTTCGCCTACTGATGCAACAGTAGCTTCTGGCACGGATACGAACAAGAATAAAATAGACAAAGTAGAGCAATTCAAATTCATAAAGTTAAAAAGCAATCTTTTGACAATGAATAAGAAAGACTTTTTTGGGTCTAATTTATTTTACGGATTGTTCTTTTTTCCATTTTTAATGCTGCCATTAATTGTATTATTCAAAAAGAAAAAAGAAGCTATTGATGGTGATATTACCGGAAATAGAATTCGAATGAATAATAGATTGGCGAAGAAATATTTATCTGAAGCCAAGAAACAAATCAATAACAAAGAACTGTTTTACATTGCGCTGGAGAAAGCAATGCATAATTTCTTGAAAGCCAAGTTGCGTATTGAAACTTCAGAAATGAGTAAAGATAATATTCAAGAATTGTTATTGTCAAGAAATGCAAATCCTGAAGCGGTGACTGATTTTATTGCACTTACGGAAAACTGTGAAATCGCTCGATATGCACCATCATCAAGTGTTACGATACAAAAGGATTTTGATAAAGCGGTAGTGATTATTTCAGATTTAGAAAAACAAATTGCTTAACCAACGATGTCATTGCGAGGAACGAAGCAATCTCATCTAGATTTGCAAGAATGGTTAATCGACAACTTATAACATTAAAATGAAAAACATACTTTATATATTATTATTGACAACCCAAGTTTTCTTTGCCCAAAGTGGCTTTGAAAAAGGAAACGAGTATTATCAAAAAGGGAAATATAATGAAGCGGTTGCGGCTTATGAAAGTGTTTTGACAGAGAGCAAACACTCTTCTGAATTATATTTTAATTTAGGGAATGCGTATTATAAATTGAATAAAGTAGCACCTTCTATTTATAATTATGAAAAAGCATTGGTTTTAAATCCAAATAATACCGATGCGATTAACAACTTGAAATTCGCTCAAAAACGAACTATCGATGAAATCAAAGTAATCCCAAAAGTAGGTTTTGCAAAGCTGATTCGTGATTTTACGGGAATCTATCATTACAATACGTGGGCATGGATTTCTGTAGGATTGGCAACGGCGTTCCTGTTGTTTTTTATCGGGTATTATTTTTCACAAATTACACTTTCAAAAAGGATTTTCTTTTTTGGAATGTTTGTGCTTTTTTTTCTAATTCTAATCAGCGTTTCGTCTACTATTTTTGAAAAAAGTCACTTTGATACTGAAAAACCGGCTATTGTTTTTGCCGAAATGGCCAATGTAAAGAGCGAACCCCGAAATGGCGGTCAGCCAATATTTGTGTTGCACGAAGGAACAAAAGTCTATGTGGGGGAAACCATTGGAAAATGGAAAAAAGTACAACTAACGGATGGAACCGAAGGCTGGATTGAAAGCAGTGCAATTAAGGAAGTGAAGTAATTCCAATTTGAGTTAATGCTGTATTCGTTTTTTAATAATTTTTAAAAGAATATAGAAGCAAATCAGTAATATAGAAAACTTGAAATAATCGATTAAGTCCACATTTGAAATTCCTTTCATATTTGGAGAAATTACTCTAAATAATAAAGCAAAAAACACAAGTGAAGTTAGTATTACAAAGATTGTTTTTATTAAAAAGAATACTTTGTTTAATGTTTTTTCAAGCATAAGTTATTAGCTAAATTTTTATATATTCTCAAATCTATCTATTACTTCTTCTTCAAATCATCATACCAATTTTCTATCGAAGGATACATGAATCCTGCTGTTTTTTGGATTGGATTATAAAAAAGAGACTTGTCTAAGGTTTCTTTTTTGGCTAAAAAATTATGGTAGTTTATTTTTTCGAAAACCTTGAAAACAATTCCTATTATCAAAATTGTTTTTAGCACCCTGAAGAATCCGCCACCTAGTTTATTTAGCCATCCTAAAAAGGCAAAATCAGCAATTCCTGTGAGGAATTTACCCAAAAGGGATATTCCAATTACTACGAGTATAAATGTGAGTATAAAAGCAATTACCTGGATTGTATTGGGATTCCATTTCACAAATCCGGCTAAGATTTCTTTGATAAATGACGAAAATTTTATGGCAAAATAAATTCCTGCCAATAGCGAAACCAAAGAAGCTAATTCTACAAAAAGACCATTTCTAATGCCTTTATATAAAGCAAAAGCAAGTAATACACCCAAAACAATATCCAAAAATCCCATGATACTTAATTAAGAAAAATAAAAGTGCAAATATAAAAGAATTGTTCTTTACCATTGCCAATTTTCAAGTTCTTATCTTTGCTCAAAATAATTTCATAGATTATGGACTAATAGTTCATAATTTGTCACTCATAATTAAAGAAATGTCAAGAGACACACAACTTAAAGAACGCTGGGAACAGCTTGTAAATATACTTTCCAATCAATTTTCTCAAGGTGAGGACTTAGATCTCGACGCTATTATTTATCTAATTGGCGTACAAGAACTTGGAAAAGTTCATAGTGAATACAAAAAAGACGAAAAATTAAACCTGATGCACATTGCGATTTGCAGGTTGTTAGAGCCTTATGGTTTCTATGAATTTGAGTTTTTTGATGAAGAAGGCTGGCCACATTACAAAGTAAAAGAGGAATTACCACCTTTAAAAGCTGGAGAACAGTCGGTTTTAATGAAAGAAGCTATTGTGAATTATTTCCTCGAAAGAGAACTTATAAAGTAGTATTCAGTGCGCCGATTTTAATGTTGAGTTAATATTACCTTGCTTAAACGAACTTTTAGGATTTAAAAAGAAGCAGAACAGCGGTAAAAAGGAATCTAACAATTTAGAATGGAAACTTTAAACTTTAAAGAGTATACTTGGAACAAATTTCCTAAATTTGCACTCTCAATTATTGGATGAAAATGATAGATAAGATAAAAGAATATATTGGCGAAGCACAAGCTTTCTCAACGCAAAATGCAGCAGAATTAGAAACATTCCGAATTAAATTTCTGGGAAGCAAAGGACTTTTAAAAGACCTTTTCGCTGAATTTAAAAACGTTCCTAACGACCAAAAAAAGGAATTTGGACAAGTAATCAATTTGCTTAAAACTTCTGCCGAAGACAAAGTAAAAACCATACAGGAAGCTTTAGAAAGTAAAGAAGAAATTAAAGGTTTTTATGGTGATTTGACGCGTTCGGCTGAACCAATAACTATTGGCTCTCGTCACCCTATTTCATTGGTAAAAAACCAAATCATTGACATCTTTTCAAACATTGGTTTCAACGTTTCTGAAGGTCCGGAAATCGAAGATGACTGGCATAATTTCACCGCATTAAACTTACCGGAATACCATCCGGCACGTGACATGCAAGACACGTTTTTCATTCAAACGAATCCTGATATTTTGTTGCGTACGCACACATCATCAGTGCAAGTGCGTTACATGGAAAACAACAAACCGCCTATTCGTACGATTTCTCCGGGAAGAGTATTCCGTAACGAGGCTGTTTCGTCCCGTTCACACTGTATTTTTCACCAAGTGGAAGGTTTGTATATTGACAAAGACGTTTCTTTTGCAGACTTAAAACAAACGCTTTTATATTTCACCAAAGAGATGTTCGGAAAATCAAAAATCCGTTTGCGTCCGTCCTATTTCCCATTTACTGAGCCAAGTGCTGAGGTTGATATTTATTGGGGTCTGAAAACAGAAACCGATTATAGAATTACCAAAGGAACTGGTTGGTTAGAAATCATGGGTTGCGGAATGGTAGATCCTAATGTTTTGAAAAACTGTGGCATCAATCCTGACGAATACAACGGTTTTGCATTCGGGATGGGAATCGAAAGAATTGCCATGTTGTTGTATCAAATCGGCGATATCCGTATGTTCTACGAAAATGACGTTCGTTTCTTAGAGCAATTCAAATCAAGCATATAAAATTTAAGATTAGCGATTTTTGACCCGAGCGAAAGCGAACTGGCGAAGCATTTTAGAAGTTTAAATCTGCAATCAAAAATCGTTAATCAATCAAACAATCAAATAAATGAAAGCCGACATCATCATCCCCGAAGTAGAAAACGTATTTCTTGCTGTAGTGCAAGAATGGAGTGACGATTTCATGGAAAAAGTGTGGTATGCTTATTTAGTAAATGATAGCGATTACTTAATCGAAAGTGTTATGGTGGTTTCCAAAGCTTTTGGGACTATTGATGGCGAAATGAAGAAAACATCGCTTTTGCGTCACGCTTTTGTAGAAGTGCCAGCAGTTTCAGTGGTGAAAATTGAAATGATTGAAAAAAGTGTTTTGGCGCTCAACAATGAGTTCATGCTAACGTTTTTTATTGGAGACAAATTATACGATAAAAAGTTCATTTTCAAAGCACATTCCATCCATGAGGATTTCGTTGAAGAAGTGCCTATTCTATTTGTTGACGGGGTTATCGTGAGATAATTCAATACTAGTTTCTCTTTTTGTTTTTTGCTTCCAAGAAAAATCCCGATTACAATAAAAAACAGCATTCGTAGTAAACTTCTTTTGGATAAAAAGGCTTGTGAAAATGACATCTCTAACAAGTCAAATATTTGTATGATAACAGAAAATGATACCCCCCAAATTGATCCTATTTTAAGCTGGTATTTCCATCTTTCACTCATAAAATTATTTAGCGGCTTGTTGTTTAACCTTGGATTTCCAGGTAAAATACCCTAAAACAAATACCCCTACAAGGATATAAGCAGCTGCGCGAATATAAAAATTAGGTGTAGCAACCTGTTCTGAAAAAGGAATTTCTTTAATGTCGAATAATACATTGAAAACCGTCATAAATAGACCCCAAATTCCACCAGTTTTAATTTGGTATTTCCATCTTTCGCTCATGAAGTGATTGTGTTTGGTTATTAAATCTGTAGCTGAATTAATCCAGTTTATCAGTAAGTTTCTTAAATACGGACTTAGCATCCTGTCCTTCGTATAAAATACTGTGAACAGCGTCTATAATTGGTGTTTTGGCACCATAAGCCTGGTTGAGTTTATACGCACTTTTTGCGGCATAATATCCTTCTGCAACCATACTCATCTCCATCATTGCTGATTTAACGGTGTAGCCTTTACCAATCATATTTCCAAACATTCTATTTCTGGAAAATATAGAATAACCGGTAACCAATAAATCACCTAAATAAGCGGAATCATTGATGTTGCGTTTCATTCTATGAACTTTCTTGATGAATTTTTTCATTTCTCGAATCCCATTACTCATCAATACGGACTGGAAATTATCGCCATAGCCCAAGCCATGAGCAATTCCCGCTGCAATAGCGTAAATGTTTTTAAGCATGGCCGCATATTCCGTTCCTATGATATCATCTGTAATTTTAGTTTTGATATAATTTCCAGATAGATTTTTAGCTACGGTTTTTGCTTTATCGGGATCGCCACACGCAATGGTAAGGTAAGAAAGACGCTCCATAGCTACTTCTTCTGCGTGACAAGGACCAGTGATTACACCGATGTTGTAATATGGAATGTCATATTTTACATGGAAATGTTCTCCTACAATTAAGCTTGTTTCTGGAACAATTCCTTTAATCGCTGAAAAAATGATTTTATCTTTTAATGAAACCGTTAATTTTTCTAATTCACCACCTAGAAAAGCAGACGGAATAGCAAAAATGATATAATCTGCATACGCTACAGCTTCATTGATATCGCTGGTCAGTTTCAGCTTATTGATGTCGAATTCTACGGAACTTAAATAGTTTGGATTGTGTTTGTATGTTTTAATGTGTTCTATAGCAGCTTCATTGCGCATATACCATGAGATTTCAGTAAGATTTACACATAACATTTTTGCTATTGCTGTTGCCCAACTTCCACCACCTATTACTGCAAATTTTATATTTTCAGCCATTTTTTTATTGAATTTAATCAAAAGTACTTAAAAAAGTACTGATTATACAAATAAAATTAGAACGAGTAGGTTGATTTTTAGATATGTTGGAAACCCTGTGATGGCAGCGGATAAAAAATAATTTTATTTTATTTTATTTTTTAACACAATATAAACATCACTTTTTCGTTCTTGTTATTTATTGTTTAATAATTTAACAAAATAATGAGAATTGAGTTAGTTAGTTATAATTTAGAATTTTAAAAGGCGTTCCCAAAAATGAGAACGCCTTTTTATTTTAACAGCTATAATCAGTCATCCAGTTATCTGAATTAATAACTCATTTCAACAATTGATTTTACCTTTTCTAAAGTGATATTTTGCTTTTCTCCTAAACCTAACCAACCTCTTTCTTCAAAACGGTTTACAATGAAATCAGCTGTTTTATCAAACTCTTTAGTATAATCAGATAATTTAGTTTCCATTCCCATAGTATGGAAAAATTCAACTGTTTTGCTAATAGCTTCGTTTGCAATTTCGTCCTCAGTTCCGGTTAAATTAAAAATACGTTTTCCATATTGTGCTAACTTTCCTTTTTTGGTTTCAAACATTACTCGGTATAAATTTGGCCCTACAACGGCTAATGTTCTGGCGTGATCGATTCCATACAAAGCCGTTAATTCATGACCAATCATGTGTGTTGCCCAATCAGAAGGAACTCCTTTTTGGATTAACCCATTCAAAGCCATGGTGCAACTCCACATAAAGTTAGACGCTAAAGGATAATCAGTTGGTTTTTCAACAACATCAGGACCTACTTGAATCAAGGTTAGTAAAATGCTTTCGGCAATTCTATCTTGAAGATACCCTTCATGCGGATACGTTAAATATTGTTCTAAAACATGAGTATAGGCATCAACAACTCCGTTTTGTAATTGTCTTTTTGGTAAAGATTCAATTACGGTTGGGTCACAGATAGAGAACTTTGGAAACAAGGCACTACCGCCAAAGGATAATTTTTCTTGAGTGGATTCTATAGTGATTACTCCACCAGAATTCATTTCGCTACCTGTTGCCGGTAAAGTAAGTATAGTACCAAAAGGAATTATCTTAGTTAAATCAGTAGTCATTATTCTTTTTTGAAGAATGTCTATTGGATTTCCATCAAAATGAGCTGCAGCTGAAATAAATTTCACCCCATCAATTACGGATCCTCCTCCTACTGCAAGAATAAAATCTATTTTTTGTTCGTTGATAACCGCAACTGCTTTCATCAATGTTTCAAAATGAGGATTTGCTTCTATTCCTGAAAATTCCACAATATCAAAACCTTTTAGGTTATTGATTACTTGTTCGTGAATTCCATTTTTAAAAATACTTCCACCACCATACGCGAGAAGAATTTTTGCTCCTTTTGGCACTAAAGTGGAAAGTTTTTCAATTTGCCCCTTTCCAAAAACTAAATTGGTAGGATTGTATAATTCGAAATTTAACATGTTTTTATTTTTTTGAATTCAATTGGTTTAATAATTTTTCGGCAACTAATTTAGACGAAGCTGGGTTTTGACCTGTAATCAATAAACCATCTTCGACGGTATAAGGATGCCAGTCTGCTACTTTTGAATACGTTGCGCCATTGGCCTGCAAAGCATCTTCTAATAAAAAAGGAACTACGTCAGTCAAACCTACCGCTGCCTCTTCTGTGTTTGAGAATCCAGTTACTTTTTTACCTTTTACTAAAAATTCGCCATTTACTTTTACGTTTTTCAGTACAGCTGGTGAGTGACACACAAAAGCAACGGGTTTATTATTGGTATAAAATGCTTCAATCAAAGCACTTGAAGTTGCATCTGTAGCTAAATCCCATAACGGTCCGTGACCTCCTGGGTAGAAAACGGCATCATAATCAGACTCTTTTACATCGACTAATTTTTTTGTATTTTTTAGTTTTGCCAATAGCTCAGTATCAGCATCAAATCGTTTAGTATCTTCAGTTGCAGCTGAAGGATCTTCACTTTTTGGGTCAATCGGGGGTTGGCCACCTAGCGGAGTAGCGACGTCAATAGTCACTCCTTTATCTAAAAGTTCATAGTAGGGCGCAGCAAATTCTTCTGTCCAAAATCCTGTTTTCTCTCCTGTGTCACCTAATTTATCGTGACTGGTAACAACAAATAATACTTTTTTCATGTTTTTTTTATTTTGTGCAGTTGCTGTAATACAACTAACGGTTAATGCTATAATGGCAAATAGTGCGATTTTTTTCATTTCTAATTCTGTTTGTACAAATTTAGGGCGAATATGTTATTAGTAAAAATAATTTAAATTATGTTTGTAATAAATATATTTATATCATGGTCAATCTCGAATGGTATCGAACGTTTAAATCCGTTTATAAAAATGGTAATTTTTCTTTGGCTGCAAAAGAGTTATTTATCAGTCAACCTGCTGTAAGTCAGCAAATATCTATGTTAGAAGCGCATGTAGGGTATAAGCTTTTTAATCGAAAGTCAAAAGGTGTAGAACCAACGGAATATGCTAAGTTACTCAATAATTTAATCATCGAGGCGTTAGACCGATTGGAAAATGTGGAGAATGGTTTCCGTGCGAAAGCGTTTGATGCGAATCGATTAATTTCAATTGGACTTTCAAAACACTTGATGAGTAGTTTGGGAAGTGCCTTGGTTTCAAAATTTGAATTTATCGATTTTAGTTTTCATGAAAATGATACACTTTTTGAATTGGTGGATTCTAAAAAATTAGATTTTGCAGTTGTTACCAAGCAATACGATACATTTGACACCATTCAAAAAAAGGTAGGAGAAATTAAGCAAGTTGTTATTGGCTCAAACACTATCGATGCATCCGAATTAAAATCCAATATAAAAATAAAAGATTTCCCAGCAATTGAGCATTGGTTAAACGACCAAAAATGGTTCAGCCACAATGCGCAGATTCCGCATATTAAATTGTTCTGGCTGCATGTTTTTAATAAAAAACGACCTTCGATGATTCCGAATTATATCATTCCATCTGAATATGAAATGCTCGAAATAATTTCGAAAAACACCGGAATCGCTGTCGTTTGGGATTGCAATTCAAAAAGTTTAATAGTAGAAAATAAAATCCAATTGTTGTGGAACAGCAAGCAAATGCCAAGTACTGAAGTGTTTTTATTATCCGGTAAAAACGATAATTTGAATACTATTTTTGAGAATATTGAAGTAGAATTGAAAAGAATTTTGGCGTAATTACTTCTTATAAAAGTTATTGTGATCAATGTATTCCCAAACTTTTGCAGGCAATAACGGTTGCACATTTTTTCCTTTTTTTATATTGTCCCGAATAAATGTCGACGATATTTCTACAACTGGAGCGTCAATCATATGAATTTTTGGGTGATTATTGAAAGTTGCATTTTCTGTTTCCGAAACAATTGCTTCACCTGTTCGGCCTTTGGTCTCGAGTCGTGGATACACATAAATCTCGTGATGCGCCAGAATAGCTTCGTAGTTTTTCCATTTGTGCAACGACCTGAGATTGTCTTCGCCCATGATTAAGGAGAACTCATAACTTGGAAATTTTTCCTGTAAGTGAACTAAAGTGTTCACGGTGTAATTAGGCTGTGACAGCTTGAATTCAATATCCGAAGGTTTTATTTTTGGAAAATCCTCGGTAGCAAGATGTACCATTTGCAAACGATGGTAATCATCGAGCAATGTGTTTTTTTTCTTCAAAGGATTGTGTGGCGTAACCACCATCCATACCTGGTCTAAATCGGCATGTTCCGCCATGTGATTGGCAATGATGAGGTGCCCAACATGAATGGGGTTAAACGTTCCGAAATAAAGACCTATTTTCATTGACTTAGTGACTAGTGATTAGTAAAAAGTAATTAGTTTTTGAGGGTTTTAGAGAAAGCATTAATCATTTTGGATTCTTCCTCAATTTGACTTAAAATTTCTGTATACAAAGTCTTACTTGTTATAAATCCAAGTTCATTAGCAATTAGTAACTGAGTTTCAATTTCGAATAATGAGCCTCTTGAAATATCTAAAAAATGACTGAATGATTTATCCGTATTTCTTCCATAGCCTTCAGCAATATTCGAAGGAATAGATACTGAAGCTCTTTTTAACTGACTTGACAGAGCATATAATTCTTCTTGAGGAAATGATTTTACTAATTGATAAACTAAACAGACTATTTTAATCCCTTTTTGCCAAATCAATAAATCTTTGTATGATTTTATCTCACCCATTTTTAAGCTAATTACTAGTAACTTTTTACTAATTACTATTTTTTTACATAATTCTTTACCAATTGATACGCTTCTTCCAAGGCAATATCTAAATCGTAGTTTTTTATAATCACATCAAATTGTGGTGCTGTAGCCAGTTCTACAGAAGCTTTTGCAATACGCATGTTGATTTTGTCATCACTTTCGGTAGAGCGCTCCTTTAATCTTCTTTTTAGTTCATCCACGCTTGGTGGTTTCACGAAAACGGCTAAAGTTTCTTCAGGAAATTTATGCTTGATACGCAATCCGCCAGATACATCAATATCAAAAATCACATTTTTGCCTTTGGCCCAAATACGTTCTACTTCACTTTTCAAAGTTCCGTAGAAATTATCGCGGTATACTTCTTCCCATTCCAAAAAGTCTTCGTTCTTGATGTGTTTTTTAAATTCTTCGGTAGACATGAAATAATAGTCTTTTCCGCTTACTTCCTCGCCTCTTGGTGCGCGGGAAGCTGCTGAAATTGAGAATTCAAGATTTAAATCTTCTTTGTTTAATAAATGTCTAACGATAGTAGTTTTCCCTGATCCTGATGGTGCCGAAAAAACGATTAATTTTCCTCCTGTGCTCATTTTATGCTGAATTTATTTCAGTATCTGTTTATGTTTTCCTGCAAGGTTTCAAAAATCTTGTAGGTATGTTGTGAAATTAATAAACCTGCAAAGTTAAAAACAGTGCAGGTTGATAATTACAATACGTTTAATACTTGTTCCTTGATTTTCTCCAATTCGTCTTTCATTTGAACGACTAATTTTTGCATTTGTGCGTGATTGGATTTAGAACCCATCGTGTTGATTTCGCGTCCCATTTCTTGGGTAATAAAACCTAATTTTCTACCGTTAGCTTCGGTTCCGTTGATGGTTTCCAGGAAATAATCCAAGTGATTGGTTAGACGAACTTTTTCTTCGGTGATGTCTAATTTTTCTAAATAATAAATCAATTCCTGCTCAAAACGATTTTCGTCTACATTCACTTTAAGTTCTGAAATTGCAGTTTGCAAACGGTCTTTTATCGCTTGAACGCGTTCTGGATCAAGAGCCAAAGCTTCGGTCATGTATTGGCGAATGTTACCAATTCGCAATTGAAATTCTTTTTCAAGTGAAGCGCCTTCATCTCTTCTAAAGTTCAGGATGTTTTGCAACGCTTCTTCGATAACGGTTTGGATTTGTACCCAGTCGTTTTCATCGATTTCATCACGTTCTATTTTCATGGTATCCGGCATGCGAACAGCCATTTTCATAAGTTCAGTTTCATCGGCATCAGCATAGACTTCTCTTAACTGGCTGATGTATGCTTTTACAATCGGCACGTTCACTTTCGTAGAAGTTTGTTCGGCGGTACTTTCGATAAAAATAGAAAAATCTACTTTTCCTCTTTCCAGTTTTAGTGCAATTTGGTTGCGTAAACCCAATTCCATTTCGCGGTACAGCGAAGGCATTCTCACATTTAAATCTAAACCTTTACTGTTTAAAGATTTTACTTCTACCGTGATTTTTTTGGTTGGTAATTGCAAAGTCGCTTTACCAAAACCCGTCATTGATTGTATCATATAATTTTCTAAAAGAGGTCAAAGATAATAAAAAAGTGGTCAGTGGTCCGTTTTTAGTATTCAGTGACTCGGTATAAGTAAATGTTTAGTAATCAGATTTTAATTTTTGCATTCCTATAATAAGTTTTATGAATACTATAATCTACGATTTGTGCGCTGAACACTACTAGCTGATTACCGAACACTCTTCTTCTGTGTCACCAAATAAACGCCGATAAATATCAAAACTGCGGAACCAATTTTCACCAAACTCAATTCGTCTTTGCCCAAGCTTATCGCAAAAATAGTGGCGAATAGCGGTTGTAAATAAATAAAAACAGCAACCGTAGTTGGTTTTAATTCTTTCATCGAAAGCAAATTCAGCAAATACGTCAGGAAAGTCGAAAAAACGACCACAAATACTATTTTCCAGCAAATATCAACGGGGACCAAAGCCCATTCAACAGCTTGAAATTGGCTCCAGCCAAAAGGCAAAACCATAATAAATCCAAACAAATAAATCCATTTTACAAACGTAAACGCATTGTATTTGTCCATTAATTTCTTGACGATAATCAGGTAAAATCCATAGGAAATGGCGTTGACCAAAACCAGAAAATTTCCTAATCCGGCGTTTGTGGCGCTGCCAATGGATTTTCCATACAGAATGAGAAAAGCAGTCCCGATTAATCCAAGGATAATCCCAAAAACCATTCGTTTTTGCATGCGTTCCTTCATGATTAATGCCGAAAGCGTCAAAACAATCATGGGTGTTGAAACCATGATTACCGCGGCACTAATGGGAGAAGTGAGGCTTAATCCTTTGAAAAATGTAAGCATATTAAATGCCACGCCAAAGAAAGCAGCTGCAATAATTCGAGGAAAATCATTCAGCGCAATTTTTTCTTTCGGTGTAAACAACCAAACCAGCCAAAATAAAATCATCGAACCGCCGGCGCGCAACAAGATAAAACCATAGGCGTCAATGTACAATGGCATGACATCTTTGGCAATGGTAAACGTAACTCCGTAAATTATGGAGACAATTGTGGCGGCAATAAGTGCAAGATTCCTTCTAGACATTTGCAAAAGCAAGCATTACCTGATGCATGTTTTGTTGTGTGTTGCCAATGTAAATTTTGCCTTTAATGATAAAAACGGGACGACTTAAGAACGTGTAATGTTCTAAAATGTATTTTTTGTAATCGTCTTCGGTTAACGATTTATTTTTCAAATCCATCGATTTATACAATTGCGCTTTTTTGCTGAAAAGCGCTTCGTAACTTCCGGAAAGTTCGCGCATTTGCTCTAATTCTGATACAGTAATCGGATCTTGTTTGATGTCGTGAAACTTCAAGTTGTGATCTTTCGGTAATGATTTTATGATTTTTCTGCAGGTATCGCAAGAAGCGAGATAGTATATTTTGTCCATGTAAATAGCAATTTCTTTGTGCAAAGAAAATTCATTTGACACGGAAAATGATTATTTTTATCAAAAAAAATAAAAAAATGAATCAATTATTCGACGTTAGCACTACAAGCAGAAATATGGTTTCAAAATTTCTATCGGGATACAATCTTGACCAACTCAACACGATTCCGGAAGGATTTAGCAATAATTTGATTTGGAACATCGGGCATATTATCGTGTCACAACAAATGTTAGTGTACAAGCTTTCTGGTTTGCCCATGATGGTTTCTGATGAATTGGTAGAGAAATACAAAAAGGGAACCAAGCCGGAACACATTGCCACACAAGCCGAAGTGGACGAAATAAAATCGTTGTTGTTTGAAACAATCAGCCAGACCAAAGTAGATTATGACAATAAAATTTTCAAAAATTATATGGAATATACCACTTCAACTGGCAATCACGTTTTAAGAACCGCCGAGGATGCAATGGCTTTCAGTAATTTTCATGAAGGGCTTCACATTGGGATTATGATGAATATCCGAAAATTTATTTAGGTTAATGCCTATAAATATTTAGGAGCTTAATCCCGCTATTTGCTCATGTCTTTTCCTTTTTAAAGAAAAAAGTAAAAGGATATCCGCTTCCATCGGGGCTATCGATTCGTTAAAAAATTATTTGGTCTTTAAATAACGTTTCATTTTTTAAAGACCATCTATTATTTAACCGCCAAATATTCGTTCACTTCAGTATAAGGCAATAACAATTCTTTAGGTCCGTCAGCATACGATGCGGCTTCATAGGAATTGTAATAAAGCAGTAATCCTTTATCGGTATAGAAAATATTTTGGGGAAGATTGAATTTTTCGTCTTCAAACATCAATCCGGTTGCATTGATCGATTTGTTTGCAGGGATTTTATATTTGGCTCTGAATTTTTTTTCGGCGAAAGCCTTGAAAGCTTCTTTATCATTGAATAATTCGGCATTCGGAATAGATTTTCCGGTAGTTGGGTCAAAAAGTAGTGAACGCAATCCTTGGTATCCGTGAGCGCCACCGGTGTAGGTGTAATGGTTGATTTCTATATTCAAAACACTTTCGGATTGGTATTTTATGCTTCCTTTAATTTTAGCTTCCCAGCCAAAGGTATCATTAGGAAATTCTTTTTGGAGTTTCTCGTAGGAATCAATAAAAGAGGTTAATAATCCATTATAATCTGTTGATGTATATGGTTTTTCGCCAAAATAAATAATCTCTTTCAATACTGAAAACACTTTTTTATTGATGCTGTCCGCTACAATAGGGTCGTTTTTTGCAACAGGAATTTTTACGGTTATCTCAGGACAATTTTCTTTGCAGGGTAACGTTGTTTTTTTCTGAAAAGATTGGTCTTTAAAAGCCAATTCGTTTGAACAACCCGTTATTAAAAAAAGGATTACAGCAAAAATTATAAAGTGTTTCATCTCAAAATTGTTAATTATATACAAAGGTATCAACTTGTGGCTTGGTTAAAATAAATTAAAGGGTAAATTTGTGAAGTTATTTAGCATTTAAAATTAAAAAGATATGAAATTCAATACGAAAGTTATTCACGGAGGTCAGCATCATGATCCAAGTACTGGAGCAGTTATGCCACCAGTATATCAAACGTCAACATTTGTACAAACTAGCCCGGGACAACCTATAAATCCAGATTATGAGTACAGTAGAGCTGCAAATCCTACCAGAAGCGCGCTTGAAAATGCATTAGCAAGTATTGAAAATGGAACGCGAGGATTGGCTTTTTCATCAGGATTAGCAGCTACAGATTGTGTTTTGCGTTCTTTTAAAGCGGGTGATGAAATTATTGCTATGGATGATTTGTATGGTGGAACGTATCGAATGTTTACCCGTATTTATAAAAATTCAGGTATAAAATTCCATTTTGTGGATATGAATGACATCGAGAAATTCAAGTCATTAATTAATGAAAATACGAAACTGGTTTGGGTAGAAACACCAACGAATCCTTTGATGAAATTGGCAGATATTCAAGAAATTGCCAAAATTACAAAGGAAAATAAAATCCTTTTTGCAGTTGATAATACTTTTGCAACGCCTTATTTACAAAAACCATTAGACTTAGGAGCTGATATCGTGATGCATTCGGCGACGAAATATTTGGGAGGCCATTCTGATGTTATTGCCGGTGCTTTGATTGTAAAAGACGAAGCGCTGGGAGAACAATTGCATTTTCAACAATTTGCGACAGGAGCAACATTGGGACCAATGGACAGTTTCTTGGTGTTAAGAGGGATTAAAACCTTGCATCTTCGCGTGGAAAGACATTGTGAAAATGGAGGAAAAGTGGTGGAGTTTTTGAATAACCACCCAAAAGTTAAAACAGTATATTATCCGGGATTACCAAGCCATCCGTATCATGAAATTGCCAAAAAGCAAATGAGCGGTTTTGGAGGAATGGTTTCCTTTACTTTTGTTTCGGGGAAAAAAGAAGATGCAATTGATTTTCTGGAAAAATTAAAAGTTTTCACTTTGGCTGAATCTTTAGGCGGAGTGGAGTCATTAGCGAATCATCCGGCTTTGATGACACATGCATCTATTCCGGAAGACAAACGAAAAGAAGTTGGAATCACTGATGATTTGGTTCGATTAAGCGTAGGTATAGAAGATGCTGATGATTTGATTGAAGATTTGAGACAAGCATTAGCATAAATTAATATAAAAATAAAACCCCCAATTTTATCCCGAAGTGTCGGGATTAGAATTGGGGGTTTTTTATTTTTATAACGGTTGTTTAAATGCTATTGCAAGTAATAAATGTAACCTACATTGAACCAAACCAACCAATCGTTTGCTTTATTTTCTTTGTAAAGTTCCGGGTTAGGATTTAAACCATCTACCCAATTGGAGAAAAAGTATTGAAATCTTAAATCAACCATTAAATCGCGTAATGGACTTAATTTATAGCGAGTTCCCACACTGGTTATTACAGACCAAACGGTTCCACTTTCGGTAGAAAAACCATAAGGACGTCCGTCCGTTGGAGTTAAATATTTTGGGAAGGTAGTCAATGGAGTTCCTAATGGACCTAGTGTTGATGAAGCTTGAGCATTGTAATAACTGAACTGTCCTCCAAGACTGACAAAGGGCCCAAGACTTCCTGTTCTTGCAGTGAAATCACGAATACTCCAAGGGAAAAATTCAAGTTGCATCCCGATATTAGTTACGGCCGTACTCCCAGTCATTGCTTTCAATTGCTCTTTTCCTAGCGAAGGTTTGCCTTCAGTCCATTCCCCAAAATGTTGTAATTCGGTTTTATTATAAGAGAGTTCAGATCTTAATTTAAAATGATCATTAAAATAAGTTTCAGGTGTGTAGCAGTTACAGTCTGCTTTGTACGAAAAGTTGAGATAATGAATAATTCCAATTCCGATTCCTGTATTTCCGGAGTTTGTAGTAAGATCATGACGTTCCCCATAATCAGATTGAAAAGCAACTGGTCCCGCTATTATCCCTATTTCATGCGAAAAACCACCGAATTGCGCATTTGATTCAGGTGAAAATCCAAAACAGATTAATAATAAAAGGATTGTTTGTTTGACCATTAGGCTTGTTTTTCTAATCTTGACAAATATATAAAAACATCATACACATATAAAAATAAAAATAAAATTAAAAATAATCAGACAAATTCTTATTTACTTACGAAAGTGGTAGTCATTTGGTTTAAATGAGGATATGATAAACACTATTGTCTAAAAATGGGTAATAAAAAGATAATTCTATTTATAAAATAGAAAAAACAGAGTCCGAATATTTTTATAAAATGTATCTTTGTACATTATAACGAAATCGTTTTCTTAATTAATTATTTATAATCTATGTTACTAAAAATAAATGATTTTATGGCTCAAGTTGAGGCCAAGAATCCAAATGAACCTGAATTTATTCAAGCTGTTAGGGAATTTGCAGAGACTGTAATTCCATTTATTGCAGAGCAAAAAAAATACGACGGAAAAAATTTGCTTCTTAGAATAGCGGAGCCGGAACGTTCTATTATTTTTCGTGTTCCTTGGGTAGACGATAAAGGAGAAATTCAGGTAAATAGAGGTTTCAGAATTCAAATGAATTCAGCAATTGGACCTTACAAAGGTGGGATTCGTTTTCACCATACTGTAAATTTATCAGTACTTAAATTTTTAGCTTTTGAACAAGTATTCAAAAACAGTTTGACTACTTTGCCAATGGGTGGAGGAAAAGGAGGGTCTGATTTTGATCCACAAGGAAAATCTGATGGGGAAGTGATGCGTTTTTGCCAGTCTTTCATGACTGAATTGTGCAGACACATTGGGCCACAATTAGACGTTCCTGCTGGAGATATTGGAGTTGGAGCCAGAGAAATTGGATATTTATTTGGTCAATACAAGAGAATAAGAAATGAATTTACCGGAGTTTTAACTGGAAAAGGATTGGCTTATGGTGGTTCTTTAATCAGACCGGAAGCAACAGGTTACGGAGTAGTTTATTTTGCAGAACAAATGCTGAATACTATTGGTCAAAACATCAAAGGGAAAAGAGTATCTATTTCTGGTTTTGGAAACGTTGCTTGGGGAGTAGCCTTGAAAGTAAATGATCTTGGAGGGAAAGTAGTTACTATTTCTGGTCCTGATGGTTATATTTATGATGAAGAAGGAATCTCAGGAGATAAAATTGACTTTATGCTTGAATTGAGAGCAAGAGGAGATAACAGAGCCGAAGCTTATTTAGAAAAATATCCAAACGCAGTTTTCCACAAAGGAAAAAGCGTATGGGAAGTAAAAGTTGATGTTGCAATACCTTGTGCTACTCAAAATGAGTTAAACGAGGAAGATGCTAAACATTTAATTGCTAATGGAGTTATTTGTGTAACTGAGGCGGCAAATATGCCATGTACTTTAGAAGCGATCAAATTGTTCTTGAAAGCGAAAGTACTTTTTGCTCCTGGTAAAGCAGCAAATGCAGGTGGTGTTGCAGCTTCAGGATTAGAAATGACACAAAACTCTATTCGTTTAAACTGGACCAGTGAAGAAGTGGATTCCAGATTAAAAGAAATCATGGTTGGAATACACAATCAATGTAAAAGATACGGTACTGACGAAGAAGGTTATGTGAACTATGTAAAAGGTGCAAACATTGCCGGATTTGTAAAAGTAGCTGATGCTATGCTTGCTCAAGGAGTGGTGTAATATTGTTTTGATTAAGGAATTTTGATACTTTATATTTAAGATTTTTGATTAACGATTTTTGATTTCAGATTTGCAAAAAGATGAAATTATTTAAAAATTTAATTTTTATAATAAAATGGGTCGTTAATTTTAAAATAAATCGGAAATCAAAAATCGTTAATCATCACTCAAAAATCTCTTACTTAAAAGCCTTTCACCATCCCGAAGCTCGGGATTGGATGAAAGGCTTTTTTTTGCGTAACAAAATGCTAAGACTTTCGTTTGTTCTATATTTGTAAACCAATATTAATGCAAATAATGAAAAAGAGCGTTTTATATTTTTTGCTTTTACTTTTTATCCAAATGGGTTTTGCCCAAAGCAACTTGTCGTGGCAAGGTTATTTCTCTTACAATGAAATTAAAGATGTATCAGAATCTGGAACGGCTGTTTTTGCTGCTTCCGAAAATGCATTGTTTTCAAAAAATTTAGCGACAAACGTAATTAAAACAACGAATACTATTGACGGGCTTTCCGGACAAACAATTTCGGCGCTATACTATAGTACAACATTCAATAAAACAATTGTAGGATACGAAAACGGACTGATAATCGTGATTAACGAAGCTGATGGAAGCATCCTGAATGTTGTCGACATTATCAATAAACAACTTCCTCCTAATATAAAAAAAGTCAATCATTTTATGGAGTTTGAGGGTATTGCCTATGTCTCCTGTGATTTTGGGATTGTTCAATTTAATTTGGCTACCATGCAATTTGGAGACACTTATTTTATTGGCGACAATGGAGCTGAAATCAGGGTGAACCAAACGGCACTTTTTAACGGATTTATTTATGCTGCTACAAATAACGGGATAAGAAGAGCCGATATTTCTAATAAAAACCTAATCGATTACAATCAATGGGGAACAATTGCTGCGGGAAACTGGTCAAGTGTAGTGACTTTTGGTACAGATTTGTATGCCATTAATGCTGCGGGATACATTCATAAATTTAATTCTGGGTCTAATTCCTTTACAGGATTTATCCAGCTTTCTCAGCCTTCATTGGATATGAGAGCAACAGTAGATTATTTAATTGTAACGACTTCAAGCAGCATTTATATTTACAACAATCAAATGGCATTGGTACGCCAAATAAATACAAATCAAATCCCGGACAGTAACCCAAGTTTTACGTGTGCCACAATAATAGGGGATGCAATTTTTATTGGAACAAAAGAAAATGGATTGATTGCTGCTTCGCTTTCTTCGACAGTAACTTTCGAAAACATAACGCCTATTGGTCCTTCGCGCAACAATATATTTGCACTTCAAGCCACAACAAGTGTGCTTTGGACAGTTTATGGGGATTATACAGCAGATTATAATCCGTATCCGTTAGACAGTTACGGTATTAGTAAATTTAGTGAAACGGGATGGCTGAATATTCCGTATGAAGAAGTTTTAGGAGCACAATCGATGACCAGAATTACGGTAAATCCAAGCAATGAAAACGAAGTATATGCGAGTTCTTTTTTTTCGGGTTTACTAAAAATTGAAAATGACATCCCTACAATTTTATACAATCAGACCAATAGTGGCTTAGAGTCTTTGACCTTTGTGGGCCCTACTTATATAGACATAAGGGTTAATGGAACGGCATTTGATAAATCAGGAAATCTTTGGGTTACCACCAGCCGAATAAAAAATGGACTGAAAGTGTTTAAATCCAATGGTCAATGGCAAAGTTATGCTATGGAAAATATCCTGGATTCGGCTATTGATAATAATTTTGGTACAATTGCCATTGATAAAAATGGAACGAAATGGCTTTCTACAAGTGAAGATGGGGTTATTGGTTTTAATGAAAGTACCAATGTATTCAAGAAAATAACAACTGGTTCTGATGCCGGGAATTTGCCTGTTTCAAATGTAAAAGTAGTTGCGGTGGATAATAGAAACCAGCTTTGGATAGGAACCACAAAAGGATTGCGTGTTTTGCCGAATGTAGGCAGTTTTCAAACAGAAGACCAAATGACAACGAATCCCATCATTATTTTAGAGGATAATCTGGCGCAAGAGCTCTTGTACGAACAATTTATTACTGATATTGCTGTTGATGGAGCAAACAATAAATGGATTGGTACTGCCGATTCAGGTTTGTTTTTGGTCTCGCCAAACGGTCAGGAAACCAAATATCATTTTACGATAAATAATTCGCCGTTGCCCAGCAATGTTATAAATGATATTGGTATTAATAGCGCTACGGGCGAAGTTTTTATAGCTACTGCCAAAGGTTTGGTTTCTTTCAAAGGAACTGCGACTGCGCCAAATGATGATTTAAGTAACGCGTATGTATATCCAAATCCAGTGCGGCCGGAATACCAAGGAACGGTTAAAATTGCCGGATTACTGGATAAAGCCAATGTTAAAATTACCGATATCGAAGGAAATCTGGTATATGAAACCATTTCCGAAGGCGGAACAATAGAATGGGATACCACCGCTTTTGGGAAATATAAAGTCGCTTCGGGTGTGTATATGATTTTTATTTCGGCACAAGACGGAGTGGAAACCAAAGTTAAAAAAGTAATGATAATAAGGTAATTTGTTTATGGTTTTGAGTTTGGTTTGTCGTTACAACCCAAAACTTTAAACTTTAAACTTTAAACAAAAAAAATGCTCGTAAAAACAAAAGCCATTGTCCTTTCATCCTTAAAATTTCAAGAAAAAAGCTTGATTGTGAAATGCTTTACGCTGTCTCATGGTTTAAAATCGTATTTCGTTCGGGATGCTTTTTCGAGCCGAAAAGCCAATCAGAAAATCGCCTATTTTCAGCCGTTGACCATTCTCGAAATTGAAGCGGTTCACAAAAATAAAGGAACTTTAGAAAATTTCAAGGAAATAAAAATTGCCTCAGCTTTTCATTCGATACATTCGGATATTTATAAAAGTACAATTGTGATGTTCATTTCGGAAATGTTGCACCATTCTATTCACGAAGAAGAAACGAATGAGCATTTGTTTACGTTTCTGGAAACAGCATTGCACTGGCTCGATAATCATGATGAAATTGCTAATTTTCATCTGATTTTATTATTGGAAACCACAAAATATTTGGGTTTTTATCCTGATATTTCTGATATGGATATGCCTTTTTTTGAAATGACTGAAGGTATTTTTACACCCTTTCATGCCATCAGTTCACTCACGGAACATGAAAGCAATTTGTTCAAAAAACTGATCGATTTGAAATTCGATAACAATCAAAAAATATTCCATGTCATTGAAAGACAAATTGTTTTAAGAATACTTATTGATTACTATAGTTTTCACTTGGACGGCTTTAAAAAACCAAAATCATTAGACGTTTTGAAAGAAGTTTTCTCTTAGAAAGCAATAAAAGGATATTTTGATTCCATTTTATCGAATTATCTGTCCAATTTCGTCTATTTTTTCTCTTCTTTTCTTTCTTTTATTCAAAATTCCTTACTTTCGCACCTCGATTTAGAAAAGGATAAAATGAGCACAAAATTTACTGAATACAAAGGACTTGACTTACCAACTGTAGCGTCAGAAGTACTTGATTTTTGGAAGAAAGAAAATATATTTGAGAAAAGCGTAACCACTCGCGAAGGAAACCAACCATTCGTATTTTTTGAAGGTCCGCCTTCGGCAAATGGATTGCCTGGAATTCACCACGTAATGGCGCGTGCGATTAAAGATATTTTTTGCAGATATAAAACTCAAAAGGGGTTTCAAGTAAAGCGTAAAGCGGGCTGGGACACTCATGGTTTGCCTGTGGAATTAGGTACCGAGAAAGAATTAGGAATTACCAAAGAAGATATTGGAAAGACCATTTCCATCGAAGAATATAACGAAGCGTGTAAAAAAACCGTGATGCGTTATACGGACGTATGGAATGATTTGACCGAAAAAATGGGGTATTGGGTAGATATGGAAGATCCGTATGTGACCTATAAATCCAAATATATGGAAACGGTTTGGTGGATTTTGAAACAAATCTACAACAAGGATTTGATGTACAAAGGCTACACCATTCAGCCGTATTCTCCAAAAGCAGGAACAGGATTGTCTTCTCATGAAGTAAACCAACCGGGAAGTTATAGAGATGTAACGGACACGACGGTTGTGGCACAATTTAAAGTGATTGATGCACACAAAGAATTGTTGTTCTCTAAGTTTTATGATTACATCAGTTCGAATAATTTAATGCATTATAAGTTAGAAGCTTTGGATTTAGACGAAGTTTTTATCTTGGCTTGGACAACAACACCTTGGACATTGCCAAGTAATACTGCTTTGACTGTAGGTCCAAAAATCGAATATGCTTTAGTAAGAACATTCAATCAATATACATTTCGTCCGGCAACATTGATTTTAGCTAAGAATTTAGTTGGAAAACAATTCGGAAAGGGTTTCTTCGAAAGTACAGAACCTGCTGATTTTGAAAATTTCAAAGAAGGCGATAAAAAAATACCGTTTCAGGTTTTGGCTGAATGTAAAGGGTCTGATTTGGTTGACATTCGTTACGAACAATTAATGCCTTTAGTGCTTCCCTATCAAAATGCTGAAAATGCTTTTAGAGTAATTTCAGGAGATTTTGTAACTACGGAAGATGGAACGGGAATCGTGCATACTTCACCTACTTTTGGTGCTGATGATGCAAAAGTGGCTAAAGAAGCTACACCAGAAGTCCCGCCAATGTTAGTTCTTGATGAAAATGGAACTCCGGTTCCGTTAGTAGATTTACAAGGAAAATTCACTTCGCATGTAGGGGAATATGCCGGTAAATATGTGAAAAATGAATATTATAACGAAGGTGAAGCTCCGGAACGTTCCGTAGATGTTGAGATCGCCATTCGATTAAAAGAAGAAAACAGAGCATTTAAAGTAGAGAAATATGTCCACAGTTATCCGCATTGTTGGAGAACAGACAAACCTATTTTATACTATCCTTTAGATTCTTGGTTTATAAAAATCTCAGAAGTTAAAGACAGAATGTTCGACTTGAACGAAACCATCAACTGGAAGCCAAAAGCGACTGGAGAAGGACGTTTTGGGAATTGGTTGAAAAATGCGAATGACTGGAATTTATCGCGTTCAAGATATTGGGGAATTCCATTGCCAATTTGGAGAACTGAAGAAGGAACCGAAGAGATTCTGATTGGTTCAGTAGAAGAATTATACAACGAAATTGAAAAATCAATCGCTGCAGGTTTCCAAAAAGAAAATCCTTTCAAAGGTTTTGAAATTGGAAATATGGCAGAATCCAATTATGATTTAGTTGATTTACATAAAAATGTAGTTGATGAAATCACCTTGGTTTCGGCTTCTGGAAAGCCAATGACGCGTGAAGCGGACTTGATTGATGTTTGGTTTGATTCAGGTTCCATGCCGTATGCACAATGGCATTATCCTTTTGAGAACAAAGATAAAATAGATCAAAACAAAGATTTTCCTGCGGATTTCATCGCAGAAGGAGTCGATCAAACACGTGGTTGGTTTTATACCTTGCACGCTATTGGAACATTAGTTTTTGACAAAGTCGCTTATAAAAATGTAGTTTCTAACGGATTGGTCTTGGACAAAAACGGACAAAAAATGTCCAAACGTTTAGGGAATGCCGCAGATCCATTCGAAACATTAAAAGAATACGGTCCAGATGCGACGCGCTGGTATATGATTTCCAATGCGAATCCTTGGGACAATTTGAAATTTGATTTAGAAGGAATTGCTGAGGTGCGCAGAAAATTCTTCGGAACCTTGTACAACACGTATTCGTTCTTTAGTTTGTATGCGAATATTGATGGTTTCAAATTTGAAGAAGCGGAAATTCCGTTAAACGAAAGACCGGAAATAGATCAATGGATCATGTCAGAATTGAACACCTTGATAAAAGATGTTGATAGCTATTATGCGGATTATGAACCAACGAAAGCAGCTCGTGCAATCTCTGAATTTGTACAGGAAAACTTGAGTAACTGGTACGTTCGTTTGTGCAGGAGACGCTTCTGGAAAGGGGAATATGCACAAGACAAAATTGCGGCGTATCAAACTTTATACACCTGTTTGTTAACCATAAGTAAACTAGGTGCGCCAATCGCTCCGTTCTTTATGGACAAACTTTACAGAGACTTAACTTTAGCAACACAGTCGGAAAAATATGACAGTGTACATTTGGCGGAGTTTCCAATTTCGGTTGAAAACTATGTTAATAAAATGTTAGAGAGCAAAATGCAGAAAGCACAAACCATTTCATCATTGGTTTTATCACTCCGAAAAAAGGAAATGATAAAGGTACGCCAACCGTTGCAAAAGGTAATGATTCCAGTACTTGACGACAATCAAAGAGCTGAAATTGAGGCTATTTCTGACCTTGTAAAAGCAGAGGTAAATGTGAAAGAAATCGTACTTTTAGACGATGCTTCCGGTGTTTTGGTGAAACAGATTAAGCCTAATTTTAAGACACTAGGGCCCCGTTTTGGAAAGGATATGGGCTTGATTTCTAAGGAAATACAAGGGTTTTCGAAAGAGCAAATTAGTCAGTTGGATAAGGAAGGAAGCCTGAATATTGTTATTGCAGGAAATAACGTAATTTTAACTTTAGAAGATGTAGAAATAACATCACAGGATATTGAAGGTTGGTTAGTAGCCAATTCAAACGGAATAACGGTTGCGCTTGACATTACAATTTCTGAAGAATTAAAACAAGAAGGAATTTCCAGAGAATTAGTAAACAGAATTCAGAATATCCGTAAAGATTCCGGATTTGAAGTTACTGATAAAATTAAAGTTCAATTGAAAAGAAATGGAATTCTAGAAGAGGCGATTCTTAAAAATGAAGCGTATATAAAATCAGAAACATTAACCAGCGATTTGGTTTTTGTAGATGAAATAGAAAACGGTACAGAAATTGAGTTTGACGAAATAAAAACAATGATATTAATTTCAAAATAATACAAAGATGGTAGATGAAGCTACAAAATACTCTGAAGCTGATTTAGCAGAGTTCAAAGAGATAATCCTTAACAAAATTCAAAAAGCACAATTAGATTTAGATTTGATAAAAAGTGCGTATATGAATGATTTAAATAACGGAACTGACGATACTTCGCCAACATTCAAAGCTTTTGAAGAAGGAAGCGAAACAATGTCTAAAGAAGCAAACTCACAACTGGCGATTCGTCAGGAGAAGTTTATCCGTGATTTGAAAAATGCACTCTTCCGTGTAGAAAATAAAACTTACGGAGTTTGTAAAGTTACAGGCAAATTAATTGGGAAAGAAAGATTAAAAATCGTTCCTCATGCAACAATGAGTATCGAAGCAAAGAACTTGCAACGATAAGCCTCTTGTTAAACAAGATTTAACGCTCCATTGGGAGCGTTTTTTTTGATTAAATTGTTATTTTTGCGCCATTAAAATTTATAAAATGTCATTACGAAAAGCGTATCTCCTTATTTTTATCTTATTGCTTGTTGATCAAGTTTCTAAAATTTATATTAAAACTAACTTTATTTTAGGAGAAGAAGTTGAAGTATTCAAATGGTTCAAAATTCTGTTCATTGAAAATGAGGGAATGGCTTGGGGTGTTCAAATCCCGGGAGCTTATGGAAAGTTGTTTTTAACTCTTTTTAGAATCGCCGCTGTTGGTGGAATTGGATATTGGTTGTGGGATTCAGTGAAAAAGAAGAGTTCAGATTATTTAATTGTTGCTATTTCTTTAATTCTTGTTGGAGCTTTCGGGAACATCATCGATTCTGTTTTTTACGGAGTTATTTTTGATGACAGTCAACAACAATTAGCTACTTTGTTTTCGGATCAACCTTACGGAACTTGGTTTCACGGAAAAGTAGTTGATATGCTTTATTTCCCTTTTTGGCACGGAACTTTACCAAGTTGGTTGCCAATTTGGGGCGGAAAAGAATTTACTTTCTTTAATGCTATCTTCAATGTTGCCGATATGGCAATTTCAACAGGAGTTGGAATCTTGATTTTTTTCAACAAAAAAGCATTTCATCACAATTAGATTCAAAATTATTCACAATATAAAAAAAGACCTATTCATAATTTGAACAGGTCTTTTTCTTTTATTGGATTTATTTGTTTTGCCCAGGAGCATAACGTTTAGCGCTTTTTCCGCCGTATATTTTTTTAGCTTGACCCGGAGGAAGTTTTTTAGCTTTATAGGTTGATCTGCTGGTTCCGGTGTGAATGCTACAGTTTGAAAATGAAACTGCAAATAGAATAACCATAACGCTTACGGCAAATCTTGAATTTTTAAATGTTCTCATAACTTGATTAGATTTTATCTGTTGCTAAAGTACGGATTAAAAATTAAAATGAGTGAACTTCATTCGGGGTCACACAATAATCCAGTTTTACATCACCTTCAAAAACATCGGTAATCAATTCTTCGGGGTCAAAAAAGGAAAGACCAATTTTGATTACATCCGGTTTACATTCTGATAAAAATTTATCGTAAAACCCTTTGCCGTAACCCACGCGATGTCCTTTTTTGTCGAAAGCCAAAAGTGGTACAAAAACCACATCAATTTTATGCGAAGGAACTTCAATGCCGTCCGTTGGTTCTGGGATATTGTATGCATTTTTCTTGATTCGGGTGTTGTCAGTCAATAGAAAATGAGTCATGTTTCGGGTTTCAAAATCAGCTTTGGAAACAATAATCTCTTTGTCTTTTCCGGATAATAAGTGAAGAATGAATTCGGTATTGACTTCTTTTTGTTCTGTAATAGGTAAGAAAATATGAAAATAGGTTTTCTCCCAAATAGGCAGTGTCAGTATTTTATTGGCTACAGCCAAACTCATTTCCTCAATTTCATTTTCGGAAAGTGCATTTCGTAAGGTTTTGGATTTGAGTCGCAATTCTTTTTTATTCTTCATCCTCTTCATTAGTGTTTGACATGTGGTAAATAGCATCGCCTTCGTAAACAATAGGGGAATGATTGGCGTTGATTACGTAACCATCATTTGGCGCTTTGACTTTTCGTTCAAACTTTCCGTATGGATCAGTTATGGTGGCTAGAATTGTTCCCTTTTTTATAAAATTACCAATTGTGTTATAATCGTGCAACAATCCGGAACATTTGGCTCTGATCCAGCCTGATTTTTCAATATAGATGGAAGGCGATTTTGGTTTGATTACAGTATGTTTTGGATCTAACATGCCAAGGTGAGACAATAGGCGTTTTGCGCCATTAACTCCTTCATCGGCAACGGAATTATTAATGTCAAGTGATTTTCCGCCTTCAAAAAGTAACATTTTGACATCCATTCTTTCGCTTGAACTTCTAAATGACCCGATTATATTTCTGGAATATAAGGTAAATGGAGCATTAAATACATCTGCTAGTATTTTTAATTCGGCATTGCTATGAGCTATTCTAATTTGTGGTGCGTTGAAACGGCTTGCGCCACCGGCGTGAAAGTCAACGGCATATTCCACAATTGGCATGATTTCGGCTAAAATATGGAACGCAAATCGACTGGCCAATGAACCGGTTTTACTTCCTGGAAAAACTCGGTTTAAATCCCTTCCGTCTGGAAATTCTCTTGATTTGTTGACAAATCCGTATACGTTGATTATTGGAATACAAATGATTGTACCTTTTTTTGGTCTGTTTATTTTTTTGTGAATGAGTTGTCTTACGATCTCGACGCCGTTAATTTCATCTCCATGAATTCCTGCTGAGAAAAGTACCACGGGACCATCAATTTTAGACCGTCTAACAATAACGGGGATGTTCAGTTTTGTTGTGGTGTGTAGTCTGGCAATTTCGACATTGATAGTTTTGCTCTCTCCAGGAATAATGCTTTCGCCGAAAATTACGATTGGTGTGGTATTGGTTTTTATCATAGATTCTTGAAAAGATAAAAATAACGATAATAACGAATTAGAAACTAAAATTCTGATAAAAATTTTGCCAGAAAGATTTCAAGAGTATTGATTTGTATTTCGTGATTTTAGAGATTAACTTTGTTACATGAATCCAACAACTTTAGCCTTACAAATCCAAACCTTGCCGGACGGTCCCGGCGTATATCAATATTACGATAAGGAAGGGAAGATTTTGTATGTGGGCAAAGCCAAAAACATAAAAAAAAGAGTTGCTTCGTATTTTAATAAAATTCACGACACGGCCAAAACCAATGTGCTCGTAAAGAAAATTGTCACTATAAAACACATTGTGGTTCCCACGGAGACCGATGCCCTTTTATTGGAAAACAACTTGATAAAAACCTTGCAACCGCGTTATAACGTTTTGTTGCGAGATGATAAAAGCTACCCGTGGTTGTGTATCAAGAAAGAACCTTTTTCGCGTATTTTTGCTACTCGAAGAATGGTCAAAGATGGGTCAGAATATTTTGGACCGTATACCAGTTTCAAAACCGTGAGCACTATTTTGGAGCTGATAAAAGAATTGTATCCGCTGCGAACTTGTAACTATGATTTGAGTAAAAGCAATATCGAAAGTGGGAAATTCAAGGTTTGTCTCGAATATCATATTGGGAATTGCATGGGGCCTTGTGAAGGTCACGAAACCTTAGAAAATTACCAAAAGCAAGTTGATGCGATTCGCGAAATTTTGAAAGGAAATTTCAAAGAAAGCATGAAGGATTTCAAGCGCGTCATGACCAATCTGGCCGCCGATATGCATTTTGAAGAAGCCCAAAAAATAAAAGAGAAAATAGAAGTTCTTGAAAACTACCAATCGCGTTCTACAATAGTAAATCCAAAAATCACCAATATTGATGTCTTTTCGATAGTTTCGGATGAAAGTGCGGCGTATGTGAATTTCCTGCAAATTTCTCACGGTTCGATTATTCGTTCGCACACGATGGAAATCAAAAAGAAACTCGACGAAACCGACGAAGAATTATTAGAATTGGCGATTGTCGAGTTGAGAGAACGTTTTCAATTGTTGTCACGAGAAGTGATTGTTCCGTTTCACGTTGATTTGGGTGAAAATATAAAAATTACCGTTCCTCAATTGGGAGACAAAAAGCAAATTTTGGATTTGTCCATTCGGAATGCTAAATTTTACCGAATCGAACAGTTGAAACAACTGCAAATTGTAGATCCGGATAGACATACGAAAAGGATTATGGCGCAAATGCAAAAAGATTTGCGATTGCCGGTGGAGCCAAGACACATAGAATGTTTTGATAACTCAAATATTCAAGGAACAAATCCTGTTGCGGCCTGCGTGGTTTTTAAAGATGGAAAACCAAGCAAAAAAGATTACCGCCATTTTAATATAAAAACGGTCGAAGGACCGGATGATTTTGCGTCAATGACCGAAGTCGTTTACCGAAGATACAAAAGATTGCTGGATGAAAACGAACCATTGCCCAATTTGATAATTATTGACGGTGGGAAAGGGCAATTGTCATCAGCGTTGAAAAGTATTGATGAATTGGGATTACGAGGAAAGATTGCTATAATTGGGATTGCCAAAAGACTGGAGGAGCTGTTTTATCCCGGAGATTCTATTCCGTTGTATTTAGACAAAAAATCAGAAACCTTGAAAGTAATCCAGCAATTGCGAAACGAAGCACACCGTTTTGGGATTACACATCACAGAGATAAAAGGAGTAAAGCAGCACTGAATTCTTCGATAGAAAGCATTCCTGGCATTGGAGAAAAAACGATGCTGACTTTAATTCAGCATTTTAAAAGTGTTAAAAGATTGAAATTAGCGTCAGAAAAAGAAATTTCGGACGTTATAGGTATGTCTAAAGCCAAAAAAATTACCGAATTTTACAAGGCTACAAATGAATGATTAATTTAGATTATTGATATTTGGGCAAATGATATTTGATCTTGCTAAATTCTATTACCACCAAATTGCTATTTATGAAGAAAATCATGCTGTTACTGATTGTTTTTGCTAGTTTGACTGTGTTTTCGCAAGAGCAAAAGAAACCAAAAATTGGTTTAGTTTTAAGTGGCGGCGGAGCAAAAGGATTTGCGCATATTGGCGTTTTGAAAGTATTGGAAGAAGCGGGTGTCAAGATCGATTACATTGGCGGAACAAGTATGGGAGCCGTTATCGGCGGTCTTTACGCATCAGGTTACAATGCCAGCCAAATTGATTCCATTTTTCAAGCCACAAATTTCAATGAATTACTAAACGATTTCATTCCTAGATCTTCTAAAAATTTTTACGAAAAAAGAAATGACGAATTATACGCGCTCGTTTTGCCGTTTAACAAACTCAAAATAGGTATTCCGGAGGCATTGTCAAAAGGGATGTATAATTATAATTTATTGAGTAGAATTACCAGAAACGTCAGGCACATAAGGGATTTTAATAAACTTCCAATTCCGTTTTTGTGCATTGGAACTAATATAGAAACTGGAGAGCAGGTTTTATTGAATAAAGGAAATCTGGCGCAGGCTATGATTGCGAGTTCTGCATTTCCATCTTTGTTTTCTCCTGTAGAAATTGACGGAAAACTGCTAGTAGATGGTGGTGTTATTAATAATTATCCAATTGAGGAGGTTCGTAAATTAGGAGCGGAAATTATCATAGGAGTTGATGTTCAGGATGATTTATTAGACAGAAACCAGCTTAAAGATGCAACGAGAATTTTGGTTCAAATTACAAATCTTCAATCCATTGAAAGAATGAAGAAAAATGTAAAACAAACCGATGTATATATAAAACCGGATATTAAAAATTATGGCGTAGTATCTTTTGATAAAGGAAAGGAAATCATCAGGAAAGGAGAAGAAGCTACGTTCTCTGTTTATGAAAAAATTAAATTACTGGTTGATGATTCCAATCCGTATAGGAAACCGAATCTAAAATTAGCATCAGATAGCTTGCAAATTGTAGATATCAATAGCAATGAATTAGATAATTATACCAAAGAATATGTGATTGGTAAATTAAGGTTTAAGCCAGGAGTAAAAACCTGTTACGATGATTTGCTGAAGGGAATAAATAATATAAACGCAACTCAAAACTTCAGTGCGATATCTTACTCATTAGATGAAAATAAAAATGGGGATGATTTAAATTTAACGTTAAAAGAAAATCCTTCAAAGACATATTTGAAATTTGGATTGCATTATGACAATTTATTCAAGAGTGCCGTTTTGATTAATCTAACCCATAAAAAAACGTTTTTTAAGAATGACAGAACTTCGCTGGATATCGTTTTGGGAGATAATATCAGGTATAATTTAGATTATTATATAGAGAATGGATTTAATTTGAGTTTTGGTTTCAAATCACAGTTCAATCAATTTAATAGAAATGTTGCCAAAGAAATTAGCAGTTTAGATTTAGGCGCTTTGGGTATAAATGCGATTAATGTAGATTTTCACGACTTGACAAATCAGGCTTACTTTCAATCGCTGTTTGTTCAGAAATTTTTAGTTGGAGGAGGAATTGAATTGAAATATCTGAAAATAAAGTCGGAGACATTGGCCAATACGGATCCGGTAATTGACAACAGTAATTACTTAAGTCTTTTTGGTTATATGAAATTTGACTCTTTTGATAATAAATATTTCCCCAAAAAAGGATGGTATTTTTCAGGAGATATACAATCGTATTTGGTTTCATCAAATTATACAGGAGATTTTCAGCCTTTTTCCATTGCAAAAGCTGATTTTGGAGTAGCTGCGACACTTTTTAAAAATGCTACCGTTAAATTGAATACAGATGCTGGTTTCTCCTTTGGGAATGAAAGCGTTTCTTTTTTCAATTTTATTTTAGGAGGTTACGGATACAATCCTATAAATAATTTCAAATATTTTTATGGGTATGATTATTTGAGCATTGCGGCGAACAGTTATATAAAATCAACAGGAACTATTGATTATGAATTTTATAAGAACAATCATTTCAATTTTTCGGCAAACTTTGCTAATGTTGGAGACAGGATTTTCGAAACGGTAGATTGGATTTCAATCCCAAAATATTCAGGTTATGCAGTAGGTTATGGTCTGGAAACGGTAATTGGACCTATAGAAGTAAAACATTCCTGGTCTCCGGAAAATGCAAAAGGATATACTTGGTTTAGTATCGGGTTTATGTTTTAATTGTAATTTAATTCAATAATAATTCCGATATTTGTTATCATGAAAACAACTTGGAGCGGTTTATTAGGATATCTGCAATTTCTCATCAAGAGGAATCCTGAATAAATTGCATTTTTTTGATTTAATTAAATAAGTTTAGTTCAATACAACTTTAAACTTTTAAACTTTAACTTTTAAGCAAAAAAATCATGCCTTTATACCATAAATTGGGGAATTTCCCCCAAAAAAGACACACACAATTTGAAAAACCAAATGGCGGTTTATACTACGAACAGCTTTTTGGAACAGAAGGTTTTCACGGCCATTCTTCATTATTATATCATGTTCACAGACCAACACAGGTAAAGGAAATTCTAAAATCCTATTCGGTTGAGCCGAAAATTGCCATTGGAAAAAACATAAAATCATTGTTATTAAAAGGATTTGAGTTAAAACCCGAAGATGATTTTCTGGACAGTCGCAAACCGATGTTAGTCAATAAAGATTGTACAATAGGATTGGCTGCGCCAAGGCAATCGTTGCGCAACTATTTCTATAAAAATGCCGATGCTGATGAAATGATTTTCATTCACAAAGGAAAAGGAAAATTGCGCACCATGATGGGAAATATCCCTTTCGAATATGGTGATTACTTGATTATTCCTCGCGGAATGATTTATCAAATTGATTTTGAAACAACCGAAAATAGACTTTTCTATGTCGAATCATTTGCGCCATTTTATACGCCAAAACGTTATAAGAATGAATCAGGTCAACATTTAGAGCATTCACCATTTTGCGAGCGCGACTTTATTTTGCCAACAGAATTAGAAACGCACGATGAAAAAGGAGATTTTCTAATCAAAATCAAAAAAGAAGGAATGATTCATGAATTCGTTTACGCCACGCATCCCTTTGATGTAGTAGGTTGGGACGGATATAATTTTCCTTACGGATTCAGCATTCACAATTTTGAGCCTATAACAGGCCGCGTGCACCAGCCGCCGCCGGTTCATCAAACATTTGAAACGTCAACATTTGTAGTTTGTTCGTTCTGTCCACGATTATATGATTACCACCCAAAAGCAATTCCGGCACCTTATAATCACAGTAATATTGATAGTGATGAGGTTTTGTATTACGTAGATGGCGATTTTATGAGCCGCAACAATATCGAGCAAGGACACATTACATTGCATCCAAAAGGGATTCCGCACGGACCCGCACCTGGAGCAATGGAGCGTAGCATTGGTCATACAGAAACTCACGAATTAGCCGTAATGGTCGATACTTTTCGCCCATTAATGGTAACCGAAGAAGCTATGGGATTAGACGATGGTCAGTATTACAAATCTTGGGTAGAGTAATAAGGAGCTATTTCCTGCTGTACGCTTTATCTTTTTCTGGTCTGGTTAAAAAAACGAGACCAGAAAAAGGATGCCGCTTCTATCAGGGCTAGGACTTTAGAGTAAATAACAATATTTTTTAAAATTAATAAATCCGCGTAAATCTAATGTAGTACCATCAACTGCGTTACAGAATTAGAGTTACCGAATCAAAAAATAAATACCATGTCAAAAGAAGTAAAATCAGTAGAATACGGACTAGAAAAAATATTTGAAGGAGCACAAGATTTCCTTCCGTTATTAGGAACCGATTATGTAGAATTCTACGTAGGAAACGCAAAACAATCGGCACATTATTATAAAACTGCTTTTGGTTACCAGTCATTGGCTTATGCCGGATTAGAAACAGGAGTAAAAGACAGAACATCTTATGTGCTAAAACAAGATAAGATTCGCATCGTATTAACTACGCCATTAACACAAGATTCTCCTATACACGATCATTTGAGAAAACATGGTGATGGAGTAAAAGTAGCGGCACTTTGGGTAGAAGATGCCACAAGTGCGTACGAAGAAACAATGAAACGTGGCGCCCGTTCTTTCATGGAACCTACAGTGGAGAAAGATGAATTTGGAGAAGTAATACGTTCAGGGATTTATACATACGGAGAAACAGTTCA
Source organism: Flavobacterium algoritolerans (assembly GCF_030010385.1). NCBI lineage: Bacteria > Pseudomonadati > Bacteroidota > Flavobacteriia > Flavobacteriales > Flavobacteriaceae > Flavobacterium > Flavobacterium algoritolerans. The sequence goes on along the minus strand of NZ_JASCRZ010000001.1, from coordinate 841,184 downwards.
CATTTTTGTAGAGCGCAAAAACTATACTGGTGTTTTCTTGCCTGGTTATAAGGAGTGGAAATCTGATTACAATCCAGAACCAACAGGTTTAAAATACATAGACCACATGGTAGGAAATGTGGGTTGGAACGAAATGAATACTTGGGTTAAGTTCTATGAAGACGTCATGGGATTTGTAAATTTCCTTTCTTTTGATGACAAACAAATCAATACCGAATATTCGGCGTTGATGAGTAAAGTGATGTCTAATGGAAACGGAAGAATCAAATTTCCAATCAATGAACCTGCCGAAGGAAAGAAAAAATCACAAATAGAGGAATATTTGGACTTTTATGGCGGACCTGGAATTCAGCATATCGCTATTGCAACGGATGATATTATCAAAACCGTATCGCAATTGAAAGCAAGAGGAATCGAATTCTTATCTGCTCCTCCGCATACCTATTACGAAGCAATTCCGGAACGATTGGGAGACCACATGAAAATGATGAAAGAAGATTTGAACGAAATCGAAAAACTGGCCATTATGGTTGATGCCGATGAAGAAGGATATTTACTGCAAATATTTACAAAACCGGTACAAGACAGACCAACTTTGTTTTTTGAAATTATACAAAGAATGGGAGCCAAAGGATTTGGTGCAGGTAACTTTAAAGCGCTATTTGAATCAATCGAGAGAGAACAGCAATTACGAGGAACGTTATAAAAAAGCATTATTTTTACATATTGTGAAAAAATAACCGATGAACAACGTGTTTTTTTACAAATGTTGTGTTAAACTTTGTTTTTCACTAAAATAACTGAATTTGTTAGCTACCTTTGCACTCGCAAAAAGGGAAGGGGTGGTTTCCTTCCTGATTTCATATAAATTTCATAGTTTATAGTTTTTTGGTTAGTTAATAGCATAAAAACTCAGTCATTATTTGACTGAGTTTTTTTGTTTTAATATATTTGGAACAAAATTTGCTATTAGAGTCAATAAATTGACGAATAAAGTAATGATGAAAAAAATAATACTATTCTTTGTAGTGATATTGACCGTAAGTTTTGATTCTCCAAAAGAGGATGCTTATGATGTGGGGGAGTGGTTTAAATTTCGAATTCATTATGGAATAGTAAATGCCGGCTACGCCACATTGGAAGTAAAAGACGCTACAGTAAATAACAGAAAGACGTTTCATGTTGTGGGTAGAGGATATACTACCGGAATGTCTCGATTTTTCTTTAAAGTAGATGACTTATACGAAAGCTATATTGATAAGGATACCAGAAATCCATACCAGTTTGTCCGAAAAATTAATGAAGGCGGGTATACTAAAAACCAAGAAGGCTTTTTTAATCAGTCTACAAATAAAGTCCTTGTCAAAGATTACAAGCATAAAACAGAGAAAACACTTTACGTTCCTAAAAACACACAAGACATTTTGTCTACTTTCTATTATCTAAGGAATTATCCTGGAATTGATAAGTTGAAAATAGGAGAGTCAGTTGCGATTGATATGTTTTTTGATGATGAAACTACTAAATTCAAGCTAAAATTTATGGGCCGTGAAAATATTACCACTAAATTTGGGGTAGTGTCAACGATGGTTTTTAGACCTTTGGTACAATCGGGACGTGTTTTTAAAGAACAAGAAAGTCTTACGGTTTGGATTTCAGATGACGATAATAAATTACCAATCAGAATAAAAGCCAGCTTGGCAGTAGGTTCTATAAAAGCAGATATAGATGCATATAGAGGATTGAAGTATCCTTTTAAAACAAATAAATAATGAATAATATTGATAGTTCAGAAGCGATTTTAAAGGAAATTGAAATAAAATACCAAGCAATAAATCAAAAAACAGAGACGCAACTGGAAGGATTATTATGGTCAAAACCAATTACGTATTGGGATTATATACAAACAGATGCATTGTTAAGTCTTCAAGTTCAAAGAACAACGCTTCCTGATGAAATGGTTTTTATTATGTATCATCAGGTGAATGAATTGATATTTAAGATGATACTTTGGGAAATGCGCCAAATTTCCTATTGTGAAAATATTCAAACTGATTTTTTTACTGAAAGATTAATGAGAATCAGCCGATATTTTGATATGCTAACGACTTCTTTCAGTATTATGGGAGACGGAATGGAAGTAAATCAATATATGAAATTTAGAAACACGCTAACTCCTGCCAGTGGTTTTCAAAGCGCACAATACCGTTTAATAGAATTTTCCTCTACAGACCTAATAAATCTTATCGATCACCGTTATAGAGATTCAATAGACAGGAATACGCCTTATGAATTTGCCTTAGAGCATTTGTATTGGCAAGCAGCCGGAAAAGATTATCACACGGGTAAAAAATCTTTTCTACTGGAGGAATTCGAAAGAGAATATAAGAAAATGTTCCTGAATCATATGGAAGAATATAACACCATAAACATTTGGCAAAAATTCAAACAACTTCCAGATTTAGATCAAAAAAATCCAGAGTTAATTTTAGCGATGCGTCATTATGACCATACAGTGAATATTACTTGGGTAATGCAACATTTGAATACCGCAAAGAAATATATAGATCAGAGCGGTAAAGGTGATGGAGAAGCGACAGGAGGAAGTGACTGGAAAAAGTACATGCACCCAAAATACCAACGCAGGATATTTTTTCCGGAATTATGGTCGGCAGAAGAACTGGCGCATTGGGGAGAAGAAAAATAATTTGAATAAAAAAACATAGTTTGAAACAAGTATTATTAGCAATTATAGTATTATTTTCTTTGATTTCTTGTAATAAATCTGATGAGATTCTAGAAAAAGAAATTATTAAACCAGCAGTTAAAAAGATAGAGTTTGGGTTTGAATATTCTGATTTTAATGTCATTCAGGATACGATACAAAAGGGAGATACTTTTGGTACTTTACTGGAAGAACAAAATATTGGAGAGCGAGAAGTATATGATATTATCGCTAAAGGAAGAGATACTTTTGATGTGAGAACCATCAGGATAAATAGGCCTTTTACAATACTTCGGTCAAAAAATAAGAAGAATGATTTACAGGTTTTTATCTATCAGCCGGATGCATTAAACTATTATGTAGTTGATTTACGTGATACGGCTGTTGTTGTTTATAAAAAAACGAAACCCATTACGATTAAACGACGCACCATTGGCGGAGTTTTGAAAGAGTCATTGTCAGAAACCTTAGGTAATGCCAAGATTGAAGGAGCATTGGCGAGTAAAATCTCTAAAATTTACGCCTACTCCATCGATTTTATGAAACTCAAAAAAGGAGATCGTTTTGCGATAACTTTTACGGAACGATTCATAAATGATACTGTTTATGACGGTGTGGAAGAACTGGAAGCTTCCTTTTTTGAATACAAGGGAAAAATTATTTATGCATTTCCTTTTGCCCAAAATCCAGACTCAGATAAAATAGAGTATTACGATGAAGATGGGAAAACGTTGAAAAATTTCTTTCTTAAGTCTCCAATAAAATTCAGTAGAATATCCTCTCGATTTTCAACCAGTAGATTTCATCCTGTTCAGCATAGATGGAAAGCGCATAAAGGAACGGATTATGCAGCGCCACGCGGTACGCCAATTACTGCAACGGCTGGCGGAGTTGTAGAGCAAAGTGGTTTTACTGCCGGAAACGGGAATTTTGTAAAGGTGAAACACAACGGAACCTATTCGACACAATACTTGCACATGTCAAAAATATTAGTGAGACGAGGGCAACGTGTAAGTCAAGGACAGGTTATCGGTTTGGTGGGAAGCACAGGTTTGGCAACTGGCCCGCATGTATGTTATCGATTTTGGAAAAATGGTGTGCAGGTTGATGCATTGCGATTAAAATTGCCAACTGGCGAGCCTATGACTGGAAATAATAAAAGTCGTTTTATTAAACAAATAACTCCGTTAAAATTCCAATTAGATAGCGTTGCTAATTTATAATTCTGCAACTATAAATAAGTTGAAAAGACTTATTTGACAGTAAAATAGAAACACATAGGTGATTGTGGGATGGTCACTATTTAGTGTTTTTCCTGCTAAATTGTTATATAATCGTAAACTCATTTAGCATTTAAACTAATTTCAGTATTTTTGCCAAATTTAAATAATACTACAAACTACCTAATAAATGGCTTTAAATACAATAAACCCAACAGAAACAAGCGCTTGGAAGAAACTTGAAATGCATTACAACGAAATGCAAAAAGCTTCAATGCAAGAATTATTTCAATTGGATGCAACCAGAACTGAAAAATTCAATTTGAAATGGAATGATTTTTTAATTGACTATTCAAAAAATATTATCACTCAAGAAACGCTTCAGTTATTATTAGAATTAGCGGATGAGGTGGGACTTAAAAGTGCTATTGCTGATTATTTTGATGGTGCAATAATCAATCAAACCGAAAATAGAGCGGTGCTTCATACTGCATTGCGAGCCAAAGAATCAGCAGTTATTAATGTTGATGGAGATAATGTGGTTTCTGAAGTTTATGAAGTAAAAAGTAAAATAAAAGTATTTACTAATGAAGTTACTTCGGGTGAAAGAACTGGCTATACAGGAAAACCGTTCACGGATGTAGTTAATATAGGTATAGGAGGTTCAGATTTGGGCCCTGTTATGGCTGTTGAGGCTTTGCAATTTTATAAAAATCATCTTAACGTTCATTTTGTTTCAAATGTGGATGGTGATCATGTAAATGAGATTATAAAAAAATTAAACCCAGAAACGACTCTCTTTGTAATTGTTTCTAAAACATTTACCACACAAGAAACATTAACTAATTCTGAAACTATCAGAAAATGGTTTTTAGAATCAGCTACTCAAGAAGATGTGGCCAAGCATTTTGTTGCGGTTTCAACCAATATCGAAAAAGTAACAGAGTTTGGGATAAATCCAAGCAATGTATTTCCTATGTGGGATTGGGTTGGAGGAAGGTTCTCTTTGTGGAGTGCTGTTGGACTTACAATAAGCTTAGCTGTTGGATACGATAATTTTGATGAATTATTGCAAGGAGCCAATGAAATGGACGAACATTTTAAAACAGCTGATTTCGACAAAAATATGCCGGTAACATTGGCTTTATTGAGCGTTTGGTACAATAATTTTTTTGGTGCCGAAAGTGAAGCTGTAATTCCTTACACACAATATTTGCAGAAATTAGCTCCTTATTTACAGCAAGGGACTATGGAAAGCAATGGTAAAAGTGTGGGTCGTGATGGGAAGCCGGTAAACTATCAAACAGGAACTATCATTTGGGGTGAGCCTGGAACGAATGCGCAACATGCCTTTTTTCAGTTAATTCACCAAGGAACAAAATTAATTCCTGCAGATTTTATTGGGTTTATAACTCCTTTATATGGTGATTATGATCATCACGATAAACTAATGTCTAACTTTTTTGCACAAACGGAAGCGTTGATGCATGGAAAATCTGGAGAACAAGTTCAAGCTGAATTTGATAAACAAGGTATTTCAGAGGAGAAAGCTAAATTTCTTTTACCGTTTAAAGTTTTCGCCGGTAATAAGCCTACCAATACTATTTTAATCCAGAAATTATCACCAAAAACGTTGGGTTCTTTGATTGCTTTGTATGAACACAAGATTTTTGTGCAAGGAATTATCTGGAATATTTTTAGTTTTGATCAATGGGGAGTGGAATTAGGAAAACAATTAGCTAATTCAATTTTGGATGAAATTAATACAAAAACAGTCAAAAATCATGACAGTTCTACAGCTTTTTTATTGAATCATTTTCTGATGAATAAATAGAGTGATTTATGTTGTTTGTCTCTACAATTTCATAAGATATTTTATAATTTAAATTTTTTTTACTTTTTAAAAGAAGTCAAAAACCCTGATTTTATCTAAATCAGGGTTTTTTGTTTATAAGGCACTCTGTTTTAGTGATTTTTAAAAAAATAGCCTCGTATTTTGCTTAAATTTATTTTTACTTTTTTAGTTAAAATATTAACAAAAAACCAGTATAATAAATAATAATTATATTTTTTAATAAAAAAATACCCAAAATAAATTTAAGATAAAAATCCTAATCGAAAAGATGTTTTTCTTAACGTTGTGTTAACTTTTTAAACCAAAAATGTTATATTTTTGCCAAATATTAATAAACTAAACAATATGAAAAAATTATTAAAATTATTTTTAATTCTAGTTGTACTAATGTTTGCTAACTCTGGAGCTTATGCTCAGGGTAACACTACCTCTTCTATTAGTGGTAATGTTTATGATAAGGACTCTCAAACCTTACCAGGAGCATCAATTCTTGCAACCCACACTCCATCAGGTACTCGATACACTGCATCTACAGATGGTACAGGTAACTTCAGAATATCAAACATGAGAGTTGGAGGTCCGTACAAAATTGTAATTACTTTTGTTGGATTTAAAACTTTTGAGGATAGTGATGTTTATCTTCAATTAGGTGATACTAAAGATTTTAAAGTTGTATTGCAAGAAGAATCAAATGAATTACAAGAGGTTGTAGTTAGAACTTCAAGAGATAATACTTTTAATTCACAAAGAACAGGAGCTCAAACAGTAATTAATTCAGATAAGATTAAAGCATTGCCTTCTTTATCTAGAAATATTTCAGATTTTGCAAGACTAACACCACAGGCTCAATTAAGAGGTGATGATGTTTTATCTATTGGAGGTCAAAATAATAGATTCAATGCTATTTACATTGATGGGGCTGTAAGTAATGACGTTTTTGGATTAGCTGCAAATGGAACTAATGGAGGTCAAACAGGAGTAAGTCCTATCTCTATTGATGCAATTGAGCAATTTCAAGTAAGTGTTGCTCCTTATGATGTAAAACTATCTGGTTTTGCTGGTGGAGCAATTAGTGCCATCACTCGTTCTGGAACGAATAATTTTGAAGGATCTGCTTACTTTTTTAACAGAGACGAAAATTTAGCAGCAAAAACACCTCCGTCTTTAGCAGGAGTTAACGGAAGACAAAAATTAGCTGATTTCTCAGCTCAGACTTATGGAGTTCGTGCTGGTGGATCAATAATAAAAGATAAACTGTTTTATTTTATCAATTATGAAAAACAAGACAATGAAACTCCACAGCCTTTTGATCCTTCCACTTATACAGGATTATCATTAAATAGACTTGGAGAATTAAGAACTAAACTAGCTTCTTATGGCTATGATCCGGGTTCTTTTGAGAATAATGTAAGAACACTTGTAAGTGATAAAATCATTGGTAAATTAGACTGGAATATTAATGACAATCACAAATTGTCTTTAAAACACAGTTATGTAAAGGCGGAGAATTTTTCACCAAGTAGATCTTCTGCAACTTCAATAAGTTTTATAAATGGTAGTCAGTTGTTTAATTCTACAACTAATTCTACAGCTTTAGAATTAAATTCAAGATTTGGGAATAAATTTTCAAATAATTTAGTTGTTGCTTACACCAATGTAATCGACGATAGAGATGCAGCTGGAGATCCATTTCCTTCTGTACAGATTTTTGATGGTGCTAATCAAAGTATTTTCTTTGGAGCTGAAGGTTTTTCAACAGCAAATTTCTTAAGTCAAAAAACATTGACTATTTCAGATAATTTTGAAATTAATGCTGGAATGAGTAAAATAACTATTGGTACTCATAATGAATTTTCATCTTCTCGAAATGTTTTCTTCGGTAATAATTTTGGATCATACAGATATGCGAATTTAAATGATTTTTTAAATGATGCAAAACCGAATAGATTTCAATTAAACTATTCTTTAATTGGTGGTGAAGGTGATGATTCTCAAGGAGCAGCTGAATTTGGAACAAAACAATTCGGATTCTACATTCAAAATGATATGAAACTTAACAGTAGTCTTAGAGTTTCTTATGGTGTTAGGGTAGATATTCCGGTATGGGAAGACGGAGTAGGAAATGTTGATTTTAATAACAGAACAATACCTTTGTTACAGGCTGCTGGTAAAAATTTACAAGGAGCGACTGTTGGACAAGGTATCAGAAATTCTGCTCACTTTGCACCTCGTTTTGGATTTAATTATGATCTCAATGGGAAAAAATCTACTCAGTTTAGAGGTGGATTTGGAATATTTACTTCTAGATTACCTCTAGTGTGGCCAGGTGGTACTTACAATAACAATGGTGTTTCTCAGGGAGCTATTTCTATAACAAGTCCTACAGGAATGCCTACATTCAATCCAAATCCAAGTGTTGCTAGTCAAATTGCACCGCTTCCGGCATCATTCCCACGTCCAGGTTCAGGACGTACTGGAGGTAATGTTGATTTATTTGCAAAAGATTTCAAATTACCACAGGTATTCAAAGCGAGTTTTGCTGTTGATCAAAAACTACCATTAGGTTTCGTTTTGACATCTGAAATTACTTATAATGATAATATTAGTGCAATCACTTATGAGAATTTAAATATTAGAGCTGCTTCAAGCACTTTAACGGGAGCTGATACAAGACCTCGTTATAATGGAAACAGCAGAGTAGATCCTTCTTATTTAGGAGTGTATCTTGCTTCAAATACAGACGAAGGGAAAGCATATAATATAGCTTTTACATTGACTAAAAATTTCAGATCTGATTTCATTGATGCTAACATTTCTGGAACTTATTCTTACGGTAAATCTACTGTTCTACTTGATGCAACTTCTTCTCAAAACAGTTCACAATGGAATAATACTGAAACAGTTAATGGTGCAAACTATTTAGCGCTCTCAAGATCTGATTTCGATCCTGGAAGAAGAGTTATTTCTAACGGTAATGCAACATTCAAATGGAGTAAATTCACTAAATCTAGATTAGGTGTATTCTACGAAGGTGCTCAAGGAACTCCAATCAGTTATGTTTATAATGATTCTGGTCGTTTATTGCAGGATACTTTCTCTAATTCAGCATTGATTTATATTCCAGCTGCTCAAAGTGAAATTAGACTTGTTTCTACTACTGCAAATCCATTATCACCACAATTGCAATGGGATGCTTTAAGTGCTTTTATAGATGGTAATGAGTATTTAAGAGGTAGAAAAGGTGGTTATGCTGAGCGTAATGGTGACCGTTTAAAAACAAGTCATGTTGTAGATTTAAAATTCGCTCAAGAATTTACTTTTAACATAGGTAAAAAGAAACATACACTAGAGTTTACTGCTGATATTTTTAACTTTACAAACCTTTTAAATAAAAATTGGGGTAAAAGATATTTTACAAGCAATGACCAAGTACAGTTGTTAACACAAGTTGGTTTCTTAACAGGTACTACCACCCCTACATTTAGTTACAATCCTACTGTAGGAAATAGTATTAACCAAGTTGATGATGTTGGTCTTAACTCTTCAAGATGGCAAATGCAAACTGGTGTTCGTTATACGTTCAACTAGTTTAGTTTAAAATATTGGAACCCTCATTTCATTGAAATGAGGGTTTTTTTTATGCCTTTTTTTCTTATATTTGTTAAAACAAAAACATTATTTATGTACGATTTTATTCAAAAATTCCATTCAGGTTGGGCTTATTTAGCACTTTTAGTATTATTGATCGCAGTTGTTAATTCCTTTATTGGAATGTCTTCTAAAAAAGATTTTACTTCAAAAGACAGGAAAATTGCATTGTTTGCATTAATAGCAATACATACTCAATTATTAGTTGGGTTGATTTTATATTTCGTGTCTCCAAATGGATTAAATATGATAAAAGCAGTTGGAATGGGTGGATTGACAACTGAAAGCAGGTTATTGGCTTTAGAGCATCCTTTAATAAATATTATTGCGATTGTTCTAATTACAATTGGTTGGTCTAAGCACAAAAAATTAATAGCTAGTGAATCAAAATTCAAAACTTTCTCCATTTTTTATGGTTTAGGATTAGTACTTATTTTAAGTAGAATTCCATGGAAAATTTGGTTTTAAAAACCAATTAAAGCTCTAGAAATAGGGCTTTTTTTATCTAGGTATGGTTTTTGTAAAATAGATTTAACTAATACGATATATATGAAAAAAGCAATAACATTATTTTTTTTACTTGCAATTATTAGCTTAGTCAGCAGCCAAAGTTCAATCTCAGAAAAACAAAAAGCAGCAACACAAAAAGATACGCTCAAGAAGGGTAAAGCAATTATTGAATTGCAAGAAAATAAAATAGATTCTTTAATAACTTCATTAGGAAAATTTAAAATCTATAAAAAAGAAGCACATGCGTCATATTATGCTGACAAGTTTAATGGAAAACGCACAACAAGCGGTAGGAAATTTGATAATAACAAATACACTGCAGCACACAAAAAACTTCCTTTTGGCACTAAGGTAAAAGTGACTAATGAAAAAAATGGAAAATCTGTAATTGTGGAAATTACTGATAGAGGACCATTTGTAAAATCTAGAGAAATTGATCTTTCAAAACGAGCATTTATGGATATAGCTTCCAATAAAAGTAGTGGAGGAATGCAAGTTACAATAGCAGTATTAAGTAATTAAATTACCATTTTTTGTATGGATTAGAACTTAAATAAGCATTGTAATAGCGATTGATATTAGTTACTTCTTCACCCAGCCAACTTGGTTTTTCAAAAGTTTCTATTTCAGAATCAAGTTCAATTTCAGCGACAATCAAGCCTTCATTTTCGCCATAAAATTCATCAACCTCAAAAATATGTTCGCCTCGCTTTATCTCAAAACGGGTTTTATCAATAACACCTTTCTCGCATAACAATAGTAATTCCTTTGCTTCAGCAACAGGAATTTCTTTTTCCCACTCAAAACGGGACATGCCGGAATCATTCGAAATCCCTTTTATGGTCAAATACCCCTTGTCGCCTTTTATGCGTACACGCACCGTGCGTTCTGGTGCAGAACTCAAATACCCTTGCGCAATATGATTTTGTGCGAAAGCTTCAGCTTTGAATGAATCGTTTAAAACCAAAAATTTTCTTTCTATTTCAATCATTTTTTATAAATATTTTGGAGCTTTATCCAGCTATTCGTTTCAATTTCTCAATCATAAAACTTTTTTTCTATTTTTAAAAAAGGAGCTTCTTGGGTCGCTCTTTTTTAAAAAGAAAAAATAGTTTTTTTCAATCGAAGATTTCCACTTCTATCTGGGCTAATCCAGAAACTCAAAGGTATCAAATATTTCTATTTTTCGGGCTTTAATATCTTCCGTTAAGATTGTATAATCAAAAACAATAGTCTTAATTATACCATGAATTAGTTTTCGAGCAAATATATTTTAGTGCCTTAATTGTGTATAAAGGATAGTTTGCATCTAGTTTAACAGTTATTTTATGAATAAGTTAATGGAAGTTATTGCGTCGATTTGTATTTTTACAAAAACCGAATGAATTTTAATATGCCAATTTTCAAAGTAAAATCTAAGCCAACACCTGCAACACTACTGATTAAGTTTTTCGGAGAAAGCCAATCCTGGCGTGAAACAGAGGATAACTTAGAACCTTTAATCGAATTAATCAGGCTGATTAGACCTTTGAAAATTAAAAATCTGGAAACGGTTGATTTACAGGAAATCATTTCCTTTTTCAATGAAAATGATTCTTGCAGAGAACAATTTTCAATCTATCTGAAAGAAATAGTAAAAGACAAAAAATTCAATAAAATACTTTCTGATGCAGCTATTCTGCAGGATGTGGACTTTATTTTTGAAGTCAAAAAAAGAATATTCGCTAAATTTTTACCCTACCAGCCCCAAAAAGATACTTTAGAATACATACTGAATCAGGTTTTCCATTTAGCCAATGATACCATTTGGATTAACAAAATTCCATCAAGTCAATTGGAAGAATTATATGGACTTTTAAAATTTAAATCAATTTATGAAAGTGTTGAACCTAATTCTGTTTTGTCGGAAGTATTAGTTGCAATGGATTTAATCACGCAACGCATTAGTGGTCGAGCCTTGGAAACGGATGTTATCAAAATGGTGCCGGAATTTGATGATTATGAAAGTCCTTTTACAGCTTTTGAAAAGGAATTATTCCTAATTGAAGACAGAATCAGAAATTCCGAAAATCATTTTATTAAGTCTGATGATTTGTCCTATGCTCAGGTATTGGTTTTGCATAAGCAATGTGAAGACTTTGTGGCGAAAGCATTTCATAACAGTTCAAAATATGGCATTTCGCTTCGTGTAAATCAGAATTTATTAAAAATTAGACAGCAATTAGTTCGGCTTAGGTTTTTAATTTCGTTATTGATTATAGAAAAAGGGAATGATAAAAAAAACAATGGAATTGCATTGGCTCTCCACTTAATTAAGTACAATTGCTATAAGAATAATGTCAGGAAGTTTATTGGCGAAAGCACCCAACTCATTTCCTATGAAATAACGCAACATACAGCTAAAACCGGTGAACATTATATTACTGAAAGCCGTAAGGAGTATTTCAAAATGTTTAGAACTGCTTTAGGAGGAGGATTTATAGTAGGGATTTTATGCATTATTAAAGTTTTGCTTTCTAAAGCTGACACCAGTTTTTTTGGGCATGCTTTTCTTTATAGCATGAATTATGCTTTTGGATTTATTGCCATTTATCTTTTAGGTTTTACGCTAGCGACAAAACAACCGGCGATGACAGCTTCAGCTTTAATAAAAGCACTGGAGGAAGGTGTTATAAAAAAAGGGAAAGATGCTGAAAAGTACAAAGCTTTTGCTATTCTTTTTGCACGTGTATTTCGTTCTCAGTTTATCGCTTTTGTGGGCAATGTAATCATGGCTTTTCCGGTTTCGCTACTTGGAATCTGGGGTATTGATTATGCGTTTCAGTATAATATTGCTGCAACTAAATGGGAAGGGTTACTTATTGATTTGAGTCCTATTCACTCGTTAGCCATATTTCATGCGGCTATTGCCGGAGTGTTTTTATTTTTATCAGGAATCATCTCCGGAAGTATTGCAAACAGGGACAAACACAATCAAGTGTATTTCCGAATTACTGAACACCCTTTGCTGAAAAGGAGTTTGGGAAAAGACAGAACGGTTAAATTAGCTAAATTATATAGAAAAAGATGGGCTGGGATTATTTCAAATTTCTGGTTTGGAATATTTATGGGCAGTACAGCCTCTATAGGTTTGTTTTTAGGATTGAATCTTGATATTCGACACATCACTTTTGGAAGCGGAAATCTCGCTCTGGCTTTATACGGTGCGAATTATGCGGTAAGTGACTCCATGTTATTCTGGGGTGTTTTTGGGATTGGTATTATAGGATTGGTTAACTTTATAGTAAGTTTTAGTCTTTCACTAGGACTTGCATTTCGTTCTAGAGCCATCTCATTATTCGAATTGCGATTTGTCACAGTTTCCATTTGGAATCATTTCAAGTCGAGGCCCATTAGTTTCTTTTTTCCAACAGAAAAGAAAAATAAATCGGAAGTTGTAGAAAACTATTTACATGTGGAAGATCAAAAATAATTTTTAGCGTTACTAAATCATTCGAAAAAACAGTGCATATTCAACCAGTTTAGATGCAGGAATTAATTCCAAATAGAAAAATCATACACGTTGACATGGACGCTTTCTATGCTTCAGTAGAGCAAATGGATAATCCATTATTGCGAGGGAAGCCTATTGCTGTAGGTGGCTCAGAAAACCGAGGTGTTGTTGCTGCGGCAAGTTATGAAGCCAGAAAATTTGGAGTTCGAAGCGCTATTAGTGGTGTTATGGCCAAAAAAAATTGTCCGGAACTTATTTTTGTACGACCACGTTTTGACAGATACAAGGAAATTTCGAGTAAAATTCAAAAGATTTTTTATGAATATACGGACTTAGTTGAGCCATTGTCGCTTGACGAAGCGTATTTAGACGTAACCAATAATAAAAAAGGGAATCCTAGTGCTACGTTATTGGCACAGGAAATAAGACAGCGTATTTTTGACGAAGTGGGCTTGACGGCCTCAGCAGGAATATCAGTGAATAAGTTTGTGGCTAAAATTGCCAGTGATTACAACAAACCAAATGGTCAAAAAACGGTCAATCCGGATGAAGTTATTAGGTTCTTAGAAGAATTGCCTATTCGGAAATTTCACGGTGTTGGAAAAGTAACCACTGAAAAAATGTACCAACTGGGGATTTTTACGGGAGTGGAATTGAAAAGCAAAACATTAGAATTCCTGGAGAAGCATTTCGGGAAATCTGGAAATTTTTATTACAATGTTGTAAGAGGAATTCATAACAGCGAAGTGAAATCTAACCGAATTACAAAATCAGTTGCCGCTGAACATACTTTTGACGTTAATCTGTCTTCAGAAATTTTCATGATTGAGAAATTAGAGGTTATTGCCGCGGCATTGGAAAAAAGATTAAAAAGATACAATTTAGCCGGTAAAACAATTACTTTAAAAATAAAATACAGTGATTTTACACAACAAACTCGGAGTAAAACGTTGCCTTATTTTATTTCAGATAAAGGATTAATTTTAGAAATTGTGAAGGAGTTGTTGTATCAAGAACGGATGAAAGATTCTGTTCGATTACTCGGAATTTCACTCAGTAATTTAAACACTGAAGAGAAAAAGTTTGTTGTCGTGCAGCTAAAATTTGATTTTTAGGAACTAATTAGCTCGTTCAACAATGGTTAAAGTCTGGAATATGTTGCTTTCTTTTTGTAAATAAAATTATATTTGAATCTTTAACAAGAAATGACATGAATAATTTTAAAGAATATGAAGAGGCTATTGCTAGATATCACAGTGGTTTAAGTGTGAGAACTGTCCCTGTCTCTTCTTGGAATTTCCATAATGATTTTTTAGGTTTAATAAAAAATATTTTTGTGGATTTAAAAAAACTGAACTCTTTGGCTTCTCAAAGTAAATGGATTAATGATAATTGGGATTTGAAAACAAGATTGAGAGAAGAGGTAGTAATTTTGACAGATACTAAACTAAATATTGTTTTTGCCTCTCATAATATGATAAAAATGAATGGTTACGCAGAAGCAGAAGTGTTGGGTAAAAATCCTAAGATTTTTCAAGGTTCAGCAACTGATTTGACAGTTTCGAATGAAATCAGGACAGCTATATCGCTTCAACAACCTTTTGAAAAAACGGTGATGAATTATAAAAAAAATGGGGATGTCTATGCCTGTTTGATAAAAGGATTTCCAGTCTTCAATATTAAAGGGCAGTTAAGCCACTACATAGCTTTTGAGAAAGCAGCATAAAAGAGAAAACCTTTCCTATTTGGAAAGGTTTTCTCTTTTAATAAATTCTCATGATGGTTTTAATTTTTACTGTTCAGTTTTGACAGTAATCTTAAAAATTCTATATACAACCAAACAAGTGTAATCATTAATCCCATTGCGCCATACCATTCCATGTATTTTGGCATTTTCTGTGCTGTTCCTTTTTCTATTCGGTCAAAATCTAAAAATAAATTTAAAGCGGCAACTACAATAACAAAAATACTGATTCCAATACTCATCATTGAGTTTCCATAATGCACAGGAACAAAACTGGTAAACATAGAGAACACCCAAGATATAAGGTAGTAGGTGGCAATAGCCAATGTAGCAGCTATAACAACCGATTTGAATTGCTCTGTTACTTTTACAATTTTGTATTTATACAATCCTAGGCAAACCATAAAAGTTACAAAAGTGGCGCCTACTGCTTGAATTACGATTCCAGGATACATAGCTTCAAATATTGCTGAAATTCCACCAATAAATAATCCTTCGAACAAAGCATATCCTGGAGCTAAATATGGAGAGTACTGTGGTTTGAAAGTAGAAATAAGCACTAAAACTAATCCAACAATAGCACCGCCAATTGCTGGAACCATTGGATTCATTCCGTTAAAAGTTAACCACCAGATTACAGTTGCAGAAGCGGTAAGCAGTAAAAATAAGATTAAACTTTTATTGATGGTGCCTGATAAAGTCATCTCATCGTTATAGTCAATGATAGTAGCTTGATGTACTTCGCCATTTTTTGAAACTGCAGTTGAAAAAGTTTTGTTGTTTAAAAATGGATTTTTAGAATTGAAACTCATAATTTGTAGGGTTATTTGTTGTTCAAATATAAATTTTATTTTGCAGATGATTGTTTAAATAGTCTTAAAATTTTTTAAGAGTAAAATCCTATTACATTGATTGATGCATAAAAAAAATCCGCCTTATTTCGTTTTAAAACGAGATAAGACGGATAAGAATTTTAGGTGGTTTTAAACTATTCTATTTCGGATACTCTCAAGGTGTTAACCATTCCTTTATCTTTAATTGGCATTGCTGCTAGATTGATAAGGAAATCTCCTTTTTGAACAAAACCTTTTTGTTTTACAATCTCATTGATATCAGTTACGGTATCATCCGTGCTTACATCTTTGGAGTACATGAAAGATTTTACACCCCATAATAAATTAAGTTGTGTAAGGATTCTTTTATTAGAGGTAAAAACTAAAATATGTGCATTCGGTCTCCAAGCCGAAATTTGGAAAGCCGTATAACCACTATTTGTTAATGTACAGATAGCTTTTGCTTTGATAACGTTAGCCATAGTTGCAGCATGATGACAAATTGTTTTAGTGATAAAACGTTTTGTTTTAATTTGCGGTGTGTTTTGTGGTACTTGAATTAGCGGAGAGTCTTCTACTGCTTCAATGATTTGAGTCATTTTTTGGATAACTTGAACAGGATAATTTCCAGTAGCAGTTTCTCCAGAAAGCATTACAGCATCTGCACCATCCATAACTGAGTTTGCAACATCATTTACCTCTGCACGTGTTGGCGTCAAGCTTGTGATCATTGTTTCCATCATTTGTGTAGCAACGATAACAGGAATACGAGCTGTTTTAGCTCTGCGAATCAATTCTTTTTGAACTAAAGGGACTTCGTGTGCAGGAAGTTCAACTCCTAAATCTCCACGAGCAACCATTAATGCATCACAATACGCAACAATTTTGTCAATATTTTCTAATGCTTCCGGCATCTCTATTTTGGCGATAATTGGAATTTTATATTCAGAATGTTGCGCAATTAATTCCTGTAAATCTTGTAAGTCTCTTGGTGTTTTCACAAAAGATAGTGCAATCCAATCAACGTTTTGTCCAATAGCAAAAATAGCATCTGCTATATCTTTCTCAGTCATTGCAGGAAGAGAAATTTTTGTGTTAGGCAGATTTACTCCTTTTTTAGATTTCAATTCACCACCTTGAATTACTCTTGCTATCACTTCTGATTTTTTATCAGTTTCAACGATTTCAAAGATAAGTTTTCCATCATCAAGCAAAATTCTTTCTCCAGGATTTACATCATTTGGAAAGTTTTGGTATTTCATGAATACTTTCTTTGCTGTCCCAAGAATGTCTTCGGCGGTAGTAAATGTAATTAAATCACCATCATGTACTACTACACCTTCTTCCATAACTCCTACGCGAAGTTTAGGTCCTTGTAAATCACCTAGGATTGCAGTTGTATAGCCAAATTCTTCATTAAGACCTCGTATGATATTAATTTTTTCTTTTACATCATTGTAGTCAGCATGTGAAAAATTCACTCTAAATACATTTACACCGGCATCAATCATGTCTTTTATGATTTCTCTTGTACTACATGCGGGCCCAAGTGTGGCTACAATTTTTGTTTTTTTGTTTGTAAGCATTTGTATTAAAAAATTAAATTGTTTTTTGATTTTATTTGATTTGTATCTACTGTATAAACTGTTGATACGTTATCTATGGTATTTAATAGTATCTGTATTTTTGATACATTCATAGTATCCTCATTATTTTCTATTTTTAAAAAGTAATCTACTTTTCTAAATTCTGGAAGCAAAAAAACTTTTGTTGAAACTTCCATTGTTACATTTGAAAATAAATTTTGAGTACTTCCCTTTTTATATTGAATTACTTCACTTTTATTTTGAATCAAATTCCAAGAGACCTCTTTTTCGGCGTCATTATAATAGAATCTCGAAAAATTTGTTTCTCCTTCTTTTATATTAATTTGAATTTCATTTTTGCTTTTACTCAAATTTATAGGCAGCTTTTGATTAATAAAATAGGCCAATCTATAGTCTTCTAATGAAGTATGAATTGCGATGAGATAGTAATCTATTTCGTCAAATTCGCCAAGATCCAATTTATGAATTGCCATTTCATGAAAAAATAAGATGTAAATATAGTATTTCTATTGAAGCTTAGACCTCTCAAAATAAGATGTTTTTGTTAATTTATGAACGAAAACGTTATAGTTTTATGAAAATTGATATTATTTTCGGTCCATTTTTTCTTGAAATGCAAAATAAGCGCGTTGGGACGCTTTTTCTTCTGCCTTCTTCTTTGAGGTTGCTCTTGCTCTTGCAATCACTTTGTCATCAATACTTAGTTTTACGCCAAACAAACGTTGCCCGTCAATTGCGTTATCTTCGAAAATATCATAATGAAATATTTTCTTTTCTTTTTGGCACCATTCTATTACCAAACTTTTATAACTAATTACTTTTCCTTCGAGTCTTGCGATGTCTACGTAAGGAACAACAACTCTTTTTTGAATGAATTTTTCACAATAAATATACCCTCTATCCAAGTAAATTGCTCCTACGAGTGATTCAAAAATATTGCCATGTATGTTTTCTCCAAAATGCTGTATCGGTACTTTGCTTTCAATATATTGTACTAAGTTTAGGTCTTTTCCTAATTCGTTCAAATGTTCTCTGCTTACAATTTTTGAACGCATTTTGGTTAGGTAGCCTTCATCTCCAGCGGGCGCTTTGCTAAATAAATGTGCTGCAATTACGGAGCTTAACATGGCGTCACCTAAAAACTCTAATCGTTCATAATTAATTGGATTTCCTAAAACATCCAAGCGATTTGAGGAGCGATGTGTAAAGGCTTTCTTGTAATAATCTAAGTTTATTGGGTTAAAACCCAAGATTTTCTGAATAGAATCAAAAAAAATCCCGTCTTCTGGAGAACGGGATTTTGAAAATATTTTTCTGATTATACGCATATATAAGTATTAGATTTCTAATTTTTTTACTAATACACAAGCATTGTGACCGCCAAAACCAAAAGTATTACTCATAACAACATTCATTTCTCTTTTTTGAGCTTTGTTGAAAGTAAAATTTAATTTAGCATCAATGCTTTCATCATTTGTAAAATGATTTATTGTAGGTGGCACAATTCCATGTTTCATGGAAAGAATAGAAGAAATTGTTTCAACAGCACCTGCTGCGCCAAGTAAATGACCAGTCATTGATTTAGTTGAATTTAGATTCATTGTATAAGCATGTTCGCCAAAAACGTGAAGTATAGCTTTAGATTCAGCCATATCACCAAGAGGTGTTGACGTTCCGTGCATGTTTACTCCGTCAACATCGGTTGGTTTTAAGCCTGCGTCTCTCAAGCAGTTTAGCATTACGTTTTTTGCACCCAATCCATCAGGATGGGGAGCGGTTATATGATGAGCATCTGCTGACATACCACCACCGCCAATTTCACAATATATTTTTGCGCCACGAGCAATTGCATGTTCGTATTCTTCAAGAACTAGAGCGCCAGCACCTTCTCCTAAAACAAATCCATCACGGTCTTTATCCATAGGTCTGGAAGCTGTTTTTGGATCGTCATTTCTCGTTGATAAAGCATGCATAGCATTGAATCCACCCATACCTGCGATAGTTACAGCGGCTTCTGAACCTCCGGTTACCATAGCATCTGCATGACCTAATCTAATATAATTGAAAGCATCAATAATGGCATTAGTAGAAGAAGCACAAGCAGAAACAGTTGTAAAATTCGGACCTCTAAAGCCATATTTTATTGAAATATGACCACCAGCTATATCGGCAATCATTTTAGGAATGAAAAAAGGATTAAATTTTGGGGTACCGTCACCAGCAGCAAAATTAAGAACCTCTATTTGAAAAGTTTCTAATCCTCCAATTCCTGATCCCCATATTACACCAACTCTGTCTTTATCTAGTTTTTCAAAATTGAAACCGGCATCATTTACAGCTTCGTCTGATGATACCATTGCGTATTGTGCATAGCGGTCCATTTTTCTGGCCTCTTTTCTGTCTAAGAAATCTTCAGCATTAAAATTTTTCAATTCGCATGCAAATTGAGTTTTAAATTTTGAAGCGTCAAAATAAGTGATTGGAGCAGCTCCACTAACGCCGTTAATAAGTCCGTTCCAATACTCTTCAATGTTATTTCCAATGGGTGTAAGAGCGCCTAAACCTGTTACAACAACTCGTCTTAATACCATAAATTCTTTATTTTTGTTATCTTTAAACAAATAAAACCCATGCTTTCTTTACTGTATTGCTATTAGGAAAGAGCCATGGGTATTACAATAAATATATTTTTGATTGAAATCCAATCTCGAATTTAATTTTAAAAAAAATAATAACACCCGTATGCAAGATTGCAAACGGGTGTGTAATTTATTATTTTTTAGCTTCCTCGATGTAAGAGATTGCTTGACCTACAGTAGCGATGTTTTCTGCTTGATCGTCTGGAATTTGAATGTCAAATTCTTTTTCGAATTCCATAATAAGCTCAACAGTGTCTAATGAGTCAGCTCCTAAATCATTAGTGAAGCTTGCTTCTGTTACAACTTCGTTTTCGTCAACACCTAATTTGTCTACGATAATCGCTTTTACTCTTGATGCAATGTCTGACATAATCTTTAATTTTAGAATTTAATTTGTTGGCAAAAATAAAAAACTTTATTTTAAAACAACGAATAAGTTAATAAATGTGACATCTAATTTATGAAATTTATTTTAACAAAGCTGTCGCAATGTTATTTATTTTCAATTTTTATGCCTTTTTTTGTGCAATTAAAATAGGATAGGTTATGAAAAAAATTGTGGTTTTTGCTTCTGGATCGGGTACTAATGCTGAAAATATCATAAAGTATTTTGCAAAAACAGAAATCGGAACTGTCGAAGCGGTGTTTACAAATAACCAAAGTGCTCAAGTGATTGAAAGAGCAAAAAACTATGGAGTTCCGTCAGTTATTTTCTCAAAAGAAGAATTAATTGAAGGGATTGTATTACAAAAAATAAATGAAATCCAACCTGATATGATTGTTTTGGCAGGATTTTTATTAAAATTTCCTGAAAATATCATTACAGTCTACCCTCATAAGATCATAAATATTCATCCGGCATTGTTGCCAAAGTATGGCGGAAAAGGGATGTATGGGATGCACATACACAGAGCAATTGTTGGGAATAAAGAAAGAGAAACGGGTATTACTATTCATTTTGTAAATGAAAATTATGATGAAGGAAATATTCTTTTTCAAAAAAATGTAGTTTTGTCAGGAGACGAAACTCCAGAAGAAGTTGCTGAAAAAATTCATGAATTGGAGCAAAAATATTTTCCTGAAGTAATTGAAAAACTCATAACAAATAGCTTGTAATTTTGAATATTCACGACGTACATATATATACTGATGGCGCAGCTAAAGGGAATCCAGGCCCAGGTGGTTATGGTGTGGTTATGGAATGGGTAGGAAAACCATATAAGAAAGAATTCTATGAGGGTTTTCGTCATACCACTAATAATAGAATGGAATTGCTTGCGGTAATTGTTGGTCTTGAAAAATTGAAAAATCCCAATACTCGAGTTTTAGTGGTTTCTGATTCTAAATATGTAGTAGATTCCGTTGAGAAAAAGTGGGTTTTGGGTTGGGAGAAAAAAGGATTTGTGGATAGGAAAAATTCCGATTTATGGAAACGTTTTCTAGTTGTTTATAGAAAACACAAAGTCAGTTTCAAATGGATAAAAGGTCACAATAACCATGTTCAAAACGAAAGATGTGATGCCTTGGCCGTTATGGCTTCGACGCAAAAGAAACTTTCGGTCGATGCTTTTTACGAAAGTATGGATGAGTAATTATTAAATCTGAGTGATTGCTAATTCGTTTTTTTTATATTTATTCGAAATTAAATCTTTGTTTATTGTACTGTGGATGATTTTGGCTAAGGCTTCAATTGTTCTGATTTTTGCATAGGGGCGATGATAAATAATGCTCATTTCGCGGACTGGGATAGGAGCATTAAAAAAGCTGACTTGTTTCTTTCTTTCTGAGGAAAGGGTTTTGTAATACAACTCCGGAATCAAGGTTAATCCGCCAAATTCGTCGATCATATTCAATAAAGTATCAAAAGAACTGGCTTCAAATTTTAAATTTTCAACCATTTTGTCTTTAGTCTTTAATGAGCATAGTTTAATAAATTGCTCTCTAAGACAATGACCTTCTTCTAAAAGCCAGATTTTATGATTTCTAATTTCATCTGGTAAAATGTAGTTTTGCACAGGATCAATATCACCATAAACCATTAAAGTTTCATAAAATAAAACGATGTCCTCAATTTCAGTATCATTTAAAGGTGTTGCAACAATTCCCATATCAAGTTGCCCTTCTTTCAGTTGGCTAGTAATAGAGCTAGTAGTTAATTCTGATATTTCCAGTTTTAAATTAGGATAGTTTTCTAAAATAGGTTTTATAATTTTTGGCAGTAAAGAGTTTGCGATTGTGGGTATGATTCCAATTTTAATTTTCCCTTCAATTTTCCCATTAATCTTCTTGGCATTTTCTTTTAACAGCTGGCTGTGGAGAACAACTTTTTTTGCATTTTCAATAGTTTCCATCCCAATTTCGGTAGTGGCAGTTGGGTTTTTCTTTCGATCAAAAATAATTATTTCAAGCTCTTCCTCTAATTTTTTGACCATCGTGCTTAATGTTGCTTGTGTAACATTGCAATATTCGGCAGCTTTTGTAAAATTTTTTAATCGATCTACTGCAATTATATATTCTAATTGTTGAATGTTCATATATATAGATGTTGTCAATGACAAAGATATAAACTTTCAGTTATGTCAATATGTTTTTTGTCGATATTTTTGCAACGATAAATAAATTAAAAATAGTTTTATGAAACAAAAAGCACTCGTATTATCATTAGCGATAGTGATAACCCAGCTAACATTTGGTCAAACCTTGACAACAAATTCTGGAGCTCCGGTAGGAGATAACCAAAATTCAAAAACGATAGGTCAGGACGGACAAGTCTTGTTAGAAGATATTCATTTGATTGAAAAATTAGCAGCCTTTGATAGGGAACGTATCCCGGAAAGAGTGGTTCATGCCCGTGGTACTGGTGCTTTTGGAGAATTTGTTGCTACTTCTGATTTTTCTGACGTTACGATGGCGGATTTCTTAAACAAAGCGGGTAAAAAAACATCTCTATTGGTTCGGTTTTCAACTGTAACGCATCAAGCCGGTTCTCCTGAAACTTACCGTGATCCACGTGGTTTTGCTGTTAAATTTTATACAGAACAGGGAAATTATGATTTAGTAGGAAATAATTTGCCTGTTTTCTTTATCCGTGATGCGATGAAGTTTCCAGATATGGTTCATGCGTTTAAGCCTTCTCCAATAACAAATGGCGCATCAGATCCGAATAGAGTCTTCGATTTCTTTTCAAATGTACCAGAATCAACTCATATGTTGACTTGGGTGTTTTCTGATTATGGAATTCCAGCAAATTTTCGTCAAATGGAAGGCAATGGAGTACATGCTTACAAGTGGGTAAATGCTAAAGGCGAAGTTACCTACGTAAAATACAAATGGGTTCCACAACAAGAAGTGCGTAATTTATCACAAGCAGAAGCCAATGCAATTCAATCCACACAAATTGAACATGCAACTTTAGATTTACGTAATGAAATTGAAAAAGGGAATTTCCCAAAATGGGATTTGTATGTTCAAATGTTGAAAAAAGAAGATTTCTTGGCTTTAGATTTTAATGCTGTTGATCCTACTAAAATTTGGCCAGAAAAAATCGCTAAACTAATTAAAGTGGGGACGATGACATTGAATCAAAATCCTTCCAATTATTTTCAACAAATAGAGCAAGCAGCTTTTTCACCAGCAATTTTTGTCCCAGGAATTGAGCCTTCAGAAGATAAATTATTACAAGGGAGATTGTTCTCGTATTCTGATACACAACGCCATCGTTTAGGAGGGAATTTTCAACAAATTCCAGTAAATATGCCTAAAAATGAAGTGACTACCTACAATCAAAACGGATATTTGTCGATACGTCCTGAAACAGGCGATGTGAACTATCAGCCTTCAACAAATAAACCAGAAGTGAAGGATGATGCAAAATTTAAGTATTCAAAATCGCAATTTGCAAATATAACAACAGCACAGGCAAAAATTTCTAAACCAAATGATTTTGGACAAGCGGGAGATTTGTATCGATCTTTTTCCAAAAAAGACCAAGATGCGTTAATCTTTAATTTATCAGGTGCTTTAAAACAAGTGAAAAACAAAGTGATTGTTGCTAAAATGATTGCTCATTTTTATCAAGCAGATAGAGAATACGGAATGCGTTTAGCAAAAGAGCTTAATATGGATCGTAAAGAGCTAGAATCTTTAATGATGCAATAGCAAAACTTAGTATAAGGAGCGTTTTTTAGCGCTCCTTTACTTATAATTTGGAAACATGAAAAAAATAATTTGGACACTATGGATTTTGATTTCGGGGTTTTTGAATGCGCAAAACACAGCTGTTTTTGAAGCCGCTAGAACGAATGATTTAAAAACGATTGAAAACTTTGTAAAGGAAGGAAAAGATATAAACGTATTAAATTCTTCAGGTTACAGTTTGCTTACTCTTTCTGTTTACAATAATAATTATGATGTTGCAGCGTATTTGATTTCGCAAAAAGCGAATTTAGATATTCAGGATTCTTCCGGTAATTCAGCTCTAATGGGCGCATGTTTTAAAGGGTATTCTGCCTTAGCAGAATTATTGTTGATAAACAAAGCCAGTGCTGACTTAGTGAATAATAATAATGCTAATGCCTTATTTTTTGCAGCCACCTTTGGTCAGGTAAAATGTGTTGAAATTTTGTTGAAATATAGCATTAATACGCATCAAATTGATATTTTTGGAAAAACAGCTTTGGACTATGCCGTGAACCAAGAAAATGAAGCTATTATTTTTTTATTAAAATAAAGATATTTTGATTAAATCTTTAAATTTTAATCAATAATTTTTTTGTTTAAGATATATATTGTTAAATAGCTACTGTCTAAATTAGTAAAATTTTACAATTTAGACCCATTGCAACTTTACAACTTATAAACTATCTTTGCGCCTTAATTCGAAACAGAGAAAATGAATAAATTATTGATTGTAGGAAGCGTTGCTTTTGATGCCATAGAAACGCCTTTTGGCAAAACTGATAAAATTTTAGGTGGAGCTGCGCCTTATATAGGACTTTCGGCTTCTTTTTTTAATTTACAATCTGCCATAGTTTCTGTAGTTGGCGATGATTTTCCACAAGAATATTTAGATTTATTAACAGCAAGAAACATTGACATTTCGGGGCTTGAGGTTGTTAAAGGGGGAAAAACGTTTTTCTGGAGTGGTCTTTATCATAATGATTTGAATTCAAGAGATACTCTGGCAACGGAACTTAATGTTTTGGGTGATTTTCAACCAAGAGTTCCTCAAAATTTTAAAAATGCTGATGTAGTAATGTTAGGAAACTTACATCCATTGGTACAAAGCAGTGTTTTGGATCAAATGGAAAGCAAACCAAAATTAGTAGTTTTAGATACTATGAATTTTTGGATGGATTGTGCTTTACCGGAATTACTTGATGTAATGAAACGTATTGATGTAATCACTATTAATGATGAAGAAGCAAGACAGCTTTCCGGAGAGTATTCTTTAGTAAAAGCAGCTGCTAAAATTCATGAAATGGGACCAGAATATGTGGTGATAAAAAAAGGAGAGCACGGTGCACTTTTGTTTCATAAAAAAGAAGTGTTTTTTGCCCCAGCATTACCATTAGAAGAAGTTTTTGATCCAACAGGAGCTGGAGATACTTTTGCAGGCGGATTTGCCGGATTTATAACGCAAAGCGAAAACATCTCTTTTGAGAACATGAAAAATGCCGTTATATACGGTTCGAACTTAGCTTCATTTAGCGTGGAGAAATTTGGAACAGAAAGGATGGTCAATTTAGATAAAGAGGAAGTTGTGTCCAGATTACAACAATTCAAATCACTGACACAATTCGACATAGAATTATAATGCACTGAAACCTCGGAAACGAGGTTTTTTTGTTAAATAAAATTAGCAGGGAATTACATCTGATTTATCGATTTTTTTTAAATCAGTTCAATTTATTTTTAGAATAACACAACAACACAAACAACCTTACAATGAGCGATGCTTTAAAACACGAGTGTGGTATAGCCTTAATTAGACTACTCAAACCGCTTGAATTTTATAAAGAGAAATACGGAACTGCTTTCTACGGAATACAAAAAATGTATCTTCTTATGGAAAAGCAGCACAATCGCGGGCAGGACGGAGCAGGTTTTGCAAGCATAAAATTAGATGTAGAGCCAGGAGAACGTTACATCAGTAGAGTACGTTCGAATCATGCACAACCCATTCAAGATGTTTTTGCCCAAATAAACGACAGAATAAATGAGGAAATGGCTTCTCATCCAGAATATGCTGACAATGTTGCTTTGCAAAAACAGAAGATTCCTTATTTAGGTGAATTATTTTTAGGACACGTTCGTTATGGAACCTTTGGTAAAAACAGCATTGAAAGTGTTCATCCTTTTTTGCGTCAGAACAATTGGATGCATAGGAACTTGATTTTGGCAGGAAACTTTAACATGACGAATGTTAAAGAGCTTTTTCAAAGTTTGGTTGAACTAGGTCAGCATCCAAAAGAAATGGCGGATACAGTTACCGTAATGGAAAAGATTGGTCATTTTCTGGATGGTGCAGTAACTGATTTGTACCAAGAATGTAAAATTAATGGGTTGACAAAAAGAGAAGCATCACCTGTAATTGCTGAAAAGCTAGATGTTGCTAAAATTTTGACTCGTGCGTCTAAAAATTTAGATGGAGGTTATGCTATGGCAGGACTTTTAGGACACGGAGATTCATTTGTATTTAGAGATCCGGCAGGAATTCGTCCCGCTTATTTTTATCAAGATGATGAAATAGTGGTAGTGGCTTCAGAAAGACCGGTAATCCAAACTGTTTTTAATGTTCCTTTCGAAAAAGTACAAGAAATAGAACCTGGAAATGCATTAATCATCAAAAAAAATGGAACGGTTTCTATGCAGGAAATTCTTCCGCCAACGGTTAAAAAAGCATGTTCTTTTGAACGAATTTATTTCTCCAGAGGAAGTGATGCCGAAATATATCAAGAAAGAAAAAATTTAGGAAAACTTATTTTACCTGCCGTTTTAGAGTCAATAGACGAAGATACAGACAATACCGTTTTCTCTTATATTCCAAATACAGCTGAAACTTCATTTTACGGATTGGTTGAAGCGGCACAGGATTTCTTGAATCAAAGAAAGAATAATTACATTCTTCAGAATAGAAATACCTTAACAAAGGAATCATTGCAAGAATTGCTTTCGGTGAAAATACGTACCGAAAAAGTAGCCATCAAAGATGCTAAATTAAGAACCTTTATTACAGAAGATAGTAGCCGTGATGATTTAGTGGCTCACGTATACGATGTGACGTATGGTGTTATAAAGCCAACGGATAATTTGGTAATTATAGATGATAGTATTGTTCGAGGTACTACCTTGAAAATGAGTATTATAAAAATGATGGATCGTTTGAATCCAAAGCGAATAGTTATCGTTTCATCGGCACCACAAATACGCTACCCGGATTGTTACGGAATTGATATGGCTAAATTAGAAGGTTTAGTAGCTTTTAAAGCAGCATTAGAATTACTTAAAGAAAGAAATTTATATCATATTGTTGACGAAGTATATCTGAAATGTAAAGCACAGGAAAACTTTAAGGACATCGAAGTCGTAAATTACGTTACGGCAATATATGCACCTTTTCAACCTCAAGAGATTTCAGATAAAATTGCACAAATGTTGAGTTCTCCGGAGATAAAAGCCGAGGTGAAAATTATTTTCCAAACCGTAGAAGATTTGCATATTGCTTGTCCAAAAAATTTAGGCGATTGGTACTTTACCGGAGATTATCCTACGCCAGGAGGAAACCGAGTAGTAAACCGAGCATTTATGAATTTCTATGAAGGAAAAGATGCTAGGGCATACTAATAATTGAGTTTATGAGTTTTTAATCGGTTTTCTAAGTTGTTCATCTAATTTATTTGGTGATAACTAAGAACTAGCATAAATTTGAATCACCATAACATTAGTAGGTTAAGTTTATGGTAGATTTGGGGCAAAAAGGGTGGAAGAGATTCCACCTTTTTTATTGGAATAAAGTGAAAAAATGATATAAAAAAGCGCCGATTTCTAAACGTAGAAATCGGCGCTTTTTGTTTTAAGATAAAAGAAATAAGAAAAAAACAGCAGTAATTTTGAAGTCTTTATTCTTTCATCTGATTCTCTTTTTATTTCTCTAAAGCGTATCTTCTAGACACTTCAGTCCAGTTAATTACATTGAAAAAAGCTTCAATATAATCTGGCCTTCTGTTTTGATAATGCAAATAATAAGCATGTTCCCAAACATCCATTCCTAAAATTGGAGTTCCGCCACAACCTACACCTGGCATTAATGGATTGTCTTGGTTTGGAGTTCCACAAACATCTACTTTTCCTCCTTTATGCACACAAAGCCAAGCCCATCCAGAACCAAATTGTGTTGCTCCAGCTTTGCTGAAACTTGCCTTAAACTCTTCAAAAGTTCCAAAAGCAGCTTCAATAGCAGCCAATACATCTCCAGTTGGAAGTCCGCCACCGTTCGGTGTCATTACAGTCCAATACAAGTTGTGATTGTAAAAACCACCACCGTTGTTACGAACTGGCATGTTTTTCATATCAAGATTAATCAAAATATTTTCAATCGTCTTACCTTCCATATCCGTCCCTGCAATTGCAGCGTTCACGTTGGTAATGTAAGCGTTGTGATGTTTCGTATGATGAATTTCCATCGTGCGCGCATCAATATAAGGTTCTAATGCGTCGTACGCATAAGGTAATTGTGGTAATTCAAAAGCCATAATATGATTGTTTAATGATTTATAAATATTTATTCAAATTTAAACATTAAACTTTGGAAACGGAAATTCTATTTCGTTATAATTTCATTAAATTAATTGATAGTGTGCTCTTTGGGATTGTAACAGACTTGTTTTCAGGAGCTATTTCCTGCTTTCCGTTATAATCTTTTTATCCGCCGAAAAAGCGCATAAAAAGGATTTCCACTTTAATCAGGGCTAAAAACGGCTGTGCTTTAAATTACCATTCTGTTTAAATTACCAGTTTTGTAGCCGAAATATCCAAATTATGATTGCGCCATTGCCATACAAACAATACTAATTTTTGAACCGGGAATTTTTAGTAAGGCGCGCGAACAAGCTTCCAATGTTGATCCTGTTGTAATAACGTCGTCAATTAAAAGGAAATGTTTATTGTGGTCTTTTTCAGTAAAGGAAACATCAAAAGTGCTTTCAATTCCTTCTGTTCTTCCTAATAAGTTTTTCTTGGATTGCGTTTTTGAATACACATTCCGAATCAAAAGCGAATCATTATAATCGATATTTAAACTCGAAGAAAGTGCTGTTCCAAAAGCAGTAACTTGATTGTATCCTCTTTCTTTTAGTTTTCTTCGATGCAATGGAACCGGAATAATTTCATCTGCAGATTGTAATAATTTGATGGTTTTTAAATCTTCTGCGTACCATTCGCCAAGAATTGCACCTATTTCTTCATGCCCTTTGTATTTTAAATTATGAATGAGCTCCTGTACAATTCCTTTTTTATGAAAATAAAATAATGCCGATGTATGAAGTACGGGAATTCGCCCATAAAACTTTTTGAAAGCATCATTCTCTGGATTCAAGTGATGGTTCGTCAATGGAATTTCGTGTCTGCAAACCGTACAAATCACATTTTCATTAGACAATAAAAACGAGCTGCAACCGGAACAGACTTTTGGAAAAAAGAGATTAATAATGCTTTCAAACATGTAATCAGGGATTTATTTATAAAAATAGACAAATCAATGCTTCAATCTTTAACAATTTTCTTTTTTTTAAGTTCACTTTTTATATTTTTGCATCATTATGGCAAAACAAGAAGATTTATTTAAGAATGTAGTTTCGCACGCAAAAGAATACGGATTTATTTTTCCGTCAAGCGAAATATACGATGGTTTAAGTGCAGTCTATGATTATGCACAAAACGGAGTAGAATTAAAAAAGAACATACGCGAATATTGGTGGAAAGCAATGGTTCAAATGAACGATAACATTGTTGGCCTTGACGCGGCAATTTTGATGCATCCAACCACTTGGAAAGCGTCTGGTCACGTAGATGCCTTCAATGATCCATTGATTGATAACAAAGATTCAAAAAGAAGATATAGAGCCGATGTTTTGATTGAAGATTATGCCGAAAAGCTAAATCAGAAAGCAATCAAAGAAATCGAAAAAGCGCGTGCTCGTTTTGGAGATGCATTCAACGAACAGGAATTTGTAACAACAAATGCCCGTGTGATGGAGTACAAAGCCAAAGAAAGAGAAATTCTGGAAAGAATGGCTCGTTCTCTTGGTAACGAAGATTTGGAAGATGTAAAAGCATTAATTGAAGAATTAGAAATTGCTTGCCCGGAATCAGGTTCAAGAAACTGGACCGAAGTACGTCAATTCAACTTGATGTTTGGAACAAAACTTGGAGCTTCAGCGGATTCTGCAATGGATTTATATTTGCGTCCGGAAACAGCTCAAGGTATTTTTGTTAACTTCTTGAATGTTCAAAAATCAGGAAGAATGAAAGTTCCTTTTGGAATTGCACAAACTGGAAAAGCCTTCAGAAATGAGATTGTTGCGAGACAATTTATTTTCCGTATGCGTGAGTTTGAACAAATGGAAATGCAATTTTTTGTACGTCCAGGCGATGAAATGAGATGGTACGAGCATTGGAAAACAGCTAGACTTAATTGGCACTTGTCACTTGGTTTAGGAAAAGAAAATTACCGTTTTCACGATCACGAAAAATTAGCACATTATGCGAATGCAGCTGCTGATATTGAGTTTAATTTCCCTTTTGGGTTCAAAGAATTGGAAGGAATTCACTCAAGAACTGATTTTGATTTGAAAGCACATGAACAATTTTCAGGTAGAAAATTACAGTATTTTGATGCCGAATTGAATCAGAATTACGTTCCTTACGTAGTAGAAACTTCAGTAGGATTAGATAGAATGTTTTTGGCTGTTTTTGCAACTTCATTAAAAGAAGAGACTTTAGAAGATGGATCGACAAGAACAGTGCTGAAATTACCGGCAGTTTTAGCACCAACAAAAGCGGCTATTTTACCATTAGTAAAAAAAGACGGATTACCGGAAATTGCACATCAAATTATTGACGATTTACGTTGGGATTTTAATGTGTCCTATGATGAAAAAGATGCGGTAGGAAGACGTTATAGAAGACAAGATGCCTTAGGGACTCCGTTTTGTATTACAGTCGATCATCAAACAATAGAAGATCAAACAGTAACTATTCGTCATAGAGATAACATGAAACAAGATCGTGTGGCGATTGCAGATTTGAAATCAATTATCGAAAATGAAGTTTCAATGAAAAACTGGTTGATGAAAATGTAATTAGTTTCGACCATATAAAAAAAAGCTTCTCGACTGAGAAGCTTTTTTGTTTAAAATCTATAACCGAACGTTATTCCGCCTCGTCCAACAACCTCGGGGCTATTGCTATTAAATAAATTCCTGCCAATACCCGCATTTATTTCAAAAATAAATCCTCTTTTTTGAATCCATTTTGCACCTAAACCAAAACCCAAGGCAATATCTGTGAATTTTTTTCCTTCAGTAGTATAATAGTTTTGATTTACTGAATCGTATTCTGAATAACTTCCCGTGTTCCCCGAGTTAATCATTCCGAACCCTTCAACAAAAAAGCCTGCTGCTGTTTTTTTTCCAAAATAGGCACGGTAATATGGTGTTAAACTAAATTGGGTGTCAAAATCTTCCTCTTTAACAAAAAACAAAGAAACTCCTAATCCAGCATCTTCATTTATTAGTCGTTCATAAGCAATTTCACCAGCTCCTAATACTAAGAAAAGAGCATTTCCTTTTAATTCATTTCTTTTGAAATCGATTGTCTCTTTTTCTTGGCTAAAACCAGATAACGAAAAAGTTAAGCAAATTAATACAAATAGTTTTTTCATAGGGTTAATTTTTCGCATAAAAGTAAGATAAATTTGTAAAAAAAGTATTTTTAGTAATCATTTTTTTGTTGGTTAATTCGGTTACAATAAATAGTATTTGATGTTGTTACTCTTTACATAACTAATACTAGAAGAAATCCCTTTTCTATGAGATTTTTTTATGATAGTAACGAGGTGTTTTTGGTGTGGTTTACTAGATGATTTTAATTTTTAACTGGTTTGAGAATAAAAACAACGCTCTTTATCGGATTTATTTGTACTTCATCTTAACATGTCAACATTTGTTAAGAACATATTAACAACACATATAAAAAAAAGGTTAAATGCTTATTTTTAGAATGTTAAATAAGCATTTTTTGTTTAATTAGTTTCCCAAAACTACCATAGTCGCTTAATAATTTGAAGTATGTTTTACTTTGAAGACTTAATGTAATGCCTAACAATTTCAGGAAAAACCATTGATGAATTATTTGTACATTATTATTGACGACGATCAAGAAAGTGTTTTGAAAACTAAAGCCATAGCTGATAGTTTTTCAGAACTCGATTTTGTAGCATCGGCTAATAATTATGAAGAGGGTTTAAATCTAATATTAGAACATACTCCACAAATAATTTTTTTGGAAATCGACCCAGTTAATCCGGCCAGTAATTTGTCGTTGACTCTAATTAATGAGTTATACAGATATTTGAAAGTAATTCCTAAAATTATCATCACTACGGCTAGGAAAGATTTAGCTTTTGATGCTATAAAGTATGAGGTTTTTGATTATTTAATAAAACCATTGGCACGAATAGATGTTGTAAAATCGGTTTTAAAATTAAACAAATCAATTGCCCCTAAAGAATTTTTTTTAGAACAGTCATCAGTTGCTGATAAAGAACCGACAGTTTTAGTTAGACAAGAAATCCAAAATCAAGATCAGCCTCTAATTCTGTGTATCAAATCCTATGGTGATTACAAGTATATTGATGCTAAAGATATTTGCTATTTTCAAGCCGATAATAATTCTACGGATATATATCTAAATAATGGTGAGATGATAACTGCTTTCAAAACATTGAAGCATTTTGAAGGCGTCTTATCGTTTCCTTTTATTAGAATTCATAACAGTTATATAGTCAATCGTAATTATATTTCTAGGATTCATAGTGGGAATTCAGTGTGTTATATTAAGAATAGTGCTGTAAAACTTCCTTTCTCCAAATCATATAAAGTAAATATCGACCTAATTATTTCTGATTTTTCCAATGGAAATTATCTAGAAATTTAAAAAACAGTCATCCACTTTAATTTGATGGTCATTCACTATCAAATGGCTACATTCTACCATAAACGCCTTTTTTTGTAGGAATTTTTGAAGTTGTCTCTGTAATTTTACAAAAGAATCCCATGTAAATGTGGTTCCAAAAGTAAGACAAAATAAAACAACAACATAAAAACCCAAATTATGAAAAAAGCAATCTTAACAATCGGATTATTCTCTTTAGTAATGATATTAACATCTTTTACTACACCTGAAAAAACTAATACAGTTTTAACAAATTCTTTTTCAGTAGATTTAACAGGAGGAGCTAGTGTTGGAGGAAACAAAAAAATTGATTTAACAGGCGGAGCTAGTGTTGGAGGAAATAAAAAAATAGACTTGACAGGCGGAGCTAGTGTTGGAGGAAATAAAAAAATAGATTTAACAGGCGGAGCTAGTGTTGGAGGAAACAAAAAAATTGATTAAATTTTTTAAATTTAATTTAAAAATAATAATAAGGCTATCAAATTTTTGATAGCCTTTTTTTATGTCAATAGTTTTAGTATTTTTGATGAAATTCAAAATTAATTATTGAAAAAGACTTATAACATATATAAAGTATTATTGCTGGTTTTTGTTTTGTTTGGTTGTTCCAAAAAAAATGAAATAGAGAATAATGTAATAACGTCTAAAGACAGTCTTTCATCATATCTAACTTTAGCAAATGACTTTCAATCAACTAGAGAGAAGAGAGAACAGTTTAATCGGAAAGCGTTAAACATTATTAAACTCCAATCAAATGACTCTTTAAATAGAGTTAATTTGTTCAGAGTTGCCAACCGTTATTATAACATGGATAATTGGAAGGATTTTAAAATTACAGTAGATCTAGTTCTAGAAAATTCAGTTAGTAGTAAGGACTCTGTAAACATAGCTAAGGCTTATACTTATTTAGGAGACTATTATTGTACACAAACCATCTCAGAAAGTGCTTTTTTAAATTATTCCAATGCTGAAAAAATTTATGATAAATTAGACGACACTTATAATTTAGCTAAAACGCGTCTAAGTAAAGCTTATCTAAGATATGGTGAAAATGATTTTTCGGGAAGTGAATTAGAAGTGTTTGATGCTTTACGCGTTATAAAAGGTGAAAAAGCTAATGATATTTTATATGAGTCCTATAATTTATTGGGCGTAATATATAATGAAATTGGAGAATATGATAATGCCATTACTTACCATAAAAAAGCCTTGTCTAGTATAGATGATAATGTAATAGCATTACAGTTTCAATCAAAAGCGACTTCTCTGAATAATATGGGGCTAGTTTATCAAAATTTAAATGAACATAAACAAGCTAAAATCTATTTTCAGCAAGGATTAGAGCAACAAAATTTAAGTATTGATAAAGTTTCTTTGTATGCTATGTTGTTGGATAATTTAGCTTATTCTAAAAGTAAATTAAAAGAGACTGATGGTCTTCCTGATATGTTTTACAAGTCCTTAAAAATTAGAGACAGTCTAAAATTAACGACGGGTATTTTTCTGAATAAAATTCATTTATCAGAATATTTTGCTTCCAAAAAAGATACTGTTAAAGCAATAAATTATTCTAAAGAGGCGCTTGAACTTTCTAGAAGAACTAAAAACTTCAGAAATGTTTTAGGAGGTCTTAAACAATTAGCAATTATTGAGCCCAAAAAAGCATCAGTTTATACTAAAGAATATATTCACATCAATGATAGTTTGCAAAAGGTAGAAAGGAATATGGGTGAAAAATTTACCCGCATAGAGTATGAAACAGATCAAATAAAGAGTGAGAACACAAGTTTAACAACTCAAAATAGGAATTTAGTTTTTATTTTCAGTGGATTAGCAATGTTAGGGTTGTTTACTTTTGTGATTAAAACGCAGAAAGCTAAAAATCGAGAGTTACAGTTCAAACAACAACAGCAAAAAGCAAATGAGGAAATCTATAATTTAATGATTTCACAACAGAATACCATTGAAGGGATTAGAATTAAGGAGAAAAAAAGAGTAGCTCGTGAATTACACGATGGCGTTTTAGGAAGGATGTTTGGAGTTCGGATTAACCTAGACAGTCTAAATAAAATTGATGATGGAACTGCTGTTGAAAAAAGAAATAACTACCTAACAGAGCTGAAAAGTATTGAGCAGGATATTCGTGAAATTTCTCATGATCTAAATAGAGAAAAATCAGAATTAATTAATAACTTCGTTGCTATTGTTGACAACCTATTTGAAGACCAGAAAAAGACATTTAAATCAAAATTAGTTTCAATTATTGATTCGGGTATAAAATGGGAATTAGTAAGCAATTCGGTCAAAATTAATTTATATCGAATTCTTCAGGAAGCACTTCAAAACATCAATAAATACGCTACCGCTGATAACATTAAAATTGAACTAAAAAAAGAAGAGGATCATCTAATTTTGATGATGAGTGATGACGGAATAGGCTTTAATGTTAAAACAGCTAAAAAAGGAATAGGCTTGCAGAATATACTTTTTCGAACCAATGAATGTGATGGAGTCGTTGATATAAAATCAAAAAAAGGAGAAGGGACAATTATAACAATTACAGTCCCAATAGAATAAATATAAAAAACTTATATAGAAATGATAATTGACCAATCAACAAAAAACAACAATATATTAATCGTTGATGACCACCCTTTTATTATAGAAGGATACAAAAATGCAATTGCTAGATATAATCCTGATGAATTTGAGTTTTTTATAACTCAAGCTAAAGATTGCGAATCGGCTTATGGCATTATTACAAATCCAGATGCTTTGTTGTTTGATATCGCTTTTTTAGATATTAGTATGCCACCTTATGAAGAAAAAAATATTTATTCTGGAGAAGATTTGGCAAGATTAATATCGGAATTTATGCCAAACTGTAAAATAATTTTGCTTACAATGTATACAGAATTATTAAAAATAAAAACCATTATCAAAACTATAAATCCTAATGGATTGGTCATAAAAAATGATTTAACATTTGATGAATTACTTTTCGCTTTTGATAAAGTTATAAAAAATGAAAAATATTATAGTCAGTCTGTTCTAAAAATGTTATCTCAATCGGAAGAAGATAGTATAGAAATTGATCAATTTGACAAAGAAATTTTATTTCATATTTCAAAGGGAACTAAGCTGAGTGACATTCCTCAATACATTCCAATTTCATTAGGAGCAATTGAGAGGCGAAAAATAAAATTAAAAGAACTATTAAAGATAGAAGAAGGTAGCGATATCGACTTAGTCCGAGAAGCTAAAAGCAAAGGATTACTTTTTTAATTTCTTAAACAAAAAAACGACACTTAATTGGTGTCGTTTTTTGTTTTATTTAAAGAAATTTTATTGTGTCAAAGCATCCCAGCCACGTGCTTTTAAGGCAATTTTTGTATTGGCGCGAGTTACTAAATGAATGCCTTCACTTTCTTGTGTCATGTGACCAATAATAGTGAAATTTGGATTTGCTTTGATTTTTTCAAAGTCTTCCATGGCAATTGTGAAAAGCAATTCGTAATCTTCTCCTCCGTTTATGGCAACGGTCGTGCTATCGATATTAAATTCTTCACAAACATTAATAAATGTTGGATCGATAGGTAATTTGTCTTCGTATAAATTACAACCCACTTTGGACTGCTTACACAAATGCATAATCTCAGATGATAATCCATCAGAAATATCAATCATTGAAGTTGGTTTTATTTCTAAAGCATGTAATAAAGTGCGGACATCTTTGCGTGCCTCGGGCTTCAATTGACGTTCAATTAAATAGGTATACGCGTCTAAATCTGGTTGTGAATTTGGGTTCACCTGAAAAACTTGCTTTTCTCTTTCTAAAACTTGCAATCCCATATAAGCAGCTCCAATATCGCCAGTAACCACTAATAAATCAGTTTGTTTAGCGCCATTTCTATACACGATTTCCTCTTCATCTGCTTCTCCAATGGCAGTTATACTGATGATTAATCCTTTTTGTGATGAGGTAGTGTCGCCACCTATAACATCTACATTATATTCACGCGCTGCATGCGTAATTCCTGCAAATAATTCATCTAATGCTTCCAAAGGAAAACGATTTGATACAGCAACAGAAACCGTGATTTGCGTTGGTTTGGCATTCATCGCGCAAATGTCGGAAACATTTACTACGACTGCTTTATAACCTAAATGTTTTAAGGGCATGTAAGCCAAATCAAAATGTACGCCTTCTATCAATAAATCTGTAGAAACAACTACTTTTTTATCTTTGAAATCCAAAACGGCAGCATCATCTCCAATTCCTTTTAAAGTCGAAGGTTGGTTGATTTCAAAGTTTTTTGTCAAATGGTCTATCAATCCAAATTCTCCTAATTGAGCAATACTTGTTCGTTGTGGGTTTTTATCTTCAATCATTATTTTAATTGTTTTTGAGGTTGCAAATATACGAAGAAATATTCGCCTTGATTTGTACCAATTTTTATGAATTTTATCCGACCTTTAGAGTAGTAAAATTTGTGAAAGATGAAATCATTTGATATAGTTACGCTTACAGTTAATCCTGCTTTAGATAAAAGCACTCATTTTAAAGGATTAGTCCCAGAACAAAAAATAAGATGTGATGAGCCTCGTTATGATGCGGGAGGTGGTGGAGTCAATGTTTCTAAGGCAATCTCCCGTCTAGGAGGGTCATCTTTAGCTGTATTTACTTCAGGTGGACCAATGGGTAAAATGCTTGAGGAATTGGTTAGTAAAGAATCAGTTGAATTTAAAGCAATCGAAGTCCAAACTTGGACGAGAGAAAGTTTTGTTGCGGTAGATGATAATACCAATTCACAATACCGATTTGGATTTACAGGCGGAAAAATTTTAGAAGAAGAAAGCAAAAGAATATTAGAAACCATAGCTAATTTTGATCTAAAATTTCTAGTAGCCAGTGGAAGTTTGAATGAAGGTTTGTCAATAGATTTTTATCAAAAAATTGCTGAAATAGCCAAAAAATCAAATGCTAAGTTAATTGTGGACACCTCTGGTGAATCCTTAAAAAAAGCATTAGAAATTGGTGTTTATATGATCAAACCCAATGTTGGAGAACTTGCAAAATTAATAGGCGTTGAGCGGTTGGAACTGGAAGAAGTAAACGAAGCCGCAAAACAAATCATTGCGAAAGGCGGAGCCGAAATCGTAGTCGTTTCCCTTGGTCCGCAAGGTGCAGTATTGGTTACAAAAGATTCCTATGATTTTGTACCAGCTCCCAACGTTGCCAAAAAAAGCACAGTAGGTGCCGGTGACAGTATGGTTGGTGGGATGGTTTGGGCGCTTTCGCAAAATAAAAGCCTGAAAGAAGTTATTCGTTGGGGAGTCGCTTGCGGTTCAGCAGCAACGATGAATGAAGGAACCCAATTATTTAAATTCGAAGATGGAAAACGATTGTTTGAATGGTTGAAGAATAAATAAAAACAAAAAAACCTGACAATTTTTACATCGTCAGGTTTCATTTATAATTTAAAATAATTTTTAATCATTCAACTTCAAAACAGCCATAAACGCTTCTTGTGGAATTTCAACATTCCCCACTAATCTCATACGTTTTTTACCTTTTTTCTGTTTTTCCAATAATTTACGTTTACGGGAAATATCTCCACCATAACATTTGGCAGTTACATCTTTACGCAACGCTTTTATGGTTTCACGTGAAATTACTTTTACCCCAATTGCAGCTTGAACAGGAATGTCAAATTGCTGGCGCGGAATTAATTCTTTCAGTTTTTCACACATTTTTTTTCCAATAGAATACGCATTGTCGGCATGCATCAAAGATGACAAAGCATCCACAATGGTAGCGTTCAACAAGATATCTACTTTAACCAAATTAGAAGTTCGCATCCCAATTGGCGTATAGTCAAAGGAAGCATATCCTTTAGAAACGGTTTTCAAACGGTCATAAAAATCAAATACAATCTCTGCCAACGGCATATCAAAAGTCAATTCTACGCGTTCTGTAGTCAAATATGTTTGATTGGTAATCAATCCACGTTTTTCGATACACAAACTCATTACATTTCCAACATAATCAGATTTGGTAATGATGGTTGCTTTAATAAAAGGTTCTTCAACATGGTCTAAACGAGATGGCTCCGGTAAGTCCGAAGGGTTATTTACTATAAGTGGTGTTGTCGGATCTTTTTTGGTGTAAGCCAAATACGAAACGTTGGGAACTGTTGTAATAACAGTCATGTTGAACTCTCTCTCTAAACGTTCCTGGATAATTTCCATGTGCAACATTCCCAAGAATCCGCAACGGAAACCAAATCCCAAAGCTGCTGAACTTTCCGGTAAAAACACTAATGACGCATCATTCAACTGCAGTTTTTCCATCGAGTTTCTCAACTCTTCGTAATCTTCGGTATCCACAGGATAAATTCCCGCAAAAACCATTGGTTTAACATCTTCAAAACCAGTGATTATATTTGTTGTTGGCGTTTTTGCATCGGTCAACGTATCACCTACTTTTACTTCTTTCGCTTCTTTAATTCCAGATATCAAGTAGCCAACATCACCTGCCGAAATCACCTGTTTCGGAACCTGGTTTAATTTCAAAGTACCAATTTCGTCTGCAAAATATTCGTTTCCGGTAGCCATGAATTTAATCTTCTGGCCTTTTTTAATCTGTCCATTTTTTACACGGAAAATCACTTCAATACCACGAAACGGATTGTAATGCGAGTCAAAAATTAATGCTTGTAACGGTTCGTCAACATTTCCTGATGGAGGTGGAATTTTTTCGATAATTGCTGCCAATATATTTTCAACACCAAAACCAGTTTTACCTGAAGCGTGAATAATATCTTCTAATTTACATCCAAGTAAATCGATAATATCATCGCTCACTTCCTCAGGATTGGCGCTTGGCAAATCTACTTTATTCAAAACTGGAATAATTTCCAAGTCATTCTCCAAAGCCAAATATAAATTCGAAATCGTTTGTGCCTGGATACTTTGCGCAGCATCTACAATCAAAAGTGCGCCTTCACAAGCTGCAATCGAACGAGAAACCTCATACGAAAAATCCACGTGTCCCGGAGTATCAATCAAATTCAGGATGTATTCTTGTCCTTTATACGTGTATTCCATCTGAATCGCGTGACTCTTAATCGTAATCCCGCGTTCACGCTCCAAGTCCATGTTGTCAAGCAATTGCGCTTTTTCTTCACGAGCAGTTACTGTTTGTGTAGCACCAAGTAATCGGTCAGCAAGCGTACTTTTTCCGTGATCAATATGTGCAATAATGCAAAAATTCCTAATATGTTTCATTTTCCGTTTATATCAAATTTATTTTGGGCGTGACCACAAGGGTCGGGCCATGCGTTTCAAGTCCTCGCAAAGTTCCGCTGTCGCTACACTTTGCTGTGGGCTTTCCGCTGCTATCCCTCACGCAATCGCCAAACAGCGACAATTAATCTGCAAATATAAGCTAAATTAGACAGTTTCAAAGTCCCGAATTCGCAAACTAATCGCTTTAATACTAAGTCTTTCTTCTTTCTTCTTTTATCCTTTCATCTAAAAAACGTAATTTTGCACCAAATTAAATGAAGATGATCAAGATTGGCAACATAATATTACCCGAATTCCCTTTACTTCTCGCACCTATGGAAGATGTGAGCGATCCGCCTTTCCGCAGATTGTGTAAAGCTCATGGTGCTGATTTGATGTATTCGGAATTTATTTCTTCCGAAGGATTAATTCGTGACGCCATCAAAAGCCGAATGAAATTAGACATTTTCGATTACGAAAGGCCCGTAGGAATCCAGATTTTTGGCGGAGACGAAGAAGCAATGGCGATGTCCTCCAAAATTGTTTCCGCAGTAAACCCAGATTTAATAGACATAAACTTTGGTTGCCCTGTCAAAAAAGTGGTTTGCAAAGGTGCTGGTGCCGGAGTTTTAAAAGATGTTAATTTGATGATTCGTTTGACTCAGGCTGTTATCGACAGCACGCATTTGCCGGTAACTGTAAAAACCCGTTTGGGCTGGGATGATAATTCCATTAATATTGATGAGGTAGCTGAGCGTTTACAAGATATTGGCGTTGCCGCTTTGAGCATACATGCTAGAACTCGTGCACAAATGTACAAGGGTCATTCCGACTGGTCGCACATTGCCCGAGTAAAAAATAATCCTAGAATCACGATGCCTATTTTTGGTAACGGAGATATTGATTCTCCAGAAAAAGCATTACACTATAAAAATGAATACGGCATCGACGGAATCATGATTGGTCGTGCCGCAATTGGTTATCCTTGGATTTTTGATGAAATCAAACATTACTTCAAAACTGGCGAGCATTTGCCAAAACCTACTGTTATTGATAGAGTAGAAGCCGTACGAAATCACCTCACTTGGGCAATGGAATGGAAAGGTGAAAGATTAGGAATTGTTGAAACAAGACCACATTACACCAATTATTTCAAAGGAATTCATTCTTTTAAACCTTACAAACAAAAATTAGTAACGCTGGATCGTCCTGAAGAATTATTTGCTGCTTTGAATGAGATTGAAGAAGCGTATGCAGGATATGAAGTTGTTTAAAATAAAAAAGGCCTAACAATTGTTAAGCCTTTTTTGTTATACTTTGATGCGTTTCCACTTTCCTCTTTTGTAGAGAACAATACTTGCCAAAGTAATTGCGGTTTCGGCTATAGGAATCGCTATAAAAACACCTGTTGGTCCCATTTTATAATATTTGGATAATAAATAAGCCAACGGAATTTGGAACAACCAGAATCCAAAAAAATTAATCATTGTTGGAGTCCAGGTATCACCGGCTCCATTGAATGTATTAATTAAAACCATCCCTATTCCGTAAAAAACATATCCCAAACACATTGTCTGTAATGCTTCAACGGCAATCTTTTGAATAATCAGGTCGTTAGTAAAAAATGAAATCAGAGATCGGGAAAAAATCAGTGTAATAACCGTAATAATCGCCATAAAAATTACATTGTATTTTGCGGTGGTAAAAACTGATTTTTCGGCACGTTCAATTTTTTTAGCACCTAAGTTTTGACCTACTAAAGTCGCTGCGGCATTACTTAATCCCCAAGCAGGAAGAATAAAAAACATCATGATGCGCAATGCCGTTTGATATCCAGCTGAACCATGATCTCCACCGGTTGTGGCGACCAATTGAGCCAGAAATATCCAACTGCAGGAAGCAATTACAAATTGTAATACTCCAGGAGCAGCGATTTTTACCAATGCTTTTATTTGTTCCAAATCTGGAATAAAATAAGAAGGTATGATTTTTAATATTCCCCTGCCATTAAATAAATGATACAATTGGTACAAAACACCAATACTTCTTCCGATAGTTGTTGCCATTGCGGCACCCATTAATCCAAAAGCAGGAATAGGTCCAAATCCATTAATTAATATGGGACATAAAATAATGTTGCAAATATTAGCCAACCAAAGACTTTTCATGGCAATGGCAGCATTTCCTGCACCACGGAATATTCCATTAATAAGAAATAAAAGCATGATGCATAAACTTCCGCCGATCATAATTCGAGTGAAGTTTAGCCCATATTCAGCAGCTTCAATAGAGGCTCCCATAAATAACAAAATATCTTTGGCGTAAATAAAACCAAAAATGCTGATTATTGTATTGATAACAAATGCAATAATAATGGCTTGCATTCCTGCTTTTGCAGCAGCAACAGGGTCTTTTTCGCCAATTCTACGAGCAACAACCGCAGTAGCAGCCATACTAATTCCGATAGCAATAGAATAAACAATCGTGATTACTGATTCGGTTAAGCCAACCGCTTGAATAGCATAACTGCTTTGCTCTAAATGACCGACAAAATATAAATCGACTAAAGCAAAAACGGATTCCATAAGCATTTCCAATACCATGGGAATGGCTAGAAGAATTACTCCTTTTTTGATACTTCCAGAGGTATAATCAAAAGATTCATCTCCTTTGATAGCTTGTTTTAATGTTGTAAAAATTCGAGAAAACAAGTTTTTTTCTATTGTTGTTTCTGTCATGATAAATTAGGATTAATAAGATGGACAGTCCAGACGTATTAGCTGGACCTAAAAGTAAATAAAGTGGCCCTAATTATTTTATAAATAAAGAAGGACTAGACAGAAACTATCATAGCGTTGAGATTTTAAGAAAGGTAAATGTAAATATTCTTTTTAATTAAAAAAATTAATCCAACAACTTCTTGCTCACGCGACTACTTGCAATTAAGGAAGCAATAAAGCCTAGTGCAACAATAGTTCCCATGACGATTAGTACGTTTTCGAGAGAAAAAATCACAGGATACGCCAGTGCAGGAGTAATCATGACCAACTGAAAATATTCTTGTAACAACACAATAATAATTCCTAAAACCAAGCCAATAATTCCGCCGAAAACACTCAATAAAGTGCCTTGAAGCAGGAATATTTTTCGTAAATCCTTGATTTCGGTTCCAAGATTAAAAAGGGTTTTTAGGTTTCCTTTTTTGTCTAAAATCATCATAATTAACGCACCAATCAAGTTAAAAAGCGCCACAACAATCACCAAAGTAAAGATTAAATACACGGCTATATTCTCGGTATTCAACATTTTATAAAGCGATTCGTTGAGTTGCGCCCTGTTTTTTACGGTGATTTTATTGTTAAAAATAGTTTGAAGTTTTTCTGTAATTACACTTTCGTCAGCATCGGTTTTTGTCTTGATTTCAATCCCGGAAACCTGATTGGTTTTGTATTCCAATAATTCTTGCGCTAAACCTAAATCGGCAAAAACATATTTGGAATCCAAATCTTCGCTAATGGCATAAATCCCAACAGGAATTAGATCCGTTTTGTTAAAAGCTTCTTCTGGATTTTCGATAGCGCCTTTTCCGGGTTTTGGAACCAAAACTTCTAATTGACGATTAAAATCCAGTAATCCCATGGAGAATTTTTGGGAAATTCCGTAGCCCACAACCACTTGATACGTATTTGGTTTCAACCATTGTCCATTGAAAAGTTTTGTTTCTATGGCATTTACTTTACTGAAATTAGAATCAACACCTTTCAAGTAGGTAACTTCCTGTTTTCCGTCAAAAGTGAATAAAACACGCTCTTCAATAATTTTAGTATACGAAACTAAGCCGTCAATTTTCTTGATT
The DNA here is from genome assembly GCF_030010385.1 of Flavobacterium algoritolerans. Classification (NCBI taxonomy): domain Bacteria; kingdom Pseudomonadati; phylum Bacteroidota; class Flavobacteriia; order Flavobacteriales; family Flavobacteriaceae; genus Flavobacterium; species Flavobacterium algoritolerans. Next base: position 796,531 of record NZ_JASCRZ010000001.1, on the reverse strand, counting down.
TGGCTTTCTTGATTTGGAGAAATCAAAAAGGATTTTCCCAGAGTGCTGCTTATTTTTAGGTCGGGATCAATCTCATTCGTAAACGAAAGACTAAAAACTTTCAACCCGCTAAAAACAGATAAAACCACAAACAAAGCCATTGCGCCAACAATAATTCCCATGCTGGCAATGCGATTGATAATATTGATAGCATTATTTTTACTATTGCTACGAATGTAGCGTTTGGCTATGTAAAGGGGAAAATTCAAATTTTATTGAAATCTGCGTTTGTCCAAAAGATCTCTGTTTTCTATAGGATTATCTCTATTCGCTAAAGCATTGTCAATTTTTTCAATGTAATCTAAAGAGTCGTCAATAAAGAAAACTAAATTGGGAACTTTTCTTAATTGCAAACGAACACGTTGTGATAAATCATGCTTAATGTTTTTAGCATTCGACTTAACCGCCTCTAAAATCTCTTTTGCTTTTTCCTGAGGAAAAACACTTAAATGCACTGTCGCTACTGATAAATCTGTAGTCACAGTAACCTTGGATACCGAAATGATTAAATTAGCCAATCCGTTTTTTCTCACTTCACCTTGCAGAATGTCAACCAAATCTTTTTGGATAACCCCACCTATTTTTTTCTGTCTATTTGTTTCCATGATGCAAAAATACTACTTTTAAGTTTTATACGAACAATTTTTAAAAACAACCTAAAAATTGTTGTGTTTTTAGAAGCTATTTCCTGCTGTTCACTATATCTTTTTATAAGATGATGAAAAATCACCTTATAAAAAGGATGTCGTTTCCATCAGGGCTAGGGGATTTGAGAAATTAGGACGCTAATTCTAAATCAGAAATCTAAAATCGTTAATCAGAAATCTAAAATCTTAATGCAAAGACCTTCATTCTCCATATACGACGCATCGGCCGGTTCCGGAAAAACCTATGCGCTTGTCAAAGAATACCTAAAAATTATCCTTGTTGCGCCAAAAAATGATGCCTATCGCAACATTCTCGCCATTACGTTTACCAATAAAGCGGTTCACGAAATGAAATCCAGAATTGTAGGCAGTCTTTCTGAATTTGCCAAAGAGGAACCTAGTTCAAAAGCGCAGGATTTAATGCAGGATTTAGCGATAGATACCGAATTGTCTATTATCCAAATCAAAACCAAATCGCAACAAATCATCAAGCACATTATTCATAATTATGCCGCTTTTGATATTTCGACCATTGATAAATTTACACATAAAGTGATTCGTGCTTTTGCGCACGATTTGAATTTACCCATGACTTTTGAAGTCACTTTGGATACCGAAAATTTATTGATAGAAGCCGTCGATGCTATTATTGCTCAAGCTGGAGAAGATGAAACATTAACAAAATTGTTAATTGATTTCACGATGGAAAAAACCGATGATGATAAATCTTGGGATATTTCTCGTGAAATTCTCGAAACCGGTCGGTTAGTTTTAAACGAAAATAACAGAAATGAAATCACGCATTTTCAAGATAAATCCATCACTGAATTTGTCGAAATAAAAAACAAACTTTCCGAAGCCTGCAAAGACTTAGAAAAGCAAACTATTATTTTTGCAGAAGAAGCGCTAACGGTAATTGATAAAAACGGAATTGATGTAAAATCTTTTTCCAGAGGGACTTTTCCAAATCATATTAATAGTATTCAGCAAGGAAAATTCAATCCCAAGAATAAAACTTTTCATGAGTTTGATGATATTGCAATCAATAAAACGGCAAAAGATCGAGCGATTATTGAAAACCTTATTCCTGAATTTTTGCTAATTCTTACTAAAGTTTACACGGCTTTCGAAAAGATAAATTTCTATAAAGCGTTCCTGAAAAACATTACGCCATTATCATTACTAAATACCGTAAGTAATGAATTAGCCAAAATTCAGGAAGAGCAAAATGTACTTTCTATTTCAGAATTTAATGCGATTATCCATCGCGAAATTCAAAATCAGCCAGCTCCTTTTATATACGAACGATTAGGTGAGCGCTACCGTCATTTTTTTATTGATGAATTTCAGGATACGTCCGAAATGCAATGGCAAAACCTGATTCCGCTGATTGATAATGCGCTTTCGGGTCAGGATGATTTTGGAGTAAAAGGAACTTTGATGATTGTTGGCGATCCAAAACAATCTATTTACAGATGGCGTGGCGGGAAAGCAGAGCAATTTATCGAGTTGAGTAAAGACCAAAATCCGTTCAATAACCCAGACAAAAGACTCGAACATTTAGATAAAAATTACCGCTCTTATTCGCAAATAATCGAATTTAACAATGATTTTTTCAAATTGATTTCGAACGAATTCGAACATTTGGATTATAAAGATTTGTATGAAAATCACAGTCATCAAAAAACGAATGATAAAACTGGTGGCTACGTAAATATTTCTTTCATTCCAAAAGTTGAAACTTCGGAAGATGAAGAAACTTTGGATAAAACCGATTTGTATGTTTTAGCGACATTAAATACGATTCAAAAAGTACTACAACAAGGCTTTCAATACAAAGACATTGTGATTCTGACTCGAAAACGAAGCCAGGGAATTGCGATTGCTAATTATTTGACCGAGCAACGGATTCCACTTTTGTCATCGGAAACTTTGATGATTCAAAATGCCACCGAAGTTCGATTAATTATTCATTTATTGAAATATTTGAAAAACAGTTCTGATTTAGAATCCAAAGCAAATTTTCTTCAATATTTAGCGCAAAACAGTCAGGATAAATTACCGATTCACGATTTTATTGCTCAAGGAATGGCGTTGTTTCAGGAAATTGATTTCGAAAATTGGTTGATGAGTTTCGATGTTTCGCTTTCGTTTCAAAACATTAGAAAAAAATCATTGTATGAAGCGGTGGAGACAATAATAGCAAAGTTCCTGAACCCAAAAGTTAGTAATGCCTACGTTCAATATTTCTTGGACATTGTTCTGGAACGAGACATTCGCAACCAAGCAGGGATTTCGGACTTCTTAAATTTCTGGGATAAAAATGCGGAGAAATTTAGTATTCCATCTCCGGAAGGGACTAATGCAGTTCGTATTATGACGATTCATAAATCGAAAGGATTGGAGTTTCCGGTTGTGATTTTTCCTTTTGCAGAGGAAGATTATAGTCTAAAGCCAAAAGATAAATTATGGCTCAACGCGGAGGAACAAGATTTTGGTTTGCCAAAAGTGTTGATTGACAATAGTAAAGCGGTGGAAGGATTTGGAGTCGAAGCTGCGGAGGTTTATAATCAAAAAAAGCAAGAAGAATTATTAGATAACATCAATGTTTTATACGTTGCTTTGACAAGAGCTGAGGAGCAATTATATGTAATTTCGAATATGAATTTATCTAGTAAAGGCGAAATTCCAAAGAATAATATGTGTAGTTTTTTTATTAATTATTTGGATAATAAAGTTGGGTTTGATGAAAATAAATTGGAATATGAATTTGGAAATCCAGCGAAATTATCTTCAGCAAAACAACACATCGACACTTCAAAAATGATTCCTTTGGTTTCTGAAATTCTAAATCCGAAGAATATAAAAATTGCGCAGCGCGAAGCATTAATGTGGGGAACGCATCAGCAGGAAGCTATAGAATATGGGAATGTAATTCATGAAATTTTATCTTTTGTAAAAACTAAAAACGATGTTGATTTGGCAATTACAAAGTCTATTGAAAACGGATTGATAACTTTTGATCAAAAAGAAATAGTTTTTAATACCATTCAAGAAATTGTCAATCACAGTGAATTAGGAATTTGTTTTGCCGAAGGGAATGAAGTTTTGAATGAACAAACTATTATTCAAAAAGAGGGTAAGATCATTAAACCAGACCGAATGGTTTTAACTAAAAACAAAGAAGTTTTGTTATTGGATTATAAAACGGGAACACACAATGTGAAATACAAACAGCAATTGGAAAATTATCAAACGGCAATTGAGTTAATGGGATATAAAGTGATAAAAAAAGCACTTATATATATAGGAAAAGAAATCGATGTAGTAAATTTGTAGCCTGAGATATTTATAAACATAAAACGAATTAATAAACACTAACAATGTACGGAAAAATAAAAGAACATCTTCAAGCAGAATTACAGACTATTGAAGATAATGGAATTTTCAAAAAAGAAAGAATTATCACTTCGCCTCAAGGAGCAGAAATCACTATTTCTACAGGAGAAACTGTTCTGAATTTTTGTGCTAATAATTATCTTGGATTGTCATCACATCCAGAAGTGATTCAGGCTGCAAAAGACGCTTTGGATACACATGGTTTCGGAATGTCATCGGTGCGTTTTATATGCGGAACTCAGGATATTCACAAAACATTGGAAAGAAAGATTTCTGAATTTTATGGTACTGAAGATACTATTCTTTACGCGGCAGCTTTTGATGCTAACGGCGGAGTTTTCGAACCTTTATTAGGAGAAAATGATGCGATAATTTCAGATAGTTTGAATCATGCTTCTATCATAGATGGTGTTCGTTTGTGTAAAGCAGCTCGATATCGTTATGAAAATAGCAATATGGAAGATTTGGAGCAACAATTAATCAAAGCTACTGATGCAGGAACTTGTTTCAAGTTGATTGTAACAGATGGTGTTTTCTCTATGGATGGTGTCGTAGCTCCTTTGGATAAAATCTGTGATTTAGCAGATAAATACGATGCGATGGTTATGGTAGATGAATGTCATGCTGCCGGATTCATTGGTGCAACCGGAAAAGGAACGCTCGAGGCAAAAGGTGTAATGGGGAGAGTAGATATTATTACCGGAACATTAGGCAAAGCACTTGGTGGTGCAATGGGAGGTTATACAACTGCCAAAAAAGAAATTATTGAAATATTACGCCAACGTTCCAGACCTTACTTGTTTTCTAATTCTCTTGCTCCTGCAATTGTTGGAGCTTCTATTAAAGTTTTTGAATTATTAGAAAAGGATACTTCATTGCGAGATAGATTAGAATCGAATACTAATTATTTCAAAGAAGGGATGAAAAGAGCAGGTTTTGATATTATTGAAGGCGATTCTGCGATAGTTCCTGTTATGTTATATGATGCAAAATTGTCACAAAAAATGGCAGAGGAGCTTTTGAAAAAAGGGATTTATGTTATTGGTTTCTTTTTTCCGGTGGTTCCTAAAGATAAAGCGAGAATTAGAGTACAGTTATCTGCAGCACATACAAAAGAGCATCTAGATAAGGCTATCAGTGCTTTTGTTGAAGTTGGCAGAATGTTAAATGTTATATAATTTTTAATTGAAGTTATATAATTTCCACTTTTGGCAGTTTTTATGGGTTTTTTTTAACATTTAGTTTTGTAGTTAAAAATTTACGCATTACTTTTGTTTATAATTAACTAAATTGTAATTAAAAAAATTAAGTATGAAACATCTTAACAAACTTTTAGTTGCTGTAATGATGGTCATGGGATTAAGTTCTCACGCACAAGACAGTAACAATCCATGGGCAATCTCTTTTGGAGTTAATGCCGTTGACACTAGAACTAGTGCTGGTGGAGGACATAATTGGCTAGATCAACATTTCTCTCAACCATTTGCAGTTAAAGACAACTGGAACATCCTTCCTTCTGTGTCTTATTTAAGTGTATCTAGATACGTAGGAGATAATTTCTCTTTTGGTCTTTCTGGATCAGTAAATAAAATTGACAAATATGTAAGGTTTGCTCCAAACGAAGTAGGTCATGATGCTCGTGGATATGTAGTATCTAATCCAGGTGATTTAATGTATTACGGTGTTGATGCAACTATTAAATATAGTTTCATGAACTTAATTAGTTCTAAATTTATTGATCCTTCTCTGTCAGTTGGTGGAGGTTATACTTTTTTAGGAGATAGCAGTTTCGGAACATTAAATCCTGGTGCTGGTTTAACTTTTTGGTTTACTGAAAATGTTGGTTTAGAGCTTACTACAAAATATAAAAAATCTTTTGGAGATAGAGAAGATGCAGCTGGTGTTCCAGATGCTCCATCACATTTTCAACATTCAGCAGGTCTTATCTTCAAATTTGGAGGTAAAGATACTGATGGTGATGGAATTTACGATAAAGATGATGCTTGTCCAGAAGTTGCTGGTTTGAAAGAATTCAACGGATGTCCTGATACTGATGGAGATGGAATTCAAGACAGTGCTGATGCTTGTCCAGAAGTTGCTGGTTTAGCTGCATTGAACGGATGTCCTGATACAGATGGAGATGGAATTGCTGATAAAGATGATGCTTGTCCAGAAGTTGCTGGTTTAGCTGCATTGAAAGGTTGTCCTGATACTGACGGAGACGGAGTAGCTGATAAAGATGACAAATGTCCAACTGTTGCAGGTCCAAAAGAAAACGCAGGTTGTCCTTGGCCAGATACTGATGGAGATGGTGTTTTAGACAAAGATGATAAATGTCCAGACGTAAGAGGTACTGTTGCTAATCAAGGTTGTCCAGAAGTTTCTGAAGAAGTTATGAAAACTTTAAATAACTATGGTAAAATTATCTTGTTTGATTCTGGTAAATCTACTTTCCAAAAAGGAACTTACACAGTTTTACAATCAATCACTTCAATCTTAAAAGAATATCCTTATTCAAGATTCATGATCGAAGGTCACTGTGATAGTGATGGTAGTAATGAACTTAACCAAACTTTATCTGAGAACAGAGCTGCTGCAGTTAAAAATTATTTAATTGAAAACGGAATTGCTGCTGATAGACTTAGATCTACAGGTTTCGGAGAAACTAAACCAATTGCAACTAACAAAACTGCAAAAGGAAAAGCAATGAACAGAAGAGTTGAAATATCTTTGATTAAAGAATAATTTCTTTCTAAAATATTTATGAAAACGCCTCGATTTATCGAGGCGTTTTTTTTATTTTTATAGAATGACAAATACTTCTTTTTTAGATAAAATAGCCGCAGTTTTAATTGAAAATTACTCAGGCAATCTTTCCAATACGATTGTAGTTTTACCAAACAAACGAGCTAAAATATTCCTGATTGAAGCGCTAAAAAATCAGGTTACCACAAATATACTTTCTCCTGAAATTATAAGTATTGAAGATTTTGTTCAAAATATTGCAGGTATTCGCACCTTAGATCCCATTGAACTATTATTTGAATTCTACGAAGTCTATTTATCCATTACCGATAAAGCAAACCAACAAACGTTTGAATTGTTTGCCAATTGGGCGAAAACACTGCTACAAGATTTCAATGAAATTGACCGCTATTTATTAGAGCCTTCTCATGTTCTTTCGTATTTGAAGGATATCGAAGACATAAAAAAATGGGGAATTGAAGTCGAAAACAAAACTGTATTATTAGAAAAATACATTGATTTTTGGAAATTACTACCCAATTACTATCAATCTCTTTATACACATTTACTGAATAAAGGAATCGGCTATCAAGGCTTGATTTATCGTGAGGCAGTAAATAACTTAAATCATTTTTCAAGTTCTGTACAAGAGAAACAATTCCTGTTTGCCGGTTTTAATGCGTTGAATGCAGCCGAAGAAAAAATAATCCAGCACCTTATCGCTTCTGATCAGGCTAAAATTTATTGGGACGTAGACCAAACCTTTCTCAATGATCCGTATCACGATGCAGGACTGTTTGTACGACGTTTCAAAGAAAGCTGGAAGCATTATAAACAGCATCCGTTTGAGTGGATTGTAGATGATTTTTCGCAGACTAAAAATATTCAGGTTATTGGAACGCCCAAAACAATTGGTCAAGCCAAAATAGCCGGAAGTATTATTGAGAATGTCATTAATAAAAATCCAAACGGGAAGTTGGATAAAGTGGCTGTGGTTTTAGGCGAGGAAAATCTTCTGGTGCCGCTTTTATATTCGTTACCGTCAAGCGTTGGTGCTTTGAATATCACAATGGGATATTCAAGCAAGAACAATCCAGCCCAGATTTTGATTGCAAAATTATTCAAAATGCACACGAATGCGTTGTCCAGAAATGCCAAAAGTTATGTCTTGTATTACAAAGATGTTTTGGATATTTTGACGCATCCTTTGGTGGAGCCGTATGCGAAAACCAGCGCGCTTGTCCATACTATCAATCAAAATAATTATACTTTTATTACGCATCATAAATTGATGGAATTGAATGTAATTCCAAGCGAGTTGTTTCTCTTGTTATTCCAAAAATGGGAAAATGGTTCGATTCCGGTATTAGAGACTATTTCTAAATTATTGCAAACCATAAAAGAAAATTTAAGTAACGACAACGAAGAAGAAAAAATCACTAAGGCTTTTGTTTTTGCTATTTTCAAAGTCATCAATAAACTGATTAATTACTATTCCAAGCACGAACATATCGATAAAATAGAAACGCTTTATGCCATTTACAAACAAGTAATTGATTTGGCTGAAGTTTCTTTTGAAGGAGAACCGTTGAACGGCTTACAGATTATGGGAGTACTGGAAAGTCGTGTTTTGGATTTTGACACCGTTATTGTCACTTCGATGAATGAAGGAAAATTTCCTGCGGGGAAATCACAAAATTCGTTTATTCCGTATGATGTGAAACGCGAATTGGGTTTACCTACATTCAAAGAAAAAGACGCTATTTATACGTATCATTTTTATCATTTATTACAACGCGCCAAAAATATCTACTTGCTGTATAATACCGAAAGTGAAGGATTGGATGCGGGTGAAAAAAGCCGATTCATAACGCAACTCGAAGTCGAAAAGCAAAAAAATCATACATTGACACACGAAATTTATAATGCTGTTTTACCCGAAACAGCATATCAACCGATGGTGATTCCAAAATCGGAAAGTGTGATGGGACGATTGAAAGAAATTGCCGAAAAAGGTTTTTCTCCATCGGCATTGACGAGTTATATTCGGAATCCAATTCAGTTTTATTTCCAGAAGATTTTACGCATCAGCGAAGTCGAAGAAGTCGAGGAAAATATTGCCTTGAATACGTTGGGAACCATTATCCACGAAACTTTGAAAGTTTTGTATGAACCTTTCATTGGCAAATTTATTTCGGAAAGTGATATTTTAAATTGTTTCAAACAAATTGACGCTGAGGTTTTGAAGCAATTCAAATTGGTGTATAAAGAAGGCGAAATCAAAAAAGGTCGAAATTTATTGGCGTTTGAAGTTGCTAAACGAAATGTTTCGAATTTCCTGAAAGTGGAATTGGAAAGTATTAAGAACGGCGACGCAATAAAAATTTTAGCGTTAGAACAAACTTTCGAGCGACCATTACATCATCCTAATTTGCCTTTTCCGGTACTGATAAAAGGAAATGTGGACCGAATTGAAGAGCGCAACGGAATCATTCGAATCATTGATTATAAAACTGGAAAAGTAGAAAAAGTAAGCGTCACTTTGAAATCCTGGAAAGGATTAACCGAAGACATTAAAAGCGATAAAATCATTCAGGTGCTCGCGTATGCTTATATGTATGAACATGAGGCAAAAGGAAAGCCAATTGAAGCCGGAATTATCTCTTTTAAGAATTTAAAAGCAGGGTTTCTTCCATTTAATTTTAAAGAAGACAAAGAAATAAATTCAATTATAAATGAAGAAATTTTGAGTAATTATTTAGAACAAATGGTTCTTTTATTGAGCGAAATTTTAGACGAGAATATTCCTTTTGAAGAGAAAATAATTTAAATAGAATTCACAATCAGAAAATTAGCCAACATCTTTGAGTTTTACAAAAGTACATTGACGATAAACATGTCAATAAGCGCTTTGGCATGGATTTTTGGAGGATTTGAAACCTTCAAATATGTGCTTATTATTTTTGGTTTCTTCATCAGTATTTTGATAAAAGAAGTAAATGCCAAAAATGAATACCTGTTTTATTACAACAACGGAATTTCAAAAATGCAATTGTTTGTTTATGGTTTTCTGATGAATTTTGTTTTTTCGATGGTGCTGATTTTATTCATTAATGTAGTACTGAAACTCGTATGACTAAAAATATTTTAGAAGTAGACAGTGTTCAAAAACAATATGATGGAAAAATCATAGTTTCCGATGTGTATTTGAAATGCGAAACGGCTGATATCATTGGCATTTTAGGAAGAAATGGTTCCGGAAAATCTACTTTGTTGAAAATCATTTTCGGAATTGTAACTGCCGATTTTAAATTTGTTCGAGTGGATGGCGTCGTGAAATCAAAAACCAGAGATTTACTAAATGAAATCAGTTACTTGCCTCAAGATAATTTTATTCCAAATTCATTTTCGATAAAAAAGACAATCTTATTGTCGATTGCCAAAGAGAAATTACAGGATTTCTATGCTGATGAAATGATTCAATCGATGTTAGATAAAAAAATAAAGCATTTATCCGGCGGAGAATTACGGTATTTAGAGATTAAATTAATCCTGAATAATGCGTCAAAATTTGTTTTGCTGGACGAGCCTTATAATGGTTTGTCGCCCATAATGATTGAAAAAATTAATGAATTAATTACAGAAATGTCCAGTGTAAAAGGCATTATTATCACGGACCATAATTATGAAAATGTGATTAAGGTTTCCACAAAACTGGCGTTGATGAAAGAAGGAAAAATGCACTACTTGAAAGACAAAAGCGAATTGGTTGAAAAAGGCTATTTGAAATCAGGAATGATTTAGATGCTTTTGAAAAAAGCCAACAATACAATCAATAATTGGTCTTGGTTCTCAATATGACTCATGTGTCCATCCGGAAAAGTCACCAGTTTTACTGTTGTGTTTTCAATTTGTTCTTTGGTTTCCTCGTAATTTAAAACAGGATCTTTTTCGCCCAGAATTAATAATTTAGGATAGGGTGTAAGATGCAATAACACTTCCCGATCTTGTCGTATTTTCATTCCTTCCAGTGACGCAACAATTCCTTGTAGCGGTGTTTTTAAAGCTTCTTTTTTTACGCTTTCAATTTCGGATGAAAGTCGTTCTCTGTTGGATTCGCTGAATAAGTTTGCAATAGAAAGTGAAACAAAATTCATAAAAGATTGTTTTACCGCTTTAATAGCTCGATCCCGATTTGTTTTTCGTTCCTTGCTGTCGGCTCTTGCGGTCGAGTTTAGTAAAACCAATCCTTTTATAGTGTCAGGATATAATTCGGCGAAAGCCAAAGCAACATAACCACCCATAGAGTGCCCGACAAAAATGGCTTTTCGGATGCGTAATTCCGATAAAACAGAGTGAATCGCATCGGCATTATCTTCCATCGTTTGCACGTAACTCAAACATTCCGTTTCGCCATGTCCCAATAAATCTATAGTAATGACGCGGTTTTTTTTAGCAAACTCCGGAATATAAAAATCCCACATGCCTTTGTTTTCCAAGAAACCATGAAGTAAGACAATAGCGGTTCCTTTCCCGGTATCGGAATAGGAGATGTTGGTGTTTTTAAAGAGAATTTGTTTCAAAATGGAAATTTAGTCTACAAAAGTAACATTTTATTTTTTTAACCATTTAAGAAATATAAGGTCATGTAAGCAATTCATTAATGCGCTTGTATTAAAAATAGTATATTTGAGAAAAGCATTTGTAAATATGAACAGACTTGTTATTATTGGAAACGGATTTGATTTGGCTCATGGATTGCCGACTTCTTACAAAGATTTTATTGATGATTATTGGATTAATGTTTTGAAAGAACTTTATAATAATCATTCATATAGTGATAGTTTATTTGTTTCAAATATTTCACGAATTGGGAATGATTATAATGCAAAATCGGATTGGCAAAAAAGTGTTTGTAATTTTGAAACATTGAAGTATTTTATTTCAAGATATGAGAGATACTGTACTTTAGAATTTACTAATAACTTTTTTTTAAATATTAATAATCAGATAAATATTGAAAAATGGGTTGATATTGAAAATCTATATTATAATCAATTAAAAATAATTACAAAGCACGGATCACTTAAATCAAATGAAAAAAAGCAACAGGTTGTTTTGTTAAATAAAGAATTTGAACAAGTAAAAAAACTTTTAGAAAAATATTTAAAAGAAAAAGTTGTTGATTCTTTTAATGTAGGGGTAATTAAAGATTCAGATTATGATCAATTTAAGTTTTGTGATATTCTAAGACCTATTTCTATTCCTAATGAGGAATTAAATCTTGATAAGGAATTCTCAAATGATGATTTTAAAGAAATTGAAAATCAGTTAGAAACTAGAAAAATAGAAGGTTCAAAAGGCTTGTTGAGAATTCTAAATTTTAATTATACTCCAACGGCACTTAGGTATTTAAGAGCTCAAAATTTAAATGATGATTTAGCAAAAATACATATTGCTATACATGGGATAATAGGAAATGAAAACGAACATAAAATTAATTTTGGTTTCGGAGATGAAATGGATGAAGATTATAAGATAATCGAAAATTTAGATGATAATGAATATTTAAAGAATTTTAAATCATTTCAATACTTACAGAACTCTAATTATAAAAATCTACTTGATTTTATTGATGCTAATAAATTCCAAGTTCTGATTATGGGGCATTCTTGCGGATTATCGGATAGAACATTATTGAATACTGTTTTTGAACATAATAACTGTCGCTCCATCAAGGTTTTTTATCATGAAACAGAAGATGAGAATGGGAAAGTGATTAAAGATAATTACACAGAAATTATTCAAAACATATCTAGACATTTTAACAAGAAAAAATTAATGAGAGAAAAGATTGTAAACAAAACTCTTTGTCAACCTTTACCACAAATTCAACTTCCTTTAAAATAAAACGGCTCCCATTTCTGCAAGCCGTTCATAAAATTTAAAATCGTCTATCTCCATCGAGCAAACTTCCTAATCCGCCTAATAAACTTCCTTCGTCACGACTGGTTCCACCAGCTCTTGGAGCAGATGCGATGATTCTGTCAGCAAGTCGGCTGAAAGGCAAGGATTGTACATAAACTGTTCCCGGACCGCGAAGTGTTGCGTAAAATAAACCTTCTCCGCCAAAAATGGAATTCTTGATTCCGCCAATAAACTCAATGTCATAATCAACATCTTTGGTAAAACCAACAATACAGCCGGTGTCGACTTTTAGGATTTCGCCTGCGGCTAATTCTTTTTTGGCCAATGTTCCGCCGGTATGCACAAAGGCCAGACCGTCGCCTTCAATTTTTTGCATGATGAAACCTTCACCGCCAAACAATCCGCGACCGAGTTTTTTAGAGAATTCAATTCCAACAGAAACGCCTTTGGCAGCGCAAAGGAAAGCGTCTTTCTGGCAAATGAATTTTCCGCCAAATTGTGTTAAGTCAATTGGGATTATTTTTCCTGGATAAGGCGATGCGAATGAAACTTTGCTTTTGGTATTGTTTTGATTGATGAACGCTGTCATAAAAAGACTTTCACCTGTAAGCACTCTTTTTCCGGCGCTTAAAAGTTTACCAAACAATCCGTTTTCTTGTTCGGAACCGTCTCCAAAAATGGTTTCCATTTGGATATTATTGTCCATCATCATAAAACTTCCCGCTTCGGCAATTACTATTTCCTGTGGGTCCAGTTCTATTTCCACATATTGCATTTCCTCGCCGTAAATGTGGTAGTCTATTTCGTGTGCTTGCATGATTTCTGTGTTTTAAGTTTTTATTTAAAAGTTTTTACCATTAAGAAATTAAGTTTCATTAAGAATCAGAGCTTAATTTTTCTTAATGGTTCAAATCACATATTGAATATGTTTTAAAAAATAGTTGTTGTTTTAAATAAGTCGGAAGGGTGATTATAAAGTTACAGTTTTACCATGAATTTTGGAATTCGTGTTTTGGAATTACAGATTTTCTCGTTGTAGCGCGCAAGGGATAATAGCGGAAAGCCCACAGTCTTGTCTTTTTGGACGAGACGAGGACTTGTAGCGGATAGCCCGACGCAGCTGGAGTTTACGGAAGCTGGGTTGCGCCCCAAAAAAAAAATCGGTTCACATTGCTGTAAACCGATTTGATTGTATGTATTTAAGGAATTAACTGTTCATTAATTCTTCGATTTCGTCCACTTCAATTGGGATGTTGCGCATCATGTTGAATGGTTCACCGCTTTCTTGAACGATGATGTTATCTTCCAGACGGATTCCGAAACCTTCGGCAGGAATGTAAATTCCAGGCTCTACGGTGAACACCATATTGGCTTGCATGGGTTCGGTCAGGATTCCGTAATCGTGCGTGTCCAATCCCATGTGGTGGGAAGTTCCGTGCATGAAATATTTTTTATAAGCGGGCCATTCCGGGTTTTCGTTTTGCACATCGGCTTTGTCAATAAGACCTAAACCTAGCAATTCAGAAGTCATTAATTTCCCAACTTCTATATGGTATTGTTTCCAAAGAGTACCTGTTGTCAGCATTTTGGTCGCTTCGTTTTTTACATTTAAAACGGCATTGTACACTTCTTTTTGTCTTTTGGTATATTTTCCTGAAACTGGAATGGTACGCGTCATGTCACTGGAATAATTGGCATATTCAGCCGCAACATCCAGTAAAATCAAATCACCGGCTTTGCATTGTTGGTTGTTTTCGATGTAATGCAACACATTGGCATTATTTCCGGAAGCGATAATTGGCGTGTAAGCAAAACCTCTGGAACGGTTGCGAATGAATTCGTGAATCAGCTCGGCTTCGATTTCGTATTCGGTAACGTTTGGTTTCACGAAAGACAATAATCTTCTAAAACCAAGTTCCGTAATATTACAGGCTTTTTGGATTAAGTCCAATTCTTCGGTTTCTTTTACGGAGCGAAGACGTTGCAATATCGGATTACTTTTTGCGACAGCATGTGCCGGATATTTCTCTTTCCACCATTTTACAAAACGGGCTTCACGCGTTTCAGTTTCTACTGTAGCGCGGTAATGCTCGTTTGTATTGATGTAAATCGTGTCAGCGTGCGTCATCATTTCGAATAAGACTTTCTCAAATTCCTGCAACCAATACACGGTTCTGATTCCTGTTACTTCAAAAGCACGCTCTTTAGTCAGTTTTTCACCTTCCCAAATTGCAATGTGTTCGCTGGTTTCTTTCAAGAAAACCATTTCTCTTTGGTGCTCGTATGGCGCATCGGGGAAAAGCAATAAAATACTTTCTTCCTGATCTACTCCGCTTAAATAAAAGATATCGCGGTGTTGTGCAAATGGCAAAGTACTATCGGCAGAAACGGGATAAATATCATTAGAATTGAAGATGGCAACGCTTTTTGGCTTCATCTGAGCCATGAATTTTTCTCTATTTTTTATAAATAAATCTCGGTCAATTTGATGATATTTCATAACAATTCGTTTTTATACATTGAATATTCAAAAATACTAACTTTGAGAGAAACGGATGTTAATTACACTATAAAATTTTCAGATAACTATTTTTATGATTAATTTTCCAATTCAAATCAGTTTTTATGAAAAAAATAGTACTCTTCTCAGCCCTTATCGTACAAAGTATCTCTTGGGGACAAGTTTCTGCGGAAGCGATTCAGCAATCATTGGAAGCCAAAAAAGGAATGGAAAATCAATCGCTTTTTCAAAGTGTTACTTTCGAAAATGTGGGGCCAACGGTGATGAGTGGCAGAGTGGTGGATGTGGACGTAAACCCGGAAAATCCAACCGAGTTTTATGTAGGATATGCTTCAGGCGGACTTTGGTACACGAATAATAACGGAATGAGTTTTTCGCCGGTTATGGATGCGGCGCCAACGCAAAATGTAGGTGATATCGCGATAGATTGGAAACGAGGAACGATTTGGGTAGGAACTGGGGAAGTAAATTCGTCCCGATCCTCTTATGCCGGAATTGGAGTTTTGAAATCCGAAGATAAAGGAAAGACTTGGCGAAATATGGGATTACACGACAGTCATCACATCAGCAGAATCCTGATTAATCCATCAAATCCAGATGAAGTTGTTGTGGGCGCAGTGGGGCATTTGTATTCAAAAAATGAAGAAAGAGGAATTTATAAAACGACAAATGGAGGAAAAACATGGAGTAAAACCCTTTATATAGACGATGAAACCGGTATTATTGATGTGGCTGTTTCGCCAAAAAACTTCAAGGTTCAATTTGCGGCTTCTTGGAGTAAAGACAGAAAAGCGTGGGATTTTATAGGAAGTGGCGCCACTTCGGGAATTTATAAAAGTGAAGATGCGGGATTGACATGGAAGCTTTTCACGAATGCTGAAAGCGGATTCCCTGTTGGTGAAGGCGTTGGGAGAATTGGTTTAGCGGTATATGACGACAATAACGTTTATGCTGTTTTGGATAACCAATTCAAAAGACCGTTGCAATCCAAAAAAAGCAATTCGTTACCGATTGCGTTTTCAATGCCGGGAGACGAATTCTTGAAATTACCAAATAAAAGTCTGAATTCTATTCTAAAGAATTACGGATTGACCGAAAAATACAGAGCCGAAAACATCAAGCATTGGGTTGAAAACGGGTATTTGCAACCAAACGAAGCTGCAAAAGTGGTTTTGGATGCAATAAATAGTTTGGCCGAAACAGAAGTTATCGGAGCCGAAGTTTACAAATCAAGTAACGGAGGGAAAAATTGGACGAAGACCCATCAAGATTTTATCGATGATTTCTTTTATTCGTACGGGTATTATTTCAGTGTTATTTCTGTTGATCCAAACGATGTGAATAAAATTTATTTGTCGGGTGTGCCTATTATAAAATCAAATGATGGCGGGAAAACATTCACCTCCATAAGCGAAGAGAATGTTCACGCAGATCATCACGTAGTTTGGGTGAACCCAAATAAATCAGGGCATTTAATTAATGGAAATGACGGCGGTTTGAACATTTCATATGATGATGGAGTGCATTGGGTGAAAAGTAATTCACATTCCGTAAGTCAGTTTTATGCAGTGAATGTGGATGAGCAAGAACCGTATAATATCTATGGTGGGATGCAGGATAATGGCGTTTGGGTTGGGCCAAGTACTTATAAATATTCATCAGAATGGTACCAAACCGGAAAATATCCATACGAAAATTTGATGGGTGGAGACGGAATGCAAACTCAAATTGACAAAAGAAATCCAAGTATTGTTTACACAGGTTTCCAATTTGGAAATTATTACAGAATTGATCGTGCAAAAAACAAACGTGATTATATTTCTCCAAAGCCAAAAAAGGCCGAAAAACCATTTCGATTCAATTGGCAAACGCCTATTTTATTGTCTTCGCACAACCAAGATATTTTATACATGGGATCTAATTTCTTGCACCGTTCGATGAATCAAGGACAAACTTGGACTGCTATTTCGCCTGATTTGACGCAAGGAGCTAAAGAAGGGAATGTAGCTTTTGGAACAATCGCCGCCATCAGCGAAAGTCAATTGCAGTTTGGTTTGCTCTACACGGGAAGTGATGATGGATTGATTCATGTTTCGAAAGACGGCGGTGCGACTTGGAATAAAATTTCGGGAGATTTACCTCAAAACCGATGGGTTTCCAGAGTCGTGGCTTCGGCACACAAGAAAGAAAGAGTGTATGCGACTTTAAACGGATATCGAAATGATGATTTCACCAGTTATGTGTATGTATCAGATGATTTTGGGCAAACTTGGAAAAATATCGCCAATAATTTGCCTGCAAGTCCAGTGAATGTAATTGTGGAAGATAATGTCAACGAGAATGTTTTGTACGTGG
Source organism: Flavobacterium algoritolerans (assembly GCF_030010385.1). Taxonomy (NCBI): domain Bacteria; kingdom Pseudomonadati; phylum Bacteroidota; class Flavobacteriia; order Flavobacteriales; family Flavobacteriaceae; genus Flavobacterium; species Flavobacterium algoritolerans. The sequence continues at coordinate 778,897 of NZ_JASCRZ010000001.1, read as the reverse complement.
GAACGGATAACGGATTGTATGTTTCGTTAAACAAAGGAACGAGCTGGGATGATTTTTCTAGTGGAATTCCAAACGTGGCCGTTCACGATGTAGTGATTCAAAAGAAAGCAAAAGATTTAGTGGTGGGAACTCACGGTCGTTCAGTGTACAAAGTTAATTTGGAACAAGTGCAACAATTGAATGATAAAGTCATAGCTGAAAATCTTCATGTTTTTGAGCTTAAAAAGATAAAAAAATCAAGAGAATGGGGCAGCAGTTGGAGTTCTTGGGCTAAGGCTTCAGAACCAAAAGCAGAGATTTGGTTTTATTCGAATGAGGAATCGGAGGTGCTTTTGCAAATTGAAAACAGCTTTAAAGAAGTCGTTTATTCTCAGAAGATAAAAGCTGTAAAAGGATTAAACAAATACGTTTATGATCTTTCTATAACCAAAGCAACAGCGGATAATTGGAAAAAGAAAGACAAAAAATTAAAATTAGAACCAGCTAAAAACGGTAAATTTTATCTTCCAATTTCAGTGAATACAATCAGTATTCAAAAAGGAAAACAGAAAGTCGTTACGGATCTTGAAATTATAGAATCGAAATAAACGGACCTTTTATTTTAAAAACAAAAAACACGATTTCATCTGAAATCGTGTTTTTTTATGGTTGTTACTTTTCTAAAACTGTGCTACTTCTGTAGAATCTTTCATGGCAGTGGTTGAAGATTTTCCGATTGTCACGGTGTTTTGTACCGCATCAAAATAAGAAGTCCCTACGAAGCCTTGGTGTTTTACGGCTTTGAAACCGTGCTTTTGCAAAGCAAATTCTCTTTCCTGTAATTCAGAATAGCCAGCCATTCCTCTTTCTTTGTAGGCTTTAGACAATTCGAACATGCTGGTGTTCAATGCGTGGAATCCGGCTAAAGTGATGAATTGGAATTTGTATCCCATTGCAGCGAGATCCTCTCGGAACGTTTCCATTTCGGCAACTGATAATTTTGCAGCCCAGTTGAAAGAAGGGGAACAATTATAAGCCAACATTTTTCCCGGGAATTTTGCGTGAATTCCTTCAGCAAATTTTCTTGCGTAATCAAGATCTGGATTGCTGGTTTCCATCCAAATTAAATCAGCATAAGGTGCATAACTCAATCCTCTGTCAATTCCTTGTTCCACACCACAATTTACATAGAAAAAACCTTCTCCAGTTTTTTTACCGGTGATGAATTTGGCATCTCGTGGGTCAATATCACTAGTTAGTAAGTTGGCAGCATCTGCATCGGTGCGAGCAACAATCAGTGTTGGTGTTCCCATTACATCAGCTGCTAAACGTGCCGCAATCAATTTGTTAATGGCTTCTTGAGTAGGAACTAATACTTTTCCACCTAAGTGACCACATTTTTTGGCAGAACTCAATTGATCTTCAAAATGAACTCCGGCAGCTCCCGCTTCAATCATCGCTTTCATTAATTCGAAAGCATTCAGGTTTCCTCCAAAGCCAGCTTCGGCATCAGCAACGATAGGCACTAAATATTGTTTTTTATCGGTTGTTCCGTTCACAACTTGTATTTGATCCGCTCTCAAAAGGGCATTATTGATACGTTTTACAACCAATGGAACACTATTAGCAGGATATAAAGATTGGTCAGGATACATTTCGCCGGCTACATTTGCATCAGCAGCTACCTGCCAACCGCTCAAATAAATGGCGTCTAATCCTGCTTCGACTTCTTGAATGGCTTGGTTCCCGGTAAGTGCGCCAAGTCCGGCAACAAAATCCTGAGCATTTAGTTTATTCCATAAAGTATTGGCTCCAATTCTGGCAACACTATGTTCTATTTGATAAGAACCTTGCAATTTCACCACTTCTTCAGCAGTGTAAGGTCGCTCAATGCCATTCCATCTTGGGTTCGTAATCCAGTCAGTAACTAATTCTTGAATTCTTGTTTCTGTAGTTTTCATTTTTTTGGTTGTTTGTTAATATCTATTGCAATTAATTTTTAAATGTATTTGTATCCGGGAATAGTCAAAAATTCGATAAAATTATCGTTCACGACCAAAATGTCTAATAATTGCTCCGCCATTCTGTATTTTTGTTTGTCATGATTTTCATCTCCAACGAGCTTTCTGATTTTCTCAAATTCTTCCATCGCTAGTCGGTGATAATATTTTTCATTCAGTACTTTTTGATTGTCTAAAACCACTTCGTTTTGTAGCCATTGCCACAATTGAGATCTCGAAATTTCAGCAGTAGCGGCATCTTCCATTAAATTATGTAAGGCTGCAGCACCTTGTCCGTTGAGCCATGAAGCAATATATAAAACGGAAATACTGATGTTTTTTCGAACGCCTTCTTCGGTAATGGTTCCTTTTGGAGTTTCCAGTAAATCGCATTCGGTAACGTGTACGTCTTCTCTTTTTACATGAATCTGATTTTTAGTCGGCATGTTTTTATCGAATACCGTCATGGCGAGCGAAACCAAATCCGGATGTGCGACCCAAGTGCCGTCATGACCATTTTTAACTTCCCGTTCTTTATCGGCAATTACTTTGTCGAAAGCTATTTTATTGGCTTCTTCATTGTTTTTTATCGGAATTTGCGCTGCCATTCCGCCAATTGCATGAATATTTCGTTTGTGACATCTTTGAATGACCAATTGGGAATACGCACTCATAAATGGTGAAGTCATGGTCACTTGATCTCTGTTTGGAACTAGGAAAGCTGGATTTTTTCTTAGTTTTTTGATGTACGAAAAAATATAATCCCATCGTCCGCAATTAAGACCAACAATATGATCTTTCAATTCAAAAATGATTTCGTCCAATTGAAAACTGGCAGTTATGGTTTCGATTAAAACCGTGGCTTTGAATGTCCCATTTTTTACGCCCAAATATTCCTGCGTGAATTCGAAAACTTCATTCCACCATCTTGCTTCCAGATAATGTTCCAGTTTTGGAATGTAAAAATACGGTGCCGTTCCATCCTCAATAAGTTGTTTGTGATTGTGAAAAGCATACAAACCAAAGTCAATTAAGGAACCTGAAGTTTGTTCTCCATCAATCAAAATATTTTTCTCCGGCAAATGCAAGCCTCTTGGTCGAACAATCAATACGGCAGTTTCGTTGTTCAGACTGTATTTTTTATTTTTCACAGTGTCCTCAAGAGTGATGGTTTTATTCACCGCATCTTTCAGGTTTTGCTGGCCTATCATTAAGTTGCTCCAAGTAGGAGAAGTGCTGTCTTCAAAATCAGCCATGAACGTTTTTGCTCCTGAATTCAATGCATTGATAACCATTTTTCTATCGACCGGTCCGGTTATTTCGACTCTTCGGTCTAATAAATCCTTTGGAGTTTTTGCAGCTTCCCAATTACTTTCTCTGATGCTTTTTGTTTCAGAAGGAAAAGTTGGTAACGCGCCTGCATCAAATAAATGCTGTTGATTTTTTCTTTCGGCTAATAGCAAAAGTCTTTTGGCATTGAATCTGTGATGCAATTCTGTTATTAAATCAATAGCTTCATCCGTCAAAATTGCTGGATAATGCTCTTTCGTTTCAGGTGAAAACTGTAACGTTTTTTCGGTTATTTCAAGAATATCTTTCATGGTTAAAATGTTTTACACTACAATGTTACAAAAAGTTTTTTACAAAACAAGCGAACGTACGCTAAAAATGAAAAATATTTTTTTTGGCGAAAATATTTTTTTAGTATATCTTTGAGATATGAACATAGAAAAGGATTATATCAAGTTAATTTTTGGCTTAAAACTGAAGCAGGCTCGTACCAATAAGAATCTGTCATTATTTGGTTTGGCAAAAATCACAGACCTTTCAAAATCGTATTTGAACGAAATTGAAAAAGGAAAAAAATATCCTAAAACGGATAAAATCATTCTGTTGTCTGAAAAACTGGATGTTTCTTATGACAATATGGTTTCGTTGAAACTGGATAATAATTTGGCACCTATTGGAGAAATCCTGAAATCTGGGATTCTAAAAGAGATTCCTCTGGAGATTTTCGGGATTCAGGAAAATGATCTTATCGATATTATTGCCAATGCTCCTGCAAAAGTCAATGCGTTTATCAGCACGATTATTGAGATTGCGCAACATTATAATTTGACAAGAGAGAGTTTCTTTTTGGCTTCGTTGCGTTCGTACCAAGAAGCGCATACAAACTATTTTGAAGATTTAGAGCAGAAAGTGTTGCAGTTTTCCAAGGCGTTTCATGTAAATATTGACACCAAGATTTCGATTGAAGAGCTCACAGCGATATTAATTGAAGAGTACGGTTATACCATAAAAGAACTCGTTTTTTCTGAGCAGGAACAATTGGGAGATTTGAGATCGATATTTGTGCCAAAAAGCAAGACGCTATTGCTTTCATTAGATATTGACGAGCCTCAAAAGGCATTTATTCTAGCCAAAGAAATTGCGTATAATTACCTTGAAATCACCGAAAGGTTATATACGTTCAGTTGGATTAAGTTTGATAATTTTGACCAAGTCCTGAATAATTTTTACGCTTCCTATTTTGCCGGAGCGTTGCTTATTCCAAGGCAAAAATTGATAGATGAACTGAATTTATTTTTGTCAAAAACTGACCCGAAGCCTCAGGAAATGATTGCTTTGATGAGCGGATTTAATGTTTCGCCTGAATCGTTCTATCAAAGATTGACTAATATTTTACCAAAAGACTTTCAGTTAAAAAATCTCTTTTTCCTACGATTGTCCCATCAGATAGGAACGGATACGTATCAAATAAAAAAGGAATTACACATTACCAATCAGCAGGAACCACATGCGAATGAAATGAATGAACATTACTGCCGAAGATGGGTTTCTATACGCACGATTGAGGAATCTTTGAGGCAAAAGAAAAATCACTTTTTTGATGCGCAAATCTCCAGTTATGAAAACAGCAAAAATGAATATCTTGTTTTTTCATCGGCAACGCCGGATCCGTTTAAGGTAGATTGTATTCGTAGTATTTCGGTAGGAATATTGATTACACCTGGAATGAAGAAAAAATTCAAGTTTATCGAAAATGATTCAATCAAGAAACAGGTTGTTGGGGTTACCTGCGAAACTTGTGCTGTTAAAAATTGTTTGGAAAGAGCTTCGCCTCCAATTCATTTAGAGCAAAAAATGCGCAATGAAAACACAGATTTAATTGTGCAGCAATACATGACAAAATTCAGTTAAACATATTCTGTATTTAAATAAAAAAAGCACCGAAAGTTCAACTGTGAATTGTCGGTGCTTTTTTGTTGAAGTATAAATTAATCTACCCATTTGTAATAGCGAGCGCCAATTAAATTAGGAATTTCGTTTTCAATTCGGTCCAAAGTCCATTCGTTTTTAGGCGTTTGAATGCTGGTTTTTTGCTCCTTTTTATGTAGTTTGTTGTAGGTGTCAAAATCAATTTCAAAGCTTTTTTCTATTGTTTCAAAAAGATTGACACCAGCAATTGCTAATTTCCAGTCCGGTTGAATCGTTCCTTCAAAAACTTTCGATTTTGAACCGCTTCCATACGCCAGAAAACCAAATGTGCTGCCGCTTATTTCTTTTTCAGTATCGTAAAAATGAGCCAAAGTTGATAGTAATCCCATGAAAATAGAACCTGTGTATAGATTTCCAATTAATGAAGAAGCAATTTCTGCGGGCATTAATTTTTCGTTTACAAATTCCTTGTAGGCTTCTGATTTACTGATTTCTTTCAGTTTATTTTGATATTCTGATGCATCTTCATTACCGGAAATAATTGTTTTGGAAGCATCCAAAGCATATATTTCAGATAACATTCGGCGTCCCTGAAAAGCATAAGGCAAATGCATGACGATGCTTTTCCAGGAATCATAAACAGTTTCGGTGGTATTTTTTAATTTTTTGAATGAAAAATACGCATCTCTGGTTCTGTCCATGTAACATTGATTCGAATATTGTCCGTCAAAAACAGGTTGGTCTTTGTGAATTTCAATTTTACTTTCTAAATTTTCAAACCATGGTTCGTTATTTGAATTCCCAGTAATTGCTGTTTTCGAAATCGTTCGGTACGGTTTGAAAAAGTCAAAAACTCCTTTTGTGCTGGTTGCCCAAATGTTTTCGAAAGCAATGATTCTTGGATTTGCAGTAATCAACATTGCCAAAGCTCCGGCGCCTTGCGTGTATTCTCCGGTAGAGTTTAAATCGTATTTTGCAAAATCAGTTGTGACAACAATTGCTTTTTTTGTTGGATTCAATGTTACAAAATCAATACAGTTTTGCATGGCATCAATTCCGCCAATACAGGCAAAGGTAAAATCAACCACATCACATTCTGACAAAGTGTTTTCTCCAAATTTTTGTTCCATCAATGCAATCAAAAATGAGCTTATTGGTTTTGAGCTGTCAATGGTGCTTTCTGTTCCTACATAAATTCGGGCGATTTCATTGAGGTTGATGTTGTTGTCTGAGATTAATTTTGTCAATGCATTGGCGCCAAAAACAACTGTATCTTGATGTGTGTCCGGCAATGTCATTTTGATTAAACCTAGTCCTTTTTCCAGTTTTTCGGGTTCGATATTTCTGGCTTTTGCCAAAGTGTTTATAGGTAAATGTATTTTTGCAACATCAAAAGAGATGGCGTCAATTCCTGTTTTCATTCTTCAATTTTTAACGTGTAAAGTTAAAAACGCATTGTCTCGATACAATTATTTTAGGGACATAAAATCATCATGCCGGGTGTTTTTATTGATTTGGAAATAAAGAACAATAAAAATTATTGAATTAGTAATTTCAGGCTGTTTGAGGACTAGTTTTCGGTCAATTTCGTGGCGTATTATTTAAGATTTTTTTCTTTTTTGTTTAACTGTTTTTCGGGCTGTTTTTGGATTTATGTTTGATATTTAAGAATTTCTTGATATTTTGTGTAAAACACTTTAAAATCATTATAAATAACAGCGAAAAGGTTGTAGTTACTGTCTAATTGCTTTATTTTTGTAGAATTTTTTAAAACAAATTATATAAATCTTATGGCAAAATCTGCATTATTGAAATCGTCAATAGCAAAAAAAGTAGCTATGGCACTTTCAGGACTTTTTTTGATGTTGTTTCTAGCACAGCATTTTTTTATCAATATGACATCGGTTTTTAGTTCCGATACTTTTAATTCGATTTCTCATTTTATGGGAAATAATCCATTAGTTCAATTCGTAATACAACCTATTTTGATTGTAGGAGTGGTTTTTCACTTTATAATGGGTTTTGTTTTGGATTTCAAAAACAGAAGTGCCAGACCAATTGCATATGCAAAGAACAACGGAGCGGCAAATTCTTCTTGGGCATCAAGAAACATGATTATTTCCGGTTCAGTTATTTTAGCGTTTTTGGCATTGCATTTTTACGATTTTTGGGTTCCTGAAATGGTGTACAAATATGTAGATGTTAGTCCATTGGATGAAACAAGGTATTTTCATGAGCTAGTGGCGAAATTTGAAAGTCCTGTTCGTACAGGATTGTATATCTTGTCTTTTGTATTGTTAGCGGTACACTTAAACCATGGATTTAGTTCTTCTTTTCAATCAGTAGGATTTAATAATAAATATTCTAAAGGATTGAAAAATTTCGGATTAGGATTTGCTTATGTGGTTCCTTTCGGATTTATTTTTATTGCGCTTTTTCATCATTTCAATCATTAATATTCAATTATAATGGCATTAGATTCAAAAATTCCGAATGGTCCAATTGCGGACAAATGGACAAATTATAAAGATCATATTAATTTAGTAAACCCTGCTAACAAACGTAATTTAGATGTAATTATAGTTGGTACAGGTCTTGCTGGAGGTTCTGCTGCTGCAACTTTAGCAGAATTAGGATATAACGTAAAAGCTTTTTGCTTTCAAGATTCACCACGTCGTGCGCACTCCATTGCTGCACAAGGGGGAATTAATGCTGCAAAAAACTATCAAGGAGATGGAGATTCAACTTTCCGTTTGTTTTATGATACAGTAAAAGGTGGTGATTATCGTGCTCGTGAAGCAAACGTTCATCGTTTAGCTGAAGTTTCTACAAATATTATTGACCAGTGTGTGGCACAGGGTGTTCCACTGGCTCGTGAATATGGTGGATTGTTAGACAATCGTTCTTTTGGAGGAACATTGGTTTCTAGAACTTTTTACGCAAAAGGACAAACAGGACAACAACTCTTATTAGGCGCTTATTCTGCAATGAATCGCCAGATAGGTCGTGGAAAAATAAAAATGCACAACCGTCACGAAATGCTTGATTTAGTAATCGTAAACGGAAAAGCAAGAGGAATTATCGCCCGTAACTTAGTTACCGGTGAAATCGAAAGGCATTCAGCGCATGCGGTTGTTATTGCCTCTGGTGGTTACGGAAATGTATTTTTCCTTTCTACAAATGCAATGGGAAGTAATGCTACTGCAGCTTGGAAAATCCATAAAAAAGGTGCTTTCTTCGCAAATCCTTGTTACACACAAATTCACCCAACTTGTATCCCAGTTTCTGGAGATCACCAATCGAAATTGACATTAATGTCAGAATCATTGCGTAACGATGGTCGTATTTGGGTTCCTGCAAAATTAGAAGATGCAAAAGCGATTCGTGAAGGAAAAAAGAAACCAACGGATTTGTCTGAAGCAGAAAGAGATTATTATTTAGAAAGAAGATATCCGGCTTTTGGAAATTTAGTACCTAGAGATATTGCTTCTCGTGCTGCTAAAGAAAGATGTGATGCAGGTTTTGGAGTAAATAAAACAGGAGAAGCTGTTTATTTAGATTTTGCTGCAGCGATCCAAAGATATGGAGTTGACCAAGCAAGAATCAAACATTTAGACGAGAAAGACACTGCCTTAGTTATTAAATTAGGAACAGAAGTTGTTGCTAATAAATATGGTAACTTGTTTCAGATGTACGAAAAAATTGTTGATGAAAATCCATATTCAACTCCAATGATGATTTACCCTGCGGTACATTATACTATGGGTGGAACTTGGGTTGATTATAACTTACAAACTACCATTCCAGGATGTTTCTCTATTGGAGAATCTAATTTCTCTGATCACGGAGCAAACAGACTTGGGGCTTCTGCTTTGATGCAAGGTTTAGCTGATGGATATTTTGTATTGCCTTATACTATCGGAGATTATTTATCACCAGATATTAAAATGGGTCCTATATCTACAGATTTACCTGAATTTGTTGCTGCTGAAAAAGGGGTGAAAGATCAAATCGAAAGATTTATGAACAATAAAGGAACACATTCTGTTGATTATTTCCATAAGAAATTAGGAAAGATCATGTGGGACAAAGTGGGTATGGCTCGTAACACAAAAGGATTAAACGAAGCGATTGTAGAAATTGCTGCTTTGCGTGAAGAGTTTTATAACGAAGTAAAAGTTCCTGGTGATGCTAACGGTTTAAATCAAGAATTGGAAAAAGCGACTCGTGTTGCCGATTTCCTTGAATTGGGAGAATTATTCGCTAAAGATGCTTTACATCGTAATGAATCTTGTGGAGGACATTTCCGTGAAGAGTACCAAACTGAAGAAGGTGAAGCGCAACGTGATGATGAAAACTTCGCTTACGTGGCAGCATGGGAATACACAGGAAAACCAAGTGAAGCTGTTTTGCATAAAGAGCCGTTGGTATTTGACAACGTGAAATTAGTTCAAAGAAGTTATAAATAATAGTCTATTGTCTAACGTCTAAAAGTCAAATGACTCAATGTCAATCGACTTTCGACTTTCGACTTTATGATTTTCAAACTAAAAATATGAAACTTACATTAAAAATATGGCGTCAGAAAAATGCCGCTGCAGAAGGAAAAATAGTTGAATATCCGATAGATCATATTGAACCAGACATGTCGTTTCTTGAAATGCTTGACATTTTAAATGACGAATTAATCATGAAAGGGGATGAGCCAGTTGCATTTGATCATGATTGTCGCGAAGGAATTTGCGGAATGTGTTCCTTGTACATCAATGGTGAAGCTCATGGACCGGATAGAGGTGTTACTACCTGTCAATTGCACATGAGAATGTTCAAGGACGGTGATACTATTTTTATTGAGCCATTCAGAGCTAAAGCTTTTCCTGTAATTAAAGATTTAGTTGTAGACAGAAGTTCTTTTGACAGAATTCAACATGCAGGAGGATTTATATCTGTAAATACATCTGGAAATACTATTGATGCAAACACAATCCCAATTAACAAAAAAGATGCTGATACTGCTTTTGATTCAGCTGCTTGTATTGGTTGTGGAGCTTGTGTAGCGAGTTGTAAAAACTCATCAGCTATGTTATTTGTTGCTGCTAAAGTCTCTCAATATGCTTTATTGCCACAAGGACGAATTGAAGCTACTGACAGGGTTTTAAACATGGTGAGCCAAATGGATGCCGAAGGTTTTGGTAACTGTACTAATACTGGAGCTTGTGAAGTAGAATGTCCAAAAGGAATTTCTCTTGAAAATATTGCTCGAATGAACAGAGAGTATATGTCGGCAAGTTTGAAAGGATAATAGTATTCTTTAAGAATATAAAGTTGAAAAAACGCATTCATTAAGTTGAATGCGTTTTTTTTTATGACTAAAAGTAAGGTTTCAGCATTTGTTTAGTCTTTCCATCCCCAAGGTGCAGAAGGTGTTGGGACTGCTTTTGTAATGTCAAATTTTACGGTAAACAATCGGTCTGAACCGATGCGTCTTAGATTATAAGTAAAAGAAGTTTCGTCTAAAGTAATCCACCAGACATTTGCAGCGGCATTTGGGATTAAATCACAAGTTTGTTGATCTGCGGGGAAAAACTGAAGTGTAGATGTACTAGAGTTAGAGGTTGTTCCGCCGTATTGTGTGGCTTTGTCCTCAGAACCATCTTCGTGGCGGTGGTCGTGTTTCAATTGAATACGGTCATTTTTGTAGGCTAAGACCCAAGTTCTGGATTTATCCTCTCCTACAAAAAATGGAATCCGAATCGTGTTTTCGTCACAATTGCGAATGTGCATTACTAATTTTTTATCTCGAAAAGTGTCATTGGCAGCGCCTTCTTTTACTTCACCTTCAAATGATTTGCCGCATTGTTTTTGCAAATTTTCCCAAAATTGTTTAGCTCCTGATTTTTCTTGTCCAAAAATCAGAATAGAACATAACAGTGAGCAGACAAGAAGTATCTTTTTCATAAAGTTGTTTTTTGCTAATATAATGAACTTATGGTATTGTGATATTTCTTATTTTTATAAAAAATAAAACAATGCAAGTCATCCTTATCCAAGCTCCTTTAATTTGGGAGAATCCAAAGTTAAATCGCGATTATTTTGAGACCAAAATAAATGAAATTGCTTCGGCAGTTGATTTAATTGTATTACCAGAAATGTTTACGAGCGGTTTTACAATGAGTCCGGAAAATGTTGCTGAAACAATGCAAGGCGAAACAATAACTTGGCTTAAAGGATTGGCGAAAGCCAGAAACTGTGCCATTACAGGAAGCTTAGTTATAGTGGAAAACGGAAATTTCTACAATCGATTAGTATTTGTATTTCCTTCCGGAGAAATGCAATTTTATGATAAAAGGCATTTGTTTACTTTGGCTGGCGAAGACAAAGTCTATACAAGTGGTGACCAAAAAATAGTGGTGGATTATTTGGGTTGGAAAATTTGCCCATTGATTTGTTATGATTTACGATTTCCTGCTTTTTCCAGAAATTCAGAGGATTATGACGTGTTGATTTATGTGGCAAGTTGGCCAAAAATCAGAACGAATGCTTGGGATGCTTTATTGAAAGCCCGAGCGATAGAGAACATGAGTTATGCGATTGGTGTGAATAGAATAGGAACTGATGCGAATGATTATGAATATATTGGTCACTCGCAAGCAGTCGATTTTCTTGGAAACTATGTCTTGGCACCAGAAGAATCTGAAGGTTTATTTTCAGTGGTTTTAGACAAAGAAAAAATGCTGGAAACCAGACAGAAATTAGGTTTTTTGAACGACAGAGATGCTTTTGAAATAAAAAGTATTTAGCTCTAGTTTCTCTTCTCGGTTTTCTTTTCTGTTTTCTTTTTAGGTTCGGGAGTGTAAGGAATGCTCAAATCAAAAACTTGATTTACATCCCAGTTAGCACGAACATCGATTTCCTTGGAAAAATAAATCACTTCTTCGGCTTGGCGTTTTTCCAAATAGTTACCGGAATCCCATTCCTTATTTTTATTAGTGTCATAAATAGCGCGTAATGTATAAAGCGTAGGTTCGATTAAATTAAATTCTACCGTGGTGTTTTTTTCGCTGTATTCAGTCGCTAAAACATCTCCTTTTAGATTCGTCAGTTCTACAATGACAGGAAATTGTTTTACATTTTCTAATACCACTGTAAGATTTCCGTAATCGGAGGTGTTTCTCGTATTTAGTTTATAGGTCAGCGTATCATTCGATTTTTCGAAAAAATCAGTTAACGCTCCAGGCAAAATTTCAAAAGTATAATTTTCTAAAGGTTCTTTTTTAAAGTCAAAATACAATTTCTGATTAAACTCGTCATATTCAGTGGTAAAAGGGACTGCGATTTTTGCATTGTTGATTAAACTTATTTTAGAATTCTCAATTCGAATTAATGGAGCTGAGCTTTCTAAAGTAAAACGCTCTCGGAATTTTAAGTTGCCAGTTTGTAAAGCAGAGATACTTAAGGTGTCTTTTTTTTGGTCTTTTATTTTAAAGGTGAAATTGGCTTCGTATTTGTCTTTGGCTACAGCCAAATTTAGCGAATCTACTTTGATGGGTTTGTACCAAACTTGAAGGGAATCCTTTTTTGGTAATTTAGTAATGATATTGGAAAGGACTTCCGTGTTGTTTTTCAAGATTAATTTTGGTCGGGCAGCAGCAGAATTTACGATACCTTCATATCCTAAAAACAATCTGTTTCCAGATGCTTGAGTTGGTTTGAACGTTTTGAAAGGCAGTGTTTCCTTGAATAATTCCAACTCGTAAAGGGTGTCGTTTGGAATAGTGATAAACGCTTTGCTGAATCCAATTTTATCCGTTTTTGGATTGTATTTGTTGTTGCTGTTGTAGTCTTTCATAGCCACAAGAAGATACTTTCCAGCTTTTAGATTCTCAAGACGAAAAGTCTTCAAGCTGTCTAAAGTATTAGTCACATATCTTGGGTTTTCATTGTAGACTACTGAATCTTTAAAAGTGTCATTCACGTCATAAAGCATAACCGAAACGAATGATTCTACTTCTTTATCATAAGCGCTTTTTACAGTTCCGCCAAGGCTTAAAGAGTCGATATAAGCACCAGTTGAAAACACATATTTGAATTGATTTAACGGATTTCCTTCGTTATTGTCAGCGATACTTTGACCAAAATTAAAGCTGTAAGTGGTATTAGGCTGTAATGTATCTTTGATTTTTATAGTAATCGTTTTGCTTGGAGTGGTAGGCAGAATTGACGGTTCGTATTTCATTGGTGGTGAAATAATCAATTGCTTGTTAAGATTTTTGAGTTTAATGTTCTCGTCAAAAACTAGTTTGATTTCGTTTCCTTTGAAATTTTTATTGAAATTTTCAGGAAAACTTACTTTTAAAACAGGGGCAATGGTATCTTTTAAACCGCCAGTGATGGAGCCTCTTTTTGCGCATCCAACAATAATTAAAAGCAATAGAAAGAAGGAGTATTTTAAATTGTTTTTCAACATATCAAATCATAATTAGAATTTACAAAATAACAATTATAATTCATGCAATCGAAATTTTTTATAGAATTATTATGAGCGATTTAATTCCGCTTACTTTTTAGAATGCTTCCCTTTTTTTTGTTTTTAATGTTTAATTTTACATCAAATAAGTTTTGTTACGGCTGGCTTACTGCTTGAATTTAAAACCAACGTTGAATAGATAGTATAAATAATGAGAAAAATAGAACATATAGGGATTGCTGTTAAAGATTTAGAAGTATCAAATTTAGTTTTCGAAAAACTCTTTGGTGGTCCGGCTTATAAATTTGAAGATGTAGAAACCGAAGGGGTGACAACTTCTTTTTTTATGAACGGGCCCAACAAAATTGAACTTCTTGCCGCAACCAATCCAGAAAGTCCCATTGCCAAGTTTATAGAAAAAAAGGGAGAAGGGATTCATCATATTGCTTTTGATGTTGAAGATATTGTTTCAGAAATAGCGCGTTTGAAAAAGGAAGGGTTTGTAGTCTTGAATGAAATTCCTAAAAAAGGAGCTGATAATAAGCTCGTTGCATTTTTGCACCCAAAAAGCACTAATGGTGTTTTGATAGAATTGTGTCAGGAAATAAAATAATTTAAGCACATATAAATGAGTAGTATTCTAATATTCAGTTGGTTTCTGTTTTAAATAAGCTAATAATTGAACTATATTAAAATCTAAGTCAAAAATATTTGGAGCAAATGAAAAATAGTAGTAATATTGCACACTCTTAACCGGTCCTATAGCTCAGCTGGTTAGAGCACCTGACTCATAATCAGGTGGTCCCTGGTTCGAGCCCAGGTGGGACCACTAGTAAAATCAAGCCTTTACAGCAATGTAAGGGCTTTTTTGTTTTCATCAGTACAATATATGTATAACAAATTGCTGACTTCGTAAAGATAGTAAACTTTTCATTCTGTTTCAATTAGCTGTATTTTTTAGTATTTTTACTTTTCAATTAAAAATAATTAGCGTTATGGCAAGAATAATTGAAAAAATTTTCTTCTTTCTTCATCAACGAATACAAAAGGTAGATACTAAAATAACCTCCAAAAAGGTTTCACTTATTTTAGCCCCGCTATTACCTATTTTGGTAGTTATACACAGTGCTTTTCAATTATACAATGGTAATTTTATTTTATTCTATTTAATACTTCTAATTTTAGGAATTATTTATTCATTTTTACTTACAGTATCATCCACGTATTTTTTAAAAGGTGATAATATTTTTAATCGATATAATAGAGAAAAGTCAAATAGTAATTTATCTCAGTTCCAAAATACATCAAAGTCTTCAAACAATATATCTGAGAAAAAAGTAGCTGATTTAATTGAGGCTAATAGAGAGGCAATAAATTACTATTATGTTGAATTTAAAAAGATTGAACTATTTAACGATGACACATTATTAATTGACTTTCAAAGTTTGATTGCTAATTGCTTAAAAAAAGTTAAGAACAATTATTTTTTTAAATTAGAAATAAGCGCTCAGGAAACACACGGTTTTATCAATGAATTTATGATTCCTTTCTTGATAAAATTAGATCCAAACAGTGTAATTCCTAAAAAAAGTATAGCTTCTCTGTTACAATATAAAAAAGCAGGGAAATATATTCCTGTAAATGAAAAATCATTATCCGATAAAAATAGAATAACCGTTACCCTTTTTCAAAAAAAGATATACGAAAGTGTTCAAAAAATGTAAATCCCCTGAATTATTATGTGACCAAGTCGCAATTCCACGTTTCATCTAGTTTCATTCCAATAGTTTAGCCTCATAATTCTAAAACAAAAATTATGAACCCACAAAAAATTATTGAACAGTTAAATGAAATTAAAATGATGATTACAAAAGGTAATCAGTTCCAAAAAGAGATTTTTACTATTAAAGATCTCATGAACTATACAGGCTTTTCAGATAGTACGATTCACAAATTATCTGCTAAAAAATTAATCCCTCATAACAAGCCAACCAACGGGGCTTTATTCTTCGATCGAGTTGAGATAGTTGAATGGATTAGAAAGCACAAAGTCTATTCAGATGAGGAAGTTTTGTCTAAATTTTCCAAGCAGTTAAAAAAATAAAAGTGTTCAATTCCGCTAAATTGTAACGCTTTATTTTAATTCTAACTATGTTATATCCTCCAAAGATACAATAAAAAACATTGTACAAAATGAAAGAGAAATATTTACGAATAGGTACGTCCTATTTTAAGAAATCCCTGTACCCTTTATCTTCAGGTGATTTTGTGGAAATTTTAGTTATATGGTCTCCAGAACTGATAAGGCAAGATCATGGTAAAAATGTTCTTTCAGAAATTGAAAGATATGATGGTTTCATTTGTATTCCTGAGAACCGTCCTGAATTTTTTTTAAAAAGAATTCAGGATTATTATAATACTTATCATCAAATAAGTAAATCACCTTGTGAAGGAGATATTGAAAATACTCTTAGTTTTTTAGCTCATATTTTTGGAGAGCAATTGGAATTAGGAATTGATTATCTACAAATTATTTATTTAAGACCAACTCAAATTCTTCCAATTTTATGTTTAGTGAGTAAAGAACGTAATACTGGCAAGTCTACTTTCTTAAAATGGCTTAAAGAAATATTTGAATACAACCTCACTTTTCTGACCAATAGTGATTTCACCTCAAATTTTAACGCTGATTGGAGTTCCAAACTTTTAATTTGTATTGATGAAGTATTATTCAAGACAGATGAACTAACCGAGCGAATAAAGTACCTATCTACAACCAACACTCATAAAACAGAAGCAAAAGGAAAAGATAAAAAAGAAGCATCATTTTTTGGAAAATTCGTTTTGTGTTCAAACAACGAAACCTCATTTATTAAAATTGACTCGGATGAAATTCGCTTTTGGGTAATAAAGGTTAATAAATTTCAAAAAGAGGATGTTGGTATTTTACAAAAACTAATCGATGAAATTCCAGCATTTTTACATTTTTTAATCAATAGAAAACTATCTACTGAAAATCAATCACGAATGTGGTTTACTCCAGATCAGATTAAAACAAAAGCGTTGTTAAAATTGGTAAGGTATAATTCAAATCAAATTGAAAGAGAATTAGTTAATGTTTTATTGAATACAATGGAAAGTTTGGACATTGAAAATTTAGATTTTAGCTTCTCCGACTTATTAAACATTTTAAACAAGTTTAAGATTAGATATGATGCTGTTGAAATAAAAAATATTATACGCAAAAATTGGAAGCTAGAGCAAGCAAAAAATTCAAACCAGTATCAAAAAGTAAGCATCACTAACGACCTTGATTTTTATCAAAACGTAACAAAAGGTCGTTATTATTCGATCACTAGAGATTTTTTATCTGATTATAATGATGAATTGATGACAATATAGAATTTAGCCAACAACAGTAAGGCTTCTGTTTGTCATCACTTTGTCATCAAAAAATAAAATGATGATAAAAAATGATGACTGAATTTTAAAAGTGATGACATGATGACAAAATGACGACGTGTAAAACCACTGTTACTATTGGGTTGATGGTACTTTGTCATCAATTCATCATTTTTTTTATTTTTTAAACCCGCAAAAATACTGCAATGAATACAACACAAGCAAGAGAAATACCAATAGAAAAAGTTCTTCAAAATTTAGGGTGTGAACCCACTAAATGTAATGAAACTGAAAGTTGGTACCTGTCTCCATTTAGGATTGAAAAAACAGCTTCATTTAAACTCAATAGAAAAATTAACAGATGGTTTGACCATGGGGAACAAGTTGGAGGAAACGTAATAGATTTTGTAATTCAAAAGTTTGGATTTAATGTTACAGAGGCTTTGACCTACTTAGAAAAATTTGACACTCTTTTTTCTTTTCAAAAGCAAATTTCTGAAATCCCAATTAAAGAAAGTAACACTAATCAAATTGAAAAAATAATTCCAATTCAACATTTCGCTTTATTACAATATCTGGAGAGTAGACGTATAAAATTTTATAAAAATATTGAACAGCTAAAAGAAGTACACTACATTATTAATGATAAAAAATACTTCGGGATTGGATTTCAAAATAATAGTCAAGGTTGGGAAATAAGATCCAAATATGCGAAGATTTGTTTGAAAAAGAAAGATATAACTTTGATTCGCAATGGTTCACAAATACTTAGGGTTTATGAAGGTTTTTTTGACTATTTGTCGTTTCAGCAAATTTGGCATAATCTACCAATGGAGGAATCAGATTCTTTGATTTTAAACTCTGTAGCATTACTTGAAAAGAATACTTCTATTCTACAAAATTATAAAATAATCGAATTGTTTCTAGATAATGATGAAGCTGGAGACAAATACACTAAATTGATTTCAACTCAATTTCCAGGAGCTAAAGATGGTAGGATTACTTATTCAGAATGCAAAGATTTAAACGAATTTTTAGACAAAAAAAATATGTCTAAAAGAATAGAAATCTCTAAGATATCGCAATCTAAATGTCTCTAAAAGAGTAGCAAGTAGGACAGGGGCGGAAAAACCCCTATCCTACTTGCTCTGCGAGGCTAGAGCCTTGAAAATAAGGCTTTCTTTAAGAATGAAGGTTATAAGGTTTTATAATTTAAATATAATTAAACCCATAATAGCCTGATTAACATAATTAAAAATTATAATTATGACTAAAAAAAGTATTATTATAGATGAAAAAGCGCATTCAGAACTTGGGAAATTATCTGAAGGTTTACAAATGAATTTGGGTGCTCTTATACAAGAGATGATTTATTATTTCAAAAAAACAGGTATCGATCCCAAAGATGCTGTAAACAAAAATCCATCTTTAATGGTTGCCGCTTTAGATAAAAGGATAGTCTCTTTTTTAAAAGTTCAAGAAAGAGATATTTTGAAACCATTAAGACAAGATGTTTTTAATTATCAAAATGCTCAAAAGGAAGAAATTTCAAAATTAATTATTTCGATAGATAAACTCCTAAACCAACATTCAGAACGAATAACTGAAATAGAAAAAGCTCATTTTGAGAATCTTAATAAAATAAATAGCAATGATAAAGAAAGAACTAAAATGGTAATTTCTGAATTACAAAAAAACAGACAAGCGATTTTGCTTATTTGTCAACTATTAGACGAAAAAAACAAATCCGGTACTTTGGGTAAAATTAAATCTCTTTTTTCATAATGCCAATATCTAAACCACATAGTACACTTGGAGCTGACAATAAAGGAAGTTGTTCCAACTTGGCTATTTACTTAGAAAAGGAAAATGAAGAATTAGATAGAATCATCAAAAAGTCTTCCTCAATGAGTGAAATATCTCAATTAGAAAATAGGAAACAAGGCTTCTTTACGGCTTCAGCGATTAATATCAGCACGATAGATGTTATTAGTTCTATCGATAATAATAAAAGAAAATTAGGCGCAAATGATGCTAAATATTTTGCTCCAACAATTAGCTTCAGCGAGAATGAATTGAGTCATATTGCCTTTCTGGCTACTGGTAAAAGGGAAGTTACAAGTGTTTTTGACTTAAATTTATCTGAACTAGAGCAATTTAATAATCTTATAAGAGAGTATGGACGCAAAGTAATGGATAACTATGCTTTGAATTTTAATCGTCAAGACAAAGGAATTAAAACGGGTGCTGATTTAGTTTATTTTGCAAAAATTGAGCATTTTAGAAAATACAAGGGTACAGATAAAGAGGTTATTAATGGAAAGGAAATTTCTGGAGAGTATAAAAAGGGTCTTCAATCTCATATTCACATAATTGTTTCCAGAAAAGATAAAACACAAATATTAAAATTAAGCCCTACTTGCAATGAAAAACAAACCAATAGAAAAATTGGCAATAACGAATATCAAGTGGGATTTGATAGAGTAAAATGGATCAATTCGAACGAAAAAACTTTTGATGAACATTTTAATTATAAACGAAAAGAACTTGAAAAATTTCAAAATCAAAATATTTTAAAAAATGGAAGCCCTCAGGACAAGCATGAAATCAATAAAAAAATAGAAATAGAATCGATCAATATGGATGATATAAAAAAACAAATTAGGAATGCTCATTTCAATGTTTTGATGTTAAAACCAAACAATTTAAAAGAGTATCAGCAACGAATGATAAAATTTGCTATTCAAGTTTTACCAACAATAAATAAAGGTGATTTCACCCAAGAGAATCACTTTTTTCACGAACAATCAAGGATAGATTTCAAAGCTAGTGAAATTGATCAAAACTTAAAACTCCATGAATTATTTAGTGCTGATAGTAAAACAACTAAGCAAGTGCAACAAACTGAACCGTCATTAGAGGATTGGAAGATTAACAACGAAAAATTAACATCCATTTTATCATCACTTTCTTTTGAAATCGATCCAGCTGTTGATAATGAATTGCCAAAAAGAAAAAGAAAGAGATCAATAAGACGATGATTTAATATAAAAATAAACAGTATAAGAAATCATTTTAATAAAGGTAAATTTCTAAACTAATTAAAATCTAAAAAACTTATCGTTTTCAGACAATTCTAAAATTGTGTGATTTTGAATATACTCATTTCCAAGAAATGATAACCTTTCCTTTAAAACTGAAATAATAAATTGTCCATTAAGTTTATCCGCAATTTCAAATACTTTTAGTATTTGATTTTTGTGAATAATTTCCATCTTATCATGGACAACAAAACGAGGAAAATTTAATCCCATAGTTTCAAAATAATCTATGAATGCAAAGTCTAGAGCGATAATGTCAGTTTTTTTATAACCATCACCAACATTACCTTTAATATTGTCAAATTCAAATTTTCTTGATTCGGGATTATAGAGTATGTAGATTTGCTCTCCGTGAGTTTGGAAAGTATAGTTTTTAAAATGCTTATTGAATATTTCCTGAATATTCTCATTAAGAGCATCTAAATAAGTTTTAAAAATTTCATTAACTTTTTCTAGTTCGTCTGTGTTATCCTCAATAGACTTTTGGATTTTTTTAATTTCGTCTATTTGACCAACAATTTTCCCTCTATTAGTATACAATTCATTAAGTTCTTCTCTAACTTTTATTAAATCATCGAAGCTCCCTGTGTTATCTAATAAAGTTAAAATTCTTGATTGTTCATCCAAAATTGGCTTCAATATTTGTTCTTTCTGTCTCTTCTCTTTTTCAAGTTTTAAAATGTGCTTTTCAATATAATTTAATTTATTGTAAACCATTTTATTGTGAAATTCTAAAACTTCTTCGAAAGTTTTTTGAATTTCTGGAATTAACACTTTAGCTTCTTGATATAGATTTTTAATTATTTTGGGATCTATATTGCTTTTACTTTCAGTAAGTTCGTTTTTGGATTTATTACTTAATGATAATTTTAAATTGATATTCGCAATTTCAGATGAAAGCTCTGTGCTGTCTGATTTTACAAATTTTAATTTGTCTAATAAATCATCATAGGTTTTAGGAAGATTAAAGGTTTTTATTATACTTTCTTGAAGCGAAATAGATTGATCGATTTGTATTAATCTACTTTCTAATTTAGGTAATATACTTTTACCACTCATTTTTTTTAATGAGGCATTTAATTTTTTTATTTCTGTTAAAATATTTAATCTTTTACTGATAATTTCTTGATCTGGAAAACCAAATAAATATAGATACATAGCCTCATAATCATTATCACTTTTAAATGTTGATAAGACTTTTAATAGACTTGATTCAGAATGTTGGTCAGATCTTACAAATTTTTTTATTATAGTTCTAAAACTAATTTTCGTCTGCGCAGCTGGTATCCCGAAAAACAATTCATTTAACTTAAAGCAATATTTTTTTAAATCAGAATATTTAACATTATCTATAAATAAATCATTTTCAGAATTAAAGCTTCTTCGTAGTTTTATTATGCTATTGTCATTGGATAGTAAGTCTAATTCAAAAATAACATCTTCGTTAAATAGAAAATCTTTGACTTCGATATTGTCATTACCTGTTTCTTTATCTTTGTATAAATCTTTCCCTGTAGAACCAAGACAAAAATCGATTGCTCTAATGAATGTGGTTTTTCCGACATTATTGCCAGATTCAGAATTCATAACTCTAATGGGAGTTGAGTCTACAATTAGATTTAATCCTTTCTCGTTAAAAAGAACATCTCTAATGATTTTTTCCCTCCTGCTTACAATTAATTTTTTTAGAAGCATCTTTTAACTTTTGTGTTATTATATATATCAATAAAACCTATTATAAATAACCAGTCTAAGGCGTATAGAAAATAACTAAAACTTAAGTTATCTTTTGCAAATTCAGATATATATAAATTATACAAAGATTTAGTATCAATAGTTCTTCTATTGATAACATTGAAAATTTCTATAATCCTACCACCAATTACATAGAGGCTTTTTTCTGGGGCAATATCTTGTGGTAATAACATTTAATTGTTAGGATTTTCTAATACTTTACAGTCCACAAATGCATGACAAACTATCGTAAAAATATTTAAATTAATGCTTTCTCCACTTAAATGCGCGACCTCTTTATTGTTTGAACCTATACTTATCAAAAGCGAACTAATGACATTTGAAATGATTGTATCAGCAAAGTTATTTATTA
The DNA here is from genome assembly GCF_030010385.1 of Flavobacterium algoritolerans. Lineage (NCBI taxonomy): Bacteria > Pseudomonadati > Bacteroidota > Flavobacteriia > Flavobacteriales > Flavobacteriaceae > Flavobacterium > Flavobacterium algoritolerans. The sequence continues at coordinate 756,622 of NZ_JASCRZ010000001.1, read as the reverse complement.
GTTCTTTTTTACTCATTGTAGAATTATCCTGAAATAAATCACCGAGAACTTTTAAATAAATAGAATTTATATAATTCAAAAAAACCTTTTTTTGACCAGGCGTTTCAGTATTTAAGGATTCATATGCATTCTCGAGGTAGTAAGCATTCTCACTATAATTTGATTCAATTAAAAAGCGATAGGTCAAAACATTATTGAAACTAAGTTTTTCATCAATATCTGGTGGCAAACTACGTCTTTCATACTGGCTATCATTATCAGTAATTCCATTAAATATAAGAAGTACTAATTTGTTTAGATCACTAGGGTTGTTAGGAAGTGAAATTAGTTGATGAATATATTTATCATCTACTACAATTTGAGTAATCTCCTGATTATTATTAAACCCGAGAATGGATTGTCTATTTAACACTTGTTTTTATTGATTGTTTATTTTCCTTACCAATTGCAGATTGATTGTTTATATCGCCTATTGTTTTATTTAGAGTATATACTTTAGACACTGCAAAAATACTAATGAAAAATCCTAGTATACCGCAAAAATCAGCTATTAATGATATTGTTTCTCCCATATTATGAATCTTTTTAAATTATATGAATTATGTAAAGTTATCTTTTTTTAGATAACAAAATTTCACATTTTTTTTAAACTTTAGAATTGAGACAAATGAAATTCCCTAAAAATAAAATTTGGGAGCAAATAAGAGACTCGAAAGTATCTTTGTTGAATTACTATATTTTATCAATGATTTTTTTTCTAATAATATTTTCCCAAAATAATTGTTAGAATTATTTACTGATTAATTTTTCAAGCCTTGCCATCATTTCATCTTTTTCCTTCAACATACGCTCGTATAACGCAATTTTTTCTTCATGCATCTTTAGCACTTGCTCTATAGGATTAAAAGTAGGATTATCATTTCTCTGATATCCAATACCATTATTACCAAAAGTATTTGCAATAACATTTACTGCTTGCTCCTCATCAAAGTTTTCAAACGCCTCAACAGGAATTTTTAGTGCATTTGAGATTTGCCTAAGAATATTATCTTCAATTACATCTTTCTGCTCCAACATAGAAATTTTCTTCTGATTCCAGTCTTCTCCCAGATCATAAGCCAATGCCTCTTGTTTAATTCCAAGCATTTCTCTGAAGCGTTTTACGTTTCTTCCCTGATGTATTTTCTGTTCCATAATGAGTATCAATTTTCTGAAGGCTCAAAGATAAAGCCATTTGGATTAAAAAGTCTGATGTTCAAAGGTAAAAAAATATCCTGTAAAATATCCCTTTTATCAGATATTATATCCGCTTTTCGAATAGATTATCCACTTTAAAGAGAAGAACTTCGCTTGTGAATATTAAATCTCCAAGGTATGAAAAAGAATAAAATATCCTTCGAAACAAGATTTTGGGCAGGGTTTATGGCAGGAAATCCATTTGAGGCGTTTGACGCGATTTTTGATTTTGCACATCTGGATTATTATAAACAGAATTTAAGTGAAGCAGTACTTCACTGCTATAAGAGAAAAGTTTTCAAACAGGATGCACCCTGCAATGCTTTTGTCTTTTACACTGCTATATGCTCTTTTCTCAAAGTCTGTTACTGCCTGAAGGCAAAAGACAAGAAATGGAAAGTAAAAGAGTCTTCCCGCTCTGAAACTGTATTTCATCTTTCTTCCCTGACCAAAGAAGAATTCGACAATCCTTTTTTGGTGCTTCAAAATGCATTTGAAGAGAGAACACTACAACAGTTCGAATTTTTCTTATGTGAAATCACAGAGCTTTCATTGTCTCCATATTATGTAGATCCTGACTCCGACCTGACGACACCTTATATCCATTTAATCAAAATGCTTGATGCGGGGGAACTAATGAGAGAAAGAGGTGTTGAGAGAATAAAGAAAACTGCTCAGACTGAACTTGCAACGGAATAAAACATCCTTTATCTAATCTTCAAAAACACGGTATAATGAAAACTCTAGAAAAACTTAATTTTCCAAAACTCGAAAATGAATATTTGGAAAATATAATCAGACAATTAGCCCATCAGTATAATGTTATTCAAATATTTTTTACCAAACAACAGTATTCGGAATTTAGTTGTCTTATTATCAATATTGAAAGCAATATAGATGCTCAAAAACTTCAGCAGAGTAAGTGGGTAAGAAAAGTTAAAGAACACCTTCAGGTTAATATAGCTTTTATCTTCTCCTCAAAACTTCGTCATCACTATTCTTTAGGTTCTCCTTTCCTTGCGTTTTACTGCCGTGAGTCTGCGGTTATCTACCAGAATAATGAGTTCGAAAATTCTATTTTCAAAGCAGAGAAATGGCAAAAATTCAAGAAGAGATTCAATGAGTATGAAAACAATTTTTACCACGATCACGATCTTCATGCGTGGCAGATTAAAAATCTCATTTCAGAAGGTTCTTCAAACAGCGTTTTTACATCCTATGCAAGACTTGTTCAATATGATCTTGACTATTTAGAAGAACTGTACTTAGGAAGTAAATCTGCTTTGCTGAGCTTAGATGAAAGGATCAACAATCTTATAGAATATATTCCTGATATTCAGAAATACTTCGTGAGAAACAACCGCAGCAAATTTTATCTTACTGATTTATTTACAAAAGCAAAAGAAGCGTCTGCCGATGATGATGTAATTTATAAGGAAGAAATGTATGAAGCTGTTGGAATTGCCCAGCGAAGTCTCTATTTTCTTGTGGAAAAAAGGCTTGCCGAATTAAAGAAGCTTATAAAGAAAGGACTGCATGAAAGTAATGAGGCTGTATATGAAATTGAAAAGAAGCCGGAGAATATAATTTTAGATACTGCAATAGAAACTATATTAGAGATGGCAGAAGTTGAAGAAATCTACTTATATCATCAAATTACCTACGGCGAAAAAACGACTTATTATCTGATGCTTATAGCTGTCGGGGCGGGTAATGAAAAATTAAAGCTAATCACTCAATCTCTAAAAAGCAAAATAGACGGAAAACATGATTTTGTTTTGTTAAGCCACAGCCGTTACTGGATTCAGACTAATCTGTATCAGAATCAGAGTTTCTTTTCCAGCATTATTCAAAACGAATATCTGATATATTCATCGAGTAAATATCTTCCTGAGTTTCACTGGGAGGTTCCTCACAATCCTTATCACGCTGATCTGCATTTTTATTATAAGCCGACCAAAAATATTGCCCTGCAATTTTTTGCAATAGCCAATGATGATAAAGAAAACTATCAAGGTTTAGAATACCTTTTTGCATTATTTTTCATGTCATTTTGCAGAACGTACATTTTTGTAAAAACGTATTACCTGCCTAATTATCTTTCTAATCAAACATTATGGCAGTTATGTCTCTATGCAGATTCAGACATACGAAAGTATAATTCTCTAATAGAGCAGTTCTGGACTGATTTCTTTCCTTATTTAGATAAGCATATGACCCTTCATCATAAGTTGTCTAAGCTCAAAAAAGAAGAGGCTCTTCAGATGAATGTTATTGTTGAGAAACTAATGTATGAATTGCACAACTTGGTTATTGAAGACGGGTTATTGAGCTTTGAGCAAGATGAACCAGATTAGTAAACGACAATTTTGGAATAGAACTAATTTTTAATTCAAAATTTAAAATCCATGATATAAATAAGAAATAATTCAAAATTTGTTTTCATAAGACGGAAGAGCCTCGCTATTATTGCGGGGTTTTTCTCATTTCAGTGATTTAAATTCATATTTCTCATCTATTACTAAAAGGTTGTATTGGTTTTATAAATTATTCAAGATGTAATTGTAACAATCAACCTTGGGAAACAACGGCTCGTACTCTTGACCTCCTAATAAATTTCTTTGTAACAAGTTATCAATATCCATTTTCGCATTTTCGTTTCTTTCTTAGAGTATTAGGCTAATATTTTGATTGTTACGTGCAAATATTAGACGGGAATTTATATGGATTGAGGGTAATGCGGGCTTTTGCGAACATTACTTTTCTTTTGCAAAGCATTTGCAAAAACTCGTTTTTTTATTCTCTAAAATTTTAGCGAATTTATAAATTCCAGTACTGAATTCTGGAAAAATACAAGTAGGTCAAACCGTAAATATCCGATTGACTAATTTTCCCGAGGGGTTTTTACAAGATGAAAAATAATAGTCATGAATTGGAAAAAACACAATACTGGAAAAAACACTATCAAAAATTAGTCCTGTATTAGTCCCGAAATGTGATAGAACTGGATTTAAAAGAATTGGAATTTTAAAAAAAACAAAAACGCTTGAAGAACTGTTAAATGAATTAAGTGGTTATTTTGATTAATCGGAGCTGGACAACTCCAGAATAGAATTCGAAAAGTTAATTTTCGGTAGAATACAACTAGGAACTCATTTGAAATTTATTCGTGTTATGTTTTAAAGAATTAAATAATTTTGAAAGCCCTTGTACTCAATTCGGGAAAGATACAACTCAATCAAAAAGACTAAAATGTAATAAGCTGATTACATTTCAGTTGGTTATATTGTATCAAAACATATTACTATAGATTGCTTTTTTTGTATGTTTGTAGCTTAGAGGATGTGTTTTGTAATCTATTATATTTAAGATTACAAAATGTATATTCCTGCCGCATGTCGGCATAATTTGTAATTTAAAATTTAAAGATGCCAACATTAAACTGGATAGGAAAAGAAAAAGTAATCAACCATCACCAAGATGTACCATACAAAATACTGGAACCTCAATACGGCTTTGCTGATGGAGTGCAACAATCCGAACCCAATAACAGTGGCAACAAGATTATTCACGGTGACAACCTCGAAGCACTAAAAAGTTTGCTGCCGGAATTCGAAGGAAAAGTAAATTGTATCTATATAGACCCGCCATACAACACCGGAAACGAAAGTTGGGTGTATAACGACAACGTAAACCATCCGAAAATTAAAAAATGGTTAGGCGAAGTAGTAGGCAAAGACGGAGAAGATTTAACACGCCATGACAAATGGTTGTGTATGATGTATCCCCGCTTAAAATTGCTTCATAAATTGTTGGCAAAAGAAGGTGTCATTTTTATTAGTATTGATGATAATGAGCATGCACATTTGAAGTTACTGATGGATGAAATTTTTGGGCAAAAAAACTTTTTAGGAGATTTTGTAATAAGCTCTTCTCCAAGTGGAATTGATTATGGTCCTATTGGAAAAACTCATGAATATGCACTTTTTTATTCTAAAAATTATAACTCAACAGTTACTTTCCAACTAAAAGAAGAGGATAAAAAATTTAAGTATAAAGACGACAAAGGAGAGTTTAATTTATATCCATTATACAATGGTAATGTAGCCTTTAATCCAGAAACTCGACCTAATTTATATTATCCTTTTTACTTAAACCCTAATAATAAAATTGAAAATGATTTTTATGAGATAGGATTGGAAAAGAAAAATGATTGGATTGAAGTATACCCTGTAGTATCTCAAAAGGAGGGTATCCCTAGGGTGTGGAGATGGGGAAAACCCAAGGCTGCTAGTGAATTAAATAAAGAAATTATAGGATATGTGACAGGAAGCGGTGAATATCGAATTGTTCAAAAAACGAGACTAGATTCGAAAGTAATGAGATCTATGCAAATAGATACGGAGGTTTCTAGCAGAAAAGGAACGGCTGAAGTACAACACATTTTTGGTGATAAAAAATTCTCTTTTCCAAAGCCAGTTGATTTATTAAAAAGATTTATTTCAATTGGATCTGATGAAAACTCCATAATCTTGGACAGTTTCGCAGGTTCAGGTACAACGGCGCACGCAGTTTTAAACTTAAACAAACAAGACGGAGGCAATAGAAAGTTCATCTTGATAGAAATGGAAGATTATGCCAACACCATTACTGCTGAACGTGTAAAACGTGTAATCAATGGTTATGGTGAAGATAAAAAAACAGTAGAAGGAACTGGCGGAAGTTTTGATTATTATCAACTTGGCGAACCTTTGTTTCTCGAAGAAGACATACTAAATGAAGCTGTCGGAATTGAGAATATCCTAAAATACATTTGGTATTCAGAAACAAGAACAACGTTTATTCCGGTAGATAATTTAGAAAAGGACAATTATCGTATTGGTACAAAAGACCAAACCGACTATTATTTTTACTATATTGTTGATGGAGTAACCACAGTAGATTATGATTTTATGGCAAAAATAAAACACAAAGCCAGTCAATACATCATCTATGCCGACAACTGTTTGCTCGAAAAAGATTTTATGCTAAAGCATCATATCATTTTCAAAAAAATACCAAGAGATATTACAAGATTTTAAATTGGTCGAATTCGACCACTTTAAAAATTTCAAGAAAAAATAAAGTTGCATTATGATTTCAAAAACATTCAATATTTATTGTGATGAAAGTTGTCATCTCGAAAACGATCACAAAGCGTTCATGCTTTTGGGCTATGTGAGTTCGGCATACAATCAAGTAAAACGTCATACCGAAAGAATAAACGACCTAAAGAAAAAGCACAATTTTTATGGTGAAATAAAATGGTCTAATGTGTCCAATTCTCAGTTTCAATTTTACAAAGAATTAGTCGATTATTTTTTTGATACCGAACTTCGCTTTAGGACTGTTGTTGTTCGGAAAAATAAAATCAACAACGGTGCTTTTAATCAGGATTACGATACATTTTATTATAAAATGTACTACTACCTTTTAAACCACAATATTAAAAGCAACTTCACTTATAATGTGTACATCGATATTAAGGATAGTTTGAGCGCTTACAAAGTGGGCAAGCTCAAAGAAATTCTGAATACTAAATACGGGGTGTTTCGAAACATTCAGAATGTCAAGTCTCACGAAAGTACAATACTTCAGCTTGCCGATTTTTTGATGGGCGCTTTATCCTATAATTTGAATGACCCCGACAGAAAAGTAATTGCTAAAAGGCAGATTATAGACAGGATTAAACATCATACCACGCAAAGTTTAGATGCAACTTCTTATGACAATTTGTTTAATATGTTTTTTATCGAACTTCAATAATATGCCGTTTAATCTGTTAAAAAAGTACAACCAGTTATTGGAGCTCAATTCCTATTCTGTAAAACAAAGGGCAGTTTGTTTAAGACAAATCTATGATAGGGATATCGTTCCCGAAAAAAGAATTGTTTTTAGAACTAAACCACTAAATCCAACACCTCACGAAAATAAAATAGATTTAGATAGACATTTTTACCATCTTACTACAAAAACAATTGACGAAAAAACAAAGCAGCGTGATTATGATAAGGACCGTTGCGAACGTTTGCATTGGATAAAATTTCACATTGATGAGAAAAAGAAAGACCAGGTTTTAGTGTTTTCCGTAAAAGAACCAAATGGGATAAGAACCTATATTTATGACTGCGTAGAAAAATATGTGATAGTATTGGAACCGCTTCGAAAAGTACACGAATACTATTTGCTTACTGCCTATTTAGTTCAGGGAAAAGATAAAGCTAGAGATAAATTTTTAAAAAAATACAAACGAAAATTAGAAGTGGTATATTGATAAAAAGCAAAAAACGCAGAGCATCTAGGCTTGCGTTTCTCGATTTCCTTCATCCAAACGGAATGATGAACTCGGTGCAAATATATAAAATTGTATATGAAATAATCAAAAAAATATACTAAAAGTACATTAAAAGCATACTAATAGTTTATTAATAGTACATTACAAGTACATTATAGCTAAAAACAAAAACAAAATATGGAGTTAAAATCCTACCAGCAACAAGTTATCACAGATTTAGATTTATTTTTAGAATACCTTCAAAAGCATCCTAAACCTGCAATAGCTTTCAAACAATATTGGGAAGATAAAGTAGGCGCGTATGAATTAAAATTAGATGGAACTTACAGCGGAATGGTGCCATACAAAGAGAATATCATCAACACACCGCACATTGCCATAAAAGTCCCAACCGCTGGAGGAAAAACTTTCATTGCTTGCAACGCCATACACTCTATTTTTAGCACTTACGACAGTAGCAAGCCAAAAGCAGTCGTTTGGTTAGTGCCTTGGAGCAATTTATTACAACAAACGGCTTCAAGTTTATCGGATTCGTCACATCCATACCGTCAAAAATTAAACACTTTATTCAATCATAGTGTTGAAGTATATGAAAAAGAAAGCTTGTTACAAGGTGCCAATTTCAATCCAACATCCGTTTCAGAACAGTTAAATATTTTCGTGTTCAATTTCAGTAGTTTACGCATCAATTCCAAGAAAAAAGACGACCGTAAAATTTACCAACAAAACGGTTCTTTAGAAGCCTTTAGAGATACCGTTGTCGAACAAGATTTGGTTTTACCCGATACCGACGAAAGCGCTTTGATAAACATTATCCGCAGTCTTAATCCTTTGGTTATTGTCGATGAAAGTCATAATGCCGAAAGTGATTTGAGTGTAGAAATGTTACAAAACCTTAATCCATCATTTGTACTGGATTTAACAGCCACTCCAAAAAAGAACAGCAATATTGTTAGTTATGTCAATGCCATTGAATTGAAAAAAGAGCATATGGTAAAACTTCCAGTGATAGTTTACAACCATAGCCGAAAAGAAGAAGTAATCAACAGTGCCTTACATTTACAAAGACAGTTAGAACAATTAGCTATTCAGGAAAGTTTAGATGGTGGTAAAAAAATAAGACCAATAATTTTATTTCAGGCACAATCCAATATCAAAGGAAGTGACAATACCACTTATATAAAGATTAAAGAAAAACTAATGGAATTGAAAATTCCAGAAGAACAAATCAAAATCAAAGTAAGCGGCTTAGACGAGTTGAAAGGAATTGATTTAATGGACGAAAACTGTCCTGTTCGATACATTATAACAATCAACGCTTTAAAAGAAGGCTGGGATTGTCCATTTGCATATATTTTGGCTTCATTAGCCGATAAATCTTCCGCTGTCGAAGTAGAACAAATTTTAGGGAGGGTTCTACGACAACCTTATGTCTTGAAACACAAAGAACCATTGTTGAATTTGTCGTTTGTATTAACGGCTTCCGCAAAATTCAATGAAACCTTAGACAATATTGTAAAAGGATTGCAAGATGCCGGATTCAGTAACAAGGATTATTATGCCGAAGAAATTATCAGTGAAAATACCGTTGCTCCAATATCTGACAAAGAAGCTTTAAACCAGGAATTGTTTGGTAGTTCAGACGATGTTAAAATTAACAACCAATTTGATGATAATGACATTACAAACATCAATGTTAATGCAATACCATTTGATCCAACAGAGAAAGATTTCAAACCTGTTGCTAACTCTCCTCTTGATCTAATGACCAAGAAAGCGATTATTGATGGCAACGAATTTGAGACAAGATTAGCAAAAGATACAGGAGACAGCACCGAATACCTTTTAAGAGAAATGGGAAAAGAACCAAAGCGTTACAAAATAGTCGAACACTTTCATCAAGTAGCAGAAAGCATCGAGTTGCCACAATTTTACAAAAAACTAGAGACCGATGTTTTAAGTCGTGAATTGATTTTTGACGAACTTAGCCAGGGAGAAGTTTTCTTAAACAGAGATCAGTTATTGAGCACATTTAAATTGTCTTCAAAAGATATTGACATTGATTTTAATAATGTTAATGCCGAAATTGTAAAAGTAGATTATGATGAAGTTCGGAAAGATGCGATAATTTCTAAATTTAGTGTGCAGGCAAAAAAAATGTTAATCGACACTATTGTAGCTAAACCAAAAGAAAGGCAAGTCAAAGACATTACCAGTATTATGGTTGGTAAAATTGGCAATATGACTCCTATTCCAGAACAGGAAATCAAAAAATACATTGAGCGTATTTTTGGTGAATTTTCTACCGAAGAGATTATTGATGCTGTCAATAATGAATTCCCTTATGTCGGAAAAATAAAAGCCAAAATTCTTGAATTGGCTAATCAACACGCTAAAGAGGAATTCAAAAAACTATTAGATACCAATAAAATTATTGTCAAACCAAGTTTCAAATTCAAAGAAACATTAGTTCATAGCAAAGAAGGGGCAAAAATTGACAAATCCCTTTACGAACGTGAAGGCGATATGAATAATTTCGAACAGCGTTTAATAATGGATATTGCTTCACAAGAAAATGTCTTGTTTTGGCACAGAAATTCAGTGACCAAAGACAAAGGTTTTTACTTAAACGGATTTAGCAATAATCACTATCCAGATTTTATATTATATACTCAAAAGCAAAACATCATTTTAGTAGAAACCAAAGGAGATTTCCTTGATAATGACGACAGCAAAGCAAAAAATGTTTTAGGTAAAAAGTGGGCGGAAAAATCAGGAGATAGCTATAAATATTTTATGGTTTTTGAGAACAAAAACGTGGAGGGTTGTTATACTGCCAAGAACTTTATGGAGATTATTGGGGAGTTGTAAGCTTTAATTAGACTATGCTTAAATAAAAAAAAAGACATCTATTTTTTCAACAACAATCTCCCTTTCACAAGAAAAAGATAATCCATTACGATTAATTAAAGAAAAAGAAATGAAAATATGGGAATTTTATTAAAGCAAGTAAGAATATACGGTTTTAGAGGTCTTGAAAATATTGAAATTGATTTTGAGCCTAATACAATTTTAGTAGGGTGTAATAATTCTGGAAAAACAACACTTTTAAAAGCACTTCAGCTTGCTTTAAGTAATTCTTTATCAATTTCTATTGATGATTTTTTTTATTGTGAAGCAAGAATGTCTAATAAAATAATCATCGATGTACTTATGATTCCGGTTGATGGTGACTTTTCACAAATCGATGAGTTTGAAGATGATTGGCACTCTGTTATAACAACTGATAGAATTACCCTTACAGACGAAGGAAAACAAATTCTTAGTTTCCGAACAATAATTGAAGAAGATTTTTCAAAAAAAACATACAGAAAAAAACAATATATTATTGACGAGTGGGCAAAATTTGAAGATGGAGGTATTTCTTGGTACGAAAACGAATATGATAAGGATTTGAATTTCTATTTTGATGAAATTCCATTTTTCTACATTGATGCTAATAGAGATATATTGGATGATATTAAATCAAAAACCTCTTATTTTGGTAGATTATTATCTACAATAGAATACGATTCCAATGATAAAGAAGCTATTGAAGAATTAATTAAAGAGCTGAATAGACGTACCATAGAAAGTAGTGATGTACTTTCAAATATAGAATCAACTCTTTTAGAGCTTGATACAGCTATGGACAATCCAGAAAACACAGTAAGTCTTACACCTTTTACAAAGAAATTAAAGGATCTTAACAAAGGTGTTAATATTACTTATTCTGAATTTTCAATGGATTATCACGGGATGGGAACGAGAAGCTGGTCTTCTTTATTAGTTTTAAAATCATTTTTACAATATTACAAGAGAAAGTTTGAAGCCAGTGCAAAAATGTATTTTCCAATTATTGCTATTGAAGAACCCGAATCACACTTGCACCCTAACGCGCAAAAGAAATTATATTCTCAACTAAAATCTATTCCTGGACAAAAAATCATCTCAACACATTCAAGTTACATTGCAGGCTCTGCCGAATTAAAGGAAATACGCTCATTGACAAAAAATAATTCAAATGTAGAAGTCAAAAAAATTGAAGTTACTGAATTCTCCCCGGAGGATATAAGAAAAATTGAACGACATGTTGTTAATACAAGAGGGGAACTGTTTTTTTCAAAAGCAATAATACTATGTGAAGGTGAAACCGAAGAACAATCACTTCCTCTTTTAATTAAGAAACATTTTGGTAAGGATGTAATTGAATTAGGTATTGATATAGTCGGTATTGGAGGTGGAGGAAATTATTTTCCTTTCATAAACTTTGCAGAAAAATTAGGAATCAATTGGTATGTTTTAAGTGACGGAGAAATACCCATTTTAAAAAAACTTAAAAAAGATTTAAAGAAGCTCACTAACTCAACTGAAGATATTGACTTACTTAATTATAAAAATATTTGTTTTTTTGATGATGGAGATGATTTTGAAAACTATTTATTAAGATGTGGTTTTCAAGATGAAATAGAATTATGCTTGAATGAATTACTACAAGGCAGACTAGAAGATAAAATTATTGAGAAAGATGGGACTCTAAAGAATCGCAATAAAACAGCAAATATTTGTGAAACATGCAATCAAAATATTTTCGAAGATGTTTTAAGAGATTATAGCGTTGATGGTGGTCGTTTGTTAGCCTTGAATGATTTACTTTCAGACAGCAAAACCAAATATCCTCCAATATTATCTGAATTAATATATAACAGTGATAAAGAGATGCCTGCAAAGATTATTGAACTATTTGAGGAGGTTAGTAAAAAATTAAATCCAACAGGAAATGAATAATATTGAATTGTCTGAAAATCAACAAAAAATAGTAGATCTTGATGAAGGAGCATATTTAGTTAAGGCAAGTGCCGGTAGTGGTAAAACTAGAGTTCTAACTGAAAGGATTAAGCGAATAGTTAATATATCTAAGGGAAAAGTATTAGCCATTACTTTTACAAATAAAGCTGGAGAAGAATTAAAAGAAAGACTTGGAACATCTGAAAGGGTAAAAGAAAAAGTTTTTGTTGGTACTTTTCATAGCTTTTGTCAATCAATTTTGGAGTTACGCTTTAAATTATTGGGTTACTCTTCAATGCCACATATTTTTGAAGAAGATTCTGATAGAATCGAATTGATAGAACAGGCTATTTTTCAAGTTCCATATTTTCAAGAGATATATTCCGGTTTAGAGGGGAAACAATTGTTTGAATATAAATACAAAGCTTTGAATTTTATTTCTCAAGTCAAAAGAGAATTAATATCTCCTGAGGAGCTTATATCTAATTCTGAAAATGAAGAATTTCGTAATTTATATGAAGTATACCAAGACATCTTAGAGTCAAACAATGCTATAGATTTTGACGACCTAATTTTATTAATCTATCAATTATTAATAAATAATGATTCGGTTGCTAATCTTTACCGTAAAACATACGAATATGTGTGTTTAGACGAGGCTCAGGACTTAAATAAAGCCCAATACTATCTACTAAAAGCTTTGGTAGGTAATGAGAATAAAAATATAATGATGGTTGGGGATCCAAATCAGGCAATATATCTTTTTAATGGTTCTACCTCCGATTATATGGAGAATGATTTTGTAGAAGATTTTGGAACAACAGTTTATACACTAACTGAAAATTATAGATGTTCAAGAAGTGTTATTGAAGCATCAAATAAATTGATGGGCTTACAAGCTGAAGCAGTTAATTACGTCATCGATGGAATTTTTGAAATAAATGGCTTGTTAAATGAAGAGGAAGAAGCAAATTTCGTTGTTGATAAAATCAAAAAGTTAATCGAATTAAAAAAACATAAAGACATTGAGGGAGAAATTAATTACGATAATATATCAATTTTAGCCAGAAATAAATACGTTTTTAAAAATGTAGAGTCATCGCTAAAAGAAAATAAAATACCTTATTTTTATAAAAGTGGAAATATAGGTTTGAAGTTTAGTAGTACCCTTATGCAAATTTTCGATTACTATTTTCGCATAAAAATAAATCCTTCTGACAAACTCCATTTGAGTAGGCTTGAAAAGTTACTCAATATATCAGATGTATATGATGAAGAAATAATTAAATCATCTAAGTTTCCTGAGTCAATATATTCATTAAGTTTTGTAAATACTCTAACGATAGATAATCTTTCTTTAGAAATTAAAAAGTTTAGAAAATTGTTTGAAGAAAATAAAGTTGATGGTTTAACAGACGATGATAGAAAACTTATTATTGAGGATATCGATGAATTTGATAGTAATTGGAAAACTTATCAAATGAAGAATCAAAAAAGAACTTTGAGCGGTTTTAAAAACTCAATCTCACTAGGGATTACAAATCATCCTAAAAATGAAAATGGTATTACTTTAAGTACTGTCCATACCATGAAAGGTCAGGAAAGCGATATTGTGTTTATAATAGGAATGGATGAAGGTACATTTCCTGATTACAGGGCTGTGAATAAAGGAGGACTAGAATTACAACAAGAAAAAAATAACGCTTACGTTGCCTTTACTCGCTCCAAAAGATTTTTGTTTATATCCTATCCTAAACAACGTCTAATGCCTTGGGGTGATTTCAAACCAAGGTCTATTTCAAGATTTATCAAATAAACTCCATCGACAGTACTTTTTAACCCAACTTTATTTTTTACATCTAGATAGACAATATTATTTTAGTGGAAACAAAAGGAGATTTTCTGGATAATGAAGATATAAAGTCAAAACATTTTAGAACCAGAAATGGGTTGTAGAATAAGGATAAAACCACAATATTTTATGGTTTTCTTAACCAAAAACATTGAGGGTTGTCATTCAGCCAAAAGCTTTTTGGAGTTTATTGGGGAATTATAGTAATCAGAAAAAATAACACTATGAGAATTATTGAGATATTAAAACAAAGAAGTAATAATGCTAATGATGAAGTCAAAATAGATCTCAAACTTTATAATTTAGCGGATGATTTAGAAAAAAAATCAAGGGTACACCTTAAAAGAATTATAACTATCCTGTCTGAATTTGACATTCATGATGAAAAACATAGTGAAAAAGTAATCTCTAATATAGAACTTCTTTTGGGGGATGAAACCTTAAATTCATTATCATCATATGAATTATTCTTGTTACATCTTTCTGCTTTTTTTCACGACTGTGCAATGGCTCCATCTGATTGGGAAATAAATACAATGAAATTAACCGAGGGAAATGATTTGTACTCTGCATCTGATTTTTCAATAAAACATGATTTAAAAACACCATTAAAATTATCGTCTGCAATTGAATTAATTAAAGAAAGAAAAGACAAACTCTATAAAATATTTGAAGGTGATGTACAACGGTGGATATTTAGTCCTAATAGCGAAGATGATCTAATTAAATATCTCGGCAATTTACTGGTTGAGTATCAACATTTCAGAAATGGTTTTGCAGATCAATTAAAGAAAGTAAAAAATCAAGCTGAATTTGAAGAACTGAATGATTTCATTAGAATTGATTTTATTAGAGCAACACATCATTCTAGAATTGAAGCTTATATAAAAAATTTAGATATTTTGTTTGGCAACGCATTTGAACAACCCGCATGGGGTAAAAAATTGGCACATGATTTAGCTTTAATCTGTAGATCACATGGTGAAGATGCAAGCTTTATCAATAGTTTTAGCGTCAACGCACAATATTACGGTGCAGATAGTGCTAACTTACAATTTGTAGCCATAATGCTAAGACTTGGAGATGTAATTCACTTTAGTTATGACAGAGCACCAATTGATTTACGTACTTCAAGATTGTTTAAATCAGAATATAGTTTTCAACAATGGGCTATAAAAAACAGTGGAGCGAATTATTCAATTGAAAATGGCAAAATATCATTTAGAGCTTACTGCGAAAACCCTGATACATATTTTAAATTACACGAATATATTGACTGGATTGAATCTGAGATTCAAAACTATTTTAAGTTTCAAAGACAGTGGGAAAAAAGCTATATTTATAATCTGCAAGACAAAGTAGATAGAATAAATATTGTTAACGATAATGATTCCTTTTTACCTAAAAGAGGCTTGAATTTTTCTTTGAATCAAAAAAAGATTTTAGAACTATTGATGGGAGTTGGATTATACAAAGATAAATTTGCCTGCCTTAGAGAACTTTATCAGAACTCACTAGATGCCTGTCGCTGTATGTTGTCACAAAACAATCTTTCTAATATTATTTCTGAAGGTAAAATTGAATTTAATATTGAAAAAGAGGGAGATAAGGTGTATTTAACCTGTACTGATAATGGTATAGGTATGACAAAAGACATAATTGAAAAATACCTTTTAAAAATTGGTAATTCCTATTATAAATCATCTGATTTTTACAAACAACAGGCTAATTGGGGAGGAAATTTCACTCCAACTTCTCAATTTGGAATAGGAATTCTTTCCTGCTTTATGATTGGAGATAAAATAGAAATTACGACCAAAACAAAAAATGATGATTGGATTTCCTGTTCAATTAATGGACCGCATGAGCATTTTTATTATAAAGAGACTTTATCATTAGAAAAAGAAAAACTACCTACATCTGGAACAATAGTCAGAATTTTACTTAATAGTGAAAATCAAAACGTATTGAATAATAGCAAGATAGAAAAATTAGGACTTTTACTATTTGGAATAAATATTAATTTACCTGAGGAGTTCGATTCGTATCTTCCGCTTTTTGAAAATTGGAATGAACATTTGTACAATAAAATTGATCATTTCGTTCAAATTATTCCGGATAATATAATTGTAAAAATCGGAGTAGAAAATGGAGAAAGTATAAAACTCTTATCAAAACCGATCTTGATTGATATCAATAATAAACAATTGGAACTCCAAGAAAAAGATTCTTATTTACTTGATTATTTAAATAATCGTGGTCGTTTTTATCCTTTAAAACAAAAATACAATGAAATAAAGCAGTTTATTGAAAATTACCCACTTTTAATAAATTGCGATGGTGTTGAATACAGAACTACTTTAACCCTTCCCAAAAAAGGGTTCATTCTTGAAAATATGTATATAACACCAGAAGTTGGTAGCAGGGGATTTAGTATTGATGGGATATTTATAGATAATAATAATTCGATTCGTATCGATAATTATTACTCACATGAACTCCATAACAATGGAATTATAAATTTCACTGGAGAATTAAGACCTCAATTGTCTGTTGATAGAACATCAATAGTAGACTATCCCGAAAAATGCGAAAAAGTTGCAGAAGAAATTTCTAAATTATTAATCAAAGTAATTATAGAAACAACTAAAAATCATATTGAGAAATATAAATTCATGTCCACCGATAAAGAATTTCATTTATTATGGGAATACGTATTTGAAAAAATCGGGTTTGCAGATGTACTTTTTATAAATAACTTATCAGATACTGAATATGGAAACATAATTTGGGAGAAGTTATCTAATGTATTGAATAAACAACTTTCCATAAAAGAATTCTTATCATCAAAAGAAATCACTTTAATTAATTTTAATTTATCAACTCTTGATGTTCTTTCAAAAAAAATGATACTGACAAAATTAATTTCAGCTAAGAAAATTAACATTGAGAATTCCAATATTTCAATAGAACAAGAAAATCTGATTAAAACAAACTTGATCAAAAAAAGACGTTCATTTTCAGAATTTGATATATTGATATGTACTGATGAATGGAATCCTTTTGATGATAAATACGATATTGTTTCTAATTTATATCCATTGATTCCCCAAAGATTGTTTAATCTTTTAGATAGACAGACAATCCAAAAAGTTAATGATAAAACTAAAATACTTCACTCGTACAGTAATGGATTAACATCTCTTTTTTCTCAAAGTCCTCTACTAATAAATGAAGGACTTGGTTTATATATCGAAGAGAGGGTTTCTTTAGGAAAGAAAAAAAATGATATTTATAATTTTGAAAAGAAACGTTCAACCATAGGTTTATTTGAATTAAATGAAAGGCATTTATTACTTAAAAATAAAGAGAAATATGTTTTAATGGTTTATATATCCCCTAAAGATCTGAATAAGGAAGAAAATAAAGAATTAGAGAAATATGTAATAAAAGATCCCTCCTATGTCAAAGGTGTTATAGAAGGATGGAGTTTATTAATTACTTCGATGAATAAAGAAAATATTATTATTTACCCAGGTAAGACAACACGAGATGTTTTGGTATCGAAAATATCTAAAGAATTTTGGGAAGAGTACAGCGATTATACTTTTAAATTTACTGACAACACAGTATTAAAAAAACAAGAATAATCCAATAATTATTTTTTTATCAAGAATCATATTGGTCAAAACAATTCATTATATGAATTAGTGATCTATACATTCTCGTATTAACTTTAAATGTTGTTTTGAATAAAACTACTCTTCAAAAAGTAATAATTAAAAGGTTCATATTTTATAGAAAAGACCCGACACAGCTATAAACTTACAATACGTTTTACTATTGTATAAAAAAAAACTAAATCAATGAGTTTTGATTTTATAAAACATAAGGAATCTCAATATTTAATACCTAGTCCAATTGCTGGAAAAGAAGATTATTATAGAGATTTAAATAATATTGAATGGGGAGGAACTGGGAGATTTGATGCCATGTTTTCAAATCAATTTTTTCAAGAAGCGGTTCAACTCATTATAAATGCTATTGCACTTTTTGAAAAAGGTTATTTTGATTGTGCCTTTTATTCCCTTAGACAATCATTGGAAATTTCAACAACTACAATTTATTTTGTTGATGATAATGAACCGAATAGAAAAAAAGAGATGATAAAGTGGAAAAAGGAAGAACGCTTCCCACTTCACAATCAAATGATAAATCAATTAGATCATCGGAAAAGTGATTTTGCTGATATCAAAAAAGAAATGCAAGATTTCTTCAATGAAATTGAGCAAGTAAAACAACGAATGAATAAATATATTCATAAGCAAGGACTGAATAAATTCTATACTTATCGGGGAGATGATTTTTCAAAAAATCAAGAAAAAATAATTTCTGACTTTGAATTTTTCTTAATAAAAAGTATTGGTGCTGTCGCTGTTTATAGATTAGTTGTTGACCCACTGCCATTATTACTTCTTGACGAAGAAATTTACAACAAGACTGGACAATTAATTACGGAGAGTTTCACAAGTGAATTCATTCAAAAATACATTGGTCAAACTAATATTGAGTCATATAAAAAAACTAAAATCTATCAAGGCTATTACAATGACATTATAAAAAACGAAGAAATGATTCCTTCTGTATTGGCTTTGGTAAAAGATGATTTTGTTGATAGAGAAGCTTGTGAAGAAATATTATCTCAAAGACACTTATTAGACAAAAATGATTTGGTAGCGGTTTCAATGACAATGCTTTTACAAAACTTGACTAAAATATATTGTATCGGAGGATTTCACTGGTACTTCACTAGTACAAAATCACTTAAAAAAAATCATTCTTTCAACAGTAGGGATTTCGATATATTTAAAAATAATTCACCAATATTTAATTCACAATATTATGAAGTATTTTTGAGTGCAATAAAAATAGGAGATGATGAGTATTATCTAGAGCATAATATAGAATTAACTTCAGAAGAAATAGAAATATTGGAATACATTATTAATGCGTCCAGTTAATTTCAAAAAAAAGATTCATTTCCAAAACAAAGTATCATTTAACATCACGGGCAATTAAGCGGTCTCCCTCCGGTCGCTTCCTTTGTTCCGCTCGGCTGTTCCAGTCGGTCGTCGGCAGAAAAAGCCTCCTTCGTCCGTTTCACAGGCACTTCACAGCACAAAAAAAAGAGCAGCTTAGAAAAAAAGCAGCTCTTTTTTTTGCGCTGTTTCGTTCCTCGTCTTCACACGGTCGCTTCCTGCATTCGTCGGGGCTATTACATCCACAATACCGCTTCATTTCGTTTCACTCCGCAGGCTACGCTCCACTGCATTCCAGCACTATTGTGTCTATCGCCCCTTATTTTTTCGGCGGTTGCTCCTTCGCACAGCCATCGGGGTTGGCTCCGTTAGCACTTTGCACTAAATTAAGGAACGCCCCGAAAAGGGGCTGATTATATTATTTTATACCCCGCCGTTTCACGCTCCTAGCCCTTCTCTGCACTTCGTCCCGCAGAAAAAGCGGGACTACGTTTCGTTCTCGGCCTAGGGTGGCTGTTCGATTGCCGCAACCCCGCCACTTCGCTCCTCTAAAAATAATAATTTCCGCTATCGCTACAATTATTATTTTCTGCGGTGCTTGGGGGTGTTTGATTGCCGATTCCATAAGAACTCCCCCTAAAAACGGTAAACAACAACACTCGTCTTCGAAAAAAAAATAAAAAAAAGAAAGTAAAGGTAAGTTCCAGTTTCAAAAAGTAAAGTTCAAGCCCTACGGGTTTTTGAAAAAATCTCCACCCTCACATTTCCATAACTACTCTTCAGTATACAATCACACTTTCTATTCTTGAAAACTATTGTGGTAGTATTTTTTCAAAAAAACTTGACTTATTTTGAAACCTCCACTACTGCGAGGACTTTCTTTTTTTTCTTTTTTTCTTTGTGAAAATTATAAAAGGAAAAATCGTGGATCGATAATCCTTCTTATTATAAAAAAATAAGTTTATCAGAAACTATAATTACATTCGTAAAAAATGAAGTTTTTGTATTAGAAAGTTCCAATAATTTTAGATTAAGTTCTCAAAGGCGAAATCTAAATCTGTAGTATTGAAATCTTCTAAATAAGTTTCAGTTGTTTTAATAGATTGATGTCCTAAGGCTTGCTTAATCATGATGGTATTGATACCTTTTTTTAAAGATATTGTTGCGAAGGTGTGTCTAGCAGTATAAAAAGTCACTTTGTTTTTAATACCACATTGGAGTGCAATAATGTTGAGAAGTTTCCCATAATAATTTAAAACACTTTTTTTTCTATCTCTCAATTCTTCTTTTGTGTATAGCTTTTCATCTTTGTCTAAAATTGGGAAAATATAATCGGTATCAAATGGTCGATAAATTTTAAAGTAGTTTAGAATAGTTTTCGTATAATTATTAGTTGGAATTTTTATATTTAATTTTACTTGCGTTTTATTTCTAATATACGAAAAACTGCTTAAATCAACATCTTCCCATTTTAACTCAGCTACATCTGTGAAATTCATACCTCGGCAGTAAAAACTAAATAGATAAGCATACAATGCTTTCGCGCCCTCTTTGTTTTCAGATATGTCATAGTCCAGTAATAGTTGTAAATCTTGTTTACTTAAAGCCTTCTTTACTTTACTGGATTTCAATTTTGAAATTATATAATCTTTAAAAGGATAAAATTCACTAGAAACAATTTTAGATTTTATTGCTGAGTTATATATTGCTCTAATATTGCGCATATATACGCCAATACCACCATCGTTACAGTCATGAGCTCGTAAATGAGATTCAAAAGCTATTAGAAAATCGTAATTAATTTTTGTAAAATCGTAAGTTATAATTGTTGATCTAAATCTCATAAGAGCAGAAATGGTGTCACGATAGGAACAGCTTGAACTTATTTTTCCAGATTCTTTTAATTGGAGTTTTCTCTCCTCAAAATAAGCGATAAAGCTTAGTTTTTTAACTTCTTCAGGTCTAAATAAAGAGTCAAATGATTCAAGAGAATAGCTATGACCTTCCTCAATCATTATATTTACTATTTTGGAAGCATCTTGTTTTATTGAATTTAATATTCGATTACATTGTAAATAATTAGGGAATTTAGATGTAAATTCATTTGCTTTGTTGTTCCAAAATTTTGGTAATACATTGTAAGGGGTTTTGTAGAATTTCGATTTTCTGTTTATCGTTATTCTTAAATTAATTGGAAAAGTGCCATCATTAAGCATTGTTTTTTTTAGGATGATTTTTACACTAGCTTTCATTTTTAATATTTTTAAAAGTTCAACATACGTACAACAAATGCATACATATTGTGAAGCAGGATGAAACAAAAATATTTTTTAAAAATGATAAATAACTATAATACAGTAGCTTTGAAGCTAAATGCAATTAAATACAAACATTAATAGTCTATCTCATAATCAGGTGGTCCCTGGTTCGAGCCCAGGTGGGACCACAAAACCCTTTAAAACAAATGTTTTAGAGGGTTTTTCTTTTTTTACTAAAAACCAAGTTGGACTAAAACACGTATCTTTGTTATGATGTTAGGGATAAGACTTTCTTATTTGTGATTTTATAGATTTTTTTATTTCAGTAAATTTACTATTTTTGAAGCCGATGAAAATTGAGTCAAATAAATTTTATTTTTTAATCATTTTCCTTTTTGGGATTGTGGATGTTTTTGCTGGTCCTGGAGGTTCTGGTCCTCCTGCACCTACGTCAAAAAAACCGCCACCACCACCTGGATTGTCTATTGATGAAAATAGTGTTATAATAATTGCAATTTCATTATTATTTGGAATTTATATCATTTACACCAATATATTAAAAACAAAAACCCCAATTTAAATGGGGTTTTTGTTTTTAGTGTTGTTGCGAGTTATTTGTTAGCGTATAGTCTAGAAACGTATTTGCCAATTACATCAAATTCAAGATTTATTTTTGTACCAACTTCAAAGGTTTTGAAATTAGTGTGCTCATACGTGTAAGGGATTATGGCTACGCTAAATTCATTTTTTTTAGAATTCACTACGGTTAAGCTTACGCCATTTACGGTAATTGAACCTTTTTCGATGGTTATGTTGTTTAGTTTTTCGTTGTATTCAAAGGTGTAAATCCAGCTTCCATCGGTTTGTTCTGCGATTATGCAGGTTCCTGTTTGGTCTACGTGTCCTTGTACGATGTGTCCGTCAAGTCTGTCGCCAAGTTTCATTGCTCTTTCTAGGTTAACGCTATCTCCAATTTTCCAATCGCCCAGATTTGTTTTTTTTATCGTTTCATCTACTGCGGTTACGGTATAGGAAGTATCATTGATAGCAACAACAGTAAGGCAAATTCCGTTATGAGCAACGCTTTGGTCAATTTGTAGTTCGCTGGTAATCGATGAATTCATCGTTATGTGAACATTACTGTTCTCTTTTTTTATTTCTTGGATGGTGCCAAGGGTTTCTATGATTCCTGTAAACATTTCTTGTTTTATTTTACTAAATTTGCACTTCAAAATTAGCAATAAATAACGTTAGGTCATGATGAAAAAAGCAGAAAATATAATCGTTGGGATTTCTATAGGAGATTTAAACGGTATTGGAAGCGAAGTTGTTTTAAAAACATTCGAGGATTCTCGTATGTTAGAGTTGTGTACTCCTGTTATCTTTGCTAATGTTAAGTTGTTGTCTTTCGTGAAGAAAAGTTTTCAATCGGCTTCTTTATTGCATGGAATTGATAAACTAGATCAAATTGTTCCGGGAAAGATTAATGTTCTCAATCTTTGGAGAGAAGGAGTTGATCTGAATCTAGGGGTAAATGATCCTAAAGCAGGTGAATATGCTATAAAATCATTTGTTGCGGCTACCAAAGCTTTGAAAGATGGTCTTGTAGACGTATTGGTGACTGCACCTATAAACAAGTACAATATTCAGTCGGAAGAGTTTAAATTCCCGGGGCATACGGATTATTTAGACCAAGAACTTGAGGGAAATGCACTTATGTTGATGGTTCAGGATAATTTAAGAGTAGGGCTCTTGACGGATCATATTCCGTTAAGTGAAGTGGCTTCTCATCTTACGGAAGAATTGATTAAAAGAAAAATTGAAACGGTTAAGCAATCATTAATACAAGATTTTAGTATTAATAAGCCTAAGATAGCTGTTTTGGGATTGAATCCGCATTGTGGTGATGGAGGTGTTATTGGTACCGAAGATGATTTGGTTATAAAGCCAACATTGAAAAAGATATTTGACAAAGGAACCTTGGTCTTTGGTCCTTTTGCCGCGGATGGTTTTTTTGGAAGTAGTCAATATGAGAAGTACGATGCTATTATTGCGGCCTATCACGATCAAGGATTAATTCCTTTCAAGACATTATCGTTTGGTAATGGCGTGAATTATACTGCGGGTTTGAATAAAATAAGAACCTCGCCGGATCATGGTACTGCTTACGATATTGCTGGAAAAGGAGTGGCTGATTTTAACTCGTTCAAAGAGGCTGTATATCTTGCAATTGATATTTATCATTCGAGAAATCAATATGCCGAAATCAGTGTGAAGCCATTGAAAACAAAAGAAAAACAGTTGTGAACAAAAAAAAGTGAATAACATTATTAGATTTGCAATAATTTTATATCTTTGCACTCCCGAAGTTTAGGGTCAAAATGTTGTTGAAATGAAGAAGACAAAAGAATTTTTAATACCTTTTATAGGATTAAAGCTAGGAAAACATCATTTTGAGTATCAAATAAATAATTCGTTCTTTGAAATCTTTGATTATAATGAATATCAAGATTCAAATATCAAAGTAAATGTAGTTTTAGAGAAAAAAAGTACGCTGTTAGAATTAAGTTTTAAGCATAAAGGGGTAGTAAATGTACCTTGTGACTTGACAAGCGAAGATTTTGACTTACCAGTTAAAGGCAAAATGAATTTAATTGTTCGTTTTGGCGAGGAATATAATAATGACAATGAAGAATTGTTGATTTTACCTCATGGGGAGTTTGAAATAGATATTGCACAATACATCTATGAAATGGTAGTATTGTCAGTACCTCTAAGGCGGGTTCATCCAGGTGTTAAAGATGGAAGTTTAAAAACAGAAGCTTTGACTAAACTTAATGAACTTATAGTAAAAGAAGTAAAAAAAGAGAATAAACAAGAAGAAAATATTGACCCACGTTGGGACAAATTAAAGCAACTATTAACGGATAAATAATATAGTAAAATGGCGCATCCTAAGAGAAAAATCTCCAAAACAAGAAGAGATAAAAGAAGAACACATTACAAAGCTACTGTAGCACAGATTGCTACTTGTCCTATCACAGGAGAAGCGCATTTATACCATAGAGCTTACTGGCATGAAGGTAAAATGTATTACAGAGGGCAAGTTGTTATAGATAAATCTGTAGCTGTTGCTTAATACATTTTTGTAAATGATATTCGAACTCTCACATCGTGAGAGTTTTTTTGTTGTTTATAATTTTCGTTAAATAAGAAGTTCCAAATCAAATGAGAATGGAATTTTTTTTGTAATTTTCAAGTCTTTTAAAAATTTTTCAAATGGCAACATTTGACAAAAAATAATCGCATACAATGAATACAATTACAGCCGCAATAACCGCTGTTGGAGCCTATGTTCCAGACTTTGTTTTAACTAACAAAGCTCTTGAGGCCATGGTTGACACCAATGACGAGTGGATAACCTCTCGTACAGGAATAAAGGAAAGAAGAATCCTCAAAGAAGAGGGTAAAGGAACTTCTTTTTTAGCAATAAAAGCTGCACAAGATTTATTAGCTAAAGCCAATATCGACCCTCTAGAAATAGACTTGTTGATAATGGCAACTGCAACGCCAGACATGCCTGTTGCTGCAACAGGTGTATATGTAGCAACCGAAATAGGAGCTTTAAATGCTTTTGCATATGATTTGCAAGCAGCATGTTCCAGTTTCTTATTTGGTATGTCAACTGCAGCAGCGTACGTACAGTCCGGAAGATACAAGAAAGTACTTTTAATTGGTGCTGATAAAATGTCTTCTATCGTAGATTACACAGATAGATCAACTTGTATCATTTTTGGAGACGGAGCTGGAGCAGTATTGTTTGAACCTAATTATGAAGGATTAGGGTTGCAAGACGAATACTTACGCAGTGATGGAATCGGAAGAGATTTTTTAAAGATTGATGCTGGTGGCTCTCTACTTCCTTCCTCTTACGAAACGGTAAGAGATAATAAACACAATATTATTCAAGATGGAAAAACAGTATTTAAATATGCTGTAACCAATATGGCTGATTCAAGTGAATTAATTCTGAAAAGAAATAATTTAACCAATGAAAATGTTGATTGGTTAGTTCCTCATCAAGCCAATAAACGTATTATCGATGCAACAGCAAATAGAATGAATTTAGAAGATTCTAAAGTGCTGATGAATATTGAAAAATACGGAAACACAACTTCTGCGACTTTACCATTAGTCCTTAATGATTTTGAACATTTATTCAAAAAAGGAGATACGATAATTTTGGCTGCTTTTGGAGGTGGATTCACTTGGGGATCTATATATCTAAAATGGGCATACGATAAAAAATAAATTTAAACTAAAAACAAATAATTATGGATTTAAAAGAAATTCAAAATCTAATCAAGTTTGTAGCAAATTCAGGAGTTGCAGAAGTTAAATTAGAGATGGATGATGTAAAAATTACCATCAGAACAACTTTAGAAGGGAATGTAACTGAGACCACGTATGTTCAACAAATGCCAGCTCAAGCTACACTTCCACAAGCAGCAGCACCGCAACAAATTGCTCCGGTTGCAGCAGCTCCAGAAGTTCCAGTAGTAGAAAATGCGCACTATATCACCATAAAATCTCCAATTATTGGAACTTTTTACAGAAAACCATCTCCAGATAAACCAATGTTTGTTGAAGTAGGTAAAACAATTTCTAAAGGTGACGTGCTTTGTGTAATTGAAGCCATGAAATTATTTAATGAAATTGAATCTGAAGTTTCTGGTAAAATTGTAAAAATATTGGTTGACGATATGTCTCCAGTAGAATTTGACCAGCCGTTATTCTTAGTAGATCCATCATAAGAAATTATAAATTATAAATTATAAATTTTGAATGATGAGTTTTCGTTATTTGAAGTAATTTAAAATTTAAAATTCAACATTTAAAATTTCAAATAAAGATGTTTAAAAAAATATTGATTGCCAATAGAGGGGAAATTGCGTTACGCGTAATTAGGACATGCAAGGAAATGGGTATAAAAACAGTAGCCGTTTATTCTACTGCAGATGCTGAAAGTCTACATGTAAAGTTTGCTGATGAAGCGGTTTGTATTGGACCACCTCCAAGCAACTTGTCCTATTTAAAAATGTCAAATATTATTGCCGCTGCCGAAATTACAAATGCAGATGCAATACACCCAGGATACGGATTCCTTTCTGAAAATTCTAAATTTTCTAAAATTTGTCAAGAGCATGGTATCAAATTCATTGGAGCTTCTCCTGAGATGATTGATAGAATGGGAGATAAAGCTTCCGCAAAAGCTACGATGATTGAAGCAGGTGTTCCTTGTGTTCCAGGTTCAGTAGGAATTTTAGAATCGTATGAGCAAGCTTTACAATTATCAAGAGATTTTGGCTACCCAGTAATGCTTAAAGCAACTGCTGGTGGTGGTGGAAAAGGAATGAGAGCCGTTTGGAAAGAAGATGAATTGTTGAAAGCTTGGGAAGGTGCACGTCAGGAATCTGCGGCAGCTTTTGGAAATGACGGAATGTATCTTGAGAAATTAATCGAAGAGCCACGCCACATTGAAATTCAAGTAGTAGGTGATTCTTACGGAAAAGCCTGTCATCTTTCTGAAAGAGATTGTTCCGTTCAAAGACGTCATCAAAAATTAACCGAAGAGACTCCATCTCCATTTATGACAGATGAGTTGCGTGTAAAAATGGGTGAAGCAGCTGTAAAAGCAGCCGAATACATTAAATATGAAGGTGCTGGAACAGTAGAATTTTTGGTGGACAAACACCGTAATTTCTACTTTATGGAAATGAATACCCGTATTCAAGTGGAGCACCCAATTACGGAGCAGGTTATTGATTATGACTTAATCCGTGAGCAAATTATGGTTGCTGCTGGAATACCTATTTCGGGTAAAAATTACTTGCCACAATTACACGCGATCGAATGCAGAATTAATGCAGAAGATCCTTATAATGATTTCCGTCCGTCTCCGGGGAAAATCACAACATTACATATGCCAGGTGGACATGGAGTTCGTTTAGATACTCACGTGTATTCAGGCTATACTATTCCACCAAATTACGATTCAATGATTGCAAAACTTATTACTACTGCTCAATCTCGTGAGGAAGCCATTAGTAAAATGAGAAGAGCCTTGGATGAATTTGTAATCGAAGGAATAAAAACGACAATTCCGTTTCATAGACAATTGATGGACGATCCTCGTTACATAGCAGGAGAGTACACAACTGCATTTATGGATACTTTCAAAATGAACGATCCGGAATAGTAAATTCAAAATATAAAAAAAACCTCACTGAAAAGTGAGGTTTTTTGTTTTCTATCGATATATAAATCTACAAAGTTTCTTTCAACCATTTGAAAAATTCACTTTGCCAAACCTGAGCATTCTGAGGTTTTAATACCCAATGATTTTCTTCGGGGAAATACAAAAATCTACTTTTTACTCCTCGTAATTGTGCCGCTTGAAAAGCTTCTTGTCCTTGTCCAGTTGGTACACGAAAATCTTTTCCGCCTTGAATAATTAAAATAGGGGTATTCCATTTTTCTACCAGCGTCATTGGATTGAATGTTGTATAAGCTTTTTGTGCAACAGCATTATCTTTTTCCCAATAAGCACCGCCAAAATCCCAGTTGGTAAAGAAAACTTCTTCGGTAGTTCCATACATGCTTTGGGTATTAAAAATACCGTCATGGGCAATAAAAGTTTTGAATCGGTTGTTGTGGATTCCGGCTAAATAGAAAACAGAATATCCGCCGTAACTGGCGCCAACACATCCTAAACGTGTTGCATCAACATATTTTTCCTTCGCTACATCATCAATTGCAGATAGGTAATCATCAATTACTTGTCCGCCCCAATCTTTACTGATTTGCTCATTCCATTCCACGCCATGACCTTGCATACCGCGACGGTTTGGAGCAACAACAATATACCCATTGGCAGCCATCAACTGTAAATTCCATCGGTAAGAATAAAATTGTGTCAATGGAGACTGTGGCCCACCTTGACAATACAAAAGTGTTGGATATTTTTTTGTGGCGTCAAAATTAGGCGGAAGTACCACCCAAACTAACATTTTTTTACCGTCCGTAGTCGTTACATATCTTCTTTCGGTTTTGCTTAACGCCAAAGAATTATACGTTGCTGTATTGACATTGGACAATTGTTTCCAAGTGCTTTTCTTTAAATTATACGAAAAAATTTCCGCAGCATGATTCATATCAGTTCTCGTTACAATAATGTTGTCACCAGAAAAACCAACTAAATCATTGACATCAAATTCTCCAGTGGTGATTTGACGAACGGTAATTACTATTTTTGCAAGACCCGGAAAATTAACTTCAAACAATTGTTTTGTACCGTCTATCGGCGCCACAAAATAGACTTTTTTTCCGTCACTACTCCAGATAAAATGATCGACAGTACCGTCCCAATTTGCCGTTAGGTTCATTTTCATTCCTTTGAAACTAACAATCAGGTCGTTTTTATCGGCTTCATAACCGTCTCGTTTCATTTGTAACCAAGTCAAATTTCCTGTAGGAGAAAATTGAGGAGCAATATCATATCCTAGATTTTCTTCGGTTCGATTGCTAGTTTTTCCAGTTTCCAGATTGTATTCGAAGATATTGGTGTTGGTAGAAACTGCATATTCGGTCCCTGATTTTTTCTTACTTACATAAAGGATACTTTTGCTGTCTGGTGACCAAATGTAATCTTCGTTTCCACCAAAAGGTTTTTGTGGACTGTCAAAATTTTCTCCTTTCAGAATGTCAATTCCCGTTGCGCCTTCTTTGTTTTCTTTGTAAAAAACATGGTTGTATTTACCTTCGTTCCAGGTGTCCCAATGGCGATAATTCAAGCCATCGTAGATTTGAACATCTGATTTTTCCAGTTCAGGATAAAAATCTTTTCCGTGAATTTTTTCGATTTTTACTTCTTCATTGTAAACAATATATTTCCCGTCTGGAGAAATGTTCTTGTCTTTTAATAGATCTTTAGTCTCTTTTACTTCGGTTGGATTTCCACCATTTACGGGTAAAATGTAGAATTTTGTGTCCGATTTATTTTCTTGAACAGAAGGAGTTGTTACTTTGTAAACTATATTTTTTCCATCTTTGGAAATACCTAAAGGAGTTACTCTTCCTAGTTTCCAAAGTAGTTCTGGAGTCATTACATTTTGTGCCATAGCATTTAAACTCATCATTAATAAGGGTATAAGCAGTATTTTTTTCATTTAAATAATTGATTTTTTCGAATGCTAAAATTAGCCAATTTAATTTGATGTTTTTTCGTTTTTAACACTTGCTTTTTAGCCCAGATTACGTCACACTACTTTTATTTTAATTTGGAGTTAAGTAAATTTATTTATAACGGATAGCAGGATTAGCTTCAAAAAATTATTATTTTTATGAAAAAAATTGAACATGGATTTGAGCTATTGGGAATTAAAAAACTGGTTTACTGATGTAGATTATACTATCGTAGGAAGCGGTATTGTGGGCTTGCATGCTGCATTACGCTTGCGCGAAAGATTCCCCGAAAGCAAAATTCTAGTGTTGGAAAAAGGAATGTTACCGCAGGGAGCGAGTACGAAAAATGCCGGTTTTGCGTGTTTCGGAAGCCTTTCAGAAATTATAGATGATTTAAAATCCCATTCAGAGGAAGAAGTGATTCATCTTGTTCAAAAACGATGGAAAGGCTTGCAATTGTTACGAAAAAGACTCGGTGATGATACGATAGATTTCAAACCGTATGGCGGTTATGAGTTGTTTTTAAAAGACGACGAAAGTTGTTACAGTGAGTGTGTCGGGAAATTACCGTTTATCAATGAAATTTTAAGACCACTTTTCAAAGCGGATGTTTTTGCCAAGGAAGTAGACCGTTTTGGGTTCAACGGCATACAGGAATATTTGGTTTTCAATCCTTTTGAAGCGCAAATTGATACCGGAAATATGATGCAGGCGTTGTTGAAAGAAGCGGTTTCTAAAAATATTTTAATTTTAAACCAACAAACTGTTACCTCTTATTTCGACAAAGGGAATGGAGTGGAAGTGGCTCTTGGCGATTTCAGTTTTAGTACCCAAAAAATATTGTTTGCTACGAACGGTTTTGCCCATACATTGACAAATGGAGCCGTAAAACCAGCCAGAGCACAGGTTTTAATTACGGAGCCTATTAAAAATTTAGACATAAAAGGGACTTTTCACTTAGATAGAGGGTATTATTATTTCAGGAATATTGGGGATAGAATACTACTGGGCGGAGGAAGAAACCTGGATTTTGAGACGGAGAACACAGCAGAATTTGGGCAAACAGAAATCGTCCAAAAAAAATTGGAACAATTATTAAAAGAAGTAATTTTGCCTCATCAGGATTTCCAAATTGCGCACCGCTGGAGCGGTATTATGGGTATTGGCAACAGCAAGAATCCAATTGTTTCACAACTGTCCGATAATGTCTATTGTGGCGTACGTTTGGGCGGAATGGGAGTGGCAATAGGAAGTTTAATTGGAACAGAATTAGCAGATTTAGTATAATGGCAACGAAAATAACACCAAGAAAATCAAGACAACCCGTTAAAAAAGAACCCACCTCTTTTATGAGCAAACTAACCCGTTTTTTATTCAAAGCATTGTTATGGTTCTTTGGACTCTCTTTGTTTTTTGTGGTACTTTTTAAATTTGTTCCGGTTCCGTTTACGCCTTTAATGGTGATTCGGGCGATTGAAAACAAAGCTACCGGGAAAGAAGTTTTTTTCAGCCATGACTGGGAACCTATTGAAAACATCTCGATGAATCTTCAAAAAGCCGTAATCGCCAGTGAAGATGGAACGTTCCTGAAACACAATGGTTTTGATTTTGTCGCAATGCAAAAAGCGTATAAAAGCAATGAAAGAGGCCGAAGAATAAAGGGTGGAAGTACCATATCACAACAAACAGCCAAGAATGTTTTCCTTTGGCAAGGCCGCAGTTATTTGAGAAAAGGACTTGAAGCGTATTTTACGGTTCTGATTGAAATTATTTGGGGAAAAGAACGCATCATGGAAGTGTACTTGAACAGCATCGAAATGGGAAATGGTGTGTATGGAGCACAGGCAGCCGCAGAACATTGGTATCGAAAAGGAGCTTCCAGTCTCACGTCGATGCAGGCCGCAGGTATTGCCGCAATATTACCTAATCCAAGAAAATATTCGGCGACCAGTTCTTCCTCATACATCAACAGACGAAAAGCTAAAATTGTTCGCGTGATGAGACAAGTAGGGAAAATAGACTATTAAAAATAGTTTTTCTTACCTCAGAAACACAATCAAACAATTTCTAAAAATAAAAAACCGTAAACTCTTAATTAAAAGATTTTACGGTTTTATTTTGTGGAGAATATCGGATTCGAACCGATCACCTCTTGCCTGCCAGGCAAGCGCTCTAGCCAAATGAGCTAATCCCCCAAACTAGAGCGCAAATATAACATATAAATTTCCCAAAAAGCAAATTTCAAAATGCAAATCCATTCTATATGAAAAAAAGTCAAATCCTCCTTTACTTTTTTTTAACTTTACATCAAAATCCCCACTATGGTATCAAAAAACCCAACAGGTTCGCTCTTCACAACAATCGAAAATAAAATCGCAACCGTTACATTTGGTCACCCTTCGAGTAATTCTTTTCCAAGAGAATTGTTGGATCGTTTAACGAATGAGTTCATTATTTTGAGCACGAATCCAGCCGTTTCGGTGATTGTTATTCAAAGCGAAGGCTCGGGAGCTTTTTGTGCAGGAGCTTCTTTTGATGAACTTTTGGCTGTTTCTGATGAAGCAGCAGGAAACCAGTTTTTCTCCGGATTTGCGCATTTAATCAATGCAATGCGTTCGTGTTCTAAGCTTATTGTGGGTCGCGTTCACGGAAAAGCAGTTGGCGGCGGCGTAGGAATTGCTTCCGCTTGTGATTATACATTGGCGACAAAAAACGCATCAATAAAACTATCGGAATTGGCAATCGGAATAGGTCCCTTTGTGATAGAACCTGTAGTTTCCAAGAAAATCGGTAAGACGGCAATGGCCGAAATGACGCTCGCAGCCCACGAATGGAAAACCGCTGATTGGGCTGCAGCCAAAGGATTGTACGCCAATACTTTTGAAACCGCCGAAGAACTGGATGCAGCAATAACTGATTTCAGCGCTAAATTATCCAGTTATAATCCCGAAGCTTTACTGGAAATGAAAAAAGTGTTGTGGGAAGGAACGCAACATTGGGATACATTGTTGCTGGAACGCGCCGCGATTTCAGGAAAATTGGTATTGTCTGATTTTACCAGAAAAGCGTTGTCCCAATTCAAAAAGTAATTTTTTCAGGATTTATTTCAGGAGCTATTTCCTGCTGTTCACTATATCTTTTTATAAGGTGAAGAAAAATCACCTTATAAAAAGGATGCCTCCCGAAGCTTCGGGATCATCAGGGCTAGACTTCAGTGGAATCCAAATACCAAGATTTACATCTCATTTCTCATATCAATTTGCTAAATTTGCATCAAAATTAAACTCCGATGAGCAATATCAGAATTACAAAACAATTTAGTTTCGAAACCGGACACGCTTTATACGGTTATGACGGGAAATGTAAAAATGTTCACGGACATAGTTATAAATTGTCAGTAACGGTAATTGGAACTCCAATTACAGATCGTTCCAATGTGAAATTTGGAATGGTGATTGACTTCACGGATTTAAAGAAAATTGTAAAAGAAGAAATTGTAGATCAATTTGACCATGCAACTGTTTTCAACGGAACGACTCCGCATATCGAATTGGCAAACGAATTAATGAGCCGCGGACACCACGTTATTTTGGTAGATTACCAACCAACAAGCGAAAATATGGTAGTCGATTTTTCTCAAAGAATCATCAGCCGATTACCGGAAGGAATCACTCTTTTCTCTTTGAAATTACAAGAAACCGAATCTTCTTTTGCAGAATGGTTTGCTAGTGATAATATGAAATCCATACTGTAACTTCATGCAATTACCCAATAACAAAAAAATATATTTCGCCTCCGACCAGCATTTTGGCGCACCAACACCTGAATTGAGTTTTCCGAGAGAACAAAAATTCGTGGCTTGGCTCGATGAGGTAAAAGGCGATGCCGAAGCTATTTTTCTATTGGGCGATTTATTTGATTTTTGGTTCGAATACAAAACTGTAGTCCCAAAAGGATTTATTCGTGTTTTAGGCAAACTCGCCGAAATCCGAGACAGTGGAATCCCTATTTATTTTTTCGTGGGAAACCATGATTTATGGATGGAAGATTATTTCCAGAAAGAACTGAATATTCCCGTGTTTCATGACAATCAAGAATACACTTTTGGAGATAAAACATTCCTTATTGGTCACGGCGACGGAAAAGGTCCTGGCGATTTAGGATACAAACGCATGAAAAAGATATTTACAAATCCATTTTTCAAATGGCTTTTTAGATGGCTTCATCCTGATATTGGCGTGAAGCTGGCGCAATACCTTTCCGTAAAAAACAAATTGATTTCTGGTGATGAAGATGTGACTTTTCTTGGCGAAGACAACGAATGGCTGATTCTTTATTCCAAAAGGAAATTAGAAACCAAACACTACAATTACCTTATTTTTGGCCACCGTCATTTGCCTATGAAAGTAACCGTAGGAGAAAATGCCGAGTATGTGAATCTGGGTGACTGGATTACGTATTTTACCTATGGTGTTTTTGATGGCGAGAATTTTGAGATTAAAAAGTATTAAGTCTCAATTCATTCCCTCTCCATACAAATATTCATCTAGATTTATTTTAAACAAAGTACCTTCCACCAAGTCTTTTACGGCATCTAATTCTTCCATGGAAACGGCTAAATCAATTTGGGAACAAGGCGTTTTTAGTAAAAATTTGTGGCATTTGTTTTTCAGTTCACAATCCTCGCAGCATTTATTTTGGAAATAGCTGTCCTCAATACAGCGCTTAAATAGTTGCAGTTCCTGTTGGGTAAAATAAAAACCCATTTCTCTAAAAACCAGTTGGACTTTGTCCAGTACAATGCCATTATCCTTTCTCCAGTAAAAAGAAGTACCTAAATTGTTATGATATATTTGTTTTATTTCTTGCATCTGTCATCAGTTTGAAACAAATATAAGTATTATTTATATTTATTCTAAATAATAAAACATAAAAAAGACATAAAAAAGTCGGTAAGTAATCTTGAGATTATTTTACCGACTGGCTATAGGAAGTTTTTTTTCTAAAAAATCTATTTATTACTCGCTCTTTTCGTGTTCTTCTATATCTTTTTGTAAGTCTAGTTTTCTAAAAGTAGGCGATACGGCTCCGGTTAGAAATACGGTTATAAGTGTCATGCTTCCGCCAAAGACCACTGCGCTAACAGTTCCCATCAGCTTTGCAGTTAATCCGCTTTCAAAAGCACCCAATTCATTGGAAGAACTCACAAAAATAGAATTCACAGCTGCAACTCGGCCTCGCATGTGATCGGGAGTTTTCAATTGCAAAATAGTTTGGCGTATCACTACCGAAATTCCGTCGAAAACACCGCTTAAAAACAAAGCCGTAACTGACAACCAAAAAATAGACGAAAGTCCAAAAACGATAATACAAATCCCAAACGCAAAAATTGCCGACAGCAGTTTCATACCCGCATTTTTAGTAAAAGGAATATAAGCGGAGATTATCAGCATTAAAAAAGCTCCAACAGCAGGAGCGGCTCTCAAAACACCAAATCCCTGCGGTCCCACTTTTAAAATATCTTGTGCAAAAATGGGTAACAAAGCAACGGCTCCACCAAAAAGAACGGCAATCATATCCAATGATAAAGCGCCTAAAATCGTCTTATTGTTGAAAACAAATTTTACACCTTCTTTCAAACTTTCCATAATAGGTTCCCCAATTTTTGGATTCAAAATAGGCTTCGTTGCTATTTGGGTTAAAGAGATTAGCGCCAAAAGTGAACATCCCAAAACGATAGACATTGACCAGTGAACGCCAATCCAATTGATGGAAAAACCGGCTACTGCAGGTCCTAAAACCGAACTTATTTGCCATACGGAACTGCTCCATGTGGCAGCATTTGGATATATTTTTTTAGGAACAATCAATGCCAAAAGAGAAAATATCGTCGGGCCAAGAAAAGCACGGACCAATCCTCCTAAAAACACGAAAAAGTAAATGGAGTATAAAATAGTTTGGGTAGAAAAATCTTTTATAAACGGTGGCCACGTAAATAAAAACAAGCCCAAACTAATGATTGAAAACCCTAAAATACATTTGAAAAGCAATCCTTTTTTCTCTTTTTGATCCACAATGTGTCCGGCAAATAATGCCATCGAAATAGCTGGAATGACTTCCATTAATCCAATGATTCCTAACGATAACGGATTTTTGGTCAAACTATATACTTCCCATTCAATCACGATAAACTGCATTGACCAACCAAAAACCATGGCAAAACGTAATAATAAAAAAATATTGAATTCTTTATAACGCAGGGCAGAGTATGGGTCGTTTTTTTTCATAGCAACACAATCATTGTTTAATATCTCGCAATCGCAATTGCAAACTGAATTTGCCTTTCCATTCGTTTTCATCAATGCAATACACGGCTTGAAAAGGTTTTTGATGGGTAGTCAGTTCGATTTTGTTTCCCAAATTAAAACCAATTGCAGCGATGCCTTCGGTCCCGAGGCTTCGGGATTGTTTAACAAAAAGTTTTAAATGTTCGTCTTCTTGTCCAAGCGGTTTTCCATAACCGGTATCTTTGATGTTTTTGGTCAGGAAAATTGGAGTCATATTTTGTGGGCCGTACGGTTCAAATTGTTTCAGGATTCTAATTAATTTTGGGGTAATATCCGCAAAATCAATTTCGGCATCAACCGCAATTTCGGGCGTCAACATATCCGGATGAATGGTTCTTTCGACTTCTTTTTCGAAAGCATCTTTGAAGATTTGATAGTTTTCTTCCTTCAACGTCATTCCCGCAGCATACATATGACCACCAAATTGTTCCAAATGTTCGGTACACGCTTCGAGAGCATTATACACATCAAATCCTTTTACGGAACGTGCCGAAGCGGCATATTTATTGCCACTTTTAGTAAAAACAAGTGTCGGACGGTAATAGGTTTCTATCAATCGGGAAGCGACAATTCCTATCACACCTTTGTGCCAATCTTCTTGAAAAACTACGGAGGTAAAACGTTCTTTTTCATTGTTTTCCTCAATTTGTTTTAACGCCTCTTTCGTGATTAATTTGTCTAAATCCTTTCGCTCCGAATTATACGCCTCGATTTCGGAAGCAAATTGTTGAGCTTGGTCAAAATCAAATTCGGTTAATAATTCCACCGCATGATTGCCGTGTTTGATGCGTCCGGCTGCGTTTATTCTGGGTGCGATGATGAAAACAACATCGGTAATATCTAAGGTTTGTTTTTTTATTTGGTGAATGATGGCTTTGATTCCTGGTCTTGGGTCAGAATTGATGACTTGCAATCCAAAATAAGCCAACACCCGATTCTCTCCGGTCATCGGGACGATATCAGCAGCAATTGCAGCCGAAACTAAATCCAGATAGGGAATCAAATCATCGATTGTCTGGTTTCTGTTTTTCCCCAATGCCTGAATCAACTTGAAACCTATTCCGCAACCGCACAATTCATCATAAGGATAAGTGCAGTCGTCTCGTTTTGGGTCGAGAACGGCAACGGCTTCAGGTAAAAAATCTCCCGGTCTGTGGTGGTCACAAATGATAAAATCGATGTTTCGTGCTTTGGCGTATGCCACATGATCGATGGATTTTATACCGCAATCCAAAGCAATGATGAGTGAAAATCCATTGTCATCAGCAAAGTCAATTCCCTTAAAAGATATTCCATAACCTTCGTCATAACGATCGGGAATGTAGGTCGCCACGTTTGGATAATAGGTTTTTAAATAGGAAGAAACGAGTGAAACTGCGGTGGTTCCATCTACATCATAATCGCCAAAAACAAGGATGTTTTCCTCGTTTTCAATCGCTTCTTCGATTCGGGCGACTGCTTTTTCCATATCTTTCATCAAATATGGATCGTGCAAATCATCTAAACTTGGGCGAAAAAACCGTTTGGCATCTTCAAAAGTTTCGATGCCGCGTTGCACTAATAAAGTGGCCACAAAATCCTCGACATTCAAAGCTTTCGCCAAATTTTTCACGGTATCTTCGGAAGGTTTTGATTTAAGGGTCCAACGCATACTGGTTTGGGATTATAAAAATTAGGAATTCGAAAAAGTAACTACCGCTAATTCCGTTAATTATGTCTTTCGATTTAATTTACGAATTAGCGTTTTAACTTTTTTATTTCAATACTAAAGCACTTCCGTAAAATGCAATTCCATCCCAACCGGTTTTCATGAAATTGCGAATGTTTTGATGATCAGTTCCGTTTGGATTTTTTAAAACATCTTCGTAATAATATGCTCCAAAACAAGCTAATGTTTCTGCTTCTGATAGGTTTTGAATTTCGGCGAAAGCAAATAATTTACAGGAACCTGAATTTTCTCCAGCTGCATTGTGTTGCAAACCGTTCTCAAATGCCGTTGGAGTAAAGTCGTAGTTTTTTTCAATTGTTGCAATGGTTTCTGCAAAAGCGATGGATTCTGGTGTCTGCTTTAATTTTTCTAAAAAGGATTCTAAATTCATGGTATTTTTATAGGTTATTCTTCTTCCGAAAATTTACTTTTTTTAGGTTCTTTCGTGATTGTTTTTCCACTGACTACGACTACAATTTCTCCTCTTGGCGCTATTTTATCAAAATGAGCGACCACTTCTT
This sequence comes from Flavobacterium algoritolerans, assembly GCF_030010385.1. Classification (NCBI taxonomy): domain Bacteria; kingdom Pseudomonadati; phylum Bacteroidota; class Flavobacteriia; order Flavobacteriales; family Flavobacteriaceae; genus Flavobacterium; species Flavobacterium algoritolerans. Next base: position 718,256 of record NZ_JASCRZ010000001.1, on the reverse strand, counting down.
TAACTGTTCCGCGAACATTTTCTTCGTGCAGTTTGGATAATTCCCTGGAAACTGATATTTGGCGGTCTTTGCCAAAATAGGTGATGAATTCTGCTAAAGTCTTCACTAATTTATGGGGTGAAACATATAAAATCATCGTTCTAGTTTCTTCCGCTAATGCTAAATATCGGGTTTGACGTCCTTTTTTGTCAGGCAAAAACCCTTCGAAAACAAATTTGTCATTGGGTAAGCCGCTGTTGACTAATGCCGGAACAAATGCTGTTGCACCAGGCAAACATTCTACGTCAATTCCGTTTTCAACGCAAGCGCGGGTCAATAAAAAACCGGGATCCGAAATGGCAGGCGTTCCCGCATCGGATATCAAGGCGATATTTTCTCCGGCTTTCAATCTCGAAATTAAATTCTCGATGGTTTTGTGTTCGTTGTGCATGTGATGGCTGTACATGTGTGTGCCAATCTCGAAATGCTTCAACAATTTTCCGCTCGTACGCGTGTCTTCGGCGAGAATCAAATCGACTTCCTTAAGAATCCGAATCGCTCGAAAAGTCATGTCTTCGAGATTGCCGATAGGCGTAGGAACGATGTATAATTTTGACATAGATAAAATAATTAAATACAAATTTTATAGAAAATCTGTATTTGTTCAAATGTATATTCAGAAAATTTAAGGAAGTTTACAAGAATTTCTTCTCTATAATATCCATAAAACGTTCCTCATATTCTTGTTTTCCTTCCCAGTTATTGTAGTCCGGTTTTACCATTTCCTGAATAAAATCTCTGGTTTCGTAGAACGTATCAAACGTGATTAATTGATTTAAAACACGGTTGTAATCTTCGCTGCTGTTTCCAAAAAGGTGTTTTATAAAAGCAATGCGATCATTCAAATCGATGTTGATTCCTTTGGCTAATTTTTCGTTCAGTGAAACTGTTTTTGGTTCAACTGTTTCTTCTTCCTCCGCAACGATTTCTTTTGGAGTTTCGATTACTACTGCAGTGGGAATATTTTCAATTTGTTGCACTTTTACAAATTGGGTGTCATGGTAATTTCCACCCAATAAATCTTCGAAAGAAATTTGTACCGGTTCCATTTTCTTTGGAGCTTCCACTTCCGTTTCTACTTCCTCCTCTTGAGATAATTCAAAAGCCGGAGTGAACGCTGCCATTTCAGGTGCTGAAGTTTCTTTTTCCTCCACAACTATTTCTTCCTCAATAATGGGTTCTTCTTTTTCTTCTTCCAGAGTTACTTCTTCATTAGAAATTGTTTCTTCCAAAGGAACTTCAATAGTTTCTTCTTCCACAATATTTGTTTCAGATTCAGATTCATCAGCAGTTGTTGTTGCTTGTTCCAAAGGCGTTTCAGCGATTTCTTCAACGACAGTTTTCTCGATTATTGCTTTAGCTTCCGGTTGAACCGATTCTGTTTTGTCAAAAATAGATTCAATTTCTCTGTTAATTTCCTGAATACCAATTGTTGGTTTTGCCTCACTAAAGTGCTCCTCTACAAATCGTAAGACAGAAAGTTTTTCATATAATTTCTGCGTTTCCAGATATAATTGATTGATGTCAGATTTATTTTTTAATTGTAATATTCTGTGTGCAATGCTGATTAAATCGGCTTCCAATTTTTTTTTCATAACTTTTGAAATTATAGTGTGTTAGGCGGGTCTTTTTAATAAATATCTTCCTATTTTTATTTAGCATAAGGAAGAAGGAACCTTTGCTCGCATGATTTTATTTTTTAAATAAGAGCTCGCGAATCTCCGATTCAATAAAAATGTTATACTTTTGAAACGACGTAAAAGTATAAAATTTTTAAGTCGGTTTTATCCATTACAAAGTAATAAAAACTATTCATTTTTTAAGTCAGAAAAGTACAAAATGTTTCTCGAAAATACAGTAAATCATAAAGAACAATTTGGTTGGATCGAAGTCATTTGTGGCTCCATGTTTTCGGGTAAAACCGAGGAATTGATCCGTCGTTTGAAAAGAGCGCAGTTTGCCAAGCAAAAAGTAGAAATTTTCAAACCGGCAATCGATACGCGCTATGATGATGAAATGGTCGTGTCGCACGATGCCAATGAAATCCGTTCTACGCCCGTTCCTGCTGCCGCAAATATTGCTATTTTGGCGCAAGGTTGTGATGTCGTAGGAATTGACGAAGCACAATTTTTTGATGACGAAATTGTCAAAATTTGTAATGATTTGGCCAATCAGGGAATACGAGTAATTGTTGCCGGATTAGATATGGATTTCAAAGGGAATCCTTTTGGTCCGATGCCGGCTTTAATGGCAACTGCCGAATATGTTACCAAAGTACATGCCGTGTGTACCCGCACCGGAAATTTGGCGAATTACAGTTTCCGAAAAACTGACAATGATAAACTGGTCATGTTAGGCGAAACCGAAGAATACGAGCCGTTAAGCCGTGCAGCGTATTTTCACGCGATGAAGAAGGATCAGGAGAAAAAATAGAAATCCTCTCCTCTCCCTACGCTTTGGGACTCTCCGAAGGAAAGGGAGCTGAGACAGGATTGAAATATTAAAGTTTATAAAAAGACAAACCCTTTCAGAGTTTAGAACTCCGAAAGGGTTTGTCTTTTTATAAAATCATTTTTTAGCAACACTAAATCTCAAATCGTTAATCAGCATTCTAAAATCAACATTCTTACATTTTCTTCCTCATTCTCGCTACCGGAATGTCGAGTTGTTCCCTGTATTTTGCGATCGTTCTTCTCGCGATTGGATAGCCTTTTTCTTTAAGAATTTCGGCTAGTTGATCGTCTGGAAGTGGTTTTTTCTTATCTTCTTCCTCAATGGTATTCTGAAGAATTTTCTTGATTTCCAATGTCGAAACATCTTCCCCTTGGTCATTTTTCATGGCTTCCGAGAAGAATTCTTTAATCAGTTTCGTGCCATAAGGCGTTTCCACATATTTGCTGTTCGCAACACGTGAAATTGTCGAAATATCAAGACCCACCATATCGGCAATGTCTTTTAAAATCATCGGTTTCAACTTAGTTTCATCGCCGTCCAGAAAATATTCTTCCTGATAATGCATAATCGCATTCATGGTTACATAAAGTGTTTCTTGACGTTGGCGTATTGCATCGATAAACCATTTAGCCGAATCCAGTTTTTGTTTGATAAACTGCACTGCATCTTTTTGCTGCGCTGATTTATCACGGGAATCCTTGTAGGTTTGCATCATTTCCTGATAATCTTTGGAAACGTGCAGGGAAGGAGCATTTCGCCCGTTTAAGGTTAGTTCCAGTTCGCCGTCCACAATTCTGATGGCAAAATCAGGAACTACATTTTCCGTTACTTTGTTGTTTCCGGTAAATGATCCGCCTGGTTTTGGATTCAGTTTTTCTATTTCGTGAATGGCTTTTTTTAGTTGCTCATTCGAAACATTGTATTTTTGTAACAGCTTGTCGTAATGTTTTTTGGTAAACGCATCAAACTGATTTTCGATAATATCAGTGGCTAGTTCTACGTATTCCGTTGGTGTTTTGTGTTTCAATTGCAACAATAAACATTCCTGCAAATCACGCGCTCCTACACCGGATGGTTCCAGTTCATGAATCACCTGCAGCATTTTCTCCACCATTTTTTCATCGGTGTAAATACCTTGGGTAAACGCCATATCGTCCACCATATCAGGAACGCTGCGACGTATATAACCCATATCATCGATACTTCCTACCAGAAACTCGGCAATTTCACGCTCTTCATCATTCAGGATAAAGGTGTTCAACTGATTGATTAAATCCTGATGAAAACTTACTGGCGCAGCAAAAGGCGTTTCGCGATCTTCATCATCGTCACTGTAATTGTTGGCCTGTGTTTTATAATCTGGAGTTTCGTCGTTGCTTAAATATTCGTCAATGTTGATGTCTTCGGCTTCAATTCTATCTGATTCCGAATCATCATAATCATCATAATCTTCGTTTTCGAACTCGTCCTTTTCATACTCATCTTCTTCTTTTCCGGCTTCCAAAGCTGGATTTTCGTTCATTTCTTCCAATAAACGTTGTTCGAAAGCTTGCGTAGGCAATTGAATTAACTTCATCAGCTGGATTTGCTGTGGAGATAATTTTTGGGATAATTTTAAATTTAAGAATTGCTTTAGCATTTTATATTTTTGTTGTTTTTGTTTAAGGTTTAAAGTTTCAGGTTGTTGAACTTGAAACTTGAAACTTGAAACAAATTTTTAGAATTCTGCATTCATTGGTGTTCTTGGGAAAGGAATTACGTCACGAATGTTTGTCATTCCTGTTACAAATAATACCAATCTTTCGAATCCAAGTCCAAAACCAGAGTGAACTGCCGATCCGAATCTTCGGGTGTCAAGATACCACCACAATTCTTCTTCGTCAATTCCCAAGGCTTTCATTTTTTCTACCAAAACATCAAAACGTTCTTCTCTTTGAGAACCTCCCACGATTTCTCCAATTCCAGGGAAAAGGATATCCATGGCGCGAACCGTTTTTCCGTCTTCGTTCAAACGCATGTAAAATGCTTTGATATTTGCCGGGTAATCAAACAAGATTACAGGACATTTAAAGTGTTTCTCCACCAAATAACGTTCATGCTCTGATTGTAAATCAGCACCCCATTCGTTAATGATATAGTTGAATTTTTTCTTTTTATTTGGCGTACAATCTCTCAAAATGTCAATTGCTTCGGTGTATGAAACACGTTTGAAATTGTTTTCCAAAACAAAGTTTAATTTGTCAAGTAAAGCCATTTCGCTTCTCTCCGCAACTGGTTTCGATTTCTCTTCGTCTAATAATCGTGTTTCCAAGAATTTCAAATCCTCCGGACATTTGTCCATTGTGTATTTGATGACATACTGAATAAAATCTTCGGCCAAATCCATGTTGTCATTCAAATCATTGAACGCCACTTCCGGCTCAATCATCCAAAATTCCGCAAGGTGGCGAGAAGTATTCGAGTTCTCAGCTCTAAAGGTTGGTCCAAAAGTATAAATCTGACCCAAAGCCATCGCAAAAGTCTCTCCTTCTAATTGTCCCGAAACCGTAAGATTCGTTTCTTTTCCAAAGAAATCTTCTTTGTAATTCACTTTTCCGTCTTCGGTTCTTGGCGTTCCGTCAAATGGCAAAGCGGTAACTTTGAACATTTCACCGGCACCTTCAGCATCCGAACCCGTTATGATTGGCGTATTTACATACACAAAACCTTTCTCTTGAAAATAACTGTGAACCGCATACGACAATACCGAACGCACTCTCATAATCGCTCCAAACATATTGGTACGAACTCTTAAATGCGCATTTTCACGCAAGAAATCCAAGCTCGGTTTATTTTTTGGTTGTATCGGGAATTTCTCTGCATCCGAATCTCCAAGGATTTCCAGTTTAGCCACCTGAATTTCAAATTTCTGTCCGGCACCTTTACTTTCTACCAAAGTTCCTGTTACTGAAATTGCTGCTCCTGTCGTAATTCTCTTTAAAGTCTCGTCTGGCGTGTTCTCAAAATCGACAACACATTGTATATTATCAATGGTCGAGCCATCGTTTAAGGCAATAAATTGATTGTTTCTAAAAGTTCTCACCCATCCTTTTGCATTTACTTCATGAAGCGTTGTTGTGCTGTTTAGTAAGTCTTTAACTTTTGTATGTCTCATTTTATGTATATAATTGATATTAAAAATTGTCTTGTAACTGAACTGCAAATATAAATGATTTGTTTGAAAAGTCATTGTAAGAAATAGGGTAATCAGGAGCTATTTCCCGCTATTCGCTATATCTTTTACTTTTTGCAGCAAAAAGTAAAAGGATGCCGCTGTTATCGGGGCTAGGTAGCGGTGGAATTTTAGGTTTTCAAGCAAAAAAAGAGGCTGTACCGATAAATAACGGCACGATGAAGAAAAGACGGTATGCATAAATATTTTAAAAACTTGACAAACCTAGTAACAGTTTGTATTTTTGCTCCATGAACGACAATTTTGTAACAGAGTATTTTGGTATTGGAATTCAAAACGGTAAAACTCCTGAGAACTTGGGTGTATTATGGCGCACAGCACAAAATCTTGGTGCAAGTTATATTTTTACAATTGGTAATCGCTACGCCAAGCAGGCTTGCGATACGCATAATGCTGTAAAATCAATCCCTTATTTTCATTACGAAAATTTTGAGGATTTTTACAACAACTTACCCAAAGGCGCTCGCTTGGTAGGCGTTGAACTTGATGAAAACGCTGTTGATCTCGAGACTTTTGAACATCCCAGACGTTGTGTATATCTGTTGGGCGCTGAGGATAGTGGGTTATCAAAAGCTGCCATTGCAAAATGTCATTACCTCGTAAAATTCAAATCCGAAAAAAGTTTGAATGTTTCTGTTGCAGGAAGCATTGTCCTATACGATCGAGGACTTAATAAACCCAGATCATAAAAAAAAGCTGTTTTTATGTCTTATTTTATATCTAGTTTACAACTAATTCTGTCAGGGTTTTGAACCCTGACAGGATTGAAAAAGATTGTAGTGTAAAGCGGGAACAAACGAAGTAAACAGCGCCTAATTTTCTTATTTATTTTTTTCGAAATTGTCAATCTCCTCATCGGTATGTTCGATGATGTCAATTTTTGGTTCGATGAATTCCTGTTCGTTTGCCAATGTTTTATTCAACGTCAATACCAAAGCCGGCAGTAACATCAAATTCGACAGCATTCCGAACAATAATGTCAACGAAATCAATCCGCCAAGAGCAATTGTTCCTCCAAAACTGGACAACATAAATACCGAAAACCCGAAAAATAATACGATAGAAGTATAAAACATGCTCAAACCGGCATCTGTAAATGTGGCGTAAACCGACTTGCGGATTTTCCAGTTATTTTTCTTTAATTCCTCGCGGTATTGCGCCAAAAATCGAATCGTATCATCTACCGAAAGTCCAAACGCGATTCCGAAAACCAAAATCGTTGATGGTTTCAGCGGAATGTCCAGAAAGCCCATAATTCCTGCCGTCAGCAACAAAGGCAATAAATTCGGGATAATAGAAACCAGTACCATTTTGAACGAACGGAACATAAAGGCCACCAAAAGTGAGGTTAGGAAAAAGGCAAAAACCAAAGAGGAAAGCAAATTATCCAGCAGGTAACCGGTTCCTTTTTGGAAAACCAATGCTTTTCCGGTAATGCTTACGTTATATTGACTTGGTGGAAAAAGCTTATCTGCTTTTTTACGAATTTCAGCTTCAATTTTGGCAATATTATCACCGTTTTCATCACGCATAAAAGTTGTGATTCGGGCAAATTGTCCTGTGGAATCGACATAGCTTTTCATCAGATTGTCTTTCGAGTTTTTTGTTGCATTTTTAGCATACGACAAAATAAACGACTGTTCCTGTGACGTCGGCAATTCATAATATTCCGGATTTCCGTTGTAGTATGCTTGCTTAGAATATTTAACCAAATTGACAATGGAAATGGGTTTTGATAATTCCGGGATTTCGTCAATGGTTTCCTCGAGTTCTTCCATTCGCCTCAGCGTAGACAATCTCATGACTCCTTTTTTACGTTTGGTGTCAATCATGATTTCCAGCGGCATAACGCCATCAAATTCTTTTTCGAAGAAAACAATATCTTCAAAAAAGGCTTCTTTTTTAGGCATGTCTTCAATCAAACTGCCGGAAATACGCATTTCATAGATTCCGATAATACTAATTACTAAAAGTAGAATTGCAACTACATAAATCGAAAAGCGATTGTATTTTACGTTTCTCAGAATCCAATCCATGAAAACCTTAACATAATTTCGGTCTAAATGCTCAATGTGACGCTCTTTTGGGGCTGGAATATAACTGTGAAAAATAGGGATAACAATGATACACAAAAAGAAAAGTGCCATGATATTGATGGAAGTTACCACCCCAAATTCTAATAACAATTGATTATTTGAAGCGACAAACGTAGCAAAACCAATAGCTGTGGTAAGATTTGTCATTAGTGTTGCCATTCCCACCTTGGTAGTAACACGCTGTAATGCTTTGGCTTTATTGTGGTGAACTTTGTATTCCTGATGGTATTTATTGGTCAGGAAAATACAATTTGGAATCCCGATAACGATAATTAATGAAGGAACTAGTGCCGTTAAAACCGTGATTTCGTAATTTAATAATCCTAAAAATCCAAAGGACCACATCACCCCGATAATAACAATTACCATTGATATTAAGGTGGCTCTAAAACTTCTAAAAAAGAAGAAGAAAAGCAACGAGGTGACTAATAATGAGGCGCCAATGAAGATGCTTATTTCATCAGTAATGGTTTTTGCATTCAGCGTTCGGATGTAAGGCATTCCCGAAACACGCAGGTCGATTCCGGTTTCTTTTTCGAATGTTTCAACTGCAGGAACTAATTTATCGAGAATAAAATCTTTTCGTGCCACTGTGTTTACAATTTTCTTATCCATGTAAACCGCAGAGCGAATGCTTCCCGATCTTTTGTTGAAAAGCAATCCTTCGTAAAACGGTAAATCATTGAAAAGTTCTTTCCTTATTTTTTGAAGATAGGCTGGGTCGACGGTTTTGCTTTGGTCCACAAAAGGAACCAATTCAAAGGTTGCCAACGAATCATTTTTTTGTAATTTCTTTAAGTCATTTAATGAAATTACTAAATCTACCGCTTGGTCTCCTTTCAAAGTATTCATCATTTTACTCCAGGAAGCATAAGCTTTTGGGGTAAATATGGCATTGTCTTTTACACCTATGATGACTAGATTTCCTTCTTCACCAAATTTATTTAAAAAGGCATTGTACTGAATGTTTACAATATTGTCATCCGGTAATAAATTGGCTTCGGTAAAGGTGAAGTGGATATTCTTCCATTGCATTGCTAAAAGAGCTGTTATCGCTACAATAATGGATAACATCAAAATTCTATTTCTAAGGACAATTCGGGCTATTAATTCCCAAAATCCTAAACTAAACCACTTAATCATAATTCATATTTAACGGCGGTAAAGGTAGTCAAAACCACTATAAATCATTTGTTTTAACTAAAACTTTTTGTTGTTTTATGGGACTGATTATACCGGTTTTTTATTTTACAATTAAATAATTTTGTGGGATATAAATTATACATTTGAATTTCTCATCTTTGTTTTTTTAGAGTTGAGCATGAATACATAAAAATGGATATGAAGAATTATAAAAATACATTGTTTTATTTAGGTGTAACAGGCGGTTTCACTGCATTAATATATTGGATTATTAGTAAAGGAAAAAAATTAGAAGCAAGTGAAGTTATCGTAACGCCTGAAAGCGGAAACGGTTCTTGGGGTGATTTTATAGCTTCTATGCAACACAATTTTCAGGATCCTTTAGCCATCCTTTTGGCACAAATTATAACGATAATACTTGTTGCCCGAGTTTTTGGTTGGATTTTCAAGAAAATTGGACAACCATCAGTAATCGGGGAGATTATTGCGGGAATTGTTCTTGGACCGTCCTTATTGGGATTGTATTTTCCTGAATTTTCCGGGGCATTATTTCCGGCTGAATCCTTAGGAAATTTAAAGTTTTTGAGTCAGATAGGATTGATACTTTTTATGTTCGTCATAGGAATGGAACTCGATTTGAAAGTGCTGAAAAACAAAGCCAATGAAGCGGTGGTAATCAGTCATGCCAGTATCGTTATACCTTTTGCACTTGGGATTGGATTGGCTTATTTTGTTTACAATCGATTTGCTCCAGAGGGAGTCAAATTTCTTGCTTTCAGTTTGTTTATGGGAATAGCCTTGAGTATTACCGCTTTCCCGGTTTTAGCAAGAATTGTTCAGGAACGAGGAATTCATAAAACAAAATTAGGAGCTATTGTCATTACGTGCGCCGCTGCCGATGATATTACCGCTTGGTGTATTCTGGCCGTGGTAATTGCAATTGTAAAAGCTGGAACTTTCGTCAGTTCATTATACATTATTATGTTGGCAGTACTTTATGTTGTTGCCATGATTTTTATTGTAAAACCATTTTTGAAAAGAATTGGGGATTTGTATGGTTCAAAAGATACTATAATCAAACCGGTTGTGGCAATCTTTTTTCTGGTACTGATTCTTTCTTCCTATGCAACCGAAGTTATTGGTATTCATGCACTTTTTGGAGCGTTTATGGCGGGAGCTATTATGCCGGATGTTCCAAAATTCAGAACGATATTCATAGAAAAAGTAGAGGATGTTGCGTTGATACTTTTACTGCCTTTGTTTTTTGTTTTCACGGGTTTGAAAACCGAAATTGGCCTTATTAACGATCCTTACTTATGGAAAGTTACCGGTTTTATTATTTTGGTAGCCGTAGTGGGAAAATTTTTAGGAAGTGCTTTAGCAGCCAAATTTGTAGGTCAGAATTGGCGAGACAGTTTGACTATTGGCGCCTTGATGAACACCAGAGGACTGATGGAATTGATTGTTTTAAACATCGGTTTAGAACTTAAAGTTTTAACTCCCGAAGTGTTTACAATGATGGTAATCATGGCTTTGGTTACTACTTTTATGACGGGACCTGCTTTAGATTTAATCAATTATATCTTTAAAACTAAAGATGGTGTTGAAATTATAGAACAAACAAACCATAATAAATATCGAATTTTAATTTCATTTGGGAACAACGAAAAAGGAAAATCCTTGTTGAGATTGGCCAATAGTTTAATAAAAAGGCAAAAAAACACTTCCAGTATAACCGTGATGCATTTATCTTTAAGTGATGAGGTGCATACTTTTAACATGGAAGACAAAGAAAAAAATAGTTTTTACCCTATTGTTGAAGAATCCCACCTACTTAAACAGGATATTACCACCATTTTTAAAGCAACGATGGATATTGAAACTGAAATTGCCGATGTTGCCAATCAAGGGGATTATGATTTACTGCTGATAGGTTTGGGAAAATCAATATTTGAAGGAACCATTCTTGGAAAAGTAATTGGTTTTACCACAAGAATAATCAATCCGGATCGATTGATTGATAAGTTCACCGGAAAAGAAGGGTTGTTTGAAAATTCCCCTTTTGACGAAAGAACCAGACAGATTATTTCTAAAACCAAGATGCCAATAGGGATTTTGATCGATAAAGATTTACAGCAAGTAAACCATGTTTTCATTCCAATTTTCAGCCCTGAGGATTCCTTTTTGATTGATTATGTGCAAAAATTAATTTACAACAACAATTCTAAAATTATTCTTTTGGATGTAAATGGACATCTTACGACTAATTTTGTGATGAATAGCGCTATAGATTCTTTGGAACAAAAACATCCAAACAACATTAGTTTGATAACCAATAAAATAATTAAAAAGGAATTTTTGGATCAACAGGATTTAATGTTAATCAGTCTTGAAAGCTGGAAAGAACTTGTTGATTCTAGAAGTACTTGGTTGAGCGGCGTTCCTTCGGTATTAATTATAAAGCACTAACATGAACTGGATTTTATTGATTATCGGCGGTCTTTTTGAAGTGGGTTTCGCGACTTGTTTGGGCAAAGCCAAAGAAAGTTCAGGAACGACAGCAACATTATGGTTGGGAGGATTCTTAATATGCTTGGTAATAAGTATGGTGTTGCTTTACAAAGCCACACAAACATTGCCTATTGGAACAGCTTATGCGGTTTGGACAGGAATTGGGGCAGTAGGAACAGTTCTTGTTGGAATTTTTGTATTTAAAGAACCGGCTGATTTCTGGCGAATATTTTTCATTACCACTTTAATCAGTTCGATTATTGGTTTGAAATTCGTTTCGAGTCATTAAAGCCCCAGATTAAGGACGAAACTTATTTTTACCGCAATATTATCTTGAAATTTACTCAGCTGGTTTGGACCGTATCGGTAAAATCCTCCTAATCCTAAGCCATTGTAAATTTGGTTTAACTCTATTCCAGATTCGAAATAACCTTTGTCCAAGGTTTTGTAATCCAATCCAACATGTTGTTCCGGTTTGCGTAAATTTCCCCAAGCCATTCTGGAAACAAGAACTAAGGAAGGTTTTACTTTTTTGAATAAAGTTACGCGGCTAAAGCCATGTTTGAATTGAAAATAGGCATATTCACTGGAGAAAAATTCATTGAAAAACATGGTTTCAAAACTGTTTTTTCCTGCAAAAGTGATTCTCTGCATAATAGTTTCCTTGGTAATATTATTGGGAGACGTATTGTACAAATGTGTCAGCGGTACATCACCAAGTGCATAACCGGCTTCGAAAAGTAAACTTGTTTTTTGCCCGTTTAAATATTTCTTTTCATACTCTGTTTTGAAATCAAATTTGCTTAATTCAAAATCATTTTGCATAACCTTAGGCAGGGATTGTGTGTATTGAAAAGTGAATTTCGGGAAGCGTTTTTCTACTTCAATTCGTCCCGTAGGCGTTTGCATGTAATCGCTGAATGGATTCCAACGCAAAGAAACCATTGCGGTTGTCATTACATAACTCGAGTATAATTTCTCGTTGAGGTTAAATATATAATTGAATTTTGGTTCTATTGCGGCACGGGAAAGTTCCCAGAAACTTTCTGTTTTCGGAATGATTTTTGTCTCTATAAATGTTTTCCAACTCACATAATTGTAAAATGTACTGATGTTTATTGGTCTTGGATCATAGATTTTGAACGGTTTTTTATCAATTGTAAACACGGTGCTTGCAATTTCTCGAACATCATCGGTATAAGAAACGCCAATCCAGGAATTCGAAAATTTGCCAACCCTAGTCGCCATTCCCAAATTGTATTTGAAATTCCCATCCTTTGTTCCATATGCAGTGTAGCCTTCGATTCTGAATTTTTTTGAAAATTGTTCATTGGTGACTCCGCCAATTCCTAATCTGAATCCTTCATAATTATTATAACTGAATAATTTACGTAAGTCTAAATCGAATTTCCCAATGGGTAAATATCCATTGATGATTTTTCGTCCAAAACGGATGCGGCTTTCAATTCTTTTTTTGGAAGAAATACTGTCCAATGCCAAATACGTTTTTTGGCTTCGACTGTCTAAGCTGTCTTTTCTGTAAGTGTTCCAAAAATGTTCTGGTTTGTTAATCGCATCGTCTTTGATTTCGATATAAATAGCCGATTTTTTAATTTGTATCGGAATGTTATACTGAATTTCAAAATTATTCGTGTGCGAGAGCAAATACGTGAAATCTGAGGCTACTTTTTTTCGTTCTTTAAAATCTTGTTCTACATCGCCATCAAATTGAATCGTTCCGCCAAGAATTTTTATATCGTCATCATTTTTGCCCTTTACAATTTTAAATGTTTTGTCCGTTGGAAACCATAATTTTTCATTGGGAATGTACTTAAAATCATGAATTCCGCTAATGTCAAGAACGCCTTTTATGCGCATTACCGCTTTGGCAACAGCAAAATTATTTTGGTCAATATAAAGTACACCTTCCAGTCCTGATGCTTTTCTTTTTTTCTTGTTTTTGAAGTAAATCATATAGGTGTTTCTGCCGTCAATGATAAGTGAATCCAAGAGTTTATAGTTGTAATCGTTTAGCGCATCATTGGCAATAGGGCTATTGTATTTGGTTTCAAAAAGTTCGTAACTGGAATCGTAAATAGAGAATGACTGTAAATTGAAAGCAATGATTTCATAAACAGGTTGCTTGAAACCAGCCATTTTGGTACCTAATATCGTTTCTTTTAATGTACTATTGGCAAATTGATATTGTGACACTTTTTCGGTTTGAAAAAGATGCTGTTGACGTATGACTTCTTTAAATTTATAATCAGAAGAGTCAATTTTTGAGAATTGTTTTCCAATAGATTTTTGGACAAAAACGGAATCGATTCTTCCGTCAATAGAGTCAGGATTTGCGGTTACAATGAGTTTATTATAAGATTTAAACTCAAAACTGCGGAGCTTTTTTTGGGGATTATTGTTGTTTTTATTTTCGATTGTCTTCCTGATAATTGCCAAAGCAGGATTTTCATTTGAAATTCTCACTTCATTCAAATTATCCGTTTTTTGGGAAAGAACAACCACATAATAATTTTTGTTTTTTTCGATGGCAATCCTAGCCTTGGTGAAACCAATATAAGAAATATCAAAAGCTGTAAAGGGAATTGCTGTTGCGATACTAAACTTTCCATCCACATCAGAGATGGTATTTAGGCCATTATTTGTTGTAATGGTGGCAAACGGCAACGGTTTGTTGGTAGTGGATTCTTTCACAATTCCATTTACCTGAAATTGCGCCTGTAGCGAAAGCGTTAAAAAAAAGAAGAACAAACACAATTGCTTCATAAATAGGGTTTACTGCAAAACGGGTATAATTTCATTTTGGTATCGCAAAAATAACAATAAAAAAATCCGTCTCGTAAAACTAACGAGGCGGATTTTTAATATAATTTGAAAAGGAATTACACCTTCATGATTTCAGCTTCTTTCACCACTAAAAGTTCATCTATTTTTCGGATGAAAGTATTGGTTAAGTTTTGAACTTCTTCTTCAGCACTTTTACAAATGTCTTCTGATGTTCCTTCTTTTTCTAATTTTTTAATATCAGTATTAGCGTCTTTTCTTGCATTTCGAATCCCTACTTTAGCATCTTCGGCTTCAACTTTAGCTTGTTTGGCAAGATCACGTCTTCTTTCCTCAGTTAATGCGGGAACGCTAATGATAATTACATCACCGTTATTCATTGGATTAAAACCAATGTTGGCAACCATAATTGCTTTTTCAATTACTTGCAGCATATTTTTTTCAAAAGGTTGCAAGGTGATTGTTCTGGCATCAGGAACACTAATTTTTGATACTTGAGAAAGCGGTGTTGCCGATCCGTAATAATCTACAAAAACACTTCCAAGCATAGCTGGAGATGCTTTCCCGGCACGAATATTCAAAAATTCTTTTTCTAAATGCGCAATAGAACCTGTCATAGATTCTTTTGTACTATCTAATATAAATTCAATTTCTTCAGTCATAATTTAGATCTTTGGATTTTTAGATTTTAGATCTTTAGACTGTCTGACAATCTAAAAGTCTAACAATCTAAATTTGTCTATTTATATATTTACTACGGTTCCTATATTTTCTCCATCGCAGATTTTCAGTAAGTTTCCTACTTTATTCATGTCGAAAACAACAATTGGTAATTTATTTTCTTGGCTTAATGTAAATGCAGTCGTGTCCATTACATTCAATCCTTTTCTAAGGACATCTTCAAAAGTAATATGATCAAATTTCACTGCGGAAGCATTTTTCTCTGGATCACAATCATAGATACCATCAACACGAGTTCCTTTTAAAATCACATTGGCATTGATTTCTATACCACGTAAAACCGCTGCGGTATCGGTTGTAAAATAAGGATTTCCAGTTCCGGCGCCAAAAATTACTATTCTTCCTTTTTCAAGATGACGATCCGCTCTTCTCTTGATGTACGGTTCGGCTATTGATTCCATTTTTAAGGCAGTTTGTAAACGGGTTTTCATTCCTTTTTCTTCCAGCGCGCCTTGTAATGCCATTCCGTTGATCACAGTTGCCAGCATTCCCATATAATCGCCTTGCACTCTGTCCATTCCTGCACTCGCTCCGGCAACTCCTCTAAAAATATTTCCACCACCTATTACAATGGCTATTTCTACACCTTTGTCATGAATTAGTTTTATTTCGTCAGCGTATTCAGCGAGTCTTTTTGGGTCAATTCCATATTGCAAGTCGCCCATTAAAGCTTCTCCACTTAGTTTTAGAAGAATTCTTTTGTATTTCATGTGTGTGTTGAGTTGATTGGTGCAAATATAGAATATTCTTTTTTTTTAAAATAATGTTGCTGAAATTTTATAAATTAAGTTTTTCGTACGATTTTTTGGCGGCTTGATAGCCAATGTTGAAAACGGCATCCATCTTCATTTTATTGGTTTCAAAGGTGCTGTAAAGACACAAATCCTTTGGTTCTATGACCCAATCACAAATATTGAATTTGTGCAGGTTTGAATTTGCTGAAAGGATATCAAAGGCTCGCGTGGTTACGGCTTTGATTGAACTTAAATCTTTGGCTTCAATTTTTTGAATCGGACTCACATAAACGCCTATCAATGTGTCACATTGTCCTTGTAGAATATCAGTGGGAAAATGATTCAATATTCCGCCGTCACTGTATATTTTTCCTTTAATTTCATATGGGGATAAAATTCCAGGAAATGCAGAAGAAGCTAAAATAGCATCGATGATCTTTGTTTCCGGGCCAAATATTTTTAATTTTCCGCGAACCATATCGGTTGCCGTAATTTGAATCGGAATTTTCAAATCAGCTAATGTAGCATCTTTAAAAATACTATGGAAATAAGTTTTAAACGATTCAGAATCAATTAATCCAGCTTTTTTGAACGTTAAATGCTTCCAATGAAAAAGGTATATTGATTTAAAAAATTCTAGAATTTCTTCGGGAGTTTTCCCCCAAGCATACATGGTGCCTACAATTGAGCCTGCGCTAGTTCCTGCCATTTGGCACGGACGGATGTTTTGTTCTTCTAAAAATTTAATCACACCAGCATGGGCTATACCTTTAGAACCTCCGCCAGAAAGTACTAATCCTATTGATTTTGTTTTTAAATCCATCTTTTTTATTTGTGATAAAATTACTCTTTTTGTGGAATTGAAAGTGACTTATGTCATATTTATGCTCCAATTTTGTGGTAACTTTGTGAAAATAAATAATTCATTATGAAAATTCCAGTTGCTAAAGCATTGTTTAATAGCCATTCTTATTCAGAATATAAAAAGCTTGTATCAGACTTATTACTTGAAGGAAAATCAACAGGTAATGAACAATCGGAAAATTTAACCCATTACAGTGAGTTAAATGAAACCCGAATGAATCGTTTGGATAAAACGATGAAAATTACCGATGAAAATAATCTGAAATTAAAGAAATTAAAAAGCGAATACATTTGGCTAGTTATTTCCGAAGGTTGGTGTGGGGATGCTGCCCAACTCCTGCCAATTATTAATAAAATGGCAATTGATTCCGGTAAAATAGAATTGAGAATTGTTCTGCGTGATGAAAATGACGAATTGATGAAGTTGTTTTTAACTAATAAAAAGAAATCAATTCCAATGGTGATTGTTGTAGATAAAGTAACAGGAAGTGTTCTTGGAAAATGGGGACCAAGACCCAAAGGTGCAACGGATTTAATTACGGATTATAAAAAGGAATTTGGAGTTATTGACGAAACAGCAAAGACGAACTTGCAATTATGGTATTTGCATGATAAAGGAATTAGTACCCAAGATGAGTTGGTTAATTTGATGCTTGATTTGGAACAATAAAATGTTCAAAATGGATAACTTTCATAGCTTTTAGTGTTTTATGATTGTTAAAAAAAATCTATTATAGCGCAATAAATTATTCATTTGGCGTGAAATTTTTAATGTAAAAGACACCTGAAGTTCAATGTTTATTGGGGTCAAATAATTAAATTTATTTTTTTTATTTTTTATTTTGCGTATCGAAAAAAAATTCGTAAGTTAGTAACTGCCAACCAGGTCTATTGTTAATTTACTTTTTTTATTGGTGTTTAAATATTGTTTCACAACTAAAAAACATCATTATGAAAAATCGATTTGAAAAGTTTTATGATTATTTATCGCAATTGCTATTCGGGGGAAAAGGCATTGCTAATTATTAATTTTTTTACCAGCAGGCAAATGTCTATGAATTAAAACTACTTTAACACTAGAAAAAAAAACACATTGCAGATTCATTTTGAATTTGTAATGTGTTTTTGGTTTTGGATTACAATTGAAGGCGCAGAAAGTATTAAAGAGTTAGTTTTTCAACAGCCTAAAACATTTTACTTTAAAAAGTAACTAGGGAAAGTCCTAAACTGATGCTTCCGCTATCTTTTTGATTATAAATGGGAATTGTATAATTATTTATTTCAATAAATAAAATAAGGTCGTCAGGCGTTTGTATACCCAAACTGATTTTTTTGTAGTCCCCAATCAGATTACCTCGACCTAAAGCAATTGCTTTTCCTAAAGCAAGTTGTAGTGTGATTCTAGTATTATCTCCAATTTTAGGGCTTAACTTTAAATTAGCAAAAACAGGAACTACAACCAGTTTGTCTGTCCATTTCCAGTCTACACCAGAGTGAATTCCTAAGCCAACCCATTTGTTTTGATGTATTCCATATCCTATTCTACTGTTCAATCCATCGGGTAAAAACCACAAATTATTAGTGTTTCCATTTGGGTCAGTTTCGCCTCGATTCGGATTTCCTTTGATAAAAAAAGCTATGTCAAATTGTGTATAAGTGAATTTCTTGTTTTGGGAAAAAACAGAAAAAGTAAAAAATAAGAAAACGAATATGGTTCTTAAAAATCCCATAGTGTTAATTATTTGAATCTAATACTATCCTCAAATAAAGTAACGTCCATTGCATCTGCCACATTATAATCGCCAATTTTTGTTCGGCGTAAAGCAGTTAAATGAGAGCCTGAATTCATGGCTTTTCCAAAATCAAAAGCTAGGGAACGAATGTAGGTTCCTTTACTGCAAACGACTCTGAAATCTATTTCCGGAAGCGCAATTCGAGTGATCTCAAATTCGTGAATAGTTGTTTTTCTTCTCGCAATTTCTATTGTTTCTCCAGCGCGTGCATGTTCATATAAGCGAACACCGTCTTTTTTTATTGCCGAAAAAATGGGTGGTTTTTGGTCTATTTCTCCTAAAAACTGTTTTACGGTTTCCTGAATTAAAGCTTCGTGAATATGTTCTGTTGGGAAAGTTTGGTCGATTTCAGTTTCTAAGTCATAGGAAGGCGTTGTGGCTCCAATATAAAACGTTCCTGTATATTCTTTGGCTTGACCTTGAAGTTCTGTGATTCTTTTGGTGAATTTTCCAGTACAAACTAACAACAGTCCAGTTGCTAATGGATCCAAAGTTCCAGCGTGACCAATCTTGAATTTTTTTGGTAAATTCAGGTTGGTTATTAATGCCCATTTTAATTTATTCACTGCCTGAAAAGAAGTCCAATTCAATGGTTTGTCTATGAGTAAAATTTGTCCGTTTTGGTAATCTTCGGCTGTTTTCAATGGGAATTATTTTAAGTATGAAAAGTAGATCAATAAAAAAATGCCTACTATTATGCGGTACCATCCCCAAGGTTTGAAACCGTATTTTTTGATAATTTCAATGAAGAATTTAATGGCTATAATGGCAACAATAAAAGCAACAACATTGCCTATTAGAAACAATTGAATGTTTTCGTTTGATTTTAAAATCAATTCGTAGCCTTTCATTTGGGACGTTTCGTAGGTTTTTAAGAATACAGAGTAGCATGTTACTGCCATCATCGTTGGAACCGCTAAAAAGAAGGAGAATTCCGCCGCAGCGTGACGTGTTAACCCTTGTTGCATACCGCCAATTATGGAAGCGGCAGAACGACTTGTTCCGGGCATCATCGCTAAACATTGCCAAAAACCAATGGTTACTGCTTTTTTAATGGTAATGTCTTCTTCCTGAAGAACCGTTGGACTTTGAAAACGACTGTCTATAAATAATAAAATGATTCCGCCTAAAATTAATACAATCGCAATAGGAATAGGGTCTCCAAGAACCGCTTCGATTTTATCATCGAATAATTTCCCTAAAACCAAAGCTGGAATTACGGCGCAAATAAGTTTTATGTAAAAATTGATGGCAACACTTTTTGAAGAGAAATCGAAAAATTTCTTCCAATACAAGGCGACAACGGCCAGAATGGCTCCAAATTGAATGGAAACCTGGAATAGTTTCACAAAATCATCTTCTTGGATTCCAAAATATGAACTTAGAAAAACCATGTGAGCTGTTGAAGAAACTGGAAGATATTCTGTTAATCCTTCGATAACAGCAATTAAAAATGCTTGTAATGTATTCATTATATAGTGATCGGTGTTCAGTTTTTAGTGTTCAGTTGATATAGTTTGCTTTATACTGCAACTTATTACTAGTCACTGTTTACTATTTTTTTGGATTCTTAAGGATGGCATAAACGGTAATTCCAAAACCGATTAAAACGGTAGTTGGTGCCAATCGAATTCTTCTGAAATTGAAGATGTCTTCATTGAAAACATTTGGGTCATCACTTCCTCCGCCAGCCATTAGAATAAATCCTAAGGCAATTACTCCAATTCCAAGTAATAGAATTTTATAATTTATTTTGTCAAAAAGAAATTCTGGTTGCTGTTCGTTATTTTTCATTTATGCTGGATTTAGTTCAGCATCTAAAAATGCTGAATGATAATGCTTTTTTTTATCTTCAATTAATAAAGGTCGTCCGTTCTTAAATTCAAGAAACGTTGTGTTGCAAAATACGTGCTTAACCAGGTAATCAATATTCCAATTCCTAAAACAGCTAATAATACCAATGCAATTAAAGCTTTATCGTCAAGTATACCAAGATTTGGAAAATTAGTTTGAACGTAAATCAAAACGCCAATTAATGCAATAATTGCAAGTCCTGCGCCAATCATTCCCAGTTTTATACTTCTTACCACAAATGGTTTTCTGATAAAAGCTTTGGTAGCGCCTACCATTTGCATGGTTTTAATGATAAATCGGTTGGAATATATCGATAAACGCAACGAACTATTGATTAACAATACAGCAATCACGGCCAAAAATCCGCTGATTACAAGAATCCACATACTTACTTTTTTGATGTTGTCATTCACTAGATTCACTAATTGCTTGTCATACACAATATCCGAAACCATAGCATTTTTGCGCAAGCGGGTTTCTATTTTTGCTATACTGTCCTTGATTACATAATCGGCTTTCAGGTGAATATCGTAAGAGTTTTGAAGTGGATTTTCACCAAGAAATTCCATGAAATCTTCTCCGATAATATCCGTATGTTGTTTTGCGGCAGCTTCTTTGGTTACATAATCGTATGATTTTGCAAAACGGCTCGATTTTAATTCAGTTCCAAAAGCCTTTAAAATACTGTCGTTAGCTTCGTTCTTGAAAAAAACGGTCATGGCAATATTTTCTTTAAAATCGTCAGCCAGTTTTTTAGAATTTATGATAAAAAGACCCAATACACCCAATAAAAATAAAACCAAGAATACACTTAGCACTACTGAAAAATAAGAGGAAATTAATCTGCGTTTTTGAAATTTATCAAAGGAAGAACTCATAGTTTACTGAAATTATTGGGTAAAAATAATAAAGAATTTCTTTATTTAAAGTTAATAACGCTCAAAGTTTCAACTTTCGTACAATAAACGTAAATTTGGCACCTTGAAATAATCATTTCTCCAAATATAATACAGCAACTTAGTAACCGAGTTACTTTGAATCTAACAATATGACTTGAGTGTGCGACAGCATGACTCCATTAAAAAAATAATAAAAAAAGGAATGAAATACAATCCGAACGAAATAGAGGCCAAATGGCAGAAATATTGGTTAGAAAACGCAACGTTTAGAGCCGAAAATAACTCAGAAAAACCTAAATATTACGTACTTGATATGTTTCCTTATCCATCTGGAGCGGGATTACACGTAGGACACCCTCTGGGATATATCGCCTCTGATGTGTATTCAAGATACAAAAGGCACCAAGGTTTTAATGTGTTGCACCCAATGGGCTATGACAGTTTTGGATTGCCTGCGGAACAATATGCGATACAAACGGGGCAACGTCCTGAGGATACGACTTCGGTAAATATTGACGGGGGAATGGATAAAGAAGGAAATAAAATTGCCGGCTACAGAAAACAATTGGACAAAATTGGATTTTCCTTCGATTGGAGTAGAGAAGTCCGTACTTCAAATCCGGATTATTACAAGCATACGCAATGGATTTTCATCCAATTATTCAATTCTTGGTACAACAAAAACAGCGATAAAGCAGAAGATATTTCGACTTTGGTTTCGATTTTCCAAAAAGAAGGAAATGCAAATGTCAATGCGGTTTGCGATGAAAATATAGAGGCTTTTTCAGCAAATGAATGGAACGCTTTCGCAAAAGAACAGCAGGAGAAAATTTTGCTGCAATATAGATTGACTTATTTAGCCGAGACTGAGGTGAACTGGTGTCCGGGATTAGGAACGGTTTTGGCTAATGACGAAATCGTAAATGGTGTTTCTGAGCGTGGTGGTTTTACGGTTGTTCGTAAAAAAATGACGCAATGGAGCATGCGAATCTCGGCTTATGCGGAACGTTTGTTACAAGGTTTGAATGACATTGACTGGAGCGAAAGCATCAAGGAAAGCCAAAGAAACTGGATTGGAAAATCAGTTGGAGCGACTGTTTCTTTTAAAGTCGAAAGTCAAAAGTCAAAAGTCGAAAGTGAGCAACAATATATTGATGTTTTCACAACACGTCCTGATACTATTTTTGGAGTTACGTTCATGACATTGGCTCCGGAACACGAATTAGTTTCTCAAATTACAACTGCAGAACAAAAAGCAGAAGTAGATGCTTATATAGAAAAAACGTCAAAACGTTCCGAAAGAGAACGTATGGCTGATGTAAAAACCATTTCAGGTGTCTTTACGGGTGCGTATGCGGAACATCCGTTTACGAAAGAACCTATTCCGGTTTGGATTGGGGATTATGTTTTGGCAGGTTACGGAACAGGCGCGGTTATGGCAGTTCCATGTGGCGACGAAAGAGATTATGCTTTTGCGAATTTCTTCAAAGGTCAAAACGGAATGCAGGAAATCAAAAACATTTTTGATAAAGATATATCTGAAGGTGCTTTTGGAGCCAAAGAAGGTTTCCAATTGGTAGATTCTGATTTTCTAAATGGATTAGGTTACAAAAAAGGAACTCAAAAAGTAATTGAAGAATTAGAAAAATTAAACCAAGGAAAAGGAAAAACGAATTACCGTTTGCGTGATGCCGTTTTCTCTCGCCAGCGTTATTGGGGAGAACCGTTTCCAGTATATTATGTGAATGGTTTGCCGCAAATGATTGATGCGCAACATTTGCCAATTATTTTGCCGGAAGTAGAGAAATATTTACCAACCGAAGATGGTTTACCGCCTTTAGGTAACGCAACTACGTGGGCTTGGGATAGTGTTCAGTGTTCAGTTGTTAGTACTCAGTTAGTAGATAATGTGATAATATTTCCATTAGAATTGAACACGATGCCGGGTTGGGCGGGAAGTTCTTGGTATTGGATGCGTTATATGGATGCGCACAATGAAAATGAATTTGCCAGCAAAGATGCTTTGGCGTATTGGGAAAGCGTGGATTTATACATTGGCGGAAGCGAACACGCAACAGGTCACTTATTATATTCTCGTTTTTGGAACAAATTCCTTAAAGACAAAGGCTTTGCGCCAACTGAAGAGCCATTCAAAAAACTGATTAATCAGGGGATGATTTTGGGAATGAGTGCGTTTGTTTATAGAATTACCCCACATCTTTTTGGTAGTATCAGTGAAAATAATTGGAATGCAAATGGTTTGCCTCAAATTTTTATTTCCAAAAATGCTAAAGAATTGATTTCTAAAGAGGATTCTGGTCTTGATGAGAAAGAGGTAGTTTTGAAACTGAAAATAGTTGAAAAGGTTAAAGAAGTGGAAATTTACCTAACTTCTTTGTTAGATTTAGAAGTAAGAAAATCAGCCCAAATAAAGTTATCTAAATTTGGAAATGTTACACCTCTACATACAGATGTTTCTTTTGTAAATACTTCTGACGAATTGGATGTTGAAAGATTCAAAAACTGGAGAGAAGATTATAAAGATGCTATTTTTATCACTGAAGAAAATGGAAAATACATTGTAGGTCGCGAAATTGAAAAAATGTCGAAATCCAAATACAATGTGGTAACACCAGATGATATTTGTAACGAGTACGGAGCGGATACCTTGCGTTTGTATGAAATGTTTTTGGGACCATTGGAACAAGCAAAGCCTTGGAACACGGCAGGAATTTCGGGAGTTTTTGGATTCTTGAAAAAACTATGTCGTTTGTATTTTGATGACAACGGTTTGATTGTGACCAATGACGAACCAACCAAAGACAACTTAAAATCATTACACAAAACCATCAAAAAAGTTGCGGAAGATATTGAAGGTTTCTCTTTCAATACGTCGGTTTCTCAGTTTATGATTTGTGTGAATGAATTGTCAACGCAAAATTGCCATTCTCGTGAAATTTTGGAACCATTAGCAATTGTGATTTCGCCGTATGCGCCACACATCGCTGAGGAATTATGGTCGTTATTAGGAAATACAGGTTCAATTGCAACAGTTGCTTTTCCAATATTCGAACCGGCACATTTAGTAGAAAACAGTAAAGAATATCCGGTTTCTTTCAACGGAAAAATGCGTTTCACAATGGTTTTACCTTTGGATTTAACCAAGGAACAAATCGAGGAAATTGTAATGAACGACGAAAGAACTATCAAACAATTAGAAGGAAAAACGCCAAACAAGGTGATTATTGTTCCGGGAAAAATTATCAATTTGGTGGGGTAAAACCGAATTTACAAATATTCTAAAATCCAAATTCCAAAATCATTTTTGGGATTTGGATTTTTTTTAAAATTTATTAAAATCCGTGCCAATCAGTTTAATCGGTGTAATCCGTGTTCCATTTCAAGAATGCCAAATTGACATTGTAAAAAATTGGTTCAGATTTTGATGATTCTTTTATAACTTTAACAATACAATTAAAAAACAAAAATATGGGAATGGGTTATTTGATTCTTGCCGGAGCAATTATGCTTTTCAGCTGGTTAGTTAGTTCAAGACTAAAAAGCAAATTTGAACATTATTCTAAATTACAATTACAAAACGGAATGTCAGGCGCTGAAATCGCTGAGAAAATGCTTGCCGATAATGGAATTCGTGATGTGAGAGTTATCTCTACGCCAGGACGTTTGACGGATCATTACAATCCGGTAGATAAAACCGTGAATCTAAGTGAGGCGGTTTACAACCAACGCAATGCCGCTGCGGCTGCTGTTGCTGCGCACGAATGTGGTCACGCCGTACAACATGCTGTAGGATATCAATGGCTGACGATGCGTTCTAAATTAGTACCGGTGGTGAATGTGGCGTCAACGTACATGCAATGGATTTTGCTTGCCGGAATCTTAATGATGAAAACCTTTCCACAATTATTATTGGTAGGGATTATCATTTTTGCCGCAACCACTTTGTTTTCGATTGTTACTTTACCAGTCGAGTATGATGCGAGCAACCGTGCATTGGCTTGGTTAGAGAATAAAAGAATGCTGACGCAACAAGAACAAGCGGGAGCGAAAGATTCTCTTAAATGGGCTGCCAGAACGTATGTCGTGGCTGCTTTGGGGTCAATTGCTACGCTATTGTATTACGTTTCCATTTATATGGGAGGAAGCAGAAGAGATTAGATTGTTAGAAAACTAGATCTTTAGAGAATTATAGAAAAAGCCGTCTTGTTGTCTTAACGAGACGGCTTTTTTGTGTTCATATAAATCTAATAATCTATAGTTGTATTTGCCTATCGATTTGTTGGTCTAAAGAAATGAAGGTTTCTGTTCTGGAAACGCCTTCAATCGCTTGGATTTTGGTGTTGAGCAAGTGCATTAAGTGTTCATTGTCCCGACAAATAATTTTGATTAGAATCGACCAGTTTCCTGTGGTGTAATGGCATTCCAATACTTCAGGTATTTTCTTTAAATCCCTTACGGCTTCTGGATTTCGGGCGGCTTTGTCTAAATAGATTCCCACAAAAGCCATTGTATTATAACCCAGAATTTTATTGTTTACCGTAAATTTTGATCCCGAAATAACGCCTGATTGCTCCAGTTTTCGCAAACGTTGGTGAATTGCCGCTCCTGAAATTCCTATTTTATTGGCGATTTGAAGAATTGGTTTTCGGGCATCTTCCATCAGGTCACGTAAAATCTCTTTATCGATACCGTCAATTTCTACTATTAGGGAATTGATTTTCATGAGTTGTTGTTTTAAACTAAAATGTGAAATTTAGTTTGAATTGGAAATCAAATTTAAGTAAAAAACGATTAGTAAAAAGAATATGAGGCAATTTTCGTGATTTACATCACAAAAAAAGCCATTCGGATTGCGAATGACTTTTTTATTTTATTTTGAAAAGTAATTTTTTATTTTCCTTTATTAGCTTCAATAATGTATTTTTCCAAAGCCATTGTCATAGAAGGTGTTGCTGGTGTTGGTGCAAGAATATCTACTCTTAATCCATGATCCAACGCTTCTTTTTGAGTAGTGCTTCCAAAAACTGCAATTCGAGTATTGTTTTGTTCAAAATCTGGGAAATTCATAAACAATGATTTTATTCCGGTTGGGCTAAAGAAAGCTAAAACATCATAATATACATCGGCTAAATCAGATAAATCACTCATTACCGTTCTGTAAAAAACAGCTGGAGTCCAGTCTACTTTTAATGCGTTCAGCGTTATTGGCGCATCGGCATTTAGTTGGTCTGAAGCAGGCAATAAGAATTTTTCGTCTTTGTATTTTTTTATCAGCGGAGATAAATCAGCAAAATCTTTTGGTCCAACGTAGATTTTACGTTTTCTATACACTACGTATTTTTGC
This sequence comes from Flavobacterium algoritolerans, assembly GCF_030010385.1. Taxonomy (NCBI): domain Bacteria; kingdom Pseudomonadati; phylum Bacteroidota; class Flavobacteriia; order Flavobacteriales; family Flavobacteriaceae; genus Flavobacterium; species Flavobacterium algoritolerans. Next base: position 691,729 of record NZ_JASCRZ010000001.1, on the reverse strand, counting down.
AGGTAAAAAGCAATAGCTTCTGATTGGCAGAAATATTTTAATCCTTCTGGAACTTTATAACGCATTTCATCAGCCACTCTAAAAAAATGATCTACGGCATTTTTACTCGTTAAAATAATTGCGGTGTAATGATTAAGATCGATTTTTTGAAGTCTAATCTCTTTTGCATTAACTCCTTCTACATGAATAAAAGGTCTGAAATCAATTTTTACTTTATGCTTTTGTTGAAGTTCAAAGTAAGGGGAATTCTCCACTTTAGGCTCAGGCTGTGACACCAAAATTGTTTTCACTTTCATATTTAACGGTTTCTAAGCACTCCCTTTTGTAAACCAATAATACATAAAATAATAGGGTGCTATTTCAAGAGCGCAAAGATATAAAATAAAATAAAACAACTTACCGAATATTATATTTTGATAATTTTTTATTGAAATCAAATAAGTTAAAATATTAATTATCAATATTATAGCAATAATTAGCAATGGAATATTTCTTGAAAATGATTCGTAATAAAACAAAATAATATTCAACGGCAGTATGATTAGTCCAATATAGGTTCTATAAGTCACCTTTTGGAGGTTAAACTGCTCCATAAATTCTTCAATATTGAAGGATGTGGCTATTATTTTCTCAATCAAATATTTAGATAAAACAAAAAAATTTAGGAAAGTAAAAATTTGAATGTAAAGGATCCAATCTGTCTTTGAAGCATGGCCAAAATAACTTAGCGAAATTTGGATGAAGAAAGCAAGTGAAATGACTTGGACAAAAAACAAGGAAATGGTAAAACCGCTTTTTAGGTGGCTGCTGTCTCTGTACACTTTGTTGTATTTGTTGGAAAAAATTAAATTAGCAAAATCACCAAATCTGTTTTCGAAAACAGATTTTGTAACAGCAATAATAGCAAATGACAGAACAAAAAGCACGGTTGCCCAGTCTTTGCTCTCAGTTATTCTTGGATGAAGTATATTTTCGATCATAACGCTGCAAAATTACTAATTTTTATATCATTCTTTTTATTATAATTTTATTAAGGATGAAATGGCATAAAAAGTTTACTTTTGCGGTGAAATTAGTCAAAAATATGAATGATTGTATTGTTATAATTCCTACCTATAACGAAATTGAAAATATAGAAAGCATTATTCGATCGGTGTTTTCGCAGCATAAATCTTTTCATGTTCTTATTATTGATGATAATTCACCGGATCATACTGCTGATAAGGTTGTTTTACTTCAGTCTGAATTTGGAGGGAGATTGTTTTTGGAAAAAAGAGAAAAAAAATCGGGTCTGGGAACGGCTTATGTTCATGGATTTAGGTGGGCATTAGCGCATCAATATGATTTTGTTTTTGAAATGGATGCTGATTTCTCCCATAATCCAAATGATTTAGAGAAATTATACAATGCGTGTCATTTTGGCGATGCTGATTTAGCGATTGGTTCGCGTTATGTTACCGGAGTAAATGTGGTAAACTGGCCGTTGAGCCGTGTATTGATGTCCTATTTTGCATCAGTTTATGTACGAATGATTACCGGAATGAAAATTCATGATGCCACTGCAGGTTTTGTTTGTTACAAAAGAAGAGTGCTCGAAGAGATTAATTTAGATAAAATAAAATTTGTTGGATATGCTTTTCAAATTGAAATGAAATACAGAACGTATTGTAAAAAATTTCAAATTGCTGAGGTTCCCATCATTTTTACCGATAGAACAAAAGGGCAATCCAAAATGAGTAATTCGATAATTATTGAAGCCGTTTTTGGAGTTATTGCACTTAGATTAAAAAGATTAGTCAACACATTATAAGAAAAAGACAGGATGAACAGGGTTTTAATTAAGAATGCCAAAATAGTAAATGAAGGGGTGATTTTTGAGGGCGATGTATTAATTGAAAATGACTTAATTGTTGAGATTTCAGAAAGTATTAGTGCAAAATCCTCTCAATGTAAAATCATTGATGCCGAAGGAAATTATTTGATTCCGGGTGCAATTGATGATCAAGTGCATTTTAGAGAACCAGGGCTGACACACAAAGGAGACATCGAATCAGAATCCAGAGCGGCGGTTGCAGGAGGAATTACTTCATATATCGAACAACCGAATACGGTTCCTAATGCGGTTACCCAAGAAATATTAGAGCAAAAATACGAGTTGGCTGCCGAAAAATCGTATGCGAATTATTCTTTTATGATGGGCGCAACCAACGATAACTTGGAAGAAGTTTTAAAAACAAATCCAAAGAATGTTGCCGGAATAAAAATATTTTTAGGTTCCTCAACAGGGAATATGTTGGTAGATAATGAAGCTACTTTAGAGAAAATATTTTCGAGTACACCCATGCTTATTGCGGTGCATTGTGAAGATGAAGCGACTATCAAAAATAATTTAGAGAAATACAAGGCAGAGTTTGGAGAGGACGTTCCTGTTACGGTTCATCACCTTATCAGAAGCGAGGAAGCGTGTTATATTTCGTCTTCCAAAGCGGTTGCGCTGGCTAAAAAAACAGGTGCCCGCTTGCATATTTTTCATCTTTCGACTGCCAAAGAAATGGATTTGTTTACAAACAAAATTCCTTTGGAAGATAAGAAAATCACTGCCGAAGTTTGCGTGCATCATTTATGGTTTACCAATGATGATTATGCTACTAAAGGCAATCTTATAAAATGGAATCCAGCTGTAAAAACGGCGAATGACAGAAAAGCACTTTGGGAAGCATTGCTGGATGACAGAATTGATGTGGTTGCAACGGATCACGCGCCACATACATTAGAAGAAAAAAAACAATCGTATTTGAATGCGCCTTCTGGTGGGCCATTAGTGCAACATGCTGTTGTAGCTATGTTTGAAGCGCATCACCAAGGAAAAATAAGCATTGAAAAAATTGTGGAGAAAATGTGCCACAATCCTGCGAAAATTTTCAAAATAGAAAAACGTGGTTTTATCAAAGAAGGCTACTATGCGGATTTGGTAATTGTAAATTCAGGTTTGCCTTGGAGCGTAAAAAAAGAAAATATTTTGGCTAAATGTGGTTGGTCTCCATTTGAAGGTTTTACGTTTAAATCCAGAATTACCCATACTTTTGTAAACGGGCAATTGGTTTATACCGCTTTTAAAGTAAAAGACATTCGTGCAGGAAAACGTTTATTATTTGATAGATAGAATTTTGTAAATGAGAAAAATCATAACATTTTTAACGATTGTAACACTGTTTGTAAGCTGTAAAGAAGAAGTGGTGAACAAGCCGGAACGACTTATAGAGAAAGACGTTATGGTGGATATTATGTATGATTTATCTATTTTGGAAGCCATAAGAAATCAAAATCCGGCTTCTCTGGATACCTTTAAAATAAATTCGAGAGACTATATTTTTAAAAAATATAAAATTGACAGTGTTCAATTTGCTAAAAGCAATGTTTATTATGCCTCTGATTACAATGAATACAAGAGCATGTTTGAACAAATCAGAAAGCGATTGGAAGCAAATACAAAGAGTGTGGATTCTTTGGTCAAATTGAAAAAAAAGAAAAAGAATCCTATTGGTGACAAAAAGCAAAAACAAGCAGCAATCAGCAGGGATACTACAAAATTAGACTAAGAAAAGAACTTATAGATTAGAGATTTCTTTGATGTATTGGTGAATATTTATAAAATCAGTTTTCAAGGTATCTTTAATCTTTTGGTTCGAAAAAATAGTTGTCGAGTACGAAGCTTTAGCAGTTGTTTGAGACAGTTTTCTCTTTTGTTGCAACACATTCGAAATAAACCAATCCAATCTCCAAAGCATTTCCATAAAAAAGGGTTTTGCGTGAATTTCAGGTTTTTTAACACCCAATGCATCAGCCATAGAATTCAGAATGTCACGGAAAACACTATTTTCGGCAATCAAGGTGAAGCGTTCATTCTTAATTTCGCTTTGCATTAATTGATGCGCCATCCGAATAACATCAGTAACGGCAACAAATCCTGTTGAACCCAGCGTGTAAAATTTTAATCCGTTTTTTACTTTCGTAAAAAGTTGTCCACTTCCTTGCTCTCTAAAACCGGGACCAAGAATAACGCCTGGATTTACAATTATTACATCTAAACCTTCTTGTTGCCCACGCCAAATTTCCATTTCGGCACCATATTTAGAAATGGCATAATCATTATGTGGTTTTTCTGGATTCCATTCGGTTTCCTCGGTAATGAATTTTTCATGAGGCAGTAAATCGCCCAAAGTAGCAATAGAACTTACAAAACACAGTTTTTTTATTCCAAAAGCGATACAAAAATTCACAATATTCGCGGTGCCTTCAATGTTTGTTTTTCGCAATGCATCTTCATCTTTTGGGTCAAAAGAAATCAAAGCGGCACAATGATACACGGTGTCAATATTTTGAAAAGCGATTTCTAACGAAGGAACTTCGGTAATATCTGCGGGAATCCATTCAATTTGTTCGAACAACGATTCCTTTTTATAGGTAGCAAACAGCGATTTGGTTTTCTCCATCGAAGCGAGACTTCGATAAATGGCGCGTACTTTTTCACTCCCGATACTTCGGGATTCAATTAAATGAAGCAATAAATGTGCGCCTACTAAACCAGTTCCTCCTGTGACTAAAATCATTTTGTAAAGATAATTAGATTGTTCGATTTTTAGACCGATAGATTTTCAAATTATGCAATTAAAGCTATCTTTGTGAAAATTGATTTTTATAAAATGAAAAATATTATTTCCGAATTACAATGGCGCGGTCTAGTTCACGACATTATGCCTGGAACTGAAGAACAACTTCTAAAAGAAATGACAACGACTTATATAGGATTTGATCCAACATCGGATTCCTTACATATTGGAAGTTTAGTGCCTATAATACTTTTGGTTCACTTGAAAAATTTTGGACATAAACCTATTGCATTGGTTGGTGGAGCTACAGGAATGATTGGTGATCCATCTGGGAAATCGGATGAGAGAAATCTCTTGGATGAAGCGACTTTGAATCATAACGTAGAGGGAATAAAAAGTGTTTTATCTCGTTTTTTAGATTTTAATTCGAATGAAATAAATGCGCCAGTTCTGGTAAATAATTACGATTGGATGAAGAATTTGTCATTCATTAATTTTGCTCGTGATGTGGGTAAACGAATCACAGTGAATTACATGATGGCCAAAGATTCTGTAAAGAAAAGATTGTCGGGTGAAGGCGAAGGAATGTCTTTTACGGAATTTACGTACCAATTAATTCAAGGGTATGATTTTTACCATCTGCACAAAGAATACAATTGTTTGTTGCAAATGGGGGGTTCTGACCAATGGGGGAATATTACAACAGGAACAGAATTAGTTCGTCGTATGAATGTAGGTGAAGAGGCTAAAGCATACGCGATGACTTGTCCTTTGATAACAAAAGCGGATGGTTCTAAATTTGGAAAATCCGAAGGAGGAAATGTTTGGTTAACCGCTGATAAAACTTCGGTTTATAAATTTTACCAGTTTTGGTTGAATACGACCGATGTTGATGCAGAAAAATACATTAAGATTTTTACTTTCTTAGATGCGGCAACAATAGATGCGTTAATAGAAGAGCATAAAACGGCTCCACATTTAAGAGCTTTACAAAGAAAATTGGCCGAAGAGCTTACGGTTTTTGTTCATTCAAAAGAAGATTTAGAAAATGCGATAAAAGCATCGAATATTTTGTTTGGGAATTCGACTTCGGATGATTTGAAACAATTGGGTGAAGCAACTTTCTTAGATGTTTTTGATGGTGTTCCTCAAGCGGAAATCAGCAGAACCGAAATCGAAGCAGGAATTGATATCGTTACTGTTTTGAATGAAAAAACAGGTTTTATGAAATCGAATGGAGAAGCAAGACGCGCTTTGACAGCTAATTCTATTTCAGTGAATAAAGAAAAAGTTGCCGAGGATTTTGTGCTTTCAACAAAAGATTTAATCAATAATCAGTTTGTATTGTTGCAAAGTGGAAAGAAAAATTATTTTGTGGTGAGAGTGGTTTAATAGCTTATTTGTTTATTCGTTGATTTGGTTAACCGAATCAACAAATTACCAAATAGACTTTAAAGAACCATCAAGTTACAACCTCTAATATCAGAATTATCAAAACGTCCCAATACCTCGAAAGAGTTGTTGGGATTTTTTTTGCCCAAATCCTGCGTAGCAATAAACGAACAAGAATTAATGTTGGCCAAATCAATCACGTTGATTCCGCCTGTTTTTCCGTCTTGAATGTAGGTTAAAGCATCTTCTGTGTCACGAACGAGGATTTGTATCCAAGAAGGGCATTCAAATACGCCGTTTCCTAAAGAATAGGCTTGCGAAAGCAATTCGGTCATTCCATATTCAGAATGTATGGCAGAAACGCCAAATCCTTTACACAATTGTTCGTGTAATTCTTCGCGAATCATTTCTTTGCGTTTGCCTTTCATACCGCCGGTTTCCATGATAATGGTATGCTGCAGTTGAAACTGGTGTTTTTCAATTAAATCCAATAAAGCAAAAGTAACACCAATCAGAATGACATTTTGACCGGCTTGGTCTAAAGCTATGAGTTTGGCAATCAGTTCGTCATGATTGTGCAGGTAAAAACCACTATCAGGATGATTGGACAGTTCAATTAAATCCTTGACCATGTAAATTAAGGAAGAACCTTCTCGTTCTAGATAGGATGGAAGCAAGGCTAAAATGACATAATCTTCGATATTGCCATAGAATTCTGAAAATCCTTTGCGGTAGCTTTCTTCATATAAGGTAACATCGGTAACCAGATGTTTGCTGGTAATCATTCCGGTTGTTCCGCTGCTGGTAAAAGTTTCCTGAATTGGATTAGTATTGGAAACCACTTCATGACTCTTAAAGAACTGAATCGGTAAAAAGGGAATCTGCTGTAATGACTTTACTTTATGAGGATCTGTTTTTAAAAATTTACAAAACTCTTGATAGACCAAGTTGTTTTCGTATTGGAAACGAAACACTTTCAAGGCGATTTTCTCAAACTGTTTTTGACTGGAAATAGCAAATATATCGGAGGATGTAATCAAGAATTTTTTTTGCAAAAGTAATCAAAAATTTTAAGGCAAGCTCATTTACAAAAGTGCAATAGTATGTTTTTGGACTCGCCTACATTAGAATTCGGCATAAAAAAAAGCCCCAATAGGAATTGGAGCTTTTGTATTTAAATGTTGACGTATTATCTTATAATTAGTTTTCTGGTCGCAGATGCCTCTTTTTCATTAATCTTTATGATGTAAACACCGGAAGTTAGATTAGAGACATTAAGCTCTCTGGAACTAAGCATTGTTTGAAGCACTTTTTTTCCTAAAACATCAAAGATAATGATTTCTTTATCTAAGTCATTTTTTGAAGTAATGTAGACTTTCCCATTACTCACAGGGTTCGGGTACAAGTTTAAACCTTCGATAACGGCGGTTTCTTGTGTTTTTGGTTGTTGCTTAGTTTCCTGAGCATTAGTGCTCATAGAAAATAAAAAAACCAATAAAAGGGTAGTATAAAAGTAGTTTTTTGCCATCGGATTAGATTGAATAGTAAATATACAAAAAATAATTCAAAAAGCGTACCAAAAAAAACATCCTGAAAACTCAGGATGTTTGATATAAATATATGCGGGTGTTTTTTATAAATTCGATAGTAAATTAACACCATCTACAATAGCCCATGCTCCAGGAGTCAATACTGCTCCAGATGCTGTTGTGCTTGTTGTGAAGTTTGCAGGTAAGAATGAAACTGTAAAAGCTGCACCAGCGCCCCATTGAGCTGTATTAGTGTCTGAAATTTTTACATTTAACATTTTTATTTTACCAGTAAGAACTTGATTTGTGTTTGTAGCAGCATCTTGTATTCTAACGGCAACCGCATTTACTGTTGTAGTTCCTGAAACTGCAGTATTTGTGTATCCTGAAATTACTACATTAGAATATTCTCCGTTTCCTTCTTTTTTGAATTGGATTGCATCTATTTCAAGTGGGTTACCAGCCTCAGTTGCTGTACCGGCAGCTCTTCTTAAAGTAATATTAGATACTTTTGGGAAGAAAGTATTGTTCACACTTTTAGCTTCGATTTCCATTCCAAAATTTCCAGCTCCAGTTTGATAAGCATACCAGTTAGTGTTTGCTTGACCTTGCCATCCATCTTGCCAGTCAAAAGAATCATCTGTGTTTCCGTAAGAAATAAGGTTTTTAGCACTTACAGTTCCTCCGTAAAATTCAAAACCGTCATCAGCTCCTTTGTAAGCAACAAGATTTTCTAATACTGTTCCAGAACCTACTGAATAGAATGAGAAACCATTCATCTCAGAATTTCCGTCAAGGATTTTTTTACCTGCATATTCTACTCGTACATATTTCAAAGAACCACCATTATGAGCAGCATTTGTACCACCATAAACTATATTTGTTCCGTCTTCAGAAGTTGCAGTTGTAATAGCACTTCCGTCAGCTGCTTTTCCAGAAACGATAGGAGCATCACCAAACATGATTATACCTCCCCAAGAACCTGCAGTTTTAGATTTTTCAGTAAATACAACAGGTTCTGCTGCAGTTCCAGAAATATTTAATTTCCCGCCTTTTTCTACTAATAAAGCATCTGTACCGTCAGCTACATCAGCAGTAATTACTGAACCAGCTTCAAAAGTTAGTGTAACATCGCTTTTTACTCTTACTGTACCTTTAATAGTATAAACACCTTTTGTGTAGGTTTTTGTTGCTGTGATATCTCCTGTGATTTCACCCGTTGCAGTTGGTGGAGTTGTTACAACATCGTCATCACTTGAAGTACAACTTGTAAAAACCAAGCTCAATAATGCAAGACTGAATACTAATTTTTTCATTTTTAATGATTTTAAAATTATAAGTTTTTTTGTTAATTATTTATTTCAAAAGTACTTCCGAGCTTCTGAAATTTAGTTATGTAATTGTTATTAAAGTATTATATAACAATGAATTTGATGTAAAGTTTATGTTACTTATGTAAACAAAAAAAGAGCTATTAAAGCTCTTTTTTTTGTTGTTTTTAAAACGTGTATCCTATGTTAAGGGAGAACCCGACACCTTTTTTGAATTCTCTTAAAATTAGCGAGTCTTCTGTAATGTTTAAAGTGCTTTTGCTTCCCAACTCTTTTTTGTAACTTGGATTTAAGATGTTGTCTACTCCAAATTTAAGTTCGATACTTTTTGAAATTGAGTTAGTCCAAACAAAATCTAATTTACTGAAAGATTTCTCGTAGATATGATCAATTCCTGAAGAACCTACAGCGAAAATACGGTCTCCATAAACATTATATACTAAGGTCATAGAGTTTTTCCAATCTTTATTAAGGATGAAGTCATACTTTAAATCAGAATTGATTAACCAGTTTGAAGCACCTTGCAGCTTACGATTTGTGCTGTTTTCTAATTCATTCCCTTGTTTCTTAATGTCAATTTTAACATCAGTACTCATCAATGACGTATTGAAACCTAAAGAGAAATTAGAAAGAGATTTGCTGATTCTGCTCAATTGGAAAAGCATTTCTATTTCGGCACCATAAATAACCGCTTGCTCTGAGTTTTTGAAAGTTGTGATTTGTCCACCGCTATTTGCAGTTGGTTTGAAAACTCTTTCAATAGGATCGTTAATCATTTTTCCAAATACTCCTACAGCAAATAATTCTTTATTGTTAGGAAACAATTCATATTTGAAATCAACATTATAGTTTTCACTGTCTTTCAAATCTGGGTTTCCACTTTCTGAAGTTCCATCGGCATTAATGTAATTTATTGGTAACAACTCCATCGCTACTGGACGAGTTATTGTTTTTGCCAATGACACTCTCAAATTACTGTTTTCATTCAAAATACGTTTCGCATTTATAGATGGTAAGATATCAAGTTTGTCATCTGTCTTTTTGCGGTAAGCGCTTCCAAAAGGATCACCTTGTTGTCTGTATTTTATGGTACGAGTAGAACTTTCACCTCTAATACCAGCATTCAAATCCCATTTTTCTCCAAGATTCATGAACAAATTGAAGTAACCAGCATTAACAAACTGATTCAATTTTACTTTATAATCTCCGTTAGATTCTTCCTGAACATAAACAATTCCGTTGTTGATATCTTCGTTGATGTTTTGGCTTATAGTACTTAAATCAGCAGTATAGTTTTTCTCCAAATTTCTTCTTCCTGAGAAGAAACGGTAAGAAGATTCCATGTCGTTCAGCGAACTGTTGTATCCAATAGATAATTTATTAGAATCTTCCTTGTCTCCAAATTTTAAATTATATTCTAAAAGTGAAGAGTAATAGAAGTTTCCTTTTACATCAAGAAATTGACGGTTCAAGTTATTACCACCATAAGACATATTTATTTGGCTGTCACTTACTTTTACACCAGTGATAAATTTTCTGTCAGGTTGTTGAAAAGAAGTTTTCACATAAGAACCTCCAGCTTTTATGCTGTGTTTTCCGTCTTCGGTTAATTTATAATCACCGTACAATTGTGAGTTCCAATAATTAGATTCTTCGTATTGATTTAATCTAATAAGGTTGTTTGTCTGATTTGCCAAACTGTTTGTGTAGCCTACTTGGTCTTGAATTTTGCTTTCAGTCGCTTTAATCAAGAACGTATTGAAGCTTAAATTAAAACGATCTGTCTTGTACTTCAATCCTGCTAAACCAGAAAAAGTAGTTTGGTAACTGTATTGCGTATTGTATAAATTATTGTCGTAGTTCCCTTGTCCAAGATTGAAAGTTCTGTCAACACCTTCTCTGTACGAGTATTTGTTGTCAAAGTTGAAAGACATGATGTAACTAATGTTTCTTTCGTTTTTAAGATTGAATTTTTGAGCATGTAAAAATCCAATACTAGAATTCAAAGGACTTTTTGTATTGTTAACATCCCATGATTTTTTACCAAATCCATTTTCGTATTCAGCAGGAGAAAGTTTTTGTCCACTTGGAACTGATCCAAAAATACCAGGAAGTGCTCTGTCATTACCAATCAGTCCTAAAGTTCCCTTTGTTGAATTTGCATCATCAGAAAGTAAGAAGTCTTGAAGATTATTGTTAGTCGTATATCCAAAACCAATATTCAATTTAGTGATGTTTTTTGGTTGAGGTGTTTCGATATTAACGGTTGCTCCGGCAAAATCTCCAGAAATGTTAGTATTGAAAGTTTTGTATATATTTAATACTCCCACAACATCAGTAGGGAATAAATCTAATGGAATGATTTTTTTGAAAGGACTGTTTGATGGTGATTGTAAATCGTTTATCAATAAGTTATTGTAACGGTCTTCTAATCCTCTAATGAATAAACCTCTTCCGTCAACTTTAGTGATTCCGGTGATTTTTGTCAAACCTTCTTCAACATCGCTAACTCCTTTACGAGCCATTTCTTGAGCACCGATGCTTTGTTTAATTACGACCGCTTGTTTTTGGTCTAATAAAAGAGCCGTTTCCTTTTCTCTGCTTGCTGTGTTTCTTACAACAACATCTTTCAGGGTATAGCTACCAGAACCTAGTGCTCTGTTAATAGTTACTGTTTCATCAGCAACCACTGTCACAGGAATTTCTACAGATTCATAACCTACAAAACTAAGTTGTAAAGTATAGCTTCCAGGTAGTATAGTTATGGTATATTTACCATCAATATCAGTATTAGTTCCTATATTTGTTCCTTTAATAAGAACGTTAGCAAAAGGTAAAGACTGATTATTAGCATCTTTGTCTGTTAAGATTCCAGAAATCGTTCCTTTATTCTGTGAAAAAGAAATAACTGTTATTAATAACGTGAAAAATAGTAACTTGAATTTCATTTGGTTTTAATTTTTTTGCAAAGTAACGTCTGAAATGTAAAATGTAAGTTAATGGCTTGTTATGGTTATGTTTTGTTTTGGGTTCTAAAATCGCCCCAATATTAAATTACGGTTAACACCATTTGAATATCCCATTTATGATTACATTTACAATTCAAAAACAATTTTTGGCGCTTTATGAAGAAGAAAAACACGAAGATTTTATTAGTAGATGATGAACCGGACATCTTGGAAATAGTAGGGTATAACCTCTCTCTAGAAGGGTATCAAATCGTTACGGCAGCAAATGGTAGAGAGGCAATAGCGAAAGCTAAAAAAGAAATGCCAGACCTTATTATAATGGATGTTATGATGCCGGAAATGGATGGAATGGAAGCTTGCGAAAACATTAGAAAGATTCCTGAACTCAGTAATGTAATCATCACTTTTTTGACAGCCAGAAGTGAAGACTATTCTCAAGTTGCAGGCTTTGATGCTGGTGCTGATGATTACATCACAAAGCCCATTAAACCTAAATTATTAGTCAGTAAAGTAAAAGCATTATTACGTCGATTAAAAGAAAAGGAGCAAAACAGTGAAACACTTAACGTAGGCGGAATAGAAATAAATCGTGAAGAATATAAAATCGTTAAGGATAATATTGAAATTGCATTGCCTAGAAAAGAGTTTGAATTATTCTACCTGCTTGCTTCAAAACCTGGAAAAGTATTCAAACGTGACGAGATTCTCGACAAAGTTTGGGGAAATGAAGTAGTTGTTGGTGGAAGAACGATTGATGTTCACATCAGAAAACTAAGAGAGAAAATAGGAGAAGAATTGTTTAAAACAATAAAAGGAGTAGGCTATAAGTTTGAAGTGTAAATGACAATAAATTTTAAAAAAACATATCGTTTTGCCGTAAAGTCAGCGCTTTACATCACTCTTTTTTCTACAGGATTAGTTGGTTTCCTCATGTATTTATTTTTTACCTTTTCCTATCGTTTTTGTATGATTTTTGCCATTGCTATAGCTGCTTTTTCATTTATTGTCATACAGTATCGAGTAGAGCGATTTATCTATAAAAAAGTTAAAAAAATATACGATGACGTCTCTTTATTAGAGTCAAGTACTTTCAGGAATCAGCCTATTACAACAGATATGGCGACGCTTACACGCGAAGTGAAAAAGTTTGCCACCGATAAAAAGTTAGAAATCGAAACTTTAAAAGTTCGTGAAGAATATAGAAGAGAGTTTCTTGGGAATGTTTCTCATGAACTTAAAACGCCTTTGTTTATGGTTCAGGGATATTTGTCAACCTTGCTCGATGGAGCCATGAGCGATAAAACAATCCGAAAAAAATATTTAGAACGCGCCGAAAAAGGAGTAGAACGATTGATTTATATCGTACAAGATTTAGACATGATTTCTAAACTGGAAATTGGAGATTTGAACTTGGAAATTGCCGAATTTGACATTGTTAAATTAGTTCAAAATGTCTTTGATTTGCTCGAAATGAAAGCTTCTAAGAAAGATATCCTCTTGATGTTTGACATGAAATACAACAAACCGGTCATGGTGGTTGGGGATCAGGAAAAAATACAACAAGTAGTGATGAATCTTGTTGTAAACTCAATCAAATACGGAAAAGTAAAAGGTTCTACGGAGGTAAGTATTGAAGATTTGACAGATGAAAAAGTCATTGTTCGAATCACGGATAACGGAGAAGGAATAGAGAAAAAAAATATCCCAAGACTTTTTGAGCGTTTTTACAGAGTTGATAAGAGCGGAGCAAGAACCGAAGGCGGTTCAGGTTTAGGTTTATCCATTGTAAAACATATTATTGAAGCGCATGATGAGAAAATTTATGTAGACAGTACGTATGGCGTGGGTTCTGAATTTTCTTTTACACTTGAAAAAACAAAAACAAGTAAGAAAACAACATAAAACCTACGATTCATAGAAATAAAAAAACCGATTCTTGTGAATCGGTTTTTTTATTTCTATGAATCAAATTTTGATTATTTTCTAAAAACTTGGAACAAATTTGCCCATTCAATTTTAGAGTCTAATCGAGGCAATCCTTTATATTCCTCAATCTCTAGAATATTTTCCATTCTAAAATCATCTTGGGTTGCATAAGGAACCAGACCTTCTTTTTTCAATTTTTTGGCTAAATATTCTTGTTCATATTGCCCGGGTGTTGGAATAAAAAAAGCCTTTTTTCTTAGTTGAGCTAAATCCATGATTGTAGTATAACCCGAACGGCAAAGAACCATTTCACTTTCGTTAAAAGCCTGCTCTAGTTCAGTTGAATTCATGAAGTTGTAATAAGTGACATTTCCAATTATTGTTGTTTTTTGCTCCTTTTCTATATTTCCCTCAATAAAAATTGCATTACCGCTGTAGTTAACAATTTCTTCTTTTAAATGTTTTTCTAACATGCCACGTTGAGGTTCAGGACCAGAGAGAATTACCAGTAAATCATATTTTTTTGGTAACAATTTCTTTTGGAGTCTGCTCAAAGGACCAATGTATTTTGTTTTGAGATTTGGATTGTCAATATGACCTAATTTACCGGTTAAATTTGGAGTTCCAGATAGATCGGGAACCCAGCATTCCGTATATTTTTTTATAATTGATTGATGAATTTTACTGGTTATCCAAGTGGTATTTCCGGTCATCACATTCAATTGATGGGTAATAAATACAGAAGGTACTTTTTTGCTGAAAACACCCAATCTATTGTCTGAAATAATGCCGTCTATTGCATATTTTTCAATCCAATTTTGGATTATTTTTTTTTCTTCCAGAATGGCTTTAATCATTTTTGGGCCATTCTTTATTAGTTTCCATTTAAAATTGGCGCCATTTTTAGCATATTCAATTTGATAGGATGGGAGTTCCAGAGTTTGTACGTTGGGAAACTCTTTTCGGAGTAATTCAAGAGCAATACCATCAGAGGCAATTATGGGAATATAGTTGTTCTCTTGTAAAGCTCTAATAATTGGAATGCAACGGGTGGCATGACCTAAACCCCAGTTTAAAGGCGCAATCAAAATAGTTTTAGGGGCGGTTTTTATATCCATTTCTAATTGTATCAAATGTTTTTTATAGTTGAAAGATACATAAGTTAAGCCCTTTTTTGTATTTGCAAAATATTACTAAACTATTAAATTATCCAATGTTTGGAATAGCAATTTCGGATTGTTTTTTTTCTATTTTTGGACTAAAATAAAGAAAGGCTATCTTTTTACAGACAGCCTTTCCGATATGTTTTCTATAAAAAGATTATTCTTGTATGTAGGTTTTATTTCCGTTTGCGTTAATGTAATATTTTCCGCCTCGAGGACCAGTATATACTTTTTTACCATTGTATTCACCTGTTATTTTGTCGGCTACATTAGGTGCTTTTTCATTGGTTTCCTTGATTTTTTTTACTGATTTGCTGCTTGTAGCTTTTTCTTTTATCGCAGTTTTAGCCGTCGCTGCTTTATCTTTGGCAGTTTCTGCTTTTTTTGTAGCTGTTTTTTTAGATGCTGTTGCTTTTTCTTTAGCTATGGCAGCTTTATCTTTTGCGGTTTCGGCTTTATCTTTGACTACTTTATCTTTAGCAGTTTCCGCTTTTTCTTTAGCTGTAGTCGCTTTGTCTTTGGCAGCTTCCGCTTTGTTTTTTGCTATTTTTTTAGAAGTTGCAGCTTTATCTTTTGCAGTTTCGGCTTTGTCTTTTGTTGTTTTTTCTTTAGCTGTAGTTGCTTTGTCTTTGGCAGCTTCTGCTTTGTCTTTAGCTGTTTTTTTAGCCGTGGCTGCTTTTTCTTTGGCTATAGCCGCTTTATCTTTAGCCGCTTCCGCTTTTTCTTTTTTGGCTTTAGCCAATTTTTCAGATTTAGCTTTTGCTGCTTTCTTTTCGGCTGCAGTTTCTTGTGCTTGCAAGTTTACTGACAAAATAATTACAAAACATAACAACAGTAATTTTTTCATAATAATTTGATTTTAAATTTTATATAATAAAAATAATAAAAAATAATCATAGTTTATAAATTCAATCAATGAAATTATTCCAAATTTCAGTATTAAAAATAAGCTCTTAATTGAACATTTCCGGTATGAATGGTTTGGCTTGATTCGCTTTTTCGTCCTTGATAATTGAAATTAATGTCTAAAAACTGTGTGATGTTTTTTTGTAAAAGCAATCTCCAGGTTAGGTTCTGTCCAGTTTGTAATCCTTCCAGCATTTGAAATCCAACCGAAGAAAATTCATTTCCTTCAAATTTATTTTGGTAAAAAGAGACTTCGCCATTCAGCGTTATTTTTTTATCGCTGGCGTAAGAAAAGGAAGTTCCAAAGCGGTTTTGTAACAACGTTTCGAAAACTCCAATTTGGTTTTCTTTGCTTTGCAATTCATAAAAGAGATCCCAGCTGGTGTTTTTAGAGAATAAATAACTGATTTTTGGTGCCAATTGATATCCGTTTATGTCATAATTTTTTTCTGGGAAATTCTCGGATTGAATAGTTGTCTGGATTGTTTTGGCAAAAAAACCGAACAGCCAACTTTTTTTGTACAAATGTCCATACTGCAATTGATGCGAACTGTTGGTGGCTTCTTGCGAACCTATCGATAACAAGTTTTTTGTTTTATTCTGAAGATAAGAATAGGTAATCGAATGGTTTTGCTTTCCCCGATTATAAAACAAGCTGTTCCTCAAGCTGGAATTTAATCCAAGTACATTCTCATTAGAATCGCTAAACGGGTTTAATTCAAAATTAGCTCCGTCACTTCTCGTTTTTCGGTCAATTATAAATGCGGTTTGATTATAGAAATAAGAAAGTAATTTTTTTAATCCTTTTTCATTTTGCCATTGATTCGGGTTTAAGGTCACGGATTGTGAGAACTTATTTTGATGTGTTTTTATATAGATCCGATTGGGTAAAAATACTCTGATGAATTTTGCCTGATCGATAAACGGAGCGACTTCAAACTCCTGCAATTCCTGAATTCCATTGCCGTTATAATCATTCCAGGTATAAACGCCCTGACCTGCGGAAACCTCCAAATACGTAAATTCCTGTTGCGGAATGGTTCCTGAATTCGTTTCATAAACGGTTGTGCTTTGGATTAATTGATTGAAAAAACGATCCGTGTACACTATTCTGGAATTTAATGTAGGTTCTCTTTTTCTCGTTGCATCCACAAAATCCAAGATTCTGTAATTGGCATAAATAGATAAATCACTTCTGTTGGTTTGTATCAATTTAGATTTTAACATGAAAGTCTGGGAGGAATTTACCCGCTGCAGCAGCATTCCGACACTTCGGGATTGTAGGCTGTCATTGGTTCTTCTTAAATAGCCCAATTCTACAAAAACTTTTGTGCTGTCGCCACGACCGGTAAAAAAACCATACTCCGTAAATTTTTGGCTTAGAGCCGAAAACTGATTTGTTGCTTTGTCTTTTTCTTGATTGTCTTCTAAACGCAAGCTGGAGCCAACCCAATTTTTATCGAAATGAAAACGCATTTGAGATTGGTTTCTTAAAAATTTCGACGATAAAACACTTCCATCACTTTTTAGGAAACTGCCTTGGTTTTGAAAAGTCCATTTTTTTATTTGAAACAAACCATTTAAAATATGTCTGCTACCCGAAAAATTTTCAGAGAAATCCAGTTTTTCAAACTGATACAACAACAGTCCTTTAGTAGTAGATTTTGGTTCTGGATTTAAGTCCAATTGCAAGCCGGAAACCAATAAACTTTGATTTCCAATGGCAGCGGTTCCTAAATTCCAGTCTCGGTCAAATTCTATATTGTACAGTCGTTCCACGGATCTGAAATCTTTTTGTATAAATTGATAATTCGCAAAAGCATCAACCTGCCATTTTTTTGAAAAAAGCCTTTGCTTGGCATTGATTTTTCCGGCCAAGCCTTGATTGTTGCGGTCATCAATGGATGAAAATAAATTTTGATCATTGTTACTAAGGCCAATTTCAAAATCGACAGCCGTTTTTTCGCTGGGTTTGTATTTTCCCAAAAAGGTGGCAACTTGAATTTTTGTTGGTGCAATGAGCTGAATTATGGGTTCATAATTTCCTTGAGGAAGACCATTTATGGGTTCAATATATTCATAAACCCGAGTAATGGTAGCCGAATTTGTCACGATATAATTCCCATTATTTACTCCGACCAAAGTGAAACGGACGTTGAATAATTCCTGTTGAGCATCATTTGAATATTCGAAAATTTCAATGGCATTAACTATCGTTTTTCGATACAATACTTTGTTCTCGGAATAGGAATCAGCATAGGCAGAAGGTGCTGTCATTAAATCAGGATTGTCTCCTGAATTGACTAATATCTGGGCTTGTTCTTGTGATAAATTTTGTTGTAGCGGCTGATTTTTCAAGTCGTTTTCCGAATATAAATAGCCTCCAAAACTCCATTTTTTATTTTCATGCGTGGCACCGGCATACGTTACAAAACGGGTGTAATTCCTGTCGGAATATTGATATTCTATGGCAATCCGCATTTCGGAAGTGATGGTAAAAAGTGGTGTAAATACAATTTCACCGGCATTGTAATCTATCGTATAATCATTGTTTTCACCTCGTTTCAGTAAAATACCATTTACATAAACCCGCTCTGAGCCCGAAACTACCAGAACATACAATTCTCCGTTTTGTCCCTTTAATTTGTAAGGACCTTGATTGCCTTCCTGTCCCACAAAATTACTTTTGGCATATTGTCCTCGAACGAGTGCCGCTGATGCAAATACATTCGTTTTGTTTTCTTCGGTTCCAAAGTTGAAATTAGTCGACAGTCCCTGTACTTTTTTATTGAAATTCAAGAATTGGGTTTTCTTGTTTTCTAGAAAAATATCTCCTGCTCGAATGTTCCATTGGTCACTGAATAATTCCATGAAAACATTATCAAACTGATCCAGTTTTTGAGAATAGCCGCCATCCTGCAATGGAATATTACTGTCTTGAATGGAAGCTCTTAAGCTTACTTTTTCGGAAATCTTACCAGTAATTTGTAAATCTAAATTAGAATTCAAAACAGCATTTTGATTGTTTCCTATAGTAATGCCACGGGTAATGCTTCCGGAAGTATTCAAGCCGTCAAAAGGAACGTTTTTCTTTAGGTTTTTCGCTTCAATTGTATACAAATTCCCGTTCCCGGCTTCATTGCTGACCACTCTGCTGGGGTCGTAAATGCGGTATTCTTGGGTTAGTATTTCAGGGAATTTAAGATACTGTACTGTAAGTGAATCGGAGGTAAAAGAACTGTCTTCCTTTAAAATCAGAGTTCCCTTTTTGAAATTTATTTTAAATAAAGTACTGTCGATAGGCTTGCCATTGGCGTCAAGTAATTTGAAAAAACTGGAATTAATACTTTCTTTTTCAATATAAATTGTGTCGCGGGAAAGAAGGATTTTTTTGGTTTTGTACAGCGAATTAATTTCCTGAGCATGGAGCCCAGAAAAACAGCCTATTACAATCCAAAAAAGTAATTTTTTCAACATAAATACTATAACTCGAAAGTACCAAAAGTAGTATTTATAATTCGATAATTAGAAAATGTGCCAATCAGAAAATCGAGGAATAGACAAATTGACATATTCTGGTTTAGAGTGCTTGATTTTATGCTTTGGAACAACAAAAAAATGGGAACCAAAATTAAATTTCGATTCCCATTTTAATATTGTTGAAACAGTTTTAAACTTCTTTAGTGATCACTTGCATGGTTTCACGGCTGACTTGTTTCAATAAAACTACTTTATTTTCTTCGACAGTTTGTGCTGCCTTGTCATTGAAATGTCGGATTGTGTATAAGGTTACATTTTCGTCGTAATCCACTTTGAATTTTTTAGATAAAATAGCATTCAGTGCTTTAAAATTATCAAATTTATCCTCTACACATACAGAAAAACTAATGGCAGAATTTTGAATTAAGTTTACTTTTATTTTGAATTGGTGAAACAACGCAAAAATCTCACTGATGTTTTCTTCCATGATGAAAGAGAAATCTATTGATGAAAGAGAAATTAAAAGTTGGTTTCTTTTGACAATAAAACAAGGTAAATACGGTTCTAAATCGACACCTTTAGAAACACTTGTCCCTTTTAATAATGGGTTTATAAATGATTTTACATACAAAGGAATTTCCTTTTTTTGTAAAGGTTGCAGTGTTTTTGGGTGAATAACCGTTGCGCCGTAAAAAGCTAATTCAATGGCTTCGCGATACGAAATTTGATTTAATAAACTTGCGTTTTCAAAATATCTTGGGTCGGCATTCATTACTCCGGGAACATCTTTCCAGATGGTTACGCTTTCTGCATTTAGACAATAGGCAAAAATTGCAGCAGTATAATCTGAACCTTCACGGCCTAGAGTAGTGGTAAAATTATTTTCATCAGAACCTAAGAACCCTTGTGTGATGTTCAGGATTTTTCGTTTTACGTTTTTGGCAATGTTTTTCTGTGTCAATTCCCAATCTACTTCCGCATCTCTATAATTTGCGTCTGTTTTTATGAAATTACGAACATCCAGCCATTGCGTTTTTATTCCCATGAAATTCATGAAATGACTAAGAATAGTTGTCGAAATTAATTCGCCATAGCTTACAATTTGGTCGTAAACAAAATTATAATTAGGAGATTTATTATGTGTCAAGAAATATTCTAAATCAGCAAATTGAGTATTTACAGCTGCAAAAACTTCGTTTTTGTCATCTTCAAATAAATCCATCAAAATTTGATTGTGGTATTTCTTTACTTCTTGTACTGATGAATTTAATTCAGCCGATTTATCGAAATAGTTTTTTATGACAATTTCCAGTGCATTCGTCGTTTTCCCCATTGCAGAAACAACCAACAATACATCTTCGTAACCCACTTTTTGTAAAACGTCATATACGTTTTTAATTCCTGCGGCATCTTTTACAGAAGCTCCTCCAAATTTGAATACTCTCATAGTTTTAAACAAAAATTGTTCTTTATACTTTATTTCAATTTATTTTCTACAAAATGGTTGATTCCTATTTCATCCATTTGTACCACATGCCAATCTTTTAGCACTTTTGCACCTGATTTTTCGTAAAATTCAATAGCAGGAGTATTCCAGTCCAGAACATGCCAGTCAATTCTTCGAACATTGTCTTTTTTGCCCTGTTTTATAATTTCAGAATACAAAGCATAGCCTAATCCTGTACCTCTCATCGTATTTTTTACCACTAAATCTTCCAGATGAATTATTTTTCCTTTCCAGGTAGAATAGCGGTAATACCACAAAGCAATACCAACTATTTCACTATCAACTTCGGCAACAAAAACATGAAATAGAGGAACAGGACCAAAACCATCACGAATTAAATCGTCAACAGTTATAAGAACAGCATTTGGCTCCTTTTCAAAGTCGGCTAATTCTTGAATAAGGCCTAAAACAGCTTGCATGTCTTCGGGTTTTCCTTTTCTAATATTCATAAATTTTTATTTTAATGATTCAAAAACGCAATAAAATTGCATTTTTACGTATTAATTTTGTGTTTTATTCAGCAAATATACAATACTGTCAAACTAAATAAATAGTATTCAAATTGTTTTCACAAAAAAAACGATATTTGTGACTTCAAAATAACTACATCGATTTCGTAATGGAAGAACGCAACAAAACACTAGGAGAATTTATCATTGAAAACCAAAATGCTTTTCAATATTCGTCAGGCGAATTATCCCGAATCATTAACTCCATCCGATTGGCTGCCAAAGTAGTCAATTATAAAGTAAACAAAGCAGGATTGGTTGATATTGTTGGGGCTGCCGGAGAACAAAACATACAAGGTGAAGATCAGCAAAAACTCGATGTTTATGCCAATGAAATTTTCATTCAAACTTTAATCAATCGTGAAATTGTATGTGGAATCGCTTCCGAAGAGAATGATGATTTTATCACTGTAGAAGGAAGTGACAATAGTCATAACAACAAATACGTGGTTTTAATGGATCCGCTTGACGGCTCATCAAATATTGATGTGAATGTTTCCGTAGGAACTATATTTTCGGTTTATAGAAGAGTTACTCCAATAGGAACTCCAGTTACCATAGAAGATTTTTTACAGCCGGGAATCAATCAGGTTGCGGCAGGTTATGTTATTTACGGAACCTCGACGATGTTAGTTTATACTACGGGACATGGAGTAAATGGATTTACGCTGAATCCAGCCATTGGAACTTTTTATTTATCGCACCCGAAAATGCAATTTCCAACAGATGGTCATATTTATTCCATCAACGAAGGGAACTATGTTCATTTTCCGCAGGGAGTAAAAGATTATATAAAATATTGCCAGTTAGAAGAAGGAGACAGACCGTATACTTCAAGATATATAGGAAGTTTGGTTTCTGATATTCATAGAAATATGATTAAAGGCGGAATTTATTTATATCCTACAAGTTCCAAAGCACCAAAAGGGAAATTACGTTTGCTTTACGAATGCAATCCGTTAGCTTTTATTGCTGAACAAGCCGGAGGAAAAGCTTCAGACGGATTTAATAGAATCATGGAAATTGAACCAACAGAATTACATGAAAGGGTCCCGTTCTTTTGCGGAAGCTACAACATGGTAGAAAAAGCAGAAGAATTTATGCATAAAGCTAAATTAAGCAAATACTAAAATGCATGTTTAATAAAAAAAACTCCCAGATTTCTGGGAGCTTTTTTTATACTTTACAATTACTTGTTCATGTTTTGCATTTCGAAAAGGAAAGTATCTAAATCTACTTTTCTATCTACTAATTTAAGTGCTTTATGTATAATATAATCTACATTTTCAGCATTAAAGCCTAGTGCTACTCCAATTTTTCTTAATAATAATTCTTGTGTGTCACCTAACTGATGATCAACGTGAACCATTCTTGCTAAATCAAACAAACGCTCCAGTCTTTGCTCATGTAAATAAGGAGGGTTTATAGGATATTTTAGTGGGTTTTCTAAAATTTCTTCATATTCTGCTTGAGAAATTTCTAATCGAACAGCCAGTTTGTCTAAAAATAGTTTTTCTTCCGGAGCAAACGTATCGTCAGCAAGTGCTACACGAACAATAGCTGAAAAATGACCTTTATTTCTTTGTTTGAATTCGCTATCAAATAAATCTGAAAATGACATAATTATTGTTTTTTTATCTTACAAAGATAAATCTATTTTTAAATTAATGATTTTAATTTTTTTATATTTTTTCTTTGAATTTGATCTCTTTTGAATTGCATTTATTTAAATAATCAAATCAATCATTTTCAAAATTAATCGTAAGTTTACAACCCCTTTATCAACCTAATAAATTACCTATGTCAGAATTTTGGATTTACTTTCAAATAGGATTAAAACACGTTTTAGATATTCATGCTTATGATCATGTTTTATTTTTAATAGTATTAGCAATTCCTTTCTCTTTTAAGGATTGGAAGCGAATTGTGCTTTTGGTGACGCTTTTTACCATTGGGCACACGATGGCTTTATTGCTTTCCGTTTTTGGTATAATTGCGATTAAAGTGAATGTTGTCGAATTATTAATTCCAATAACGATATTAATAACGGCGTTGTTTAATCTTTTTACGGCGGGAAAATCAAGCAAGAAAGAAAGTATAAATTTGGTGTTTTTTATCACACTTTTCTTTGGGATAATTCATGGATTGGGCTTTTCAAATTATTTCAAATCGATTCTTGGAGGTGATGCCACTTCTAAAATATTGCCATTGTCAGAGTTTGCATTAGGAATAGAAGCGGCCCAGATTGTAGTGGTTTTTGTGGTTTTGATTTTGTCGTACATTGTTCAAACCGTTTTTAGATTCTCGAAACGCGATTGGACTTTAGTGATGTCGGCATTTATTATTGGGGTAGTGATACCATTGATTGTTGAAAGTGAAATCTGGATTAGATAAAAAATGAACGAAAAAAAATTAAATAAATACGATAAAGCGTATCTTAGAATTGCCAAAGAATGGAGTTTGTTGTCCTATTGTAAACGCAAACAAGTTGGTGCGATTATTGTGCGAGATAGAATGATAATCTCTGATGGTTATAACGGAACTCCAACTGGTTTTGAAAATTGTTGTGAAGATGATGAAGGACTAACGCGTTGGGATGTTTTACATGCCGAAGCAAATGCGATTCTGAAAGTGGCACGATCTACACAATCGTGTGAAGGCGCAACCTTGTATATTACGCTTTCGCCATGTAAAGAGTGCAGCAAATTGATTCATCAATCCGGAATAAAAAGAGTAGTGTATCATAATGGATATCGCGATGATTCAGGAATCCAGTTCCTTATAAAAGCAGGAGTAGAAGTAGAACACATCCCAGTATTAGAAGAATAATTATTGTCTTCGTATGAAATATAACGTAAAATATTTGCCCATTATTATTTTCTCAACACTCGCTCTGGGAGTTGTGCTGGGCGGAATGTTGAATTTTCCTAACGCAGCTGATTTTGCAGACAGAAATAATTCTAGAAGCAAACTCAACAAGCTGATTGATTTTATTGACAATGAATATGTCGATGATATCAACACGGATTCTATTGTAAATCTTACCGTAGATAATATTCTGGCGCAACTCGATCCGCATTCAGTTTATATTCCGCCAAGCGATCAGCTGGAAGTGGTAGAAAGCATGAAAGGGAATTTCGTGGGAATAGGCGTGAATTTCTATATGTATAATGATTCAGTTGCAGTTATAAGACCAGTTGAAAATGGCCCTTCGGCAAAAGCTGGAATAAAGGCTGGCGACCGAATTTTGTATGCTGATAAAACAAAATTATTTGGTCGCAAATTGCCAAGTGACAGTTTGTATTCTAAATTAAAAGGAACAGTAGGTTCTGATATTGAGCTTACTATCTACAGAAAATCTGAAGGTAAAAAACTTAAAGTAAAAATAAAACGGGATGTTATTCCTCTAAAAAGTGTCGATGCCGCTTTACTTTTGA
The DNA here is from genome assembly GCF_030010385.1 of Flavobacterium algoritolerans. Classification (NCBI taxonomy): domain Bacteria; kingdom Pseudomonadati; phylum Bacteroidota; class Flavobacteriia; order Flavobacteriales; family Flavobacteriaceae; genus Flavobacterium; species Flavobacterium algoritolerans. The sequence continues at coordinate 666,970 of NZ_JASCRZ010000001.1, read as the reverse complement.
GTGATAAAACCGGTTATATAAAAATAAATAGATTTGCCGAAACTACGTATAGAGAGTTTATGGCGGGTTTAACTAAACTGAAACAACAAGGAGCAAAATCACTTGTAATTGATGTTCGCGATAATGGTGGCGGTTATATGGAAGAAGCCATTGCTATTGCCGATGAATTATTGACAGACAAGCAGTTGATTGTTTTTACTAAAAATAAAAATGGGAATATAGACAAGACATTTGCAACCAAAAAAGGGAGTTTCGAAAACGGAAATGTGTTTGTTTTAATCAATGAAAACAGCGCTTCTGCCAGTGAAATTCTAGCGGGCGCCATTCAGGATAATGACAGAGGAACTATTGTAGGGCGTCGTTCTTTTGGAAAAGGATTGGTGCAACGTGAAATGGATTTTGCCGATGGTTCGGCCGTTCGATTGACTATTGCTAGGTATTACACACCTACGGGGCGTTCGATTCAAAAACCATATTCGAAAGGAAATGAGGCGTATTTTAAAGAATCAGAAGCTCGTTTTGGAAATGGAGAATTGTATGAAAAAGACAGTATAAAAGTTGCGGATACTTTAAAATTCAAAACTAAAAAAGGTAAAATTGTATACGGTGGCGGCGGAATTGTCCCTGACGTTTTTGTACCGCTAGAAGTAGAGCATGGAAATGAAAGTACGGCTTATTTATTGCAATCCGGAATCCTGGGTAATTTTGTTTTCGAGCAATTAGATAAAAATAGAAGCGCTTTTAAAGGACTTAACTTTGAACAATTCAAAACTAAAATGAATGAAACGGATTTGTATTTTAATTCGTTTCAAAAATTTATTTTCGAAAACGGATTGGATTTGAATTTTGGGAAAAGCAAGTCATTGGTAAAAAGATACTTGGCTGCTGAATTTGCCCGACAATTGTATGGAGAAAGCTATTATTATGAGATTGTATTGAAAGAAGATGCGATGATTAAAGCCGTTTCCAAGAAGTAATTGTGAATAGAAATATTGTTTAAAAATAACTATTTTTCATTGTCCCAATCTTTCCTGTACCGAATGAGTTCATCGTCTATCATTTTCTTAGACGTGTTTAATAAATAGGTTGCATCTTCAGAATAAATAGGAGGAAAAAAAGTCATTTTAATTTCAGTAGTCCATTTTCCAAAGCACTTTAAAAAATGCGGAATGAAAGTGTCGTCTCCCACAAAAGCATCCGTTTTTTCTTTATAATCAATGGCAATAGGAATAACGGCAGATTTAATCTTCGTGGCCATTACAAACGAGCCATAATTGAAATCCACAGTCGTTGGCAAAACATCGGTAGTGCCTTCCGGAAAATTAATGATAGAATATCCTTTGGCCAGAACTTCACGAATATTTTCGGCAGTTTCTTGTCTGCTCTTTTGGCATTTTCTATCTACAAATAAAACACCCGATATTTTACAGATGTAGCCAATCATAGGCCATGACGCAACTTCTTTCTTCCCTACAGGAAAAGCATGTATTTGATTTACAATGACAATTGGGTCAAAATAAGAACGGTGATTGGCTACAATCAGTCCTTGTATCGTGGGTTTTTCTCCATAAATGATGGTGCGAATGCCTAAAATGTAATTGGACACCCGAATTAAAAAATCGCGTAGATGAAGTGCTCTTTTGGAATTCATTTCTTCGCTGCAAAAGAAACTCGTCAAATAGAAAAGAATCGAAAAAAAGGAAACGAATACTATAAAAATAATTAGCCTGGTCAAGCCCAATAATAGTGATAACATAAAAAGTATATTGAAAATGTAAACCTACCACTATTTTTCTTGAGATTTTCCAGAATGAAAATCTATTTACCTGATACTGTCGTGTGCATGAGTTTGCACGCCGTCATTCCATAACGTAAGAATATCCGTTGCAACGGCAGCGCCACTACCGGCAGCAATGGTCAGTTGGCTTCTCCAACCCGCTAAAGTTCCTATGACATAAATTCCTTCAGCCACTTTGTGGTCGCTGTTCTTGAGTTGAATTCGTTGTTTTTCGGGAAGGGATTTTTGATGGGGTTCTACATAATGCATCAATCCATCTATTGCAAAAGAATTTGCGGATCCTATGCCTATGACAATTGTTTTTGTTTGGTAGGAATTCTTGTTTGTGATGACTGTAAATTCAGGAAATTGTCCTTCAATTTTGAGTACTTTTTCCCCTGGAATTTGAGTGATATGTGGATACGCTTTCGAAAGATGTTCGGTGCTTTCCTCTAATAATTCAGAACCTAATTTCCCTGGAGGGATTCCGTAAGCATTATTAAACAGTGCTTCTTGAAGAGATGATGTTTTTTGATGGGTGAAAATGCCAATTCTCTTGTCAGTGACAAAGGATTTGTTTTTTGCAGAACCCAAAACGAGTGCGCATGAAATTCCAGAAACGCCACCGCCAACGATGAGAACATCAAACATTATTACAGTTGGTCGTTTGATTTCTCTTCAATCTTTTTTGCCATTTTAAAAATCAGAAGAATCAAAACGGCACAAAAAGAAGCAGCTATTCCAATAAAAGCAACTACGCTATCTCCTTGAAATGGATTTCTAAAATCCAACAAAGTAACATTAAATATGATTAGCGCTATTGCTAAAAACACCAAGATGTTAGTGAAAATTTTCATAATACGTTTTTGTTTTTGATATAAAAGAAACAGATTTTTTATTTTAGAAACACATGTCAGCTTAAAATCAGATTATCTTTTAAAATTATCTTAGGGGGTAAATTTATGAAAATTTATTTTAGACGAACAAACCTTTAACATTCGCAGCGAATAATTTAACAGCAATCGCAAGAAGTACAACGCCAAAAGTCTTTCGAATGACGCCAAGTCCATTTTCTCCTAGTATTTTTTCAATTTTAGATGATGATTTCAAAACGATATATACCAGAATAATATTCAAAATTATTGCGATAACAATATTTATAGTAGAAAATTGGGAACGTAAAGATAGTAAAGTAGTCATTGTTCCGGCTCCGGCTATCAAAGGAAACGCCAAAGGGACAATAGATGCAGAACTTGCTTCTTCATCGCGGTAGATGCGAATCCCTAAAATCATTTCTAATGCCAGAAAGAATAATACAAATGAACCTGCAACCGCAAAAGAGTTTACATCAATCCCTATTAAATTCAATAATTCTTCTCCCACAAAAAGGAAAACAATCATGATTATACCCGCTACTATTGAAGCTTTTTCAGATTCAATGTGTCCATGTTTTGATCTTAAATCAACAATAATAGGAATGGTTCCCACGATATCAATTACGGCAAAAAGGACCATTCCAACCGTAATTATTTCTCTAAAATCCATTTCAAACATAATTTTTTTGCTTGTAAAGATAAGAATTTATGTGAGTTCATTTTTAGTTTTAAGAGATCTAAATTCGTCTAAACATAGTTTTTTGCATTTTTTTTTGAAATATTTAAAATGCGTATTTAAAATGCTTATTTTTAAAAAAAAAATAAAAATGAAAAAAAGAATTTCATTAATTTTAATCTCCTTGTTTTTTCTAATTAGCTGTTCAAAGCCAGATGAAACACAATACACGGTGAGTTTTAATTCAAATGGAGGGAATGATATTCCTGCCATTACAGTTACTTCAGGTTCGGATATTAAAGAAATAACGCCCGTAAATAAAGGATTTGCTTTTGCGGGATGGTATTATGATACTAAATTAGAGCTAAAATTTAGAAGTGAAAACCCAATAAATAGCGACTTTACTTTATATGGAAAATGGACGCCAACTGCTCTAAATGTAAGTGTAGCTTCTTATTCGGCAAATACTAGTGCAATTACTTCTTTTGTTCAGGATATGATATTTGACAACGCTGGTAATTTGTTTTTATCCGCAAATGATGGCATCTATAAAATAAGTACTTCTGGAGTTGTTTCTGCTTTTGTTACGGGGTCTTATTCTTCTATGGCTTTTGATTCAAATGGGAATTTGGTTGCTTTATTACCAGAAAATTTTCAAACAACCATTAATAAAATTGATGTGAACGGGAATGTTACCGTTTTTAAAAAAGTTAATTTTTTTATTGCAGACTTGGTTTTTGATAAAAAGACTGGAGTTTTATTTGTAAGTGATGGTAGTTATGGGAAGTTAAAAAAAATTGACGCAAATGGTAACATTTCGGAGTTTGCTAGTTATGCTGGAATTGGAGACTTTACTATTGATTCTTTTGGAAATTATTATATTGGAAATTACTTGTACATAAATAAAATAGATCTCGAAGGAAGAAATAGTTCCTTTTCTACTTCGGATCGTTTTGGCTCGAATTCATTAATATGTGATAGTAAAGGCAATTTATATACGACAAGTACATTTGAAGAAATCAGTAAAATTACACCAACAGGTGCAATAGTATCTTTTAAATTAGAAGGTAACATGGGGAGTATAAGAGGTATGACTATAGACAAAAACAATAATATATATGTGGATTTGTCAAATGGGAATGGAGACTTTAAATACATAAACACTATTTTAAAGATTACATATTGATCTGTAATCTTTAGGGTTAGTGTTGTTTGAGATAAATTGAAAGCCATTGTTTTTGAGATTGTCACTCCTGTGATTTTCAGATTTTAAAGCCGTCCTCTGGCTTCTAAAACGGAGGAAAAGCCGACGGAATAATTGAAATCGCTTTTTCGTTGTGATAGTTTCGAATTTATGGAGTCATTTCTAATGCGAAAAAGAATTAAACAAATGAATAGGAGTGGAGATACTAATAAAACAGGCTTTTTTTTGATTCATACGCTGCTATTATTGGTTATGTAGAACAAAAAAACTGGATACTAGATTTGTTTCGGCTTACATAAAATTCAACATTTAACAGACAGGTTCTGTCTTAGTTTAACTACCTTTGCACTTTATAATCTCAGTATCCCAAAATAATGTTTCAATTAGGAAAAACCATCGTCTCAGAAGACATACTCGAAAAAGATTTTGTTTGCAATTTGTCAGCCTGTAAAGGGGCTTGTTGTGTTGATGGCGATGCTGGAGCTCCATTGAGCGTTGAGGAAACTAAGATATTAGAAGAAATTTATCCTAAAGTAAAACCATTTTTACGCAAACAAGGGATTGCGGCTATCGAAGCCCAAGGAACTTGGACAAAAGGAACTGATGGTGATCTTGAAACGCCACTGATTGACAATAAAGATTGTGCTTATGTAATGTTTGACGGTAAAACAGCTTTATGTGGTATCGAGCAAGCGTACAATCAAGGTGTGATTGACTGGAAAAAACCTGTTTCTTGTCATTTATATCCTATTCGTGTGAAGGATTTCACGGAGTTTGCTGCCGTTAATTATGACAAATGGGATATTTGTGATCCAGCCTGTTCCTTAGGTCAGGAGCTTGAGGTGCCAGTGTATAAATTTGTCAAAGAAGCTTTGGTTAGAAAGTTTGGAGAGGACTGGTATGCGGAGCTTGAAATTGTCGCACAGGAACTCAAAAAATAAATCTAAAATAAATGCAAATTTTCTTGTTTGCTGTTTTTAAAATCCTATATTTTACGGTACTTCATCTCTTTTTTTAAATTTTAAAATACTGATTTTTAAGTGTTTAAAATCCACATGAAAAATACCTCAATTTTTTTCGTTTGTTAAAAACTATGGCCGATTGTGAATAAGTTTGACTTTTAATTTCGGCAATATTTCACAATCTTTGTAATCCACAGAAAGCATAAAATTTCGTTAAAATCTCAAAAAACAAACTACTATAATGGCACAACTTGAACCAATTTTACAAGAAAATAAAAATCGTTTCGTGATTTTTCCAATTAAACACCATGATATTTGGGAATTTTATAAAAGTATGGAAGCTAGTTTCTGGACTGCTGAAGAAATCGATTTATCACAAGATTTAAATGACTGGAATAACAAACTTTCTGATGAGGAACGTTATTTTGTAAAACATATTCTTGCTTTTTTTGCTGCTTCTGACGGAATTGTAAATGAGAATTTAGCTGAAAATTTTGTGAACGAAGTGCAATATGCTGAAGCAAAATTCTTTTACGGTTTTCAAATCATGATGGAAAATATTCACAGTGAAACGTATTCATTATTGATTGATACCTATGTGAAAGACGAAGCGGAGAAAGATGAATTATTTAATGCTTTAGAAGTTTTTCCTGCGATTAAGAAAAAAGCGGATTGGGCTTTGAAATGGATTGAATCTGATTCGTTTGCAGAGCGTTTGATTGCTTTTGCAGCTGTGGAAGGAATCTTCTTTTCGGGAGCGTTTTGTTCTATTTATTGGTTGAAAAAACGTGGATTAATGCCAGGATTGACTTTTTCTAACGAATTGATTTCTCGCGACGAAGGAGTGCACTGTGATTTTGCAGTACACTTGCACAACCACCATTTAGTAAATAAAGTTCCAAAAGAAAGAATTAGAAGTATTATTGTTGATGCTTTGAATATTGAAAGAGAATTTATCACTGAATCCCTTCCTGTGAGTTTAATAGGAATGAATGCAGCATTAATGACACAATATTTAGAATTTGTTGCGGACAGATTATTAGTTGAATTAGGTTGCGAGAGAGAATACAACACTTCAAATCCTTTTGATTTTATGGATATGATTTCGCTTCAAGGGAAAACAAACTTCTTTGAAAAGAAAGTTGCCGAATATCAAAAAGCAGGTGTTATGAATACCGATGAAGATGCTCAGAAAATTAGTTTTGACGCTGATTTTTAGAAAGTAGTTATCGCATCATCGGGTGTTTTAGCCCCGATGGAAGGGAATATCCTTTCTAGTCCTGAACTTTTTTCAGGACTAGAAAGATTGGAATGACAGCGGGATTAGCTTCCCAAAAAAATGAAACAAATACTCAAAAACGGGAAAGGGATTTTCTGTTTTTTAAAACAATTAAGCGTATGTATGTAGTTAAAAGAGATGGGCACAAAGAGCCGGTAATGTTCGACAAAATCACTGACAGAATTAAAAAATTATGTTATGGTTTGAATGATTTGGTTGATGCTGTGAAAGTGGCAATGCGCGTAATTGAAGGACTTTATGATGGTGTTTCGACATCTGAATTGGATAATCTTGCTGCCGAAACTGCGGCTTCAATGACTATTGCGCATCCTGATTATGCACAATTAGCAGCTCGTATTGCAATCTCAAATTTACATTCGAATACCAAAAAATCATTCTCGGAAACGATGAATGATATGTTCAATTATGTAAACCCAAGAAACGGTCAATATGCTCCGTTACTTTCTGAGGAAGTACATAAAGTGATTATGGATAATGCGGAGTTTCTAGACTCACATATTATATACAATAGAGATTTCAATTACGATTATTTTGGGTTTAAAACCTTGGAAAGATCGTATTTGCTAAAAATAAACGGTAAAATTGTAGAGCGTCCGCAACACATGTTAATGCGGGTGTCAGTCGGGATTCACTTAGACGATTTGAAATCGGTAATAGAAACCTACGACTTAATGTCGAAAAAGTTCTTTACGCATGCAACACCAACTTTATTTAATGCCGGAACGCCAAAGCCTCAAATGTCTTCTTGTTTCCTTTTGGCAATGCAAGATGATAGTATTGACGGGATTTATGATACGTTGAAACAAACGGCAAAAATCTCCCAATCAGCAGGTGGAGTTGGACTTTCTATTCATAACGTGAGAGCTACTGGTTCTTACATACGTGGAACAAACGGAACGTCAAACGGAATTGTTCCTATGTTAAGAGTTTTCAATGACACTGCGCGTTATGTGGATCAAGGAGGAGGAAAACGTAAAGGTAGTTTTGCCATTTATATTGAAACTTGGCATGCGGATATTTTTGAATTCCTAGACTTGAAAAAGAATACCGGAAAAGAAGAAATGCGTGCAAGAGATTTGTTTTTTGCCATGTGGACTTCAGATTTGTTTATGAAAAGAGTACAGGAAGACAGTTATTGGACGTTGATGTGTCCGAATGAATGTCCGGGATTGTATGATGTGTATGGCGAAGAATTTGAAGCGATGTACATTGATTACGAGAAACGTGGAAAAGGGAGAAAAACCATCAAAGCGCATGAATTGTGGGAGAAAATTCTAGAATCGCAAATTGAAACTGGAACACCTTACATGTTGTACAAAGATGCAGCCAACAGAAAATCAAACCAAAAAAATCTAGGTACGATTCGTTCTTCGAATTTGTGTACCGAGATTATGGAATTCACTTCGAAAGATGAAATTGCGGTTTGTAACCTGGCTTCACTTTCGTTGCCAATGTTTGTGGAAAACAAAAAATTCAATCACGATTTGTTGTTCACCGTTACCAAACGTGTAACCAGAAACTTGAATAAAGTTATTGACAGAAATTATTATCCGGTAAAAGAAGCTGAAAACTCAAATATGCGTCACAGACCAGTTGGTCTAGGAGTACAAGGACTAGCCGATGCTTTTATTATGTTGCGCTTGCCGTTTACGAGTGACGAAGCTAAAAAAATGAACCAGGATATTTTTGAAACTTTATATTTTGCAGCTGTTACTGCTTCTATGGAAATGGCCAAAGAAGAAGGACCGTATTCTACTTTTGAAGGTTCGCCAATGTCACAAGGAGAATTTCAGTTCAATTTGTGGGGAATGAAAGATGAGGAATTATCTGGTCGTTGGGACTGGGCCTCTTTGCGAAAAGAAGTAATGAAACACGGGGTGAGAAACTCATTATTAGTAGCGCCAATGCCTACAGCTTCGACTTCTCAAATTTTGGGTAACAACGAAGCATTCGAACCATATACTTCTAATATTTACACCAGAAGAGTACTTTCGGGTGAGTTTATTGTGGTAAACAAACACTTGTTACACGATTTAGTAGAACGCGGTTTGTGGAACGAAACCTTGAAACAAGAATTAATGCGAAATAACGGTTCAGTTCAAGCGCTTGATATTCCGCAAGACTTGAAAGAATTGTACAAAACCGTTTGGGAAATGTCTATGAAAGACATTATTGATATGTCACGTCAACGTGGTTATTTTGTGGATCAATCACAATCGTTGAACTTATTCATGCAAAATGCCAATTATTCTAAATTGACATCGATGCATTTCTATGCTTGGCAATCCGGATTGAAAACGGGAATGTATTATTTAAGAACAAAAGCTGCGGTGGATGCGATTAAATTTACATTGAACAATGATAAAAAAGCAGATCCAATTGAAGTGAAAGAACAACCAATCGCTGTTCCTGTTGTCGCTGAAGCTGTAGAAATGACTGCCGAAGAATACAGAGCAATGATTGAATTGTCTAAGAATGCAGGTCCGGACGAATGTGAAATGTGTGGGTCTTAAGTTTTTTAAAATAAAAAAAGGCTTCAATTGCAGTTGAAGCCTTTTCTAAATTTAATTATAGATAATAGAATTGAAGTTCTATTCTATAGCCAAACATTTATTTGTTTTTCACACCCCAAATATAAAAATTTTTGGTAAAAAAAGGACTTCTTTATTGTTAAATGTCTAAATTTTTAAACATGAGTGCAAAGAAGACCACTGCTGTTGGAAATAGAAGCGCAATAACTGGAAAATTTGTTACTTCTAGTTATGCTTCTAAGCATCCGAAAACTACTGTTAGTATTTCGAAGAAAAAGTAGTTTTTTAATTTTAAGGTCAGCTATCATTTATGGTAGCTGACTTTTTTTAAGCTATTTACTTCGTAGGTTCGCTTTGTTCGTGCCCATTTTTCCGATGTAATCTCTTCATTTTTTCTTCTATTCGGGCTAAAATATCAGGAAGTTACTTCTTAAATTTGTAAATAATTCACTATATTTGAGATAGTTATCATTATAAGTAATCATTTTTTATATGAACTACTATGGAAAATAAAAAATTTACTGTTACAGATGATTTATTAGCTTCCAAAAGCCAACGTCTCCTGAATTTCATTATCGATGTATTGATTATTTATATCATCGAAATCACCATTGGCACCACCATAATTATAATAGGAGATTTGACCCATAGTTATGCTGCGTCGAATTGGGTTACATCATTAAGCCTAATTGAAAGCTTCTTTTTTGGACTGATTATCCTGTTTTTTTATTACTCAATTACCGAAATGTATTTCTCCAGAACCTTCGCTAAATATTTTACAAAAACACTAGTTGTAAAAAACGACGGTTCAAAACCAAATATGAAAAGCATTATTATACGTACAGTATCGAGATTAATTCCTTTAGAGCCTTTTTCTTTTTTAACGGCTGAACGAGGATGGCATGATACATTATCCGTTACGTATGTGGTGAAAAAGCATGAATTTGTAGAAAAAAAGAAATTGCTTAATCCATCAGATGAGATTGTAGTTTAGCAACAGTATCCCTTAAAAACAAAACCTAGTAAATTTAAAAATTTACTAGGTTTTTTATTTTAATGATTAAACAGTTGCAATGTTTTCTACAGCAATCCTCATCTCTTGAGCAGCGGCTACCATTTCTATTAAAGCCTTTTTAGTTTCGTCCCAATGGCGGGTTTTTAAACCACAATCCGGATTGACCCAAAGTTGGTCGACAGGAATGACAGCCGAAGCTTTTTCTAATAATTTTACCATTTCGGTACTGGAAGGTACACGAGGCGAGTGAATGTCATACACACCAGGCCCTATTTCATTTGGATAATTGAAATCGGCAAAAGCATCCAGTAATTCCATTTGCGAACGCGAACATTCTATGGTGATTACATCGGCATCCATATCAGCAATATTCTGGATGATGTCATTGAATTCGCTGTAACACATGTGTGTGTGAATCTGGGTGTCATCTTTTACGCCACTTGCCGAAATTCTGAACGCTTTTACGGCCCAATCCAAATAGGTTGCCCATTCTTCTTTGCGTAAAGGCAATCCTTCTCGAATGGCAGGTTCGTCAATTTGAATAATCTTAATTCCTGCATTTTCTAAATCGACTACTTCATCTCTAATCGCCAATGCAATTTGAGTACAGGTTTCTGAGCGCGGTTGATCGTTGCGGACAAAGGACCATTGTAAAATAGTCACGGGACCAGTTAGCATTCCTTTTACCCATTTTTGCGTAAGCGATTGTGCAAAGGCTGACCATTTCACAGTCATCGGATTTGGACGCGATACATCACCATAAATAACGGGAGGTTTTACACAACGGCTTCCGTAACTTTGTACCCAGCCGTTTTTGGTAAATGCAAATCCGTCTAATTGTTCTCCAAAATATTCCACCATGTCATTGCGTTCAAATTCTCCGTGCACCAATACATCAATGCCGGTTTCTTCTTGAAAGCGAATCGTTTCTTCGGTTTCTTTTTGGAGTAAATCATCGTATTGTTGTTGGTTTAATTCGCCTTTTTTGAACTTCGCTCTCCAGCTACGCACTTCGGTGGTTTGCGGGAAAGAACCAATAGTTGTAGTTGGTAATAACGGAAGATTCAATACGTTTATTTGTTTTTTTCTTCGAATGGAAAACGGAGTTCCTCTCTGATCATAACCGGTTGTAATGCTGGCGACACGATTTTTCACTGCATCATTATGGATTAATTTAGATGTTTTTCGGTTTTCGTTTGCGATCGTATTTTCTTGAAATAAAACCGATTCATGTTGAGTTATCTCATTTAAAGCAAAGCTTTGAAGCAGCACTACTTCATCGATTTTTTGTTTGGCGAAAGCCAGCCATTGTTTGATTTCGGGAGTTAGTGTTGTGTTATTAGTTTCTAAATCCAAATCGCATGGCGAGTGAATAAGAGAGCACGATGGCGCAATTAAGATTCTGTTTTCGCCAAGTGCGTCCGTTGCTTTCTTGATAAGGGCTAAAGATTTTTTGAAATCATTTTTCCAAATATTTCTTCCATCTACAACACCAAGCGAAAGATTCACATTATCTGATAATTGTCCGGATTCTAAAATATCATCCAATTGCGAATGACAACGCACCAAATCCAAATGCAAAGTATGAACGGGTAAGGCAAGGACAGTTTCAAGATTTTCACCAAAACAATCAAAATAGTTAGTAAGGATTAATTTGATTTTAGGAAAACGTTTGTTGATTTCGGTATACACATAAGTGATGGCATTTCTTTCTTTATCAGTTAGATTCAAAGCCAAGAATGGTTCGTCAAATTGAATCCATGCTACATTTTCATTTTCCAGTTTTTGAAGAATTTCAAAATAAACCGGAAGTAATTTATTGATAAGGTCTATTCTATGGAAACCTTCTTCCTTTTCTTTTCCGAGAAGCAAGTAGGAAACAGGTCCTATAAGTACGGGTTTTGTTGCGATTCCTAAAGCATTGGCTTCTTTGAACTCGTTGATTATTTTTTCGGAGAATAATTTGAATTCTTGGTCTTTTGTAAATTCCGGTACGATGTAATGGTAATTGGTATCAAACCATTTTGTCATTTCCATCGCAACTACATCTTCTCCGTCTTTTTGTGAACCTCTTGCCATGACAAAATACAAATCGATAATGGAGTTTGTTTTGGCTAATTCTTGATAGCGTTTTGGGATAACACCTAATGTAAGTGATAAATCCAGTACTTGATCGTAAAACGAAAAGTCATTGGAAGGGATTAAATCGATTCCGGCCTCGGCTTGTAACTGCCAGTTTTCCTTGCGGATAGTTGCACCTACAGTTAAAAGTTCTGCTACAGAAATTTTTCCTGCCCAATACGATTCACAGGCTTTTTTTAATTCTCTGTTGCTACCAATTCTTGGATAACCTAGATTGTTTGTTTTCATTGTATACAGTATTTTTTACTATGCAAAGTTATTGTATTGGATATTTAAACTTAAATTAGCACATTGTTTCAGTGAATAAAAATGCTGTATGAGTATATGGCAGGTTTTAGTTCTGAATGAAACTTTTAAAATGATTTTTAACAGTAAAAAATACTATGGAAAATATAGACAACATTGATTTACAAATTTTAAAACACCTACAAGAAAACTCCAATATCAATACTAAAGAGCTAGCAAGTAAATTATTTCTGACGGTTACACCAGTCTATGAGCGGATAAAAAGACTGGAACGAGATGGCTATATTATGAAATATGTTGCCTTGCTTGATAAGAAAAAATTAAATCTTGGAATGACTGTTTTTTGTAATGTACGACTAAAGGAACATGCTAAAAATGTGGGGAGTAATTTTGTAAAAGATATTGTTGCCCTTCCTGAAATTATCGAATGCTACAACATTGCAGGAGATTATGATTTTATGTTGAAAATCCTGGTGGAAGATATGTCCAGTTACCAAGATTTTGTGATGAATAAACTATCCACTATCGAAAATATCGGGAATACGCAAAGTGTTTTTGTGATGGGAGAAATCAAGCACAGTACGGCATTGGCTATTTAACAATGCAAAATGATTGAGTTAGAATTTTTGTTTTAAGAGAATTTTAATTGCGGGGTAAAATCTTAAAATAAAATGTATTTTTGGTTCTTTTAAATCGGAGATCAAAATTCGTTAATCTGAAATTATAAATCATAATGAACTGGGAACAACTTTTATCACTAAGAAGACAAGGCGACAAGGGCAAAAGATTGCGTGTAGAACAAGACGATACCCGTTTGGGTTTTGAGGTTGATTATGATCGTATAATCTTCTCGTCTGCTTTTAGAAGTTTACAGGATAAAACACAAGTTATTCCATTGTCGAAAACTGATTTTGTACATACCAGATTAACACACAGTTTAGAAGTTTCGGTAGTAGGACGCTCTTTAGGGCGATTGGTTGGTAAGAAAATCATAGAAAAATATCCACATTTGAAAGAAGTTCATGGCTATCATATGAATGATTTTGGGGCTATTGTTGCCGCAGCGTCTTTGGCGCATGATATTGGGAATCCGCCCTTTGGACATTCAGGAGAAAAAGCGATTGGAGAGTATTTTTCGATTGGAAAAGGACAGCAATACAAAGACCAGCTTACAGCCAAAGAGTGGCAGGATTTAATTGATTTTGAAGGAAATGCGAATGGATTTTCAGTACTGACAGCAGGTCGCCCCGGAATTGAAGGTGGACTTAGAATTTCCTATGCGACTCTTGGTGCTTTTATGAAATATCCAAAAGAAAGTCTGCCGAAAAAACCTACCGCAGCTATTGCAGATAAAAAATACGGTTTTTTTCAAACTGATAAAGTCTTTTTTCAAGATGTGGCTGCTGATATGGGTTTGATTCTAAATAAATCAGGAGATAATATAGGTTTCGAAAGACATCCTTTGGCTTATTTAGTCGAAGCTGCGGATGATATTTGTTATACCATTATCGATTTTGAAGACGGAATCAATTTAGGGTTAGTTTCGGAGGATTTTGCCTTGGAATATTTGATAAAATTGGTAAAAGACAGTATTGACACCTCTAAATACAAAACTTTAGAAACCAAAGAAGATAGAATCAGTTATTTGCGAGCTTTGGCAATTGGTAGTTTAATTAATGATGCTGTGAAAGTTTTTATCGAAAATGAAGCATTAATTATGGATGGTAAATTCCCGTTTGCCATCATGGATAAAAGTAAGTATAAAGCGCAGATGGATGATATCATTAAAATCAGCGTTAAAAACATTTACCAAAGCCGTGAAGTCATTGAGAAAGAAATTGTTGGGTACCAAATTATACAAACCTTGTTAGATAAATTCATAACAGCTTTCAATAATAAATTCAACGGAAATGCGTCCAACTATGATTCCTTAATCCTGAAAATGTTGCCTGAGAAACATCATTTAGAAAAGGAAAATCTTTATGGAAGATTACTTCATATTTGTCATTATGTGTCGCTGCTGACTGATGGAAATGCACTCGAATTATTTGAAACTATTAATGGTAGAAAGAAAAATTAATTCATATCTTAACCAAATATTTTAATCAATATTTTATGAAAAAAACGGTACTCTCCATATTAATGATGTTCCCATTATTTCTTTTTTCTCAGTCTAACAAAGAAATAATTCAAAGTTATTTAAAGACATCTCATGCCAAGAACAACATTTCAAATCATGATTTCAAAGAGTGGACAATTCAAAGTGAAGGAGGTTTTACAACATCTGGAATTGAGAATTGTTATGTGATACAACGTTATCAAGGAATTGAAATATTTAGGGCAGTTTCAAATTTTTCAATAAAAGGCAGAAAAGTAATTGATGTTCAAAAAAGAATTATTGATGATGTTTCAAAAAAAGTAAATGCTACAACGCCCTCTTTATCTGCGGTAGATGCTTTGGTGAAAGCCTATTTCCAATTAGGTATTACTGTTAAGGATAAACTTGATGTGATAGAAAATCTAGGGTCAAATAAATTTAAATTGAGTAATGGATTAGGCATTGAAGAACCTGTTATTGCAAATTTAGTATACCACCAAGAAAGCGACAATAAATTAATTTTGGCCTGGGATTTTAATATTCATACCAGCGTACATGATCACTTATGGAGTGTTAGAATAGACGCTTTAAATGGTAAATTATTGGAAAAAAATGATTTAGTTATTTCTTGTAATTTTGATAGAAATAAAGTGTATTCATCAACGAAAGACTTATCAATTATAAACAATGATATAACGTATAAGCAAATTTATTCTGGGACATCATCTGCAGCAGTTGGAGGGTCATATCGCGTTATTCCATTCAATTATGAAAGCCCGAGTCATAGCCCATTTCAACTCATTTCAAATCCTTCGGATGCTAAAGCATCTCTTTTTGGCTGGCATGATGTTGACGGAGCAGATGGTGCGGATTACACTATAACACGAGGTAATAATGTATGGGCCAAAGATGATTTTGCCGGAGATAATTCAACTGTTTCAAGTAGTCCTGAAGGTGGAAATTCTTTGATTTTTGATTTTCCTTATGGAGGTACAAATGTTGATGCAAGAACATATATTGATGCTGCAAATACGAATTTATTTTATATGAATAATATAATGCATGATGTGTGGTATCAATATGGGTTTGATGAAGCTAGCGGTAATTTTCAAGAAAACAATTATGGACGTGGAGGTGTATCTAGTGATTATGTTATTGCCGAAGCACAAGATGGTTCATTAGCTGTGCCAATGAGTTTGAATAATGCTAATTTTTCTGTTCCAGTTGATGGCAATAGAGGTAGAATGCAAATGTTTTTATGGAATAGAGCTCCTGAAATAAAACCAATTATAGTTAATTCACCATCAATTTTAGCTGGTAATTATGTAGCAAAGCAGAATTCTTTTAATCCGGGACGCGTTGATTTGCCTATTACACCAAGTTTTTTGCAATCAGATTTAGTGCTATATCTTGATAGTTTTGGAGGGACATCAGAAGGCTGTGTGTCTCCTTCTAATAGAGCTGATTTGAATGGAAAAATAGTTATTTTAAGAAGAGGAAGTTGCAATTTTGTTGTTAAGGTAAAAGCGGCGCAAAATGCAGGAGCAATTGCAGTGATTGTTGTAAATAATGTTGATTCAGATTTGATTATGTCTGGAGCAGATGCAACAATAAATATACCCGCTATTAGTGTTAGTAGTTCCATTGGGGAAACTATTATAAATCAAATGAAGACTGAGGCTGTAAATGTAAAAATACAAGCACAATCATCTCCATTTATAAATGTAGATGGTGATTTTGACAATGGTATTATTGCGCATGAATATGGTCATGGGATTTCAATACGTTTAGCGGGTGGTCCTAATAATTCCAATTGTTTGAGCAATACTGATCAAATGGGGGAAGGTTGGTCTGACTGGTTTGCGTTGATGATGCAAATTAAACCAGGTGATTTTGGTGGAGCAAGAAGAGGAATCGGAACTTTTGTTTCTTCAGAATCTACTGATGGGCTTGGTATAAGAGATTATCCTTATTCAACTGATAGAGTCATCAATCCTATGACATATGTGTTTACTAATAATTACCAATCTGTTGATAATGATGGTGTTGAAAAGACTTCGGTTCATGGTGTTGGTTCAGTTTGGGCTACTATGTTATGGGATTTAACGTGGGCTTATATCAATAAATATGGGTATGATAATAATAAATATTCAGGTCAGGGAGGCAATAATAAATTGATGCGAATTGTTTTAGATGGAATAAAATTACAGCCATGTAGTCCCACTTTTGTAGATGCTAGAAATGCTATCTTAGCAGCTGATCAGGCAATAACTGGAGGGCAGGATTATTGTATGATTTGGGAAGTATTTGCAGCTAGAGGTTTGGGGGTTAATGCAACAGCTGGTGATAAAAATAAAGGGAATGACCAAGTGGAAGATTTTACCAGGCCTGCTGATGGACCTAATTGTTCTTTAGCTGTTAATGATTTTGATAGCGAAGATGTGATGAGAGTTTTTCCAAATCCATCGAGAGGAGAAATTACAGTAAGAATTAACAACTACATTGGTGATGTTGATATTAAAATGATTGATAGTAATGGTAGGATTGTTTATAAAGCTGTAAAACAAGAGTTTATTAATGAGAAAAATATTAATTTAAGTCAACTTACTCAGGGAATTTATATTCTAGAAATAGTAGGAGAAGCACTGAATTATAAAGAAAAAGTTATTATCAATTAATAAATTATATTTTAAAAAAAATCTTGAAATAATTTTCAAGATTTTTTTTTAAAATATATATTCGATTCCAACTCCAATAGCTTGTCGTACTTGTGTTTTTGGACCTTCAGTTACTTGTATTCCTGCAATTTCTCTTTTTGATTTGATATCGTCATCATAAATAACATGCGCTCCAATATTTGCTTTTACATATTGATTCACCACAAGTTCTACTAGAAAGTCGCAATCTACATCTATGTTTCCAAAACGATTTACATAATCAGAATATAAGCTTAGACGATTTTCCAGATTGATATTTTTGAAGATTTCTTTTTTGTATTTATTGGTTATTAAAAAACCGAGTTCCATTTTTGATCTTTCTCCTTCGGTGAGTAGATTTCCTTCCAGGTCATAGGTAGCCTTGGCAACACCAAAAGCACCTTGATCTGCCAATCTTTGGTCTAAAACTAAGGTTGTTTTAAATGTAAATGGCGAGATATAAAATGTTCTTTTTTTATCCTTATCAATATTTTCAGCACCTACACCCATAAAAATATAAGCTGGCGCAAAAGGTTTTGAGATTGCTTTTTCAGTATTTGGATACGCATAACCATTTGTGAATTGTGTATTAAAATTGAATTTAGCCGAATGATACCAGTTTGAAAGAGTGTCTTTTCTATAGCCAAATGTGGAGTTTAATTGTATCGCATCTTCTGTTTTTCGTATGTCGATCCCGTCTTGTTTATTCAAACCGTATTTAACGATTAACTCATTCGACCAGTTGTAATTGCTCCTGGCGTAAACTCTATGGAATTTTCCTTTAAACAATCCTGAAATCGAACTTGTTCCCCCTGCACTCCAGTTGACAAAGGCAACTTCAGAGATGTCAAAACCTAAACTGTTTTTTTTACTCCAATGGGATAATGGAAGATAATACGTCAGAGTTTGTATTTTAAATGCTACTTTCAACGGTTTGTTTGCTGTTGATAGTGTTGTTATAGGTTTAAGTGTATCAGATAATGATGTGATTTTTACTTCTTGGGAGAAACTATTAAATGAGATTGTAAAAGTAAGTACAAGGAGTGTGTAGGTTAATAATTTCATTTTGGACTAGTTATGTTTAAGGTTGCAAAATAATTATTTTAATAACTCGAAAAAAGTATTTCAAGACTTTTAACGTCAATTTTGCAGTATTGTTGTAATTCAGCTACAGTTCCTTGCTCGATAAACTCATCAGGAATACCTAGAACGGTTACTTTTGAAGTATAATTGTTTTTTGAGGCGAACTCCAGAATCGCACTTCCAAAACCGCCTTTTACGGCACCATCTTCTATAGTAATTATTGTTGCGAATTCTGTAAAAATGGTGTGCAATGCATTTTCGTCTAATGGTTTAACAAATGGAAAGTCATAATGTGCAATGGTTTCTGGATGCTTTATTTTGGCTATAGCCAACGTGACATTATTGCCAATAGTTCCATTGGATAAAACGGCTACTTTTGAACCTTCTTTTATACAAGCACTTTTTCCAATTTCTATTTTTTTATACGTTCCAAGATGTTGCGTCTGCCAATCGGCAATAACACCGCGCCCTCTTGGATAACGGATAGCGATAGGATGATCTAATCCCAATTGTGCGGTGTATAAAATATTTTGTAATGCTATTTCGTTGCGAGGCGCATAAACAATCATATTAGGAATACAACGTAAATAAGCCAAATCGAAAACACCGTGATGCGTTGCGCCGTCTTCTCCCACTAAACCGGCTCTATCCAAACAAAAAATCACTGGAAGATTCTGTAAAGCCACATCGTGAATCACCTGATCGTATCCTCTTTGTAAAAAAGTGGAGTAAATGTTACAAAAAACGACCATTCCTTGAGTTGCCATTCCGGCTGCTAAAGTCACAGCGTGTTGCTCGGCGATTCCTACATCAAAAGCACGTTTTGGAAAAGCCTCCATCATAAATTTCAAGGAGCTTCCAGATGGCATTGCAGGCGTAATTCCTATAATTTTTTCATTTTTTTTGGCTAAATCCAATACGGTCAAGCCAAAAACATCCTGATATTTTGGAGGTAGATTTTCTTCGGATTTGATGTGAATTTCTCCTGTTGCAGCGTCAAATTTCCCTGGTGCATGATACTTTACCTGATTTTCTTCGGCTTGTTGCAGTCCTTTTCCTTTGGTGGTAATGATATGAAGGAATTTTGGTCCTTTGGTTTTTTGTAAACGTTTCAATTCTTTGATGACAGCAAAAATATCATGACCGTCTATTGGACCTGAATAATTAAAATTCAAAGACTTAATCATGTTGTTTTGCCTCGGATTTTTTCCTGCTTTTACGGCAGTGAGGTATTGTTTTAAAGCACCTACACTTGGGTCAATTCCAATAGCATTATCATTAAGAATAACCAATAAATTAGCATCGGTAACTCCGGCGTGATTTAATCCTTCAAACGCCATTCCTGATGCGATAGAAGCATCTCCAATCACCGCAATGTGTTGTTTATTGAAATCGCCTTTCAAATTAGAGGCAATTGCCATTCCTAAAGCTGCCGAAATGGAAGTAGAGGAGTGGCCTACGCCAAAAGCATCGTGAATACTCTCACTTCTTTTTGGGAAACCGGAAATACCGCCCAATTGTCTGTTAGTATGAAAACTTTCTCTTCTTCCTGTCAGTATTTTATGTCCGTAGGCTTGATGGCCTACATCCCAAATCAATAAATCATTTGGCGTGTCAAACACATAATGCAAAGCAATGGTCAATTCTATAACTCCTAAACTGGCGCCAAGATGTCCTTCTTTTGCAGCCACAATATCGATAATGAAATCACGTAATTCCTGAGCAACCTGAGGAAGTTGGGCTTCATCAAGCAGTCTTAAATCGGTTGGGTTATTGATGTTTGAAAGTAAATTATCTGACATAAAGCAAATGTACGAATTGAATTCTTATTTTTGTAGTTATGATAAATCCTTTCACCGACGAATATTTTATGAAAAAAGCTTTGCAGGAAGCCGAAATGGCTTTCGAAAAAGGCGAAATTCCTGTTGGTGCTATTGTTGTAATTGACAATAAAGTCATTGCCAGAGGTCATAATCTTACAGAAATGCTGGTTGATGTTACGGCTCATGCCGAAATGCAGGCTATTACTGCAGCAGCGAATTATCTTGGCGGTAAATATTTAATTGGTTGCACGCTTTATGTCACACTGGAACCTTGCCAGATGTGCGCCGGTGCTTTATATTGGAGTCAGATTTCTAAAATTGTTTTTGGCGCTAGCGATGAAAATCGGGGTTTTGTAAAAATGGGAACACAATTGCATCCTAAAACTACTGTTGTTTCTGGAATTCTGGCAAATGAAGCTTCGGAGTTGATGAAGCGATTTTTTGTGGAAAGAAGAAAATAATTCTGTTTACTTAAAGGTACTAGCCCGGATAGCAGTAGAAATCCTTTTCTTTTTTTCTTTAAAAAAGAAAAGATTGTAACGGATAGCTGGATTAGCTCCTGAAAAAAGAGCAAAAAAAAACTCCCCAATTTCTTGAGGAGTTATTTATTTATTCTATGACAGCATTTTCTTTTTTGTCGTAGAAATGATATTCTAAATACGTGTAAGCATCACGAGGTATAATTTTCACCCATTTTTTATGTTCAAGAAACCATTTTGAACGTAATGATGGAAAACCTTTGGTAAGGTATGCGGCCACAAAAGGATGTACATTAAGCACAACATCTTTGTGGTTTTTTAATACTCTTTCCAGATCAAAAGCAATTTTATCAATGATTTGAATTGGCGCTTCAATTTCGCCACTTTCATTGTTTGGATCTTCTTCTCTAGTTTTAATATTTACTTCTGGTCTTACTCTTTGTCTTGTAATTTGAACTAATCCAAATTTACTAGGAGGCAAGATCTTGTGTTTAGCTTTATCGTCGCTCATTTCTTCTTTCAAGAAATCGAACAACACTTTACGATTTTCAGGATTTGACATATCGATAAAATCAACTACGATGATTCCGCCCATATCACGAAGACGTAATTGTCTTGCGATTTCGGCAGCTGCAATCATATTGACTTCCATGGCGGTATCTTCCTGGTTGGTAGCTTTATTAGAACGGTTTCCGCTGTTTACGTCTATAACGTGCAAAGCTTCAGTGTGTTCGATAATAAGATAAGCTCCTTTACTCATGGATACTGTTTTTCCAAAAGAAGTTTTGATTTGTCTCTCTATGTTGTATTTCTCAAAAATAGGCGTGTCTTTTGATTGATAAAACTTAACAATTGATTGTTTGGATGGTGCAATTTCTTGCAAATAATCCTTTGTTTGGTTGTACAACTCTTCATCATCAATCTGAATACCGCTGAAGGTATCATTAAATACATCTCTTAATATCGAAGAGGCTCTGTTGAGTTCTCCTAATACTTTGGACGGATGATGAGCAGTTGGTAATTTTTTACACATTGCAGTCCATCTGCTGAGCAGGTTCTGCAAATCTTTTTCTAATTCGGCTGTATTTTTGCCTTCGGCTACTGTGCGAACAATAACACCAAATCCTTTTGGTTTGATGGATTGTACTAATCGTTTCAAGCGTTCTTTTTCTTTTTTGTCTTCTATTTTTTGTGAAATAGAAACGCGGTCAGAAAAGGGAACCAAAACTATAAATCTTCCGGCAAGAGAAAGCTCAGCGCTAATTCTTGGTCCTTTTGTAGATATAGGTTCTTTGACGACTTGTACTAAAACAGATTGATTGGCACTTAATATATCAGTGATAGTACCATCTTTATCTATTTCTTTTTCAAACTGAAAGGTTTTTAGGGAGAAATCTTTTAATTTACCTGTGCTTACAAGTTTTATGAATTTCAGTTGGGAAGATAAGTTAGGACCTAAATCGTGATAATGTAAAAAGGCATCTTTTTCGAAGCCTACATTTACAAAAGCAGCGTTCAATCCGGCAACTGGTTTCCTGATTTTGGCAATAAAAATATCACCAACCTGGAAGTTGCTTTTTTCTTCTTCTTTGTGTAATTCAATTAGTTTTCCATCTTTTAATAAGGCAAAATCTACGGCTTCAGAACTAGATCTAATGATTAATTCTTTATTCACACTGTAAATTTTTTATCTATTCGCCAAGGCGAACAAATGGATTAAACAATATTTTAACAGGTATTGAACCCGGGGAAAATTAGCTGGCAGTTTGCAGTGGTAAGTACGCAGTTAACTGAATACTAAAAACTGAATACTGATTACTAATTCTCAATTTCAATGAACGTTTAAAAAGAAAAAAGTAGTTTAAAACTACTTTTTCTTTTTGTGACGGTTAGCTCTCGCTCTTTTCTTGCGTTTGTGCGTTGCTACCTTATGTCTCTTTCTTTTTTTACCACTTGGCATATCTTGTAGATTTTATGATTAATTAATATTGTTATTTTGCTTCGTTATTTGTTTTCACTCCTTCTACAAATACTTTTGCAGGTTTAAATGCAGGAATGTTGTGTGCAGGAATTTTTATTGTTGTATTCTTAGAAATATTTCTTCCTGTTTTCTCAGCTCTAGTCTTCACTATAAAACTTCCAAAACCTCTTAAATAAACATTGTCTCCAGTTTCTAATGAATTTTTTACTTCATTCATAAAAGTCTCTACAGTTGCCTGTACATCTCCTTTTTCAAGACCTAATTTTTCTGAAATTTTTGCTACGATATCTGCTTTCGTCATTTTCTTTCCTATTTATAATGTTGTACTATTTTTTTGAGTTTGCAAATATAGGAATTTAAAAAACAATTATTCAAGCTAATTCATTAAATTTTAATCACATAAACTTTTACTTTTGCTAACAAATAATTAAAACATGATTTTTTCTAACTTGCTAATACAATGGTATTTACAAAATAAACGCGATTTGCCATGGAGGAATACCACTAATCCATACCCTATTTGGCTCTCTGAAATCATGTTACAACAGACGCGTGTTGCACAAGGAATGCCTTATTTTTTATCTTTTACAACCGCTTTTCCTACCGTTTTTGATTTGGCGAAAGCCAATGAAGAACAAGTTTTGAAACTTTGGCAGGGATTAGGATATTATTCCAGAGCTCGAAACTTACATAAAACAGCACAGCATATCGCTTTTGATTTATCGGGAGTTTTCCCAGGAACTTATAATGACTTATTGAAATTAAAAGGAGTAGGAGAATATACAGCAGCGGCGATTGCTTCTTTCTCCTATAATGAAGTCGTTCCGGTGGTTGATGGGAACGTGTTCCGGGTTTTGTCCCGTTATTTCGACATGGATACGGATATTGCTCAGGCTTCCGCCAAAAAAAAATTCGCTGCTTTGGCTTTCGAACTCATGCCAAAAGATAATCCGGCAACGTTCAATCAAGCGATTATGGAGTTTGGTGCGTTGCAATGTGTTCCTAAAAGTCCAAATTGCGGCATTTGTGTTTTTAACGAAAGTTGCGCCGCTTTGCAAAAAAACAAAGTCGATCAGTTGCCTGTAAAGTCCAAAAAACTAAAAGTTAGGAACCGATATTTTAATTATTTGGTTCTTGAAGACGAAACGGGAAATACAATTATCCAGAAACGAACGGACAAAGGAATTTGGCACAACTTATATGAATTCCCTTTGATAGAAACCGATGCGACAGAAGATTTTGATAGTGTTGTTGCTATGGTTCAAAAGGATTTTGGCAACCAATACGAAATTATAAGCATGTTAGAATACAACGAAAAAAGCATCATTCATAAATTGTCACACCAGCATTTGCATATCAAGTTTTGGAAAGTATCTGTAAAAGGAACAATTGAAAACGGAATTGATGGAGAAACTTTGAAGACTTTTCCTTTCCCAATTGTGATTCATAATTTTATTGAAAAGGATTTATAGAGTTTCTAAAAAAATGTATCTTTGATAAAATACCATATTCTAAAATGAACGGAACATTAAATAAGGTTATGCTAATTGGTTTTCTTGGTGATGATGTCAAAATGCATTATTTCGACGGTGGCAACTGTATCGGAAGATTTCAGTTGGCAACAAACGAAGTGTATATAAACAAAACTACCAATGAAAAAATCACTTCTACAGAGTGGCATAATTTGGTAGTACGCAATAAAGCGGCTGAACTTTGTGAAAAATACCTTTCTAAAGGAGATAAAATATATGTGGAAGGGCGCATAAAGTCCCGTCAATGGCAATCAGAGGATGGAAGTACAAAACACACCACCGAAATTCAGGTAACCGAATTCACTTTTCTTTCCACAAAAAAAGACAGTGAAAACAACAAACAAATTCCTGTAGCTGATGTCGCCAAAAACACTAATTTTGATACGGAAAATAATGTCTTGCCTATTAATGACCTGCCATTTTGATTGTTTAATTAATCTTAACTAGTTTGGACCCAGAGCCCAGTTTATTTTTTTCTTACGCTATTGATGCTAATATAGTATTTGGCTTTACAGGAATTGCCATTTTGCTGTTTTGTTCAGCATTAATCTCAGGCGCTGAAGTAGCCTTGTTTTCGTTGTCACAAAAAGACATCGATGAAACGGTACAAGAAAATAATTCTAAAGGCAAAATTATTTCGGAACTTTTAGAAAAACCAAAAAAACTGGTAGCGACACTTCTTGTTGCTAATAATTTCATTAATATTTCCATAGTATTATTGTTTTCATTTGTTGGAAAAACAATTTTTTCCGGAGTAACAGCACCACTTTTAAAATTTATTCTGGAAGTAGTGACCGCAGCCTTTTTAATTTTATTATTCGGTCAGGTCTTGCCAAAAGTATATGCTAGCAGAAACAATACAAAATTTGCTAAACTGATTGTCTATCCAATTGCTTTTTTGGACAAATTGCTTTCGCCAATAAGTTTGCCCATGCGCGCAGCCACGATTTATTTGCACAATAAATTAGGAAAGCAAAAAACAAATTTCTCTGTCGATCAATTGTCTCAAGCCTTAGAATTAACCGCTTCGGATGAAACTTCTACCGAAGAACAAAAAATTTTAGAAGGAATAGTAAGTTTTGGAAATACCGATACAAGACAAGTGATGAGTCCCCGAATCGATATTTTCGCTTTAGAAATAGACGAATCTTTTGCTGTTATTTGTCCTAAAATCATAGAAAAAGGATATTCCAGAATTCCCGTGTATCGAGACAATATAGACCAGATAGAGGGCGTTTTGTATGTCAAAGATTTGCTGCCACATATTAATACTAATGAATTTGACTGGAAATCATTGTTGCGGGAACCTTTCTTTGTTCCGGAGAATAAAAAACTGGACAATTTGCTAAAAGATTTCCAGAGTATGAAAAGCCATCTTGCAATTGTAGTCGATGAATATGGAGGAACGTCAGGTTTAGTGTCGCTTGAAGATGTGATCGAAGAAATAGTAGGGGATATCAGTGATGAATTTGACGATGAGAATATTAATTTCTCCCAAATTGACGATAGAAATTACCTTTTTGAAGGAAAAATAAACCTCAAGGATTTTTACAGAATAATTGATGTAGACGAGGAATTATTCGAAATCAAAAAAGGAGAAGCTGAAACCCTGGCTGGGTTTATTCTTGAAATTTTGGGAAATTTTCCAAAAAAAAATCAAAAAATTTCATTCGAAAATTGTCTGTTTACAGTAGAAGCTGTGGATCAAAAAAGGGTGAAACAAATAAAAGTAACAATTGAATAAGTAAAAATGTTAAAAAAAATAATCGCTTTTTCGGCAATAATTGCAGTCTCATTCTTGAGTTTTAGTTGTAAAGATGATGTCTTGCCAAAACCTTCAAGCTATTTGCGATTGGATTATCCGGAAGCCAAATATGTGAATTTTCAAAACGAATGCCCTTTTGCTTTCGAAATGAATTCAGATGCAGTTATTAAAAAAGAGGCCGATTGTAGTTTTACGATTACGTATCCAAAAATGAAAGCGACTATTTATCTTACCTATAAGCCAGTGGCGAAAAATATTAATGAACTGTTGCGTGATGCACAAACATTGACTTATAAACACGTGATAAAAGCGGATGATATATTAGAACAACCGTATTTGAATTCAGACAAAAAGGTTTATGGAATGTTTTATCAGGTAGAAGGAAATGCGGCAACTAATTCCCAGTTTTACGCTACGGACAGCACCAAACATTTTGTAACAGGTTCTGTTTATTTCTATGCAAAACCCAATTATGATTCCATTATGCCAGCGGCAAGTTATATCAAAAATGACATGCAGCGACTGCTGGAAACCTTGAAATGGAAATAGTATTGTATAAAAAAAGCATTCGCCAGTAACGAATGCTTTTTTTGTGAAATGTAAAAGTCAATTTATGACTTCATATTCGAAACTTTATATGTTTTCCCGTCAGCGGCGGCTTCGACAACTTTAGTCAATTTTTCTGGAGTTTGAACCGTTTTGTCAAAAGTTACGGTGGCTAATTTTGTGTCAAAATCTACCGTTGCTTTTTGAACACCATCCAGTCCGGTTAAATCTTCTTGAATCGTTTTGGCACAACCTATAGCGCAAGTCATTCCTTCTACAGAAAAACTCGCTGTTTGAAGATTGGCAGCTGCGATTTCTTTTTTAACTTTTGGAGATGCTGTTTCAGTAATTTCTTTCGAAACTATTTCAGTTGATTTTTCTTTACAGCCTACAAATAAAACACTTGTAAGTAGTAGTGTTACGATTGATTTTTTGAAATTCATTATAATGTAAATTTTAAAGATTAAAAGCGTGTTTCTGAGTTGCAAAATTAATTAAAAAAAGGAGGAGTAATTCATAAAATAATTACAATTTTGGGGCAAAATAATCTTTATGGAATCGAAGCAGTTAAAATGGGTGTATTTGATGGTTCTTGCCTTGGTTTGGGGAAGTTCATTTATATTAATAAAAAAAGGACTTATTGGTTTAACAGCTTTACAATTGGGATCGTTGCGAATTATTTTTGCAGCTGTTTTTTTAGTGCTGATAGGATTTAAAAGTTTATCCAAAATTCCGGCGTACAAGTGGAAATATATTGCCTTGACTTCCATGTTCGGGACATTTATACCAGCGTATCTGTTTGCGATTGCACAGACGGAAATTGACAGTTCCGTGAGTTCTATTTTGAATTCTCTGACTCCTTTGAATACATTGATTTTAGGAGCTTTGGTTTTTGGATTACAATTCAAAAGGAATCAGATTTTTGGAATTCTAATTGGTTTAATAGGAAGTGCTTTGTTGATTTTGAATGGTGCTATTCATCATCCGGAACAAAATTATTATTATGCTATTTTGGTTTTAATAGCGTCAATATGTTATGCTGTCAATGTGAATCTGATTAAGAAATATTTGCATGATTTGAGTCCGTTGAGTATCACTACCGGTAATTTTATGGTGTTGTTTTTCCCGGCATTCATCATCTTGTTTTTCTCTGGTTTCTTTGAAGTGGTACATGATGTAAAAGTGCAGGAATCCGTTTTGTTTATCATGGTTCTTGGAGTTGTAGGAACTGGAATTGCAAATATTCTGTTCTTTAAACTTATCCAAATGTCCTCACCGGTTTTTGCTACATCAGTAACGTATTTGATTCCTGTTGTTGCTTTTTGTTGGGGATTATTAGACAATGAAATGCTTACATCGGTTCAGTTTTTCGGTGCCTTTATTATTCTAATCGGAGTGTATTTATCGGCTAAGAAATAGTGTTCAGTATCCAGTGTTCAGTTCGAAAAAGATAGATTCAGGTGAACAACAATATAGATTCGGAAACTTTATAAAACAATAAAGGCTGCCTAAAAAGACAGCCTTTATTCACTAATTCAAGTTTTGATTATTGAAAATCAGCATCTGAAACACCTTCGTTGATTTTTACATCAGACATTTTAATGTCCAGTTCAAATCCTACATTTTGAATGATGTTAAAAGGAATCTTAACTCCTTTTACATCCTTGTAATCTCCATAATTTGTAGTTTGTGTTATGGTTTTACCGCCTTGTTCTATTACTTTAGATTCAGCCAGTTTTAATCCTGAAGTCACATCATAATAGAATGTTGTTTTTCCATTTTTTACAGCATAAGCCTCTTTTCCGTTGATTGTTTCAATACCGCCCAATACCAATCCTTCTTTTTTAGAAAGCAATAATTCTTCAAAAGTAGTTGCGCTAGCTTTCATGTCAGTAAGCATTGTTCCTTCGATGTTTTGGCGTTGCCCTTGTTGCATTACGTAAGCTCCTTTTTCATTTACCACCTGTTTCATCAGGCTCATGGTCCCCATCGCTAATTCAACCATTAATTTTCCTTTAGCATCTATCTTAGAAGTAAAACTTAAAGGAGAAGGTGCTTGTGGAATAGTAGTTGTTCCGTTCATTACAATCGTTTTTACAGCAGAAACCGCTTTTTCACCGCCAATAGCTTTGATGTAATTATCAATAACGCTTTTCGCAGTTACGCCAGCAGGAATGTCTTTTTTGAAAACTGGTTTTTCCAATGGATTACCGTATTTGTCAAAATAAAACATTGGAATTTTTAGTTTTTCCAAAGCTGGAATTACTTCCGATCCTTTTCCGGCAATAATGATTCGTTTGTTGTCTAAAAGGAAATATTTGTTGGCTGCACGAAGTACATCATCAGCAGTTACCGCATTGATCGTTTTGATGTAGTTTTCATAAAAATCTTTTGGAAGATCTTCCGTCTCAATATTCAATGCATATCGTGCGATTGATTGTGGTTTTTCTACCTGCATAACAAATCGTCCTATGTAGCCGGCTTTAGTGTCACTCAGTAATTCTTCGCTTACTTTTTCGGTACGTATTTTTTTGATTTCTTTGATAAATTCAACTACTGCACTATCAGTAACTACGTTTCTTACGGCCGAAGTCGATCTTAATTTAGTCACGTATTTTCCGCTTCCTATTACAGAACTGGCACCGTAGGTCCAAGCGTGTTTTTCTCTTAAATTCATATTAAGGTAACTGTTGAAGTCACCACCAAGAATAGAAGTCGCAATTACAGCAGGAAAGAAATCCGGATCACTCATTTTTAAATTCACTGTATTCACTAATGAAATCTCCGATTGTACTGCATTGGGAACATCAACAAAATTGATTTGAGTGAAAGGTACATTCTCCGGTGCTGCGTACGTCAGTTTTGGCCTGCTTCTTTTTTGCCATGACCCGAATAGTTTCTCTACAATTGGTTTTACTTCTTTGTATTTAATGTCTCCAATAATTACCAAATAAGCGTTTTCGGGAACAAAATAATTAGTGTAATTGGCTTGAATGTCTGCAAGAGTTACGTTTTTAATCGTCTCTTCGGTCATGTATTCTCCTGATGGGTGGTTCTTTCCAAAAGCAAGTGCGTCAACAACTCTGTTTGCAATTGCAGGAACACTTTTTTCCTGAGATTTAAGCCCTTCCAGTAATTTTGCTTTCTCTTTGTCGAATTCTTCTTGAGTGAAATTTGGGTGTAAAGCTCCTTCGGCCATCAATTCCAAAATTCGTTTAGAATATTTAGAAAGAGTGCTTGCGTAAGCGCCTTGAGAATTAAAATTAAGATCAGCTCCCAGAAAATCAATCTCTTCATTAAAAGCATCTTTTGCTAATTTTTTACTTCCGTTTCCTATCATGCTACTCGTTAAGTCATCAACTCCTTTTTTATTGCCTTCGGCATAAGGAGCATTGTCTAATGAAAGACTGAAGCTAACTTTTGGCAGCTTGTGATTTTCAACAATCATAACCTTCAAGCCATTTGACATAACAAAAGTTTGTGGTTTTTTGATGTTTACTACTGGTGAAGCTCCAGGTTTTGGTTGTGTGCGATCTTGTGCCTGCATAATTCCTGTTACCAACAAAATGAATAATAATATATTTGTTTTTTTCATGATTTAGAATGTCTTAGTTTTTAGCCTGTTCTGTAGAAGGAATATAATCCAAAAGCAATCTTTGGTTTGGATTCAAATATTTTTTCGCTACGTCTCTAATTTCCTCACGAGTGATAGAATGTAAAAGCTCTATTTCGGTGTTGATTAAATTGATATCGCCGTAAAGCATATAATAGGTTGCTAAATTTTCAGCAATTCCCTCTACATTTGAATTGGCATTCACGAAATTATTGTCAAATTTATTTTGTAATTTTTGGAAGTCTTTCTCCGAAATCAATTCAGTTTGAATTTTTACAATTTCTTCGTCAATTTCTTTTAATACATCAGCAGCTGTATTAGTTCCCATTGGCAAACCATACAAAATATACATTCCGTAATCTTCCTGACTAAAACCAACGGCACCTATTTGCAATGCCATTTTTTTATCATCAACGATTTTTTTGTACAATTTTGAACTTTTCCCATCACTTAAGTAGGAAGAGATGAAATCCAAAACTCTGGCATCTCTTGTTTTCATTGATGGTGTTCTGTACGAAGCAACTAACATTGGAATCTGGATGTTAGCGTCCTGATAGGTTGCTTTTATCGTTTGAGTGATTGGCTCTTCAACAAAAGTTTGTTTCGTTACAGCAGTTCCTTTTTTTATTGGTCCAAAATATTTCTGAATCCATTCTTTGGCCTGATTTTTTTCGAAATCACCGGCGACAACTAAAACAGCGTTATTTGGAATGTAGAATTTTTTATTAAATGCCTGAAATTCCTCTAAGGTTGCAGCATCCAAATCTTTCATTGAACCAATAGTGTTCCATCGATACGGATGTTTCTTGAACATATTTTCTTTTACAACCGTAAGGATATTTCCATAAGGGCGATTGTCAAAACTGGTTCTTTTCTCCTCTTTTACAACTTCATTTTGTGTGTCAACACCAATTTGGTTTATTACAGGATGCATCAATCTTTCGGATTCCATCCAAAGTGCTAATTCTAAATTATTAGAAGGAAATACTTCGTAATAATACGTTCGGTCATCCGAAGTGTTCGCATTGTTCGTGCCTCCGTTTGAACTTACAATTTTCATCCATTCACCACGTTTTATGTTTTCAGTTCCTTCAAATAATAAATGTTCAAAGAAATGGGCAAAACCAGTTCGATCCGGTTTCTCGTCTTTGGAGCCCACATGATACATCACAGAAGTGACAACTACAGGAGCAGAAGGATCGTTATGTAAAATGACATGCATGCCATTGTCTAAATTATATTCTTCGAAAACTACTTTTTGAGCCGAAGCTACTCCACCAAGCATGAGCGCTGTACTTAAGGCCATTATTGATTTTTTCATAATTAGATTAATAATTTTTATTTTCTATTAGTAACGGAAAAAGGGGTATTGTTACATCAAAAATACTACGGAATAAAACTTTAACAACTGTTCATTTGATTTTTTTATCAAACAGCTTCAAAAGTATGATAAATCAGGGTGTTAGGTGTAGTAAATATTTTTTGTTTTACTAATTGCAGGTTAAATATTTAATTGTATATTTGCAACCTTAAAAATTATTAAAACAATTCAGTATGTATGCAATCGTAGAGATAGCAGGGCAACAGTTCAAAGTAAGCAAAGACTTAAAGGTTTATGTTCACCGTTTGACTAATGAAGAAGGTTCAAAAGTTTCTTTTGACAAAGTTCTTTTATTAGATGATAACGGAACAATCACTTTAGGCGCCCCAGCTATAGAAGGTGCTTCAGTAGAAGCTAAAGTGTTACAACACTTAAAAGGAGATAAAGTTATCGTTTTCAAAAAGAAAAGAAGAAAAGGATATAAAAAGAGAAACGGTCACAGACAATATCTTACTCAAATTGTAATTGAAGGTATTACTGGTGTTGGTGCAAAGAAAGCAGCTCCTAAAAAAGCAGCAGTTGAAGCAACTACAGAAGAAGTTGAAGCTCCAAAGAAAAAGGTAGCTAAAGCTAAAAAAGAAGACACAAAAGAATAATAACAAAATAAAACTAATACGTCATGGCTCACAAGAAAGGTGTCGGTAGTTCTAAGAATGGTAGAGAATCAGAATCAAAACGTTTAGGCGTTAAGATATTTGGTGGTCAAGCTGCTATTGCTGGGAACATCATCGTAAGACAAAGAGGTTCAAAACATAATCCAGGTGCAAACGTTTACATTAGTAAAGATCACACACTACACGCAAGAGTAGATGGAGTTGTTTTCTTCCAAAAGAAAAGAGATAACAAATCTTATGTTTCTATCCTTCCATTTGAAGTTGAAGCATAATTGATTTTCTCAATTATTATAAAAACCCATTTCTTTCGAAATGGGTTTTTTTTGCTCTTCACAGTATTTGATTAATAATTATTGCAATTTAAAATAATAAAATACTGGATTTCCACAAACTAATTCTGAAAATCCTTCCTCGGTTTTTTCTCCAATGTAATAAGCTTTTAATTCTCCTGAATTTTCATCTACACTATAATCCCAAATCTCTTTGTTTGAATATAAAAATTCTGTAAAAGAATACGACTCTGGATTTTCGGAAAACTTAATCTTTTCTGTTTTTACTAATTCCCATTTTTTTGAATTACGATACAGTTCGAAAAATAGGATTTCATCTACATTGATAGTAATCATTTTTCCACCTAAGCCGTCTTCTCGGATAGCCCAGTTTCCCTCTTTAGAAACCCATTTCCAATCTCCAAGTAATCTATTGAGCTTATTATTTCTAATAATTGATTTTAATGAATCTGCTTTTTTTATAGCAATTTGAGCAATTTCAGATTTTGCATTCATGTCGTAGACTAATAAGAATTCTCGGATAGCTACTGTATGATTGCCGTTTTCAAGGGTGTTTTTTGCTGATTCAAAATTTTCTTTTTGATATTGATTCCGAATAGCGTCTTGTGACCAAATCTGTATAGACATGAATAATAATAAGTTGGATAAATATTTTTTCATACTGTTAGAAAATGTTTATTTACTACAATTGTAAATTGTTAATTCGAAAAATCTGGGATACAACTATAAGACTAATTCATACATCTTGTACGTTGTTATAAAAGCCAATTTAAAACAAAAAACCCTTGCAGCAATGCAAAGGTTTCTTTATGAATAATTTTAGCTAATTACTAATCACTAAGGACTAATTACTAAAATCTAGTATCTGTAATATTCTGGTTTGAATGGACCTTCAACAGGAACACCAATATAATCAGCTTGATCAACACGTAAAGTCTCTAATTCTACACCTAGTTTAGCCAAGTGCAACATTGCTACTTTCTCATCCAAATGTTTTGGTAACATGTAAACGTCATTGTTGTATGCCGCGCTGTTTTTCCATAATTCGATTTGAGCCAAAGTTTGATTTGTAAATGAGTTACTCATTACAAAACTTGGGTGACCAGTAGCACAACCAAGGTTTACTAAACGACCTTCTGCAAGGATAAGAATGTCTTTTCCAGCGATAGTGTATTTATCAACTTGTGGTTTGATTTCAATTTTTGATGCACCGTGGTTTTCGTTCAACCAAGCCATATCAATTTCGTTATCAAAATGTCCGATGTTACAAACGATAGTTTTGTCTTTCATTTTTTCGAAATGAGAACCCAAAACGATATCTTTATTTCCAGTAGTAGTAATGATAATATCAGCAGTAGCGATAACAGTATCTAATTTTTTTACTTCAAAACCGTCCATTGCAGCTTGTAAAGCACAAATTGGGTCAATTTCAGTAACAGTAACAATAGAACCTGCACCTCTAAAAGAAGCAGCGGTTCCTTTACCTACGTCACCGTACCCACAAACGATTACTCTTTTTGCAGCAAGC
Source organism: Flavobacterium algoritolerans (assembly GCF_030010385.1). Lineage (NCBI taxonomy): Bacteria > Pseudomonadati > Bacteroidota > Flavobacteriia > Flavobacteriales > Flavobacteriaceae > Flavobacterium > Flavobacterium algoritolerans. The sequence continues at coordinate 632,813 of NZ_JASCRZ010000001.1, read as the reverse complement.
ATAATGTCAGTTGCACGACGTACCGCATCAACAGCCGATTCTTTGCAACCGTATTTGTTATCAAATTTCGATTTAGTAACTGAGTCATTCACATTGATAGCAGGCATTGGCAATGTTCCCGCTTTTACTCTTTCGTACAATCTGTGAACACCTGTTGTAGTTTCCTCAGATAATCCTTTGATTCCAGAAACCAATTCCGGGTAACGGTCAATAACCATATTAGTCAAATCTCCACCGTCATCAAGAATCATGTTCAATGGTTTTCTATCTTCACCAAAGAATAAAGTTTGCTCAATACACCAGTCAAAATCTTCCTCGTTCAAACCTTTCCAAGCATAAACTTGAATTCCTGCAGCAGCAATTGCAGCAGCAGCTTGATCTTGAGTAGAGAAAATGTTACAAGAACTCCAAGTAACTTCAGCACCAAGAGCGATTAAAGTTTCAATCAAAACCGCAGTTTGGATTGTCATGTGCAAACATCCTGCAATACGAGCACCAGCAAGTGGTTGTTCGTTTTTGTATTCAGCACGAAGCGCCATTAAACCTGGCATTTCAGCTTCTGCTAGTTCAATTTCTTTTCTTCCCCAAGCCGCTAGAGAAATGTCTTTAACTTTGAAAGCCACAAAAGGCATAGTTGTAGTACTCATTTATAGTATATTTGTAATTACTTCGTCCGTTCGCCTTTAGGCTCGGGCGTAAATTTTTTTGCAAATTTACGTAATAACTTTAGAATTTAACTGTTTTCTAAAAGATTTATGAATTGTTTAATTCGCTAATCTTTTGAACATTAACTAAATAATTTATTTAAGCTGAACTTGTTTCAGTTTCTGGAGCTATTTCCCGTTATTCGCTATATCTTTTTACACGCAAAAAAAGCGTGAAAAAAGGATGCCGCTACTACCGGGGCTAAAAAACCAAGAACACAATACGATGCCACTTTACAAAACGATACATTTCTCCCGAAGCGTCGGTACCACTACTCAAATCCTCGTTTGGAAAGTAACTGAATCCTATGCGGAATTATTAGAACAAGTCGTCTTAAACGACAGCAATCGCCTCCGCCTCGACGGAATGAAATCTGAAATGCACCAACGTGCCTTTCTGAGTGTTCGCAAGTTATTACATGAAACGGGCCACACCGATTTAGATTTGTATTATGACGAATTCGGGAAGCCACATCTACATGGAGAGAACCATATTTCCATAACACATTCCCATAATTTTTCGGCAATTATCATCAGTGACGAAACCGTAGGAATCGATATCGAATTGCAGCGAGACAAAATCCTCCGAATCGCCGATAAATTCTGTGACTCCGAATTTCAATTTTTTGATAAGGACAGTGAAGAATACATTCGAAAATTAACAGTAATTTGGGGTGCCAAAGAAGCCATTTTCAAAATTAGAAACGAAAAAGGAATCAGTTTTAAAGACCATATCAAAGTAAACTCTTTTGAATTAGAAAGTAAACAAACAATCGCTGAACTGCATTTTAATAATTCAATAAAATACTTCAATATTCATTTTGAAGAAATAGAGGATTTTACGTTAGTTTACGCTTTCGAAAATTAGTGAATTAGCGGTAAAACTTATGAAGAACCTATACAGCCAAATAATAAAAGCCAAAACGAATAACAAAAAATTACTCGCTATCCTTCTTGATCCCGACAAATTGGTTTTAGAAAACTGGGATCTTTTAATTTCAAAAATTAACCAATCGCCGGCGTCTCATATTTTCATTGGCGGAAGCCTAGTTACAACTACTATTATTGATGAATTAATTGTGAAAATTAAACAAAACTGCAATCTACCAATCGTTCTTTTCCCAGGAAATCCATCTCAGATTTCAGATAAAGCCGATGCGATTTTATTTTTGTCTTTAATCTCTGGTCGCAATCCAGATTTTCTAATTGAACACCAAGTAAAAGCAGCACCCATTTTAAAACAAACCCAACTCGAAATCATTTCTACGGGTTATATTTTAATTGAAAGTGGAAATGAAACCGCCGTAGAACGTATTAGTAAAACAAAGCCTTTAGATAGAAATAATCTAGATTTAGCATTGGCAACAGCACAAGCGGGAGAAATGTTAGGCAATAAATTGATTTATCTGGAAGCGGGAAGTGGTGCAAAACAAGCTGTTCCCTTGGAAATGATTGAATTAGTTTCTCAAAATATTGAAATTCCGTTACTTGTTGGAGGCGGAATTGTAGATTTGCAAGGAATTCAAAACGCCTATCATGCCGGTGCCGATTTAGTAATTATAGGAACAGCTTTTGAAAACGACATGAATTTTTTTAATCAATAATTTAATTTTTGCAATGATAGAATACTTTTTTTCTCAATACGCGGATTACCCAACCTTAGATATAGTTTTAGAAATTGTAGCAGTCGTTTTTGGTTTATTAAGTGTTTGGTATGCTAAAAAAGACAATATTTTAGTTTTTCCAACGGGATTAGTAAGTACATCTATTTATGTTTATTTGCTTTGGAAATGGACTTTATGGGGCGATATGATGATTAATGGATACTATTTTGTGATGAGTATTTATGGTTGGTACCATTGGACCAGAAAAAAAGAGGATATGGTTGAGTTCCCAATTTCAAAAATATCGAGTTCTGAAAAACGAATTGCGATAATTCTTTTTATATTTACGGTCGCTTTTGTGGTTTCGGTATATCAGTATTTCGAAAAATTCACCACTTGGTATGCTTATGTAGATACATTTATCACAGGAATTTTCTTTGTAGGAATGTGGCTCATGGCCAAAAGGAAAGTAGAAAATTGGGTATTTTGGATTATTGGAGATGTAATTTCAATTCCATTATATTTTTCAAAAGGATTTACTTTTACAAGTTTTCAATACATAGTATTTACAATAGTTGCCATTTTTGGCTATTTAGAATGGAAGAAAATCTCAGACAGCTCTCAAACGGAGTTACAAAAATAATTAAAATTGCTCTATTTGGTCCGGAAAGTACTGGAAAAACCACATTAGCAAAACAACTCGCTGAATATTATAAAACAGAATGGGTTCCTGAATATGCACGAGAATACCTTCAAGAAAAATGGGATGCAAATCAACAGATTTGTGATGTTAACGATATGCTTCCTATTGCTTTTGGGCAAACTAAATTAGAAAATGAAAGTGCTTTAATTGCTAATAACTATCTTTTTTGTGATACTAATTTATTGGTAACCAAAGTTTTTTCGGAGGTGTATTATGATTATTGTGATCCATTATTAGATCAAGCAGCTCGCGAACATGAGTACGACTTGTTTTTTCTTACGGATATTGATGTTCCTTGGGAAAAAGACGATTTAAGAGACCGTCCGGAAGAAAGAGAATCTGTATTTGCAATTTTTAAACAATCTTTAATTGATAATAAAAAACCATTTGTAATTCTTTCAGGAGATAAAAAATTACGACTAAAAAAAGCAGTCGCTATTGTTAATGATTTGACTAAATCTAAAGAAATGGGACTTTCTTCGCTTGATTTTATTCAGATTTATGAAAAAAGAGTTTCGTTAAAAAATATTCAACAACAACTTGGTTTTTTTAGAAACGGAATTACAAAAAGTAATCTGGTTGGACCGGCAACTTTGTTTAATGGTATTTTGAAATTATCAGAAAATGATTTTCGAATAAAAGCAGATTATTTTGATGAAAATAAATCCAGTTTAAAACTGGAAAAATTTGTCCCTGCATCTGGAGCAGCCACTAGAATGTTTAAGTTTTTAATTACTTTTTTGAATGAATTTGATGTTGAAAATGAAAGTATCAACGCCTATATAAACAGAAAAAAAGACACTGAGTTATCTGTTTTTATAGTGGGTTTAGAGAAGTTTCCATTTTTTAAGGCCGTAGATAAAAAACTTAGAGAAGAATTTATTGACTTTGAGCTACTTCATCGAGATTATAAAAATTATTATTTTATAAAATTACTTTTAGCTCCTGATTATTTTGGTTTTTCTAATAAACCAAAAGCAATCTTGCCTTTTCATAGATACAAAACACATATTGTAACTCCTGTTGAGCAACACTTGAATGAGTGTGTTCATTATGCAAATTCAAATTTAAAATCAAACTTGCATTTTACGGTTACTGAATCTCATTTGGCTCAATTTAAAAAGACAATTAGTGCCATTAAAGGCAAGTTGGAAAAAAAGTCAGGGATAGCAATACACGTTAGTTACTCTTGTCAAAATGAGAATACGGATACCCTTGCTGTAGATTTTAAAAACAATCCTTTTAGAGATGAAAACGGAAAGTTGTTTTTTAGGCCGGGTGGACATGGAGCTTTGATAGAAAATTTAAACAATCTTGATGCTGATATTATTTTTATAAAAAATATTGACAACGTAATCCAAAATAATATTGACAAAATTGCTTTGTACAAAAAAGCACTAGCAGGTATTTTATTAGGATTGCAACAGCAAGTGTTTAAGTATTTATATGCAATTGATGCTGAAGAAATTCAGCAAGAAGAAAGTGAAGAAATTTTACTTTTTTTGGAAGAAAAATTAAATATTAGAGTCTCAAACAGTTTTTATGAACTTAGTTTTGAAAATAAAATAATCGAACTTAGAACTATTTTAAACAGGCCTATGAGAGTTTGTGGAATGGTAAAAAATGAAGGCGAAGCTGGTGGAGGTCCTTTTTGGGTAAAAGATGAGTATGGCTCTATTACTTTACAAATTGTTGAGAGTTCGCAAGTAGATTTATCAAATGATAATCAGAGGGGAATCCTTAATGCATCTACGCATTTTAATCCAGTTGATATAGTTTGCGGAATCAAAAATTATAAAAAGGAGAAGTTTGATTTAAATCAGTTTGTGGATCATAACAGTGGCTTTATAGTAGAGAAAACAACTTTTGGAAGGGCTATTAAATCGTATGAATTACCTGGTCTATGGAATGGCGCTATGGCAAAATGGATGACTGTATTTGTTCAAGTGCCTTTGCTTACTTTTAACCCGGTAAAAACAGTAAATGATTTATTAAAACCAGCACATCAGCTGTAATAATTTATGGAAACAGTCCCGAAATTTCGGAAAAACCTAAATGGAAAACGAAAAAATCATATCTGAGTTGAGTTTTAAAGCCGTTCGCAGTAGTGGTGCCGGTGGTCAAAACGTAAATAAAGTTTCTTCAAAAGTGGTGTTGAGTTTTGATTTGAAAAATTCTCAGGCTTTAACCGAAGAAGAAAAATTTTTGGTCGAAACCAAATTGTCTTCAAGGTTAACAACTGATTCTGTTTTAATCTTGAATTGTGATGAAGATCGAAGTCAGTTTAGAAACAAAGAAATTGTAATCAAACGATTTTTGGAACTTATAAAAAATGCGTTGCTTATTCCTAAAGAACGTAAACCTACTAAAATCCCTAAGTCGGTTATTAGAAAGCGAATAAAGGACAAAAAGAACATTTCTGAAATTAAAAAGACACGCAGAAAACCTGATTTTTAAAATTTATTCCAATTCATAATTTATAATTCACAATTTATAATTAGTTTTGCGCTGTCTCAAAGGGGTGCTCTAAATAACGAGCTGAGATTATACCCAAAGAACCTGGACAAGTAATGTTGTCAAGGGAAAAAATGACAAACAAATAGCGTGCACACTACTTTATTTGTCATAGGAAACAATCATTTTTTAATTTAACAAAAGAATAATTCCCCCTTTTATTCGTAATCTTTTTACGGATGAATACTTTTATTACAGTTACAAAGTCTCAAAGTCTCAAAGTCTCAAAGTCCAAGAATTTGACATATTATATGTCTTCTGTCTTTCTTCTTGCAACTTTTCTCTCCTTTTCTCAAGTCAAAGACACTACTAAAGTAAACCAACTCGATGAAGTCTTAGTTTCGGCAGTTCGTGTTACTTCAAAAACGCCGGTCAGTTTTAGCAATTTGGACAAAAAGGAAATCAAATTCCGAAATTTAGGACAGGATATTCCTATTCTGATGAATTATCTGCCTTCAGTTGTGACCACTTCTGATGCGGGAAATGGTGTGGGATATACCGGAATTCGTGTCCGTGGTAGTGATGCAACAAGAGTGAATGTTACTATCAACGGAATTCCTTACAATGATTCTGAAAGTCATGGGACGTATTGGGTAAATATGCCTGATTTTGCATCTTCAGTGGAGAGTTTGCAGTTGCAGCGCGGCGTAGGAACTTCAACTAATGGAGCAGGAGCTTTTGGAGCCAGTTTAAATATGCTTACGGATAATTTTGCCAAAGAAAGTACAGGAGAAATCTCTAACTCTTTTGGAAGTTTCAATACCAGAAAACATACAGTAAAATTTAGTACTGGTTTGATGAATGATCATTTCGAAATAGCGGGACGTTTGTCTGCTTTAAATTCTGATGGTTATGTGGACCGTGGCGCATCTGATTTGAAATCCTATTTTCTTCAAGGTACCTATGTGGGTAAAACTACTTTGATAAAAGCCTTGGTATTTGGAGGAAAAGAGAAAACATATCAGTCTTGGAACGGAATTGACGGCGAAACACTCAACAATAATCGCACGTTTAATTCAGCAGGAGCTTTTACGGATGAACAAGGAAATGCTCGTTTTTATGACAATGAAACCGATAATTACCAGCAAGATCATTCTCAATTACACTGGAACGAAAAGATATCAGAAAACTGGAGTACTAATTTTGCGTTGCATTACACAAAAGGCAAAGGGTTTTATGAAAATTACAAAGAAGACGCTGATTTAACCGATTATGGATTGCAGCCAGTTGGTGCCGTGACAACATCTGATTTGATTCGTCAAAAATGGTTGGATAATGATTTCTACGGAACTACATTTTCTGCAAATTACAAGAAAGACAAACTGGATGTGATTTTTGGTGGTGGATGGAATAAATATGAAGGAAGTCACTTCGGGAAAGTTATTTGGGCACGATTTGCTTCGCAGAGCGAATTAGGAGATCGTTATTATGACGATTATGCTGTCAAAACGGATGGAACTATTTTTGCCAAAGCCAATTACCAAATCACAGAGAAAATAAGCTTATTTGGAGATTTACAATATCGTACAGTTAATTATAAAGCCAACGGGGTTCAGGCCACTGTAGTAGATGATACGTTTAATTTTTTTAATCCAAAGACTGGGTTGACGTATGACATCAATGCTAATAATGCTTTGTATTTTTCCTATGCCAGAGCGAACAGGGAACCAAACAGAACCGATTATGAAGGCGGAAACGTAAAGTCAGAAAAATTGAATGACTTTGAATTGGGTTGGAGATATGTTGCAGAGAAAGTACAATTCAATTCGAATGTGTATTATATGGCTTATAAAGATCAATTGATTTTAACTGGAAATCTGGATGATGTAGGCGCTCCGATACGTTCCAATAGCGAAAAAAGCTACCGTTTAGGACTGGAAGTAGACGCTACAATAGCGTTGACAAATCAATTGATTATCCGTCCTAATTTTACCCTGAGTGCTAATAAAAATACTGATTTAGCGGTAGAAGGACAGAATTATGGTACTACTGATATCGCGTATTCACCATCGATTATTGCGGGAAATATTTTGGTCTATACACCAGTAGAAAATCTTTATATTTCATGGTTGCAAAAATTCGTTGGGGAACAATACATGAATAACATTGAATTGCCGGCTGCAAAATTGGCAGACTACTTTGTGAATGATTTGAATGTTGCGTATGAGTTTAAACTAAAATCAGTTTTTAAATCGATTATTGTGACTGGTTTAGTCAATAACTTTTTAGATAAAAAATATGTTTCTAACGGATACATGTATGATGTATATCCATATTATTATCCACAAGCAGGAATTAATTTCCTTGCAGGATTGACTTTGAAGTTTTAGAATATTGTTTTAGTTATAATGAGAAAAATCCTGATGGTTTACCTGTCAGGATTTTTTGTTTAATTATAAACTCGAAGAGAAGTTCCGTTTACTTGAACACGATATTGTTTCATAGGATATTGTAAAGTTCCCTGTCCGGTAAATAAACTGTACTCTTTACTGTCACATCCACAAACGGCATTTATCCCATCTATGGTCATGGTAGAATAGGAACTTATTGCTTGATTAGGACAAGCCGCATCAAAAGCATTGTAACCGCTGCCAGTATTAAAGACAATAATGCCACGTGCGCCTACTCCGGCATAATAAATAGCATTACTCGCGTATTTAAGATTTGAATACGCAGGCAAATTCATATTAATATCTACCGTAAAAGTATAATTAGGGATATATGGATTTGTATTGTCAAAACCGGCATCACTACACGAGAAAAAGAAAGGAATTATAATGGAAAGCAGCAGGTATTTTTTCATTTTAAAATAGTGTCAAAGTATTAGTGAAACAAATTTAATTTATTTAACTTTGAATTATATATGATTAACATATATTTATAGACGAAAAAATAATAATAGTATCTTTGTGGAAAGAAATCCCGTCCTGATGGGATTTTTTCTATTTATATAAATGATGAAGTTATGAGTACAGTATCGTATTACACCGCAGAAGGGTTAAAGAAATTAAGAGAAGAATTAGATTATTTAAAAAGCGTAATGCGTCCAAAAGCATCTGCAGATATAGCTGAAGCAAGAGATAAAGGCGACCTTTCTGAGAATGCCGAATATGATGCTGCTAAAGAAGCACAAGGAATGCTGGAAATGCGTATTGCTAAACTGGAAGAAGTACACTCTAATGCCAGATTAATAGATGAAACACATCTTGATGTTTCTAAGGTATTGGTTTTGTCTAATGTGAAAATCAAAAACCAAACCAATGGAATGGAAATGAAATACACACTGGTAGCTGAAAGTGAAGCCGATTTGAAAACTGGAAAAATATCAGTAACCTCGCCTATTGGGAAAGGTTTGTTGGGGAAATCAGTAGGAGAAGTGGCAGAAATCACTGTTCCAAACGGAGTGTTGAAATTTGAAATTTTAGAAATATCTCGTGATTAAATAGTTAAAGGTTTAGCCGATTCAACAATTAACCAATTCAACAATGTCAAGTATATTTACAAAAATTATAAACGGAGAAATCCCATGTTACAAAATCGCAGAGGATGAAAATTTCTTGGCTTTTTTGGATGTAAATCCAAATGCAAAAGGACACACCCTTTGTATTCCAAAACAAGAAATAAATAAGATTTTTGAGATGGAAGATGATTTGTATATCGGACTGATGCAGTTTTCTAAAAAAATAGCAGTTGCCCTTGAAAAAACAGTTCCATGCCAAAGAATTGGAATGGCAGTTGTAGGACTTGAAGTTCCCCATGTGCACGTTCATTTAATTCCCTTGAATGAAATGGATGAAATGCGTTTTCAAAATAAAGTATCCTTGTCCAAAGATGAATTTGAAGCTTTGGCAGAGAGCATTAAAGCTAATTTGTAATATTTTAGTAAATAAAATAAATTGGTATGATTTTAGTTTAGAAAGGGGGATAGGTGAAAACCTATCCCCCTTTTAATTTTTTGAGACTACATTATATACTATGAAAAACATTTGTTTAGTACTTTTTTTCTTTTTCTCACTTCTGAGTTTTGGACAGGTCAATGCCGGATATCCTTTGGTTGATGCTAAAATGGCTGCTATTCCTGCTAGTTCAATTACCTCTACTGATGCAATTGCCAAATATATCAATAGTAATTTCAAAACAGAAACGGATAAAATCAGAGCTGTTTTTTATTGGACTTCATCAAATATAAGCTATGATGTGGCCAATATGTTTACTATAAATTTCAATGAAACGGTACAGGAACAAATCGCAAGGACGTTAAGAACCAAAAAAGGGATTTGTATTCATTATGCTGTTGTTTTTAATGAGCTTTCGCAAAAGACAGGAATACAATCCTATATAATTGATGGGTATACAAAGCAAAACGGAAAAGTAAGTGATTTAGCTCACGCTTGGATAGCCGCAAAAATTGATAAAAAGTGGTATGTATTTGATCCAACTTGGGGTTCTGGTTATGTCAATAATGGGAGGTTTTATAAAAAAATAAATAACTATTATTTTAAGGCTGAACCCGCTAAAATAATTGCTTCCCACATTCCATTTGATTATTTATGGCAATTTTCCAATTATCCTATTACCAATGGTGAGTTTTATGAAGGAAAAATTCAAATCAACAAAACCAAGAAATACTTTGATTTTGAGAAAGAAATCACCAAATATAATGCCTTGTCTGAAGCCGATCAATTATTTGATTCGGCAGAAAGAATAGAGAAAAATGGATTGAAAAACGCCATGATTCTGGAACGTTATGAAGGGAAAAAGCAGCAGTTGACTTATTTGAGACATAATACGAATATTGAGAAATTGAATTCCATTGTGAATGAAATGAATCAGGCAGTTGTTCTATTAAATGATTTTATTTATTATCGGAACAATAAGTTCAAGCCTGCTTTATCAGATGATGAAATTAGCAATATGATTGAAACGCCAAGAGAACAGCTGGTGAAATGTCAGAACGATATTTACAGCGTTGGTTCAGTTGGCAGCAAAAACGCATCTAATGTAGCATCGATTAAAAAATCAATTGGAGCAGCTTTGGCGCAAGCCGAAGAACATTCCTTGTTTGTGAAAAATTACTTGAGTAAGTCTAAAATAGTCAGAAAAACTATGTTTTCTAAAGTCTCTTGGTTTAGTGTTCCGTTAAACTAAATTGCTTTTTTTAAAACTGACTTGCATCGTTGTTCCTTTTCCAATTTCGGAATTCAATACTTTTATGGTTCCTTTATGGTATTCCTCCACTATTCTTTTAGTCAATGATAGACCCAATCCCCAACCGCGTTTTTTAGTTGTAAATCCAGGCTCGAAGATGCTTTTGAATTGGTTTTTTTGAATTCCGCTTCCTGTATCGGTAACGTTTATTTTTACAGAATCACCTTCTTGTTCAATTTCAAGTGCTAATTTCCCTTTTCCTTTCATAGCGTCGATGGCATTTTTTACAAGATTTTCAATGGTCCAACTGTGTAAAGTAGGATTCAAAGAAACAATGATAGGTGATTTTGGTGCCTTGAACGAAAATTCAATTTGTTTTGAAAATCGGGATTGTAAATAGTCGTAGGACTGAAAGGTTTCTGCTACGATGTCTTTATTTTCTAATTTTGGTTCTGAACCTATTTTAGAGAAACGATCTGTTATGGTTTGTAAACGTTCAATGTCTTTTTCAATTTCGAAAGTGGTGCTTTCGTCCACATTTTCGGATTTCAAGAGTTCGACCCAGCCAATCAAGGAAGAAAGCGGAGTTCCTATCTGGTGTGCGGTTTCTTTTGCCATTCCCGCCCAAAGTTTATTTTGCGTAGCCATTTTGGTACTTCTGTAAAAATTGTAAACGAGTGCACCAAAAAGCACAATGATAAGCACTAAAGCAACGGGATAATATTTTAACTTATTCAGTAATGCGGAATTACCATAATATAAATTTTGAAATTTCCCCGGGACATATTCAATGACAATAGGTTCATTTTCGCTTTTTAATTTGGATAAAAAATCCTGGGCTTTGGACTTATTTTTCACAATAGCATCGTCAATGTTTACGGTGTTTATGATGCTGTCATTCTCCGTAACTATAATAGGAATTGAGGTATTGTTGCTGAAAATTTGAAGAGGGAGTTCTACATCGGTATTTTCACCGGCATTGTTAAGTGTTTTTTGAGCTTTTGCCCAAAGGTTCATTTTTAATCGTTCTTCATTTTTGAAGATTTGAAAAAAAGTATAAGTGTTCCAGAGAATTAATGAAATGATTAAAAAGGATGCAAAAATAATAACCCAACGAGTTGTATTTCTTCTTTCAGAAAACTGCATAAATATAATTTAGTGGTATAAATATAACGAAATAAATGCTTTTGTATTTTAGTTTTGGAGAAAGAATTTTTTTTGAGAAAATCAATCCTTTATTTTATTCTAATTTGAAGTTACTGCTTCTTAAACTTAATTCATTTGTCTACTTTTGTATCTTTCAGCAATAAATTAAAAACGTATGATTACTATTGATCCTAAAAGTATTGAAACAGCAAAACTGCAAGGGTATTTGCAAAGTTCCGTTGGGCCACGACCTATTGCTTTTGCCAGTACGATGGATGCTAAAGGGAATCCTAATCTATCGCCTTTTAGTTTCTTCAATGTGTTCAGTGCTAATCCTCCAATTCTGATATTTTCGCCTGCAAGACGCGTTCGTGATAATTCGATAAAACACACCTTAATCAATGCCGAAGCGACTCGTGAAGTGGTGATTAATGTGGTAAATTATAATATAGTTCAGCAAACGTCTCTGGCCAGTACGGAATATGCTGATGGAGTAGATGAGTTTATAAAATCTGGCTTGACTCCAATTGCTTCGGAGGTGGTAAAACCTTTTAGGGTAAAAGAATCCCCCGTTCAATTTGAATGCAAAGTCACTCAGATTATTCCATTGGGAACTGAAGGAGGAGCCGGAAATTTAGTACTTTGTGAAGTAGTGCGCATTCATATTGACGAATCTGTTTTAGACGAAAACGGAGCGATTGATCAACACAAGATTGATCTAGTTTCTAGATTAGGCGGCAACTGGTATTCCAGATCGAATCAAGGTCTTTTTGAAGTGCCAAAACCATTATCTACATTAGGAATTGGAGTGGATGCTATTCCGGATTTTATAAAAGAAAGTACAGTTTTTGATGGAAATGATTTAGGGATTTTAGGGAATATTGAAGCCTTGCCTACAAAGGAAGAAGTTACTATATTTGTAAAACAAAATTTCGCAGTAAAAGGAGTTTTAAGCTCCGATGATGAGTTAAAAGTGCATTTGGAAGCTAAAAAATATTTAAATGCCAACGACGTGTTTTCAGCATGGAAAGTACTTTTGGCAGAAAGAAAAAAATAGAGCAAAACAATTAAAACATAGAAGATGGAAGTTACAGGAAAAATTAAAATGATCGATCAAACTAAAGAAGTTGGATCTGGAGGTTTCAAAAAAAGAGATGTAGTTGTTACTACTGATGAGCAATATCCACAACATATTCTAGTTCAGTTTGTTCAGGATAAATGTGACTTATTGAACGGTTTTCAAGTAGGTGAGCCTGTGAAAATTGATATTAATTTAAGAGGTAGAGAATGGACAAATCCTCAAGGGGAAACGGTTTATTTTAATACTATCCAAGGATGGAGAATTGGAAAATTGCAAGCTGAAGCTCCTTCTGCTGCACAAATGCCTCCTATGCCGGCTGCAGAAGCTTTTGCACCAGCAACAAACTTAAACGAAGAAGAAGCAGACGATTTACCTTTTTAATCATTTGAGTTCCTATTGATATAGTAAACAAACCCGACAGGTATTCAAAAACACTGTCGGGTTTTATTTTTTAATAAAGAATGTATTATTTAACTGCAACACTATTATTTCCTCCAGTTTCTCTGACCAATTCTTCGGGTATTCTAGCTCTTGGAGGAGATTTGTCACCAGAAAGACTGCAACTTGCTTATAAAAGTGGCATTTTTCCGTGGTTTGAAGATGGAGAACCTATTACATGGTGGTCTCCAAATCCCAGAATGGTTTTGTTTCTGGATGAATTGATTGTTTCCAAGAGTATGCGCAACATTCTGAATCGAAATAGTTTCAAGGTTACTTTTAATCAGAATTTCAGAGACGTAATTTCAAACTGTCAAAACATAAAAAGAGACGGTCAAAATGGGACTTGGATTACCAATGATATGATTGAAGCTTATTGCAAATTGAACGAATTAGGGAGTGCTAAATCAGTAGAAGTTTGGCAAAATGATGAATTAGTTGGCGGTTTGTATGGTGTCGATTTAGGAAATGTTTTTTGTGGAGAAAGTATGTTTTCTACAGTTTCGAATGCTTCAAAAGTAGCTTTTATCGCATTGGTCAACGAGTTAAAGGCTGCCAATTATAAATTGCTGGATTGTCAGGTTTATAATCCTCATCTTGAAAGTTTGGGCTGTAGAGAAATTGAAAGAACGGATTTTATGGAAATATTGAAAAGCAAATAACACTTAAAAGCTTAATTTTTTAAAACTCCAATCCAGTGTATTAAAAAGAATCAATTCATTTTCCAATGTTGGTAAATCCATAATCAGCTTCAAAGTTTCATGCGCCATCATTGTGCCAATCATCCCCGGGAGTGTGCCCAAAACACCATTCAAATTACAATTGGGAACATCTTTTGGATTTGGTGGTTCTGGGAATAAGTCACGAAGATTTTTATTTCCATTATGGTTGAAAACAGCCATTTGTCCTTCAAATTTTAAAATGCTGCCGTAGACTAATGATTTTCCTAACATCACACAAGTATCGTTTACTAAATAACGAGTTGCAAAATTATCGCTCCCATCAACAACTACATCAAAATTCATGATGATCTGTGTGGCGTTTTCCATAGTTAGTTTTTTTTCAAAAGCAATAATATCAATCAATGGATTTAAAGTTTCCAAAACAGATTTTGCCGTAATTGCTTTTGATTGACCAACGTGTTTCTCTGTATATAAAATTTGACGGTGCAAGTTGTGCAATTCGATTTTGTCAAAATCTACAATTCCTATGGTCCCAATTCCGGCCGTTGCTATATATTGTAAAATAGGGCACCCTAATCCGCCAGCACCAATCACTAGAACTCTAGCTTTCTTGAGTTTTTCCTGTCCTGAATCACCTATTTCCGGTAACATTATTTGTCGGTTGTAGCGTAAAAAATCCTGAATAATACTCATAATTCTGTATTCTAAAAATGTTAATCTAGATTCGCGTAACTTCTGTCCCAGTCTTTCCAAACGGGTTCGTATCCTCTACTGGAAATGACTTTCGCAATCTCAGCAGCCGATCGTTCGTCACTGATTTCAAATTGTTCCAATGATTGTGGATCAACAACATAACCGCCAGGATTAGTTTTAGAACCGGCACTCATACTGGTAATGCCTATTGGAATAATATTATCACGAAATTTTTCATTTTCACGGGTTGACATGGAGATTTCTAAATCTTCATTCCACAAACGGTAGGCACAAATGAGTTGGGTCAAATCGGTATCATCCATGATAAAGTTGGGCTCAATAACTCCTTCTGCCGGTCTTAATCTGGGGAAAGAAACCGCATATTTAGTTTGCCAATATGTTTTTTGTAAATAATCTAAATGCAAGGCATTGAAAAAACTGTCCGTACGCCAATCTTCCAATCCTAATAAAACACCCAACCCAATTTTATGAATACCTGCAGTTCCTACTCGGTCCGGTGTTTCCAAACGAAAGTCGAAATTCGATTTTTTTCCTTTTGTGTGGTATTGCTTGTAAACATCACGATGATACGTTTCTTGGTATACTAAAATCGAATAGACGCCAGCATCATGTAATTGCTCGTATTCTTCTGTTGACAAGGGTTGCACTTCGGCTGAAATGGTGGAAAAGTCATTTTTTATTTGAGCAATTGTCTTTAGAAAATAATGAATGTTTACGGTATGATTTGCTTCGCCGGTAACCAGTAAAACATGATCAAATCCCGCTTTTTTTAAGACCTCAATTTCTAAGGTAATTTCACTTTCGGTGAGTATTTTTCGCTTGATTTTGTTGTCTAAACTAAAACCACAATACGTACAAATGTTTTGGCATTCGTTGCTTAAATACAAGGGAGCATACATCTGAATCGTTTTGCCAAATCTTTTTTTGGTTAATTCATGTGCCAGTTGCGCCATTTGCTCTAAATAGGGTTGCGCAGCAGGTGAGATTAATGCCAGAAAATCATCGAGACTGCGTTTGTTTTTGGCTAACGCATATTCGACTTCTACTCCTGTTGTGCTGTATATTTTGGATTTAATGGTATCCCAATCGTAATTGTTAAAAACCGATTTAAATGTGTTCATTGTTTTGTTTTTTTACTGCAAAAAGAATATGCTGTTTTTTGGCACGCAAATTCTGCGAATTTTTGCAGATTTTTTTTAAGTTTTTATCTGCGTAAATCTGCAAAATCTGCGTGCCATTTTTTCAGTGGTTTTCTTGTAAATAGACCAAAAATATATTACTCATACAAAAATGCTGTCAATGGACTCGAAGCTATTGCCCGATTAACCTTTTGTGCTAGTTGTGCTTCGTAGGCTTTTCGGCCTGCAATAACAGCTTCTCTGAAAGCCTCTGCCATCAGTATTGGATTTCCTGCCACTGCAATCGCAGTATTTACCAAAACCGCATCAGCTCCAAGTTCCATTGCTTTAGCAGCATCAGAAGGTGCCCCAATTCCGGCATCTATAATTACTGGAACTCTACTTTGTTCAATTATGATTTCTAAAAAATCGATAGTTTTCAATCCTTTATTACTCCCAATCGGCGAGCCCAAAGGCATCACTGCCGAAGTTCCGGAGTCTTCCAGTCGTTTGCACAAAACCGGATCCGCATGAATATAAGGTAGAACGATAAATCCTAATTTGGCTAATGCTTCCGTAGCTTTTAAGGTTTCAATCGCATCAGGCATTAAATATTTTGGATCAGGATGAATTTCCAGTTTTAGCCAGTTCGTTTCTAATGCCTCGCGGGCTAATTGTGCTGCAAAAATGGCTTCTTTAGCATTTCTTGCTCCAGAGGTATTGGGTAATAAATTAATTTTCGGGTGTTTAAGATGTGCTAAAATAGCATCTGTTTCAGTTTCTAAATCAATACGTTTTAACGCTACGGTTACTAACTCGCTCCCGGATGCTAAAATGGCTTCTTCCATTTGTTGATTTGAACCAAATTTCCCTGTGCCTAAAAATAAGCGGGATTCAAAGGTTTTATCTCCTATTTTAAATGGTAACATATAATTTGTCGTTAAGTTGATTGATAAGTTGCAATGCGTTTTCGGTTTGTGTAATCAAACCGGAAACGGCTATGCCGTGAATCCCAGTTTTCATTAAACTTTCTACATTTTCAAGTGTGATTCCTCCAATGGCATAAATGGGGATTTGGATGTTTTTTGCCTTCATTTGACCGATAATCGAACGATATCCTTCCAATCCTAAAATCGGACTTAAATTTTGTTTGGTAGTTGTAAATTGGAATGGACCCAAACCAATATAATCACAATTTTCGGCTGTTCTTTGAAGCACATCTTCAAAAGTATTTGCGGTGCCTCCAATGATTTTTGTTTTTCCTAAAATGAGTCTTGCTTCTTCAACGCTCATGTCACTCAAGCCTAAATGAACTCCATCCGCATCCAATTGCTTTGCTAAATGGACGTTATCATTGATGATAAAAGTGGCTAAATATTCTTTGCATAACATTTTTACGGCTTCCGCCAAAGTGAAAGCATCATCTGAATAATTTTTTTTGAATCTCATTTGTATCCAATCGCAACCATTATCCAATGCTTTGTGGATGTTGTATAATTGTTCTTCGACTGTGTTTCCTTGCGAAATGTATTGTAATTGGTTATGCATAATGGTATCCTAATTTGGTTTGGTTAGATTGTAAATAGGTTTCTATATATTTTTTGGCGTTGCTGCATGCTGTTTTTAGGTCTTGTCCTAAGGCTAAATTGGCAGTAATAGCGGATGATAATACGCAGCCGGAGCCATGTTTTTCGAAAACTAAAGTGTTATTTGGCGCAAGCCTGAAAATCTTATTTCCGGTATATAAATAATCGATACCAACTGCAAATGGATTATGACCTCCTTTGAGTAAAGTTGAACAGTATTTTGAAAGTTCAAGAGCGATTAAAACAGGATTTTTTTCTCCCGAAGACAATTGTAAAATCTCATTATAATTGGGTGTTATTAAATCTATTTTTTTTAAAATTTCTATCAAAAAAGCTTGATTGTCGATGGTTGTAAAATTGAATTCGCTACTGGATTTCAAAACCGTATCCCAAATTATTTTCGTTTTTGGTGAAAGTTTTTTTACAACCAAAACAATTTCTTTTAAATAATCTAATGAAGGAATAATTCCGATTTTTAGGGCTTTAATAGTATAGTTGTCGAACAATTTTCTCATTGAGTTCAAAACAAAATCTAAGTCAGTCCATTGCATTTCGTAGAATGCATTTTCAGTTTGAATGGTATTGCCGGTATTCACTGCAAATCCATAGACATGATGTTGTTCGAATGTTTTCGCATCGGCCAAAATTCCTGCACCTCCAGAAGGATCAAAGCCTGCAATTGTTAATACGAAAGGACGATTTGTTGGCATAGTTTAAAATTTTCTACTGAATTGTTACTGTTCCAAATGGTACCTAAAAGCGCCACATCATCAAAACCATATTTCAATGTAGTTTTGATTTTATCAGATGTAATTCCTCCTATTGCAATTAGTGCAGTTTTGTTATTATTTCTTTGTTTTAATTCTTTTTCAAAATCAATATCTGAACTGTAATTTGGTTTAGAAATACTTTCTAAAACGGGTCCGAAAAACGCATAGTCAAAAACATCAGATAATTTTTCAAAATCAACCATTTTGTGAATGGAAGTAGAGAGTGTAAATCCTTTTTGTTTCCATTTTTTCAAACTTTCTTCGAGTGTTTCATTTCGTTTTTTTTCTGTAAAATGAATGCGATGTATTCCAAACGCTACTGCCAATTGATGATGACTGTGTAAAACCAAATTTTGTCTATAATCCGATTTTATTTCCGATAAAAAAGCTTTCATTTCTGCTGTAGAAAAATCTGGTTTTCGAACATGAAATAACTGTAATCCTTCTTTGAAAAATTGATGGATGAGGTTAATTTCATTCTCGATTGGAATTGGATTTGAGATTAGTATCATATTGAAATGTATTAAGTATTATGAAGTAAGTATTTTTTTTAAAATCTTGATACTTAATACTCCTGATCTTAATTCTAAACATAAATTTCTTTTCCGCTTTCTACAAATTCTTGTGATTTCTCTTGCATCCCTTTTTCAGCTTCTGCAACATCACGAATTTTCTGTGAAATTTTCATAGAGCAGAATTTTGGCCCACACATAGAGCAAAAATGGGCTACTTTTGCGCCATCTGCCGGTAATGTTTCATCGTGAAATTCGCGGGCTGTATCTGGATCTAATGACAAGTTGAATTGGTCTTCCCAACGAAATTCAAAACGCGCTTTACTCAAGGCATTGTCACGGTATTGTGATCCAGGATGACCTTTGGCCAAATCAGCGGCATGAGCGGAGATTTTATAAGTGATGACTCCATCTTTTACGTCTTTTTTGTTGGGTAAACCAAGATGTTCTTTTGGTGTCACATAGCACAACATCGCACAACCATACCAGCCAATCATTGCAGCTCCAATAGCAGAAGTGATGTGGTCATAACCTGGAGCGATATCAGTTGTTAATGGCCCTAAAGTATAAAAAGGAGCTTCGTCACAATGTTCTAATTGTTTGTCCATGTTTTCCTTAATCATGTGCATCGGTACGTGACCAGGACCTTCAATAAATACTTGAACATCGTGTTTCCAAGCTATTTTTGTCAGTTCGCCAAGTGTTTCCAGCTCGGCGAATTGCGCAGTATCATTTGCATCGGCAATAGAGCCAGGGCGTAAACCATCTCCTAATGAGAAGGCTACATCATACTGTTTCATGATTTCGCAAATCTCCTCAAAATGGGTGTAAAGGAAATTTTCTTTGTGGTGAAATAAGCACCATTTTGCCATGATAGAACCACCACGGGAAACAATTCCGGTAACGCGGTTGGCTGTTAAATGGATGTAACGCAATAAAACACCGGCATGAATAGTAAAATAAGAAACGCCTTGTTCCGCTTGTTCGATTAACGTATCCCGATAGACTTCCCAAGTCAGGTCTTCGGCAACGCCATTTACTTTTTCCAAGGCTTGGTAAATAGGCACCGTTCCAATAGGCACGGGAGAGTTTCGGATAATCCATTCTCTGGTTTCGTGAATGTTTTTACCTGTCGATAAATCCATAATCGTGTCAGCTCCCCAACGGCAAGCCCAAACTGCTTTCTCCACTTCTTCTTCGATCGTGGAGGTTACGGCGCTGTTCCCAATGTTCGCATTAATTTTTACCAAGAAGTTGCGTCCCACAATCATCGGTTCACTTTCAGGATGGTTAATGTTATTTGGGATAATGGCACGACCTCTGGCTACTTCGCTACGGACAAATTCAGGTGTGATTTTAGATTTTGGCGTATTGGCTCCAAAACTGTTTCCGCCGTGTTGGCATTGCATCGCCTTAGTTTGATTGTTTATTAGCTCCAAGCGTTGGTTTTCACGAATGGCAATGTATTCCATTTCGGGTGTAATGATTCCCTGTTTTGCGTAATACAATTGGGATACATTGGCTCCTTTTTTGGCACGCATCGGTTTGTGCAAATATTCAAAACGCAATTCGTTTAGTTTTTCGTCATTCAGACGCTTTTTCCCATATTCAGAAGAGATTTCAGTTAATTCTTCCACATCATTACGGTCCAAAATCCATTGTTCACGAATGCGTGGCAATCCTTTTCGAATGTCGATTTCAATATTTGGATCGGTGAATGGACCCGAAGTAT
Organism: Flavobacterium algoritolerans; assembly: GCF_030010385.1. NCBI lineage: Bacteria > Pseudomonadati > Bacteroidota > Flavobacteriia > Flavobacteriales > Flavobacteriaceae > Flavobacterium > Flavobacterium algoritolerans. The sequence continues at coordinate 612,360 of NZ_JASCRZ010000001.1, read as the reverse complement.
CATAAACAGTTACGGGAGGATTTTTTTCTATTCGTCCATTGGACATTTTTGTGTCTGCCAATGCGATTTCTCGCATCGCCACTTTTATGGGATGAATGGTTCCGTCTACGTAAATTTTTGTAGAGTTTGGGAAAGGAGTTCTTGAGATTTTTTCTTCGTTATTCATTTGTTTGAATTTTATGATTTTAGGAGTGTTCGTCTTCTGCTAGGGATAGTAATGGAAAGCCCGTAAAGTGGAAAGCCAAATAAAACAAGGATTAGTGAAGCGACCATAAGGAAGCTTTGACTAAGACTATGTTTTATAGGATTGCAACTGCGGACTTGAAATGGATAGCCCGCCCGAGCAGCCAAACTATCCTCCTTGAGTTGCAGAGATGATGAGAATGTCGTCGGTTTCTTGTATGGGATGGGAATTCCAGTTTGATTTTGGAATCACGGTATTGTTAATGGCTACGGCAATTCCATTTTGTTTGATGGGAATTTCCAAGTCAAGAAGTGCTTGAACAGTAAGACTGTCAATTGCAAATTGTTTTGTTTGATTGTTGATTTTAAGCTCCATTCCTTTTGAATTTAGTCCCGAAACTTTCGGGACAGTTATACTTTAGGAATGGCTACAATGACACATAAATGTGCGTGGAAGTCATCTTACTTTTCCCTACGCTAGTATGAACTAGATCAGGTTCAGAGGGTAATTCTCAGCCTACAATGTTGTAGACACCCCTAAAGTGTGGAGCAAATGTAATAGTTTTTTTGTTTAGATACTTAAAGTTTAATGTTTAAAGTTGTGGTAGCCTAAATGTTTTTTGTGATATTTTCAATAGCTGAAAACTGCAACTGGAATCTGATTACTTAGCTTTCTTCCAACAATCATCGACGTGATCATCGACCATTCCTGTTGCTTGCATGTGTGCATAAACTACGGTGGATCCCACAAATTTAAATCCACGTTTTTTCAAATCTTTACTGATAGCGTCAGAAAGTGGAGTGGTGGCAGGAACTTCTTTTAGCGTTTTTCTATTGTTATTTATTGGTTTTCCTTCAGTGAATTCCCAAATGTATTTTGAAAAACTACCAAATTCTTCTTGTACTTTCATAAAAGCAATCGCATTAGAAACGGCTGCGCGAATTTTTAATTGATTGCGAATAATCCCTGCATCTTGAAGTAATTCCTGGATCTTATCTTCAGTATAATTCGAAACTTTTTTATAGTCAAAATTATCAAAAGCTAATTGGAAGTTTTCTCTTTTTTTTAGGATTGTAATCCAACTTAGTCCAGCCTGAAAGGTTTCCAAAATTAGGAATTCAAATAATTTTTGATCTTCATAAACAGGAACACCCCATTCTTCATCATGGTATTTTTCGTAAATATCAATACCCACACACCATTTACATCTTATTTTTTCTTCCATGATTTATTCTGTTTCTTCTGATAAATATTTTTTTATAATGTAGTGCCCCAAATAAATTAGCGGGGTCAATAAAACTGCAATTCCAAGTTTGAAAGTATAACCCGTCAATGCAGATGTGATAAAAGTATCAAAGTTAATTTTTCCGGGCAACCAAAAAGCAATTCCAAGGACAATAAAAGAATCGAATAATTGAGAAATTATAGTAGAGCCTGTTGCTCTGAGCCAGATTTTGTTATTTCCTGTGCGGTTTTTGAAAAACCAAAAAATAGTTACATCAATCAATTGTGAAACTAGAAATGCAATGATACTTCCAACGATTATCCACATACTTTGGCCAAAAACAGCAAAGAATTGGTCGTCATTTACCGGACTTATTCCTTTTGCTGCTGGAATGCTTATGGCTAAAAACAAAAGAATAAAAGCGTAAGCAATTAAACCGGCTGTTATTAAAGACAATTTTTTTACTCCTTTTTCTCCAAAATATTCATTGATTAAATCGGTAGTCAGGAAAACTATGGGCCAAGGTAAAATACCGATGCTCATTACAAACGGACCTATTTGTATCAGTTTTCCACCGATTAATTCGGCAGTAACAGCATTAGTAATGAAGATTCCGGCGAGTATAACAAATACGAGCTCTTTTTTGGTTTTAAACATAAATGATAATTAGTACTCAAATTTAGTATTTTAATTTGAAATTTATGTTTTATAAAATAAACAGTAGTTGATTTAAAAAAAATCCCATTCGAGTGAACGAATGGGATTTTATATTTGTAATCAGAATTGTAAATAAATTTATAATTCTGAAACGATTTTAGAATGATTATCCTAAAGCAGCTCTTTTGAAACCTGTAACGATAAGATCTTTGTCTAAAGATTTAACATAAGCAGCAACGCTTAATTTGTTGTCTTTGATGTAATCTTGGTTTACTAAAGTGTTGTCTTTAAAGAAACGAGCTAGTTTACCTTTAGCGATATTGTCTAACATTGCTTCAGCTTTTCCTTCTTGACGTAGGATGTCTTTAGCAATTTCGATTTCTTTAGCGATAGTTTCAGCATCAACACCTTCTTCGTTTAATGCAATAGGAGCCATAGCTGCTGCTTGCATAGATACGTTTCTTGAAACTTCGTCAGCACCTTCAACATTTGCAGAAAGAGCAACTAAAGTAGCGATTTTGTTTCCAGAGTGGATGTAAGATCCGATGAAAGCACCTTCTAATTTTTCGAAAGTTCTGATTTCTAATTTTTCACCGATAACTCCTGTTTGCTCGATTAATTTATCAGCAACAGTAATTCCGTTGAAGTCAGCAGCTAAAAATTCTTCTTTAGTATTGAAGTTCAATGCTAAATTAGCCATTTCAGTAGCCATTTTTACAAAGTTCTCATTCATCCCTACGAAGTCAGTCTCACAGTTCAATGTGATAACAACTCCAGCAGTTTTGTCAGCATTTACAACAGCAATTGCAGCACCTTCAGTAGATTCTCTATCTGAACGGTTTGCAGCTACTTTCTGTCCTTTTTTACGTAAGTTTTCGATAGCTAAATCAAAATCTCCGTCTGCTTCAACCAAGGCTTTTTTGCAGTCCATCATACCTGCACCAGTGATTGTTCTTAATTTATTTACGTCTGCAGCAGTAATTGTTGCCATATTGTATTATTTTTTAAGGTTAAAAGTAAAAAATTCCAAGTGTTAAATCCAATTTCCAATTTTATTAAATTATCAACTTTAGGTTTCTAATTTTTTTTGGAGAGGAATTTAAAACTTGGAATTAAATGTTTATTTATTCTTCAGTTGCAGTTGGAGCAGCAGCTTCTACAGCAGGAGCTACTTCTACAGCTTCAGCAGCAGGAGCAACAACTTCAGCAGTAGCTTCAGCTTCTTTGTCAGAACCTCTATCAGAAAGTCCTTCAACAATTGCAGCAGTAACTAAAGATAAAATTTTATCAATTGATTTAGAAGCATCATCATTTGCAGGAATTACATATTCTACTTCACGAGGATCAGAATTTGTATCAACCATTGCAAAAACTGGAATGTTTAATTTTTGAGCTTCTTTTATTGCGATATGTTCCGCTTTGATATCAACTACGAACAATGCAGCTGGTAGTCTTGACATGTCAGCGATTGAACCTAAGTTTTTCTCTAATTTAGCACGAAGACGATCAACTTGCAAACGCTCTTTTTTAGAAAGAGTCATGAATGTACCATCTTTCTTCATTTTATCAATAGTAGCCATTTTTTTAACAGCTTTACGGATAGTTACGAAGTTAGTTAGCATTCCACCAGGCCATCTTTCAGTGATGTAAGGCATGTTTGCAGCTTTTGCTTTTTCAGCAACGATGTCTTTTGCTTGTTTTTTGGTAGCAACAAATAATATTTTTCTACCTGATGCAGCGATTTTTTTCAAAGCTTCATTAGCTTCTTCAATTTTTGCTGCAGTTTTATATAGATTGATAATGTGAATACCATTACGCTCCATATAAATGTAAGGAGCCATGTTTGGATCCCACTTTCTAGTCATGTGTCCGAAGTGAACACCTGCTTCTAGTAATTCTTTTACTTCTACTTTGTTTGCCATTTTGTTCTAGTTTACGTTCTGTTGATTAGCAATGAATAAATGGCGGCTTCCCGGCTTTATACATTTAGATGCTAAACTATTTCCTACCTCAGTAGGAGAGCAACAACAACTGTTTTTTTAAATTCAATAATAAATGAACGATGTCTTGTCCCATTTGAACAAGACAGGTAATATTAACGTTTAGAGAATTGGAATCTCTTACGAGCTTTCTTCTGACCGAATTTCTTACGTTCAACCATTCTTGGATCTCTTGTTAATAAACCTTCTGGTTTCAAGATAGCTCTGTTTTCAGCATTTACTTCACACATAACGCGTGCCAATGCCATTCTTACAGCTTCTGCTTGACCAGTTGAACCACCTCCGTAAACGTTAACTTTTACGTCAAAGTTGCTTACATTTTCTGTCATAGACATAGGCTGTAATACTTTGTACTGTAAAGTTGCAGTTGGGAAGTACGTTTCGAATGCTTTTTTGTTTACAGTGATTACTCCTGTTCCTTCTGAAACATAAACACGTGCAACAGCGGTTTTTCTTCTACCGATTTTGTGAATAACTCCCATTACTTAAGATCGTTAAGGTTAACTGTTTTAGGTTTTTGAGCGCCTTGTTTGTGCTCAGATCCTACAACAACATTTAAATTTCTAAAAAGTTCAGCACCTAATTTATTCTTAGGTAACATTCCTTTTATTGCTTTTTCAACTAGTAATGCAGGGTTTTTTGATTGCAATACTTTAGCAGTTAAAGTTCTTTGACCTCCTGGATAACCTGTGTGACGGATGTATGTTTTTTCATCCATTTTGTTACCTGTAAGGTTAATTTTTTCTGAGTTGATAACGATTACGTTATCACCGCAGTCCACGTGTGGTGTGTAACTTGGCTTGTACTTACCTCTCAAAATCATAGCGACTTTTGAAGCAAGACGACCTAAGTTGTGACCATCAGCATCTACAACAATCCACTCTTTAGTAACGGTGGCTTTGCTTGCTGATTGTGTCTTGTAGCTTAATGCGTCCATAATATATTTTTAATTAAACATTCCATCCCCAATAAAGGGGTTGCAAAAGTACAATTAATTATTTTAAATACAAATACCTTAAATGAATATTTTTTTCTTGTTTTTACTCTGATAATCAAATGTATATTTAAAATAATATTCTAAGATTGAATTTGTGTTTCGTACTTGTTGATGAGTTGAATTCAAGGCGCTGCTGTTTTTATTTAATTTTATTGTATATTTCTAATATTTGGAAGCAAATTTTACATTTTATTGGCTATTTTTGACATTTAAACAGTTAATATTTTAATTATTCATATCTTGTAACTGTTTTTATCATATAAATTACGTCAAATATATCTCTTATGAAAGCTAAAGCAACTTTAAAACAAATCGCTAAAGAACTGAATGTTTCTGTTTCTACAGTTTCTAAAGCGTTGAACGATAGCCCGGAGATTAGCGAGCAGACGAAAGTTAAAATTAAAGAATATGCTAAGCTTAAAAATTACAAACCCAATGTTATTGGTCTGAACCTTAAAAATAGAAAGACAAAAACCATTGGTGTAATTATTCCAAATATTTTAAATTCTTTTTTTGCCAAAGTATTTAGCGGTATCGAAAAAATAGCCGACGAAAAAGGATACAATGTGATTATGTGTATCTCTAACGAATCATCAGAAAAAGAAGCCCATACGCTGGAAATGCTAAGTAATGGAACTATCGATGGATTTATTGTTTCGGTTTCTGAAGAAGCACAAAAAAATCAGGATTACGACCATTTCTCCGCAATCATTAATGATGGAACTCCAATTGTTATGTTTGATCGTATTGCAGATGGCGTAGATTGTGACAAAGTAATTGTTGATGATTTTGACTCCGCTTTAAATTCAACACAACATTTAATTGATATAGGATGCAAGAATATTGCCTTGTTATCCTCTATTGACAATTTAAGTGTAGGTAAATTAAGAGCCGATGGATATTTGAAAGCATTGGAAAACAATAATATTGCTGTAAACAACGATATCATTTTAAGAACGGATTCTGAAGATGATTTAAAGGATAAAATCGAAAAAGTTTTTGAAAATAAAATTGATGGAATCTTTGCTCTTGAAGAAAATGACTCAGTAGCAGCTTTGCGTATTGCGCTTAAAAAAGGATATAAAGTACCGGAAGAAATTTCTATCATTGGTTTTGCCGATGGAATTCTGGCTTCCAGAAGATTATCTCCAAGTTTAACAACGGTGAGTCAGCATGGAATCGAAATAGGTGAGGTGGCCGCTAAATTGCTTATTGACAGGTTAGAATCCAAAGAAGAAGATCTGCCTTATGAAACGGTGGTAATCAAAACAAAATTGAAAGAAAGAGAGTCAACTAGGAAGTTGTAGAAACTCATTTAATAATAGGTTTAAAAAAAATCTCTAATCGTTTTAAATGATTAGAGATTTTTTTTATGAGTATGATGGAAGATATTTAATGTGCTTCCAGCCAATCTTTTCCTAACCCTAAATCAACATCCAAAGGAACATCAAGTTTGAAAGCGTGTTCCATTTCGTGTTTTATCATCGGTTGGATTTTTTCGAGTTCCGAATTATGAACATCAAAAACAAGCTCATCATGCACCTGAAGCAGCATTTTGCTTTTCCAATTTTCGGAGGTTAGTTTTTCATGAATATTAATCATTGCAATTTTGATAATATCTGCAGCACTTCCTTGAATTGGTGCATTTACCGCATTTCGTTCTGCACCACCGCGAACAATGGCGTTTTGCGAATTGATATCTTTCAAATAACGACGACGTCCTAGGATGGTTTGCACATAACCATTGTCTCTCGCAAAATCTATTTGTTCTTGAATGTAGGATTTTAATCTTGGATAGGTTTGGTAATAGGCCTCAATTAAATCAGCGCTCTCTTTTCGAGATAAGTTAGTTTGATTGCTCAATCCAAAAGCTGAAACCCCATATATAATTCCAAAATTTACCGTTTTGGCGTGACTTCGTTGTTCGCGAGTTACTTCTTCGAGCGGAACATTAAATACTTTTGAAGCAGTAGATTTGTGAATGTCTTCGTGGTTTTGGAATGCTTTAATCATATTTTCTTCACCGCTCAATGCCGCAATTACTCGCAATTCTATTTGGGAATAATCCGCAGAAACCAAGGTGTAATTTTCATCTCGAGCCACGAATGCTTTTCTAATCTGTCTTCCTCGTTCCGTACGAATGGGAATGTTTTGCAAGTTCGGATTATTTGAACTCAAACGGCCTGTTGCGGCAACGGTTTGCATATAATCGGTGTGGATGCGCTGCGTGATTTTATCTACTTGGTTTGGCAAAGCCTCGACATAAGTATTTTGTAATTTTACTAATTGTCGCCAATCCAGAATGTCTTTTACAATTGGGTTTTCGGCTGCTAAATAACTCAAGATTTCCTCTCCGGTTGCATATTGACCGGTTTTGGTTTTCTTTTGTTTTACACCTCCAATTTTTAATTTATCGAATAAAACATCGCCTAATTGCTTTGGAGAAGCCAGATTAAATTTTTCTCCTGCAGTTTCAAAAATATTTGCCTCTAATATTTTAATGTCATCGTCTAATGTTTTTGAAAGCGATTTCAAGAAATCTACATCGACACGAATCCCTTCTTTTTCCATATCAGCCAGAACTTTTACTAATGGAATTTCGATTTCCTCAAAAAGTTTTTTGGTTCCGGTTTTGTCTAATTCTAAAGTAAATATTTCCTTGAGTTGCAAGGTAACATCAGCATCTTCAACGGCATATTCTTTGATTTCTTCCAATACAACGTCGCGCATTGATTTTTGGTTTTTTCCTTTTTTACCAATTAACGTTTCAATGGATTGAGGTGAATATTTCAAATATGTTTCTGCCAAAATATCCATATTATGACGCATATCCGGATTAATCAGATAATGTGCAATCATCGTATCGAATAATTTTCCTTTCACGGTAACATTGTAATTAGAAAGAATCTTTAAATCATATTTTAAATTTTGGCCAATTTTCTCGATGTTTTCATTTTCGAAAAAAGGAATGAATTTCTCGATTAAAGTTTGTGCTTCCTGTTGGTTTTCTGGAAAAGGAACATAGAAGCCTTTTCCTTTTTCATACGAAAATGAGATTCCAACTAATTCGGCGTGCAAAGCATCTAGTCCAGTTGTTTCTGTGTCAAAACACACTGAAGATTGTTTTTGTAAATTTTGCAACAGTAATTTCATTCCTAAATCACCTTGAATTATCTGATAGGAATGCGCTGTGTTTTCTAGTGAACTATAATATTGATGACGGGTTTCTTCTGAAGAATCATCTTGAATGGCACTTCCAAAAAGATCGAATTGGTCTTCGTTTTTTGGTTGTGGTTTTTTGTATAGTTTGGTTTCGTCAACCGGATTGTTGTTAGTGGTTGCAGTTCCGCCTTTTTTAAATATAGCGTCAAATTGCTCCGCCATTCTTCTAAACTCTAATTCATTAAAAAGCGCATCTGTTTTTTCGACATCGGGAGTTGATAATTCATAATCCGTTTCGTCAAAAATAACGGGGCAGTCCAGTAAAATTGTCGCCAAAGTTTTGGATAATAATCCTTTTTCTTTATTGGCTTCAATGTTTTCTTTCATTTTTCCTTTTAGCTTGTCTGTATTGGCTAAAAGATTTTCCATGGTTCCAAATTCTTTCAAAAGTTTTTTAGCAGTTACTTCGCCTACACCAGGAAGTCCGGGGATATTATCGGCAGCATCGCCCATCATTCCAAGAAAGTCAATTACTTGGTCTGGTCTTTCGATTTCAAATTTTGCCAAAACTTCCGGAATCCCCCAAATTTCTATTCCGTTCCCCATTCGGGCGGGTTTGTACATGAATATATTCTCCGAAACGAGTTGTGCAAAATCCTTGTCAGGAGTAACCATAAAGACTTTGTAGTTTTGTTTTTCGGCTTGTTTAGCAATTGTACCAATTAAATCATCAGCTTCATATCCTTTTACCTCTATGATAGGAATATGCATGGCTTTCAGTAAATCTTGGATATATGGAATAGCAATTTTAATAGCTTCGGGGGTTGCATCACGATGCGCTTTGTATTCTGGAAATATATCATTTCTTAATTGACTTCCGCCATTGTCAAAAGCAACTGCTAAATGATCTGGTTTTTCTCTTTTTATTACATCCATCAGGGAGTTCATAAATCCCATAATGGCTGATGTGTCCATCCCTTTAGAGTTGATTCTTGGGTTTTTTATGAAAGCATAATAACCACGAAAAATTAAGGCATAAGCATCAAGAAGGAAAAGGCGTTTTTGTTGTGACATAATTATGATTTTGTAAAGTTTTCAAAAGTACAAAACTTGTGAGATAAAGGAGTGAAGGTTTGAAATATTTATTATGATTGTTACTAAAGCCCATTTTTTTGTTTCTGAAAATTTCGTCTTTAAAATTAAGTAATCAATTCTTTATTTGGAGAAAAATTGCGAATAATGATTTGAAAGAAAATTGCTATTAATCTGTGATAGGCAATCATTTTCAAATGATAAAATTGTAAGAATATAAATATACATTTAATAAAATAATGCTTTTAAACGATTATTTATGTATTTAAACGTTGTTTTTATGTAATTTTATACAAGAAGTTTTAAGTCGGTAAGGTTCTTTATGTTTAATCTTTAATTCGTTATATTATGAGAAAAAATTATTTTTCAAAAAAGGTATTACAAGCCTGTGTGTTATTTTTCATGATAATAACAACAAATGTGTTTGCCCAAGTAGGTATAGGAACAATTACACCACATGCGAGTTCCGTATTGGATGTTTCATCAACAACTCAAGGGATGTTAACGCCCAGAATGACAACTGCACAAAGATTGGCTATTGCGTCTCCAGCTGATGGCTTAATGGTTTATGATACAGATTTGAAATCTTTTTATCATTACAATTCAACGTTAACAGCATGGAATGTAATGAATAGTGGCACAACAGGCAGATTAAAGTTTAAACGTATAAAATCTACAGATGTTTTAGCGACAGTTTTGGCAGCAGAGAAGGTTGCGGGAAGTAATGCGAAGTATGTTTTGGATGTTAACACTTATTATGAAATAAATGGAACCATAATTTTTGATTTGCCAGTTGATTTAAACAATGCCTATATTTCAGGTCAGGATGCTAATGAGGATAAGTTAGTTAGAACATCTGGAAATCTGTTTGATGGTTCAACAGGGGGAAGTATTAGAAATGTTACCATTCAGGTTACCGGAGGAGGAAAAGTTTTTAACTTGAGTGGAACAGCAGCACAAAATATAATTATCAGAGATACAGTAATTGCAGGTTCTTCTAATGTGGGTTCTATAACTGGTTTTGGATTAGTTTTTGTCAGTATAGTTCAATATGTTGGAAATACTACTGGTATTGTTTATGATTCTATCGGTAAATTATTGATAAGTAATGCAGCGTGGTTTAGTAATAATGGAGGAACCTATGAAAAATTACAAGGGACATTTGGATTAGTGCAAAAGCAAGGAGGATTTAGCGAGGTTTCTGGAGCAGCTATTGGTTTTGACGTATCTTCTAACCCAACAATAACGGGAGATGCCGTTATGGAAACGGTTGTTTTTACAGGAACAGTAACAACAGGAAAATATGTAAACGGATATAGTCCTGCAATTTATTCAGGATATAATTTTGATAATAATTGGAGTGTTCGTTGTGCAGGAATTCCAACTGAAATTGATGCATCAGCAGTGGGTGAGTTTTCAGTGGATTATGCTGTAGGTTCTGGTGCTTCTACGGGTTTCTCTGGATCAAATCCAACTTCTATTATAAAGGTTGCGGGTGTCTCTGCCTCATCAAATTTATTTAGATTTTCTACCGGGGGAGTTAGTAATAAACTTATATATTTAGGTAAAAAGAAACGTTTTTTCCAAGTTACGGGTTCTATTTCGTTTCAAGTTCCAGCTATAGGTACTTATATAATTTATATTTCTAAGAATGGTACACCAATTTCGCAGTATAAGATCTATGGTCGTGGAGCAGCTGTAAATGATATTTTAGTATTACCATTAAATGCATTAGTCGAGTTGTCAAATTCTGATTATATAGAGGTTTTTGCGCAAAGGTATTCATCTACTAATAATAATGATAGTATCATAACTCCAAATATGACATTAGTTGTAAAATAGTAAAAGCTTATATAATCTAAAAACCGCATTATTTTAAACCTAAATAATGCGGTTTTTATTTGTATTCCATATTCCTAAATCGCAGGAGCCTTTTAAGTTTAATCAACCGTTAAATTTTAATTAATAAAAAACCATTCTGGTTAATTGTTTTGTTATTTTGTTAAAAATTTTTTTAAAATGATCTTTCGTATCGTATTCTTGTGCTTAATCCTTCTTGTTATTGAGCTTTATACTTTTCAAGTATTAAAAACTTTAATAAAATCAAAGCCAATATTGTTTTCAATTCAGATTATAAGCATATTAGTTTTAGTATATATTGTTTATTCTTTGATGCAATTTGACCGAAGTGTAGGTCAGACCAAACAAATGATGGTTGTCATGGGTTTGCTGCTTATTGTTTATGTTCCAAAATTAATTTTGACATTGATATTAATGGGAGAAGACATCTTTAGATTAGGTGCCGGAACGGTTAACTATTTTGTCAATTATGATAAAAACACAGACTTTCTGAATTCAAGAAGAAAGTTTATCAGTCAAATAGGATTAGGATTAGCAGCTGTTCCTTTTTTATCTTTAATATATGGGGTGACTATAGGTAAATACAATTATAAAGTCATCAAGCAACGTATATTTTTCCCGGATTTACCAGATGCTTTTGATGGTTTTACGATTACTCAAATTTCAGATGTTCACAGCGGAAGTTTTGATAATCCCGAGAAAATTAATTATGCAATAGATTTAGTAAATGAGCAAAATTCAGACATGATTTTGTTTACCGGAGATATTGTGAATACTGATGCCAAAGAAATGCATCCATGGATAGAGACCTTTAACAGGATTAAAAAACATGAATATGGTAAATATTCCGTTTTAGGAAATCACGATTATGGAGAATATGTAACTTGGCCCTCTGAGGTGGCAAAAGAAGATAATTTTAAAGCCATTAAAGATTTATATGGACAAATTGGTTTTAAATTAATGCTAAACGAACATACCTTTATTGAAAAAGGAGATGAAAAAATTGCATTAATTGGCGTAGAAAACTGGGGGCATAATTTCAAAAAAGCAGGAGATATTGACAAAGCTTCTCAATATGTAAATAAAGAAGATTTTAAAATTTTGATGAGTCACGATCCTTCGCATTGGGAATATGAAGTACAACATCATGATAAAAATTTCCATCTTACACTATCGGGTCATACACACGGAATGCAGTTTGGAATCGAAATACCAGGTTATTTTAAATGGAGTTTGGCACAATATGTATACAAACAATGGGCTGGATTATATGAAAACCTCGGAAGATACGTTTATGTAAATAGAGGCTTTGGTTTTCATGCTTATCCGGGCAGAGTGGGAATAATGCCGGAAATAACGGTCATCGAACTAAAAAAAGGTGTTAATGTGGCATAATTCGTTTAAAATGCTACATTTGTAAAATAAATATCTCTTTTTAGTGAATTTAAAAAATTAAATTTTTGGTTTTATGTCAAAATTTGGAGAACTTATAAACGCTCAAGTACCTGTGTTAATAGACTTTTACACGGAATGGAATGAGCCTTCAGTTTCAATGCATCCTGTAATTAGAGATGTAGCAGCCGCTCTTGGTGATAAAGCAAAAGTCATAAAGATTGATGTGGATAAAAATCAAGAATTAGCCGATGCTTTGCGCATTAAAGGCTTACCTACGTTAATGATTTATAAACAAGGTCAAATGATTTGGAGACAATCCGGAGAATTAGATGCGAATACTATTATTAGTATTGTTCAAGAACAATTGTAACGCATTTCATTACAACACCTCACAATTAAAATTGTTTTCTTTTAAATAAGCTAATGTTTTAGGCAATACGTATTCTAAGTTTTTAAAGGCTTTTATACTGTCGTGGAAAACAATAATGCTTCCTGGTCTTAGATTTGATGTTGCATTTTTTAAACATTGTTCTTGCGATAAAGTTTGGTCAAAATCAGCACTGAGGACATCCCACATAATTATTTTGTAACCCAGTTCCCTTATTTTTCTAGACTGAGATGCTTTTATTTTACCATATGGTGGACGAAACAGTTTAGATTTTAGATTAGAAGGACTGTTTTTTTGAATTGCTTCTTCGCACAGTCTAGTGTTTTCAATGTAAACTTTAGTTGATGTTTTCCAACCGTTTAAATGATTGAATGTGTGGTTTGCTATGGAATGACCTTCGCTAATTACCTTTTTGAATATTTCAGGGTTTTTATCAATATTATCTCCAATGCAAAAAAAAGTAGCTTTTACATCGTGCTTTTTTAATTCCTTCAAAACCCATTCTGTAACTTCTGGAATAGGTCCATCGTCAAATGTAAGGTAGACTGTCTTAATGCTTCCTGTACTGGAAATATCCCAAGTATAATTTGAGAAAATCTTTTTTATAATCCGACTTGTTTTTATCCAGTACAGTTTCATTTTTTAGTTTTAAAATTAAAAAAAAGTAGCGACATTTTTCAATATCGCTACTTTTTATAATTAGAGTTTTCTATTTAAAATTATTCTTTTTCGCGTCCAAAGCGGTCAAACATTTTAATATAAGTATTGAATACCATTTTATTTTTGTTGTAGAAATCTAAATCTCCATTTTCTTTCATTACGGTCAAAAGGCTTCTGTATCGCTCAATATCTGTGATAATAGGAATGGCAATACTAGTTTGCTCAGAAGATTTTAGATTGCCATAATAATTAAGGTTTTCTCTGTATTTTAGTATTAATTTGCTTAGCAATTGTTGTGCTTTTAATTTTTCATCAATTTTGTAATATCCACCAGCAAAAGGTTCTACTAGAGAGTAATAGTCAAAATATTCCAACGGCATTTTTGTCATCGCCAAATCGATAATGTTTTTTGCTTTATCTTTTTGTCCTTCAATAATTAATTGATTCATTAATCTTGAAAGGTTGGTTCTGTATGTTATGCTATTTCTGCGTGTTTCAGGGTCGTGATAAATTTTTGGGCTTTCACTGTTTCCCCAGTCCCATTTCATAACTTTTGCGTACATTTTATCAGTGTCTATTTGTCCCATATTAAGAGGACTTGCGTCTTTTGACAAAACGGTTTTTATTGGAACAAGTTTGTATACCATTCCTTCTAATTGAAGGTACTCTTTCATCCAGATATAATCTTCGTTGTCAAATGCACCACCGCTAAAATAGATTGGTCTTTTCCAGTTGTTATTAGCAACAATATCTAGCATCATCAATCTGTTTTTGTACAATGCATTTCCTTTTATATCCAAGTCGATGTAAGGAACAATAGAATCATTGTGCTTAGGATTAACCACTTTGTTTTTTATGATTGTATTTTTGTCAACAGGAATTCGGATCTTATTTGTAGGATAAAAATGGATTGTTTGTCCGTTTTGCATGTCTACAGTTGATTTTGGATTTTTAATAAAATTGATAAAGTCTTTTATGTCCCAACGACTTTCAATTTTTGGAATGTGAGCTACATAATCCAGTTTATCCCCTACATATTCATCGTGTGTAAATGAAATAGGAAGAGCATCTGATTCGTATGTTTTAGTTTTCATCTGATCGATATACCAATCAGTCATGAAAAGGCTTGTGTTTACAATTTTGATATCCGTTCTCACTTTTTCAATCTCTTGGGCGTACCAAAGGGGGAACGTATCATTATCGCCAATTGTGAATAAAATGGCGTCTGGGTCACATGATTCCAAATATGCTTTTGCCATTGCAACAGCAGTATATTTACCGGAACGATCGTGATCATCCCAGTTTTGAGAAGCCATAAGAACAGGAGCTGCCAATAAACTTGCTGCAATAATAATTGGACCAGCCAGTTTTGGGGCTAAATATTTCTGGGCACTTTCGTATAATGCATAAACGCCAAAGCCTATCCAAATGGCAAATACATAAAAAGAACCTACTAAGGCATAATCTCTTTCTCTAGGTTCGAAAGGCCTTTCATTCAAGTAGATTTTTAATGCTATTCCGGTAAAAAGGAATAAGGCGAGTAATACATAGAAACTTTTTAAATCTTTATTGGCATGATACATTAAACCGATTAAGCCAAGTATAAACGGCAGAAAGAAATATACATTTCGACCTTTATTGTTCAGTACATCCGAAGGAAGATTGTCTTGACTTCCTAAGTGTAATTCATCTATAAATGAGATGCCACTAAGCCAATTCCCGTCCAGATAGTCGTATTTTCCTTGAATGTCGTTTTGTCTTCCAACAAAATTCCACATCAAGTATCTCCAGTACATATAACCGAACTGGTATTCAACCATGAATCCTAAATTGTCAGCAGTTGTTGGTTTTTCAACAATTAAATAATCACCATAGCTTTTCAAGAACGTTACATAACCTTCGTTGTCAATTTGTTTTTGAGCGTAAGCTTGTCTGAATTCGGTAACAATTTTTTCGGTTTCGTTTTTTAGTTGAGCAATCGCTTTGTTGTAATCTTCTTCACTCAACTGACTTGGATCGATACCGTATTTGGCTAAATCATCCTCATATGGATAATCAGGATTTAGTCTGAATTGAGGTGGATTTGTAAAATTCATGTAGTTTTCGATGTGCTCACCGCTCCACATTCTTGGCAAAATAGTTTTTTGATTGTTGTCTGAATTTTGCTCGGCATTTTTGAAATTATTTGTAATAATATATTTTCCGGTCTTATAATCTCTTTCGTAATTGGGCGCTTTATCCAGATAAGGATTCTCCTTGTCTAAACCAGCAAACGCTTCTGTGTATTGAGGGCCGTAAAACAAAGGATTTACACCATATTGTTCTCTATTGTAGTATGCGAGAACTTCGGCAGCATCCGAAGGCTTATTTTCGTTGATTACGGTATTTGCATTTGCTCTGATGGGTAACATCATCCATGTAGAGAAACCAATTAGAATAAATAATATACAAAGGATTATAGTATTGTAGAATGCGAAACCTTTTTGTTTAGTGTATTTTAATCCAAAGTAAAAGAAAGCAATTAAGACTAAAGCAACAAATATAGTTCCTGAGTCAAAAGGTAATCCTAAGCTGTTAACCATGAAAACTTCGGTTTTACCAAAGAATCCCATAGTCAGAGGAAGAAGTAATTTGAAAATAAATAATAGAATAGCGATTACAACAACATTTGCAATGATGAAATTTTTGAGGGTAACTACTTTGTAGTTTTTGAAAAAGTAAAGGAAACCTATTGCGGGAATTGTTAGTAATGCCATGAAATGAACTCCAAATGAAAGCCCGACAACAAGAGAGATTATCAGCAGCCATTTGTTTCCTCTTGGCTTGTCCATGTCTTGTTCCCAGCGTAAACCCAACCAAAATAATAAGGCAATGAATAAAGATGCCATAGCATATACTTCGGCTTCTACAGCATTGAACCAAAAACTATCTGAAAAAGTATAGGCCAAGGCTCCTACGAATGAACTTCCAAGAATAACAATGTCATTGTTTTTATTCGGGTCTGAAAATCTAGAAACTAATTTTTTCAAGATTATCGATGAAGACCAAAATAAGAATAAAATAGTAAAAGCACTGGAAAATACAGACATCATGTTTACCATTAAGGCAATTTTTGTGTTATCTGAAGCAAACATGGCGAAAAACGCACCAATCATTTGGTATAATGGCGCTCCGGGAGGGTGGCCTACTTCAAGTTTTGCTGCTGTAGCAATGTATTCTCCACAATCCCAAAAACTCATGGTGGGTTCAACAGTTAAAGTGTATGTTAATAATGCTATTCCAAATGTAAACCAACCAATAATTGTATTCCATTTATTGAAATTGAATGCTGCTTTATCCATGTACTAAAATTTAATTTAATTTTGAGTTACAAAGAAAATGTTTTTTTGTTTAACCTTGATAGCATTAACAATATTTTCTGGAAAAGTATTACATTTCAATAACACATTGAGTGTAAAGGTTTTTTGTAATTTTTTCAAGTTGTTTTGAATTTTTAGCAAATTTTTTTTCATAAAAAGGCAAAATAAATTTGTACAAACTAAAATTTATTTTAAATTTGCACTCGCTTAGCAGCAATGCTGGTCTATGGTGTAATGGTAACACAACTGTTTTTGGTGCAGTCTTTCAAGGTTCGAGTCCTTGTAGACCAACGTAAAACCCCTCATTCTTGAGGGGTTTTTTTATGCAATGAATTGAACAGATTGTTTTTGGAGTTTAATTTTCGTCTGGATTGATTAAATCTTGAAAGTTATCACTGGTTTGACAGTGTGGTTTACCAAGTCTTCACTGATGCTTCCATTAAAAAAATGAGCAAATCCGGTTCTTCCATGTGTGCAAAGGCCTATCAAATCGGCATCAATGCTATTGGTAAAATTAATGATTCCGTTTTCTATATTAACGTCATTGTAAATGTGTGTAGAGTAATTTTCGATTTCAAATGAGGCAATAAAATTTTTCATTATTTCCTCAGACATTTTGGTGGTTTTAAAACTATTGGGTGTGCAAATCATGACTAAGTATAAATTTGCATTAAATATTTTGGCAAATTCTATCATTTTTTTGAAAG
Organism: Flavobacterium algoritolerans; assembly: GCF_030010385.1. Taxonomy (NCBI): domain Bacteria; kingdom Pseudomonadati; phylum Bacteroidota; class Flavobacteriia; order Flavobacteriales; family Flavobacteriaceae; genus Flavobacterium; species Flavobacterium algoritolerans. The sequence goes on along the minus strand of NZ_JASCRZ010000001.1, from coordinate 594,674 downwards.
GTTTTTTAGTCTCTTTTGAAAAATCAGAAGCAAATACAAAGTTGTTGAATTTAAAGTCGCGAATATCTTTTTTTATAACCAGTACCGGTATTTCTGAGAGTCGAACCACTTTTTCGGTGTTGGACCCAATGAGTACTTCTTCGATGTCTGAAGTTCCATGCGAGCCCATCACGATTAAATCAATTTCATTTTTTTTATTAAAAGATAAAATGCCGCTAAAAGCTCTTTCGAATTGTACAGACGCATTTACTGAAATTCCATTCAAGTAGGGCTGTTCCTTGATTTTTTGGAGTGTTTCGTTTGCTTTTTTTATAAATAACATTACTTCGGGAATGCTGCTTCCGCCGGTTACTGCGTCGTTCATTTGGTTAGGTAATTCTAATAAATGCAACAAAAAGATTTCACAATTATTTTTTTTTGCAATTATGGCAGCTACTTTTAAAGCATTTTCAGCATATTCAGAAAAATCGGTAGGGACTAAAATTCGTTTCATAACTATAAAGTGTTAAATTATGATAAAAACTATTATTTTAATGCTCCTATAAAGATAAGAAATTATTTTACAGCAATCGATTATTTTAGTTTATAAAAAAAAACACTATATTTGCACCGTTATTTATTAAAATCTAGATAATGAGGGGACTAAATGTCCCCTCTTTTTATAAAAATATGACATTTAAAGAAAAAGTAAATACGTTGTTGACGGAAGGCTTGTTAGAAAAGCCGTCAATCTTTTTGATAGACCTTATCATTACTGACGCTTTCAAGGTTATTGTAACTTTGGACGGAGATAATGGAGTGGCGCTTCAAGATTGTATAGATGTGAGTAAATTCATAGATAGCAATCTGGATAGAGAGGAGCAAGATTACTCTTTAGAAGTAGCGTCAGTAGGAGTTGGTTCTCCATTGAAATTAATAAGACAATACAAGAAAAATATAGGTCGAACATTGATTGTGAAGACTTCGGCTGAAATTATTGAGGCAGAATTAGTGGATGCTAATGATGATTTTGTAATTTTGTCTTGGAAAGCAAGAGAGCCTAAAAAGATAGGGAAAGGGAAAGAAACGGTTCAAAAAGAACTTAAATTACCTTACGCAGATATAAAAGAAGCAATTGTTACAGTAACATTTTAATTAAAGAATTCGCATGGAAAATTTAGCATTAATCGATTCATTCTCAGAGTTTAAAGATGATAAACTTATTGATCGTGTAACGCTTATGGCAATTTTGGAAGATGTATTTAGAAATGCATTGAAGAAAAAATACGGTTCAGATGATAATTTCGATATCATTATAAATCCTGATAAAGGAGATATGGAGATATGGCAGAGAAGAGTAATCGTTGCGGATGAAGACTTAGATTTTGATCATCTTGAAATCACTTTGACTGAAGCAAGAAAAATTGAGCCTGATTTCGAAATTGGCGAAGAAGTTTCCGAAGAAGTGAAATTAATTGATTTAGGGAGAAGAGCGATTTTAGCTTTGCGTCAGAATTTAATTTCTAAAATTCATGAACATGATAACACGAATCTTTACAAACAATTTAAAGATTTAATAGGAGATATCTATACTGCAGAAGTACACCATGTGCGTCCAAGAGTCGTAATTTTGGTTGATGATGAGGGGAATGAGATTATTTTGCCAAAAGAAAAACAAATACCTTCTGACTTTTTCCGTAAGGGAGATAATGTTAGAGGAATAATAGAAAGCGTTGAATTAAAAGGAAATAAACCTCAAATTATTATGTCTAGAACTTCTGAGAAGTTTTTGGAAAAATTATTTGAACAAGAAATTCCTGAAGTATTTGACGGTTTAATCATGGTTAAAAAAGTGGTAAGAATTCCTGGTGAAAAAGCAAAAGTAGCCGTAGATTCTTATGATGACAGAATTGATCCAGTAGGAGCTTGTGTGGGTATGAAAGGATCTCGTATTCATGGAATTGTTCGTGAATTAGGAAACGAAAATATCGACGTTATCAATTATACAAGCAACATTCAGTTATTTATAACTAGAGCATTAAGTCCTGCAAAAGTGTCTTCTATTAAAATAAATGAAGATACAAAAAGAGCAGAAGTTTTCTTGAAGCTTGAAGAAGTTTCAAAAGCAATTGGTCGTGGTGGACACAACATTAAATTAGCGGGTTTATTGACTGGTTATGAGCTAGACGTTATTCGTGAAGGAGATGTCGCAGGTGCTACAGCTGATGAGGATGATGTTGAATTAACTGAGTTTTCAGATGAAATTGAAGACTGGGTGATTGAAGAATTTGCAAAAATTGGTTTGGATACAGCAAAAAGTATCTTAAAACAAGATGTGGAAGATTTAGTAAGAAGAACAGACCTAGAAGAGGAAACGATTCTAGATGTAATGAGAATATTGAAAGAAGAATTTGACAGTTAGTCAAATGGATCTTCAACGATAAACATGCCACTTTACAATAAATTCTTGCTCGGTAGGTATCGGGTTGGGAGTAAAGTGAGGAATAACAAAAAAGGTAATAATAAAAAGGTTTTATGTCTGAAGAGAGAATTATTAGAATAAACAAAGTTTTAAGGGAATTGAATATTTCTTTAGAAAGAGCTGTGGATTATCTAAAAGATAAGGGGATTGCTATTGAAGCAAATCCAAACGCAAAAATTTCTGATGATGTATACAATGTCTTGTGCGGTCAGTTTGCAGGTGACAAAGGGAATAAGGAGGCTTCTAAAGAAGTAGGGGAAGAGAAAAGAAAAGAAAAAGAAGCTTTGCGTTTAGAACGAGAGAAAGAAATCGAAGACAAACGTAAAATTGAGGAAGAGCGCGTAAAACAACAAGAGGTTATAAAAGCGAGAGCAATTATATCTGGTCCGGTTCAAGTGGGTAAGATTGATCTTAATCCAAAAAAACCATCAATCGTTGCGCCTGAAAAAGCTGTTGAAAAAGCAGAAGCTCCTGTAGCTAATGCACCCGAAGTAAAAGCTGTCTCAAAAGAAGTTTCATCTGAGAAACCGTCAACTGAAAAGCCGTCAACTGAGAAACCTGTTTCAGACAAAAAAGAGGTAAAACCTATTGCTGGGATTAAAGAGGTTAAAACAGAAACTCCTAAAGAAGTTCCTGCTGAACCAAAAGTGGTTGCAAAAACCGAGGCAGTTAAAGTTGATGAAGCACCTGTTGATGAAACCATCACCACGCAATATCAAAAACTATCTGGAACTACTTTAACGGGTCAGATAATTGATTTATCTCAATTCAACAAACCGAAAAAGAAAAAAGAAGAACCGAAAATCACTCCGAATAAACCGGGTGCTCCAGGTTCGGCTGCAGCCAATGCAAATAAAAACAAGCGTAAAAGGATTGCTCCTAAACCGGGTGCTCCTAGACCGCCTGCAACACCGGGAGTTCCTGGTGCGCCAAACCCTAACAAGATTACACCTAATACTGGTGGTGGTGGTGGATTCAATGCAAACAGAAGTGCTAGACCTGGTTTTGTAAAAGGAAACAGACCTGCCATTGTTGCAAAAGTGGAGCCTACTGAGGAAGAAGTTAAAAATCAAATTAGAGAGACTTTAGAGAAGCTGCAAGGAAAAGGTGGTAAATCTAAAGCGGCTAAATATAGAAGAGATAAAAGAGATACACACCGTCAGAAATCTGATGATGAGCAAAGAGCTATTGACGAAGGCAGTAAAACTATTAAGGTTACTGAATTTGTTACTGTAGGTGAAATTGCAATCATGATGGATGTGCCAATTACTAAAGTGATTGGAACGTGTATGTCACTTGGAATCATGGTTACTATGAACCAACGTCTTGACGCAGAAACGTTGACTATTGTTGCCGATGAATTTGGTTATGAAGTTGAATTTATCACTGTAGACATCGAAGAAGCAATTCAAGTTGTTGAAGACAGAGAAGAAGATTTAGTTTTCAGAGCGCCAATTGTAACCGTAATGGGTCACGTCGATCACGGTAAGACATCGTTATTGGATTACATTCGTAAAGAAAACGTAATTGCAGGTGAATCTGGAGGAATTACACAACATATTGGTGCCTACGGAGTAACTTTGGATAACGGACAAAAAATCGCATTCTTAGATACACCGGGTCACGAAGCGTTTACAGCGATGCGTGCACGTGGTGCTCAAGTTACAGATATCGCTATTATTGTGATTGCTGCTGATGATGACATCATGCCACAAACTAAAGAAGCAATTAGCCATGCTCAAGCAGCTGGAGTTCCTATCATATTTGCTATCAATAAAATTGATAAGCCAAATGCTAATCCTGAAAAAGTAAAAGAAAGATTAGCAGGTATGAATTTACTTGTAGAAGATTGGGGTGGAAAAATTCAATCACATGATATTTCTGCGAAAGTAGGAACAGGTGTGAAAGAATTATTAGAAAAAGTATTGTTAGAAGCAGAACTTTTAGATTTGAAAGCAAATCCAAATAAAGCGGCTTCTGGAACTGTTGTTGAGGCTTTCCTTGACAAAGGAAAAGGATATGTTTCTACGATATTAGTTCAAAACGGAACATTGAAAATTGGAGATTATATGTTAGCTGGTAAGCATCATGGTAAAATTAAAGCCATGCATGACGAAAGAGGGAATATAGTAACTGTTGCGGGTCCTTCGACTCCGGTTTCAGTTCTTGGTCTTGATGGAGCAGCAACTGCGGGTGATAAGTTCAATATTTTTGAAGACGAAAAAGAAGCGAAACAAATTGCTTCGAAACGTTCTCAATTGATGCGTGAACAATCTGTACGTACACAACGTCATATTACATTAGATGAAATTGGACGTAGAATTGCATTGGGTCAATTTAAAGAATTGAACATTATCCTTAAAGGAGATGTGGATGGTTCTGTTGAAGCATTGTCTGATTCGTTCTCTAAATTATCTACTGAAGAAATTCAAATTAATATTATCCATAAAGGTGTTGGAGCAATTACTGAAACTGACGTAATGTTGGCTTCTGCTTCAGATGCAATTATTATTGGATTTAATGTGCGTCCTGCTGGAAATGCAAGACAATTAGCTGACAAAGAGGAAATCGATATCCGTTACTACTCTATTATTTACGCTGCTATCGATGACTTGAAAGATGCAATGGAAGGAATGTTAGCCCCAGAGATGAAAGAAGAAATTCTGGGTACAGCTGAAATTAGAGAGATATTCAAAATCTCGAAAGTGGGTTCAATTGCGGGATGTATGGTTATGGATGGTAAAATTGTCCGAAGCGCTAAAATGAGAATTATTAGAGAAGGTGTTGTTGTCTTTACAGGAGAGCTTTTAGCACTGAAACGTTTCAAAGACGATGTGAAAGAAGTAGCTAAAGGATACGATTGTGGTATTCAAGTAAAAGGATACAACGACATCGAAGAAAGAGATGTTATTGAATCGTACCATGAAGTTGCTGTTAAAAAGAAATTGAAATAAAATTTCAATATATTATAATTAAAATCCCGATTCATTCGGGATTTTTTTATTTTTATAGCAAACTAAAATTTTTATTTATGAATAAATTACTTGCGTTATTTTTTGTTGTAGTTAGCACGGTTACCTTTTCTCAAAATAAAACGGAATTCTACAAAGTATCTTTAAAAGATAAAAAAGATAATGCTGTTGGCTTTAATTTTTATGTTGAGAATGTTTATGATGGAAGGCAGTTTAAAGAAAATATTGGAACCGTTCAAAAAGGAGGTTTTAATAGAAAAGTATTAGCTAATTTTGAAAAACCTTTGGCAGAAGAGTTTTTGGATTACCTCGCTATTATTTGTCCAAAAGAAGAAAATAAGTCTAAAATTTCTATCCGAATTAATGATCTGTATGTTTCTGAACTTACTCGAGCAATGTCCGAAACAGGATACGTAACTTTAGCAATTGATGTAATAGAGTCTAAAGAAGGTGCTGATTATATTGTAGGGTCGTATACGGCTTCAACAGAAAGTAACGGTATGGGGATGTTACCGGTAAACACGATGAACGATTGAAGAAAGTTTTGCAGGATTGTTTGACTAATTATATGAAAACAAGTGATGCTGATAAATCAGCCTTCGTTTTTGATGCTAATCAGAGTATTAAAAGTAAAACGATTACAGATGTCCCGCTTAAAGGTATTTATTTGACTTATATAGATGTTTTAAATGGTAAGCCGATTGATGATACTAATTTTGAAATCACGAACAAAAAGGAAAAGTTTTATTTGCTAAATAAAGCTACTAATTCTGAAGAACTGAATTATTATGGATTCAGTGATGGAGAAAATTTTTATATCAATGTTTCAAAATATGCTAGCTCAAAACATTATGCCAAGACGGAAATAATTAATGGTAAATATTACATTGAAAATGTAATTTATAATTCTAATAATGCTATTGCAATGGGCGCGATGTTTGGACTGATTGGAGTTGCAATTGCTTCTGCAGCCAGTGATTCGTCTACTCCAATGCTAATTGATTGTTATAGGGGTCAACCGTCCTTTCTATCGAATAGTGAAATGAAAGTTATGCTGTCGCCATATCCTGAATTGTTAAAAGAGTTTAAGGACGGTAATAAAAGTAGTTTGGAAAGAAAAGAAATCCTTAAAAAATATTACCAAACAACTTTGGGACAATAAAAAAAAGACACCTAATTAGGTGTCTTTTTTTATTTATTAGGCTTTATTAAATGTACATTGCTGTAGCTTTTTTTAATTTCGATGAGATTTCGTTCTGCTTCAATTCGTGTTTTGAAATTCCCAACCCAAACTTTGTAATTTGGCGTAAAGAAAATAATAGTTCCATCAATGTCTCTGAATTCTTGCTTAAAATCATTTAACGTTTTTTTTGCTTTTTCGCTGTCTCCACTGAAAATTTGAATTTTATAATAGTCATTTATAGTGTTTGAAACATTTGTTTTTCTCTTTTCATTTAATAATTGTTCAAATTTAGAGTCTTGATTTACCCGGATGTTTCCGTCTTGGGCATATGCATTACTATAGGAAATAAATAAGGTAAGAGAGATAAAAAATGCTTTTCTAAGGGCTAAAATTCTCATAATGTGATTGTTTTTGTGCAAAAGTAATATTTAATGACTGATAGCAAATACTAAATGTTATTTAGAATTAATATAAATTGAAATTAAGACTATTTTAAGGTTTTGAGAATAGTTCTTAAGTCGTATTTTTGTCCAAGTTTTTAAATAAAGGATCAGTTTCTATAATTCAATTAGAAAAAACTGTGCCAATTTTTAGTAGATAATCATTATACTATATGAAAAAGGTGGGTAACCATAATTCGATCTCAAGGAAATTATTTTTTAGCATAGCTTTGATGCTATCTATTTCCTTTACTTCATTTGCTCAAGAAGCTACTCCTGCGGCTGATGCTGCGGCTCCAGATGCTTCAGCTACTTCTCAAAGTGCAGACCCGGTAAAGGGTAAAGAGCTTTTTAATGCAAACTGTGCTGCATGTCACAAACTTGATGCTAAAGCAACAGGTCCTGCTCTTAGAGGTGTGTCTGCTAAATATGATGCTGCATGGCTTCATAAATGGGTTCGTAACAGTTCAGAGCTAATTAAATCTGGCGATGCTCAAGCTGTAAAAGTGTTTGAAGAAAATAACAAGGCTGTAATGTCTGCTTTTCCTCAATTATCAGATGGAGATATTGATAATATCATTGCTTACACTTCAGAGCCTAAAGCTGAAGCTGCTGCTCCAGCTCCTGGAGTTGAAGTCCCTGGTAAGCCAGCTGTAGATAACGGTATTTCAAACAATATTATATTAGGTGCTTTGGCGCTTGTTATGGTTATTTTGGTTGTAATGTTGTTTTTGGTAAACAGAGTTTTGTCTAAAGTGGCAAAAGCAAATGGTATTGAAGTAGCTCCGAAAACTCCAACAACTCCTATATGGAAAGCTTTTGCTAGAAATCAGTTTTTGATTTTAGTTACGGCAATATTTTTGCTTTTGGCGAGTGCTTATTTTGTTTACGGATTTTTAATGCAAGTTGGCGTTGATCAGGATTACGCTCCAATTCAGCCAATTCATTATTCGCACAAAATACATGCTGGTGATAATGAAATTAATTGTAAGTATTGCCACTCTGCGGCTCGTGTGAGTAAAAATGCAGGAATTCCTTCTCTGAATGTTTGTATGAACTGTCATAAGAATATTGCTGAAGTTGCTGAAACTACTGCTACTCCAGAGTACAGTAAAGCATTTTATGATGAGCAAATCCAAAAATTATATACTGCAGTTGGTTGGGATAAAACAACTCAAAGTTATACTGGAAAAACTCAACCTGTAAAATGGGTTCGTATTCATAATTTACCTGACTTCGTTTATTTTAATCACTCTCAACACGTAACAGTTGCTGGAATTGAATGCCAGACATGTCACGGTCCAGTTCAAGAGTATGAAATTCAAAAACAATTTGCTCCATTAACAATGGGTTGGTGTATTGATTGCCACAGAAAAACTGATGTTAAAATGGAAGGCAATGAGTATTATACTAAAATTCATGAAGAACTTTCTAAGAAATACGGTGTAGACAAATTGACTGCAGCGCAAATGGGAGGTTTAGAATGTGGTAAATGCCACTATTAATCAAATTATTAAGATTTTAATATTTATATATGTCATCAAACAAAAAATACTGGAAAAGTGTTGAAGAACTAGACAAAAATAGTTCTATTGTTGAGGCGCTTAGAAATAACGAATTTGTTGAAGAAATTCCTACTGACGAGTTTTTAGGAAATAATGACGCTTTGTCATCTTCATCAACATCACGTCGTGATTTTTTAAAGTACGTTGGTTTTAGTACTGCAGCGGCTACGCTTGCAGCTTGCGAAGGTCCTGTGAACAAGTCAATACCTTATGTACTTCAGCCGGAACAAATCATTCCTGGAGTAGCTGATTATTATGCAACTTCTGTTTTTGATGGATTTGATTTTGCTAATCTTTTGGTGAAAACTCGTGAAGGGCGTCCTATTAAAATAGATAATAATACTATTGCTGGAGCTAAGTTTAGTGCTAATGCAAGAGTTCATGCGTCTATTCTGTCTTTATATGATAGTATGCGTTTGAAAGAGCCAAAAATTGAAGGTAAAAATTCAACTTGGTCTGCTGTTGATTCTAAAATTAAATCAAGTATAGCTGATGCTGCTGCAAAAGGTGGTCAAGTAGTACTTTTGACAAATACATTAGCGAGCCCGTCTACTGAAAAGTTGATTGCTGAGTTTATCGGTAAAAATCCAAATGCTAAACATGTTGTTTATGATGCTGTATCTGAATCTGAAGCATTAGATGCTTTCGAAACAGTATATGGAGAAAGAGCTTTGGTTGATTATGATTTTTCTAAAGCTTCGCTTATAGTTTCTGTAGGAGCTGATTTCCTTGGAGATTGGCAAGGTGGAGGATTTGATTCTGGTTATGCTAAAGGTAGAATTCCTAAAGAAGGAAAGATGTCTCGTCATTTCCAATTAGAAGCAAACATGACTTTGTCTGGTGCTGCTGCTGATAAGCGTTTACCGATGTCTACTGCTAATCAAAAACAAGCATTAGTTCATATATATAATATTGTAACAGGTTCTGCTGTTGCTGTAAGTTTAGAAGATAAATTTAAAGCAGAAGTTACAAAAGCGGCTCAACAATTAAAAGCTGCTGGTTCAAAAGGAGTATTGGTATCTGGTATTCAAGATAAAAATGCTCAATTGTTAGTTTTAGCTATCAACCAAGTGTTGGCAAGTGAAGCTTTCAGTACTTCTGGAGTAAGACAAATCAGAAAAGGATCTGATGCAAAAGTTACTCAGTTAATCAATGATATGAAAGCGGGAAGCGTTCATACTTTGGTAATGAGTGGTGTTAATCCGGTTTACACTTTAGCAGATAGTGCTTCTTTTGTTGAAGGACTTAAAAAAGTAAAAACATCAGTGGCATTTTCTTTAAAAGAAGATGAAACTGCTTTAGTAAGTACTATTGCAGCTGCTGTTCCTCATTATTTAGAGTCATGGAATGATGTAAGTATCACAAAAGGTACATACGGAATTACTCAGCCTGCTATTCGTCCTCTTTTTGTTACAAAACAATTTCAAGATGTATTGTTGTCTTTAAATGGATTGACAGGTACATTCTACGATTATATCAAAGCTAATGCATCAACTATAATAACTGGTTCTTCTTGGAACAAAGTGTTACATGATGGTGTTTATGTTGGAGTTGTTCCAACTGCATCTGCTGGTTCTGCTGATTATAGCGCAGCTGCAAATGCTTTAGCAAAATCAAAAGCTTCTCAAGGACTAGAGCTTGTTTTATATACTAAAACAGGTATGGGAGATGGACAGCAAGCTAATAACCCTTGGTTGCAAGAGTTTCCAGATCCAATTACAAGAGTTTCTTGGGATAATTACGTTACTGTTTCGAATGCTGATGCTAAGGAATATGAACTTTCTAATGAAATCGTTGCTAATGGTGGTTTAAATGGAAGTTATGCTACTATTACTACTGAAGATGGAGCTAAATTAGAAAATGTTCCGGTAATTGTTCAACCAGGACAAGCTGTTGGAACTATCGGTTTGGCATTAGGTTACGGTCGTAAAGCGGCTTTGAAAGAAGAAATGATGGTGGGTTTAAATGCCTACTCTTTATATAAAGGTTTTAATAATGTACAGTCTGTAACATTGGCGAAAGCTGGAGGAGAACATGAGTTTGCTTGTGTTCAAGGTCAGAAAACATTAATGGGAAGAGGAGATATCATTAAAGAAACTTCTTTAGAAATCTTCAATACAAAAGATGCTAAAGAGTGGAACGAGCAACCAATGGTTTCATTGGATCACAAACTCGTTGAAGCAACTAAAGTTGATTTATGGGATTCATTTGATCGTTCAACTGGGCATCATTTTAATCTTTCTATTGACTTGAACGCTTGTACTGGTTGTGGTGCTTGTGTAATTGCTTGTCATGCTGAAAACAACGTTCCTGTTGTTGGAAAATCAGAAATTAGAAGAAGTCGTGATATGCACTGGTTGCGTATTGACAGATATTATTCTTCTGAAAGTACTTTTGAAGGAGATAACGAAAGAAAAGAAAATATCGCAGGTTTATCAAGTTCATTATCTACATTTAATGAAATGGAAAAAGCGGGTGATAATCCACAAGTTTCTTTTCAACCTGTAATGTGTCAACATTGTAACCATGCACCTTGTGAAACGGTTTGTCCAGTTGCTGCAACTTCACACTCTCGTCAAGGTCAAAATCATATGGCTTATAACAGATGTGTTGGAACACGCTATTGTGCTAACAACTGTCCGTATAAAGTGCGTCGTTTTAACTGGTTCTTGTACAACAAAAACAGTGAATTCGATTATCATATGAATGACGATTTAGGACGTATGGTATTAAATCCAGATGTTAATGTTCGTTCTCGTGGAGTTATGGAGAAATGTTCAATGTGTATTCAAATGACACAGGCGACTATTTTGAAAGCAAAAAGAGAAGGAAGAGCAATCGTTGATGGTGAATTCCAAACTGCATGTTCAAATGCTTGTTCTACTGGAGCAATGATTTTTGGAGATGTAAATGATAAAGAAGCGGAAGTGACTAAGTTAGCTGCTGACGAAAGAATGTATCATTTATTGGAGCATGTTGGAACAAAACCAAATGTGATTTACCACGTTAAAGTTAGAAATACCTAGTACAAAAAATAATTAATTAAGAATCAATATAAAGGATTATGTCGTCTCACTACGAAGCAACCATTAGAAAACCCTTAGTTATAGGTGATAAATCTTATCACGATGTAACTGTAGATGTAGCTGCGCCTGTTGAAGGTAAAGCAAACAAACATTGGTGGATTGTATTTTCAATCGCATTAATAGCCTTCCTTTGGGGACTTGGCTGTATAATTTACACCGTATCTACAGGTATTGGAACATGGGGATTAAATAAAACTGTAGGATGGGCTTGGGATATCACGAACTTTGTTTGGTGGGTTGGTATTGGTCACGCAGGAACACTTATTTCAGCGGTATTATTACTTTTTCGTCAACGTTGGAGAATGGCGATTAACCGTTCAGCAGAAGCAATGACAATTTTCTCGGTTATCCAAGCGGGTTTATTTCCAATCATTCACATGGGGCGTCCATGGTTAGCGTATTGGGTTTTACCAATTCCGAATCAATTTGGTTCTCTTTGGGTAAACTTTAACTCGCCATTACTTTGGGACGTATTTGCAATTTCAACATATCTTTCGGTTTCATTAGTATTCTGGTGGACTGGTTTATTACCTGATTTTGCCATGCTACGTGATAGAGCTATTACTCCTTTTAATAAAAGAGTGTATTCTATATTAAGTTTTGGATGGAGCGGTAGAGCAAAAGACTGGCAACGTTTTGAAGAAGTATCTTTGGTACTTGCAGGTTTAGCTACTCCACTTGTACTTTCAGTGCATACTATTGTATCGATGGACTTTGCTACATCCGTTATTCCTGGATGGCATACTACAATTTTCCCCCCGTACTTTGTTGCTGGAGCGGTTTTCTCAGGATTTGCAATGGTAAATACTTTGCTTATCATTATGAGAAAAGTATCTAATCTAGAAGCTTACATTACGATTCAACACATTGAGTTGATGAATATCGTTATCATGATTACAGGTTCTATTGTTGGGGTTGCCTATATAACGGAACTATTTGTTGCATGGTACTCTGGTGTAGAATATGAGCAATATGCTTTCTTGAATAGAGCTACCGGACCTTACTGGTGGGCATATTGGTCAATGATGACTTGTAATGTTTTTTCTCCACAATTTATGTGGTTCAAAAAATTAAGAACAAGTATCATGTTCTCATTTATAATTTCGATAGTTGTAAATATTGGAATGTGGTTTGAGAGATTTGTAATTATCGTAACTTCGTTACACAGAGATTATTTACCATCTTCTTGGACAATGTTTTCACCAACATTTGTTGATATTGGGATTTTCATTGGAACAATAGGTTTCTTCTTTGTATTGTTCTTATTGTATTCAAGAACATTCCCTGTAATTGCACAAGCAGAGGTAAAAACAATTTTGAAAGGAACTGGAGATAATTACAAAAGAGAAAGAGAAGCAAATAAAGATTCACACCATGAGTAATAAAGTAATATACGCCATTTATAATGACGATGATATATTGATGGATGCGGTTAAAAAAACCAGAGCAGCTCATCATCATATTGAAGAAGTTTTTACTCCATTCCCGGTTCACGGTTTGGATAAAGCTATGGGAATTGCACCTACAAGATTAGCTATTTGTGCTTTTCTTTATGGATGTGTTGGAATCTCGGTAGCGACAGCTATGATGAATTATATCATGATTCAAGATTGGCCACAAGACATTGGTGGAAAACCAAGTTTTAGTTATATTGAAAACATGCCGGCTTTTGTTCCAATCATGTTTGAACTTACTGTATTTTTTGCAGCTCACTTAATGGTTATTACTTTTTATATGAGAAGTAAATTATGGCCTTTCAAAGAAGCAGAGAATCCGGATGTAAGAACTACAGATGACCATTTTTTAATGGAAGTTGCTGTAAATGACAATGAAGAAGAATTAGTTTCTTTTTTCCAAAGCACGGGAGCTGTAGAAGTTAAAGTAATAGAAAAGCATTAATTATAGATATGAAAAGCGTATATAAAATAACACTTTTATTTGGCATAACTATTTTAGTTTCATCTTGCCATAATAATGCGGAACCAAACTATCAGTATTTTCCAAATATGTATGAATCAGTAGGGTATGAAACTTATTCTGAATCAAATGCATTTAAAGACGGTAAAGAAGGTCAACTTCCAGCTGCAGGAACTATCAACAGAGGGTTTGAACCTTTTGAATATGAAAATTCTACTGCAGGATATGAGTTAGCAAAAGCAAATCTTAAATCTCCGTTGGATTCTTTAAGCAGAGACTCTGATAAAGGAAAAGAGCTTTTTGAAATATATTGTATCAGTTGCCATGGTGCTTCTGGTAACGGAAAAGGAAAGCTTGTAGAAAGAGAAAAATTTCTGGGTGTTCCTAGTTATAAAGATAGAGTTATCACTGAAGGAAGTATTTTTCATGTTATAACTTATGGTTTAAATTCAATGGGTTCGCATGCCAACCAATTGAGTGCCCATGAACGTTGGTTAGTTACTGACTATGTTCTAAAACTAAAAAGCGAATTATAATTGTTGAACAAACTGATCGTAATAGATATGTATACATTTTCAAGTAAATTAAAAACTTTTTCTTTCATCTTAATGGCTGTAGGTCTTTTAGGAATTGGATATGGTTTTTTAACTGCACCTAAAGATATTCAAGAAGTTGAAAAGCTTCTTGCGGCCGAAAGTCATGGTGGTCATGGTGAAGCTAAACATGAAGGGGCAACTGCTGAACCTTCCCATGAAGCTGCTGCTACCCATAGTGAAGCTACCGAAGAGAAAAAAATCGAGGAATCTCACGAAGCTGTTGCTCCAACAGGTGATACAACTAAAGTTGCTGAAGAAGCATATGCTGAACCAGTTCACGCTGAAGCAGCTGTTAAAAAAGAAGGTCACGATGTTAGTGAAGAAGCAGAACATACTGAGCATTTGAATCATGTGCTACACCAACTGCAAAACAAACCTTGGTCTGCTTTATATGTTGCTTGTATTTTCTTTATGCTTGTTTCTCTTGGGGTTTTAGTTTTTTATGCAATTCAACAAGTAGCTCAGGCTGGATGGTCTCCAGTATTATTTAGAGTTATGCAGGCTATAACATCTTATTTACCAGTTGGTTCTGTTATCTTTTTTGTTATTCTAATATTATGTGGATTACACTTTAATCACATTTTTATATGGTTAGATCCTGAAGTTGTTGCTCATGATAAACTAATCGCTAATAAAACAGGTTATTTAAACTTTCCTTTTTGGATCGTTAGAGCGGCTATATTTTTGACAGGTTGGAGTTTATACCAATATTTTTCAAGAAAAAACTGTTTGGCTCAAGATGAATCAAATGACAACTCATTTTACAAGAAAAACTTCAACATATCAGCAATGTTTTTAGTTTTCTTTATAGTATCAGAATCTATAATGTCTTGGGATTGGATAATGTCTATTGACCCGCATTGGTTCAGTACATTATTTGGATGGTATGTATTTGCTAGTTTCTTTGTTAGTGGAATTACTACAATTGCTTTAGTTACTTTATACCTAAAATCTAGAGGATATTTAGAGTATGTAAATACAAGTCATATACACGATTTAGCAAAATTCATGTTTGGATTAAGTGTATTCTGGACGTATTTATGGTTCTCACAATTCATGTTGATATGGTATGCAAATATTCCTGAAGAGGTAACATATTTTATCACTAGAATTGAATTGTATAATCTTCCATTCTTTGGTGCTGTAGTAATGAATTTTTTATTCCCTTTATTAATATTAATTAATACAGATTTCAAGAGAATTACTTGGGTACTAGTTATGGCAGGAATTGTAATACTAGCAGGTCATTATATTGATTTCTTTAATATGATTATGCCAGGAACAGTAGGAGACAGATGGTTTATTGGTATACCTGAAATAGCATCCGTTCTTTTCTTCTTAGGTTTATTTATTTATGTTGTCTTCACAGCGTTAACTAAAGCTCCTTTGTTAGCAAAAAGAAATCCTTTCATAGAAGAAAGTAAACATTTTCATTATTAATATTTAAAGAAAAAAACAGATGACAAGTTTGTTGGTAATCATAGTTTTAGTTTTATTAGCTGTTGCTTTATGGCAATTGACTAAAATATTCGACCTGACGCAAGTTGGATCTAATTCAGATAGTTCAGAAATAGCTACAGATAACGATAATAACGTTCAAGGTTATTTGATGTTTGGTTTCTTGGCTTTCATTTATATTTTTTCAATTTACGGATTGTTTAAATGGGGACCTCTTGTTCTTCATACGCCAGCTTCTGCACATGGTGGTGAAGTAGATAATTTAATGAATATTACATGGGTTCTTATTTTTATAGTTCAGGCTATTACTCAAGTATTGTTGCATTATTTTGCTTTCAAATACAGAGGAAAAAAAGATCAAAAAGCACTTTATTTTGCTGATAATAATAAGTTAGAAGCTATTTGGAGTGTTATTCCAGCTGTAGTTTTAGCAGGATTGATTCTTTATGGTCTTTTCGCTTGGACAAATATTATGTTTGTTGATGAAGATGAGGATACAATAGTTATTGAATTGTATGCACAACAGTTCAACTGGAAAGCTAGATATTCAGGTCAAGATAATGTATTAGGGAAAGCAAATGTTAGATTTATTGAAGGTGCAAATGCTGTAGGTGTCGATTTAGCTGATCCATATGCACAAGATGATATTGTTGTAACAGAATTGCATATCCCTAAAGGTAAAAAAATTCTTTTCAAAATGCGTTCTCAAGATGTTTTGCACTCAGCATACATGCCTCACTTTAGAGCACAGATGAACTGTGTTCCTGGTATGGTTACACAATTTGCTTTTGAGCCAATATACACTACTGCAGAGTATAGAGAATTGCCATTTATGGTAGAAAAAGTAGCTAATATAAATGCTTTAAGATCTAAGAAAAGTATAGAGTTAGTTGCTAAGGGTGAAACTGCTCTAGATCCTTACACGTTTGATTACTTATTGCTTTGTAATAAAATTTGTGGAGCATCTCATTATAATATGCAAATGAAAATTATTGTAGATACACCTGAAGACTATAAAGCATGGTTGAAAGATAAAGCTACAATTGTAAGTGAAGTAAAAGCTGCAATGGCTGAACCTGCTGCTACTGATGGAGCAACTGGTACAGATTCTACTAAAGCAAAAGATACTGCTGCAGTTGCCGTAATGGCCATGAAATAATTAACAAGAAAAATTTAAAGTAAACATATATGTCAGCAGAAGGTCACGATCACGCAATAGATCACGAACACGAACATCACCATAAAGACACTTTTATTACTAAATATATTTTTAGTATTGATCATAAAATGATTGCCAAACAATACCTAATTACGGGTATCATCATGGGAATTATAGGAGTAGGGATGTCTATGCTATTTAGAATGCAATTAGCATGGCCAGAAGAATCATTTAAAATTTTCAATATTTTACTTGGTGATAAATTTGCTCCAAACGGAGTAATGACAAATGATATTTATTTGGCATTGGTAACTATACACGGAACTATAATGGTTTTCTTTGTATTAACGGCCGCTTTAAGTGGTACTTTTAGTAACTTATTGATACCGCTTCAGATTGGTGCACGAGATATGGCATCAGGTTTTATGAATATGATATCATACTGGTTGTTCTTCTTGTCTAGTATAATCATGGTTAGTTCGCTTTTTGTTGAAGCAGGACCAGCATCTTCAGGATGGACAATTTATCCTCCTTTGAGCGCATTGCCACAAGCTATCCCAGGTTCAGGTTTAGGGATGACTTTATGGTTGGTTTCTATGGCTATCTTTATTGCATCTTCATTGATGGGTTCTTTGAATTACGTTGTAACAGTAATTAATTTAAGAACTAAAGGTATGACTATGACTAGATTGCCTCTTACAATTTGGGCTTTCTTTTTAACAGCAATTATTGGTATCGTTTCTTTTCCTGTTCTTTTATCTGCAGCTTTATTGTTGATTTTCGATAGAAGTTTTGGAACATCATTTTTCTTGTCTGATATTTATATTGCTGGAGAAGTATTGCATTATCAAGGTGGTTCACCAGTATTGTTCGAGCACTTATTTTGGTTCTTAGGACACCCTGAAGTTTATATCGTTTTATTACCTGCTTTGGGTATTACTTCGGAAGTTATTGCAACAAATTCACGTAAACCAATTTTTGGTTACAGAGCGATGATTATGTCAATTTTGGCAATTGCTTTCTTATCAACAATTGTTTGGGGTCACCACATGTTTATCTCAGGTATGAATCCATTTTTAGGTTCTGTATTTACGTTTACGACATTATTGATTGCGATTCCATCTGCAGTAAAAGCGTTTAATTACATCACAACACTTTGGAAAGGTAACTTACAGTTGAATCCGGCTATGTTGTTTTCAATTGGTTTAGTTTCTACATTTATTACAGGTGGTTTGACGGGAATTATTCTTGGAGACAGTACGCTTGATATTAATGTTCATGATACGTATTTTGTTGTAGCTCACTTTCACTTAGTAATGGGTATTTCTGCTCTTTATGGAATGTTTGCTGGTATTTACCATTGGTTTCCAAGAATGTTCGGAAGAATGTTGAACAAGAACCTTGGATATGTACACTTTTGGGTAACTGCAATCTGTGCTTATGGAGTTTTCTTCCCAATGCACTTTATCGGATTAGCTGGTTTACCAAGACGTTACTATACTAACACAAACTTCCCATTATTTGATGATTTACAAAACGTAAACGTTTTAATCACAACATTTGCATTAATTGGAGGAGTTTTTCAATTGGTTTTCTTATACAACTTTTTCGTTAGTATCTTCTATGGTAAAAAATCTGTAATGAATCCTTGGAAATCGAATACATTAGAATGGACAGCACCAGTTGAACACATGCATGGTAACTGGCCAGGTGAAATTCCTCACGTATATCGTTGGCCTTATGACTACAGTAATCCAGCACACGATGTGGATTTTGTACCTCAAAACGTTCCAATGAAAGAAGGTGAAGAAGTTTTACACCACTAAAATATAAAGAAAAGCCTCTGCGAAAGTAGAGGCTTTTTTTGTGGCGTTTATTATTCTTGTTTCTCTTGTCTTACTTTTTGTTCAGATCCTTTTTTAATTTTATAGCATTTAAAATTTATAATTTATAATTCAAGATTGCTTTGCTATCTTTGTTACATGAATGAAAATTTAGACCCAACATCAAACAGTTACAATTCCGAAGAACTTGATCTTGAAAAAAAATTAAGACCGCTTTCTTTTGATGATTTTGCAGGACAAGACCAAATATTAGAAAATCTAAAAGTTTTTGTGCAAGCTGCAAACCAACGAAATGAAGCGCTTGATCACACGCTGTTTCATGGTCCTCCCGGTTTAGGAAAAACTACTTTAGCTAATATTCTAGCTAATGAACTTCAAGTAGGAATCAAAATTACTTCTGGTCCGGTTTTAGACAAGCCAGGGGATTTAGCAGGTTTATTGACTAACCTTGAAGAAAGGGATGTTTTGTTTATTGATGAAATTCATCGTTTGAGCCCTATAGTGGAAGAATATTTGTACTCTGCTATGGAGGATTTCAAAATTGACATCATGATTGAATCAGGGCCAAATGCAAGAACTGTCCAAATCAATCTAAACCCATTCACATTGATTGGAGCCACTACGCGTTCCGGTTTATTGACGGCTCCTATGAGAGCTCGTTTTGGAATATCTTCCCGTTTACAATATTATACAACGGAGCTATTAACCACAATTGTGGAAAGAAGTGCTACGATATTTAAAATGCCTATATCAATGGAGGCTGCCATAGAAATTGCGGGTAGAAGCAGGGGAACACCTCGTATTGCTAACGCACTGTTGCGCCGAGTGCGTGATTTTGCCCAGATAAAAGGAAATGGTACAATTGATATAGAAATTGCTCGTTACGCCTTAAAAGCGCTTAATGTTGATGCACATGGCTTGGATGAAATGGACAATAAAATTTTAACCACAATCATCGATAAATTCAAAGGTGGACCGGTTGGTTTAACTACTTTGGCGACAGCCGTATCCGAAAGTAGCGAAACAATCGAGGAAGTCTATGAACCGTTTCTGATTCAGGAAGGATTTATCATGCGAACACCACGAGGTAGAGAAGTTACGGACAAAGCTTATAAGCATTTAGGGAAATTAAATACAAACATTCAAGGAGGTTTATTCTAATTTTTCAGGAGCTATTTCCTGCTATCCGCTATATTCCCGATTAACAAAAACTACGGCTAAAAAAGCCTTGTTTTTCTAAACCGGGAGATGCCGCTGCTATCAGGGCTAGGGAATCCCATTTATTAACTTCTATTTTTATAAGCATCAACCACAAGGCTACATATACGCAATTTATCAAATCCGAAGCACAGCGTCTCGGCTTTTTATCTTGTGGAATATCCAAAGCTGGCTTTTTAGAACAAGAAGCACCACGGTTAGAAAACTGGTTAAAGAACAACAGGAATGGTCAAATGTCCTATATGGAAAACCATTTTGACAAGCGTCTAAATCCAACTTTACTGGTTGATGATGCTAAAAGTGTAGTTTCCTTGCTGCTTAGTTATTACCCTGAGCAACTTCAAAATCCAGATTCTTATAAAATTTCAAAATATGCGTATGGGCAGGATTATCATTTTGTAATTAAAGAAAAATTAAAAGAATTTTTATTCTCCATTCAATCAACAATAGGAGAAGTTTCCGGTCGTGCCTTTGTAGACTCAGCTCCCGTACTCGATAAAGCTTGGGCTGCCAAAAGTGGTTTAGGTTGGATAGGAAAAAACAGTAATTTATTAACTCAAAAAGTAGGTTCTTTTTATTTTATTGCAGAACTCATTATCGATTTAGATTTAGACTACGACAATCCAACAACAGATCATTGCGGCACTTGTACCGCTTGTATTGACGCTTGTCCTACCGAGGCCATAGTTGCTCCCTACGTGGTTGATGGTAGCAAATGCATTTCCTATTTCACGATTGAATTAAAAGAGAATATTCCTCAAGAAATGAAAGGAAAGTTTGCTGATTGGGCTTTTGGATGCGATGTATGTCAGGATGTTTGTCCTTGGAATAAGTTTTCAAAAGCACATGATGAACCTCTATTTAACCCAAATCCAGAATTACTTTCCATGTCAAAAAAGGATTGGATAGAAATTACCGAAGAAACTTTTAAAGCAGTATTTAAAAATTCACCAGTAAAAAGAGCTAAGTTTCAAGGAATAAAAAGAAATATTGATTTTTTAGAATAACAGTATCTTAGAATTCAATTTGTTTGAATTTTATAGAAGATTCTCTAACGATAACGTTAGTTTCTAATTCAACAGTTCTTGGAGTAAAAGGAATTCCTTCTTTATGACAATTCATTTC
Source organism: Flavobacterium algoritolerans (assembly GCF_030010385.1). NCBI lineage: Bacteria > Pseudomonadati > Bacteroidota > Flavobacteriia > Flavobacteriales > Flavobacteriaceae > Flavobacterium > Flavobacterium algoritolerans. Next base: position 573,650 of record NZ_JASCRZ010000001.1, on the reverse strand, counting down.
TTCCAACAATAAGTTAAAAGATTCAATTCCCATTTCATGACTCGGCTGATTTACAGTGCTTAATTTTGGTGTCAATACTTGTGACATAAACCAATTACTAAACCCAATTACGGCTACTTGTTCTGGTACTTTTATTTTATTTTCATTGAAATAGGCTAGTGCGCCTACCGCAACCAAATCAGTAATTGCAAAAACACCATCGATGTCAGGGTGCTCATTAATAATTTGCTTTGCAAAATCTCTGCCTTCTTCAAAAGTTACGGTTTCACATGTATAGACTAATTTATTGTCAAAAGGAATATTGTTTTTTTCTAACGCTTTTTTATAGCCAATGTATCTGTCGATAGCATTTTGAGGATTCAATGGACCACGAATATGAGCGATTTTCTTGCAGCCATTATCAATTAAGTGTTGGACTGCATTAAAAGCTGCTTTTTGGTCGTCAATTATTACTTTTGAGCATTTAGATAGTTTCGCAATCTTGTCAAACATCACAAAAGGAATATTTCTATTCATTATTTCTTTGATATGATCATCATTGTTGGATTCATTAGATAGTGACATAATAATGCCATCTACTCTCTTGTTTATAAGGAGTTCTACTTGTTTTTTTTCTAAAGCCAACGTTTCATTAGACTGTAAAATGATAACGAGATATCCATTTTTTTCGGCTTCATTAATAATGGCATTTACCACATTTGAAAAAAAGTGATGTACTACTTCAGGGATAATTAAACCAATGGTTTTTGATTCTTTTGTTCTTAAATTTACAGCAAAACTATTAGGGGTATAGTGTAGTTTTTGAGCAAGTTCAATTACCGCATTTTTAGTTTTTTCACTAACATCCGGATAGTTTTTCAGCGCTTTTGAAACAGTGGTTATTGAAATTCCCAGTTTTGTTGCAATTTCTTTAAGAGTAATATCTTTCATGAATCGAATTTCTACGTATTTAATTTTAGGAAAATATTTTTAGAAATGACTTTATTTTAAGTCTCCATGTGTTTAGTTTGTGCCTGAAAAAAACAGACTCTAATTTAAAATATTCTTTACCAAGATATTAATTTTTATCTTATTTATGAGTTTTTTGTCAAAATAAACAAATTAATATTGATTCGTTAAATTAAGTAAAGTAGTGTTGGTTGTTTATTGAAGGCTTCAATTTTTTATGTAGATTCTCTTTCAATTATATTGGTTTCTAATTCAATTGACTGAAAAGTTACTACTGAATTATTCTTTTTTAGATTGATTTCATCAAATAAAATCGAGGCAGACCTTCTTCCAATTTCAAATCCAGGTTGGTCAATTGTTGAAAGTTTTGGTGATATAACGCTTGACATAAACCAATTGCTGAAACCCAAAACAGCTATTCTTTGCGGAATGGAAATCCCTGTTTCATTGAAGTATTTAATGATTCCAATGGCGACTAAGTCAGTAACGGCAAAAATTGCATCAATTTCGGGATGTTCATGAATCACTTTTTTAGCATTTTCATAGCCATCTTCAAAATCTGTGTTGTTGTCACATACAAAAACAAGTGACGAATCATAAGGAATACCGTTGTCCTCAAGTGCTTTTTTATATCCTAAAAACCGATCAATAGCATTTTGGGGTAAATATGAACCTCTAAAATGAGCTATTTTTTTGTATCCTTTTTTTACAAGAAAGCTAACGGCATCATAAGCCGCTTTTTTATCATTAATGCTTACTTTTGAGCAATTAACAAGCTTGGCAATTTTATCAAAAAGCACTAGTGGGGTGTTGTGAGAAATAATCGATTTTAAATGTTCAAAATCCCCAGTTTCATTGGACAAGGACATTAAAATTCCGTCGACTCTTTTATTTAATAATAGATCGATTTGTTTTTTTTCAAACTCTAATTTTTCATTAGATTGTAAAATAATAACCAAGTAATCCCTCTTCTCAGCCTCTTCAAGAATTCCTTTAATTACATTTGAAAAAAAATCATGAACAAGAGTAGGGATTATCAATCCTATGGTTTTTGATTCTTTTGTTCTAAGGTTTACGGCAAAACTGTTTGGAGTGTAATGTAGTTTTTGAGCAAGTTCAATTACCGCTTTTTTTGTTTTTTCACTTACGTCTGAGTATCCTTTTAATGACTTTGAAACAGTTGTTATAGAAATCCCTAATTGTGCGGCAATTTCTTTGAGAGTGGGATTATTCATAGTTCAATACTCTATTTGTAAAAGCCAAAAAAACTGCTTCTTGAAAACGAATTTACAATTTATTTATTGTAAATCAATTTTCAAAAAACAGTTTGTCAATTCGGCGTTATTTGGAAGGGTTAATTTCTATTTGAGTTCAATTATTACCGCTTCAAATGGACGTAAAATATTCTTTTTTAATTTTTTTGTATTCGTATAATTGTCCAAAATGATTTTAGATTTAGTGATGGGAATCCCGATGTTGAATGAAGATTCTTTCTCTGAGAAATTCAATAAAATCAATACTTTTTTGCCTTCTAAATCTCTAGTGTATGCAAATACACTTGGGTTTTCTCTGTCTAATAGTGTATATTTACCATAAACAAAAATAGGTTCTTTCTTGCGTAATTGGACTAATGTTCTAAAATAGTTTAACGTTGAATTTGGATCTTTTTCCTGTCCTTCAGCATTTATTACCGTATAATTCGGGTTTACTTTCAACCAAGATTTTCCGGATGTAAATCCTGCATTTTTAGTTGTGTCCCATTGAAAAGGTGTTCTTCCGTTCTCTCTTGAAGTTTGTTTTTGCCCTTCTAAAAATACTTTCAAATCACCTCCTTTATTTTTTAAGCCAATGTATTTATTACGGGTATCCACATCGTGATAATCTTCTATGGAATCAAAGCGAATGTTAGTCATACCTAATTCGTCACCATAATAGTAATAAGGAGTTCCACGCATGGTCATTACAAATGTAGAAAGCATCTTTGATGAGATTTCTCTGAATTTAGGAGTGTCATTGCCAAATTTACTTACCATTCTGGGTTGATCGTGATTGGCTAGAAAAATTGACAGCCAACCTTTATCTTTAAAAGTTTTGTCATACCTTGAAAAAATATCTTTGTATTTAACAAGACCAAAATCATTGATGTGCTTACCAATGTCAACGCTTTCAAAATGATAGGCCATGTTTAATTCTTTTCGGTCTGGATCTACAAACAGCATTGCGTCTTCGGGAGTACTTCCGGCACCTTCGGCAACGGTCATAATATCATATTTACTAAAAACTTCGCGGTTCATTTCCTGTAAATAATCATGTAGATGCGGGCCTACTCCGTAGTATTTTATGATGTTTTTCTCATATCCTTTGGGTAATTCTGGCCATGTAGTATCTTTTGAAGCAAACTGAAAAGCATCCATTCTAAAACCATCAATCCCTTTGTCTAACCAAAAACGCATCATTTCATATATTTCTTGTCTTAGCTTTGGGTTTTCCCAATTTAAATCGGGCTGCTTTTGAGAAAAATAATGCAAATAATAGGCGTCAGTTTGTGCGTCATATTTCCAGGCATCGCTATTCACATCAAAAAAACTCCATCGGTAAGGTGGTTTTCCTTTTTCGGCTGGCCACCAATGGTAGTAATCTCGGTATTTATTATCTCTTGAACTTCTGGATTGTTTGAACCATTCGTGCTCATCGCTGCTATGATTTACCACTAAATCCATGATGAGTTTGATGCCGCGTTCATGCATCCCTTTTAGCAAAAGATCAAAGTCTTTCATGGTCCCAAAATCGGTCATGATTTCTCTATAATTACTAATGTCGTATCCGTTGTCATCATTAGGAGAAGTATAAATTGGATTAAGCCAAACCGCATCGATTCCTAGGCTTTTTATATAATCTAATTTTGAAATGATTCCTTTTAAATCTCCAACTCCATCGCCGTCACTGTCTTTGAAGCTTCTAGGATATACTTGGTACACAACAGCTTCTTTCCACCATTTGGTATCATTTTTTTGACTTGTTTGTACAAACTTGTTTTGAGCTGATGTGCTCTCAGCAGAAAATAGTGTAAGAGCAGAAAACAAGCATAAGTTGAGAATAGGTTTCATGGTTGTTTGTATTAATAATTTTTTGCTGTATTTAGTTGTAAGTGTGTTGAAATCAGTATTGTAAAATTGTTATATAGGATTCATAAATGCATTGATTTCTTTACTGGAAATTTTTGGATTTGCCCCTTCGTTTTTTGCTACAATTGCCCCTAACGCACAGGCAAAATCAATCGCTTCTTGTGGATTGCTATTTATCAATAACTTGCTTAGCAATCCTGCTAAAAAGGAATCTCCAGAACCTACAGTATCCACAACATCAATTTTATAACCGCTATTGTAATACATTTTTTCATTGAAATACAAAACAGCGCCATGACTTCCTTTGGTTACACAAATGTGTTTTGTGTTTGTCTGTTCTGCAATAAAAAGTATATTCTGTTCCAATGAATGGTAAGGAGAATTCATGAAAGCACTTATTTCATACAATTCATCATCATTAAATTTTATAAAATCTGACTGCATCATCAAATTAATCAGTATTTCCTTGGTATAAAAAGGAGCACGCAAATTAACATCGAAAACTGCGTATTTTGCATAGTTTATTATTTCTAAAAGTGAGCTTTGTGAAACAGAATCTCGGCATACAAGACTCCCAAAAACAAGTGCATCCGCTTTTTTGACCATGATTTCGTCTTCTGGAATACAAACAATTTTATCCCAGGCAACTGGGTAATTTATGGTGTATGAAGCAGAACCTTTTTCGTTTAATTTAACAATAACTTGCCCGGTTGATAGGTTTTCGTCTATTTGAATCGTATTGGTATCAACTCCGTTTTTTTTAATAAAAGCAAGAAGTTCTTTTCCAATTTCATCATTTCCTACCCGGCTTATTATTTTGGCATTGATGCCAAGTGATGCCAAGCGAAGTGCCACGTTCAATGGTGCTCCTCCAATTTTTTTATGCGTTGGGAAAACGTCAAATAAAACTTCGCCGAAACAGATTATATTTTTAGTCATGGTTATTCGTTTTTTGATAGACTTTCAGATAGTTCTTCTAATGTTCTTCCTTTAGTTTCCGGCATTTTTGTGAATACCCAAAGCAATTGGAAAATCATCATTATGCAGAATATGGCAAAAACAGTTGTAGTCCCAATTTCTTTAAACAAAAACGGAATAAAAGAAGGAATCAATGCAGCTAAAACCCAATGAACAGAAGTCCCAAAAGAAGTTCCGGCCGCTCTTAATTTATTTGGGAATAATTCAGAAATAAATACCCAAATTACGGCTCCTTGACCTATCGCGTGAGAAGCTATAAACAAAAAGAAAAATAACGGAACAGCCATTCCTTTCCACTCAAAATAAAAGGCAGTTGTCACTAATCCTAAAGAAATTATATATCCTACAGAACCTAAATACATCAATGTTTTTCTTCCATACTTATCGATTAGCGAGATTCCAATCATGGTAAATATCAAATTAATCACTCCTATTCCGATACTACTCAAAAAAGATGCTGATTTTTCTAGTCCAGCCAATTCAAAAATTCTAGGAGCGTAATATAGAAAAGCATTAATCCCGGAGAGCTGATTGAAAAAGGCAATAAAAAACGCCAATAGTAATGGTTTTCTATATTTTACCATGAAAATGGATTCGTTTTTCCCTTCATGAGTAGTTTCTTTTTCGATAGCTGCAATTTCTGCTTCTACTGCTGCTTCACTGTTAATTTGTTTCAAAATAGCGACTGCTTTTGCTCTGTCTTTCTTGTATTCTAAAATCCAACGCGGACTTTCCGGGATTCCAAATACCAGAATTGTGTATAGAAAGGATGGGAAAGCCTGTATTCCTAACATCCAACGCCAGGCATTTTCTCCAATATCCTGTAAATAATAGTTAGATGTAAAAGCGATTAAAATTCCAAAAACAATATTGAATTGGTATAAAGCAACCAATTTTCCGCGGTCTTTTGCAGGAGCAATTTCAGAAACGTAGGTTGGAGCCGCAATAGTAGATGCCCCGATACCAATTCCGCCAAGAAATCTAAAAATGGAAAAGAAAATAGGATCATTTGCAAATGCAGTTCCAATAGAAGAAACAAAAAATAGCAATCCTATAATTATTAAAGTCTTTTTCCGACCTAAAATATTCGTTGGAAATGCACCAAAAACAGCTCCAATAACCGTTCCCCATAATGCGGATGACATAACTACTAGTCCATGAAACAAATCAGAAGAACCCCATAATTGCTGTAATTGTTTATCGGCTCCCGAAATTACTACAGTGTCAAATCCAAATAAAAATCCTGCAAATGCAACGATAATGGACCAATAAAGTATTTTTTTGTTATTCATTAGTTTGTTTTTTGGTTAATTATTTTGGTTGTTATAAAGAATTCTTCTACCAGATTCCCTTTACTTTAGAAATGGTAAGGTTTTTAATTTCCTGATTTCCATTTGATTGAATGCTAAGTTTGGTGTACGGTTTGCTAGGGAAAATTTGTTCCGTAAAACTATATACGCCACCGTTCAGAAAAATTTCAATTGAGGACCAATCTACTATGATTGATAATCAATTGTTTCAGTTCTAATGTTTGGAATTTTGGTGTTGTGAATTTTTTCTCCAAAACTTTTTTCGAAGTTTACTATTCCAGAATGTGTTCTATCAATAGCAAAAGTCTTTAGCTTCGCATCGTAATTGATAACCAGAGAATCCTTTACTTCATTGGAAAAAACCAATTTTAAGTTTTTATTTTTAGCATTCAATTGTACTACTGACTGATTCAAATATTGGTAATCAACTGTAGTTTTTTGATTCGCTTTTAGGATAATTTCATCTTTAGAAAAGGCTGTAGTTCCTTGTTTTTTGAACTGCTCAACAGGAGCGTTTTTCAGGATATAATCACCATTAATTTTAGCAAGAGAAAGCTCTCTTGGGAGTGTCATAGCGCTTCTCCAGTTCTTTGTAGGCGTGTCTCTCGCATATGACCAATTGCTCATCCAGCCTATGAATATTCGTTTATTGTCAGGTGTATTGTTGTAGGTGACACCTGCATAATTATCAGCGCCATTGTCAATCCATTTGATGTCTTTTTGAGTTGTTTTAAAACTTTCCCCATCAAAATCACCTACGAAATATTGTGTTCCGGAACCTCCATTTGGAGCGCCAGGATTGATACTGATAAGTAAAACCCATTTTTCTTCATTGGTATCGGCAACTTTTAATTTAAAAATATCGGGACATTCCCATACACCGCCATGTGCTCCTATATTTTTGCCAAATTCACTTTCAAGAGTCCAGCTGATTAAATTTTCGGAAGTGTAAAATTGTGCATGATCTCCGGCTACTAATACCATATTCCAAAGATTGCTATCGGTATTCCAGAATACTTTAGGATCTCTAAAATCTTTCATGCCGGAATTTTTAACAATTGGATTACCATCATATTTTACCCAAGTCTCGCCCTCGTCGCGACTATATGCTAATCCTTGCGTTTGATAGTTTGTTCTTCCCGCTTTTTCACCAGCCATGTCGTGATAGGTAAAAATGGCAATCATTGGCGGGTTTTCTTTTGTCCCAAGGCCAGAAGTGTTTTTTAAATCTACCACGGCACTTCCTGAAAATATCATTCCTAATTTGTCAGGAAACAAAGCGATTTTTTTATGTGTCCAATGGATTAAATCCGTACTTGTCGCGTGTCCCCAATGCATCGGTCCCCACACAATGTCGTCTGGATAATATTGGTAAAACAAATGATAAATTCCCTTGTAGAAAACCATTCCGTTTGGATCATTCATCCATTTTTTTTCTGGAGAAAAATGAAATTGTGGTCTATAAGGTTCTTTGTATTGTACCGTGGAATCAGTTTTTATACTTTCGGAAGAAGCTATGGTAATAACTCCATTTTCCGCTTCTTTTTTACAAGAAAACAAGAATAAAGAGGCTCCAAATACTAAATAAAAGGGGAGTATTTTATTTGTGAACTTCATCAAAATAAGGTTTAATTATTATATTATCTTCATAAAAATAGAATTATATTCTTTAATTAAACATAATTGAGTTATCGAAAACGTTTTTGATAAGTCGAAAACGTTTTCGTTTTGTATTCGACATACATTATGAAACTATTCAATATTTCTACCTAAAAAATATATAAGTTTGGAAATATTATTAAAAAATTAAACTATGGTTTCAAAAGTTAAAAGTTTGTTGTTTATGCTCTTACTAACTACAGTCGTTTTTAGCCAAAGCAAATCAGATGAGTGGCACTTATTCGCAAATTCCAGGAAAAATTATTATGGTGTTGCCATGGCAAATGGACAGATAGGAATTGTTACAGACGATACGCCTTTGAAAACAAAAGAAATTATTCTGAATGGCGTTTATGACGGAAGTCCCGAAAATGGAATTAGCAGAATTGTACGAGGAATTGAGTTTTTGAATCTGCATTTGAATATAAACAATCAAGAAATTAAATCAGACAATATTGATGACTGGAGTCAAGTAGTTTCTATGAAAGAAGGGACGAGTACCACTTCCTTTTCATTTAAAGATTTGGCGACTATCAATTATACGATTTTGGCTAATAGAGCTGTTCCTTTTTCAGCAATGGCAATTGTCGAAATTACTCCCATTAAAGATATCGAAATTACTGCTAATAATTATATGGTAGTTCCTGATGAATTGAAAGACGCTAAAAGTCAGTTCCGTGTTTTAAAAGATAATCAGTATTTAATGCCAGTTTTTGGGACAGTCGCTAAAACGCTAACTGGGAAATATACGGTAGCTGCTTCTACTACATTTCTTTTTGATGGACAAGGTGAAACTTTAACACAAACCGGAAATGAAGTTGGCTTTACTAAAAAATTAATGAAGGGTAAAAAATACCGTTTTGCAGTTGCAGGAGGAATTTGTACTTCAAAGGATGTTACTGATCCTTTGAATGAATCCGAAAGGCAACCAATATATGCTTTACAAGAAGGAATTGATAAATTATTGAACCGTCACAAACAAGCTTGGGCTGAATTATGGAATACCGGTGACATTCAAATTGAAGGAGATCTTGATGCGCAACAACGGGTACGTTTTGCATTGTACAACTTGTATTCATACGTACGTCCGGAAACCAGGCAAAGTGTAGCTCCAATGGGATTATCATCTCAGGGATATAACGGTCATATTTTTTGGGATACGGAACTTTGGATGTATCCAACACTATTGGCTTTACAACCTGATATGGCAAAATCATGTCTAGATTATCGTTCAGACCGTTTGCAAAAAGCAAAACAAAAAGCTTTTATCTATGGGTATAAAGGAGCAATGTATCCTTGGGAATCTGATGACACAGGTGAAGAGGCAACTCCAACTTGGGCTTTGACAGGAATTTTTGAACAACATATCACGGCGGATGTTTCGATTGCATTTTGGAATTACTTCAGTTATACACAAGATAAATCTTGGTTGAGAAAAGAATGGGCGGTTCTGAAAGAAACAGCAGATTTTTGGGTAAGTCGTGTAGTTAAAAATCAAGATGGAAGTTACTCTATTTTAAATGTAGTGGGTGCTGATGAATATGCGCAACACGTAGATGATAATGCTTTTACAAATGCATCAGCTATTGAATCTTTAAAAAACACGATTAAAGCGGCAACAATTTTGAACGAACCGATTAACCCGAAATGGATTGAAGTGTCGGAGAAATTAGTCATTCACAAAGAGAATGGGATTACTCAAAATTATAAAGGGTATCAGGGGCAGATGATAAAACAAGCGGATGTAAATTTGTTAGCGTATCCTTTACATATAATCACTGACAAAGTTCAAATTGAAAAAGATTTAGAATATTACGCCGAAAAAATTGATAAAAAAGATGGTCCAGCTATGGCCTCTGGAGTTTTATCCGTTTTGTATGCACGATTAGGGGACAGAGAAAAAGCGTATAGTTATTTTGTAAAATCCTATTTGCCAAATAGCCGTCCTCCTTTTGGAGTGTTTTCGGAATCAGCTAATAGCAATAACCCTTATTTTGCCACGGGAGCTGGAGCGATGCTTCAAGCTGTTATCTATGGTTTTGGCGGAGTGGAACAAACGGACCTTGGATTGAAATATAATAAAGGATTGTTACCCAAGCAATGGAAATCGTTAAAGATTATTGGTATTGGAGTTGACAACAAAACAATTATTATCAAATAGTTAAGTTAAAGTTTTTTTTTGCCACGAATACATGATTTAGTCTGTTTGTAAATGGATTAAATTGTTGTATTTGTGGCTTTTTTATTTTTTTAGATCATTAGTAAAGAAGGTTTTCAAGTACTGGATGAGTTTATGAAATATTTTTTTTTGATTTAAAATGTATTGAGTTTTTTTGTCCAAAAAAGAGTGCTAGTGTGTCTAAATCTTCATGTTAATCTGTCTGTGTTACATTATTATTTTTTTAGCGTTATGAAATGAAAAATAAAGAAGATGTGGTTTTTTTAGCCAAATGTTTTGAGGTATATTTATTAAGCCAAACCAGTATTATAGATTAATAACAAAAACCGACATTACTTTGGATAATTCGCAATGTTCTTTCGTAATAGACGTTTTTTTTGATTAAAACGCAATAGTTTTTCGATGCAAAAGTGAAAATAATACAAGAATGATTTTTTTAGAGGCTTTTTTTTATGTTTATTATAATTTTAGTATTAATTTTTTAAAGGATTAATTTTAAAATCGAAAACGTTTTCGGCATAACGAAAACGTTATAGTTTAATGAAATCTTAATATTATCATAAAATTATAATTATGTTTGGTCTTAATATTTAAAACAAACCATTAAAACAAATTATTAACCAACTTATTTATTACGTATGAAAAATAGTCTAATTAAAGGCTTGATGGTGTTTCTAACGATGCTATGTACAAGTTTGACATATTCACAAGATGTGTCTGGAACTGTATCTGATGCTAGCGGTCCGCTTCCAGGGGCTTCTATCTTAGTTAAAGGAACAACAAATGGAGCGCAAACTGATTTCGATGGAAAATTTACTATCAAGAATGTTGGCTCAAACGCAGTTTTAGTTTTTAGTTACATTGGTCTTAAAACTCAAGAGGTAAATGTAGCAGGAAAAAGCACAGTTAATGTAGTGTTAAAAGAAGACTCAGCTGAATTAAAAGAAGTTGTAGTTATAGGCTACGGTTCAGTTAGAAAGAAAGATGCAACGGGTGCAGTTGATCAAATTGGTGCAAAAGATTTTGATAATGTATCTTCTCCTTCTCCTGCTCAATTATTGAGAGGTAAAGTTGCAGGTGTTCAAGTTACACAGTCTAGTGGAGAGCCAGGTGCAGGTGTTGCTATTAGAGTTCGTGGAAACACTTCTATACGTTCAGGAAATGGACCACTTGTGGTTATTGACGGTGTCCCTTTAGATGGAGGAAATGTTTCAGCAGGTGGAGCTGATTTATTAGGGTCTTCTTCAGCAAGAAATCCTTTAAATTTCGTAAACCAGAATGATATTGAAAGTATTAGTGTATTGAAAGATGCCTCTTCTACAGCTATTTATGGTTCTCGTGGAGCTAATGGGGTTATAGTAATTACAACTAAAAAAGGTAAGTCAAAAGTGCCTCAGTTGTCCTATAATGCCTCTGTACAGTTTAGTAAAATGTCAGGAGATTTTAATGTAATGACTCCAGAACAATTTGTTGCTGCTGGCGGTGATGATAAAGGGTCAAGAAGCTACAATTGGAAAGATGCCGTTTTACGTAGTGGTTTTTCTATGAATCATGATTTGTCGTTTACTAAGTCAACAGAAAATTCTAATACAAGGATCTCTTTAGCTGCAAGTAACACTGATGGTATTGTGAAAAATTCTGGTTTAGATAAATATACTGCGACAGTTTATAATTCAAATGATTTCTTCGGAGGAGCTTTGAAGGTAGAGCAGAGAATTATGTACGCTTCATTAAAAGATGAAACTACTATATTGTCTAATAATGCAGGTTTTATTGGTAACGTTATTGGTACAGCTTTGTATTGGAATCCAACATTACCAATATACAAAGCGGATGGAACATACAATGTAGTGAGTGGGACTTATTTAAATCCTGTTCAATTATTGAATTCATATAAAGATTTTACTGATACAAATAAATTTTTAGGAAGTATCAATACTACTTGGAAAATTAATAGCAAATTAAAATATCAATTTTTATTTGGTATCGAAAGTTCTACATCAGCAAGGAAAAGTCAGTTGTTGCCAACAATAGATATTCAAGGAGATCAATTTAGAGCAACCGATCCTACAAGTGGTGTAGTAAAGTTTGGTTCTGCTTTTATTAATAATAATAATAAGTTTAATAAAACTTTTGAGCATACTTTAAATTATAACAACGACTTTAGTGACAATTTTAATTTAGATGCATTAGTTGGTTATTCTTACTATGACTATAACGCAGATGGAAGTGTTGCAAGTGGTAAAGGGTATAATATAGCTCAAACAAATTTAATAGATAATATTGAAGGTGGTTTGCAAAATGAATTTAGGGTTTTTTCATATAGAAACAGAACGGAATTGCAATCTTATTTTGCTAGGTTCAATGCTACTATATACAAAAAATTAATTGTTACCGGAACCTTGCGTTCAGATGGATCTACTAAATTAGGGGTGAATAATAAATATGACTATTTTCCATCTGTAGGTATTGCTTACAAAGTTGTTGAAGATAAAGAAGGTTTATTGAATAGCTTCAAAATTAGAGGAAATTACGGTAAGACAGGTAATCAAGAATTTGCACCTAATTCAGCAATTTCAAGAGGTGCTTATACATTGAACGGATCTTTAGGTCTTGATAATAATGGTAATGAAAATTTAAAATGGGAGACTACAAAGTCATTTGGAGTAGGATCTGATTTTGAATTGATTAATAATAAATTGACAGGTTCAGTAGATTATTTTCAAAAAGACACAAAAGATTTAATTTCTCCTGTTCCACCTGCTGCATCTCAACCAGGTCCACCATCACCTCGTAATACAAACTTAAAAGGGAATATAATTACTAAAGGTTTTGAGGTTTCTTTAGCTTATAAAGTTATTGATAAAGAAGATTTTTCTTGGGATGTTTCAGGAAATGCTTCATTTTTAAGTAATAAATTAGAAAATTTCCCAGGGTTTATTGCAACTGGAGGATTAAATGGTCAAGGTTTGTCAGGTGCTTACGCACAAGTGCTTACAAATGGCAAGCCACTTTACACCTATTACTTGTATGAGTGGAGAGGGTATGATGCTAGTGGAAATTCTATCTATGCTGATGCAGCTGGTAACGATACAGGTTTAGGTACTGCGGCTAAAAAATTATTAGATAAACAACCAATACCTAAAATTAATGTTGGTTTTAACACAAGTTTTGCATACAAAAACTTTGACTTAGGAGCTTCGTTTTATGGCGCTTTTGGTCATTACATTTACAATAATACAACGAACGCTTATTTCTTTAAAGGAGCTTTCATAGGTGGTAGAAACGTAACTCAAGAAGCTGCAACTTCAGCTCAAGCACAAGGAGATCCTAATTCACCATCTACTAAATATTTAGAAAAAGGAGATTTCTTGAGAATGGGTAACTTAACAGTTGGATATACAGTTAAAGGTTCTATCTTGGATAAATTTAAAATGTCTTCAGCAAGATTATATGTAAATGCTTCTAATTTATTTATAATTACGAAATATTCAGGTTCTGATCCAGAGGTTGATACTGATAAATCTTTAAATGGAGTACCTTCGGCTGGTATGGAGTACTTATCATATCCAAGAGACAAAAGCTTATCTGTTGGTCTTAACGTAACATTTTAATTAAAAAGAACAATGAAAAGAAATAATATTATTAAAAGCATCTTTTTTGCAGGTACACTAGTATTAGGCGTAAGTTGTACCAATTTAGATGAAGAAGTATTAGATGGTGTTGTAATATCTAATACAGGTGGAGGTACAATAAATACTGCTTCCCTTTTGACTACTGCTTATGAAGGATTAAGAGGTTTTGAAACTCAAGGGCAAATGTTTGCCTTAGATGAAATGTCAACGGATGCTTTAGTAGGGCCAACTCGTGGAGGTGACTGGGATGACAATGCTACTTGGAGACAAATTCACGTTCATACATGGGCGCCTGATCATAATGAAGTTAGAAATGCATGGAATACTTTATTATCTCAAGTATACAATTGTAACTTAGTTATTGAAAATGGTTCTGCATCTGAAATACCTCAAGCTCGTTTTTTAAGAGCGTTCTATTACTATAATGTAATTGATTTATTCGGACAAACGCCATATAGAGAAGCAGGAAGTGCATTAGGGAATGATCCAAAAGTTTGGACTAGAACTGAAGCCACAGATTTTGTAATTAGTGAATTGGAAGCAATCATTTCCTCATTACCTGCAAGAACTTCAAGTAATGCTGACTTTGCCAATAAAGATGCTGGGCACTTTCTATTAGCGAAATTGTATTTAAATAAAGGAGTGTTTACTGCAACTACGGCTGCAGGTCCTTATACTTTTGCTGCTGCTGATATGAATAAAGTTGTTGAGCATGTTAATGCAATTAACAGTAGTTTAGCTGCGGATTATTGGGATAACTTCAAGCCCGCAAATAATACTTCACCAGAGATCTTGTTTTCTTCTAAAAACGTTAGAGGTGGAGCAGGAGGAGGAATTCAATACCACTGGAGAATGTCAATGCATTACAACCAAACTCCTGATGGATGGAATGGTTTCTCTACAGTAGCTGAATATTACAATAAGTTTAATCCAAATGATAGACGTATTAAAAATGCTGATCCAGCTATCATTGCTGCTTTTGGTAATCCAGTAGGGTTACAAGTTGGTCAAATGTTCAAGCCAGGTGGGACAGTAGCTTTGAAAGACAGAAATGGAAATGCATTGTTTTATACACCTACAGTTACATTGATTACTAGTGGAGCTACTCTTGAAACAGCAGGGATTAGAATGCAAAAATATATTCCGGATGCTGCTAATTTAGGCACACCTGATAATGATTATGTATTCATGCGTTATTCTGATGCATTATTAATGAAAGCAGAAGCGATATTAAGAGGAGGTACAGGAAGTGTTGGAACTATTATGACTGATATAGCTAGTCGTTCAGGTCAAGTAGCTTCTCCTGCTACTCTTGATGGAGTATATTTGGAAAGAGGAAAAGAGTTGTGGTTAGAAGGATGGAGAAGAAATGATATGATTCGTTTTGGAAAATTCTTGCAAGCTAGAGAATTGAAACCTTATATTTCGGATGCTAAATATATTTTGTTTCCAATTCCATCGGATGCATTATTTAATCCAAATATTTCTCAAAATCCAGGTTACTAAAGTATTGTTTACAATTAATTATTTTTTGAGTTAGTTATAAAGAGGGTATTTATTACCCTCTTTATTTTATATCAATTTTATTCTTTTTTATTATCAATATTATATAAATTAGGCATTTCTAATCAACTGAAATTACCTAACTAAATTCTACAATATAATATGTCAAATCGTTTTGTCTTATTACCCCTAATTATTCTCTTTTTTTCCAATTGTTCCAAAGAAAATTCAGAAAATAAAGACGCCTTATTCTCCAAGTTAGATGCTTCACAAACCGGAATTGATTTTCTAAATGAAGTTAAAAATGGCGCAGACATGAACATATTCAAATACAGAAATTTTTATAATGGTGGCGGTGTCGCTATTGGAGATATCAACAATGATGGCCTTTCAGATGTATATTTCACTTCAAATCTAGGAACGAACAAACTCTACTTAAATAAAGGAAATTTTAAATTTGATGATATTTCTAAAAAAGCTGGTGTTGAAGGAACCAAAACCTGGTCAACCGGTGTTGTAATGGTTGATTTAAATGCCGATGGGTTACTCGATATTTATGTATGTAATGCAGGAAATAGTTTGGGTTATCAACAAAAAAACGAACTTTTCATTAATAATGGTAATAATACTTTTACCGAAAAAGCAGATGAATACAATCTAGCTGACACAGGAATTACTACGCATGCTGCTTTTTTTGATTATGATAAAGATGGTGATTTAGATGTTTATATTCTAAATAATAGTTTTATCCCAGTAAGCAGTCTTAATTATTCTAACAAAAGAGATTTAAGGGATAAAGATTGGGATGTCGCTGAAATTCTAAAAGGAGGCGGTGACAAGTTGTTGCGCAATGACAACGGAAAATTCATTGATGTAAGTGAGAAATCAGGAATCTACGGTAGTTTGATAGGCTTTGGTCTAGGAGTTACGGTAGGAGATGTAAATGGCGATTTGTATCCGGATATTTATATTTCGAATGATTTTTATGAAAGAGACTATTTATACATAAATAATAAAAACGGAACCTTTACCGAACAAATTCAGGGATGGACATCACACATTAGTCAATCTTCAATGGGAGCTGACATGGCCGATGTAAACAATGACGGGAAAGCCGATATTTTTGTAACGGATATGTTACCGGAACCGGATGAACGCTTAAAAACGACTACAAATTTTGAAAACTATGATTTATTTACAAGGAAAGTAAATCTGGATTTCTACTATCAATACATGCAAAATACGTTGCAAATAAACAATGGCGACAATCAATTTCTTGAAATAGCAAATCATGCAGGCGTTGCCAAAACCGATTGGAGTTGGGGTGCTTTATTATTTGATATGGATAATGATGGTTACAAAGATATTTATGTTTGTAACGGAATTTATAACGATTTAACCAATCAGGATTTTGTTGATTTTTTTGCCAATGAGTTTATGCAAAAAATGGTGGTTACAGGTAAAAAAGAAGAAATTCAGACTATTATCAGTAAAATGCCAAGCACGCCGATACCAAATTACGCCTTCAAGAATAACAAAAACCTGACCTTTAGCAATGAAGCTATGAAATGGGGATTAGATACTCCAAGTTTTTCTAACGGTGCCGCTTATGGAGATTTAGATAATGATGGAGATTTAGATTTGATTGTCAATAATGTCAATATGGAATCTTTTGTATACCGAAATAACTCCGAGAAAAATAAGAAAAATCATTACGTTAAAGTAAAACTAAAAGGAGATAATCAAAACAAATTTGGTGTTGGGAGTGTTGTTGAGTTATTTTCTGGTAAAGAAATTCTTAGACAAGAATTAATTCCTTCCAGAGGTTTTCAATCGTCTATTGATTATGTAATGACTTTTGGAATTGGAACCAAAAAAATTGATTCATTGCAAGTGATTTGGCCAAATGGTAAATCTGAGACGATTAAAAAAATTGCCAATAATTGTACTTTAAATTTGAATATTACAAATGCCAAAATAGATTATGTTCCTAAAAGTGATAAACAAAAACCATTGTTTGCTGAAAAGAAAAATCAATTTTTAGCACACAAAGAAAATAATTATGTCGATTTTGATCATGAAGGTCTAATCTCTAAAATGCTTTCTCAAGAAGGGCCGTCATTAGCAGTTGCTGATATAAACGGTGATGGGAATGAGGATGTTTTTATTGGCGGAGCCAAAGGGCAATCCGGTAAAATATATTTAAATAAGGGGAATGGTAATTATTCAGTTACAGACCAAAAAGACTTAGAGACAGATGCAACTTTTGAAGATACTGCCGCCAGTTTTTTTGATTCTGATAAGGATGGAGACATCGATTTACTTGTAGGTTCCGGTGGAAATGAAAAAGCGGATCAGGCTAATTATAAAAACCGTCTGTATTTGAATAACGGAAAAGGAGTTTTTGTCAAAAGCAAAACCAACATACCAACAACTAACAATAATGTTTCGGTAATCGCTTCAAACGATTTTGATAATGATGGCGATACCGACGTATTTATAGGAAGTCGAAGCGTCCCAGGTGTTTATGGAATTGATCCTAAGCATTTGTTATTGGAAAACGACGGAAAAGGAAACTTTACAAACGTAACGGATAAAAAAGCATTCAAAATTAACTCGGTTGGAATGATAACCGATGCAATTTGGGAAGATATTGATAACGATTCCAAAAAAGATTTAATTTTAGTCGGGGATTGGACAGCGCCAATGATTTTCAAAAATAATGGACGCCGATTGGTGGAATATAAATCTAATCTTGCTGGGTATCTTGGTTTCTGGAATGCTGTTAGTTGTGTTGACTTGAACAATGACGGTAAAAAAGATTTGATTTTGGGTAATAAAGGAACAAATACAAACTACAAAGCGACCAATGCTAATCCGATGAAATTGTTTACCAATGATTTTGATAATAATGGAACCATTGAGCAAATAGCAACCAGATCAATTGAAGGTAGAGATTTACCAATAAACCTAAAACAGGAATTGGCCAAACAAATTCCTTCGATTAAGAAGAAAAATTTGAGCTATGCAGATTATTCCAAAAAAACATTTCAGGAATTATTTGCTAAAGAAGTAGTGGATAACTCGATTCAAAGGACAGTCAATATTCAAGAAAGTTTTATCGCAATTAACAAAGGAAATGGTAAGTTTGAGATAAAAGCACTTCCAAAAGAAGTTCAGTTTTCTTGTGTGAATACCATTGCTACAATGGATGTGAATAATGATGGGATTTTGGATTTAATCTTGGGTGGAAATCAATACGAATTCAAACCACAATTCTCTAGATTGGATGCAAATTATGGCAGCTTACTTTTGGGAAGCAAGAACGGAACTTTTTCATGGATGCCTTATAATAAATCAGGTTTCTTCATAAAAGGGGAAGTAAAACAAGTTAAAATAATAAAAGATAAAAATAAAACGGTTTCGATTATAGCTGTTGTTAATGATAATACTCCTAAAATATTTAGACGCCATGAATAATTTTTTCAGAATAGGACTGGCTTCATTGCTATTTATTGGTTGTTCCAAAAAAGAGGGACAATTATTTGAGAAATTGTCTTCAGAGGAAAGCAATATTACATTCAATAACCAATTATTAGAATCCAAAAATATTTCCATTTTAGATTATCTCTACTATTATAACGGTGGTGGAGTAGCTCTTGGTGACATCAATAATGACGGCTTGGTAGACATTTATTTTACTTCCAATCAAGGAAAAAATAAATTGTATTTGAATAAAGGGAAAAATAAATTTGAGGATATTTCAGTAAAAGCTGGTGTAGAAAGTCAAAGTGACTGGAATGCCGGGACTGTTATGGCTGATGTAAATGGAGATGGATATCTGGATATTTATGTTTGTGCAGTTGTTGGAATTAATGGATTTGAAGGTCAGAATGAATTATTTATCAATAACAAAGACAATACATTTACTGAAAGTGCAGCAGAGTACGGATTAGATCTTGATAATTATAGTTCATCAGCATCATTTTTTGATTATGATTTGGATGGGGATTTAGATATGTATTTATTGAATCATGCCGTCCACTCTGAATTATCTTTTGGAAATGCTGCTATTAGGAATAAAAGGAGTTATGAGTGTGGGGATAAGTTATTTCGTAATGATAATGGAAAATTTGTTGATGTAAGTGAGCAGGCTGGGATTTTTGGCGGTGCAAATGGATACGGTTTAGGATTGGCAGTTTCTGATTTTAACTTAGATGGTTATCCAGATATTTATGTGGGGAATGATTTTCACGAAGATGATTACTACTATCTAAATAATGGTGATGGAACTTTTACGGAAAGTTTAAAACAATATTTTGGACACACGAGTCGTTTCTCAATGGGTGTTGATGTTGCCGATGTTAATCATGATGGCTTTCCTGATATTTTGAGCTTAGACATGCTTCCAGAAGACGAAAAAGTGTTGAAATCATCATTGGGTGATGACAATACTCAAATGATAAAAATGAGAACCGAAAAACTAGGCTATCATTATCAGTATTCCAGAAATACGTTGCAATTAAATCAAGCAGGAGGCCATTTTACAGAAACTGCTTTATTGAGTGGTGTAGCAGCAACAGATTGGAGTTGGAGTACTTTATTTGGGGATTATGATCAAGACGGAGAACAAGATATTTTTGTTAGTAACGGAATTCCAAAACGTCCGAACGATTTAGATTATGTGAAATATTATTCAAATGATCAAATAAAAAGCAAAATTAGTACGACAAAGTTATTGGATAAAGAAGCGTTGAAGCGAATGCCAAAGGGAAATGTGACAAATTATGTTTTTCAAGGTGCAGCTGATTTACAGTTTAAAAACCGTTCAAGTGATTGGATAGAAAATGATTCTATAATTTCAAATGGGAGTGGTTATGCAGATATTGATAATGACGGAGATTTAGATGTAATTACCAATAATACCAATGCAATTGCTTCCCTTTATATCAATAAAACGGATACCAAATCAAACTATTTAAAATTGAAACTGCGGTTTACAGGAAAAAATACTTTTGGGATTGGAGCCAAAGTAATTTCTTATTCCAAAGGAAAAAAACAATTTAAGGAACTACAGACTACTAGAGGATTTCAGTCTTCATCAGAACCAATTGTCCATTTTGGTTATGGAAAAACAACTAAGATAGATTCATTAGTGGTGATTTGGCCGGATAAAACGTATCAAACAGTAAAAAATATTAAAACATGTCAAACACTTACCGTAAAAGCCAATCAGAATAGAAAAGCTTTTGATTATAAAAAATTACATCCGGGTGTTCTGCCAATTTTTAAAAAGGTAGAAGCTGGTTTAGGAATTGATTTTACACATCAGGAAAATGATTTTATTGATATTTTGTCCCAAAAATTAATTCCATACCAACGCTCTGATCGTGGAGCAGCAACGGCAGTTGGAGATTTGAATGGAGATGGAAAAGAGGATATTTTCTTTGGTGGTTCCAAAGGTAAAAAAGTATCGATTTATTTTCAAAATGCTTCCGGATTTTCTAAAAAGGGATTTGCTGCAATCGAAAAAGATTCTATTTTTGAAGATGCTTCAGTTGTCATAGGCGATTTTAATAATGATAAAACAAATGATTTGTATGTAGCTTCCGGTGGAGGTGAAAATGCATCTAATTTGCAAGATCGTTTGTATCTAAATAAAAACAATCAGTATATAAATGCAGTTTTGCCTAAGCTGGCTCAAAATGCATCGGTTGTAAAGACTTTTGATTATGATAAAGATGGTGATTTAGATATTTTTGTGGGTAATAATTCATACAATAATAGATTTGGAAGTATGCCGGATTGTTATTTATTGAACAACAATAAAGGAATATTAACTATTGTTCAAAATAAGACTTTTGAGAAAATCGGAATGGTTACAGATGCTGTTTTTACTGATTTTGATAAAGATGGAAAGATAGATTTAATTGTAGTTGGCGAATGGATGAAGCCTACTTTTTTTGCTAATAAAAACGGTAAATTCACGGATGTGACAGCAACAGTTTTTTCGGAAAAAAGCAATGGATTGTGGCAATCAGTACTTACTTTTGATATAGATCATGATGGTGACGAAGATTACTTGGTAGGAAACTGGGGAATGAATTCTAAATTTAAAGCTTCGCAGGATTTTCCAATGAAAATGTATTATGATGATTTTGATACTAACGGATCTTTTGAAACGATTGTGGCAATAGAAAAGAAAGGACAATATTATACTATATTAGGTCTGGATGAACTTGCAGAACAGTTCAGCGGGATGCTAAAAAAGAAATTCAACAGTTACAAATCCTTTGCGGGTAAAACATTGGTTGAGATTTTTGATCCAAAAATGCTGGAAAAAGGAACTTTGTTTGAAGTTCATAATCTGAAGTCAGGTTATTTGAGAAATGATAAAGGAAAGTTTACTTTTGTTCCTTTTTCGAATAAAATGCAAGTGGCACCCATTACAAGTTTTCTGAAATCTAATTTTGATTCAGATGCGAACGAGGAAGTTTTTGCAGCAGGGAATTACTTTGGGGTTTCACCCTATCACAGTAGATTTGACGGATTTTCTGGAGCTTTGATCAAGAATGATAAAACCATCTTTTTAGGCAATCAAATAGGAATTGATTTGACTCAAAAGGCAGTTAGGCACTTGGATATTGTCAATTTCAACGGAAAGAAATACATGTTGATTACTATCAATAATAAAAAAGCAGAATTGTATGAAATGCCTTCAGCTAAAAAATAATTTAATGACAAGTAAAATAATTAAACCCAATAACATGAACTCTAAAATTTATCTTTTAGGACTTGTAATGCTTTTTTTAACTTCATGTAAAAAAGACACTCCTATTAAAGTGACGACAGATGATTTTTGTGCTGCAGTTGATACGGTAACAGGAATTATGGTCCATGATATATTTTCGCCTCCTGTAGCCAGTAGAATTTATGTTTATCCAAATGTTGCTGCTTATGAGATTATGGCTCAAAACAACACTAAATATGAAAGTTTGCAAGGTCAGTTAAAAGGATTGGATTCTATTCCTAAACTAGATCCGAAAAGTGGAGTGAATAAAAATTTAGCAGCGCTTATTGCTCATATTGAAGTGAGTAAACAATTGATTTTTTCTGAGGAAGCTCTAGAAAAATACAGAGATAGCTTGTATGAAAAATGGGGCTCCGAAAATCAAAAAGAATTTGATTTGTCTAAAGAATACGCTTTAAAAGTGGTGGATAGAATCAAAATGTGGATGGGAAAAGACAATTATAAGCAAACTCGAACTTTTTCTAAATTTTCAGTTCATGCAGATCAAGCTGGAAGATGGCAGCCAACTCCGCCATCTTATATGGATGGTGTTGAACCGCATTGGGGAGAAATAAGGACTTTGGTTATGGATTCAGCATCTCAATTTAAACCCATTGCACCTTATCCTTTTTCTACGGATAAAAATTCTGCTTTTTATAAAGATGCAAAGGAAACTTATGATGTAGGAAATTTGATTTCTGAAAAATTAGTTGAAGTGGAGAAAAATTCAAGCAAACCAATTCCTGAAGAATCGGCTATAGCTTCCTTTTGGGATTGTAATCCGTATGCTACCGTTATACAAGGTCATATGATGTTTGCAAAAAAGAAAAATACACCAGATGCACACTGGATTAACATTACTAAAATAGCTTTAAAAAAATCTAAATCAGATTTTGAGACTACGGTTTTTGCTTATACTAAAACATCAATTGGAATTTTTGAGAGTTTTATCAGTTGTTGGGAAGAAAAGTACAGAAGTAATGTTGTGCGTCCTGAAACGTATATTAATCAAAATATAGATGAAAACTGGAGACCACAATTACAAACACCACCTTTTCCAGAATATGTAAGCGGACATTCTGTTGTTTCTTCGTGTTCAGCAATTATTTTAACCTCTATTTTTGGGGATAATTTTAGTTATATCGATGATTCAGAAGTTTCTTTTGGGTTGCCTAAAAGACCTTTTAAATCATTTAAACAAGCTGCCGCAGAAGCTTCAATTAGTAGGCTTTACGGAGGAATTCACTACAGAGCAGCAATTGAAAATGGTGTTGCACAAGGCAATAATATTGGAGGTTATATCAATAATAAATTAAAGATGATTAAAAAATAATGACTGTTAGAAAAAAAATTATATTAGGATTTAGTGCCTTATTCTGTTTGTTTTTAGTTTGGTATTTGTTTATTAAAGAAACGGATTATCGTGTTTCTTTTAAAGTAAAAGCGGCAACAGGAACTATTTTTCAAGGTATTCAAGAGTGGTCAGCTAATCAAATGATAAATGAGAAAGAAAATTATATCATTTTAGAAAAGAGAAATTTTGATTTCATCAAGCAAGAAATGAAAAGAGACGATGTCCAAATGGAATACACCTGGGACATTGTGTATATGAATGATTCAGTGACAAAAATCAATGTTGGTATCAAGGATTTGAATCACAGTATCTATAATAAAATAACGGCTCCATTTTTTAATACTAAGTTTAAACAAGAACAAATCAGAAAAATTACTGATTTTAAGAAAGGACTGAGCGATCATTTGAAAAATTTTAAAATAAGAATTGACGGAGAAGGTGTTTCAGAAGAAACATTTGTAGCCTACATTAGTTTAAAAAGTGTTTTGCAAGAAAAAGCACAAAAGATGATTGCTAACGATGCTTTAATAACTGGTTTTTTATTTCAAAATCAAATAAAAATAATTGGAAGGCCATATGTAGAAGTTACAAACTGGAATCTTGATAAAGAAACAATTGATTTTAATTATTGCTTCCCAGTTGATAAGAATACTAAAATTGTTCCGGATGATATTGTGAAGTTTAAAAATTTACCAGTTGTAAAAGGATTAAAAGCTACTTATTACGGGAATTTCAGAACTTCAGACAGAGCTTGGTTTGCTTTGATGGATTATGCAAAAAAGCACAATCTTAAATTGGAGAATAAAGTTTTGGAACATTTCTTGTCGAATCCTTTTAATGGAGGAGAAGAGTTAGAATGGGAAACTAAAATAATCATTCCGTTTACTTCAAAATAAAAAAGATTTTTTAGGTAATTTAAATCTATCGAAAACGTTTTCGGGTCTTCCGAAAACGTTTTTGTTTTTATTCTGTATTTAATTGGCGATTTTAAAATTAATTTTAGAAAAAATTAACAAATTAATCACGTAGAATGAATTTAAAAGTAAAATTGAGCTTTTGGCAAATAATCAATATGAATGTTGGTTTTTTTGGTATTCAATACAGCTTTGGCTTGCAACAAAGTGCCGTAAATCCTATATATGATTTTTTACATGCAAGTCCAGATCAAATACCAATACTAAATCTTGCTGGACCTTTAACAGGTTTATTAATTCAACCTATTATTGGTGCGATGAGTGATAAAACATGGCATCCAAGATGGGGAAGGCGAAAACCCTATTTTTTTATTGGAGCTATAATTTGTAGTATTGCTTTATTTTTATTTCCATTTAGCAGTTCGTTATGGATGGCGGCAGGTTTGCTTTGGATACTTGATGTTGGTAATAATACTGCTATGGAGCCGTATCGCGCTTTTATTGCGGATACGCTGGATGAAGAACAACAACCAACTGGTTTTCAGGCTCAAAGTTTTTTTACTGGTTTTGGACAGTTTCTGGCCTATATTTCGTTATTTCTATTTCCAATTGTTTTTGTAGGGTATACGGGGTCGTTGCCAACTTGGATTTATGCCTCTTTCTTTTTAGGAGCGGTCCTTTCTATAACTTCTATTTGGTGGAGTATGAGTAAAACAAAAGAAATCCCACCAACAGCAGAAGAAATAGCAATTTTAAAACGAGAACCTTTAAATGTTTTTTCACCTTTTATAGATATTTACAAAGCTGTTTTAGAAATGCCAACGGTAATGTGGCAATTATTCCTTGTCTATTTGTTTCAGTGGTATGCAATGATGTGTTACTGGCAAAACAATTCAAAAAGTATTGGATTATCAGTTTGGAATGTAACTCCAAAGAATGTAATGGGGTATGAAAAAGCAGTAGAATGGAACGGATTAATCGGTGCTTTTGGATTTATAGTTACATTTTCAATTGCTTTTTATTTGGCAAAATTGGCCAAAAAACACGGAGCTAAAATAATTCATTTTGTATGCTTGTTATTAGGAGCGGTTTCTTTCTTGTGGTTTCCAATAGTTCAAAATCAATATGTATTTTTTGCTGTGATTATTGGCTACGGAATTGCTTGGGCAAGCATGATGGGCATTCCCTATTTGATGGTTGTTGCTGTTGTTCCAAAGGAAAGATACGGAGTTTATATGGGAATTATTAATATGATGATTGTTATTCCAATGATTATCCAAAACCTATCATTTGGTTACATTTTAAAGAATTTTTTAGATAACGATCCGAGTCAAGCTATCAGTTTTGCTGGAGTATTGTTACTGATTGCTGCTCTCTGCACATTATTAATTAAAACAAAAAAAACAAAGTTAAGTGAATAATACAATAAATAATAAAATAGATATCCTTTGTGTTGGTGAAGTACTTGTAGATTTTATTGGTCATCAAGAAGATGTTCTTATTAATGATACTAGAGATTATCATAGGTATTTGGGCGGCTCACCAACCAATGTTGCTATGAATTCAACGCGATTAGGA
Organism: Flavobacterium algoritolerans; assembly: GCF_030010385.1. Lineage (NCBI taxonomy): Bacteria > Pseudomonadati > Bacteroidota > Flavobacteriia > Flavobacteriales > Flavobacteriaceae > Flavobacterium > Flavobacterium algoritolerans. Next base: position 547,677 of record NZ_JASCRZ010000001.1, on the reverse strand, counting down.
TTAAATACTATAATGGTTGCTACTGTAGGGAATGATGGTTTTGGTTCCTACATTTCGGAACGATTAGCAAGTGTTGGGGTGAATACAAACCACCTCAACGTCCTTGATAATAAATCCACGAGTGTGATTTTTGTTTCAAGGTCTCAGGGAACGCCAGATTTCATTCCGTATCGTTCAGCAGATTGTTGTATTTATGAAAAACAAATTTCAAAGGAAATATTATCCAATACTAAGATATTTCATACCACTTGTTTTGCATTAAGTAAAAATCCTGCACAAAAAACAATCTTAAAGAAAGCACAGGAGGCATATGATTTAGGATGTAAGCTAAGTATTGATGTTAACTATGCAAGAAAGCTATGGAAAAGTAAAAAGAAGGCTTTTAAAGTAATCAATGCCTATTGTAAGTTTAATCCATTAATAAAAATTAGTGAGGACGATATGCTGCGTCTTTTTGAGAAAGAACTTCCGCATGAAGAGATATTCGAATTTTTTCACCATCAAGGTGTGGATTTGGTTTGCTTAACTTTAGGAAGTAAAGGAGTAAAACTATCTCAAAAAGGTAAAGAAATAATACAAATGCCAGCAATAAAAATTGACAAAGTTATGGACTCCACAGGAGCAGGTGATGCTTTTTGGTCTGGATTTTTATTCGCTTACATTAAGCAAAAATCAATTAATGAATGTTTGGACATCGCTTTAAAACTAGCGGCTTTAAAATTGCAAAATGTAGGACGATTGCCGGATAACATTAATATCCTCTCTAAACTTTTATAAAATACGATGCTACAAAGTAATAAAAAAATCAGTAGTGGTGTTATGCTTAATATTTATCCAGACAGTATTGGAAAAAAATTAACTGACGCTGTAGGCATGCTTAAAATGACTGAATTCAAAGATGTTTTTTCTTTATTGTATGTTTTGCCCACTTTTTTCAATAGCGATTTAGATAGAGGCTTTTCTATTATCGATTATGATATTAATAAGGATTTAGTTGATACAAAAGATTTGCTAGATTTAAAAGAGCTTAATATAAAATTGAAGTTCGATATCGTATTAAATCATCTTTCTGTGGCTTCCCCTCAGTTTAAAGACATGCTACAATACGGTAATAAATCAAAATTTAAAGATTTTTTTATAAATTGGAATGAATTCTGGGAGGGAAACGGCGTACTGAACGAAGAGGGAATTGTAATTCCAAAACCAGAATTTCTCAATAAATTATTCATGAGAAAGTTAGGTTTGCCCATCTTGAAAGTACGGTTCCCCGATGGTACCGAACAGCCTTATTGGAATACTTTTTATCAGCAAGTTACCTACAATCCAATTGCTGTAATTGATTTACAAAATATAAGTTTAACGGAAGAGAAAAGTCAGTTTATTGTTACTGCGGTTAATACCGCAATTAATAATAATCAAGATTTCAAAACCGTTGATTTTAAAGATTGCACTCCTTTTAAACCAGAAATTTTACAAATTGTTGAGCAAAAGCGCACCTATTTAGGACAAATGGATGTCAATGGTGAATCGCCTTTAGTATGGGAATTTTATGAGGAGACTCTAAAGAAATTAAGCGGTTATGGTTGTAATATACTTAGATTAGATGCTTTTGCCTATTTGCATAAACAAGTTGGGGAATCTAATTTTTTTAATAAACCAGGAACTTGGATATATTTAGAGCGTATTAAGAAAATAGCAGAACAAAATAATTTGATGTTATTGCCAGAAATACATGCAGAATATGGTTTGCATTTACACGATGAGGTCGCCAATGAAGGATATCATATCTATGATTTTTTCTTACCTGGTTTAACGATACACACTATCGAAAATAAAACTAGTAAAGCTTTATTAAGTTGGGCTAAGGAAATTATTGCCAAAGGATATAAAACAGTAAATATGCTTGGTTGTCATGATGGAATACCTGTTTTGGACTTGAAAGGCAAGGAGGTAAATGGTGTTTATAATAAAGGATTGTTAGAGGATGCTGATATAGAGGGTATCATGAATAAAATCATGGAACGAGGTGGTCGTGTGAAAAATCTCTACGATCCATCTGGGAATAAAATTTCTTATTATCAAATAAATGCTACATTTTTTAGTGCATTAGGTGAAAATGAACAAAAATTACTTCTGGCAAGGGCCATTCAAATGTTTATGCCTGGTATTCCACAGGTTTGGTACTTAGATATTTTTGCCGGTAAAAATAATTATGAAGCAGCTGATAATGGTGGTAGTGCAGGACATAAAGAAATTAATCGCACCACATTGACATTACCCGATATTGAGCGCGGGTTGAAAACAGGAGTTGTTAATAGACAGCTAGAGATTATTAGGTTAAGGAATACTTCGAATGCATTTTTAGGTCAAGTAGAAATCAATGATACTGTGGATGAAATTATAGATATCAAATGGGTAAATGGTACCACAGTTGCGCATCTAAAGGCAAATCTTCAAACTAATGGATTTATAATTGAGCATACTGATAATGGACTGAGAAGTACGATGAGTTTTTAATTTTGATATCTTACCAAAATATGAAAATAAAGATTGCCAAGCCTAAAGAGATTGAAAACAATAATTATACAATTAATTAAGAAATAAAGATGAAAAAAAGTACGGTTAAAATTGCCATGTATCTCAATTACTTTGTATTTGCGATTCTGCTGAACAGCGTAGGAATTGTGATACTAAAGGCACAAAAAAATTATGGTGTAGATGAATTGCAAGCCAGTGTTCTGGAAGCTTTCAAGGATTTGCCCATCGCCATAGTTTCATTTTTAATCGCTTCATTTTTACCAAGAATAGGATACAAGAGAGCTATGCTTATTGGTTTAGCCTTGGTTTCTCTGGCTTGTATTAGTATGTATTTTGGAAATTCTTTTGGAACGGCAAAATTACTTTTTGCTACCGTTGGTGTTTCATTCGCATTGATAAAAGTATCTGTGTATTCACTTATTGGAACAATAACAGAGAATCAGCAGGAACATAATAGTTTGATGAGTAGTATTGAAGGTGTGTTTATGATAGGAATTGCATTGGCATATTTCTTATTTCCCGCGTTTAATTCAGATTCGAATCCAGATGCTTGGTTGAATGTATATTGGTTATTGGCTGCGATTTCGTTAGTCTCTTTTGGTTTTTTATTTTTTACTAAATTCGAAAATCAAACCGAAATTCCGGGCGTAGATTTAGCAGATGACTTCAAACAAATGTTCAAATTATTTGCAAAACTATTAACCATAGTTTTTGTAATCAGTGCGTTCCTGTTTGTAATGATTGAGCAGGGAATTATGTCTTGGCTGCCTACTTTTAATAGTAAAGTGTTGCATCTACCGGAGAACATCAGCATTATGATGGCAAGTATTTTGGCTATTTCATTAGCTGTAGGACGACTTTTGGCGGGTGTAATTACTAAAAGAGTCAATTGGATTTGGGTACTTAGTTTTTGTATTGTTGCAGCTATGCTTATTGTGGTTTTTGTACTTCCTAAAACGGTTGGATTGGATGTCAAAGAAATCAATTCGCTTGGCGATATCCCTTTGATAGGATTTGCTTTTCCATTGGTAGGACTTTTTATTGCGCCTATTTATCCGCTTTTAAATTCAGTGGTTTTAAGTGCTTTGCCTAAAAAACTGCACAGTTCGATGACTGGTTTAATTGTAGTTTTCTCTGCGCTTGGCGGTACTTTGGGCTCCAGAGTTATTGGTTATTTATTTAAAAACGAAGGCCCGGAAAATGCATTTTATTATACATTAATACCAATGGCGCTATTACTGGTTTCTTTCTTTATTCTAAAAAAACTTACTGCTAAACAATGAAATTCTTACTCAATATAGACAAAGTATTCCAGGAACTATTGCTTCAAGAGGATACGGATCAGGACAAAAAAATCACGAAAGACGATAATGGCCCTAAAAGATTTATTTTGGTAGACGAAACTACTAAACAAGAAGAAGCGATTGTGGGGACGTATCATTTGTCCAATTTATTACAGGAATTAGCCCAACTTAAGGACGCAAATTCAGGAATGGGTGAAGTTGATTTGAGTCGTATTCAAGAGAATCCAGTACAACGAATTTCAAGAAAAATCAAAGATGATTATTGGGAGGAACTGACTCGGACTATTGATAAAAAAGGTTTGACACAAATTATTGAAGACGAAAAAACCTCCAGTGATGTGGCAACACTTTATGTTTCTGCAAAAGATAAACAGGGAGTTACTTATTTTCAGGAATTGGAAAAACAATTGCCAAATTTTAAAGTCGAAATTCTACCAGAAAATTATTCGGTGGAATATGTGGAAACTTTAAATGAAAAACCGGGAATTCTGGCTTTGGCTTTGGAACAAAAAATATACAGTCTGCAAGGCGTTCCCTTTGTGGTTCCTGGCGGAAGATTCAACGAAATGTATGGTTGGGACAGTTATTTCATAGGTGTAGGCTTATTAATTGATAATCAATTAGACAAAGCAATTGCGATTGCTGAAAATTTTAAATACCAAATTATACATTACGGAAAAATTCTGAATGCGAATAGGAGTTATTATTTGACAAGAACACAACCTCCGTTGTATTCCTCATTGCTAATAGAAATTGCCAAAAAGAAAATACCAAGTTTAGACTGGTTAAGAAGCCATTTGGAAACGGTTATTTTGGAATACAACACGGTTTGGATGGTTCAAGGAAACCGATTGACGCCAACGGGTTTAAATCGATATAAGGCTGATGGAATTGGAATGCCGTTTGAGGTGGAACCGGGACATTTTGATGATGTTTTAGAACCGTATGCTAAAAAATATAATTTACCTATTCGAGAATTTGAAAAACAATATTTGCAGAGAACGCTTGTTGATGCTGAACTGGATGTCTATTTTGTTCACGACCGAAGCATGAGAGAAAGTGGACACGACACGACTAACCGACTCATTAATACGTGCGCCAATTTGAATTCAGTAGATGTCAACAGTTTTCTTTATAAATACGAAAAAGATGTAGCTTATCTAATTGCTACTTATTTCGGGAACAGTTTTCAAGTTGGTGGTGTAGCTCATACTTCGGAAGAATGGGAGCAAAAAGCGCTTTTTCGTAAAGATAAAATGAATGAATTGTGCTGGAACGAAAAAGCAAGCATGTATTTCGATTATGATTTTGTGAACCATGAGCAATTTCCATTTGAAGCTGCAACAACATTTTTTCCTTTGTGGGCTGGGTTGTGTGATGAAAATCAGGCTAAAAAATTAGTCGAGGTAGCCTTGCCACAATTTGTGAAAACAGGCGGAATTACGGGAAGTACTAAGGCGAGTATTGCTAATGCTCCAGAAGAAGCGCCTCAACGACAATGGGATTATCCATTTGGTTGGGCACCGCACCAAATGTTGTTGTGGGAAGGATTGATTAAGTACAATTATTTGGATAAAGCACAAGAAATGGTCTACCGTTGGTTGTGGTTAATTACCAGAAATGCGGTCGATTATAATGGGACGATTCCGGAAAAATTTGATTTGGAAATCAGTTCACATAAAGTTTTTGCCGAATATGGAAACGTAGGGACTGAATTTGATTACATCGCAAAAGAAGGTTTTGGCTGGGTGAATGCGTCCTATCAATATGGATTGCAAATTTTGAATGCGGAATTAAAAGAGAAATTAGGAGAACTGATTTCTCCCGATGACATATTTTAGTACTGAAAAATATTTTTGTTATTTGAATGTATATTTTTTTTAACTTTATAATTCACTAAATGAATCAATTATGACAGTTAATCAAATTTTAAGCACTAAAGGAAAGGAAGTTTTTTCCATACTTTCCACTAACACTGTATACGAAGCATTGACAGTGATGAGCGAAAAAAACATCGGGGCAATTCTTATTATAGAAGATACTGTTCTCAAAGGGGTTTTGTCTGAAAGAGATTATGCTCGAAAAATTGTTTTGAAAGCGAAATCTTCAAAGAAAGCCTTTGTTCATGAAATCATGGAAACAGATGTGGTAACGGTAAGTCCATCGGATAATTTAGAGTACTGCATGGAATTAATGAGTACAAAAAGAGTTCGACATTTGCCAGTTCTGGAAAATGAAATTGTAATTGGGATTATCTCTATTAGTGACGTTGTAAAAGCTATAATCGAGATGCAAAAAGATACCATTAAACATTTAAACTCTTATATTACACAATAAAAAGAATCAGAAAAGTTATAATTATAAAAAGCTGCCGGTAGTGCAGCTTTTTTTTTGGAATCAAAATACGCTTGTTTTTATACAAAAGAATGGGGGAAAAGTCCTCTTTTTTTAAATCAAGAGCCCTATCTTTGTACGCTAGAATAAAATCTAAAAACAATGGACAAAAATAGCAAAAGAAGAGAAGCATTATTATACCACGCAAAGCCTACTCCTGGTAAAATTCAAGTAGTTCCCACTAAGAAATATGCAACACAAAGAGATTTATCTTTGGCATATTCTCCTGGTGTAGCTGAGCCGTGTTTAGAAATTGCCAAAGATGTAAACAACGTTTATAAATATACTGCAAAAGGAAATTTAGTTGCCGTAATCACAAATGGAACTGCAGTTTTAGGATTGGGTGACATTGGTCCCGAAGCATCAAAACCAGTAATGGAAGGGAAAGGATTGTTGTTTAAAATTTTTGCTGATATTGATGTATTTGACATCGAAATTGGAACAAAAGATATTGAAGAATTCATTCAAACGGTTAAAAATATAGCGCCAACTTTTGGTGGTATTAATCTGGAAGATATTAAAGCACCGGAATCTTTCGAAATTGAAAGACGATTGGTCGAAGAGTTGAATATTCCTGTAATGCACGATGATCAGCACGGTACAGCCATCATATCATCGGCGGCATTGTTGAACGCATTAGAATTAGCAGATAAAAATGCAGAAGATGTAAAAATGGTCGTTTCAGGAGCAGGTTCTGCTGCTTTGGCTTGTGCCGATTTGTACGTTTTATTAGGAGTAAAAGTGGAGAATATTTTAATGTTTAACAGTAAAGGAGTTTTGACAAAAGACAATCCTTCTCTGTCTCTTTTGCAACAAAAATATGCCAAAGATATTAAACCAATGAGTCTTGAAGAAGCATTAGTTGGTGCAGATATCTTTTTAGGTCTTTCTACGGGAGGAATTATGTCTCCGCAAATGTTACTTGGCATGGCTGATAATCCTATCGTTTTTGCGATGGCAAATCCAGATCCGGAAATAGATTATAATCTGGCTATTGCAACTCGTAAAGATGTTATTATGGCAACAGGACGTTCTGATTTTCCTAATCAGGTGAATAACGTTCTTGGATTTCCTTATATTTTTAGAGGAGCATTAGATGTTCGTGCTACTAAGATAAATGAAGCTATGAAAATGGCGGCCGTTAAAGCATTGGCTTTATTGACCAAAGAATCAGTTCCAGAACAAGTGAACGTTGCTTATGGAGCTACAAAATTAAATTTTGGTAGAGAGTACATTATCCCAAAACCATTTGATCCAAGATTAATAACTATTGTTGCGCCTGCTGTTGCAAAAGCTGCTATGGACTCAGGTGTGGCATTGAATCCTATTACGGATTGGAAAAAGTACGAGGAAGAATTATTAGACCGTTTAGGGAATGATAATAAAATGGTTCGTTTGATTACAAACAGAGCTAAGATGGATCCTAAGAAAATTGTTTTTGCTGAAGCAGATCATTTAGATGTTCTTAAAGCTGCTCAAATTGTATTGGAAGAAGGTATCGGTTTCCCAATTTTATTAGGGAACAAAGAAATTATTTTAGAATTAAAAGAAGAAATTGGTTTTGATGCCGATGTTCAAATTATAGATCCTAAAATTAAAGAAGAGGAAGCGCGTAGAAATAAGTTTGCAAATACCTATTGGTCTTCCAGACAAAGACGCGGTATTTCCTTTTTGGACGCACAAAAATTAATGCGAGAAAGAAACTATTTTGCAGCCATGATGGTCAATGAAGGAGAAGCTGATGCATTAGTTACCGGACATTCCAGAAGTTATCCATCTGTGGTGAAACCAATGTTGCAGCTTATTGAAAAAGCGCATGGAGCTTCAATTGTTGCTACTACAAATATGATGATGACGGCTCGTGGGCCAATGTTTTTATCGGATACCGCAATAAATATTAATCCATCTGCGGATGATTTAGCTAAAATTGCTATTATGACTGCAAAAACAGCTAAAATGTTTGGTGTTGAGCCAGTAATTGCAATGATATCATTTTCTAATTTTGGATCATCAACAAATGAAAGTGCAGGAAAGGTTAGAGAAGCGGTAGCTTATTTGCATAAAAATCATCCTGATATGATTATTGATGGAGAACTTCAAGCAGATTTTGCTTTGAATCCTGAAATGTTAAAAGAAAAATTCCCTTTTTCTAAGTTGGCAGGAAAGAAAGTAAACACGTTGATTTTTCCTAATTTAGAATCAGCTAATATCACCTATAAATTATTGAAAGAATTGAATAAAGTAGACTCAATAGGACCTATCATGTTAGGAATGGGAAAACCAGTTCACATATTTCAATTAGGTGCAAGTGTTGAGGAAATGGTCAACATGGCGGCAATTGCGGTGATAGATGCACAGGAAAAAGGAAAGAAAAAAGCAAATTTAATTTAGCTTAATAAGCTATAAATTATAAGCGAAGTTAAATTGATGAATATGATAAAATTATGTGCTAATTTTATTATATTTGGTGCTATATTTAAGAATTAATGATAGCACATTTACAAGGAAAATTAGTAGAGAAATCGCCCACGCATATAATTATTGATTGTGGAGGAGTTGGTTATCATATAAATATTTCTTTACATACATATTCTTTGCTTCCAAATACGGATTTTATAAAAGTATATACGCATCTTCAAATAAAAGAGGATGCGCATACACTTTTTGGTTTTGTGGAAAAGTCAGAAAGAGAGATTTTCAAGATGTTATTGTCAGTCTCCGGAATAGGGGCAAGTATAGCACGAACAATGCTCTCTTCATTAGACCCAAAACAAATTACGAATGCAATTGCATCTGGTGATGTGGTAACCATTCAATCTATAAAAGGGATAGGGAGCAAAACAGCGCAAAGAGTAATACTGGATTTGAAAGACAAAGTATTAAAATTGTATGATTTAGATGAAGTTTCTATGTCGCAAAGCAATACAAATCGAGATGAGGCGTTATCAGCTTTGGAAGTTTTGGGGTTTTTACGAAAATCTTCAGAAAGAGTGGTAGAAAAGATTGTCAAAGAAGACCCAGAGGCTTCTGTGGAGTCAATCATCAAGAAAGCTTTAAAAAACCTATAGAGGTATTCAAGTAACACGAGTTGTATGCATAAAATTTGTACTTTTTTGCTTGTATTATTCTGTGGTTTTGCATCGCAAGCCCAAGTAAATCAAGCAGCTCAGGATACCGTTAAAACTGGATTTTCTATTGGAAAAGTCCAGATGAAAAACCCAAAGAGTATTCTCTCAGCCTATACCTATGACCCTATAACAGACAGGTATATTTACACAAATTCTGTTGATGGATTCTCTATCAATTATCCTATTATATTGACACCAAAGGAATACGAAAAATTGGTTTTGAAAGAATCCATGCGCGATTATTTCAAAAAAAAGGTGGATGCTATTGAAGGGAAAAAAGAAGGCAGCGAAGAAGCTAAAAAAGATTTATTGCCAAGATATTATGTGAAATCAGGGCTTTTTGAGTCTATTTTTGGAAGTAATACCATTGATGTAAAACCGACCGGATCCATAGAAATGGATTTGGGAATGCGTTATACAAAACAAGATAATCCCTCTTTTTCACCTAGAAATAGGTCCAATCTTTCTTTTGATTTTGATCAAAGGATAAGTATGAGTTTGATGGGGAAAGTGGGGACAAGACTTAATGTAAATGCTAATTACGATACACAATCAACATTTGCTTTTCAAAATTTAATGAAGTTGGAATATGCGCCTTCAGAAGACGATATTATCCAAAAAATTGAAGTAGGAAATGTGAGTATGCCTTTGAACAGTTCTTTGATTCGAGGCGCGCAAAGTTTATTTGGTGTAAAAACACAATTGCAATTTGGGAAAACGACCATTACAGGAGTTTTTTCTGAGCAAAAATCACAAACGAAAAGTTTAATCGCTCAAGGCGGAGGGACAATTCAAGATTTTGACATGTTTGCATTGGATTATGATAATGACAGGCACTTTTTCTTATCCCAATACTTTAGAAACAGATACGATAAATCATTAGTAAATTATCCATTTATAGATAGTAGGGTTCAAATTACCCGACTTGAAATTTGGGTAACCAACAAACAAAATAGGGTAGTCGCTACCAACAATAACCTCAGAAATATTATTGCACTTCAGGATTTAGGGGAAGGACAATTAAATGGTCTGACGGATAATGAAGTAGTTGTTTTGGATCCTATTCCTTCCAGTCCTCCTTTTTTTATTGCAGGACCGGATACTCCAACAGATAATAAAAACAATGCCTACAATCCTGAATTGATACAAGCAGGTGGTGGTTTATTGAATCCAAATATTCGTGAAATTGTAACTTCAAACTCAGGTTTTAATGTTACTGTAAGCGAAGGACAGGATTATTCTAAATTAGAAAATGCTCGAAAGCTGAATCCAAATGAATATACGTACAACCCGCAATTAGGTTATATTTCATTGCAACAAAGACTGGCTAATGATGAGGTTTTGGCGGTTGCTTATCAATATACAATTGGCGATCAAGTGTATCAAGTAGGGGAATTTGGTAATGACGGAGTTGATGCAACAGTAGTTACAGGAAACAGTCCTTCAAATCAAGCGATTATTTCTCAAAGTTTGATTTTGAAAATGCTGAAAAGTAATTTGACCAATGTTAAAAATCCTGTTTGGAACTTGATGATGAAAAACATCTATCAGATTCCGGGTGCTTATCAAGTAAAACAAGAAGATTTTAGATTTAATATTCTTTACACAGATCCTTCTCCTTTAAATTATATTACTGAAGTTCCGGGAAGTCCTTTTCCGCCGAATCCATTGCCTCAAAATGAAGTTGCCGAAACGCCTTTGTTAAAAGTATTTAACTTGGATAAATTAAATTATAACAATGATCCTCAAGCTGGAGGTGATGGTTTTTTTGATTTTATGCCAGGCTTAACGATGGATGCCCAATACGGAAGAATTATTTTTACTACCAAAGAACCATTTGGAGAATTATTGTTTTCGAAATTGTCAACTGGAGGAGAAAGTTATAACAATACCGGTTCTTATAATGAAAACCAAAAGAAATATGTGTTTCGTAGTATGTACCGAAACACACAATCTGGAGCTTTACAGGACAGCGATAAAAATAAATTTTTATTAAGAGGAAAATATAAATCCTCCGGTGGAGACGGAATACCTATTGGTGCTTTAAATGTGCCGCAAGGTTCTGTTGTGGTTACTGCTGCAGGTAGAGTTTTAGTTGAAGGAATTGATTATAGTGTAAATTATCAATTGGGAAGAGTTCAAATTTTAGATCCGTCGCTTCAAGCTTCTAATACACCTATCGAAGTGTCATTGGAAAATAATTCCGTTTTTGGTTTACAAACCAGAAGGTTTATGGGAGTGAATGTAGAACATAAAATTTCTGAAAATTTCTTGATTGGAGGAACTTTCCTTAAGATGACCGAAAGACCATTTACTCAAAAATCAAGCTTTGGTCAGGAATCAGTTAACAATACTATTTTTGGTTTCAATACTAATTTTTCAACCGAAGTTCCTTTCTTGACTCGATTGGTTAATAAATTACCAAATGTAGATACTGATGTACCATCTAATCTTTCTGTAAGAGGAGAAATTGCTTTTTTGAAACCTGACACTCCAAAAGCAGATCAGTTTCAAGGTGAATCTACCATTTATGTAGATGATTTTGAAGGTTCACAGTCTACTATTGATATGCGTTCTCCGTATGCTTGGAGTCTGTCATCAACACCGGAAAGAAATACCATGAGCACGTATGATTTCAATGCGAATGCAAATGATTTGAGTTATGGATTTAAAAGAGCCAAACTAGCTTGGTATTCTATTGATCCTATTTTTTATACTCAAAAGCCCGCAGGAATTTCAAATCAAGATTTATCTTTCAACAATACCAGAAGAATTTTTAGTGAGGAATTGTATCCTTTGACAGATATTGCACAAGGACAGTCTCAGGTTATAAATACATTGGATTTAAGTTATTATCCTTCTGATAGAGGTCCGTATAATAACAGTTTGAATTCGTCTACAAATCCAAGAGATAATTTTGGAGGAATTATGCGATCATTAAATTCGACTAATTTCGAACAAGGAAATGTTGAATATATTCAGTTTTGGGTACTAGATCCTTATGTAGGAAACGGTCAGGTGCCACAATCCAATACGGGAAAAATTTATTTCAATTTAGGTGAAATATCTGAAGATGTTTTGAAAGATGGAAGAAAACAATATGAAAACGGACTTGGGCCTGATCAGATATTGGTAAATCCACAGCCATTATGGGGAGATGTTCCGGCTTCACAATCACTAATTTATGCTTTTGACACTAATGTAGCAAACAGAACGAATCAAGATATTGGTTTGGATGGTTTGGCTAATGGCAATGAAGGAGTTGTATATACAAATTTTGCCTCAGAGTTAGATCCGGCAGCAGATGATTATACGTTTTATTTGAATGCTTCCGGAGGAATTTTGGACCGATACAAAATGTATAACGGTACTGATGGAAACTCTGCGGTTGATATTAGTGACCCAAACAGAGGATCAACAACTGTTCCTGATGTAGAGGATATCAACAGGGATAATACCATGAACACAATTAATGCGTATTACGAATATAGTATTGATGTACAGCCAAACATGAATGTAGGGGAAAATTATATTACTGATATAAGAAATACCCAAGTGACTTTGCCGGATGGCTCAACTACTGATGCGAGATGGCTGCAGTTTAAAATACCGGTTTCACAACCCGAAAACACGATAGGAAATATTTCTGATTTTAGATCGATACGTTTCATGAGAATGTTTATGACAGGTTTTAGTGAAGAAGTAACAGTTCGTTTTGGTGCTTTGGATTTGGTACGAGGAGAATGGAGACGCTATACCAATACGCTTGATTTTAATGACACTAATGTTACTGATGATGATACTAATCTAGATGTTTTAGCGGTTAATGTTCAGGAAAACAACGAGAGATGTCCAATAAATTATATTGTTCCTCCAGGAGTGCAAAGGGAGCAATTATACAACAACAATACAGTTATCAATCAAAATGAGCAGTCGTTAGCATTGAGAGTATCCGGAAACGGATTAGAACCGGAAGATTCCAGAGCGGTTTTTAAAAATGTAAGTATTGATATGCGTCAATTTAAAAAACTGAAAATGTTTTTACACGCAGAATCATTACCAAATGAAGTTGTACTGCAAGACGATCAAATGGTTGGATTCATCCGTTTTGGAAATGACTTTACTCAAAATTTCTATCAAATTGAAATTCCTTTAAAAGTGACGAGTCCAACTTCTGCTTCAAATACAGATTGTTCCCCTTTGAGCGCTGAGGAAGTTTGGCCAGAAGAAAATGAGATTGATTTGTCACTGGCTTTATTGACAAAATTGAAAATTCTCGCAATGAGTATTAATCCTAGTACATTGCCACTGGATGGTATTTATTATCCGGATAATGATCCGGCAAATACTGAGGGTGACGGAAGTGATAGATTGCGATTGGGTATAAAAGGGAATCCTAATTTTGGATTAGTGCGAACGCTGATGGTTGGTCTAAAAAACAACGAATCCCGAAATGATATCAAAGGAGAAGTTTGGTTTAATGAACTGCGCTTAGCTGATATGGATAATCAAGGCGGGATGGCAGCTGTACTGAATGTTGATACAAATTTAGCTGATTTTGCTACAGTTTCTGCTTCAGGTAAAAAGAGTACTATTGGTTTTGGAACTTTAGAACAAGGACCAAACGAAAGAAACCGTGAGGATACAGAACAATATAGTATTGTGACTAATGTGAATCTGGGTAAATTATTGCCTCCAAAATGGCAAATTAACCTGCCTTTCAATTATGCTATTGGCGAAGAAACCATAACTCCGGAATATGATCCTTTTAATCAAGATATCAAACTAAAACAATTGCTTGCTAATACAGCTGATCAGAATGAAAAAGACAACATCGAAAAAAGAGCTATTGATTATACAAAACGTAAAAGTATAAACTTCATTGGGGTTAGAAAAGATCGAAGCCCAGAACAAAAACAGCGTGTGTACGACCCAGAGAATTTTACTTTTTCCCAGTCATTTAATGAAGTGGAAAGACATGATTTTGAAATTGAAGATTATGTAGACCAGCAGGTAAATACATCGGTGGACTATGCCTATACTTTTAAACCAAAATCAGTAGAGCCTTTCAAGAAGACAAAATTCATGAAAAAAAGTAATTATTGGAAATTGTTAAGCGATTTCAATTTTAATTATTTGCCATCTAATATATCGTTTAATACGAATATCATCAGACAATACAACCGTCAGCAATTTAGACAGGTAGATGTTGAAGGAATTGGATTGGATCCTTTGTACCGAAGAAATTTTGCGTTCAATTATCAATATGGATTTAATTTTAATTTGACTAAATCTTTAAAATTAAACTATACGGCTTCTTCCAGTAATATTGTAAAAAATTATTTGAATGAAGACAATGAACCTATCGAAACTTTTACAATCTGGGATAGTTATTGGGATATTGGAGATCCAAATCAGCACATGCAGCAATTGGTTGTGAATTATGAAATTCCAATCAATAAAATTCCATTATTTAGTTTTGTCAAAGCCAATTATTCCTATACGGGAGACTATAGCTGGCAACGTACTTCTAATGCATTGTCTCAAATAGAAATTGATGGAAACAGTTATAATTTAGGGAATACGGTTCAAAATGCGAGTTCAAATAATTTGAATGCAACTTTAAATATGGATATGTTGTATAAATATTTAGGGCTAACAAAAAATGCAAATAAAACAGTTCCAAAACCTAAAACAACCGCTCCAAAACCAGGTGAAAAAATAGTAAATACAAATGCTAATCAAGTGCCAAAAAATAATGAATTTGTAGATGGTTTTATAGGTGTTTTAACCAGTATTAAAAACATCCAAATGAATTATACCTATAACAGCGGTACGGTTTTACCTGGATATACGCCAAGTGTAGGGTTTCTAGGTTCGTCAAGACCATCGTTAGGATTTATTTTTGGGGCACAAGACGATGTAAGATATGAAGCTGCCAAAAATGGTTGGTTGACGAACTATCCTGATTTTAACCAAAATTTTTCTCAGGTAACCAATAAATTATTTAAAGCTACCGCAAATGTAGATTTGCTGCCGGATTTAAAAATTGATTTGTCATTAGATCGCGCTTATTCTGAAAATTCTTCGGAACAGTATGATGTTATTGACGGGGTTTATAACCCTAGATCTCCATATGATACAGGTATTTTTTCAATTTCTACGGTGTTGATAAAAACGTCGTTTTCGGTTAGTGATGAAAATTCATCGGTTGCATTTGATGATTTTAGAATGAACAGACTTACGGTAGCCAATCGATTAGCTACACAACGAGGAATTGACATTACTAATCCGGGTAATTTGGACCCAGATGGATTTCCGATAGGTTATGGAAAAAACAATCAGGCAGTATTGTTGCCTGCGTTTTTAGCAGCTTACTCAGGCGGAAATGCTTCAGATGTTTCTCTTGGGATTTTTAGAAGTTTCCCAATTCCAAACTGGTCGATAAAATACAATGGTTTGATGCGTTATGGACTCTTTAAAAAGAATTTCAAACGGTTCTCTTTGCAACATAATTACAGGGCTTCTTATACGATAAATGCGTTTAGATCAAATTTTGAATACGACAAAGATCCAGAAGGAAAGGATGCGAGTGGTAATTTTTTCAATCAAACGATAATGTCAAATATAAACTTGGTAGAACAATTTAATCCGTTGTTGCGAATGGATTTTGAATTGAAAAGTTCCTTAAAAGTATTGGCCGAAATTAAAAAAGACAGAGCATTATCCATGAGTTTTGATAATAATTTGTTGACAGAAGTTAAAGGAATAGAATATGTGGTAGGATTGGGTTATCGTTTCAAAGACGTAATTTTCTCTTCCAGACTGGCAGATAATCCAACAGGAATAATAAAAAGTGACATCAATTTAAAAGCAGATGTGACTTATAGAAACAATCAAACGATTGTTAGATATTTAGATTATGACAACAATCAATTGGCTGGAGGACAAAATATATGGTCTTTGACAGTCAAAGCAGATTATGCTTTTAGTAAAAACCTGACGGCTATTTTCTATTATGATCACTCTTTTTCGAAAGCAGTAATATCTACTTCTTTTCCGTTGACAAATGTTCGTTCCGGAATCACACTTCGTTATAATTTTGGGAATTAATTTTTCTAAAAGGGAACAATTTTGAATAGAAGATTATTACATTTGTGGCATAAAATTTAAATTATCAATAAATAATTATCAATTACAATTTATATGAACATACCAGTAAATTTAAAGTACACTAAAGATCACGAATGGGTTAGTATTGAAGGCGATACTGCAACTGTAGGAATCACTGATTTTGCACAAAAAGAATTAGGAGATATCGTATATGTTGAAGTTGAAACTTTAGACCAGACTTTAGACAAAGATGAGGTTTTTGGTACAGTGGAAGCAGTTAAAACCGTTTCTGATTTGTTCCTGCCATTAACAGGTGAAATTATTGCATTCAATGATGCTCTTGAAGGTACTCCTGAAAGTGTTAATTCTGATCCTTATGGAGCTGGATGGATGATCAAGATAAAAATTGCAAATATGGCAGAAGTAGATGATTTATTATCTAGTGATTCTTACAAAGAACTTATTGGTGCCTAAACAAATATATTTTTTGGCCGCTTTATTATGGGCTGGAGTTATTGCTTTTTTTTGTTTGATTCAACTGAATAATGTTCCGCTGGGAGAGGTTTCAAATCTGGATAAATTAGTGCATGTCTTTTTTCATTTTGTTTTAATGATACTTTGTTTTTTGTTTGTTCAAAAATATACAAATGCGATAAACAGTTTAAAACCCATACTAATTTCTTTGCTGTTTTCTGTTTTTTTTGGAATAGGTATTGAAATAGCTCAAGAATTATTTACCACTACCAGGCATGCAGATGTATTTGATGTTTTAGCAAATTTATCAGGTGCAATTTTAGGAGTAGCAGTTATTATTTTATTTGATTTGAAAACAAAATTCACATAAAATTCAATTTAAATAGAGTCCCACTTTGGTGGGACTTTTTTATTTATAGCATTCAGAAACACGAATGTTTATTTAGTTTAGTTTGTCTTTTTTTAAAAAGCATGTAAAAACTTCAGTTCTAGCGTTAAAAATACAAAATAGTGAAATTTTATAGTAAACTTATGTGCATATAAAATGTATTTTTGTGCGTGATAATCTACTCTAATTAAGAAATCAAAGCGCATGAATATTAAGCAATATTTAGATTCTACCTATTTAAAAACGGCAGAACAAGCGGGACTCAGCGAAAAAGAAAATACTTTGGTTGTCAAAGGATTTGTCCAAGAAGCAATCGAGGAGCATTTTAAGCTTATTATGATTCGTCCTAATATGGTTTTTTTGGCAAAAAAAATGATTCTTGAGGCAAATTCAGTTGTGGCAATAGGAACTGTAATTGATTTTCCGGAAGGGAAATCTTCATTAGAAAATAAACTTAGCGAAGCTATTCAAGCGATACATGATGGTGCTGATGATTTAGATTTTGTGTGCAATTATGAAGCTTTTAAAAGAGGAGAAATAGCTTTGGTGAAAGAAGAAATTCTGAAATGTACTCAATTGGGTTTAGATAATAATAAGGTAGTAAAGTGGATTATTGAAGTGGCGGCTCTAAGTGATAAGGAAATTATCCAGTTGTCAAGTTTGATAAAAAATGTAATCGTTTCTAATTTTAAACAAGAGCTTTTCGCATCGGTTTTTGTGAAGTCCTCGACTGGATTTTATAAAACAGAAAATAATTTGCCAAATGGCGCCACTATTCCTTCAATATTGATGATGCTTGAAAATGCATCGCCCCTTCCGGTGAAAGCTGCAGGAGGAGTAAGGACTTATGAAGAAGCGGTTAAGATGATTCAATTAGGGGTAAAAAGAATAGGTACATCAGGTGCAAAAAGTATTGCTAACGGACAAAATTCACATAATGAATATTAAATTCACAAAAATTATAAACATGAAAAAAGGGTTGCTGGCTTTATTTTTATTTTCGTTTTCCTTTTTTGCATATTCCCAAGATTTCAATACGACTTCAGTACAATCTGTTAATTCGGCGGAGCGATTTCCTGTTTTTCCTGATTGTGTAAATTTGCAATCGAAAGTGCTTGAGAATTGCTTTTACAGTCAAGTTCAGGATTTTGTTTTTCAAAATTTCCAAGTTCCGGATGATTTAAAGCAAAATAATTTTAAGGGGAATGTAAAAGTTCTTTTTGAAGTGGACAGTAATGGTGTTTTTAAAGTGATTTATGTTGATGCTGTTGATGAGACGTTGATAAAAGAAACAAAAAGGGTTTTTGGTACATTTCCAAAAATAGAACCGTCAACCTATAACGGAAAACCTACCTATTCTAAGTTTACCATTACTATTGCCATACCTTTAAAAAGTAGAGCGGAAATCGAAGCAGAAGCTTTGGCGAAAGCCGAAATAGTTTCAAATAATAAACCGAAGCTTACTGAATTGGACAGTATTGTGTATAAAAAGTTTGCTAATCCGGAGTTTGAAAGCCATTTGAATGTTCCTTTTTCGCACAGTTACTATGCACAGTTTGATGGTTCTTTAAATCAAGTGGGAAGTAATAATCACACGGCTTCAAAGCCATATACGTATGCTGAGGTTTCAAAATATTACGACTTGAAAGCCGTTAATGAAAAGATAAAAAAGAAAGCTTCCGGTTGGTGGGCAAGAAAATTATGGAATGAGAATACTGTTGAAATTCAGGGCGAAGGATATTGGTTTACATTAAATCCTATACTGGATTTGCAGGTTGGTAAAGATTCAAAAAGTGAAGCCTCTTACACTTATGTAAACACACGCGGAATCAATTTTAGAGGAGGGTTAGGCAAACAGCTTAATTTTTCTACCACGGTTTTTGAAAGTCAAGGACGCTTTGCAGATTACTTCAATCGTTATGCGGAATCCATAAAGCCAGCTGGCGGAAATCCTGCTATTATTCCTGGGATAGGGATTGCCAAAGATTTCAAAACAGATGCTTATGATTTTCCTTTGGCTGAAGCCAATTTGACTTTTACGCCTAGTAAATATTATGATTTACAATTGGGTTACGGCAGAAATTTTATTGGTGATGGATACCGTTCTTTGTTAGAAAGTGATGGCGCCAGTCCGTATCCTTATTTTAAATTGAATACTAATTTTTGGAAAATAAAATATACCAATACCTACATGTGGCTCAAAGATGTTCGTCCTGAGGTAACATTAGAAAGAACGTACGCTACAAAATTTATGGCAAATCATTATTTGAGTTGGAACGTTTCGAATAAATTGAATCTTGGTTTCTTCGAGTCGGTGATTTGGACCAATACGAATGACAGAGGTTTTGATGTGAATTTTGTGAATCCAATTATATTTTATCGTTCGGTTGAATTCGCTTCTTCGGCAAGAAGTGGAAATGCAGTTTTAGGATTGACATTTAAGTATAAATGGAGCAATCAAATCAATTTTTACGGACAGTTTATTCTGGATGAATTTTCTCTTGGAGACATCAAAGAAGGAGATAATAGTTGGAAAAATAAGTACGGATATCAGTTAGGTGTTAAGTATTACAATGCTTTCAAAGTTGATAATTTACTGCTGCAATTAGAGTACAATCATGTGCGCCCATATGTGTATTCTCATAGCATGCCAATCACAAATTATGCGCACAACAACCAAAGTATCGGACATCAATGGGGAGCAAATTTCAAGGAATTTATTGCCATTGCCCGTTATCATAAAGGAAGGCTTTTTGCTGATGCAAAAGTTACTGTGGGGACTCGAGGATTTGATTTTGATACCGCCGAAGACGGTTTTAATTACGGAGGAAATATCTATAAGGATTATGATGAAAACAGGGCTCTTGATAGTGGTGTAAAAGTAGGTCAGGGAAATAAAACGGCTGTTTTTATAGCTGATTTTCAAGGTGGGTATTTAGTGAATCCGTCGACGAACCTGAAGCTTTTTGGAAGTTATATTTACAGAAGTTTTGATCCTACAAAAAACACCGCAACCACTTTCACTGAAAGCACTAATTGGTTTACTTTAGGATTGAGAGCTGATATTTTTAATTGGTATTTTGATTATTAATCTTTTTGTGAATTGTTTTTTGTCAAATCCCTTTTGATACACTACTTTTGCAAAAGTTTTTCAAAACAAACAAACTCTAGTATTGAACGCAACACAAAATACATTTTCATTAAAATCCATTTATATTGATTTCCGAGAGATCACTAAGGCGCGTTTAGCTATTAGTGTTGTGTTTTCGTCTATCGCGGGATTTATGCTTGGGATCTATGATTTGCATTCATTGGATTGGATGGTTTTGCTAAAATTGGCAGTTGGTGGCTATTGTATGGTAGGAGCATCAAATGCTTTTAATCAAGTTATCGAAAAAGATTTAGATGCCTTGATGGATAGGACTAAAAATCGTCCCGTTCCGGCTGGCAGAATGTCTCAGACTACGGCTTTGATTATAGCGAGTCTTTTAACGGTTGTTGGAATTGCATTGTTGTATACAATTAATCCAAAAACTGCTATGTTTGGCGCCGTTTCAATATTTTTATATACAAGTGTTTATACTCCTTTGAAAACGATGACTTCATTGTCTGTTTTTGTGGGTGCTTTTCCTGGAGCTATTCCTTTTATGTTGGGTTGGGTTGCGGCAACAGGAGAATTTGGAATAGAAGCTGGAACCTTATTTTTAATTCAGTTTTTTTGGCAATTTCCCCATTTTTGGGCAATTGGGTGGTTTTTGTATGAAGATTATGAGAAAGCAGGTTTCTTTATGTTGCCTACAGGTAAAAAAGACAAAGGAACAGCCTTGCAGATTATATTATACACGGTTTGGTTAATTTTAGCGTCACTTTTGCCAGTTTTGGGATATACAGGACGTTTGTACATGACGCCAATTGCTGCGATTGTTGTATTTTTACTTGGATTATGGATGCTTTTTTATGCTGTTCGATTATACAAATTAAGAACTGCAAAATCGGCCAGAACTTTAATGTTAGTTAGTGTTTCTTATATTACATTGTTACAATTGGTTTATATATTTGATAAATTTTTAAGATAGTTATGGAGATGATAATGACAACTGAGGAACAAAAATCTAGAACTGCAAGATCATATAAGTTGATTTTGTTGTTTGCAATGGTTAGTATGACTATGATGTTTGCTGGACTTACCAGTGCTTTTGTAGTGAGTAAATCCAGGGCAGACTGGTTGAAGGATTTTCAATTACCAATAGCGTTTTATTACAGTACTGCAGCAATAATAGGATGTAGTGTTGCTTTTCATTTGGCTAAAAAAGCGATTCAGAAAAACAATCAAAGTAAAACGACAATTTTTCTTTTGACGACATTAGTTCTAGGAATATTGTTTGTAATTTTACAGTTCGTAGGATTTGGTCAAATAGTGGATAATGGGTATTATTTCACCGGAAGTGGAAGCTCAATAACTACTACTTTTTTATACGTTGTTACGGTTGTGCACTTGATTCACCTTGCTGGTGGCGTGATTTCACTTCTAATTATAATTTATAATCATTTTAAACAAAAATACAATTCATCTCAAACCCTTGGAATTGAACTAGGTGCAATGTACTGGCACTTTCTTGACTTATTGTGGGTTTATTTGTTTTTGTTTTTATATTTCTTTAAATAAGAAAAAAACGTAAATTTGGGAACTTTTTAACGAATAACTTTTATGGAAGCGACAGTTACTACTGCAAATAGTGAAGAAAAAACTTGGGGAGGCGGCAATGAGCCAATGGGAGCAAGTTATGGCAAATTAATGATGTGGTTTTTTATCGTATCGGATGCTTTAACGTTCTCTGGATTTTTAGCAGCTTACGGTTTTTCTCGATTTAAATTTATTGAAACTTGGCCATTGGCCGATGAAGTGTTTACTCACTTCCCATTTATGCATGGAGTATCTGCTCCGATGTATTATGTGGCATTAATGACTTTTATTTTGATTTTTTCATCTGTAACAATGGTTTTGGCTGTTGATGCAGGTCATCAAATGAAAAAAAACAAAGTAGTTATTTACATGTTCCTGACCATTATTGGTGGTTTGATTTTCGTAGGATCTCAAGCATGGGAATGGAAAAATTTCATCAAAGGTGAATATGGTGCTATTGAAACAAAAGGAGGAAGTTTACTTCAGTTTGTGGATAAAGACGGCAACCGTGTTGCTTTAGCTGAGTTTGCAGCTACTTTACCTGAAGAAAGAGAACAATTGACAAGAAGTAAAGGAAAATGGTTTATGGATGAACCAAGCTTGCCTTCTTATTCAGTTGCTGAAGTACAAGCAGGTTTCAAAGCGCATCCTGAACTTTTAATCAGAACTGAGGTAATAACCAAAGAGAAGAAAAAAACAATTCTTTCAAGAGAAGAGTCTGAATTAAGATTGAGCCAAGCACATTATGTTGTTGAAGGCGCAAACTTGAAAAGAAACGAATACGGAAGTAAATTATTTGCTGACTTCTTTTTCTTTATCACTGGTTTCCACGGATTCCACGTTTTTTCTGGAGTAATCATAAATATTATCATATTTTTTAATGTGTTAATTGGAACTTACGAAAAAAGAAAAAGTTATGAAATGGTAGAAAAAGTGGGTCTTTATTGGCACTTTGTCGATTTAGTTTGGGTATTTGTATTTACAGTTTTCTATCTAGTTTAATTTCAAAAAGTAATTATCATGTCACACGAACACGTATCTAATATAGGTAGAATCTGGAAAGTTTTCGGAATATTATCTGCCGTTACTATTGTTGAAGTTTATTTGGGTATTTTAAAACCAGATTTTCTTTTCATGAATGATTTTTTAAGTATGAACTTACTTAATTGGATATTCTATGCTCTTACTATTTTTAAAGCCTATTACATTGTATATGCATTTATGCACATGGAAGGTGAAAAAAGTTCTTTAAGAAGTGCAGTTGTTTTTCCAGTAATTTTTCTGATATTATATTTACTCTTCATTCTTTTGACAGAAGGGGATTATATTTATGAGGTTTTTAAGAATTCTACCATAAAATGGAATTTTTAACAAGATATTAATTCAAAAAGAGGGTACGCATTGCGTACCTTTTTTTATTTTTGTACTTTAATAAGTATCATTACAATGAAAAAAAATATTGTCCTTTTCGTTCTTTTTATTTTACCTATAGTTGCCTACCTTTTTTTTGCTTCAGGTGTCAACGGATTTACTAAATTACCAACAATAACTCCTAATACTGCTGATTTAGGGAATTGGCAATCTTTAGACGGTCAAAAAGTTAGTTTGAACGGCAAAGTAACTATTCTCGGTTTTATGGGTACTGAGCTTTTAAAAAACAGAGGAAATCTTTTCAATTTAAATCAAAAAATTTATCAAAGGTATCATGAGTTCAAAGATGTTCAGTTTGTGATGATTTGTCCAACCGGAACTGAAAAAGATGCTAAAAAAGTGGTAGATGCTTTGGGCGCTTTTACTGATGTTGCCCAGTGGCGATTTGTATTCGCACCTACGGAAGAAATTAACGCCTATTATTCCCAATTAAAATTAGTGGAGAAATTAGATGAGAATTCTGGTACGCCAAAAGTCTACATCATTGATAAAAAACGAAATCTTCGCGGTCGAAAGCTTGTGAAAGATGCTAAAGAAGGATATAATACATTTCACCCGGCGGAGTTAAGTAACGAAATGCTGGATGATTTTAAAGTCATTCTTTATGAATATCGTGCAGCCCTTAAAAAGAACAATAACGCCACCAGAAAAATTTAATATTTTATGTTCAAAAATAAATCATACATAGGAATCTCTTTTATTATTTTGATTTTTGGGATTTATGCAGTTCCAAAAATAGTAGAGAGAATTAAAAACGATAAAGTGGTTCAAGGGGATAGACTAGACAGTGTTAATCCAGCAACTGCAGAAGAAGGGCAGTTAATTAAAATTGGTCCAGCACCTAAATTCGAATTAATAAATCAAGACAATAAGAAAATTACTAATGAAACGTACAAAGGAAAAGTGTATGTTTTAGAATTTTTCTTTTCCACCTGTCCAACGATTTGTCCAAAAATGAATGAAAGCATGTTGGTCTTGGAAAAGAGTTTTTTTGGAAATCCTAATTTTGGAATTGTTTCTATTACTATTGATCCAGAACATGACACGCCACAATTATTAAAAGAACATGCGAATCTTTTAGGAGTAAAATCGTCTAATTGGAATTTTTTAACTGGAGACAAAGCTTATATTTTTAATTTAGCCAATAAAGGTTTTAATCTTTATGCTGGTGAAAACAAAAAAGTTGCAGGTGGTTTCGAGCATTCAGGATTGTTTGCATTGATTGATAAAAATGGAAACATCCGTTGTAGAAATGATGATTTTGGAAATCCAATTTTATATTATGATGGTTTGGATAAAAAAGGAGTAAGAAACATTCAACAAGATATTAATATTTTATTAGAAGAATAAGAATGGAAAATAATTCGTTAGAGCAGAGATTCAGTAAGTTCATTATTGCAGTTTCAATTTTAATACCCGTTGTGGTTGCCATACTTTTTGGGGTTAAACTAAAAGATTTTGGATATAATGTAGAGCCACTTTCATTTTTGCCGCCAATCTATGCGACTACTAATGGAATTACAGCTATTATTTTAATCGCGGCTGTTGTAGCCATTAAAAACGGAAAAAGAAAACTTCATGAAAGATTGATGACGAGTGCAATTGCCTTGTCTGTTGCTTTTCTAGTGATGTATGTAGCATATCATATGACTTCTGATTCTGCTAAATTTGGTGGGGAAGGAATAATTAGATACGTTTATTTCTTTATTTTAATTACGCACATTGTTTTATCAATTGCCATTATTCCGATGGTTTTAATAACGTATGTTAGGGCATTGGCAGAAAATTTTGATAAGCATAAAAAAATCTCCAAAATTACTTTTCCTATCTGGTTATATGTTGCCGTAACTGGAGTAGTTGTTTATTTAATGATTTCACCGTATTATGTATACTAACGATTTAAGTAATAAAATTAAAGTGGTCAAAGCCCCTGGAAAAGTAAAAAGAAATGGTAAATCGTATCTTTTTTCTTTATTGTTAATTCTTGTTTTCAATCTCTTTTCGCTATCAGCAAATGCGCAATGTGCCATGTGTCGCGCTGCATTGACTAGTGAAGGAAATACAACTAAAGCAGCAGCGGTAAATGATGGGATTGTTTATTTAATGGTAATTCCATATCTTCTTGTTGCAGGAATTGGTTATGCTATCTATCGAATGAAAAAGAAAAAATCCTAAAAATTTCAATAGGAATATCAAAAGTCAATCTGAAAACAGTGTATTTCAGTTTAAAGGATACGGTTTACTGATTACTAAAAACTGACCACAGACCACTCTACTTCAATCCATCTACGGAAACATTTACGGTTCCTTTTACTTTTATAAAAGCAATAATTGCTTGATTTGTCAATTGGATTTTCTGAAATTGAATCTCTTCCATTTTTCCATTTACAAAAACGCCTTGCATAGGAGAGTAGTTTTTTAAATAAGTCATCATGCTTTTTTGACCTTCTTCAAGATTTGGTTTTATGGAGTAGCGACAACTTTGCTCTATTTTTCTTAAGATTAATCCTTGCGCTAACCAATTAGCAGTTCGCATTAATTTATTTTTTGTGTCCAAAGCATAATCCAATTGATCAAAATATACTTCTTTGGTTTTGTCGTTATATTGTGGAAAACCGGCTAAATAGATGGTTCCGTTTACAGAACCCAATACATCTAATGCAATTATCATTTTTCCGTTTTTGTGCCAAATAGCAACATTCTGAACTTTTACTTTCTTGGATCCTGAACCAAATTCTTGTCCGGCAAAATTCTTGGTCATTAGTTTTGATGCTTCCAGATAAGTAGAAACAGCAACAATGTTTGCCGTTATTTCCTGAGGGATTTTAGATACCGGTTTTAAAACAATTTTACTGGCATTAAATTTAGATTCCGGTTGCTTTCCTATTAATGTTTCCATGTTGCATTTCATTCCCATTTCCAATACAAAAGTGTCATTTTTGAGTTTGGCATTGGTAGAATAAATTTCAATAGGAACAATCCGAAGCCAGCTTTCATACGCATCGCTCATTTGAAAAGGAACACAAATTTTCTCTAAAGCCGCCAAAACATTCGGTTTGAAGTCCATTGATTTTGCAATAGCATCATCAATTTTCTTTTCTATTTTTGATTTGAAAAGCTTTATTCCGGGATTGATAAGATAAGTTACAGGAACATTTTTTCCAAAAACGGTCATTGTCGGACTTTCATTCCAATCCAATGATTTTAATTCCGTTTTGGTATTCATTTTCCAATTGGTCAAACCTACATCACTCAGTAAAGTTACGACGCCATCAAGATTAAATTCTTTAGTGTTGTATAATTCAACGCCCATTTTCTTAGTTCCAATCCTATATTTTACAATAGCTTTCAAAGGTAAGACGGTTCTGATTTTTTGACCATTGGCTCCGTTGTCATTCTTGATTGTGATTGGAGCTAGTTTCCAAATCTTCATTTCAATATCATCATCTTCAATATTGTTGTCTTCATAAATTAGCCCATTCAGGAGTGAGTTCGTTTGATTTTCGATATCCTTCAATTTTACGCTGATGGGCAAATTGATAAAGGAAGGAGTGTTCTCGTAAACCAAAGGTGTGGCATCGTCCGGTTCTGGTTTTAAAGTAGCTATTTTATTAGTTGTTGAACAGCTTGTTATCAGTGCGATAGACAGGATTATAAGTAGAGTTGAAAAGTATTTATGCATTTTATTTTAGTTTGATGAGGCAAAATTAGCAAAACAATTCTTTTTTAGGATTAATGTGTAACATTTTCACAACAATTAAGTCTTATGATTAAATTCCTGATAAAGGTATTAACGTTTTCTTATTACAATTTCTTTTAGAGAAGAATTAATATTGTTTTAAAATTAACATAATTATGATTGAAATTAAAGATTTACATAAATCCTATAAAATGGGAAATTCCGAATTACATGTATTAAAAGGAATTAATTTCAACATTAAAGAAGGGGAGTTGGTGGCTATTATGGGGTCTTCCGGTTCAGGAAAATCTACACTACTTAATATTCTTGGGATTCTTGACGAAGCGGATTCAGGGAATTATATTTTGGATAATGTGTCTATTAAAAATCTCAATGAAACTATTGCTTCAAGATATCGTAACAAGTTTTTAGGTTTTGTTTTTCAATCTTTCAATTTGATTAATTATAAAAGTGCTTTGGATAATGTGGCGATGCCATTGTATTATCAAGGTATAAAAAGAAAAGAACGCAATGAAATTGCCATGAATTTTCTGGAGAAAGTAGGTTTGTCTTCGCATTCTCATCACTTGCCAAATGAACTTTCCGGTGGGCAAAAACAACGTGTTGCCATTGCAAGAGCACTGGCGTCAAATCCGAAAGTATTATTGGCCGATGAGCCTACAGGAGCTTTGGATACCAAAACATCTTATGAGGTTATGGAGTTGATACAAGGGATTAATGACGAGGGAAAAACCATTTTGATTGTAACACACGAGCCTGATATTGCTGCTATGTGCAAAAGAAATGTAGTTTTAAAAGATGGCTTAATCATCGATGATAAATTAGTAGAACAAGTAAGAGCATCCGCTTATGTTTAATGTAGAACGCTGGCAGGAAATTTTTGAGGCAATTGCCAAGAACAAACTGAGAACGTTTCTCACGGGAATTTCTGTGGCTTCTGGAATTTTCATTTTAGTCATTCTTTTGGGTGCGGGCAAGGGACTTCAAAACGGAATTGAAAAACAGTTTGAACGTGATGCCGATGGATTAATTTCTGTGTGGTCTGGCACGACAACAAAAGGCTATAAAGGGTTAAATCCGGGTAGGCAAATTCAATTCAGAAATAGTGACTATGCTATTTCAGTTCAGAAATTCGGAGATCAATTAAACATAAAATCTGCAAATTATATTTTCTGGAACGGGGTTATGACTTATGGTAAAGAAACTGGAAATTACAGATTTATTGGGGTTTATCCCGATTATGTAAATGTAGAAAATGCAACTATTGTTCAAGGAAGATTTATCAATGAAAATGATTTAAAAAACAGCGAAAAAGTAACCGTTATTGGACAAAAAGTAAAGCTGGATTTATTTAAAGAAAAAAGTCCTATTGGTGAACAACTTGTGATTAATAATATCACCTTCAAAGTGGTTGGTGTTTTTACTGATCCAGCTGGAGAAAGAGAGGAGTCTAGGGTATATTTGCCAATAACCACAACTCAGCAAGCCTTTGGCGTAGGTGATAAAATCAGTAATTTGGATTTTACGCTCACAAAAAAAGACACTTATGAGGAAGCTTTAGCACAATCAACAAAATTTACGGAAGAGTTAGGACAATTATTGAGAAGTAAAAATATAATTGCACCAGATGATGAAAGTGCCATAGGAATTAATAATTCCATAAAAAATGCAAAACAGTTTTATGATTTAAATCTGTATATCCGATTGTTTTTTTGGTGGGTTGGAATTTGTACCATAATAGCTGGAGTTGTAGGAGTAAGTAATATTATGTTGATTATTGTAAAAGAAAGAACCAAAGAAATTGGTATTAGAAAAGCACTTGGAGCATCTCCGGTTTCTATTATTGGAATGATTTTGCACGAATCCATTTTTATTACGACAATAGCAGGATTTGTGGGGCTTTTATCAAGTTTATTATTGTTGGAATTAGTAGGTCCGCTAGTATCAAGCGATTATTTCTTGAATCCCGAAGTTGATTTTAGTATCGCTTTAACCACTTTGATATTATTAGTTGTAGCTGGCGCTTTAGCTGGATTTTTCCCTGCATACAGAGCCGCCAAAATAAAACCCATTGTAGCACTTAGAGACGAATAATTATGTTTGACAGAGATAAATGGAACGAGATTTTAGAAGCTTTAACTGCTAATACATTCAGGACGATTCTTACTGCGTTTGGTGTTTTTTGGGGAATATTTATTTTGGTAATATTACTCGCGGCAGGAAATGGATTAGAAAATGGCGTTAAAAAAGGGTTTGACGGAATTGCAACCAATACCATGTTTATGTGGTCACAAACTACTTCAAAACCGTTCAAAGGATTGCCTGCAACCAGACAATTTGACTTTAAAAACGTCGATGTTACTGCTTTGAAGGAGAATTTTCCAGATTTATTATACGTTTCACCCAGAAATCAATTGGGTGGTTTTGAAGGAGCAAATAACGTTGTTAGAGGAACAAAAACGGCGGCTTATACTATTTATGGGGATTACCCAGAGTTGATTAAGCAAGAATCGATGGATATTATAAAAGGACGTTTCGTAAATCAACAAGATATTGTATTGAAGCGTAAAGTTGCGGTTATTGGTCAGGGTGTAATAAGCGAAATGTATGAAAAAGCAGAAGAGGTTATTGGAACTTATATCAAGATTAACGGAGTGAATTTTATGGTTGTGGGTGTTTATAATTCAAAATCCAGAAATAATGGTGATGCTGAATCTGCTCAAAAAAATATTTTCATGCCATTTACTACCTTTCAACAAGCGTTTAATTATGGTGATACAGTAGGATGGATGGCGCTTACAGCTAATGATGATGCTTCAATTACAGAGTTAAAACCTAAAATTTTAGACTTCATGAAATCCAGACATTCGATACATCCTCAAGATGACAGGGCGATTGGGAATTTTGATTTGTTTCAGGAGTTCAGTAAAATACAAGGTTTGTTTCTTATTCTAAGATTCATTGCTTATTTTGTAGGGACATTGGTATTGCTTTCGGGCGTAATTGGTATTTCTAATATCATGTTGATTGTTGTCAAAGAACGTACCAAAGAAATAGGAATTCGAAGAGCTTTAGGTGCAACACCGGGTGCGATTCGTTCCCAAATATTATCAGAAGCTATTTTTCTGACTATCATAGCAGGAATGTTTGGAATTGCATTGGCCACAGGATTATTAGCAGTTTTAAATATGGTTTTAGAGTCGATGCCAAGTGAAGGAATGATGTTCGCGAATCCAAGTGTAGATTTGACAGTTGTATTTATTGCTTTGTTCATACTCATTGGTTCAGGTTTATTAGCAGGATTAATTCCGGCTCAAACTGCCATAAATGTAAAACCAGTAGACGCATTAAGAACAGAATAAAGTATCAATCAAAAATTATTTAATCGATTAAACATAAGCAAAATGAAAAAAGGATTAACCATAACTATTTTAATTACAATCGCACTAGTGTTCTTTGGTGCTTTGTATTATTTGTATGCCAAAAATCAGGAATCTCCAATTGTTTTTGAAACCGATAAGGCAGAAATAAAAACGATTGTAAAAAATACCATTGCAACCGGTAATATTGTTCCAGATGAAGAGGTGCTTATCAAACCTAATATTTCAGGTATTATTGAGGCGGTTTACATTAAGGCAGGTGAAAATATCAAAGCGGGTGATTTAATTGCAAAAATTAAAGTTGTTGCCAATGTATCTAACTTGAGTAATTCTCAAAATCAGGTTCAAACCTCCAAAATTGCTTTAGACAATCAGGAAAAAGTGTTTTTGAGACAAAAAACCTTATTTGATAAAGGTGTTATTTCGGCTAATGATTTTGATGCGGCTCAATTAGCATATAAACAAGCTAAACAGAGTTATAGCGCATCTCGACAAGGGTATGATATTGTGAAAACTGGAACAACTTCCGGACTGGGAAGTTATGCCAATACTTTGATTCGTTCTACAGTAAATGGAATGGTGCTGGATGTTCCGGTAAAAGTAGGAAACCAAGTAATTGAAAGCAATAATTTCAACGAAGGAACAACTATAGCAAGTGTTGCCGATGTTGGGCGTATGATATTCGTTGGAAAAATTGACGAATCAGAAGTAGGTAAAATAAAAGAAAAATTGCCAATCGAAATTACTGTTGGTGCCATAGAAAACAAAAAATTTGATGCGGTTCTGCAATACATTGCCCCAAAAGGTAAAACAGAAAATGGAGCAATTCAATTCGAAATAAAAGCATCTTTGACCAATAGAGACGATACTTTTATCAGAGCAGGTTTAAGCGCAAATGCCTCGATTATTTTGGAAAAAGCAGATAAAGTTTTAGCGATAAAAGAATCTCTAATTCAATTTGATAAAAAAACACAAAAACCATATGTAGAGATTGAAACCGGAGTACAAAAATTCACAAGAAAAGATTTAGTCTTGGGTGTCAGTGATGGGATTTATGTCGAAATTAAGAGCGGAATTAAAGCTTCGGATAAAATAAAAGTATGGAATCAAGGTCTAAAAAATGAAGAAGTGAAGCCTTAAAAATACACTCAAAAAAGAATTTTAGTTTTTAAAAAAATGTTAAATATGTGTAGTACCTTTGCTACACTTTCATTCAAAATATATGAAAAAAAATAGTTGTATCAGTTTCGTTTTTATCGTGCTGTTTGGTTTGTCCGTTCAGGGACAATCCAAAAAATGGACTCTGGAAGAATGCGTAAAATATGCCATACAAAATAATATCTCCATCAAACAATCCGAGTTAGATACTAAAACGGCGGCCATTGATAAAAAAGGAGCGATTGGAAATTTCCTTCCATCATTGAACGCCAGTGCTTCTCATTCCTGGAATATTGGTTTGAATCAGGATATTACAACAGGACTTTTGCGTAATCAAACGACTCAGTTTACGTCTGCTGGAGCAAATGTGGGAGTGGATATTTATAAAGGTTTACAAAACCAAAACACATTGCGTAAAGCCAATCTTTCGATAGTTGCGGCGAAGTATCAGTTGCTTAAAATGCAGGAAGATGTCGCATTGAATGTTGCCAATGCTTTTTTACAGGTGCTTTTTAATAAAGAAAATTTAAAAGTGCAAAAAGAACAATTGGGGATTAATGAAAAGCAATATGCACGTTCAGAAGAATTAGTTAAAGCGGGATCTATTCCACGTGGCGATTTATTGGACATAAAAGCTACAGTGGCATCAAACAACCAAAATGTTATTGCTGCTGACAATGCGTTATTGATTTCAAAATTAAGTTTAGCGCAATTATTACAGTTGAAAGACTTTGAAAATTTTGATGTTGTTGATGATACTGATGTTAAAGATGAAAATAATATTATGGCGCAATCTGCGGCTACTATTTATGATAAAGCCAAAGAGGGTAGAACTGAATTGAAAATTGCAAGAACTAATTTAGAGATTGCGCAAAAAAATGTAGAAATTGCCAAAGGAGCTTTTCAGCCTACTTTACAAGGTTTTTACAGTTTTAATAGTAGGGTTTCGTATGCAGATGTTCCTGCATTTGACAGTATGGGAAATGTAATTGGTACAAGAAGTCCAGCGCCATTTTTTGATCAATTCAGTGATAATAAAGGACAATCTTTTGGAGCTCAATTATCAATTCCTATATTTAATGGATTTTCAGCTAAAAATAATGTGGAGCGTTCTAAAGTAAGTTTAGAAAGATCAAAAATTGCTGTTGAGCAACAAGATTTAGATTTACAAAGAAATGTTTTTACGGCATTTGCAGATGCAAAAGGAGCGCTGAATGCTTACGAATCTTCGGTTGTAGCACTTGAATCGAGACAAGGAGCGTATGATTATGCCAAAGAAAAATATGCAGTAGGTTTGATGAATTCTTTTGATTTTAATCAATCTCAAACCTTACTTACAAATGCACAATCAGATGTTCTTAGAACGAAATACGATTATATTTTTAAAATTAAAATATTAGAATTCTATTTTGGAATTCCACTTATCAAAAACTAATTTATCATGTCAAAGAAAACAATTTATATCCTAATAGGCGGAGCAATAGTACTTATCGCTGCGTTGATAGCACTTTCAAAATCTGGAGTTATCGGAAATAAGGACAAAGGAACTGAAGTTGAAATCGCCCAAGTTATCCCAACAACTATTGTTGAAACGGTTTCGGCAACAGGAAAAATTCAACCAGAAATTGAGGTTAAAATTTCATCTGAGGTATCAGGGGAGATTATTTCTTTAAACGTAAAAGAAGGACAAGTCGTAAAGAAAGGGGACTTATTGGTCAAAATAAATCCAGATTTGTATACTTCGGGTTACAATCGTTCAGTTTCAAATTTATCAGGAACCAGAGCAAATTTGAGTCAGGCCGATGCTTCTTTTAAGGAATCTAAATCAAGTTACGACCGAAATAAAACATTATTCGATAAAGGAATTATTTCAAAGTCGGATTGGGATAAAGCAGTTGCCTCTTATGAAGTGGCTAAAGCTGCAAAGCAAACGGCTTATTTTAATGTTCAAAGTGCTTCGGCTACTGTAAATGAAGCCAAAGACAATTTAGGACGTACTACAATCTATGCACCGGCAGATGGAACAATTTCGATGCTAAACGTAGAATTAGGAGAGCGTGTTTTAGGAACACAACAAATGACCGGGACGGAGATTTTGAGAGTGGCCAACTTGAATAATATGGAGGTTGAAGTAGATGTTAATGAAAATGATATTGTGAAAATAAAAGTAGGTGATGATGCTAATGTTGAAGTTGATGCGTATCTAAAAAAACAATTTAAAGGTGTCGTAACTAGTATTTCTAATTCAGCGAGTTCCGCTTTGACAGCAGATCAGGTTACTAATTTTAAAGTTAAAGTAAGAATCCTTAAAGAATCGTATCAAGATTTATTAGAAGGAAAACCGGATACGTATTCTCCTTTTAGACCAGGAATGACGGCAACTGTTGATATCATTACAGAAACAAAAACGAATGTGTTGTCTGTGCCGATTAGTTCCGTTGTGGTAAAATCAGATACGACAGCTGTAAAAGAAATTAAAGTCGAAGATCCTAATGAGGAGCAAAAAGGAGCTGCGCCAAAAAGTGATAAGAAATTTGAATGCGTATTTGTAAAAGTGGGTGATAAAGCTAAAATTAGAATCATCAAAACCGGAATTCAAGACGATACAAATATTGAGGTTTTAACAGGTCTAAAAAAAGGAGATGTTGTTATAACCGGACCTTACAGTACCGTTTCGAAGGACTTAAATTCTGGAGATAAGGTTACACTAAAAACGGATAAGGATAAAGCAGAAAGCAAGAAATAAAATAATACACTAATATTTTAAAAATCACAATCATGGAATACATTTCATGATTGTGATTTTCAAGTTAAAATAAAATCTGAAAATTGGAATACATTCTCAACATCGAAACCGCTACGAAAAACTGTTCTGTTGCTCTTGCAAAAGGCGGAAAAACTATTGTATGCAAAGAAATTGCCGAAGAAGGATATTCTCATGCAGAACGACTTCATGTTTTTATTGAAGAAGTTATAAAGGAGGCGGGAATTACGCTCAATGATTTATCAGCCATCGCAGTGAGTCAGGGTCCAGGTTCTTATACCGGATTGAGAATAGGAGTTTCAGCAGCCAAAGGACTTTGTTACGCATTGGATATTCCATTAATTGCGGTAGATACTTTGCAGGCTTTGGCGTCACAAGTGACCATTTCCAGCGGATTGATTATCCCTATGATTGATGCTCGAAGAATGGAAGTGTATAGCGCTGTTTTTGCTCCAAATTACGAGCGAAAAAGAGAAGTTCTTGCCGAAATAATTACAGAGAATTCATTTGAGGATTTGGAGGAAAAACTTTATTTTGTTGGTGATTGTGCTGAAAAATGCAAGTCGGTTTTGGCTAAAGAAAATTATATTTTCCTTGACGAAATTGTATATCCTTCTGCCAAAGAAATGAGTGCGATAAGTTTTGAAAAATTCAAAAAAAGCGACACTGTAGATGTCGCCTATTTTGAACCGTATTATTTGAAAGACTTTATGATTACGACTTCAAAGAAGTAATTTTTGATTAAGAATTATCTGGGGATGATTCTCTTACGTATGGCTGTATAACTATTCCGGCAGTATCAAATGCCAGTTTACAGCTTTCTAAAGTTTCAGAGAAAACGACACCATAATCTTCATTATTTGCCCATGGCCTCACCGCAAGCTGAATGGCATTGTCAGTTAAGTTTTTTACAGAAACTTCGGCAGCAGGAGTTTGAAGTACTTTTGGATTGTTTTTTAAAATGGCAGTAATTATCTCTTTCACTTTTTTAATATCCGTATCATAGGAAATAGCGATGGTCAAATCGGCTCTTCTGATTTTTTGCAAAGAATAATTGATAATGTTTCCATTTGACAAAGCTCCGTTCGGCACAAAAATAGTTTGATTATTAGCTGTAATT
The DNA here is from genome assembly GCF_030010385.1 of Flavobacterium algoritolerans. NCBI lineage: Bacteria > Pseudomonadati > Bacteroidota > Flavobacteriia > Flavobacteriales > Flavobacteriaceae > Flavobacterium > Flavobacterium algoritolerans. Next base: position 512,101 of record NZ_JASCRZ010000001.1, on the reverse strand, counting down.
AGTTTGGTTACAAATATTTGTATTTCACTCACGGTTCCAATTACCCCTTGTGCTTCAATGGTATCATGTACCTTGAAAGGTTTGAAGAGAATAATCAACATACCACCAGCAAAATTTGATAACGAACCTTGAAGTGATAAGCCTACTGCAAGTCCCATTGCACCAAGAATAGCAACAAATGACGAAGTTTCTATTCCTAGATTTGAAATGAAAGTCACAAACAAAAGTACTCTCAAAACCCAAAGTAAAATATCGGCAAGGAACTTTGTCAAAGTAGGATCTAAATCTCTTTTTATCATTAGTTTTCTAATGAATCTGTTGATAAGCCGAATGGCGTAAAGACCAATAAATAAAATGACAAAGGCAGAAATAATTTTTGGCGAATAATCAACCAGTACAGTGATAAATGTATTGGCATAATCAGTTAACTGATTTGGATTTAAGTTCATTTTTTATTTAATAAAAAACCTTCCCAAAAGAGAAGGTTAAGTTTGAAGTGCAAAAATACAAATAAATTATTTTTTTATAAATTAATCTGCGTCTTCTTCTATTTTATTTATAGTTTCTTTAGCTTTTTCAGTGGCGTCTGCATCACCGTCATTTGCTAATTCACTTGCTTTTTCAGAAACAGTTTCGACAGCATCAGTAGCTATAGTTTTAGTTTCATTTGCTATTTCTTCTACTTTTTCTGTTGCTGTAGCCGTTTTTTCTTTTACGGATTCTACTGCTTTCTCAGAATGTTCAGTGACAGTTTCTTTTGCATGACCAGCAAAATCTTCTACTTTATCTATAATTGGAGCTGCAGTTTCTTTTACTTTTTCAAATGTTTCTTCAACAAAAGTTTCGGCTTTTTCAAGGTAAGGAGTTGCAGTTTCTTTTGCTTTTTCAAATGTTTCTTCTGCAAATGTTTCCGCTTTTTCTAGGTATGGCGCAGCAGTTTCTTTTGCTTGCTCAAAAGTAGTTTCGGCTTTGTCAGCTAATTCGCTGGCAGTTTCTTTGGCTGAGCCAAAGAAATTTTTAAAAAATGAAGATAGTCCCATGGTATTTTTATTTGATTAGTCTTACAATATTAAACAATTTTTTCTAGGATTACTTTATTAAACCATTAATAATTTGCTGAAAATCAGTATTTGGCATTAACTGTGTCCAGTTTTGGTAAACATAAAACAACGTTTGTGTATTTGGCGTACAAATAAAAAAGGAATACTTGATATTTTTTGGTTCCAGCCAGTTACCATCCAGTTTGAAAATACAAATGAATATCTGATGCTAGAAAGTATTGCAACAAATAACTGTAATAACCGCTAAAAATAAAAAAAACGTTCGCCACGGCGAACGCTTAAATGAATCGGTCAAATTAATCTATTCGAGTTCGAAAGTTAATTTTAGGTTTACTCTATATTCTGTGATTTCACCTCCACTTACGGCTGCACTGTGGTCTTTAATGTACACAGAACGTATGTGGTTTATGGTTTTAGCTGCCTTTGCAACTCCTTTTCGAGCTGCATCTTCCCAACTTATATCTGAACTGGAAAGCACTTCAATTACTTTTAATACTGACATAATTTCTATTTGTTAAGTTAAAGATTAAATGTACCTATTTTATTTAAAATTTCAATTTAAAAAGGTAATTATTTTAATGTAACTATAACATTGTCAATTGAATATGTATTTTTTTTGTTTTATTTATGCGTTTACAGCTTCCACTTTAATTCCCTCGTCGTTCAGCATACTTTTCAGCATGTTTTCGATACCGCTTTTTAGAGTAAATGTTGATGACGGACAACCGCTGCAAGCTCCTTGAAGGATTACCTTTACGGTCTTGTCAGTTTCGTTATACGAATCGAATGCAATATTTCCACCGTCAGCTTGTACGGCAGGTTTTACATATTCCTCTAATATGTTGATGATTTGTTGTGAAGTCACATCCAGATTATCAAACTCTTTAGCTTTGGTATCTTCTTCAGCTGTTGCTGCTTGAATGAAATTTTCATCTAGGACTGTCCCGCCGTTTTCAATATATTGCTTGATGAAGCTTCTCAATTCCAATGTTATTTCCTGCCATTCATTGATTTCATATTTAGTAACTGAGATGTAGTTTTCATCAATGAAAATCTCTTTTACATAAGGAAATTTAAAAAGCTCTTTTGCTAATGGTGATGCGCCAGTTTGATCGATGTTTTTGAATTCAATAGCATTCTTAGTCAACATTTTGCTCACTACAAACTTCAATGCCGCTGGATTTGGAGTGGTTTCTCCATAAACGGTCACAGGCTGTTTCTTGGTTTTGTTTTCGTCAATAGTAATGATTGTTCCGCCATTGTTTATAAATGTTTCCATTTGTTCCGCTACGGCATCCTTGACATCGTCCCATTCAACAATACTATATTTTTCGATTGCTATAAAATTTCCTGAGATGTAAATTGTTTTTACAAACGGAAGATAAAATAATTGTTGCGCTAGTGGAGACGTTTTTGCTTCATCAATGTTTTTGAATTCAAAACTTTCATTTTGAGTTATAAAATCTTGAAATTCAAACTTTAATATAGTTGGGTTTTGTGTTTCTTTTATGCTAACTTTGTTCATGACTTTTAAATTTTTACAAATTTACTAAAGTTATTTTCTATGAATAACTATATTTGAGTTTTTAATGAATAAATTAACTTTAGTTTAATTTTTAGATAAACTGTTTTTCCTTGTTTCTATAAAACTTTTATTGATTTAGAATTATTCATTCTTATTAAAAAGTAATTAAATGTATAATAAAATTAAATTTTTATCTGCTCTTTTTTTTATATCCTTTTATTCCTTTTCGCAGGAAGGAATCCCAGTTTATTCAGATTACCTTTCAGATAACTATTACTTAATTCACCCTTCAATGGCTGGTGCTTCAAATTGTGCCAAAATTAGGTTGACAGGTCGTAAGCAATGGTTTGATCAGCAAGATGCACCAGAGCTTCAAACATTAAGTTTTAATGGAAGAGTAGGGGAAAAAGCAGGTGCCGGAATTATACTTTTCAATGATAAAAATGGATATCATTCTCAAAAAGGAGTCAAATTTACTTATGCCTATCATTTGATGTTTTCAAGAAATGAAATTGATTTGAACCAACTGTCTTTTGGAATCAGTGCGGGATTAATTCAAAGTCAATTAGACGAAACGGAGTTCATGCAATCGGGTGATTTTGATCCAATTATTGATGGAACTGTCGTGCAAAAGGATTCTTATTTTAATGTAGATATCGGAGCATCATACAACTACTTGGATTTTTACGCTCATGCTACGGTAAAAAATGCTATAGAAACCAGAAGAGATATTTACACGGAATATGAAAGTGATAATTTAAGAAAGTACTTGTTGAGTGCCGGTTATATCTTTGGTGACAGAGACAAAATATTATGGGAACCTTCTATTTTATTCCAAATGGTAGACCAAACGAAAGAAAAATCCATTGATATTAACTTTAAAGCCTACAAGACGTTAGATTTTGGAAAGCTTTGGGGTGGATTATCCTATAGAAGAAGTTTTGATGGTGCAGAATATATGAATGGAAATTCTGTTTCGAAACAAAAGCTCCAATATATTACTCCAATAGTTGGTGTTAACTTTGACAAATTTATGTTTGCCTACACGTATTCTCAATTAACGGGTGCGGTTAAATTCGATAATGGTGGTTATCACCAAATTACTTTAGGAATCGATTTGTTCTGCAAACCTGTAAAATACGATTGCAACTGCCCGGCAATTAATTAATATTTATCCTTTTTTCATGCTAATTAAATCTGTTAACGGTAAGTCACCTTCAATTCCTGAGGATTGTTATGTTGCGGAAAATGCCACTATTGTAGGCGATGTTTCTTTTGGAGAAAATTGTAGCGTTTGGTTTAACGCCGTAATTAGAGGAGATGTAAATTTCATCAAAATTGGCAATAAAGTAAACATACAAGATGGTGCAGTTATTCATTGTACCTATAAAAAATACCCAACAATTATAGGGAATAATGTTTCCATTGGTCATAATGCCATTGTGCACGGTTGTACAGTTCACGATAATGTGCTTATAGGAATGGGAGCGATTGTTATGGACAATTGTGTTATCGAAAGTAATTCTATTGTGGCTGCCGGTGCGGTTATTACCCAAAATACAGTTGTAGCTTCGGGTACAATTTGGGCAGGAGTTCCTGCTAAAAAAGTGAAAGATATTGACCAATCTGATTTTGCTGGCGAAATCGAACGCATTTCGAATAATTATGTGATGTATTCCAGTTGGTTTAAAGACGAAGAGTAATCTATTTCACTTTTCAATAATTAAAAGAATGGGCAAGAAAAAAGACAAAGCTTCACACATATTAAATACTTCGGCAACGCTACTTGGAATTTGTTTTATAGTTCTTACCTCAATCCATTTGAATGATATTAAAGAAACTACTATAGTTGATCAACTCATCGCAGTATCTATTGTTATGTTTATGATCAGTAGTATTCTTTCTTTTTTATCGATGCGAAATACTAAAAAGCCTAGTGAGAAAATGGAAAAGACTGCAGATATAATTTTTTTGACAGGACTTTTCTCTTTGCTTATTATCACAATGTTGATTACCCTGAATATTATTAAATAATGGTTTCTAATGAATTCAAGAAACTATAAATTAATTTTCTCAAAGAAAGAGTTCTTGTAGCTTTCACTAATCGGGATTCTTTTTTCGGCAATGATTACTTTATTTTTCTGGATTGATTTCACGTGTTTTATATTGATGATATACGATCTGTGAATTCTCGCAAATCCTTTGGATGAAAGCAAATTCTCCAGTTTTATAAGGCTGATTAATGTTAGCGTAAACTTATTATCAGTGGTGTATATTTTGACATAATCTTTCAATCCTTCGATAAATAAAATATCCGAAAAATTCAATTTTACATTTTCATATTCGGCTCTTACAAACATAAAATCTTGTTCGATTTCAGGAGTAGAAATGGGATTGTTATTTGCGGGTAAAATTTGTGGATTGAAAATTTGTTGTGCCCGTAAAACGGATTTTAAAAACCGATGAAACGGAATAGGCTTTACTAAATAATCGACTGCGCCAAGATTAAATCCTTCAACAGCATAATTAGAATACGCTGTCGTAAATATGATTAACGGCTTTTTTTCTATGGCATTAATAAAATCAATTCCTGAAAAATGAGGCATTTCTATGTCTAAAAAAATCAAATCAACATTAGACTGATTGATTATCGAAATGGCATCAATCGCGTTTGTGAATGTGTTTACCAGTTCAAGAGAATCTACTTTGCTCACAAATTCTTTAAGCAAATCAACCGCTAATGGTTCGTCATCTATAATTACACATTTCATCTTTTCTGTTTTTTATTTAAAATTTGGAACAACTAAAATTAATATCAAGTTTCCTAATTAAAAGAAGTTTGAATCTGGTCTAGTTTTAAATTTAAATGAACACTGTAATTACTGTCGGTTTCAATGATAGTGAGCTGGTGTGCATTAGGATAAAGGAGATTCAGACGACTTTCAATATTGGTCATTCCTATTCCTGAATTTTCCGGATCTTTTCGGTGATTTTCGATTTTGTTTTCTACCCAAAAATCTAAAATATTTTCTTCAATTGTTATTTTAATTTTTACAAAAGCAGCTCCTTTATAATCAGTACCATATTTGAAAGCATTTTCAATAAATGAAATTAAAAGCAACGGCTCAATGTATTTGTTTTTTGTCTCGCCATGAATATTGATGGTGATATTTTCAATATTATTCAAGCGCAGTTTTTGCAGCTCAAGATAGTTTTTAATGTAATTGATTTCTTTTTCTAAAAACACCGATTTATTATCGGTTTCATACAACATATACCGCATCATTTCTGACAAAGTTACAATTGCATCCGGAACTAAATCGGATTTTTTATAGGCTAATGAATAAATGCTATTCAAGGAATTAAATAAAAAATGGGGATTGGTCTGTTTTCTTAGATAATTTAATTCTGTTGAAGTCCTGTGCGTTTCGGCAATTAACTTGTTTTGCTGATTGTTGTATAACTCAGACAAAGTTTTAATAATTGTACTAATTGTAATGATTAATATATAGAAAAAAGAAGGCACAATTTTAAAAAAAAACGGTTGTTTCCTTTTGAAATTCGGGTTTAATAAAATCTCTTTCCCGGATGAATTAATCATTCTGAAAGGCCTCATGTTTTGAAATTCGGGCATAAAGAAATTAAACCGAACAATCATAAAAAGGGTTATTAATGCAATTACAATCGTGAAATATTGCCAGTATTTCTTTTGCAAAAGCAATAAAGGGACTAGGTATAAATAATTCAGATAAAATAATAGGATTCCGGTAGTCCACTGGACATAGAAATCAATACCAATGCTAAAAGGACTTTCGTAAAACTGAATTAGTGAGGCAACAATGAAGAAACACCAAATCATACTATGAAAAAGTATTTGGTTTAAATTGTTATTTTTAATTCCTTCTATGTTCATCTAGATTTTTACAGCTAATAAAAATAAATCTTTTTTTGTTACCGTAGGCGATAAATCGTCTTTCAATTTTTGTAACACTAAGTTTCCAACTTTCAGCGCTTCTTCTTCCGTTTTGAAGCTTTTGTTTTCGCTGATAACAGGAATTATAGTTTGTTTTATTATAATTTTCTCATTGTTAGTTATGCAATAACCCCAGCCTGTAGCCGTTTTTAAAGATTGTACGTTTAAGTTTTCACTTTTGTTACAACAAATAAATAGGAACAAACCCAATAGAAAAAGTACTTTGTTTTTTGTGTTTACTAAAGAAAAATTCTTCTGGATTGTAGCCCAGAAGAATATATTGGTTGTATTAATTGTCGTCATCGTTTTGTTCTTCTAAAGGTTTAAATTCCCATGAATCATCAAAATAAGAGGTTCCGGTTCTTCCCAGCATCACAAATCCTCGTTGGTTAATAGAGAAACCTATTGCATCTGTTCTGGCTGATCCTTCAAGCGGAGTTCTTTCTAACCAAATATCAGTTGTTGGATTGTATTCCCAAATCGATTTTGAGCTTTCTCCACAGGCTACATATCCTAATCCATTCATAGAAAAACTGGTTGCATTAGAACGCAAAATTACATAGTCATCATTGTAATCATTATCGTCATCAGTGTCTTGGTCAATATCTCGTTTTCTTGTCCATACATCAGTTGCTGGATCAAACATCCAAAAATCGGCTTGGTAAGCTCCGTTATTTATTCCTGTCCCAAAATAAGCTTTATCGTCAATTACAAAAACAGTTGCATTTCGTCTTTTATTTCCGCTAAAACCATTTGCCAATGACCAAGAATCTGTAGTTGGGTCGTATTGATAAAAGTCTTTCAGATAATTCCCATCATAACCGGTTCCAAAATACGCTTTACCACCCACTTGAAATCCTACAGCCGAATAGCGCGCTGTTCCTGCAAAATCAGTTTTTTGCATCCAAGTATTGCTACTAGGGTCATATTCATAAAAATCCTTTAATTTATTAGTACCATCATAACCAAGACCTATGTAGCCTTTTTCGTTTAACTCAAATCCTGAAGCCGAACTTCTTGCAACTCCTATAAAATCAGCTTTTTGCTCCCAATAATCGCCTGTCGAATTGTAAGTCCAAAGGTCTTTTAAAAATTCATCTCCGGTATATCCTGTAGTTACAAAGGCATAAGTGCCAATTACAAAACTCGTGGCGCTTGATCTGGCTGGTCCGTCAAAAGAAGATTTTTTAATCCAGTTTCCAATTAAATCGTCGGAGTCATCATCATTACTGCAGCCCGTAAATACCAAACTTGCAAAAAGTGTAGTGAACAATATTCCTTTTTTAAAACTATTCATAATTTAGTGTATTTATTAATGTTTGTATTTTATTCCAATGTTAAAAATGTAGCCGTTAGTGCTGTTAAAATCAAGTTTTGAGTCGCCACTGTTGTTTGTTAGATTGTATTTTTTGTTAAATTCATAGCCTCCTTTTAAACTAACAAACCAGTTTGAATCCATATTTCTTTCATATTCCAATGCCGAAGTCATTTGTGAAAAGCTCACTTTTGTAGCTGCATTCAAATGGTCAAGAACTTCAGGTTTGTCTAGGTTGTAAAAATTTCCATTGAAACTATTTGTCAAACTGAAACTATTTCGTGTGTTATTTGAATACGAGAATGTGGAGTTTGGAAAGCCAACTTCAACAAACGCATTAGGGCTGATTTGATGATAAAAAGAAAAAGTAGGCAGTGTTTCCGGTTTGCCAAAAAGTATCATCCTTTTTACTCCAATGCTGATTGCATTTGAGCGATTGAAAGAATGAGTTATTTCTAAGCCACCTAAAAGAGATACATCAGAAAGTCCAATATTACTCTCAAAATTAACTGTTGGATTGATTTCTAAATTCAGTTTTGTAGCACCGTTTAGTTGATGAGATAGTTTAAATTCATTTTCGAAACCGTTAAACTGATTCAGACTATTTTGTAAATCATAATTTTCTAATGAATAATCGACTCCAATATTTTTGTACTTGAAGGTGTTGGTTATTTTATTTTTCGAATCAATATTTTTAAAAAAAGTTACTCCAATTCCAGTTTCATGTATTGTAATTTTCTCCGTTGGTTGTGTTTTTATATTTAACTCTAAGGAATATCCGCTTTGGGCCGATACATTAAGAATTGTAATCATAAACAACAGATTTGCTAAAGTCTTTATTCTCATAATTTTTTTATTGATTCAAAAGTAGATACGTTATCCAATTAAAAAAAAGAAGATATATGTACCGCCCAAATTCATAGACTAACTGGGCATTTGTAGGGTCGAATGAATTATTACCTACAGGATCTTAATTGTAGACCAGAATCGCCATTTTATAGACACAAAACTTCTGGCGGTATATGTTATTATGCGGTATAAAGTGGTCTCCTATATATTTGTTCAAAAAACATTTATGTATAAGGTATTGTTGTTGCTGGTTTTTGGACTTATAATAACTTCGTGTAATTCTGATGTTGACGCTGGAGAATTTGTTGTTGGTTCTGATTATTTATCGGTTAGTAATAAAGTGATATTGATTGATACTGTAACTGTTGATGTTGCTACCATTAATTATGATTCATTAGTGACCTCCAGTCAGAGTAGGATTTTGGTAGGGAATTATGACGATCCTGTTTTTGGAAAAGTAAAATCAGACAGTTATTTTCAAATGTCAGCTACAAGTTACAGTCTGTATAATGAGAGTTCAGATACTGATGCTCCAAATTATGTGTTCGATTCCATTAGAATGGTTTTAAAAGAAGATAAGTATTTCTACGGAGACACAACAAAAGTGCAATCTCTCAGCATTCATAGATTGACACAAAAGGTTAAACCAAACTCAGAAGATGATAGTTTTTACAATAATTCCAGCTTAAGTTATGATGTTCAAAGTCTCGGTAGCATTTCATTTAAACCAAAACCCAATAGTAAGGACTCCGTAGTTGTGAAACTGAATAATGAATTTGGGAATGCTCTTTTTCTAAAATTGAAAAAACTTGAAATATCAGATTTTGATGAGTTTACAGAATATCTCAAAGGATTTGTTATCAAGTCAACATCGGGAACTTCTTCTAGTATAGTCGGTTTCAATATGTCTAGCGTACTGCGGTTGTATTATTCAAAATACCAGGGCGATTCAGAAACTTCATTGATTAAAAACTTCTCTATTTTGGATGTCTCCAAGCAATTTAATAATATTACTTTGAATAGAACTGGAACACAAATTCAGGATTTACCTGTTTCATCCAGTAAGCTGTCCAGTTTACAAACGGGGAATAAAGCTTTCATTCAATCAGGGACAGGACTTGCATGCCGAGTAGATTTTCCTAACATAAAACAATTGAAATACCTCTCTGAAAAAGGGGCACTTGTAAATGCTGAATTAATCATAAAACCAGTAATTAACACCTATTCAATTGCTTATCCTTTAGTGGATTCTTTGCGTGTTTTTGTAGGGGATAAATTAAATAGAATCAAAGGAACGCTAAATACAGTAGATGGATCGGCTGTTTATGGACTTTTAAATGCTACAAGTGATGAATTCAATGAGAATATTGGGTATAAAATTTCGATTGGCGCTTTTTTACAAGCTGAAATGCTAAAGGAATCAGACGCTAGATCTTCCTTAATTCTCACATTACCCAGTATTTCAAAAGCGGTTGACAGACTGGTTTTAGGTGATCGGAAAAATGCCAACAACAAAATTCAATTGAAAATTTATTATATTTCTTATTAGATGAAAAATAAAATAGCATTCTTAGGTTTGTTTCTTTTTATAACAACAGTTTCGTTTTCACAAAGTATTTCCAGTTCTCCATATTCATTGTATGGTTTAGGAAGTTTATATGATTCAGATTTTGGTTCGATTCCTGGAATAGGTTCTTCGGGTATAGCTCTGCCTTCAAATCGATTTATCAACAATTTAAATCCAGCTTCTTTAGGGTTCATGTATCAAAACCACTTTTTGTTTGACATAGGAGGGAAAGCTATCTTGTCGAGTTACGAAAACAATTCAAAAAAAGAAAGTCGGAATAACCTTCAATTTTCACATATTGCTTTTGCTTTTCCAGTGTCGCCAAAATCAGCTTTTAGTTTGGCACTGAAGCCTTATTCGAGTTCTACATTCAAAATATCTAATTTATCATTGCCAATTCAGGATAGCCAGGAAAACTATACTTTGAATGCTACCGGAACAGGTGGATTGAATGATTTTGATGTTTCCTATGGCTATAGAATTGGTAAAAAAATAGCATTAGGGCTTTCTACTTCTGTTCTCTTTGGAAATACTACAGATGATAGAGATTATAGTATTGCTAATTCGGTAACGAATATTTATAAAAAGACAAATTACAATGGCGTCAGGGCATCTCTGGGAGGCCAGTTCAAAGTTGATTCTACTTTTACTTTGGGAATGAATTTGAAATCACCCACAAAAATAAATGCAACTAAAGTACAATCCGTAACTTCAGTTTTTAATTCAGGATCTTTGGCTATTGAGTCAGAGGTTGCATCGGATACGTATGATTACTATATGCCATTAGAGATAGGAGTGGGTTTAAGCAAGGTTTTTAAGAATAACTTAAATCTGACACTTGATTACGGAAAAGGGTTGTGGAATAGCACCAATCAATCTGATTTGTATGGAAATTTTGTAAACCAGGATAAGTTTGCATTGGGGTTTTCTTACTGTAAGCCAAATAATATAAGAAGCTACTCTGATAGGATTCAATATTCAACAGGATTCAATTATGATACCGGTTACCTCGAAGTTGATAATAAGAGAATTAATGCTATGTCATTTTCGGTTGGAGTTTCACTTCCCATTGAAAATACGTTTTCAGCACTGAATATCAGCTATTCTTTTGGTCAAAAAGGTAGAATCAGTGATGGACTAATCAAAGAAAATTATCATAAATTGTCTCTTAATTTAAGTTTAGACGGTATTTGGTTTGTCAAAAGAAAATTTGAGTAGCTTAAAACGCTATTTCTTCAACCAGATATTTATTTTCCAAAATTTCAGTCAAAACTTTGGGATTTGTATTAGTGTAAAAAACCGGTTCACTGTTTTCTGCGGATGAAAAACCTACTTTGTCACGTAATATATTTCGTGTTTGTTTTGCAACAGCTTCGCCAGAATCTATAATTTGAATGTGTTCCGGAAGAATTTTTTTGATTTGAGGAATCAGATAAGGATAATGACTGCAACCTAATACTAAATAATCAATATTGGCTTCAATCATTGGAGTCAGGTAGGAGTGAAGTAGTTCAGTCATCTCTGGTGAATCGATATCTCCATTTTCAATTAGTTGCACTAATCCGTGACCTACTTGCTCAATTATTTTTGTGTCTTGGTATTTCTCTGTAGTCTTGTTGAACAGTTCACTGTTCAAGGTTCCCTTAGTAGCCAGGATTCCTATTATTTGTGTTTTAGAATGCGTAACTGCGGGTTTTATAGCAGGTTCAATGCCTATAATAGGAACGTCATATTTTGCTCTTAATTCTTGTATTGCATTAGTGGTTGCGGTATTACAAGCTACAACAATTAATTTGCAGTTCATCTCCAGTAGGAAATCAGTATTTTTCATACTCAATGCAATAATCTCTTGTTTAGATTTTTGTCCATAAGGGGCATTTTTACTGTCTGCCAGATATATGGTTTTTTCATTGGGCAGTAATTGATGGATTGCTTTCCAAATGGAAGTTCCGCCAATCCCTGAGTCAAAAATTCCTATTGGTTGATTATTGCTGTTCATAAAAACAAAGTTACATGCTGGAATTTGAATTTCCTAAAATTTATTTTAAACAAAAAAACTGCTCAAGCCTATGATAAGGTGAGCAGTTTTATGCGAGTATCTATTTTTTTTAGAAACCTAAATCTTTTTTTACATCAATAGTCAAGTTTGGACCATCAGCAAGTAAAAGACTAGAACCATCAAGAACATATTGGAATCCTTTAGCTTTTCCTACTTTTTGAATAGAAGCTCTTACTTTTTCCATTAATGGTTTTACGATATCAGATTCTTTTTGTTGCAATTCTTTTTGAGCATTGTCTCTAAAGTCAACAATTCTTTTTTGCATATCTTGAACTTCTTTAGAACGCTCAGTATTTACAGCTTCAGTAACTGTAGCAGCTTCAGCTTCGTATTTTTTCAATTTTGCTTGGTATTCTTCAACCATTTTTTTGTAGTCAGCATCATACGTAGTACTCAATTTATCCAATTGTTTTTGAGCATCTAGCATTGCTGGCATTTTTGTCATAATCTCACTTACATCAACATGAGCAGTTTTTGCTTGTGCATTAATTGTTTGGCTTGCTCCTAAAATAAAAATTGCAGCAATAAATAGAGTTTTAATTTGTTTCATCGTTTTTAAAATATTTAATAATTAATTTTTGTTTGTATTTTCTTTTAATTTTTCTTCTTTAGCTTTTCTAATCGCCTCTCTGTCTTCCAGTATTTTTTTTCTTTTCTCGTCTAATGCTTTCTTGCGATCCTCTAAAACTTTCTTGCGATCTTCTAATGTTTTTGCTTTTGCGGCCGCTTGTTTTTCTTTGGCATCTTCAACTGCTAGCTTCGTACTGTCTTTAGCAGCATCGTTACTTGCGGCTGTTGCTGTGCCATCTATTTTAACATTTGCAGAAACCGTGCCATTTTTTTTAGCCTCTCTGTCAGCAGCAATTTGTTTCCTTTTATCGTCAAATTCTTTTTTCTTTTGCTCCTGAAGCAATTTTCTATCAGCGATTACTTTATCTCTTATTGCTTTTTTATCATCCAAGAGTTTTTGTCTATCTGCCAACGCTGGATTTTCATCCAATGCATCTTCTTTATTTTCTTTAGCCTCTTCTTCTTTCTGTTGTTTTTTAGTCAACTGCTCTCTTTTTTCTGTCCTGTTCAATGTGCGTAAAATTTGATCACTGATGTCAAATCTTTTCGCTGCAAATAACATGGTCAAGTCAGAAGTTTTGTCAAAGATAAAATCATATTTTAATCTTTCTGCAATATCTTGAACTGCAGTAAAAACTTGATCTTGTATTGGTTTTACCAAAACAGATTTTTGTATCATCAAATCTCCGTTGGCACCAAATCTTTTTTGTTGGTAATCCAGATTTTCATTTTCAAGAAAATTAATTTCTGTTTCTCTTTCGTCAATTAACTCTTTCGTCAATAAAGCTCTTTCTGCTTTTAAGGCATCCTTCAATTTATTGATTTCAATTTTCTTAGTATCAATCTCCAGTTTCCATTTCTCAGCTTTTTGCTCTAATTGAGCTTTAGCTTCAGTGTAATCGGGTACATTTTGTAAAATGTATTCCATATCAATGTAGCCTAGCTTAGTCCCTCTGGTTTGCGCATCAGCTGTTTGTACAACAACTAGCGCTAAAAATAGATATAAAAATTGTTTTCTCATAACGGTACTGTATTAGAAAATTTAAAACCAATTTTTTTAGAATTGTTGCCCAATGATAAAATGGGTTTCCCATCCATTAGCTTTTGCTTGTCCTGGTAATGTATCAAAACCGTGACCAAAATCAATTCCCAATAAACCAAATGCCGGCATAAATACACGCAATCCAATTCCAGCAGAACGATTTAAGGCAAAAGGATTATAGCTTTTGAAATCCCTAAACGATGATCCTGCTTCCATAAATGCCAATGCATAAATTGAAGCCGATGATTTTAATGTTATCGGATAACGTAATTCCATTGAGAATTTATTAAAAACAGTAGCTCCAATTTGATCTCCTGCCTCATTTACTGGTGTTAATGAGTTATTAGGATATCCTCTCAACTGTACTGTTTCTCTTCCATCCATGGAGTAATTTGCCAGTCCGTCACCACCAAGATAGAATCGTTCAAAAGGAACAACTCCTCTTTCTTGATTGTATGCTCCAAGGAACCCAAATTCTGCTAAGGTTCTTAGTACTAATTTACCATAAATTTTTGTATACCAGTCTGCTTTGAACTTTATTTTGTAATATTCCAACCATTTAAAACGCTCTTGATCTACTTTACTTACGTCTGTAGCAGCAAGATTGAAGTCAGTTACTTTATTTCCATCGGTATCAATATAATCTCCTATTTGAACAATGTTACCATTTGCATCTGGAACATTTAAACGGTCAACAGTATTTTTTAATTTGTATTCTTCTTTATCTCCTAATGTCGAATAATTAATTCCGTTTAACAATGAATAAGGAGGGGTTAATTTAGCTGAAATGCTAAACTCCGATCCGTATGTTGGGAATATTGGATTCACACCTTTATTGCTTCTTGTTAATCCAACAGTGTAGGCAAAGTTTCTAGATGTACCATCTCCAAAAGTAAATAATCCGGTATTGTAATTATTCAAATCATAATGTTGGTAACTTAACGATTGTGACAATACAAAGAAATCATCTGGAACAGTCAATCTTTTTGCTAAACCAACAGACAATGTCATGATGTTAAAACTTTTGGTTTTATCAGCTCTTTGTGTAACAAAATTATTTAAAAATTGTTTACTGTACGATATAGAGCTACTAAATTGTACTGGTTTTTTTCCTCCGAACCAAGGTTCTGAAAATGAAACACTATAAGTCTGAAAGAATGTACTGGCTTGCAAACGTAAAGAAACTTTTTGACCATCTCCCATCGGTAATGGTTTGTAAGCATCTTTGTTGAACATATTTCGTGCAGAAAAGTTGTTGAAAGATAGTCCAAGGGTACCTATGAAACCACCTCCGCCATAACCACCTTGAAGCTCAATTTGACTCGAACCTTTTTCTACAAGATTGTATTCAATATCAACAGTTCCTGCTCCTGAATCAACATTTTTGAACTTTGGATCGATAGCTTCAGGGTCAAAAAATCCTAGTTGCCCAATTTCACGAATGGTTCTTACTAATTCTTCTTTGCTGTATTTTTCTCCTGGTTTTGTTCTTAATTCACGATAAATTACACGGTCATTTGTTTTGTCATTTCCTACAACAGTAATTTTGTTAAAATAAGCAATTGGCCCTTCAGTGATTCGTATTTCAAAATCAATAGTGTCATTTGCTGTTCTTACCTCAACCGCATTTATGTTAGAAAATAAATAACCATTATTTTTATATAAGTTGTCAATGTCTTCTCCGTCAGGTTTTGAGGCGTCTGCAATTCTTTTTTGTAGCAAAACACCGTTATAAGTTTCTCCTTTCTTAACACCTAATACTCGGCTTAATCCTTGATCCGTGTATACTGTATTTCCTAAAAATTTAATGTCTCCAAAGTAATATTTGTTCCCTTCTTCTACGTTTATTTTAATGGATAGTGCGTTTTTTTCTTTGTCAAAAGTAACCGAATCCGAAAGTATTCGGGCATCTCTATATCCTTTTTCTTTATAAGCCGAAATTACTTTTTCTAAATCGGTTTTGTATTTGTCTTTTATAAATTTAGATGCTTTTAGAATTCGAATAGGATTTTTTTGTTTCGTATCCTTCATCGCTTTTCGCAAAGCTTTGTCTGACATTTTTGTATTTCCTACAAAATCAATTTTTTGAATTTTTACCTTTTCACCCTTGTCAATACTGACAAGCATATTTACAGAGTTTACGGTTGACGTATCTTTAACCGTGTTTATGTTTACCTTAGTATTGTAAAAACCGTCTTTTTTATATTTATTTTCGATGTAGTTTTTTGTGGTGGTAATCAAGTTTTCATTGACTACTTTACCTTTATTTAAGCTGTTGTCTTTTATTAAACCTTCTGTCTTCGTTTTCTTAACGCCTACAAATTTTACTTGGTTTAATTTAGGTAACTCTACAATGTTTAAATCAAGATAAATACTGTCATTCTGCACTTTATTTACATAAAATGAAATTTCATCAAAGAGACCCAGTTTTCCAAGTTTTTTTATAGCAGCACTAATTTCTTCGCCAGGTATTGTTATTTCTTGTCCTTTTTGTAAACCTGAAAAAGTAACTACGGTTTGAGAGTTGAAACTGATATCTCCAACCACCGCTACATCGGCTAAAATGTATTTTTTTCCTTGATCAAAAGGAACTCTTTCTTGAGCTTTAACTTGTGAAAAACTTCCAAAAATCAAAACGGTAAGGACTATTTTTATGCTTTTATTTAACACTAAAAAATTATTTAATTTGTTCACTTGTTTTTCCAAATCTACGCTCTCTTTTTTGATAACTAATGATAGCCTCATATAAATCTTGTTCTTTAAAGTCTGGCCACAATATGTCAGTAAAATATAATTCTGCATAGGCAATCTGCCACAACAAAAAGTTACTTATCCTATGTTCTCCGCTTGTTCGTATTAATAAATCTACGTCAGGTAAATTTTGCGTGTAAAGATGCTCATTAATAATGGAATCGTCAATAGTGTCTATTGAAATTATATTATTTTTAACTTTATTACAGATGTTTCTGACTGCACTGACAATTTCTTCTCTGGACCCGTAGCTTAACGCCAGAGTCAATGTCATTTGTGTGTTGTCTTTAGTTTTATCAATAACATCAAGTAGTTCTTTTTGCGCTGATTTTGGTAATTTTTCTAAATTACCGATAGCATTCAGTTTGATGTTGTTTTTTTGGAGTGTTACAAGTTCTTTTTTCAAGGAGTTGATGAGTACTTTCATTAAAGTTTCAACTTCTAGTTTTGGTCTGTTCCAGTTTTCAGTCGAAAATGCATATAAAGTAAGAAATTCGATGCCGAGTTTAGCACTCGCTTCGATTATCACTTTAACTGATTTTGTTCCGCTTTCATGGCCTAAGGCTCTTAAAAGACCCTGTTGCTTTGCCCAACGGCCATTACCATCCATTATAATAGCTAAATGTTTTGGCAAGTTATTCTTGTTGATAGTCTCTAGTAAATTCATTTTTTTATTCTGCACAATAACAGGGTTTATTCCCAAAGGTATAAGTTAAAGTAACTCCTGAAAAAACATACCAATCGTTATTATTTATATTTCCAAATCGAAGCGATTCTAGATTTTTATTTTCTGGATTATTTCCATCTATGTTGTCTGTCAAAGTATATCTTGCACCAACTTCTGCACCCAATATTATACGAGGACTAATGTTCGATTTTATTCCTATAGTCATTGGTATTGCAAATGAACCTGTGCTTTTATCTTTTTTAGTTTCTCCGTCCAATACATACAATTCATCGTGTCTAAAATAACTTACGCCGGAATACACATAAGGACTTATTTTAGTACTGGATTCATGAAGATTAAAATCAAAAAAGTTGAATTCAAGGCCTAAAGATACTTCTTTTACGCCGTTTTCAAAGCGATAGCCTCTTTGGTTTCTGCCGGCTTCTTTTGAATCTAAATCATTTGAAACGATTTTTGATTGCGTGTAAGAAAATCGGTAAGCATGTCTGGCACTTTTATTCCACTTATATAGCAATCCAAATGCAGGTTCGTTTGGCGAAACATATGTAGTAGGGCCAACATCTCCTATAAAATTACTTCCGCCTATAAAAACACCGACCTCATGTATCTGAGCGTTGGTAACCATTAAAGGGAAAAAGCAAAAAAATAAATAAAAAATTTTGTTCATTTAATCAAAAATTGCGTGCAAATATAATAATTATCAATTCGATTCAATACCCATTCAGTTAAATGTGTGTTTTTTTAATAATTAACTACTAAACCTACACTAATTAAGTATTAGTTTAACTAAAACGGGGAAAATTGATAAAATCGTATAGCGCTTGATTAAAATGATTTAATTCCTTTTGTCTTCTCCCCAAAGTAATTTCTTGCGAAGTGTTTTCAAAAAGGTCTCTTCGGTAATTTCTACCATATTAATTTGAAAAGGAGTTTTCTTTAAAGTCAGAATTGATTCATTTTTTACCGAGGTAACTCTGGAATCTAAGGAAACTAAATAGTATTCCTCTCTTCCCGAAACTTTCAGTCGGATTTCAGTTTCATCGGGAACTACAAGTGGTCTTGCGGTAAGATTGTGAGGGGCAATAGGAGTAATAACCAGGCTTTTTACGTCAGGTGTCAAAATGGGACCGCCGCAGCTGAGGGAATATCCTGTAGATCCTGTTGGTGTTGAAATGATTAAACCATCGGCCCAATAGGAATTCAAATATTCTTCATTTAAGTACGTGTCAATCGTAATCATCGAAGTAGTGTCTTTTCGACTGACCGTAATTTCATTCATGGCAAAATTAATGGCGTCAATGGATTCATTTGGTGGAGTACACGTTAAACTCAGTAAAGTTCGTTTAGAAATCGTGTATTTTTTATCGAGAACAAATTGCATAAACGAGGCAATATTCTCTTTTTGTACAGAGGCTAAGAAACCTAATCTTCCAGCATTTATACCTAAAATGGGAATGCCGGAATCTCTTACCAATGTTGCGGCTCTTAGTATGGTTCCGTCTCCGCCGATACTTATCAGCATATCAAAACTGGAGTCAAGTTCCGTATGGGATGTAAAAGTTTTGTATTTTTTTTCTACAATCTTCCGTTCATTAAGCATCAACAAAAAATGAGATTCAATAATCATCTCTACATTGTTTTTGTTAAAAAAAACAAAGATGTCATTTATGATGGGTTCTGTACTGTTTTGATAATATTGACCGTAGATAGCTACTTTCATCTTTTTGTTTAATCGTTTAATGTTGATATGTTTATTTTAGCATTTAATCGATTAAACAAATAATCGGTTAAACCAAAACTATATATTAAGGTATTTGTCTAAATAGTCAGAGCGCTCTTTTAAATTATTGATATAATTGTCTTCTTGATGTTCTGATATGATTTCATAATTGTATCTTCTAAAAGTTTGTATGATTTCATTCATGGCGCCCAAAGTTATTTTCAAAGTAACTTCAACACTCTCAACATCCGCTTCCGATATGAAAAGTCCTAAAAGTTTTCCGTTATTGCTTTCTATAATTTGAGTAATTTGACTCATCGAATAATCCAAAACTCCTTTTTTAACAACAATGATTCCGCCAGGTTCTTTTAAAAAAGGGGTTTCATGAAAAAATTTCATGATGTCCTCTATTTCATAATATCCTACATAGGTATTGTTTTCGTCCAAAACGGGAACTAAATTGGTGTGGTTTTTTGCAAAAACTTCTAAAACATCCAGCCACATCGTATTTGTTCTGGTAAAAAATCCTTCAAGAGTAAAGCGATAATCCCCTACTTTTTTATCACTGTCAAAAGTCTCTATATCTTCGGATGCTATACTGCCAATATAAACGCCCTCTTCAACAATTGGAAAATGTGAAAAGTGTAACTCACTAAAAAAGTCTTGAATAGCCGCAATAGAATCGTGGCTGTCAATCGCTTTAAAGTCATTGGTAATATATTCTGTAATTTCTGTCATAAATCAATCGGCAATATTTCATGCAAAATAATCAAAAATAAGCAAAATCTCCTAAGTTTTACTTTGTATTTTTGCTCCAAGTAAATACTAGTATCTAAATCAAAAAGTGTTCTAATGACAAAGTTAAGTGTAAACATCAATAAAATAGCTACTTTGCGAAATGCTCGCGGAGGAAATGTTCCCGATTTATTAAAAGTAGCCACCGATATTCAAAAGTTTGGTGCCGAAGGAATTACCATTCATCCCCGTCCGGATGAGCGTCACATTCGCTATCAAGATGCGCGAGATTTAAAGTCTATCGTTTACACCGAATATAATATTGAAGGAAATCCAGAGCAAACATTTATCGATCTTGTTCTCGAAATAAAACCAACTCAAGTCACTTTGGTGCCGGATGCAATCGATGCCATAACCTCTAATGCGGGTTGGGATACCATAAAACACGCTTCTTATTTAACCGAAATCGTTCAGGAATTTCAACGCAACGGAATCAGAACTTCCATTTTTGTGGATCCTATTCTCGAAATGATTGAAGGCGCGAAGAAAATTGGAACTGAAAGAATCGAATTGTACACCGAATCATTTGCACATCAATACAGTTTAGGAAATCAAAACGGAATTTTGCCGTACACACAATCAGCAGTTTTGGCAAACGAACTTGGATTAGGAATCAACGCAGGTCACGACTTGAGTTTGGATAACATTCAGTTTTTTAAACAAAATATTCCGGGATTACTCGAAGTTTCTATCGGTCACGCGTTAATTTCTGAAGCCATTTATCTGGGATTGGATAATGTGGTGAATATGTATTTGCAAAAATTAAAATAGTTTTTTAAACCATTAAGAAATTAAGATAGATGAAGTCAAAAGCTTCATGACCTTAATTTCTTAATGGTTTGTAATTTAAATTATAACGTTAAAATCTAAAACCATATGCTTTTTTCAAAAATAGAAGGCTCAGGGCAACCGCTTTTAATCCTCCACGGATTCTTGGGAATGTCCGATAATTGGAAAACACTCGGAACGCAATTTGCGACTGATTTTCAAGTTCATATTCTCGATTTACGCAACCACGGCCGAAGTTTGCATTCAGAAGAGTTCAGTTATGAAATCATGGCGCAGGATGTTTACGAGTATTGCCAAGCTCATAATTTAGAAAACATCAACATCATTGGTCATTCGATGGGTGGAAAAGTAGCGATGCTTTTGGCAACGGCGCATCCGGAATTAGTAAGTAAATTAATTGTGGCTGATATTGGACCAAAATTTTATCCGCAACATCATCAGGATATTTTGGCAGGATTGAACGCCGTTGATTTTTCAAAAAAACCAAGCCGAAGTGATGTCGAAGAAATTATGGAAAAGTATATTCCTGATTTTGGAACCAGACAATTCTTAATGAAAAATTTATTTTGGCTAGAGCCGGGACAACTTGCTTTCCGATTCAATTTGGCAGTATTTAATCATAAAATGGATGAAATAGGAGTTCCGTTACCGGAGAATTCAATTTTTGAAAAGCCAACTCTTTTTATTCGCGGAGGAAAATCTAATTATATTTTGGACAGTGATTTCGAAAATATAAAACAACATTTTCCTGATTCAAGCATCGAAACGATTCCGAATGTAGGGCATTGGCTTCATGCCGAAAACCCAACTGAGTTTTACCAAAAAGTAAGTTCTTTTTTGAAATAAACGTGATAATTTTAAATTTTCACTACATTTATTAAAATTTTAAAACAAAAATCTATGAATTTACTGATCAAAATTCTTATCACTTCGGGCTTAGTATTGCTAATTGCGAATTTTATGCCGGGGGTTCATGTAGCAGGATTTACTACAGCATTAATCGTAGCAATTGTTCTGGGGTTACTTAATATATTTATCAAGCCAATATTGGTAATACTTACATTGCCGGTTACCATCATTACTTTAGGATTGTTTTTATTGGTAATTAATGCATTAATGATTTTGTTGTGTACGAAAATTGTGGGCGGATTTAGTGTAGATACCTTTTGGACCGCTTTATTCTTTAGTATCATCTTGTCATTATTACAGTCCATAATGAATGGAATATTAGGTGAAGGAAAATAAGGAATTGTTTTAACATGTATTTGTGAATGAATTAATTTACAGTATTTGTATAATTTTATACCTTTGTGCTTCTATATAAGATAAACAATGTCGAAAAAGTTTTACATAGTGCTATTAGTTATGCTTGGTTTCTTTATGATACCAAGCGTGGCTTTTGCATGTGGAACAAAAACGGAGAAGGCGTGTTGCAAAAAAGAATCCTCTTCAAAAAAGGATAAAAAAGAATGTTGTAAAAAAGAACAGTCTTCAAAAGAGAAATCTCATGAAGGTTGTAATGGTGCTTGTAAAAATGTTACTTGCAGCAGTTCAACCGTCTATTTAGGGATGACTTCGTTATCTTATACAGAATTAAATAATCAACTTTTTAGTTTTTCTACTGAAAAACAAAATTACTATTACTCAGAAATCTTTATTTCTTCAGATTTCCGTTCTATTTGGCTTCCACCTAAAATAAGCTAAATTCCTTTCTCTGACAGCCAAAAGACTGTCTATTTCAAAGCATTTTATGCTTTTACAATCATTAAATTTTAGTCGAATACAATTTGAAATGTAGCGAAATGCGCTATTGTTTTCAATGTTTTTGCGACTAATTCACCTCAAAATTATTCATACAATGAACTCAATAAAAAAAATATTGATGGCAATAACACTATTGCTTTCAGTTACAATTGCAAGCGCGCAAATTAAAAATGCTACAACAGAAACAGTAAAAATATACGGAAACTGTGACATGTGTAAAAACAAGATAGAAACTGCCGGAACCCTGAAAAAAGTAGCGAAAGTCGAGTGGGATAAAGATTCCAAAATAGCAACACTTACGTATGATTCGACCAAAACGAGTCAGGACGAAATCTTGAAACGCATTGCTTTAGCCGGTTACGACAGCGATAAATTTCTTGCCCCGGATGATACTTACGATGCATTACATGGCTGTTGTCAATATGAAAGAGAAGCAAAAGTAGCCGTTTCAACAGAGATGAAGATGGAAAGCGCTACTGCAGAAAATCATGCAAACCACGCTGCAGTTGTAAAACAACAAGTGGATACGGAATTAAAAGTTGTTTTTGATACCTATTTCTTATTGAAAGATGCTTTGGTAAAAACAGACGGAAAAGCTGCCGCTACTGTTGCGAAAGACCTTTTGACAGCATTAAATGGAGTGAAAATGAACAATCTTGCTATGGATGTTCACATCGTTTGGATGAAAGAAATGAACGGTTTAAGGGCTGGAGCCAAGAATATTTCGGAAACACAAGACATCAAACGTCAAAGAGAAATTTTTATTCCTTTTTCAAAATCAATGTACGAATTGATAAAAGTGGCTAAGTACGAAACTCCGGTTTACCTTCAGTTTTGTCCGATGGCTAATGACGGTAAAGGCGCAAACTGGTTGAGTAAAGAGAACGCGGTTAAAAATCCCTATTATGGTTCACAAATGATGACTTGCGGAAAAACGGTTGAAACGATTCAATAACTGTATAAAAGGAATATAAAATGAGAAAGATAATGCTACTATTCAGTTTAATAATCAGTATTTCAACTGCAACTGCACAAATGAAAATTGGAGACAGCCTGCCTAATTTTCAACTTAAAAATAATAAAGAAGCAACAATAAATTTGACTTCTTTCAAAGGTAAAACGGTCTTAATTGATTTTTGGGCTTCTTGGTGTGCGCCTTGTAGACTGGCTAATAAAAAGCTGGCTCCTTTATACAATCAATATAAAAATGACAACTTCGAAATTGTTGGAATATCGCTGGATACGGACAAAACCAAGTGGATGAATGCTATTCAAAAAGATAAATTGGCATACGAGCAATTAATCGATGCTAAAGGTTTTGATGCTAAATCTGCGCTGCTTTTTGGAGTAGAAGCATTACCTAATTCGTATCTATTTGATGCATCAGGAAAATTAGTTGCCATCAATCCAACGGAGCAAGAAATAATAATGAAAATAAAAAAATAAAGTAAAATGAAAAATATAAATTTAAAATTCATTAGTATCGCTTGTTTGTTTTTAATAACAAGTATAAAATCTTATTCTCAAATCTCAAAAGCGGAAATAATTGCTACAGGTTTAACGTGTTCTATGTGTTCCAATGCGATAAACAAACAACTGAAAGCAACCGTTGGTGTGGACAGTGTGAGTACTGATTTGAACACAAATACCTTCACGGTTTATTTTAAAAAAGAAAGTAAAATAATGCCCAGAGTACTGAAAGAAGGTGTTGAAAAAGCAGGTTTTTTTATTGGTTCATTAGTAATTACGGTACCTACAGAGAACTTAAAGATCGAAGGAGATAAAACCATTTCATTAAACGGTTCCACTTTCGTTTTATTGAATGAAGAACTTAAAAACAGTAACGGTGAAACCAAATTGAAGGTTTATGACAAAGGATATGTAACTCAAAAAGAGCATAAAAAACTGCTTAAAACGTTTTCAAAAACAGCGTCATATCCATTGGATAACGAAGATGATTACCATATCAAAACTGTAATTTAATGAGGAAGTTTTTAATCGCATTTTCGTTTTTTCTTATTCAAGGAATATCGGCTCAGGAACTTTTTGTGGTTACTGATCCGGCAAGCAATGTTCCTGCGGGTTCATTAGGAATTCGTTTGGGACAATCCATTTTTAAGGAACAAATGAAATCAGGATATAGTTATCATCTCATGCCCGAAGTTACGTGGGGCATCAATAAAAATTTGATGGTGAGAACATCAATGTTTGTTAGTAATAGAAGCAATCAATTGGTTACTGAAGGCGCCAGTTTTTATACTAAATATCGTTTCCTGTCCACGGATGATTTGCATAGTCATTTCAGGATGGCAGCATTTGGAAGATATAGTTTTAATAATGCCGATATCCATCAGGAACAGATAGAAATCATTGGGCATAATACTGGTTTTGAAACGGGAATTGTTGCTACCCAGCTTATAAAAAAGGTAGCCATAAGTGCTTCTGTCAGTTTTGAAAAAGCATTCGATAATAAACCGGATTACAGATTTCCAACAACACAAAGTGATAACGCTACCAATTATACAGTATCGTTAGGAAGATTGATGTATCCAAAAAAATACACTAATTTTAAGCAAACAAATATTAATACAATGCTTGAGTTTGTTGGGCAGACATTAAACGAAAATGGGAAATCATATTTGGATATTGTGCCTTCCATTCAATTTATTGTAAACAGTCAAGCACGGATTGATGTGGCATACAGACAAGAATTATACAGTTCTATGCTGCGTTCTGCGCCCAATGGATTTTATCTGAACTTAGAATATAACTTTTTCAATGTTTCAAAATGATACAAATGATAATCATTCTCATTTGAATTTTCAAAAAAGCAGTCGTCAAATAATACAGCAATTTGCTACAATAATTAACAATTAATAATTCATTAAATGAAAAATACAATCTTATCAATAATCACATTAGCATTAGTGTCGGTTTCTTGTAACCAAAAAAATAAAGAAACGGAAGCTGACAAACCACTTGCAACCAAAACGACATCGGAATTGTATTCGTGTCCAATGCATCCTGAAGTTACCGGTGAAAAAGGAGCAGAATGTTCGGAATGTGGAATGGAACTATCAGAGAAAGTGGCGCAAATGCCAAAGGCGGAAAAAAATGATGCCGTAACGACTGATGTTGAAACAGAAAATACGGTAGCAACCACTAAAACTGTTGCTGCAAATTCGTTTACAATTAATGAAATAGTAAGCAGTTATTTAAAGCTTAAAAACGCATTGGTGAAAGATGATTCTAAAGCCGCAGCTAATGCTGGAAAAGGGTTGTATGCCACGTTTGACAAAGTAAATTCGAATACTATTTCAAATGTAAAATTGAAAAACAAGTACAATGACATTGCCGAGAATGCTAAAAAAAATGTGAAACATATTGGTGATAACGCCGGGAAAATAGATCATCAAAGAGAATATTTTGCGCTGTTGAGCAAAGATGTACATGATTTGATAAAAACCTTTGGAACAGACCAAAAATTATATCAGGATTATTGCCCAATGTACAATGAAGGGAAAGATGGCTATTGGATAAGCGAAACCAAAGAAGTTAAAAATCCATATTATGGTTCTGAGATGTTAACTTGTGGCCGAATGGTGGAAGCAATTTAATAACGATGAAATTCTACATCAAAAATATGGTATGCGATCGCTGTAAAATGGTTGTGAAATCCGAACTCGAAAAGATTGGAATTTTTCCTGTTTCGGTGGAGTTGGGGGAAGTGGAACTATTGGAAAATTTCAAGGAGAATCAAAAGCAAGAGTTGGAAGTTAAATTGCAATCGCTTGGATTTGAATTGTTAGAAGATAAAACAACGATACTTATAGAAAAAATCAAATGCCTAATTATTGATTTGGTACACCATCAAAATAATGAATTAAAAACCAATTTATCGCACTATTTGTCAGGGCAATTAGGGCAAGATTACAGCACTTTGAGTAATTTATTTTCAGAAGTTCAAGGCACAACTATTGAGCATTATTTTATTGCTCAAAAAATTGAAAAAGTAAAGGAGTTATTAATGTATAAAGAATTAACTTTAAGTGAAATTGCAATTAAATTGAATTACAGCGATGTAGCACATTTGAGTAATCAGTTTAAAAAAATCACGGGCGTAACGCCAACTCATTTTAAACAATTAAAAGAAAATAACAGATTGCAAATTGATGGATTGTAAAATTTACAAATCATTTCCAAAATTCTACAACAAGTCAAAATATAAGGTCGAGTACCTTTGAACAGTAGAAATGAATCTTTAGTTTAATATTTTAATAATAGAAAAAATGAAAACATTAATTATCGTACTAAGCGTGTTCTTAGCAGTAAATTCAATGGCATCAGCTCAAGAAGCGGTGAAATCTTCCCAAAAGGAAATGCATAAAGAAATGTATTCGTGTCCCATGCACCCAAAAGAGATGAGCAGTAAAGAAGGAGAGTGCAGTAAATGTGGAATGAAATTAGTAAAAACACTAAAACACGACACCTCAGGTAAAGGGAAAAAAACAGAAGTTGTTACAAAATACGTTTGCAAAATGGACGGCACAACTGCTGATAAACCAGGAAAATGCTCTAAATGTGGAATGAAAATGACTCCTCAGGACGTTCAGAAACCGGTCTATTCTTGTCCAATGCACCCGAAAGAAATGAGTGATAAACCAGCTAAATGTCCCAAATGTGGTATGCAAATGACTCCAAAAAAAAGTGACAGAAAAGAAGAGAATCATCAACATTAAAATTTTTTAAAATCGGTTCTATACTTTTTATAGAACCGATTTTTTTTAATTCAACATTATGAAACATACCTATACAATCACTGGAATGTCTTGCGACGGTTGTCGTTCTAAGGTCGAAAAAACATTGAATGCTATCGATGGAATTAATGCGACAGTTACTTTGGATCCGCCAATAGCGACGATAACAATGGATGAGCACCTTCCCACGGCTAAATTACAAGAGACCTTAACTGCAGCCGGAAACTATACAATTGCCATGAATAATGCGGTTGATTCTCATCACGCTACCGAAAAGCCAATCGAGAAATCGTGTTGCAGTTCGAATAAACAACAAGAGAAACCAATCGTAATTTTGCCCACTAATGCGCAAGGAAAATACTATTGCCCGATGCATTGTGAGGGCGAAAAAGTGTATGATAAACCGGGAAGTTGCCCGGTGTGCGGAATGAATTTGGAAAAAGTACCAGAATTAAGTGCCGCAAAAACAATGTACACGTGTCCCATGCATCCTGAAGTTATCAAAGACGGTCCTGGTTCGTGTCCCATTTGCGGGATGGATTTAGTGCCAATGGAACCTACCGATTCTGAAGAAAATAAGGTGTACAATGATTTGGTGCGCAAAATGAAAATAGCGGTAGTCTGTACAGTTCCTATTTTTATTATTGCCATGTCAGATATGATTCCGAATAATCCATTAATGAAAATTATGGATACACAAAACTGGAATTGGGTGCAATTAATACTCTCGCTTCCAGTCGTCTTTTATGCGTGTTGGATGTTTTTTGAGCGCGCTTTGAAATCCATTGTTACTTGGAATCTCAATATGTTTACCCTTATCGGAATTGGTACAGGCGTGGCGTTTTTATTTAGTTTAGTCGGAATGTTTTTTCCAGCTGTTTTTCCCAATGAATTTAAAACGCACAACGGAACGGTTTCACTCTATTTTGAAGCAACAACAGTCATATTAACATTGGTTTTATTAGGACAATTGTTAGAAGCCAGAGCACACAGCCAAACAAGTGGGGCGATAAAGGAATTGTTGAAATTAGCGCCGACCGAAGCCGTTTTGGTACGCGATGGAAAAGATACGGTCATCTCGATTCACGACATCAAAAAAGGCGATTTATTGCGGGTAAAACCTGGAGATAAAATCCCGGTGGATGGAAAAATTACCGATGGCGAAAGTACCATTGATGAATCGATGATTACGGGAGAACCTATTCCTGTTGATAAAAAAATAGGCGACAGCATTAGTTCCGGAACGATAAACAGTAATAAGTCCTTTGTGATGATTGCTGAAAAAGTAGGTTCGGAAACCTTGCTTTCGCAAATTATACAAATGGTCAATACCGCCAGTCGTTCTAAAGCACCGATTCAGAAGCTAGCGGATAAAATCGCTAAATATTTTGTGCCAATTGTGGTTTTTGTATCTGCAATTACTTTTTTTGTTTGGGCACAATTTGGTCCTGAACCCGCAATGGTTTATGGGTTTATCAATGCGATTGCCGTATTGATAATTGCCTGTCCGTGCGCTTTGGGATTGGCTACACCCATGTCGGTGATGGTTGGTGTTGGGAAAGGAGCCCAATCGGGAGTTTTGATAAAAAATGCCGAAGCACTGGAAAACATGAACAAAGTAAATGTTCTGATTACCGATAAAACAGGAACAATCACGGAAGGAAAACCTTCTGTTGAAAAAGTATTTGCAATAAATAATGACGAAGATTCTTTGTTGCAAAGCATTGCATCTTTAAATCAATACAGCGAACATCCTTTGGCGCAAGCCGTAGTCAATTTTGCGAAAGCGAAAGCAGTTTCATTAATCGAAGTCAAGGAT
The DNA here is from genome assembly GCF_030010385.1 of Flavobacterium algoritolerans. NCBI lineage: Bacteria > Pseudomonadati > Bacteroidota > Flavobacteriia > Flavobacteriales > Flavobacteriaceae > Flavobacterium > Flavobacterium algoritolerans. Next base: position 483,057 of record NZ_JASCRZ010000001.1, on the reverse strand, counting down.
TTTGAAGCTATTTCAGGCAAAGGAGTCATTGGGACAGTAACCAACAAAAAAGTGGCGCTCGGTAATAAAAAATTGATGGAGCAGTTGAATGTCACGGTTTCGGATGAATTAGAAAATAAAATCACAGCCGAACAAAAACTGGGAAAAACGGTTTCTTATATTTCAGTGGAAGGAATCGCCGTAGGATTTGTATCGATAACTGATGCCATAAAAGCAACAAGTGTCGAAGCAATAAAAGAACTTATGCGCCAAGGAGTTGAGGTGATTATGCTAACGGGCGATAATGAAAATACAGCAAAAGCAGTGGCGACACAATTGAGTTTAAGTTCGTTTAAAGCCAGTTGTTTGCCCGAAGACAAGCTGAAAGAAATAAAACGATTGCAATCCGAAGGGAAAATTGTGGCTATGGCAGGTGACGGAATCAACGACGCTCCCGCTTTGGCGCAAGCCGACATTGGAATTGCGATGGGAACCGGAACTGATGTGGCTATTGAAAGCGCGAAAATAACGTTGGTAAAAGGTGATTTACAAGGCATAGTCAAAGCGAAAAACTTAAGTCACGCCGTGATGAAAAATATCAAGCAAAATTTATTCTTTGCCTTTTTCTATAATGTCTTGGGAATTCCAATTGCTGCGGGCGTTTTGTATCCGTTTTTTGGAGTGTTGCTTTCGCCAATGATTGCGGCTTTGGCGATGAGTTTCAGCTCCGTTTCCGTAATTGCAAATGCGTTGCGATTACGAAATTTAAAACTTTAAAATGAAAATAATAAATAATGTAGATAAATTAGGGACAATTGGTCTCTTTACGACAGCGCTTTTTTCACCTTGTTGTTTCCCACTTTTTGCATTTGGAGCATCGACATTTGGATTGGGTAGTTTTGAATTGTTTGGAGGATGGACAATGTGGGTATTTCTCTCCATGGTTTTAATTTCTATTGTAGGTTTAATTATTTCTTATCAAAAGCATCGAAATATTTTTTCGCTATTAATTGCCATGCCATCGGTTGTATTAATTTATTACGAGTATTATTTTAACAGCAATACTTATTTTATTTACATGGGGATGTTTGGTTTATTATTAGCAACTGGAATTAATTATTACAGAAATAAATTACACGGTATGTGCGATACTTGCGCAATCTATAACGGTAAGTCAGTAGAACTAAAATCAACGTTGACTTGTCCAAATTGCAGCTATAAAAAAGACGAAATAATGCCTACCGATGCTTGTCAATTCTTTTACGAATGCGAGAATTGTAAAACAGTTTTAAGACCTAAACAAGGCGATTGCTGTGTTTATTGTAGCTATGGAACTGTAAAATGTCCACCAATTCAGGCAGGAGACAAATGTTGTTAAAAAACAGTAAAATCAATTTAAAAATCAAAAACTATGAAAAAAGTAATTCTAATACACTTCTTCATTTTACAAGCTTTAGTAATTTCGGCACAAGAAAAAGTTCAAATAAAACTAACTTCTGCAAGTCCATCCGCATCATTTGAACAAGAATTGGGTAGCACAATGATCAAAGTTTCTTACAGCAGACCACTAGCAAGAGGCAGAAAAATATTTGGGGAATTAGTCCCTTTTGAAAAGCTCTGGCGAACTGGTGCCAGTGATTGTACTTCAATAACCACTAATGAAGATATTGTGTTCGGAAATACTACTTTAAAAATGGGTAGTTACTCAATATTAACAATACCTTCAAAAAAGGAGTGGACAATAATTGTAAATACAGATACTACATTACATGGCGAAACTGGATATGATGCCAAAAAAGATGTTTTTCGTTTTACAGTTCCAGTAGAAAGCATACCCAATTTTTATGAAACATTTACAATCGAGATAAATGACATTAACAGCAAAGGGGAAGGGTTTCTAAAAATAATATGGGAAAATTCGATGATGAAAATTCCATTAAAAAGTAAAGCAGATGAAACTATTTTAGCAGTAATAGATAAAAACATCATTAAAGAAAAAAACCTTGATGCTAATTTATTGTTTCAAGCGGCAAACTATTATTACGGTACTAATAGAGATTCCAAGCAAGCAATAGTTTGGCTTTTAGAAGCCGAGAAATTAGATCCAGAGAATTTTTATTATCCTAATTTAAGACAAAAAATAGCTACGGAACTAAAAGACTATCCTAATGCAATTGAAGCAGCAAAAAAAGCTTTATCGATAGCTGAATTAAAAAAAATGAAAAGTGCAGAAGCATTGAAAAAACAAATTTTAGCGTTGGAATTACTATTAAAAAAATAAGAAAATGAAAAATAAAATCATTATCATAATTACAATATTACTTTTTGCATTAAATGCAAATGCACAAAAAATTGTCCGTTACGATTTATATGTTCGGGATACGATTGTCACTTTTGGTGATAAACCCAAAAGAGCAATTGCCGTAAACGGACAAATTCCCATGCCAACACTCACATTTACCGAAGGCGATATTGCCGAAATTTATGTGCATAATGAATTAAATGAAGATACTTCGTTGCATTGGCACGGATTATTTTTGCCCAATAAAGAAGACGGCGTGCCTAATTTGACACAAATGCCAATCAAACCACATACTACACATAAATATACGTTCCCAATTATCCAGCACGGAACGCATTGGTATCACAGTCACACGGGTTTGCAGGAACAAATTGGGATGTATGGTTCTTTTGTAATGAATAAAAAATCGGATGATCCAACCTTTAGAAAAGGAATTGATGATTTGCCAACCGTTCCAATTATTCTGAGTGAATGGACGGATATGAAACCGGAAAATGTGCATCGAATGCTACACAATGCGACGGACTGGTTTGCGATTCAAAAAGGAACTACGCAAAGCTATTTTGAAGCTATAAAAGCGGGACATTTCAAGACAAAAGTCACCAACGAATGGAAACGAATGAACGCCATGGATGTAAGTGATGTGTATTACAATAAATTCCTGATCAACGGGAAAAATGAAAGCCAGCTTTCGCAGTTTAAGGCGGGAGATAAAGTCCGATTGCGGATTTCCAATGGTGGAGCTTCTACCTATTTTTGGTTGAATTATGCCGGAGGAAAAATCACCGTGGTTGCCAGTGATGGAAATGATGTGGAGCCTGCTGAAGTCGACCGATTAATCGTTGCTGTTTCTGAAACGTATGATGTTGTTGTAACGATTCCTGCCGATAAAACGGCGTATGAGTTTTTAGTAACTTCAGAGGACCGAACCAAATCGGCTTCGTTGTATTTAGGAGATGGTATCAAGCAACTGATTTCACCTTTGCCAAAATTAAAGTATTTTGAAGGGATGAAAATGATGAACGGCATGATGAAAATGAATGGCAATTTAGATGATATGGGCATGCAAATGTCGTTGAATCAAATGGACATGAATGTGGTGATGTATCCTGAAATTACTGGAAATAGCCAAAAGTCGAAAGTCGAAGGTCAGAAAAATGATGAACATGCCAATCACAATCAGTACGATTCTAATGCACTTTCGGATATCATGACATTGAATTATGCGATGCTTAAATCACCCACGAAAACAACTTTGCCAACTGACGCAACCGTAAAAGAATTGCGGTTTGAATTATCAGGAAACATGAATCGCTATGTTTGGAGTCTGGACAATAAAGTAGTTTCGGAAGCCGATAAAATTCTAATTAAAAAAGGAGAGAATGTTCGAATTGTACTCTTCAATGGCTCCATGATGCGCCACCCGATGCATTTACACGGACACGATTTTAGAGTGCTGAACGGAAAAGAGGCATACGCACCGCTGAAAAACATCATTGACATTATGCCGATGGAAACGGATACGATTGAGTTTAATGCGAATGTTAAAGGCGATTGGTTTTTTCATTGTCACATTCTCTATCACATGATGGCGGGAATGGGCAGGGTTTTTAGTTATGAAAATCAAGAGCCAAATCCTTTGATTCCAAATCCAAAATTAGCGCAACGCAAATTGTTTGCTGATGACAGAGCTTTTCATGTGATGGCCGAAAATGATTTTGCCACCAATGGAAACGATGGAATGTTGATGATTCAAAACACACGTTGGAGTATTGGTACCGAATGGCGTTTGGGCTACACCAATCACCACGGGTATGAAACCGAAACGCACATTGGACGTTACATCGGGAAAATGCAATGGCTGATGCCGTTCATTGGTTTTGATTGGAGGTATCGAAAAATGGAAATGGGAGAAATGGAAGAGAATCTTTTTGGTCAAGCCAATACCAAAGACAATCGCGCTGTTTTCAGTGCCGGAGTCGAATATACGTTACCGATGCTCATTAAAGCACAAGCCGAAGTATTTACAGACGGGAATTTCAGATTGCAATTTGAACGCATGGATATTCCGGTTTCCAAAAGATTGCGCATGAATTTAATGTGGAATACGGACAAAGAATACATGGCGGGTTTGCGCTATATTGTCAAGAGAAATTTCGGAATTACCACGCATTACGACAGTGATATGGGAATGGGTTTTGGATTGAGTTTGAATTATTAAAAACGGAATACTTTGTTTTTGTAATTTTGGAAAAAATATAGTGCTATGGTACAACTTTCAGAAATCTGGATTTATCCTGTAAAATCATTAGGTGGAATTAAATTGCAAGAAGCTCAAGTGACCGATCGTGGTTTGGAACACGACCGCCGTTGGTTGTTGATTGATGAAAACGGATTGTTTCTGTCGCAAAGGGAACATTCGGAATTAGCTCTTTTTCAACCTGAAATTGCAGGGGATTTTCTGAATATTACACATCGCGTACAATTAGAAACAATACAACTTCCGTTGCATCAATCTTTTTCGGAGACCAAAACTAAAATTGATGTGATGGTTTGGGAGGACTCCATTCAGGCGTATGAAGTCGATTCGGTTATTTCAGATTGGTTTTCCCGAATATTGGGATTTTCGGCTCGTTTGGTTTACATGCCCGAAGAAAGTCACCGAAAAGTAGAGGCTAAATATGCCGTTACGGAGGCTGATATTAATTCTTTTTCGGATGGCTATCCTTTTTTGTTGATTGGTCAATCGTCATTGGATGATTTGAATTCGCGTATGAAGGAAGCATTGCCTATGAATCGGTTTCGACCTAATTTTGTTTGTACAGGCGGTGACGCTTATGAAGAGGAATCTTGGAAAGAATTTACAATAGGTGAACTAACTTTTTTTGGCGTAAAACCTTGCGGAAGATGTGTAATGACAACTATTGACCAAGAAAAAGGAGTAACCTCAGGAAAAGATCCTTTACGGACTTTGGCAAAATACAGAACAGTAGGGAATAGCGTGTTGTTTGGGCAAAACTTGATAGGTTCTGGAACTGGTCTTGTTGCTGTTGGTGATGCTATTGCTGTTTTGATTTCTATTTAAGTTTCCTAATTTCTTACTCAAATTTATAGCTTTTTGAAATAGCTAAAAAAGTCGGGAGACGCCGTAGCGCAACCCGACTTTTAATACTATTCTCGTTTATAGTTGTGTGTTGCAACGTATGTACAAGCAATCAAATCAATCTTTTTTATGTTGTTCCGTATGATTTTGATTTCCGTGAATCGTATGGTCTCCCACATTCATTCCGTTTGACATCCCGATCATAAAGGCGGTAATAATTAGCATAATTTTTCTTTTTGCCCAATGAATAGGGCGTTTAGATTCCTCTAAACGTGTTTTAGTTTTGTGTTTATACATTTTGTAAATGATAAATGATTAGACATTTGGTATCCTCTTTATGCATGGAATTGCATAAATGCGTAGAAAGAATTTTCTAGGCTGTGTATAAACTTTTATAGGAATTTCGGGAAGTAATCATCTCATTTATAAAAATGTATTGAGATGTAAATGAACATACTTTTTGATAAAGCAGCGTTTGTAATTTTAGAAGAACTGGAATTTGAAGAGCGTAACTATCTTGAAATTGGAGATAAATTAAGTGAAATAAGAATGCCGTTTTTTCAGACGGATTTGTCTGATGGAACACGTATAATTTCGAACGCTTATGGTTTAATTCTCTTCTTAGAATTACGTTCGAGAATTGGTAATAATCTGCTGAATTTGATGGAGAATCTAAAGTACCATCATTCACCATCAGGCCAAAAGCCAGAAAGAGAGAAAGGAGATATTTTAGATACTTTGTCAATCTATTTAGTTTTAATTAAAACTTTCAAAAGTACAAAAGTAACGTTGAATTAAGGACTATTTTTTTATTATTTGTGTTTACAAGCGTTGTCTTTCATTAGAGTTTAGATTTGTTCTTGAAAAATCAGCTTGTTTTAAAAAAAACTTATTTGTGGTAGCTGTTAGTTCTGAATTGATTACAATTTACAAGTTCAATACAAGCTGTTTTTATTTGAAGGTTTTTGGGTTTGGCTTTGAGCATCTCAAAAATAGTGCTATTTTTGCACCCGAAATAGAAAAACAAGGCCCGTTCGTCTATCGGTTAGGACGCATGGTTTTCATCCATGTAAGAGCGGTTCGATTCCGCTACGGGCTACAATTCTAAATTACAATCTTAAAAAGCCTCGAAAATTATTTTTCGAGGCTTTTTTTGTTATTGGATTTGGCTGTTCTTTTTGTATTATTCGCTCTTTATTGTGGGCGCAAAGAGACGATTGCGCAGCTTGTTCATTGAAAATGCGTGAATTATACAATTATTGCTAAAAATTGTATTACATTTTTGCCAATGTATAGGGGTATTTTTGCTTCTTAGTAACAAATTATTTGAACCATCATTTAAAACTATTTACATGAATAACCCCTCAGCACCAAAGAAAATAACTTGGATTATAGGATTGATTTGCGGTATACTTGGAATTATTGGACATTTCATAGATGTTCAAGTTTTAACAGAACATAATTACACACTATTGCTTGTTGGTTTCTTTGTTTTGGCAGTAGGAACAACTGTAAAAGGAGTTTAAATATGCTAGGATGAGAAACAAGTATTAATATAAAAACATATAATAATGTCAGAAAAAAACAAAAAACAATTTGGTGTTTGGATGGATTTACATCATGCAACTATTGTAGGAAGAGAAAATGTAGATTCAGGTGAGTTCGTAATATTAGGTCACGAAAAAGTTGACGGACAAGGTCGTAATTCAAGCGAAAACGTAGCAAACAATGCTGAAAGAGATTTACTTCATAAACTATTCAAAAACATTACGGCTCATATGCAAAATGTTGATGAATTGCATGTAACAGGAACTGGTACTGCTCAAGAACAATTTATTAAATATTTGAATGAGACTCCACAGTATAAAAATGTTGCGACTAAAGAAAGTACTTCTAATAAAATGGATGATGAAAGTTTAATTGAATATGTGGCTGCACAGTTCAACTGATCGCTTTAAAAAAAAGCAATTTTTATTGGTTAAAATGAAATGCCTCCAAAAAAGTCAAAAGCTATTTGGAGGCATTTTTATGTAGAGAAAAGTCAGAGACATTTGCGCAGCATTAATGATAAATTTTTTCTTTTAAAGAACACTTTGCGGAGCTGGGCTATTCCTTCAAAAAAAAAGCCTACACTTTCGTGTAAGCTTTTTATTGTTTTGTGATTATAGTTTATTTTTTAATGCTTTCTAATTCAGTAGATATTCCTTCGTTTACAGAAAAAGTAAATAAAGAAGAATTATTTTTAAATTTTATTTTTTCTATAAAAAGATCTTTTAATTCTCTATATAATCTTCCGAATATTAATCTAGCTGATTTTGTTGAAATAGTGACATCTTTAGCATCTATAATAATTTCTTCATTATTTTTTAATGCAGATTTTATTTTATTATAGATCTCTTCACTTTTAGGATCAGTTGCTATAACAGCTCCGTAATTTGAAAGTATTAGTTCCATTTTATATATATTTTTTTTCGTTAGTAAAAAGATCTTCTATTAAATTATCCATATCATTGCTGATTGGGATTTTAACATATAAAACTGTTCCTTTCCACTTACTTGATGCAAAGATAGTTACTTTTCCTTGAATATTTCTATAAATATAACCACCAGTATGTAAAATTAACTTTCCTTTAAGTTTGGTGACCATTTCATTTACCAGCCATAAACCAGTTCCACAATGTCCTTTATTTATTTTTGACGAAACTCTTCTTTTAAATGCATTTAATATCAAATCTTTATCTGTCACGTTTTTATACTCTTTTTTCATTGTTCCAATAATACCTTCTGAAGTGTCTACAGAAATTATTTCGATTCTATTAGCATTTCCCTCTGCCATTAAAATTGATTTTTTGTCAGTTGCATGGTAATGAAAATTTGAGGAAATCTCTACAATACACGTTTTAATACAATCTACAATTCCATCATTAGAATTTTTATAGTAGTCTTTAATAGTTTTATAATATTTAGCTTCAATGTCATCTAAATTTTTAAAATCTACTCTGCTTATAGGGTGAGGTGCAATAAAAAAATCGTTTTTAACAACAGGTTTTATATTAGCATATATTTTATCTCTATCTTTTTCATATAAATATGCTAGCATTAATTCTTGAAGATGATACTTAGCAAATAAATCTGTAAAAGTTTCTTTATTAACAGATGGATTTAGTAAACAAAACTCATCTATAGCATAAGCTAATGATTTATAAATAACTAATGAAGCTATTGAAGTGAAATCTTCAGTATTAATATTTATTGAAAAATTGTAATCGTTAACTTTTTTATTTTTTAAATCAAATATAAAATTTAATTTACCTATTAATTGGCTTATATTATTTTCATCATATTTACCATTTACCTCAATTTTTGGCATCTATTTTTTAAATTCAGATTTAAATTTCTTAATTAATTTATCTTCGGTAAATTTGTTTCTTTGAAGATTATCCGCGGAAACCAATAATAAATAATCAGAAAACTCGCTACTTACTTTAAGTAAACTTTCGGAAATGTATAAATAATTAATCATTCTTAATTTATTTATATTGTTTGATAACTCAACTAAAACATCACTATTAATATCATATTGTGAATTTACTGTAATCATAATATCAAAAATTTCAGATTCACAAGTAATATGTTTTTGAGCAACACATTTATTTTTTTCTATAATAAAGTCATCATTTATTTTATGTTTTCTTTGTATCCAATAAAATATTCCACCAGATAAAATAGCATTTGATAAAATTTGAAAAATAGAGGCAGGGGTTAACATATCTATAGTGTATTTTGATATTTCATCTATCATTTTAAAAACTTTAAGTTTTTTATAAAACAAACAAATTTAATATTTTAGATTTAATAAAATGATTATAAGTCAGAATTTATTTGTTATTTTTATTTAATTTAAAAATCATAAAAGCCGATAGATAGACTTAATTGTCTGTATAGTTTTAAAGGAATTTTTTTTAAGGATTCATAAATCTTATTTACGTCAGGTACAAATTAGTTTATTTACGCCTTAATGTGGGTTGGATTAGCGAAGCTTTGTTTAGTTGCTGTTTTTCAAATATATTTAAAATAAACTTATAAAATTGAATCCGAGGTTTAATAGGTTCGTCTTGTTAATCTGAGTTTAGCGTGAAGGATGGCAGTGAAAATCCTTTTATGAAGCGCAGCGCAATAAAAGATTGTAACGAACAGCCAGACCCAAAGTTGCAAGGAGGAACGACGATGCAATCTGCAGGGACACGCCCAAATTATTTTCCTTTCCAGCCTGTGATTTTGTCAAATAACAGCCTAAAATTCAATCCCGTCCCGAAGCTTCGGGATCGTGAATAAAAAGCTTGTTTGGGTTGCAAAAATTTTATAATTTTGCAACCCAATTTTATTATGTAAATTAAAGAAGAAGATGGATATCAAAAGAGTAGCAATAGACGCTGTGAATGAAACAATTGTAATGACTGTTGTTCACATGGATTACAAAGGACAAGTTGCAAAAAGAATAAACGAAAAAATGCCTTTGGCAACTGTTAAGGGATTTAGAAAAGGAGCGGTGCCTAAAGATCTTGTTGAAAAACAATACGGTAAAGGGATTAAACAAGAAGAAGTTCAGAAAGTTGTTGATTTGGCTCTAGAGCGTTTCGTACAATCTGAAAGATTAAACCTTCTTGGAACGCCACTTCCTAAAGTAAACGAAGATTTTTCTTGGGATGCTGAAGAATTGGTTTTTGAATATGAAATTGGATTGGTTCCAAACTTCACTTTAGACTTAGATGCTAAAAACGACATCGTAAAATATGTGGTTACTGCTGACGATAAATTAATCGACGGTCAAGTGGAAAGAATCCAAAAACAATTTGGAACTGCAATTCCTCAAGAGGTTGTTGCTGCAGATTCAGATGTAACAGGAACATTCACTAACGAAGAAAAAGGAATTAATAACGCTACTACTATTGCTGCTGATCTTTTCAAAGACAAAGCGACTTTTGACTTGTTCATTGGTAAAAAAGTAGGTGATGTAGTGACTGTAAATACGAAAGGTTTATTTGAAGACGACCACCAATTGATGGACGTGATGAAAGTAAGTCATGATGACGTTCACGGTTTAGATGTTGATGTAAACTTCACAATCGAAGCAATCAACACTGCTGAATTAGCAGAATTGAACCAAGAATTGTTCGACAAATTGTTTGGAGCTGGAGCAGTTTCTTCTCTAGAAGAATTGAAAGCTAAAATCAAAGAAGATGCTGAAACTCAATTTGCACAACAAGCTGACCAAAAATTATTAGGTGATGTAACTGAGTTCTTAATCGAAAGCACAAAATTTGATTTACCAGCTGAATTCCTTAAAAAATGGTTGCAAACTGTTGGTGAGAAAAAATTATCCCCTGAGGAAGCTGAAGTGGAATATGCACGTTCTGAAAAAGGATTGCGTTTTCAATTGATCGAAGGTAGAGCAATGGCTCAGTCTGACATCAAAATCACTTTCGAAGACTTGAAATCATTCACTACAAAAAATATCCGTCAACAAATGGCGCAATTCGGGCAAACAAATCCTACTGACGAAGAAGTTCAAGGAATTGTAGCTAGAGTTTTGTCTAACCAAGACGAAGTAAAAAGACTTTCTGACCAAGTTGTTGCTGAGAAATTATTGGAATTGTTCAAAGAGAAAGCAAATCCTACTACTAAAGAAGTGACTTACGAAGAATTTATTGCTGCTTCTTACGGAGAATAAAGTATTGTCGTAAAGTCAAAAGTCATAAAGTCAAAAGCCCTAAGAGCGCAAGTGATTATTAAAATTTTATGATTTGATTACAGATACGAAACAATAAAAAATAGTTATATTTGAGCGTCAGAAAAAATATTTTTTGGCGCTCTTTTGTTTGAATTAATTTCAGGAGCTAATCCAGCTGTACGTTTCAAGTTTTTTCTTCCGTTTCTGTTTTTTAAATTCCTGCAAGAGCTTCTTCCAGTCGCTTTGCAAGAATAAAAAAACTAAAAAACGGAATTCAAAAAGCTTTTTACTCCCATCTGGGCTAAAAATAAGACATATTGACATCATTTGTAAATAGGTATGACCTTTGCATTAAATCGAATCACAAGATATTACGTAAAACTTAGAACAAAAAAATATGAACTACGGTAAAGAATTTAAAAAATTTGCTACAAAGGACCACGGCGTAAACTCCATGTATTACGATAAAATCGTAGGCGCAATGACTCCTAAAAACATGACTCCATATATCATTGAAGAACGTCAGTTGAATATTTCACAATTAGACGTTTTCTCCAGATTGATGATGGACAGAATTATTTTCCTTGGAACAGGAATTGATGACCAAATCGCAAACATCGTTCAAGCACAGTTATTGTTCCTTGAAAGCGCTGATGCTTCTAAGGATATTCAAATTTATTTGAATTCTCCAGGAGGAAGCGTTTACGCAGGATTAGGGATTTATGACACCATGCAATACATCAAACCAGATGTAGCAACTATTTGTACAGGAATGGCAGCTTCTATGGGAGCAGTGCTTTTATGTGCAGGAGCAGCAGGGAAACGTTCGGCATTGCCACATTCAAGAGTAATGATTCACCAACCATCAGGTGGAGCTCAAGGAGTAGCAACAGATATGGAAATCAACTTACGCGAAATGTTGAAACTGAAAGATGAGTTATACAAAATTATCTCTCACCACTCTGGACAAACTTTCGAGAAAGTACACAATGACAGCGAGCGTGATTATTGGATGATTGCCGAAGAAGCAAAAGCATACGGAATGATTGATGAAGTTTTAATAAGAGGATAAAAATAGTTACAAGTTTAAGGTTTGAGGTTTAAGGTTGCTGCGGGAACTTTAAACTTTAAACTTTTTAAACTTTAAACAAAAAAAGAATGGCAAAAGTAGTATTAGAGTGTTCGTTTTGTGGAAGAAAGAAGCCAGAGACCAATTTATTGATTGCTGGTATCAATGCACATATTTGTGATAAATGTATCGAACAAGCACACGGAATTGTTTTAGAGGAATTAAAATCCAGCGGGAGTTCAAAACTGGTTGGAGATTTGATTTTGAAAAAACCAAAAGAAATCAGAGCGTTCTTAGATCAATATGTAATTGGACAAGACCAAACTAAAAAAGTAATGTCGGTTGCAGTTTACAATCACTACAAACGTTTGATGCAACAGCAATTAGACGATGAGGTTGAGATTGAAAAAAGTAACATCATCATGGTGGGACAAACAGGAACAGGAAAAACATTGGTGGCTAAAACCATTGCAAAAATGTTGGATGTACCTTTGGCTATTGTTGATGCAACGGTATTAACTGAAGCAGGTTATGTAGGAGAAGATGTCGAAAGTATTTTGACGCGTCTTTTGCAAGCTGCTGATTATGATGTTGCCAAAGCGGAACGCGGAATTGTATTCATTGACGAAATAGATAAAATTGCTCGTAAAAGTGACAATCCGTCTATTACGCGTGACGTTTCCGGTGAAGGGGTGCAACAAGCATTATTGAAATTATTGGAAGGAACGGTTGTGAATGTGCCACCAAAAGGAGGACGCAAGCACCCGGACCAAAAATTTGTTGAGGTCAATACACAAAACATTTTGTTTATTGCCGGTGGTGCTTTTGACGGAATCGAAAGAATTATTTCGAAACGATTGAACCGTCAGGCTGTAGGTTATTCGACTTCAAAAAATGTGGATAATATTGACAAAGACAATTTGTTGCAATACATTATCCCAAAAGACATCAAAGATTTTGGATTGATTCCGGAGATTATTGGTCGTTTGCCAGTATTGACACACATGGATCCTTTAGACAGAGAAACCTTGCGTGCGATATTGACACAACCTAAAAATGCGTTAATCAAACAATACGAAAAATTGTTTTTGATGGATGAGGTAACTTTTACCATCACAGACGAAGCCTTAGATTTTATTGTGGATAAAGCATTAGAATATAAATTAGGTGCTCGTGGATTGCGTTCTTTATGTGAAGCCATCTTAACTGATGCGATGTATGAATTGCCAAGTTCTGATGATAAAATCTTAGAAATTGACAGAGAATATGCCAAAGAAACGTTGAATAAAAATTTATTGAAACGTTTGGAAATTGCTTCGTAATTTGAATTCTGATAAAGATTAATTGTAATCTTTTCTAAAAATACTAAACCTGTTCATTCATTTGAACAGGTTTTTTTATGGATTATTTTAAAGTTATATTGTTGATTATAAAAGAGAACCGACTTTAAATATTTTGTAAATTTATAGTCGGAAATTAAAAAAAGGAACTTTAAATGATAACAGTACAAAGCACAATAAACGCTTCAATGGAGAAAGTCTGGGAATTATGGACTGCTCCGGAACATGTCATGATGTGGAACAATGCCTCAGAGGATTGGCATACTCCTTTTGCGGAAAATGACTTGAAAGTGGGTGGAAAATTTAAATACACTATGGCTTCAACAGACGGTACAATGCGTTTTGATTTCGAAGGAGTTTATACTAATGTGGTGAATCCTTCTTTAATAGAATACGAAATGGCTGATGGGAGAAAAGTGAAAATTGTTTTTGAAAAAGATGCAGAAGGCATAAAAGTAATAGAAAGTTTTGATCCGGAAACAGTAAATCCTGAAGAAATGCAGAAAAATGGCTGGCAGGCAATTTTGGATAATTTTAAAAAATATGTTGAAAATGCAACCCTTTAAAAACGTACAAAATGACAAAGCAAATATGGCTTAATTTGCCGGTAAAAGAGGTGGCGAGATCAAAAGCATTTTTCGCTAAAATAGGTTTTTCTTTTAATGAACAATACGCTACTCCGCAATCAACATGCTTGTCAGTTGGAACTACTCATTTTGCAGTCATGCTTTTTGAGGAAGCGGTATTTGAAGGTTTTGTGCGAAATAAAATTACAGATACACAATCAAGTTCTGAAGTATTAATTTCAATTGATGCAGAAAGCAGGGAGGAAGTGGATGAATTCGCCAAGAAAGTAGAAGAAGCCGGAGGTATAGTTTTTGACAAGCCAGCCGAAATTCAAGGGTGGATGTACGGCTGTGGGTTTGCGGATTTAGACGGGCATCGCTGGAATATGTTATACATGGATTTTAGTAAAATGCCCAAACAGTAGGATTTAAGTCAATTTAAAAAACAAACAAAATGACAACACTGGAATTTAAAATCGAGATAAATGCTCCCAAAGAAAAAGTTTGGGACGTTTTATGGAATGAAGAAACATACAAACAATGGACCTCCATTTTTTGTGAGGGGTCTTATGCAGAAAGCGATTGGAAAGAAGGCAGTAAAATTCATTTTTTATCTCCAAACGGGGACGGGATGAACAGCATTATTTTCAAGAAAATTGATAATGAATACATGGCTTTTAAACATTTGAGTGAAATCAAAAAATTTCAGGAAATGCCTGTTGATGATGCGACTCAAGAATGGACGGGTGCCATGGAAATGTACCGTTTGACCGAAGACAATGGAGTTACTGTTTTAGAAGCAAAAATGGATGCAGTCGAAAAGTATATCGATTATTTCAAAACGACATGGCCAAAAGCATTAGATTTGGTAAAGAAACTTTCAGAAGAAAAATAATATATTAATTTAAAAATCACAATCATGGCAGCAATTAATCCGTACTTAGTTTTTAATGGAAACTGCGAAGAAGCATTTCTATTTTATAAATCAGTATTTGGTGGGGAATTCCCTTATATTGGAAAATTTAAAGACATGCCGTCGGCAGAAGGGAATCCCGTGCTTTCTGAAGCGGAAGGCAATAAGATTATGCATGTTACTTTACCTATCGGTGACGGGACAATCCTGATGGGAAGCGACAGTAATTCGGCAAGTGGCGAAGTTGCTTTTGGACAAAATATTTCACTTTCAATTAATACTGCGAGTAAAGAAGAGGCGGATAAATTGTTTAACGGACTTTCGGCAGGAGGAACGGTTACCATGCCAATGAATCAAACCTTTTGGGGTGCTTATTTTGGAATGTTTGCTGATAAATTTGGAATCAATTGGATGGTGAATTTTGACGAAAATGAAAAATAATTAGCGTTAAAACAAATTCGGGCGTACTCTTGGATTGCGTTTTTCTCATAAAAATAAACCTGTTCATTCATTTGGACAGGTTTTTTTATAGGTAATTTAAACTATTTGTTATTGTTTAAAAAAAGGAACATTATTTTTTTTTATCAACGTCAGATTGACGATTTTTGTCCATTCTAAATCAAATAATTATAAAATGCAGGTACAAGACATAGAGGTTATTTTATTAAAAGTTTCTGGTCAGGATAAACCAGGGGTAACAGCTGGTTTAACATCCATCTTGGCGACTTATGATGCCATTATTTTAGATATTGGACAAGCAGATATTCATGATACGCTATCTTTAGGTATTTTATTTGAAATAAAAGCGGGGTCTTCCTCTGGACCTGTTTTAAAAGATTTATTGTTTAAAGCCTATGAATTAGGTGTTAAAGTTAAGTTTATTCCGATTTCTATTGCTGATTACGAAATTTGGGTAAAAGCACAACGCAAACAACGCTATATCATCAATGTTTTGGGAGAAACATTAACAGCGGTACAATTAGCGGCTGTGACTAGAATTTTGTCCAATCAAAATTTAAATATTGACGCTATCAAAAGATTAACGGGTAGGGTTTCTATCATTGATAAAGAAGAGTTTCCCCGTTCATGCATACAATTATCGGTAACGGGAACGATTGTCGATAAAACGTTCATGACGGCTAGTTTTATGGAGATTTCCAGAACATTGGATGTGGATATTTCTTTTCAAGAAGACAATATGTATAGAAGAAACAGGCGTTTGGTGTGTTTTGATATGGATTCGACCTTGATACAAACGGAAGTAATTGATGAATTGGCTGAGTTAGCGGGTGTGGGTGAGCAAGTAAAAGCCATCACGGAAGCAGCGATGAATGGAGAAATTGATTTTAGCGAAAGTTTCAAACAACGTATGGCTTTGTTAGAAGGTTTGAGTGAAGAGGTACTGCAAAGCGTTGCTGAAAATCTGCCTATAACAAAAGGAGCGCATCGCTTGATGAAGGCCTTGAAATATTACGGCTATAAAACTGCTATTTTATCAGGTGGATTTACCTATTTTGGTCATTATTTGCAAAAAGAACTAGGAATTGATTACGTTCACGCCAATGAATTGGAAATTAAAGACGGTAAATTAACGGGCAACTATATAGGCGAAATTGTCGATGGTAAAAAGAAAGCAGAATATCTAAAAGCCATAGCATTAAAAGAAGGCATTCACATCAATCAAACTATTGCTGTGGGTGATGGAGCCAATGATTTACCAATGTTGAATTTAGCCGGTTTAGGAATTGCTTTTCATGCCAAACCTACGGTAAAAGAAAAAGCAGAAAGTTCTATTTCCAGTTTAGGACTCGATGGTGTTTTATACCTGTTAGGGTATCACGACAGACATATTGATATGATGGAGGAGGAATAAAAGATTCCAATAATTATAAAAAAAGGCTGTCCGAAAAGTGATTTTCTGACAGCCTTTTTTATGCTTTAACGGTAAACCCTTTTTCAGGTTTTAGTCATGTTTGTTGGTCGGGAGATTTTCAGATTCCTCTGGCTCCACAACTCATTCTGTGCGGTCCACAGGAACTTATTATAAAAAGTGTAATCAAGATGTAGAAAGTATTTTTCATCTTCTCGTTTTTTATACGGTTTGAAACTGCATGGTTTTCAGTTGTTCCAGGTAATCTCTTTGGTTTGATAATCTTGGAATTTTATGTTGTCCGCCCAGTTTGTCTTTGTCTTTTAACCAATCATAAAACAAATTTTTCCGGGCTACATTTATTACTAACGGGTTTAGTGTCATGTTGTTGTAGCGCTTTGCTTCGTAATCTGAATTTAAAGATTGTATGGATTCATCCAATGCTTTCTGGAATTGAGATACATCCGCTGGATTGTCTTTGAATTCAATCATCCATTCATGGGCGCCTTTTTCTTTACCTTCCATAAATATAGGGGCAACAGTGTAATCAACTACTTCCATTTGGGTCATTTTACACGCTTTGGCAATTGCCTGATCTGTATTTTCGACCATCAATTCTTCTCCAAAAACATTGATGTGATGCTTGGTTCTTCCCGTTACCCGAATTCGGTATGGACTTAATGAGGTGAAACGAACGGTGTCGCCAATCAAATAGCGCCACAAACCAGAATTGGTTGTAATCACCAAAGCATAATTTTTGAACAGTTCCACATCTGCCAATCGAATTACTTTTTGTTCTGGTGTTCCAAAAGTATCCATTGGAATAAATTCATAGAAAATTCCGTAATCCAACATTAATAATAAATCACTGGAATAATTTAAATCCTGAATGGCAAAAAAGCCTTCGGAGGCATTGTATATCTCGTAATATTTAAAATCTTTTTTCGGGAGTATTTTTTTGTATTGGTCTCGGTAGGGTTCAAAATTTACACCTCCATGAAAGTACACTTCCAAATTAGGCCAAAGTTCAAATAAATTTCCCTTTCCGGTTTCTTCCAGCATTTTATTCATTAAAACCAACATCCAGGAAGGAACTCCGGCAAAACTGGTTACATTTTCATTTTTTGTTTCGTTTATAATCGCAGCAATTTTAGTTTCCCATTCGCTCATCAAAGAAATTTTGTTGCTTGGCGTACTACTGAACTCCGCCCAAATAGGCATGTTTTCGATTAGTATTGCGGATAAATCACCAAAGAACGTATTGTTGTCTTCATAGATTTGGGAACTTCCGCCAAGACGCAGACTTTTTCCAAGAAACAGTTCTGAATCTTCGTTGTTATTTAGATACAAGCATAACAAATCCTTACTTCCTTTATAATGACAATCTTCCAGCGCTTCATTGCTCACTGGAATAAATTTACTTTTGGCGTTGGTTGTTCCGCTTGATTTTGCAAACCATTTTATAGGTGTTTCCCAAAAAACATTTTGCTCTCCTTTGCGGGTTCTTTCAATCAACGGCTGTAATTCTTCGTAGGTCGAAATAGGGATTCTTTCGGCAAAAGTCGCATAGGAATGTATCGAAGCATACTCATATTCTTTGCCTAATGCAGTGTTTTTTGATGACTGAATTAAATTCATAAGCAATTCTTCCTGAACCTCATTCGGGTATTTTAGGAAAAGTTCAATCTGATGGATTCTTTGTTTTAGAACCCAAGAGGCAAACGAATTGATTATGGTTAGAGGCATATAGATTTCAGATTGTTGATTAACGATTTTAAATTTCAGATTTTTTTCTATTGTAAAAAGGTTGAAATTTAAGATTTGAATATCGATTGACAAATACTAACTTTGTCAAAGTATCAAAAATAGTGTTTTTTTATAAAAAACAATTCTATATTGTAGTAAAGATTTTAACTCAGAAATGGGTTTCTAATAATCGGAATTCTAAAATGGGTAGCGTTAATCTAAAATCATAAATCGTTAATCAACAATCTAAAATCGCAATGACATACGAAGGTGTACTTACAAAAATGCAAACGGAATTTGGAAATCCGATTCAATATTATTTGGTTTTTGAGAATAGTTTTTTGAATGTGAATCAGTTGCTGAATAAAGAACTCGAAATCAATTTTGTGGGATACCAATGTTTGAATTGTGGCAAGAAGAAAAAAATATTCCGTCAGGGATTTTGTTATGATTGCTTCTATTCTAGTGCGGCTGTTGGAGATTGGATTATGAAACCGGAGTTAAGTACGGCTCATCTTGGGATTCAGGACAGGGATTTAGCGTATGAAGAAAAAGTACAATTGCAACCGCACATTGTATATTTGGCTTTGTCGAGCGAAGTCAAAGTAGGAGTGACCAGAAAAACGCAGATGCCAACACGATGGATTGATCAAGGCGCAACCCAAGCCATTTCAATTGTGGAAGTTCCTAACCGATATTTAGCTGGAATTACCGAGGTGGCACTGAAAAATCATTATGCTGATAAAACCAATTGGAGAAAAATGTTGACCAACAATGTGGAGCAAATTGACTTGGTTGCAGAACGATTGAAAGTAGAAAATTTGATTCCAGCAGAAGTTCAGGAATACTTTTATTCGCAGAAAAATGATTTGTACGAGATGCATTATCCCGTTTTACAGTATCCAAATAAAGTAAACAGTTTGAGCTTGGATAAAAAACCACAATTTCAAGGAAAGCTCACCGGAATAAAAGGACAATATTTACTTTTTGAAGACGGAACAGTTTTCAATATCCGCGGTTCAGAAGGATATGTAGTACAGATTAATGTATAAAATTCAATAAAAAAGCAGGAATCTCATGTTAGAAATTCCTGCTTTTTTTATGATAAAAAACAACTGTTTTTACTTTAGTTATTCTTGTTGCACTTTAGGCTCTTCTGCTTTTTTCTTTTTATTTAAAAATCCATTTAATAAATCTTTAGCCTTAGTTTTTACCTCTTCCTTAGTTGCAGGAGTTGTAGGAGTCGCCGTTTTTGTGGTATCTCCCGGTTTCTTGTTTTTATTAATGAAATCAGTCAAAGCCGAGGTTCCTTGTTTTACCAATCTGTCTTTTTGTTGGTTTACTAATTGAGTCGTCAATTTGGTTACAGCACTGTTGATGTCAGTTGTGATTTTTGGATTCGTGAAATTCCCAACTAATATCGCATTTATAGGAATGCTTTGCACTTTAGCAGCATCTGCAGGAGATAATTTTGCAATTAGCGCATTCGCTTCTGAACCCAAATATTTTGCGGGAACATCAAATTTTAAATTGTAATTCATGCTTTGGTCAAAACCATGCGTTCCTCCAATAGTGGCTTTGATGTCTTTGTACTTGATATCAAATGGTTTTACATTTACTTTCCCATCTTTGAACGTAACTGCCGCTTTCAAATCATTCAAATTGATTTTACTCACATCAATGAATTTCAAGTTAGATCCTAATGCAGTCAGTAAAGTCGAATTAGCAGAATTTACTGTCGTAGAAAGCAATTGTCCCAATAAATCTCCGGTAAGCGTTTTCAAATCAGGAGTCAGTTCTGTTGCATCAAGATTTCCGTTCAATTTGATACTTGAATTTAATTTTCCGTTGATGATTCCGGCAATTGGCGCGATTTTTTTCAGCATGTCCAGTTGAGTGAAAGACTGTGCGATATCGACTTGATTTAATTTTAAATCCATATTGAAGACTGGTGTTTTTCCTTTTGTGGAAACAGCCCCATTCACGCCAATTGTTCCTCCGAAAATAGATGTTTTTACATTTTCTAAAGTTACTTTTTCGTCTTTCACAATCAGTTTTCCCGATACATCTTTCAAGGTTAAATTATCGTATAAAACCGTAGTCGCTTTTGCGGTAAGCGTACAATTTAAGAAAGCAGGAATCTTCATGGCTTCTGCTTTTTTAGTTGCTGTTTTAGTAGTTTCTCCGGTTGTCATAAAATCATCAACGGCCAATTGTTTAGAATTCATGTTGAAATTTCCTTTCAATTCTTGGTTTCTAAAAATAAACCCGTAAAAATTCTCTAAAATTCCCGTTACACTAATGTCGCTTTTTCCTGTAGTCGCGTTCAGTTCTTTCAAATTGACCTGACTAGGATTAAATTGTACCAAAGCATTGCTAATGTTCATTGTTTTGCCATTCTCATCCACATAGTTGAAACCGGACAAACTCATGGTTCCCGCATTATTGATGTTTTGATACTGACTTTTCTCTACAGATTGCATGTCAAATTTCGTTGTCACATCGGCTTTTAAAATCCCTGACAATGGCTTGTCAAGCTTTATAGGATAGGCTTTCGAAAGGTTGGCTAAATTTATAGTTCCTTTTAAAGCGGCATCAACAATCGCATTTTGAGTGATGTTTCTAATGTTTGCTTTCGCATTAAAAACATCTTGGTCAATTTTGAAAGAGAGCTTATCCAAGTTGACATAAGTGTCGTTCAGAATTCCTGTTTCATTGATAATTTTAGTATCAATAACGATGTTTTGAACTGATTTGGGTAAATTAGGGTATTGAAATGAAGCGTTATTGGAAGCAATTTCAATATTAAATTTTGGCACCGTTGTGTCTGAATACAAGCCTTTTGCAAAACCCACTACAGTAAAATCTCCGGTGGTTTTTACGTTGTCCAAACTCGATGCATACGCTGCGGGAATAATTCCCAAGAAATTTTTGAAAGATGAAGTTGGGGTTTTAAATTTCAAATCATATTGTTGGCCCGTTTCCACCATTTGAATAAAACCATCAAATTCCAGCGGCAACTGATTGATTAATGCTTTATTTTCTTTGAAGGTGTATTTGCTTTTTTCTAAATCGATTCCCAAAACCGCGTCCAGCGTCAAGGCGACATTATTCATGTAATTGACTTTGTCCATGTCCAGCGATACTTTTGCAGTTGATTTGGTAACCAAATCTAATTTTTGGGCTGCAAAATCTCCTGTTCCTTCATGGTTTAGACTGTCGATTACCATTTTTATTTTTGAACTTTCGTCAAAATAGCGAAACTTGAAATTCTCGATTTTATACTCTTGGATTTTTAAGGATAACGGACTGCTTTTTCCATCGTCTTTGGCTTTGTCATCTTTCAATGCAATGTCGTAATTCCCGATTCCGTCTTTATTAAAAATGATATTGATTAATCCATTTTTCGAAGTGATTCCGTCAATAGACATCGCTTCGTCTTTACCTTTAAAAAGTTCCTTGATAGACATTTTTAAATTCAATTCTCCCAGTGAAATCAAAGTATCGCCTTCAAAAGGAGCTTTGTTTATAATGACTAATTTTTCCAATGTCACATTCGCATTTGGAAAATTTTTGAATAAGCTTAAATCTGCTTCTGCAAAAGAGACTTTGGCATCTACTTTGGCATTGATGGCTTCAGAAATTTTAGCTTTTATTTGATCTTTAAATAGATAAGGCGCAGCAAATAAAGTCACGACGAGCAGGACAATCAGAACTCCAATGATTTTTAAAACTTTCTTTACCATAATTTAATTTCTTTAGATTCTATTAGTGTAACAAAAATAATGCCTTCTATTCTTTTACAAAAATAGTATTTTTAGGACAGAGTGATTTTTTTGACGTTTTTTATAAACAATAATTTAACTTTATAGTATAAAAAAATCCGTTTTAGCAATTTCTAAAACGGATTTTTTGATGGGTTATAAAAGTTTTAATGAATATTAATTTCAAAAGGCATTAGGGCCTGAACTCCTTTTTGTGCTTGCAATTTTTTTATTTGTTGCATAATTCTATAGTTTTCTTCTCCTATTTCCTCTTTTATAAAGTCTTCTTTAGATTTTGCAAAAGGAAGATTAGCTAAAAGATCATCGAAGTTTTTTTCGTATTCCGGGTAATTTTGGGTACTGTAGCTTTTTATTTTTGCCAAAGAAGCCGCTTTTGCAATAGCATCATCTAAACCTCCAATTTTATCTACAAGTCCAATTTTCAATGCTTCGGAACCGGTCCAGACTCTTCCTTGTGCAATGGCATCTACTTGTGCAAATGTCATTTTGCGACCTTGTGCTACATGTGTAACAAATGTTTTGTAAATGTGTTCAACACCTTCTAAGGTAACTGCTTTGAAATTTTCATCGATTGGAACAAAAGGACTGTAATTTGCTGAGTTTTGATGTGTTTTAACTTGCTCGGTATGAATTCCAATTTTAGTGGCCAATGGTGTGAAATTAGGTAGTATTCCAAAAACACCGATAGAACCCGTGATTGTGTTTTCTTCGGCAAAAATGGTGTTGGCGTTACACGCAATGTAATACCCACCAGAAGCCGCATAATTACCCATAGAAACAACTACTGGTTTTACTTTTTTAGTCAATTCAATTTCTCTCCAAATTAAATCAGAAGTCAAAGCACTTCCGCCTGGACTATCAATTCGAAGTACAATGGCTTTTACATTTTTGTTTTTTCGAGCCTCTTGAAAGGAACGACGCATAGAACCTTCGCCAATAACGTTCACATCGCCTTCACCGCCCATAATTTCTCCTTGGGCATAAATAATGGCGATTTCGTCATTACTGTCAAAATTTTGTGAAGTCGTAGCAATTTTTTGAGCATAATCTACAACAGATACTTTGTTGTAATCTTCGTCATTGGCTACTTTAAGTGCTTTTCGGATGGCATTGTGATACACATCTTCATAGGCAATAATGTCAACTAATTTTTGTGATTTTGCCATTTCTGGAGTTCGAGCAAGTAGTCCATTGGCAATTTCATTCAATTTAGCTACAGATATATTTCGGCTTTTAGAAATATCAGCAGTAATAGAATTCCAAACTGAATTTAATAATGCAGTAGTTTGTTCTCTGTTGGCATCACTCATTTTATTTTCTAAAAATGGCTCAACAGCACTTTTGTATTTTCCGTGACGGATTACTTCCATTTTCAACCCTGATTTTTCCTGAAAATCTTTAAAAAACATAAGTTCAGCAGAAAGTCCTTTGAAATCCATATCTCCAACAGGATTTAAGTAAATTGGGCTGGCAACAGAATTTAGGTAATATTCTTTTTGTGAATACGAATTGGCATAAGCCATGACGAATTTCCCTGATTTTTTAAAGCTTTCCAAAGCATCTCTCAATGCCTTGCTTTGTGCCATTCCCAGTGAGGAATCGTTGTTTAGAATAGAAATACCTTTAATGTCAGTATCCGTTTTTGCTTCTTCAATGGCGTTGATAATGTCTGATAAACCTACTTTTTTGTTTTCTGAAAAAATCGTTACCCAAGGATCTTTATATTTTCCGGCATAATCGTTTCTGATGTCTTCCAAATTCAATTCAATAACAGAATTGTTTTTCACCGTAACGCCTTCAGATTCACCACCAAAAATGGCTCCGATGAGGATGATTCCAAAAAAGAACAACATGAAAAAAACAAAAACACCTATAATGGTCGCTAATACATTTCCTAAAAATCTCATAATTATATTTTTTTAATATGTCGCAAAAAAGATAGAAATGTTACAAACAATTGTTTCGTATTTCCGAGTTTAATTATCAACACAGGATACAAATATATTGCTAATTCTAAAATTGTTTTAGTTAATTTGCACCTAATTATGAAATCACAACATCAGGTCATTTTATCTATAGGCAGTAATCAAGGCAATCGTTTGGAAAATATCGAGCGTTGCTTGGAGTTGATACATCAAGAAATTGGTACTGTAATCAAAGTTTCCAGATTATATGAAACACCAGCCTGGGGTTTTGAAAGTGATGCTTTTTATAATTGCGCTTTGGTTTTGCATACTTTTTCCTCTGCACATAAAATTCTGACTCAGGTTTTAAAAATCGAAAAACGATTGGGTCGTTTGCGAAGCAAAACTCAAGAATACCAATCACGTACGATTGATATTGATTTGATTGCTTTCGATTCAGAAATTATTACTACCGAAAAACTGCAGATTCCACATCCTTTGATGCAAAACAGAAATTTTGTTTTGTTACCCATTCAGGATTTGAATTTAGATTGGGAACATCCCATTCTTCAAAAAAATATTTCAGAATTATTGGCAATATCGCCAGATGACAGTGTTTGTAAAGTAGTTCAGAATTTAGTTAATCCTTTGCAGAATATTTCTTTGGAGCAATTTAATTATGTTGCTTTTGAAGGGAATATCGGAGCAGGAAAAACCACTTTGGCCATGAAAATTTCTGAGGATTTTAATGCAAAAACAGTATTAGAACGTTTTGCTGATAATCCTTTTTTACCCAAATTTTATAAAGATCAAAACCGATATGCATTTCCGCTTGAAATGTCGTTTCTGGCTGATAGATACCAACAATTATCAGATGATTTAGCGCAGTTTGATTTGTTCAAAGACTTTCTAGTTGCTGATTATCATATTTTTAAATCTTTGATTTTTGCCAAAATCACACTGGCTGAAGATGAATATCGTTTGTATCGCAATCTCTTTGATATCATTTACAGAGAAATGCCAAAACCGGATTTGTACATTTATTTGTATCAAAATTCAGAAAGGCTGTTGCAAAATATAAAGAAACGAGGCAGAAGTTACGAACAAAAAATACCGGCTGAATATTTGGATAAAATCAATAGCGGTTATTTGGATTATATTAAATCCCAAACCGATTTGAATGTTCTCATCATTGATGTTTCAGATAAAGATTTTGTGAAAAATCAAGAAGATTATCTCTATATTCTGGAAGAAATTCAAAAGAAAATTAATCAATAAATAAGCTGCTGTTTTAAACGATTAAGTTAATGATCGTTATCTTTTTAGAGAAAAATGTCCTTTCATTACAGGTCTTGTGTTGTCAATTTTCAAGACATACCAATAATCGGAGGCAGGCATCAGATTTTTGTTAAATGTTCCATTCCATGATTGGTTGGTTGCGCTTAGTTTAGTAATCAGTTTTCCATACCGATCAAAAATAGTCACCTCTGCTTCAGGATAATTAATTAATCCTTTTATTTCCCATACGTCATTATAAGAGTCGTTGTTTGGGGTAAAGAATTTTGGAGCGATTAAAATCACAAATGTTTTACTGTCTGCCCCGCAAGAATTAACTTCTCTTGCATACGCCGTTTGCAAGCCGCTGGGTACATTGAAAAATACGTTCGAACTTTGATAATTGATTCCGTCAACAGAATATTCAAAATAGTCCTCGGATTTTAATAAATAAATCACTACTGTAGTTCCGTTTACGTCAACGTGGTCTATTTCAGGAATATTGTGCTCTATAACAGTAATTTTTTTTCTGCTGGTACAATTTTCAGGTGTAGGACTTGTTATATCAACGGTATAAATACCAGAAGTAGAAACGGTAATTGTTTCGGTCGTTTCTCCTGTTGACCATAGATACCTCATATTAGGAATTTGTGCATCAAGAGTAAGAGTGCTGGATTTGCATAATGTTAATTCTTGATCCGTAACAACTGGTGGGTTGTAAATAGTAACTTCAACCGAAACTCTGTTCCCATTACTGCATCCGTTATTGATGGCTTCTGTATAATAGGTTGTGTTTTGAGTAACATTGGGTATAGTCAGGCTTGTTCCGGTCCCTATGATAGTGCTTCCGGTTAGAGTTGAATACCAGTTTATACTTCCAGTTGAAGCTGTTGCTTCTAGCGTTACAGTTCCAGCTCCACATCTGGAAACAGGAGAATTGGTAGCCGTAATAGTAGGGATTGTATTTATAGTGGCTGTAACTGCTGTTCTAGATGTTGCACATCCGGCATCTACATAATAAGTTGTTGTGGCTGTTAAAAATGGTGTTGTATAAGTGTTGCCTGTTGCTAATAAAGTTCCTCCACTGTCGGCATCATACCAGTTTACGGTTCCGTTAGAAGCGGTTGCTTGAAGTGTTACGGTGCCTGAATCACATCTTGATGCTGGAGTTGTTCCTGTTATTTGTAATATTGTTATGGTCGTGCTAGTTGCAATTTCAAGTGTTGGGTCTCCAGGCATTCCCCCATATTCTACAATATATCCTTTGGGTTGGTAGTTTCCAGTTGGATCGCCATTTAATTGTAAATCATTCCATGATCCTGGTGTTCCAATACCTGGAGCTGTAATATGTGCATAGTCTTCATTGTTAAGATTGTTTGGTTCGTTTGAATTCCAAAAAGCAAAATTAGGGCTTGATCCATTCACGGCTCCATTCCAAAAAACAGTACCGTTTTCTGGACCTGTTACCCATTTCCAAATACCTTCTGTTTCGGCATCACTGCCTCCAATCCATCCGGTACCTGCGGCTTGTTCTCCAGATATTTTTGCTTCATCAGCAGCTGTGATTGTGGCTAAGTAGCCTTGCAATCCATAATAAGTGCTTGTTTCAGCTGCTGTTTTGGCTGCTGTCCAGTTAATCCCAAGGTTTGGAACATATAGATAATAATGTCCGTTTCTGGGTAAATAATTTGCTTGTCCTATGGTGATTGAGAAATTTCGAATCCCTGAGGGAGAAGCGGATGAATTGCTAAATTCAATGTCTTTTATTGCTTTTATAAAGTCGCTGTATAAAACATCTGCTCCGGTTGGGCTGGATAATTTTAATTTTCCTGAGGGAGCATCCCAACTAGAAATAATTGTTGGGTGTAACGTAGGGTTGGCTAATTGGATTAAATCCTGCCCGTTTACATAACCCGAAGAAATCTGAATGTAAATAGCCTCTGTGCCTGTATCTGTAATGTCAGAGTTAGTGATGCTTACATCGGTTACAATTTTTAATGAAGTTCCGGGGCAATAGCTTTGATTTCCTGTTGCTGTAATTCGTGGCGCATTATCTGCAATAGATAATGGATTTGGACTTGTAATAAAATTAAGAGATGATGGATTTATCGGACCTTTTGAGATTATGGCAGTATTTTTCTTTATCGAATAAAATGAAGTGGCGGAACATTCAGCCATTGGAACGAGCGATAAAAAAGCTAAAGATAATTTCAAAAAGTTATAAATTCTCATATGATAAAAGTATTACTTAATTCTTAATTTTATTAAAAAAATCATTTTGGCCAGTTCAGTTTTTGAAATAAATCCCAAACTACAATTCCTGCGCTCACGGATATATTCAAAGAATGTTTGGTGCCTAATTGTGGGATTTCAATACAACCATCGCATAACGCAACTGCTTCTTGTGAAACACCATATACTTCGTTTCCAAAAACTAAAGCATATTTTTCTCCCTTTTGAACTTCAAAATTTTGAAGAAAAACGGCGCTTTCTACCTGTTCTATGGCAAGCGTCATTACATTTTCGGCTTTTAATTTTTCAATAACGGCAAGAACATTTTCGTGATGTTCCCAAGTTACCGTTTCGGTTGCGCCAAGTGCTGTTTTGTGAATTTCTTTGTTTGGTGGAGTGGCGGTAATACCACATAAATATATTTTTTCAATTAGAAACGCATCTGCTGTTCTAAATACGGAGCCAATATTATGTAAACTGCGGATGTCATCTAATACTAAAATAAGCGGTGTTTTTTCAGATTGTTTAAATGCTTCAATAGATTTTCGATCCAGTTC
Source organism: Flavobacterium algoritolerans (assembly GCF_030010385.1). Taxonomy (NCBI): domain Bacteria; kingdom Pseudomonadati; phylum Bacteroidota; class Flavobacteriia; order Flavobacteriales; family Flavobacteriaceae; genus Flavobacterium; species Flavobacterium algoritolerans. Next base: position 454,685 of record NZ_JASCRZ010000001.1, on the reverse strand, counting down.
GCTGTTTTCTAGCTTTCTCATATTTTATAAATTATTCAAAAAAAAAGCTTCCGAAGTTAATGGAAGCTTTTTTTGTGTATTGAGTTAAAATTTAGCTTTTTGATGATTCGGCGGCTAAAACATTTCCTTTTATTGTAAGTGTTTTGGTAGGAACAACAGCATTAGTTGTCAATGTTACTGTTTTAGTAAAAGCTTGACCACCTCTTGAAGTGTCATATTTTACTCCAATAACTCCTTTTGCTCCTGGAGCAATTGGTTCTTTAGGATAAGTAGGAACTGTGCAACCACAAGATCCTTGAGCATTAGTAATGATTAAAGGTTTGTTACCGTTATTCGTGAAAACAAATTCGCGTTTACCATCAGAGTTATAGGCAACTGTACCGTAGTCAATAGTTTCACTTACGAAAACCATTCCTGCACCATTTACTTTTGCAGTAGCTACTTTAGTATTTGTTGCTTTCAGTTTTTTTGAAGTTTCTTGTGCAGTAGAAGTAGCAACTCCTAAAACAACTAGCATAGCTAGGGTAATTATTTTTTTCATATCTATTTCAATTTAAAAGTATTTACAAATCTAAATAAAAAATAGAAATTATGCCTTAAATCTTTCTTAAAATAGTTTAATTTTTTGAACTCCTTATTTATTTGTTTTAAAATATATAAATTCGCTGATATTTTTTCATTTTTTAAACATAAATACAATTGGCATCTAAAGATAAAGTAGTTAAGGAAACTCCGTTAATGAAGCAATACAATGAGATAAAAAGAAAGTATCCTGATGCTTGTCTTTTATTTCGCGTTGGAGATTTTTATGAGACATTTGGAGAGGACGCAGTTCGTGCTTCAAAAATATTAGGAATTGTCTTAACGAAGCGTGGAGCAGGTTCTGAAACCGAAACGGCACTGGCTGGTTTTCCGCATCATTCCTTGAACACATATTTACCAAAATTAGTCAAAGCAGGACTTCGTGTAGCAATTTGTGACCAGCTCGAAGATCCAAAAATGACTAAGACTATTGTTAAACGCGGTGTTACTGAACTGGTGACTCCTGGTGTTTCTATGAATGATGAGGTTTTACAATCAAAAACCAATAACTTTCTAGCATCCATTTTCTTTGCCAATAAATCCATAGGAATTTCATTTTTGGACGTTTCTACAGGAGAGTTTTTAACGGCGCAAGGCAATGCAGAATATATTGATAAACTGTTACAGAATTTTAATCCAAGTGAGGTTCTAATTCCAAAAAATAATAAAAATGATTTCAGGGAAATTTTCGGAGAGGATTATCATAGTTTTTACTTGGAAGATTGGATTTACAAAGAAGATTACGCATTCGAAACCTTAACCAAGCATTTTCAGACGGTTTCTTTGAAAGGATTTGGAATCGAAGAATTGAAAGAAGGAATCATTGCTTCGGGAGCAATTTTGTATTATTTATCCGAAACACAACACAATAAAGTACAGCATATAACAGCGATTCAGCGTATTGCTGAAGATGCTTATGTGTGGATGGATAGATTCACCATTCGCAATCTGGAATTGTATCACAGTTACAATCCAAACGCGGTGACGCTTCTTGATGTTATTGATAAAACGCTTTCGCCAATGGGTGGTCGTTTGTTAAAAAGATGGTTGGCATTGCCGTTGAAAGACAGTGCTAAAATAAAAGGCCGTCACCAAGTGGTTTCTTATTTAAAAGAAAATCAGGTTGTGCTGAAAAATATTCAGAATCAAATCAAGCAAATTTCCGACTTGGAACGTTTGATTTCAAAAATTGCAGCCGGGAAAGTATCGCCTCGCGAAGTGGTTTATCTGAAAGAATCATTGGATGCTATTATTCCAATAAAAACCTTGGCTTTAGAAAGTCCGCAAGAAGCAGTAAAAGTAATTGGTGATAGTTTGCATAGTTGCGAATTGTTGCGTGAAAAAATCAAAACGGTTTTAAATCAAGATGCTCCTGTGGCTATTGCCAAAGGAAATGCTATTGCCAAAGGAATCAATGCTGAGCTAGATGATTTACGTGCGATATCCAATTCTGGGAAAGAATTTCTAGAAGGAATTGAAAAAAGAGAATCACAACTGACGGGAATTTCATCATTGAAAATATCCTTTAATAACGTTTTTGGATATTACATCGAAGTTAGGAATATGCACAAGGATAAAGTTCCTGCGGAATGGATTCGAAAACAAACTTTGGTTAATGCGGAACGTTATATTACGGAGGAATTAAAAGAATATGAAACTAAAATTCTGGGTGCCGAAGAAAAAATTCATAAAATTGAAGTAGAATTATTCGAGCAATTAGTGAGTTGGATTGCTACGTATATCAAGCCGGTTCAAATGAATGCTAATTTGGTGGCGCAACTCGATTGTTTGTGTTCTTTTACGCAATTGGCTATCGAAAATAAATATATCTGTCCGGAACTAGACGAAACATTCGAACTGGAAATTAAAAACGGAAGGCATCCTGTTATCGAAAAACAATTGCCTGTTGGAATGCCTTATATAGCCAATGATGTTTTCTTGGATAGAGAAACACAGCAGTTGATTATGATTACGGGTCCAAATATGTCTGGAAAGTCCGCTATTTTGCGTCAAACGGCGCTGATTGTACTCTTGTCTCAAATGGGGAGTTTTGTCCCTGCAGACAGCGTGAGAATGGGAATTGTAGATAAAATATTCACTAGAGTAGGAGCCAGCGATAATATTTCGATGGGTGAATCTACTTTTATGGTCGAAATGAATGAAACGGCTTCTATCTTGAATAATATTTCCGATAGAAGTTTAGTGCTTTTGGATGAAATTGGAAGAGGGACGAGCACCTATGATGGGATTTCCATCGCATGGGCAATTGCAGAGTTTTTGCATGAACATCCTTCGCAACCAAAGACATTATTTGCTACGCATTACCATGAGTTGAATGAAATGAGTGAATCATTGCCTAGAATTCAGAATTATAATGTGGCCGTCAAAGAATTGAAAGATACCGTGCTTTTTATTCGAAAATTAGTAAAAGGAGGAAGTGCGCATAGTTTTGGAATACATGTGGCGAAGATGGCCGGAATGCCCCAAATTGTAATTTTGAAAGCGCAAAAGCTTTTGAAGAAATTAGAAAAAAATCATTCCAGCGATGCGCTGAACGGAATTAAAGCCGCTAAAGACGAAATGCAAATGAGTTTCTTTAATCTGGATGATCCTTTATTGGAAGAAATCAAAGAAGAGATTATAAGTCTGGATATAAATACCATTACGCCTATGGAAGCGCTGATGAAACTCAATGAAATTAAAAGAATGTTGACCAGAAAATAATTTATTTTATTTTAAAGATTACGTTATCAGAATGTTAACCCTGATGTGTGATTTTTTTATGAAAAAGGCTTGTGTAATTCAATAAATGTCCTAAATTTGCATCCGCAATACAGAACAAGTATCGCGGTTCTTTCTAAGAATTGAAAATGCGAAAATAGCTCAGTTGGTAGAGCGCGACCTTGCCAAGGTCGAGGTCGCGGGTTCGAGCCCCGTTTTTCGCTCCACACCACATAATGCTCGGATGGTGAAATTGGTAGACACGCTGGACTTAAAATCCAGTGAACAGCAATGTTCGTGCGGGTTCAAGTCCCGCTCTGAGTACTAAAGCCTCTTCAATTGAAGAGGCTTTTTTTGTTTTTATGGTTTTTGTATAAAACTAAATCTGTCTAAACCAATATCAACTTTTTTTGTGATTTGTAATTTTAATTTTTGTTATTTTAATAAACAATGGGCGCTTTCGTAATTAGTAAAAGGTATAATGATGAGTATAAATTTGTTTTTACTTCCAGAAAAGGGAAAGTTGTTTTTACGAGTTTAAGTTATGAGCTCAAGTTTGAGTGCGAAGAAGATATTGAAAAGTTTAAAGCGACAATTGAAACCGCTGACTTTTTAAAATTTAAATCTTCCGGCGGGAAATTTTATTTTAAATTAATGCTGGAAGGGAATCATTTTGCTACAAGTAGAAAATATACCACTTCGTTGCGTTTGCAAAAAGGAATCGATGAAATTGTTCGGTATGGATCAAATTCAGAGGTGTTGGATTTCTCAGGAAATGATTTTATTTTTTCTGATTAAAGTTTTTTGAATTAATTCGTAAATAAAAAAGAGAGTCGCGAAAATTAAATTTTCGCGACTCTCTTTTTTATTTGTATATCTATTCTTAAAGGAATGGAAATGTCATAAATTAAAAAAGCCATCTCGCATAGCGGATGGCTTTAAAATTTTTAGAATTTGAGTTCTAATTATTTTTTTGCAGCTTCAGTAGCAGTTGCAGCAGCTTCAGTAGCAACAGCAGCAGCAGAATCAACAACAACAGCAGCAGAATCAACTACAGCAGCAGCAGAATCAACTACAGCAGCAGCAGAATCAACAACAGCAGCAGCGTCCTCAGCAGGAGCGTCAGCTTTTTTACATGATACAACAGTCAAAACAGCAACAGCAGCTAAACTTAAAAATACTTTTTTCATCTTAATTTAATATAAAAGGTTAATTATTAATTCGTGGCAAAGATATAAATTTTTTAATATGTAAAATATTTTTTTATTTTTTTTTTAAAAAATAATATTTTTTGTCAACGCCGAAACAAATAACAATTATTGTGCCAATACAGCTAAATAATTAATAAATGCTTTATATCGTTGTTGAGTCCTTGGTTTTACTTTAAGTTTTTCTTTTTCAGAGGTTTGCTTTTCTTGGGGTGAACCAGTTTTAGCTCACTTATCAAGTTTTTTGCACCAGCATATTTATCCATAATAAACAGGACGTAGCGTATGTCAACCATAATATTTCTACAAATACTTGGGTCATAATAGATATCACTCATGGTTCCTTCCCAAACCCTGTCAAAATTAAGCCCTATTAAGTTTCCGTTTGCGTCTATCACCGGGCTACCTGAATTGCCTCCTGTGGTGTGATTTGTGCCAATAAAGTTAACTGGCATTTTTCCGTTTTCACCATATGGACCGTAATCTTTAGTTTTATATAAGTCTAACAATTTAGCTGGAACATCAAATTCATAATCTCCGGGAATGTATTTCTCCATTACCCCATCTAAATAAGTTATTGGCGTATAAAGAGTAGCGTCTTTAGGTTCGTATCCTTTTACTTTTCCATAAGTAACTCGTAATGTGCTATTGGCATCTGGAAAAATTCGGCTGTCTTTGTTCAATTCCAATTGCGCTTTCATGTACGTGCGTTGCAGCGCAGTAATCTTTAAATTGATTTCGTCGTATTTTGGCGCGACTTCTTTCAAATATTTATCAGCTAATTCTTTTACCAACAGAAAACCTGGATCATTGTTTAAACTCGTTAAAACGGTTCGCGTATCGCCAGTTAATAATTCTTTCAGACCAGTATAATTTTTAAGTCTGGATTTACTGTAAATTTCCGAAGCTAAATTTTTAGCGTTTATATTCATTAAACTTTGGGGTAAAAATTGTTTTGGAGATTTGGCAGCATACAATTCAATCAATTGTTCAAAAATTTTTTCATCAACAGTTGCATTAAAATCTTTGTAAAAAGCTTCCTGACCAGTTAACAAATTGTTTTTTCGGTCAGTAAAAGATTGCTCTCCTTTGGTTTTGTAAACTTGCTCCAGCTGATACAATTTGTAACCAACACTTAATAATTCGGTGTTAAGTTGCACAACTTCTGTAAAATAATCTCTTGCGGAAGTGTATGGGGCTATTTCTGCGTAGTTTTTTTCGAAATCGACTAAAAGTGTTCCGTATTCTTTTTCTTTGCCTGCTTTTGTTATTTTTTGCTGAAAGGCTTTTTCAGATTCTCTTTTAATAGCAACGGCATTTGATTTTTTTAATCCTTGGGTTTCACCAATCCATTTTTTCCAATTATTAGCAATTCTGGCATATTTAGAGGCGTATTGAATTTTAATGGTATTGTCTTTTCTCATGAAGCCATCAGCCACTTTCAAGGCTTTGTCTCTGATTTCGATTTTTGCCGGATTTAATTCGTTTACAATTTGCTCAATCGCAACAGAAGGTAAATATTCATTTGTTTTTCCTGGATAACCAAAAACCAATGTGAAATCATCTTCGGCTACGCCGTCAAGTGAAATCGGCAAGAAGTGTTTAGGGGTGTAAGGAACATTGTCTTTTGAATACGCAGCTGGACGATTGTTCTTGTCAGCATAAATTCTAAACAAGGAAAAATCTCCCGTATGACGCGGCCAAACCCAATTATCAGTATCAGAACCAAATTTCCCTATTGAGGAAGGCGGAGCACCTACCAATCGTACATCGGTAAAAGTTTCTGTTACAAAAAGCATGTATTGATTGCCTTCGTAAAACGTACGGATTTTATTTTCCTGCCAATTTTCTTTTGGTAAAGAATTAGTAAGTGCCGTAATGTTTTCTTGAATTTTGTTTTGTTTTTCTGATTCGCTGGTTAGAGCAGCAGTTCCCTCTAAAACTAATGTGGTCACATCTTCGATTTTTACAATAAAAGCGACGGTTAAGTTTTTATTAGGCAATTCGTCTTCCATTTTGTAAGCCCAAAATCCATCAGTCAGGTAATCATGATCTACCGTAGAGTGCGATTGAATTTGTGAAAATCCGCAATGATGATTCGTTAAAATCAATCCTTTTGGAGAAATAACTTCAGAGGTACAACCGCCATTAAAATGCGGAACGGCATCTTTCATGCTCGATTGATTCACATCGTAAATCTCTTTCGCAGACATTTTCATGCCTAAATTTTTCATTTCTGTTTCATTCATTCCTTTCAAAAGTGAAGGAATCCACATGCCGCCCTGCTGCGCTTGCATCTGGATGACAAATAATAATAAGAATAGTTTTAAAAATTTCATGGTATTAAATTTAGGGTGTAATTTTATTTGATTTTGTATCGCATCAATTTTCTGTTGTGCATCTCAAAATCGTGCGCAAGGTACAATTTTTGTGCTTTTTCGTTGTGTTGTTCCACTTCCAGATAAATAAGTTTTAACGATAGTTTATGACTTTCATTTTGAATGAATGCAATGGTTTTACTACCAATTCCTTTACCTCTAGTTTTTTCGGTCAAATACAATTCGTCTAAAAAAGCAATTTTTCCTTGGTATTCAAAACTAAAAACAAAGGTTAGGATAACATAGCCTACAATTTCATTATCGGATAAAAGGAGCCATGATTTCCCTAAATTTTCATTGGAAATAAATTCCCGAAATAAAGCTTTGGAAATTTCAATGTCAATAGGATAATTATCAATCGCATAAAACTCTTGCATCATGGACACAATCGTTTCGATATCAGAAATTACTAACGATTTAAATTGAATCATTCAAGATGTGTTTCAGAATAATGGCTGTAGCTCCTTTATTCATTTGTACAAAAGTGCTGCACATATGTCCTTTTTCGTGCCTGATGTCATCGTTCTGGATGAGGTTTTTAAATGCTTCGTCTAGCTCTTTGTTATTGTTGATAGAAATACACGCTTCCATATTTACCAATGCCGTTGCTTCTGCAAAATGTGAATAGTTGGGGCCAATGAGTATTGGAACGCCAAAAGTTGCCGGTTCCAGTAAATTATGAACTCCGGGATTCCCAAAACCACCGCCCACATATGCAATATCCGCATAACTGTAGATTTTTGTCAGAATCCCAATTGTGTCAATGATAAAAACATCGAAATCTGCGAGATTTTGTCCTTCTTTTTCAGAGAATAAAACGGTTTTTTTGGCAATACTATTTTTTAATTGTTGAATTTGTTCTTCTTTGATATTGTGTGGCGCAATTATAAACTTGACATTTAAGGTATTCGAATTAATGAAATCCACTAATAAATTTTCGTCTTTCGGCCACGAACTTCCCACGACAATCGTTAATGTGTTGTTTTTAAACTGAGTAATAAAATCCAAGGAATTGTCTTTTTCTAAAATTGCGGCAACTCGGTCAAATCGAGTGTCTCCAGAAACCGAAACATTCGTTTTGCCTACTTCTTGCAGTAATTTTTTTGAAGTTTCATTTTGTACAAAAAAGTAAGTGAATGTATTTAATGCTTCTCTGTAAAAGCCGCCGTACCATTTGAAAAACAGTTGATTTTTTCTAAGAATTCCAGAAATTAAATAGGTTTTGGTGTTCCGTTTTTTGAGTTCGTATAAATAATTGGGCCAGTATTCATATTTAATAAAAAATACCAAATCCGGATGAACGATTTTTAAAAAGTTCTGAGCATTTTTCTGGGTGTCCAAAGGTAAATAAACCGTAACATCAGCAACGGTATTGTTTTTACGAACTTCATAACCCGAAGGCGAAAAAAAAGTAAGTACAATTTTGTGAGAAGGGAATTGCTCTTTTATTTTTTCAATTACGGGCAAGCCTTGCTCATACTCGCCTAAGGAAGCAGCATGAAACCAGATTGTTTTATCGGCAGGTTTTATTTTTTGTTCCAAAAAAGGAAAAACCAGTTTGCGGCCTTCTACAAAAAGTTTCATTTTTGGGCTGAAAACAGCTGCGATTTTTAATAAAAAACCAGCTATTTGAACAATTAGATTATAGAGAAAAAGCATCGTTGAAATTTTGGGCTAAAATACGTTTTCTTTAGGTTTTTTGTTTCGGCAGTAATATATAAATTTTGGTTGTCAGGAATCCACTTTTTATTTCATTGGAATAATATCGTTTTTTAATGTGGGTTGCATTGGTTTAAACTCATAAATAACTATTTTTGTTCTTCGTTTTAAGAAAGTGTTTGTGGTTTCTGGAAACCATAAACTTTCGAACTTTAACAAAAATTTCAATGAAAAAAATCCAAATGGTTGACTTGAAAAGTCAATATGATAAAATTGCAACCACTGTAAATGCTTCTATTCAGCAGGTTCTGGACACAAATACTTACATTAATGGGCCTCAAGTTCATCAGTTTCAAAAATCTTTAGAAGAATATCTTGACGTAAAACACGTAATTCCATGTGCTAATGGAACCGATGCATTGCAAATTGCTATGATGGGATTGGATTTAAAACCAGGAGATGAGGTAATTACTGCCGATTTTACTTTTGCAGCGACAGTAGAAGTTATTGCTTTACTGCAATTGACACCAGTTTTAGTCGATGTGGATATGTATAACATGAATATTTCTATTGAAGGAATTAAAAAAGCGATTACGCCAAAAACAAAAGCAATAGTTCCAGTACATTTGTTTGGCCGTGCCGCCAATATGGAAGCTATTATGGCTATCGCCAAAGAATATAATTTATACGTTATTGAAGATAATGCGCAAGCGATTGGTGCCAATTGTAAATTTTCTGACGGAACAAAAAAGAAAGCAGGAACGATTGGACATGTAGGGGCTACATCCTTTTTTCCTTCCAAAAACCTTGGATGTTACGGAGACGGTGGAGCCATTTTTACAAATGACGATGCATTGGCCCACAAACTTCGCGGGATTGTAAACCACGGAATGTACGAACGATATCATCATGATGTCGTAGGTGTAAATTCACGTTTAGACAGTATTCAAGCAGCAGTTTTGAATGCTAAATTGCCTTTGTTAGACGAGTATAGTAAAGCCAGACAAGATGCAGCCAGAAAATATTCAACTGCTTTTGAAGGACATAAAAATATAATTGCACCAAGTATTTGTGATATCTGTGATTGTCACGTTTTTCATCAATATACATTGCGAATTGTTGATGCCGACAGAAATGGTTTAATGCAACATTTGTTGGACAAAGGAATTCCATGTGCTATTTATTATCCAATTCCATTGCATTCGCAAAAAGCATATTTGGATTCCAGATATAAAGAGGAAGATTTCCCAGTTACCAATCAGTTGGTTAAAGAAGTGATTTCGTTACCGATGCATACAGAATTAGATGATGAACAAATTAAATTCATTACGGATAGCGTTTTAGAGTTTTTAAAATAATAGAAAGACGCAATTTATTGCGTCTTTTTTATGTGGTATAAATATTAAGAGATGCTATAAATCGCGTCTGTACAAAAAAGTAATCATGAAAATATTAGTTACAGGAGGTTTGGGTTTTATTGGTTCGCATACTGTTGTCGAATTACAAAATGAGGGTTTTGAAGTAGTAATTGTAGATAATTTATCGAATACATCATTGAGTGTGTTGGATGGAATTCAGAATATTACCGGAAAAATTCCCGCTTTCGAAAAGCTAGATTTGCGCGAAAAGGATAAGGTTCAAGACTTTTTTAAAAGACATCATGATATTTCTGGTGTTATACATTTTGCAGCTTCAAAAGCAGTGGGTGAAAGCGTAGAAAATCCGTTGTTGTATTATGAAAATAACATCAATGCGTTAGTTTATATTTTGCAGGAATTACAGCAAAAACCAGAAGCGAATTTTATTTTCAGTTCCTCTTGTACGGTTTATGGTCAAGCTGAAACAATGCCAATTACTGAAAATGCTTCAATTCAAACAGCTATGTCTCCTTATGGAAACACAAAACAAATAGGAGAAGAAATCATTACTGATACTGCCAAAGTAACCAATGTCAATGCAATTTTATTGCGTTATTTTAATCCAATTGGGGCGCATCCATCCACTGAAATTGGAGAATTGCCTATTGGAGTTCCTCAGAATTTAGTGCCGTTTATTACGCAGACTGGTTTTGGATTGCGTAAAGAATTAGCAGTTTATGGAGATGATTACCCAACTCCAGATGGGACAGCGGTACGCGATTATATTCACGTAGTAGATTTGGCGAAAGCCCATGTAATCGCTTTGCAACGCTTATTGAACAAAAAAAATACTGCCAAAGTAGAAACATTTAATTTGGGAACGGGAACCGGAAGTTCTGTTTTAGAAGTGATACATACTTTCGAAAAGGTAAGCGGTAAAAAATTGCCTTACAAAATTGTAGGACGTAGAGAAGGAGATATTACTTCGGCTTACGCCAATACGGATAAAGCCAATACTGTTCTGGGATGGAAAGCACAATCCACGCTTGAAGAAGCAATGGCTAGTGCCTGGAAATGGGAACAGAAAATTAGAAAATAAAAAAAGGGCTGTCATTGATAGCCCTTTTTTTTAAAATTATTTTTTTGCTGCTTCTTTCAATTTTTCAGCGGCTTGATTCATTTTGTCAGCTCCTTTTTCAAGAACTTCTCCTGCTTTAACCTTGGTAGAATCAGCTGCAGCATCCACTTTTACAGCTGCTGTGTCTATAGCTTCTTCCATTTCATTACCAACGGCTTCGGTAGCCTCTTTTACTTCGTCTTTTGTTTCTTTTTTGCAAGAAGTCATTAAAGTTGCAATACATGCTAATCCTAAAAGTGCTTTTTTCATTTTTTTCATTTTAAAAATTAAAATTGATTTTAACTCATTTTATAAAGATAAAAAAAATCCTCATAAACAAGAGTTTATGAGGATACTATTTTGAACACTAAATGCTAATTATGCATTTGCAGTAACCGCTTCTTTATCAATTTTTCCAATCAATCCTGCTAATACTTTTCCAGGACCAACTTCAGTAAATAAAGTTGCTCCGTCTTTTATCATTTGTTGTACAGATTGTGTCCATTTTACTGGAGCTGTCAATTGAATGATTAGGTTTTTCTTGATTTCGGCCGGATTTGAAACTGCGCTAGCCGTTACATTTTGATATACCGGACAAATAGGAGCAGAAAACGTAGTTGCTTCAATAGCTGCAGCCAGTTCTTCACGAGCCGGCTCCATCATTGGAGAGTGAAAAGCACCTCCAACAGGTAACAATAAAGCACGTTTTGCACCAGCGGCTTTCATCGCTTCACATGCTTTTTCTACTGCTGATGTTTCTCCTGAAATTACTAATTGTCCTGGGCAGTTGTAATTTGCAGCTACTACAATTCCGTCGATAGAAGCGCAAACTTCTTCTACGATATTGTCAGCCAACCCTAAAACTGCTGCCATTGTAGATGGTTTTATTTCGCAGGCTTTTTGCATTGCCAAGGCTCTTTGTGAAACCAGTTTTAATCCGTCTTCAAAAGACAAAGCACCATTTGCTACTAAAGCTGAAAATTCACCCAATGAATGTCCCGCTACCATTTCTGGTTTGAAATCTTTACCAAGCGTTTTTGCCAAAATCACAGAATGCAAGAAAACTGCCGGTTGTGTCACTTTGGTTTCTTTCAATTCCTCGGCAGTTCCTTCAAACATGATGTCTGTGATGCGGAAACCTAAAATTTCGTTTGCTTTCTCGAATAATTCTTTTGCAAGAGCAGAATTTTCATATAAGTCTTTACCCATTCCTGTGAATTGTGCGCCTTGACCTGGAAATACGTATGCTTTCATGTGTCTAATTTAAAGATTGAAAAATGTAAGGATTGAAATATTAGTTTCAATCGGAATGCAAAAATACTATTTTTTGCGGTATTTGAAACTATCTGTTAGGGTTCCTTTTTCTATTGAAGGGATGGTCCATTTATAAAATAGTAGATTCAATCCAAAAAAAAATCCACTCAAATTAATGAGTGGATTTTCACCAAAATCAAAAACTAAAGAACGAAATAAGCATTGTTTAAAGGTTGTATATGATGTGCTTTTGCTCCATAAACTGGTAGTTCTTCATCAAATTCATCTCGATATTCGTTAACCATTTGCATAAGGTTTTTTTCAATTGTATTCGAAATCGCACTTACAGGAGTATCTGTAGGTCTGTTTTCAAATGGATCTTGCAAATGAATGGCCATTTTTTCGATTAAGAAAAAAGCGGCGGCAATGGTTGTCACCAATGGAATTTGAAGCCAGCCAATAATATTAATTAATCCAAAAGGCAATAGAATTATAAATAAACACAGCGCAAATCTAATGTACATGCTATATGTTGTTGGGAAAATGGTGTTTTTTATACGCTCACATTTGCCCATTGAATCACACAGTCGCGATAATGTATTGTCTATTTCTACTTGTTGGTAAACATTAATTTTATCCGCATTAAGTGCTTTTTTTAAATCTTTGGCGTGCAGCATTAAAATGGCATTTGGTACATGTTTGTGTTTTTTCACAAAGCGTAACTCATCTTCGTCTAGTAAATCTCTTATTGGTTTAATAGGATCTTTTTCTCGAAGTGCTTGTCCAAGACTGTAACACCAGGCAGCTTGTCTTTTTGCAAACTTTTCCTTGAAATCGTTTGCCTCTACGGAGAAATTAGGGTCGTTATAAAAAATAATAATTTGGCGTAATAGTGTTCTGGAATCATTTACAATTGCGCCCCATATTATTCTTGCTTCCCACCAACGGTCATAAGCTTGGTTGGATTTGAATGCTAGTAATAATGAAATAATAGTACCAATTATTGTAGGAATCGCTATAGGAATGTTGATTGATATCGTTTCGAAAGAGTAATGAAAAATTTGGAATGCAAAACAAAACAAAATGACCAATGTCAATTCAGTTTTTATCTTACCCAGTACATATTTCATGGGAATTTTCTTTTTTAGTAACATATGTTTTAGGTTTAAATTTTAAACAATTATTTGTTTTACTAAGAAATCTCTTCGTACAGAGAAAGAACCGGCAGGCCTAAGGTTTCGTTAAGTGCTTTTTTTTCTGTTTTAAGTAATTTTAATTTTTTAGGTTTTCTGGTTTCAATCAAAATATCAATGTTGTTTTTTGATATCGTATCCGTCAAAAAAGGTTTGTTTTCGTTTGTTTTGGTTTCACCTACAATTTTCAAGGAAAGAATTGTATTAATGTACGTTTGCAGATCTTCTGCATGAAGGTTTGAATCTGAATTTTTAATATACAATGCTTGGCTTAAGATTTCTTCTTCAAAGTTTGCGTTTGTATGTAAAATGGGGCATTTGCTGTTAGAGATAATTTGGACACAATAAGTGTTGATTTTCTTTTTTGAAGCTTTAAAAGAAGGAGTAATAATTGTTAGTCCAATTGTAAAATGCTCCATTAGATTTTTAAAAACAGGAGAAGAAATACCATATTGATGGTGAATTTTTAAGCTGCAATTTTTAGATTCTGAAATAATTTGTCGGCACATCTGCAAAACATTTTCTTGCGAAGTGCTTAAACCTTTATGGATGTTTCGTAATAAACTGGCAGAAGAAAAGGTGTCAGGAATATCTGCAAGTAACATCAATACGAGCTGGCATTGAGTGCCATGAGATGAGTTTATAGCAGTTTTTACCGCATTGATGGTGTCACTTTGTAATGTCGATGGGATAAGAATATTTTTCATATGTATTAAATTTGATTTATTTATACATACAAAATAACAGTACCCAGTTTATAGCAACCTTAAATTAAAATTAGAATATTCTAAGAATTCACATTAGAATTTCTAATCTTGGCGGTATTAAAAGTAATATTTACAATAGTGCCTTTGTCAGGTTCAGATTGTATTTGAAGTTCTCCATTGTGCATCCTGATTATTTTCATGGCTAGAGGAAGCCCTAATCCATAGCCATTGTATTTTGATGCTTTTTTGCCTCGAAAAAACGGCTCATAAAGATGTGGAATATCTTCTGCCGGAATACCAATGCCAATATCAGTAATAGAAATTTTGATGCTTGAACTGTTTACGAATAAAGTAACAAAAACAGTCTCGTTATCAGAATATTTGACACCATTAGCGATAATATTATTCAATGAAAGTTCCAGTAAGGATTTGTTACAAGGGATTTCCAGAAAACTTGGGTCAGTTGGGATTTTCTTGATTTTGATTGTTACTCTGTTATTAGGGTAAATTTTATCAACATCTGATTTTACATCCATTAGAAGTTCATCAATCCTGACAATATCTAATAATTGTTTTTTGCCGTCATAACCGGTTTGTGTCAGTTTTAAAAGACTTTCCGTAAGATCTCCTAATCTTGATGCCTGACTGTGAATGTTTTCTAATGAAGAGATATATTCCGAAACATTTCGTTCTTTTAAAAGCATGATTTCTGCTTCGGCAATAATAGTTGTCACGGGTGTTTTTAGCTCATGAGAAGCATTATTGATGAAGTTTGCCTGAATTTCAAAGGAGGTTTCCAGACGGTCCAGCATGTTATTAAATGTCTTTGTCAAATCGGCAATTTCATCAGTGCTGTTGGTCTCGGGAAGTCTATTGTGAAGGTTTGATGCGCTTATTATTTTTACTTCATCCGTAATTCGGGCTACTGGATTGATCACTCTTCTTGCCAAAAATCTACCAAGAAAATAAGCCAATAATACAAAAGCCAATCCTCCGAAAAAGAGAATTTGAATAATGTAAATGCTACTGACATTTCCCCTTCGGTCTATTGCGGTGATGATTACGATATATTTTTGATTGGATTCCGTAAAAGTCTGGGCATAAAAATAACGATTGCTGTTTTCTATCCAATTAGAACCATTAGCCATTACTTTTGTATAAAAATCAGCTGGTAAATTAAGATCGGTATTGTATTCAAATGTGTTTTTTCCGCTAACTTTAAGAACAAAATCTTGTTCATCAATCAGTTCTTCCAGTCCATTAGCTTTAAATTCTTTGAAATAACGGGTTTTTACAGGGTCGTTTTGATAATGAATAGATGCTACAATTTTAGCCCTATCTTGTAATCGTTTCAAAAAATGATATTGATTATTTTGTTTGAACAAAAAGAAAACCACCAAACTCAATAAAAGGGTGCTGAGGGTTGAAAGTGCAATATAGGTAAAGGTAATTTTTTTCTTAATCTGCATTTTTTATGGTTTCAGTACATAACCCAAGCCTTTCATGGTGTGAATTAATTTAGTGTCGTACGGTTTGTCAATTTTTTTTCTCAAATAGTTAATGTAGACATCAATTACATTTGTATTCATGTCAAAATTAATATCCCAAACATTGTCTAAAAGTTGTTCGCGGGATAAAATAGTCTCAGAGTTGATGGCTAAATAATGTAAGAGTTTAAATTCTTTGGCTGTTAAAACAATGGCATCTCCATTTCTGGTTACCGATTTTGTTTTTGAATTAATTTGAAGATCGGCAATAGTGATGATTTCATTTGGTTTTTGTATTTGACCGGCTCTTCTGGAAAGGGCATTGACTCTTGCGTCAAGTTCAAGGAATTTGAACGGTTTTAATAAGTAGTCATCTGCTCCGGAATTCAATCCGTTTATTATATTTTCAGTACTTCCCAATGCGGTTAATAACAAAATGGGAACAAAGTTTTTAGCAGCTCTCAAACGTCTGCAAATTTCAATACCATTGATGTCAGGTAGCATTACGTCTAGAATCACCACATCAAAATTATGATTAGAGAGTAAATCTAACGCTGTGGTACCATCAAGTGCAACACTTACTTCATGATTTTTTTCTGAAAACCCTTTGCGGATTATTGACGAAAGATTGGGTTCATCTTCAACGATTAATAACTTCATTAAGAATACTATTTCTACAAATCTAATGTTTAAACTTTTATTTTTTCTCCAAAAAACTGTAGCTAAACTAATATTAACAAAATCTTATAATCTGTTGAAAGTTTTATTTTGTGTTATTATTTCCAAATCATAGAATTGTTTTAGCGTTCATTATTAATTTATTGCGATTTTGTTTTGTAACATTTTTTGTTTCTTGGTTACTAATGCAGTATAAAAAACAGCTTTATGAAAAAAATATTCTCCATTGTTTTCTTACTCCTTTTTGGGTTTTTACTTTTTTATATCAACCTACCGGTTATTAATTATGGATTTACGGGTTTTGCAATAATTTTATTATTGTTAGTTATTCTTGGGACATTATTTTCTCTTGGGCTCACAGTCTCACAGCAAACCAAGCAAGTCAAGATTGTTTCCAGACCGAGCAAGGTTTTGTATATTCTGGCAGGAATACTTTTAGTGTATTGTATCGCGCTTCCTTTTGTAACAAGCTTAAAAATGTTCAGAAGCGATTCGTATCAAAAATTAATAGGCGAGGTTAAAAACGGCCAAAAAATAACCAATCATATTGCTCCAATTTCTATTGATAAAATCCGTGTGGTTGATGAGGAACTAGCCCATCTTTTAGGAGAGAAAATTTTAGGTTCACAACCAGCTTTGGGAAGTCAAGTAGAATTAGGTGATTTTTGTATCCAAAAAGTAAATAACAACTTGTACTGGGTAGCGCCATTATTGCATTCTGGTTTTTTAAAATGGTTTAACAATCAAGAAGGAACTGCGGGATATGTTATGGTTTCTGCAACCAATGAACGCGATGTGAAATTAGTTCAGAGTGTGGGAGGGAAAGCTATTAAGATTAAGTACCAGCAAGGGGCTTATTTTCAAAGTGATATTCACAGACATGTTTATTTTAATGGAAACGCTACGGTTGGTCTGGCTGATTTTAGTTTTGAAATTGATGATGCTGGAAATCCATTTTGGATTGTCACTAAATATGTGAAAAAAATTGGTTTCTCAGGAAAAGAAGCGACTGGTGTTATTGTTGTTGATGCGCAATCTGGAGCTATAAAAGAATATTCGATTGCTGAAACACCAAAATGGGTAGATCGAATTCAGCCTTTGGATTTCATAGAAGATCAATTGAACGATTGGGGAGAATATGTTCACGGGTATTGGAATTTTTCTAATGCGGATAAACTTCAAATCACGGAAGGATTGACGCTGGTGTACGGAAAAGACAATAAATCCTATTGGTATACGGGATTGACTTCGGTGGGGAAAGAAGAATCAGCAGTAGGTTTTGTATTGGTAGATACCAGAACCAAAGAAACTACCTTTTATAAGCAAGGTGGCGCAACAGAATTTGCTGCTCAAAGCTCCGCACAAGGGAAAGTTCAGGAAAAAGGCTATAAGGCTTCGTTGCCTATTCCGTATAATATCAATAACATTCCCACGTATGTAATGACACTTAAAGATGACGGTGGATTAGTTAAAATGTTTGCGATGGTTGCCATCTCAGATTATACGATTGTGGGCGTAGGCAATACGATGCGAGAAACGTTGACTTCATTTAAAAACGTCTATAATATGGCTGATAATAAAATAAATCCGAACAGTGTTTCCAATAAAAAATCGCTGAAATCAGTGGTGACCCGAATCCAGAAAGATGTGAAAAATGGGAATAGTTTTTATTATTTTAAAGTAAAAGATTATCCTAATATTTTTGTGGGTTCTTCACAAATATCCAATCAATTGCCAGTAACAATGGTGGGTGACAGTATAAAAATTTCTTTTGATGTAGACTTAGAAGAAGTAATTGATGTTTCGAGTTTTGACAATATCAATCTGAAAATGAGCATGAAAACGAAATAATTAAAAAGGGCCTAAAGAAATTTCTTTAGGCCCTTTTTTTATTTTTTTGGCAGTAATTTGAATGAGGTGACTTTGAATTTATTGTCAACCACTTTACCAACCACTTCCGCTTTTCTAATGGCAGAACAAAAACCATCGCTGGCATGCGCATCACCATGAGAGTCGATAGAACTTCCGTCAACAAAATAGGATTTTCCGTCAATGCGAACGGCTAATTCGCAACCGTGTCCTTCCATCCCAAATTGGCATTGTCCGCATGAAGCTTCTACAATTTGAGGTTTTTTTGGTTCTTCTTTCTTATCCTGAGCGCTTGCAAGTGTTGCAGAGAACAAAATAGCTAAGTATAGTAACTTTTTCATAAATGATTAAATTTTTTACTTCAGCTAAGATACTCGTTTTTTTATATCGAATAATTTTTAAACATATAAATCCACAATAATCTGGAAAAACGAATGTTAAACGAAGACATTGCAATAATGACAACAGCAATAATTGGAATGATTCTCAAATCAAAATTTTCGATAAAGAAGAATTGGGCTACAGCATAAGTCGCTATACCTTGCGCTACAGTTAAGCCATAATTGACATACATGGCGCCAAAGAAATAGCCAGGTTCTTTTTCGAATTTAAACTGGCAATTCGAGCAATACTGGTTCATTTTAGGAAATCCAATGTTTAAGAAAATATTCTTTTCATTGAAAACTTTGCCTTTAAGACAGTGAGGGCAATCATTATTCAGGATGTGTACAATAGAATTTGACATCGTTATTATTTTTATCAAAGGTATTTCTTATTCATGTCATGGATGTTTTCTATATTCGCTTATTATAGCACAATAAAGACATTTAGAGCGAGATGAAAAAATATCCGATTTATAACATCCAGCGGTTTAACTGTAATTCAGTGAATAGTGATTTGTATATTAATACTTTTAAAAATCACTTAATCGACCATAGTTTTGTTGAGGAACCACACCGCCATAATTCGTATGTTCTGGTTTTTTTTACCAAAGGTTCCGGAACGCATGAAATCGATTTTGATGTATTTACGATTCAGCCGGGAAGTATGTTTTTCTTGCAACCCGGACAGATGCACCATTGGAATTTATCCGATGATGTAGAAGGTTTTGTGATTTTCTATTCGCAGGAAATGTATAATCTTTATTTTGGACAAAAAACCATTGGCGATTATCCTTTTTATTCTTCGGTGGACAATAAGCCAGAAATGGTTTTTGATACAGCCGAATCGAAAGCTATTCTCCCTTATTTTGAGAGTTTAATTTTAGAAACTCAGGCAAATCAGCTGTTGAAACAGGATAAAATCATGAATCTGTTAGACATTATTCACATTGAAATTGCCAGAAAATATAGTGAAACACATCTCCACGAAGCCCATTCGTATAATGTGAAAATCAAAACATTTGAATTGGTTTTAGAACATAATTTTAAAAAAGAAAAAGCACCTTCTTTCTATGCCTCGCAACTTGCTATTACTTTAAAACATTTGAACAGGATTTGCAATGAAATGTTGCAAAAAACCACAACCGAGGTAATTACAGATAGAATTATACTCGAAGCGAAACGCATGCTGATGGATAAAAAGTTTACCGTTAATGAAATTGCAACGGAATTAGGCTATGATGATTATTCTTATTTTACACGATTGTTTAAAAAACATACCCGAATGACTCCAAAAGATTTTCGTATTTCTAAAAAGTAATGGGGAATCAATGTCATTTCCTTAAGACGTTTGTCAAGTCGAGCGCAGTCGAGACTCAACGGTTAGTCTCGACTGCGCTCGACTTGACAATACTATAGATAGTAAATTACGAATTTACGGTAACTAAACTGGCTGCTTTTTTCGCTTTTTCTACCACTTCCTCAATTGGAGTTTCTAATGTATCACTGACTAAAGCCACTCCCATTCGTCTATATGGTCTTGAAGTTGGTTTTCCAAAGATTCTGAAATCAGTTTTAGGGAAGGAAGCAATGTTTTCGATGCCGGAATACGTTGGGTTTGTTGAGTTTTCCGAAGCTAAAATTACGGCACTTGCTCCCACTTTTTCTAATGTAATTTCGAAAATGGGCAAACTCAAAATGGCTCTTAAATGCAATTCGAATTCATTGAAGTTTTGTGTTCCAGCTAATGTTACCATTCCAGTATCATGCGGACGAGGTGATAGTTCCGAGAAATAAACGCCGTCATTAGCCAAGAAAAATTCTACTCCAAAAAGTCCTGCGCCACCCAAAGCTTCAGTTACTTTTTCGGCCATGTCTTGTGCTTCGTATAAATCCTTGTCGGATATTCTGGCGGGTTGCCAGCTTTCTTGATAATCGCCACGTTCTTGTCTATGGCCAATTGGCGCGCAAAAAAGTGTCGGATTATTGTTTTGAACAACCGTTAATAAAGTAATCTCCGAATTGAATTTGACAAATGCTTCTACAATAACTTCTACCACATCGCCACGGGAACCTTCAACGGCATAATTCCATGCTTTTTCAATATCGGCTTCAGTTTTTATGGTAGATTGTCCTTTTCCGGACGATGACATTAATGGTTTTACCACGCAGGGCATTCCAACTGTCTCAACACCTTTTTGTAATTCCTCGGCAGTTGTGGCGTAGCGATAATTGGCAGTTTTTAAACCTAATTCTTTGGCAGCCAAATCCCGAATCGCTTTTCTATTCATGGTGAAGTTTGCCGCTTTCGCAGAGGGAACTACGGTAATTCCTTGCTTTTCGTAATCATAAAAACGCTCGGTACGTATTGCTTCAATTTCCGGAACAATAAAATCAGGTTTGTGTTTGGCAACGATTCTATCTAAAGCGTCACCATCCAGCATATTGATAACTTCAAAATCATGGGCAACTTGCATGGCGGGCGCATTTTCGTAACTGTCAACCGCAATTACGGTTTGTCCGATGCGTTGTGCTGCGATTGTAAATTCTTTTCCTAATTCGCCTGAGCCGAGAAGTAGTATTTTCATGAAAAAAAGTTTAATGTTTGAAGTTTAAAGTTGCGTAAGATTAGGAATGCAATTTAAAACGGAAACAAAAATAGTGTTTTTTTGCGTGAGGGATTAAAGTGAAAATCCTTTTTATTTTTGAAGTGACAACGGAGAAATAAAAAGATTGTAGCGTAAAGCCCAACCCTTGTGGTCACGCCCAAATACAAAAAGCCCCAAGAAAATCTTGAGGCTTTGTTTGTATATTGGAAATTGGATTTTTGACTTTCCAACTTTCGTCTTTATGACTTTTGACTATAAAGCTACCGCTTCTTTGATTCTGCGTAATGCTTCTTTCAATAATTCTTCGCTTGTTGCGTAAGAAAAACGAATACAGTCCGGGTTTCCAAATGCGTCACCGGTTACGGTTGCTACATTTGCTTCGCCCAAAAGGTACATAGAGAAATCATTGGCATCTTTGATAAAAGTTCCTTTTAATGTTTTTCCGAAGAAAGATGAAACGTCAGGGAATACATAAAAAGCACCTTCTGGAACGTTGATTTTGATTCCAGGAATGTCTTTTAATAATCCAACCACTAAATCTCGACGGCTATGGAAAGCATCAACCATGTGTTTTAAAACACTTGGATCAGCATCAACAGCAGTAATTGTAGCACGTTGTGCAATACTGTTAGCACCACTTGTTACTTGTCCTTGAATTTTTGTACATGCTTTTGCAATGAATTCTGGTGCGCCAATATATCCAATTCTCCATCCTGTCATGGCAAAAGCTTTGGCAACTCCGTTAACGGTAATTGTTCTTTCTAACATTCCTGGGATAGATGCGATGCTGCAAAAAGTCCCTGAGAAATTGATGTGCTCGTAGATTTCGTCAGCAACAACATATACGTGAGGGTATTTTTCTAGCACTTTTGCAAGAGCCGTTAATTCTTCTCTGCTGTATACAGATCCACTTGGGTTACAAGGAGAACTGAACCACATCATTTTTGTTTTTGGTGTAATCGCTGCTTCTAATTGTTCAGGTGTGATTTTGAAATCAGTATCTACAGATGTAGGAACTTCTACAGGAATTCCACCTGATAATTTTACGATTTCGAAATAAGAAACCCAGTAAGGAGCCGGTAAAATTACCTCGTCACCATCGTTTAGCATTACTTGTGCAATGTTGTATAACGATTGTTTTGCTCCTGTTGAAACTACAATTTGAGACGGTTTGTACTCTAAATCATTGTCTCTTTTGAATTTTCTACAGATGGCTTCTTTTAATTCTAAATATCCTTCTACTGGAGAATAAGTGCTGTAATTTTCGTCAATTGCTTTTTTAGCCGCTTCTTTGATAAAGTCAGGCGTATTGAAATCAGGTTCGCCTAAGCTTAAACTGATGATGTCTTTTCCTTGTGATTTTAATTCTCTGGCCAAAGCTGCCATTGCTAATGTTTGAGACGTAGATAAATTGTTTATTCTATCTGATAATGGATTCATTTTTTAATAGGTTGTAGTTAGTTTTTATTAAATTCATTCTGTTGGTAGAGATGCACTGCAGCATCTTTACACGTTGTTTTTTTATGATTATACAGTAAGAGCAGGGTTTTGTCCCAAATCTTTCAAATGCTTAAAATGTGCAATAACAGCGCTTCGCATTGTTTTGTATTCATAATACGGCAAGTTGCATTCTTGCGCAGTTTCTTTCACAATTTTTGCAATTTTACCATAATGGATGTGGCTGATATTTGGAAAAATATGGTGCTCAATTTGGTGATTCAATCCGCCTGTGTACCAGTTAACGATTTTGTTTTTTGGAGCAAAATTAGTTGTGGTAAACAATTGATGAATAGCCCAAGTATTGTCCATTTCACCTAATTCATTTGGAGATGGATTAGTCGTTTCTTCAACAACGTGTGCCAATTGGAACACAACACTTAGAATTAATCCAGCAGTGTAATGCATCACGAAGAAACCAATTAATACTTTCCACCAAGTGATTCCAATAACGATTGGTAATACGATCCAGATAGAAACATAAATTACTTTGGTGATAATTAAAGTAGTCCAAAGTATTTTTGGGCTTTTCGCTTCTCCGTAAGATAATTTTCTTTTCAAGTAGCTTCTCATCTGTTTGAAGTCAGTTGTGATAGCCCAGTTGAATGTTAATAATCCGTATAAGAATACAGAATAATATTGCTGAAAACGGTGGAAATTATACCATTTTGCTTCTTTAGTAAAACGGATAACACGTCCGGCATCTAAATCCTCATCGTGACCCGGAATGTTTGTGTAGGTGTGGTGTAAAACATTATGTTGCACTTGCCAGTTGTATACATTTCCTGCCAAAACATAAATAGTTCCACCCATGAATTTGTTGACCCAAGTTTTATTGGAATAAGAACCATGATTTCCATCGTGCATCACATTCATTCCCACTCCAGCCATTCCAATTCCCATCACTATTGTTAACAGAAGATGTGCCCAAAATGGCATGCCAAGAGTCAGAATTAAAAAATAAGGCGCAAGAAAAACAGAAAACAGAATTATGGTTTTCAAATATAGTTTCCAATTGCCGGTCTTTTGGATGTTGTTTTCTTTGAAGTAATTGTTAACCCGTGAGTTAAGTGTTCTAAAAAACTTTAGGCTATCTTGCTTAGCAAATGTTGGAGCATTATTATTCATATAATTTTAATAAAGTTCAAAGGTAATTATTATAAATTTTTGGATATACAAAATTGAGATAAATATTTTAACTCTAAAGTATTACTTTTGTTAAAAAATTAATAGATGGACGAGATTCTTAAGTATTTTCCTAATTTAACTGATATTCAGAAAGAACAGTTCGAAAAATTGGATTTTTTATACCATGATTGGAATGAAAAAATCAATGTTATTTCGAGAAAAGATATTGATGCTTTGTACACCAAACATATTTTACATTCGTTGGGAATTGCCAAAATCATAAAATTTGAACCAGGAACGTATGTTCTGGATGTTGGAACTGGCGGAGGATTTCCTGGAATTCCATTGGCGATTCTTTTTCCTGAAACGCGTTTTTATTTGATTGATGTTATTGCCAAGAAAATAAAAGTAGTTCAGGCTGTTGCCGAAGGATTAGAACTGAAAAATGTAAAAGCGGAGCAAATGCGTGCCGAAAATGTGAAAGGAGATTTCGATTTTATCGTGAGTCGTGCCGTGACGAATATGCCGGATTTTGTTTCTTGGGTAAAAACCAAAATCAAAAAGAACAACAAACACGAATTGAAAAACGGAATTCTGTACCTTAAAGGTGGTGATTTGACTGAAGAGTTGAAAGACTTTCCAAAAGCCACTGAATATAATTTAGCTGATTTCTTCGAAGATGAATTCTTTGAAACGAAGAAAGTGGTGCATTTGCCGTTGAAGTTTCAATCGTAGTCATAAGGTCGAAAGATAAAAGTGATTAGAAAAAATATAAAAAAAAGCCGAATCTAAATTTTAGATTCGGCTTTTTTACTATTTGTGTGTTCTTTACGACTTTCGACTTTCAAACTTTACGACTAAATTATTATCCTAAAAACGGATATCTGTAATTCTCAGGAGTAACAAAAGTTTCTTTGATGGTTCTTGGAGAAACCCAACGCAATAAATTCAATACTGAACCTGCTTTGTCATTAGTTCCTGACCCTCTTGCTCCTCCAAATGGTTGTTGTCCTACAACAGCACCTGTTGGTTTGTCGTTGATGTAGAAATTACCTGCAGCATTTTCTAAAACTTTCATCGCATATTCAATGGCATAACGGTCTTGGCTTAAGATAGCTCCTGTCAATGCATACTCAGAAGTCGAATCTACTAATACAAGAGTTTCTTCCCATTTTGCATCTTCGTAAACGTAAATTGTCAATACTGGTCCGAATAATTCGGTTTCCATTGTACTATATTTTGGATTTGTAGTTACGATAATGGTTGGCTCAATAAAATAACCAACAGACTTGTCGTAATTTCCTCCTGCAATAATTTCAGCATCAGCGTCTTTTTTAGCTTGGTCAATAAAACCGGCTAATTTGTCAAATGAACCTTCTGAAATTACAGATGAAACAAAATTATTGGTGTCTCCTGGCGATCCCATTTTCATGGAAGCTAAATCAGCAACTAATAATTTTTTTACTTCTGGCCATATTGATTTTGGTACATACGCTCTTGAAGCTGCTGAACATTTTTGACCTTGGTATTCGAAAGCTCCTCTGGAAAGTGCCGTAGCAACTTGAGCCGGAATAGCGGATGAATGCGCTACAACAAAATCTTTACCTCCAGTTTCTCCTACGATTCTTGGATATGTTTTGTAGTTGCTGATGTTTTGTCCAATTTTTCCCCAAATGTCATTGAAAACACGAGTTGAACCGGTAAAGTGAATTCCTGCAAAATCACGACTTCCTAATAACGTTTCAGAAATCATGGCAGAGTCTCCATAAACTACATTGATTACACCGTCTGGTAATCCTGCTTGTTTGAATACTTCTACGATTACATTTGCAGAGTAAATTTGTGTAGCACTTGGTTTCCAAACTACAACATTCCCCATTAATGCTGGAGCTGCAGGTAAATTACCTGCAATTGCTGTAAAGTTAAACGGAGTGATGGCATATATAAATCCTTCAAGAGGTCTGTGTTCTAATCTGTTCCAAACACCTTCTGATGAAGCGGGTTGTTCGGCATAAATTTGAGTCATGAACTGTACGTTATAACGCAAAAAGTCTATAAATTCGCAAGCTGCATCAATTTCAGCTTGGTGTACTGTTTTTGCCTGAGCAATCATAGTTGCTGCATTTATTTTGGCACGGTATGGTCCGGCAAGCAATTCAGCAGCTTTTAAAAAGATGGAAGCTCTGTGTTCCCAAGCTAAATTAGCCCATTTCTTTTTAGCTTCCAGAGCTGTTGAAATGGCTTTTTCTATATGTTCTTTATCAGCTTCGTGATACTGTCCTACAGTGTGTTTGTGGTCGAAAGGAGGATTTATTGATTGAGTTTTTCCTGTACGGATTTCTTCTCCTCCAATGTATAAAGGAACATCAACTGTTTCATTATACATTTTATTGAAAGTGGCTAGAACTTCTTCTCTTTCCGGACTTCCTGGAGCGTAGGACTTAACGGTTTCGTTAAACGCTTTTGGGACGTTGTAAATTCCTTTTGGCATATTAAATAGATTTTAATTATAATCAAAAATTGAGCTGTAAAGGTAACAATAATTCATCAATCAGAGAATCTGATTGGAAGTTAAAATTCTAATAAAAGAGTTGTAATTTAATTCAAAGCAAAAGGCGCACATAACCTAAAAGTAGGTACGATAACTTTGAAGTTTTTTGTAGAGGTGAAGTTAATCATGTTGAAATATCCTTTCATGGCGCCATAAGGCGAAGAAAGTAAACAGCCAGAACTGTAGGTATGAAATTCACCAGGTTTTAAGACTGGTTTTTTCCCAATTACGCCTTCTCCATCAACTATTTCTATTGCATTTAGAGAATCAAAAATTTCCCAATGACGAGAAATCAACTGAACGGAATCTTTACTGTGGTTCTCAATTGTGATTACATAACTAAAGGCAAAGTGAATCTTGTAGTTTTTGAAGTAGGTTCCTTCAAAACTAGTCAAAACTGAAATTTTTATACCTCTTGTTATTTGAGAAACCATGATTAAATGGATGAATATGTGTTTATTATTGACAAATTTACAAAAAATTGAACTCGTTTTGCCAAATTTTTGAAAAGTTTTTTTAGTTGGTGATATTTAAGGAATTTGCTATTCCTTTTCCAACAACTCTATCGTATCGATCTGTGTTTTCTCTGTAATAAACGAGTACGGTGTAATCATTTTCTGTTTGATAAAAATTCCCGTCAATTGCATTTTCATAATCAATAACACCTTTGTCATCAGCTACAATATATTGATAGTTTGTAAATCCCTGTTTGACTAAAATTGCTTTTTCATAAATTGCCTTTTGGGAGTTATACTCCATTTTGTATTCTGGGGTCAGGTTGTAATTATTAAACATTCCGCCAACATAAATATTCTTTTTCAATCTAAAAGTAGGAGCCGAAAGGCTAAAGTAAACCCAAACATAATCCGCTTCTATTTCGGGATTAGTGGCATTTATGTTATTAACAACGAAATCACCATTAACATCTTGGGTAAATGAATAAGGGAAATTTGTTCGTGCCCCATTGGTGTATAAATAAGAACCATAAATTGCCGTATTTGAATCTATGCGCGCTATATTGTTACTCGCAGAGCGGATGTCTTTGTTCTCAAAAAACAAAAACTCATTTCCTGCCCAAAATTGTGTTTCTGGGTCATATTTGTATATCAAATCATTTCCAATAGTATATTGCGGAACTACGTTTTTTATGGCAGTGTTAAATTGTCCGTTTTGAAGCAGGACTACTCTAACATTTTTCATTGGATTTTGAAATGTAATTACGCTTGATTTTATTGAGAATTCTAAATTGTGTTTCAGTTCTATATTGCTTACTGTTCGTGCTCGCTTGACTTGCATTGGAACCGTAACAAGATCTTCACATAAAATGAATTTTCTGGAAAATACCACTTCTTTATTTTCGTCTAAAACTTTAATGATATAATTCCCGCTGATTCGCAACTGCTGTGTAAACTGATTTGGAATTGATAATTTGTAATGCGAATAGATTTGTAATGTATTGAAGGAATTCGTGTAATCTTGAATTCTTTGATTGTCAAAACCTTGTAAGTATTCGTTTTTTGGAATTGCAGAAGGAACCCAGTTGTAATCGCAATGAATTATTTCGTAATAATAATTGGCTTCATTGCCAAAAAGGTCATCAAACTGCAATTGAAATCCTTCTCCTAATTTAAAAATTGGAATCACATTTCGATCACTCTGTAAAAAAGAAATCGTTTTGATATTGTAAGTCGCGGCTACTTCTTTTTCTGCTTGTGCAGAGGAAGTATTGGCCGTGAATACCAAAAGAATAAAGGTGATAATTTTAAAAAAAGGGTTTGTCATTTTGCAGCACTTAAGATTTTGTAAATATAAGGAATACTCCCCGTTTTCATCCGATAATGTAATTCAAAGAGTAAATATATTTTGTATGTAATTTCTGTTAATTAAAATACAATATTTTTAAAAGTTAGGAGTTATCTTATTATTTTTACTTCAAATATATCTAACCTTATGAAAAAAATCAACAATTTAGTATTTGGATTAATGCTGTTTCCATTGGCTGCTTTTGCACAGCAAATGGATTACTCAAAAGCAATTCCTTTTGATCCTAGCGTAAAAACAGGCAAGCTTGAAAATGGCTTAACCTATTACATCAAGAAAAATGCCAAACCAGAAAAAAAAGTAGATCTTAGGCTGGTTGTTAATGCAGGTTCTATCCTTGAGGAGAATGATCAACAAGGATTAGCTCACTTTATGGAGCACATGTGTTTTAACGGAACCAAGCGTTTTCCTAAAAATCAATTAGTCGATTATTTGCAAAGTATTGGTGTAAAGTTTGGGCAACACTTAAATGCGTATACCAGTTTTGATGAAACGGTTTATTTTTTACCAATTCCATCTGACAGTCCTGAAAAATTAGAAAAAGGATTTCAAATTATTGAAGATTGGGCTTTTAATACCGTTTTGACACCAGAAGAAATTGATAAAGAAAGAGGCGTAGTTTTAGAAGAATACAGATTGGGTTTAGGTGCTCAAAAAAGAATGTTGGGTCGCTACATTTCAAAAATGATGCATGAGTCACATTATGCGGAGCGTTTGCCAATTGGTCAAAAAGAAATTTTAGAGAAATTCAAACACCAATCGTTAATTAATTTCTACAAAGATTGGTATCGTCCAAATTTGATGAGCGTAATTGTTGTAGGTGATATTGATGTTGCAGAAATGGAGAAGAAAATCATTTCTCATTTTTCAAGTTATAAAAATCCTGCCAAAGAAAAACCTAGAAAATTTTATGATGTTCCCAATCACAAGGAAACTTTTGTAGCTGTTGAAAGTGATAAAGAAGCTTCAAGTGCTCAAGTACAATTGATTTACAAAGATTATGGAGCTCCAAAACCTATCGTAAATATTGGAGATTTCAAAAATTACATTGTTGAAGGATTGTTCTCTACGCTTTTAAATACGCGATTGGACGAACTTACAAATTCAGCTACACCTCCATTTACTTATGGATATTCGTATTATGGCGGAACTTTTGCCAGAAATAAAAAAGCTTATCAGTCTGTGGCAATGTCACAAGAGGATAAGCAATTAAGTGCTTTGAAAGTATTGATAACTGAAAATGAAAGAGCTAAGAAATTTGGATTTACGCAAGGAGAATTAGATCGTTCAAAATTAGAATTTCTTGCTTCTATTGAAAAAGCATACAACGACAGAGACAAAACGAATTCAGTAAATTTTGTTGGAGAATACCAAGCTAATTTCTTAGAAAAAGAGCCAGTTCCCGGAATTGAATGGACGTATCAAACGATGAAACAATTGATGCCTTTGATTGAGTTAAAGGATGTGAATAGCTTAATTAAAGATTATGTAAAAGAAGACAATCGTGTTATTATCCTTACTGGCCCTGAAAAAGAAGGTTTGAAAAAAGTTACAGAACAACAAGTTCTTGATGCTTTGAAAATTAATACGGATGATATTAAGCCTTACGAAGATGCTGCCGTTGCGACAAGTTTGATAAGAAACGAAGTTAAACCGGGTACAATTGTTAGTCGTGAAAGCAATACTAAAATTGGAACAAAAACATTAGTATTGTCTAATGGTGTGAAAGTAACGTATAAGAATACAGATTTCAAAAATGATGAGGTTCTTTTTGAGGCAGTGAGTCTTGGAGGAACTAATTTATACTCTAACGAAGATATGAAAAAAGTTCAATTTGCTAACGGAGCCTTGGCGGAAGCCGGATTCTCAGGATTGAAATTGAATGATATCAATAAATTTATGACGGGTAAAATAGCAAGAGTAAACCCATATATAGGTGGAAGTACTGAAGGTTTAAGAGGAAATGCTACTCCTAAAGATCTTGAATATTTGTTCCAAATGACGCATGCTTATTTCACAGATTTAAATATGGATGTGACCGCTTTTGAAGGCTATAAACAAAAGCAATCGGCTTTCTTTAACAATATGGCTTCACAACCTAGTTTTTATTTTCAGCAAGAATTTTATACGTATTTGAATAAAGAAAATCCTAGATTTAATGGGTTAATTCCTTCTGAAAAAACTTGGGGAGAAACGGATTATGCATTAGCGTACAAAAAATACAAAGAGCGTTTTGCCAATGCTGCTGATTTTGAGTTTTATTTCGTTGGAAACATTGATGATAAAACTATGGAAGCGTATTCGGTTAAATATTTAGCTTCTTTACCTGTGACTGATAAAAAAGAGAAAGCTGTAGATTTAGGCTATAGAATGCTAAAAGGAGATTTGAAAAAAGTCGTTAATAAAGGAACAGATCCTAAAAGTAACGTAACGATCATGTATTATGGAGATGCGAAATATTCTGCTAAAGATGCGATGAGTATACAAGCATTAGGAGAAGTTTTGACTATAAAACTGATTGAGCAATTGCGTGAAAATGAAAGTGGTGTTTATGGTGTTTCTGCGAGAGGAAGCATGAATAAAGTTCCAAATGGATCGTACAGCTTTACGATTGGTTTCCCATGTGGACCAGATAATGCTGAAAAATTAACAGCTTCTGCCTTAAAAGAACTTCAAAATATTATTGATAAAGGACCAGATGAAAAAGATGTGGCTAAATTTAAAGAAGGAGAATTAGCTGATTTCAGAAAAGACAGCAAGGAAAACAGATATTGGTTGTCTAATTTCACTAGATCGTACACCAATGGAAGTAGTGCTGAAGAAGTCTTGAAATTTGAAGAAACTGTAAATGCAGTAACGGCTAAGGATATTCAAGATATTGCAAAAAAATATCTTACAAAAGATAAAGTAATTGGAATATTGATGCCAGAGAAAAAATAAAGGGACTCATTTATAAACTAAAAACCTGCTAAAATTAAATTTAGCAGGTTTTTTTATGGTGTAAATTATTTAAAACAAACAGGGATAATTTCCCCTTTGGCTAAACAGTATTTCTCTACTAATTCGGGTGCAATTTTATTAGTGTAATCCTCTTCAATTACTCTAAAACCGATACTTCGTAATTTATCAAAATAATCGCGTCCATAAATACGGACATGATCGTATTGACCGAAGATTTTAGCGCGTTCTTTTTGATCTGTAATGGAATCATCTGCAAAAGTTGTTGCTCTTGATAAATCCTGTGGAATTTGTAAAATTGCCATTCCACCAGGTTTCAAAACCCGATACAATTCCTGCATGGCTTTCGTATCATCCGGAATATGTTCTAAAACATGATTGCAGAGAATAACATCATATTGATTGTCTTCAAAAGGCAAATTACAAATATCTGCTTTTACATCCGCCAATGGTGAAAACAAATCGGTTGTGGTGTAGTCCAGATTTTTTTGATTTCGAAACAATTTATAAAAAGCTTGTTCTGGTGCAAAATGCAATACTTTTAATGCTGAATTTGTTTCAGCATCTCTTAATTTAATTCTTTTAGTATTCGTAAAAGAAGAATCTGAAACTAGTTCAGATTTAAAAAAATCAGTTTCTTCATTCAAATACAACCATAATAAACGATGTCTTTCCAGGGAAAGGGTACTTGGCGAAAGCACATTATTTCGTTGTGTTTCGTATCCATAAGGCAACATCGATTTGAAGCTTTTCCCGTCGATTGGATCTGTGAAATTAGTTCCTCTTAATGAAAAAGCGATAATAGGACGGGCTACATAACTCAACCTGATTAATAAAGGACGAGGAATGGTATTAAGTATTAATTTAAAAAGTTTTTTCATTACAATACTAAAGGTTCTCTTCTAAACTCATCTTCCTCATTACTCACAATTCCTAACGCTTTGTAGATGTATCCAAAAGTCGATAAAATTTCCGGTTTCCCATCAATAATCGCAACGTCATGCTCAAAATGGGCACTTGGTTTTCCATCGGCAGTAAGGATTGTCCAGCCGTCTTTTAGTTGTTTGATGTTTCGGGTTCCCATGTTAATCATCGGTTCAATAGCGACAACCATTCCTTCTGCAAAAAGTTTTCCTCTTCCTTTTTTACCATAATTAGGCATTTCAGGAGCCTCATGCATTTTTTGTCCTACGCCATGACCTACTAATTCACGAACTACACCATAACCATGTGCTTCATTGTATTTTTGAATTGCATTTCCTACGTCTTCTACACGATTTCCTAATTTGAATTCGCGGATTCCAACATACAAGGATTCTTTTGTTATCTGCAATAATTTTTTAGTTTCAGGAGCGACTTCACCTACTTCAAAAGAATAGGCATGATCGCCATGGTATCCGTTTTTATATGCGCCACAATCTACAGAGATTACATCACCGCTTTTTAAAGGCGTGTTGTTTGGGATTCCATGAACCACTTGAGCGTTTGGACTCATGCAAAGTGAATTTGGAAAACCATATAATCCAAGAAAACTTGGTTCAGCTCCATGATCACGAATGAATGTTTCGGCTAATTTATCCAAATATAAAGTAGTAACTCCTTCTTTGATTTCAGAAGCAATCATACCTAATGTTTTTGATACGATTAACGCACTTTCACGCATTAATTCTATTTCTTCACGTGATTTTATAATAATCATAATTTCTAATTTTCAGTTTGCAAAAGTACAATTTTATAAATTATTTAATCCGGATTGGCCATTATTTTAAAAAGCTCTGAATTTGAAATGTAAAAACGGTTCTCCAAAGCTATCTTAGAAAGCTGTGCACTGACTAAATTATTCTCTCGAGTATTGATTAAAAACAAGGAACTTTCACCAAAAGAAAACAATCTTTCCTCTGAATTTAGCATCGTTAGATTATCTTCTACTAAACCTTTTATTAACTCTTTTTGTCTTAGCAAGGATTCAATTTCCATTCTTTGGGCATTGATTTTATTGGTCAATTGTACTTTTTCTAAATCCAATATAAATTCGGTTTCCTGTACTTTATACTTTGCTAATTTCAGACTACCGCGTTCTTTTCGAAGAAACAAAGGAAAATAAAAATCCAATCCAATTTTATAATCCTCAAACTGATAATTATCAATATAACTGGGTTCCGATATATAGGAGTAACCCACATCAATTTTAGGCAAAAGCATGTTGGCTTTCAGTTTTCTCTCCACATTGAGCATGTCAACCTTGCTTTGCAGCGCATTGATTTTTGGATGATTGGTGATGGAGAAATCTGTATTCAATAAATCATTCGTTTTTAAACTTTCCTGAATCGTGAATTCCAATTGCGTTTCGGGAATCAATTCATTGGATATTTCCAATGGAATGTTGTTTTCCAACCAAAGAAAATTAGAAAGTTCTAATTTGGCTTTAGCCAATTTTAGGTACGAGTCTTCCAAGCTCAGTTTCCTGTTTTTTACAATAATTCCTGCTTCCACACTGTCTATTGCAGGTTTATCTCCTTGTTTAATTAACGACTGAATTCCTTTAAATCTAATTTGTGCATTATTGTTGTATTCTTCATACAATTGCACTTCATTGAAGTTTTTCTTCCAATTAAAATAAGCCAAAGAAGCATCATATAAAACTGTAATAGCCTGCAGTTTTCTTTCGGATTGGCTTAGTTGCATTTGCATTTTTGCTTTTCTAACATCCGCCATCCTTTGATTGATAAACAAACCTTGTCCTAGCGAAACGGTTACGCCCAGCGAAGTTAAGCCTTGATTAGGAAGTGTATTTTGTGGATTCAAATAAACACCTTCACTATTGTCAAATCCTGCTTTAATCTCGATTCCATACCAAGTTGGGATTTTGAAACTGCTGTTTAAAATGGAATAATATTCCTTGTCTTTGAATTGTTTTTTGCTGAAATCTACTTCAACTTTTGGGTCAAATCCACCACGGGCCATCATCAAATTAGCTTGTGCTTTATTGATTTCCAAGTTGGCATTCTTTACCAGCGGATGGTATTTTTTCACATACCCCAGAAACTCGGTGTAGGTAAGTTCTTTTGATGCGATATCTTGGGCTGTTGCAACAAAACTCAAAAATAGAAATGCTAAAAATATCTTTTTCATTATTTTTTCTCTGTTGTTGTTTTAACCGAAGGTTTATAATAATTAGGAGGGAATCCATTCAGGGTTCTCCATAATTCAAACCATACCGGAACGGTCTCTAATAAAGCGACAGTTTGCGCACCGGCTCCAATGCTCAATTGTACAGGCCATTTGGCTGCTTTTTTATCCGGAGCAATCAAAACACGATATTTTCCATTGGTACTAATGAAATTTTCAATGGCTACAATTTCGCCTCCAAAAGTCCCATAAGACATATTTGGCCATCCTGAAAATACAATAGTAGGCCATCCATCAAACCAAACCCGAACTTTTTCTCCTTTGGTTAATAACGGCAGGTCAATTGGGTTTACAAAAGTTTCTACTGCGATATCATATTCTGAAGGCATTATGGTTGCAATTGGTGTTCCTTCTTTTATCGTTTCGCCTATACCGGATTGTAGCGCCCTATTGATATAGCCGTTTTGCGATGCTTTGATATAATACATCCCATTGCGAATGCTGTAGTTTGCATATTGATTTTCGAGTTTGTTTACCTGTGCATCGGTGTCGTACTTACTGCTGAGTGCTGTGTATTTGTCACTATTGGCTTTCGAAACTTTCTCCGCATACTCTGCGCTTATTCTGTTTATTTCCACTTTGGCGTTGATAAATTCGTTTTTGCTTGTTAAGTATTTGTTTTCCTGCGTGATAATTTTAGCTTCTACTTCTTGTAATTTTAGTCTTTTTTCTTCAATATCGGTAAGTGGTTTTAGTCCTTCTTTATTCAGCTGAACGGAACGATCATATTGTGTATTGGCTATTCTCAGCTGGGTTTTTACAGCAACAAGATCCATACTGTCACTCTTTATTTTCAAAAGAGATTGTTTGATTTTATTTTGTGCTTGTTCCAGTTTTAAGACCTTTTCCCTTTCAATGTTCTGAATTTGGCCGGAAAGTGTACTTACTTTAGAACCATACGATTGTAAAGATTGTTTCTTGGCATTCATTTGGTTTCTAGTGTTTTCCACTAAATTAGGATCCATATAATCCTCTTTTATTTCAGAGATAAACAGGATTGTATCGCCTTTATTGACAAAATCACCTTCTTGGACATACCATTTTTCAAGTCGGCCAGAAATCACACTTTGAATAGATTGTGGTCTTTGGTCCGGTTTTAATGTTGTTACACTTCCAGTTCCTGAAATGTTTTGTGTCCAAGGGAGAAAAAGTGCCACTAAAGCTACTATTGAAACACCAGCTATAATTTTATTTAAAATTCTGTAATGCGGTCTGTTAGCCAAGTTTTTAATGGTCTCGTAACGGTCTAACGGTTGCAGTTTTGTTTTGTTATCAGATATATTTAGCATGACTAATTATTTTTTAAATCAAGTTGAATCACCCCATTTTGCATAATGATTCGTCTATTACATTTGGTTCTCCAATATGGATTTTTTGAAGAAACGATAATCGTCCATTTGTTTTTTTCGGAAGTGATGAAGTCAATAACTTCATTAGCTATTTCTTCATCCATCATGTCTGTTGGATCTTCATAAAAAAGCACTTTTGGCTTATGGATGATGCTTCTGGCCAGTAGCACTTTTTGTGCATTAGAAGACGATAATTGTTTTCCTTCCGGAAAAATGCGTGTCTCCAGACCTTTTGGCAATGATTTGATGAATGACGAAAGTTGGACGCCTTCAATGGCCCATCTTAAATCTTCAGTACTTACCGAGTTGTCATTGAACGTGATGTTAGCTAACAGCGTTCCTTCAAATGGTGTTTCGCCTTGAATAATGCTGCCTATTTGGGAGCGGTATTGTTTCAGGTTGATTTTTCTGAACGTATCATCATTGATGAAAAAAGAACCAGATGTAGGCTGCAATAAACCGGACAATATTCGAATCAGTGTTGTTTTTCCGGAACCATTGTCTCCTGCTATTGCAATTTTGTCCCCTTGCTCAATTTTCAAGGAAATGTTGCTCAGTATTTCTTTGTCTGAATCCGGGAATTTAAAACTAAGATTTTCTGTTTCTAATGAAATATTGGCATAACAAGTATCACTTTTGAACGTGGTTTCTTCCTCTAATTCCAAGTCGGTTACTTGACCAATTTTTTCAACTGAAGTCAGTACATCGTAGAATGTTTCGAGTCCGAGTATTATTTTTTCAACCGAATTGATGACTAATAAAATGATTATTTCTGCAGCTACAAATTGCCCAATATTCATTTGTTGGGACAATACTAAAAATCCTCCAATCGACAATAAACTTGCAGTGATTAAGATTTTAAAAATAATCAGTTGTGTGAACTGTCTTTGCATGATTTTAAAATGTTTTTCGCGATAATTCAAATAATCACTAACCAAATTATTGTTTTTTTGTAAACCATAATTATAGTTGAGGTCATTTTTGAAACTGAAATTATTTCGAGCCATTTCTTGCAACCAGCCAGCCACTTTATATTTGAATTTAGACTCTTTTAAGCTGGTTTCCAGTCCGGATTTATAGGAAAATTTGAATATAAAGTACAAAAGAAAAAACAGTAAAACTCCAAATACAATAAAATACGGATGGTACAAAGACAATAAAATCAAGCCGAAAGCAATTTGTAAGAGAGCCGCCGAAAAATCGATTAATAGCTTTGAAGTTCCTTTTTGGATGGTCATCGTATCAAAAAAACGATTGGCTAATTCTGGTGGATATGAATTGTATAATTGATCTGTTTTTATTTTTGGCAAGCGAGCAGCAAATTCAAAGGAGGAACGAACAAATATTTTTTGCTGTAAATTTTCGGTGATTCGGAGTTGCATTAAAGATAAAATTCCAACTAATGCAACCCCAAAAACTACTAAAATAATTAAAACTATCCAAGAAGCGCTAACTCTTCCAGATTGTATAAAATTCGTGATTGCTTGAATTCCCAGCGGTAACGACAAGCTGATTAATCCAGCAAAAATGGCATAAAAAAATATTTGATAGACATCTTTTTTGTCTAATTGAAGTAAGTTGTAAAAACGTCTTAATGGAGTCATGTTAGTTTTTTTAGTTTATCGAAGGACATTTTTGGCAAGATTCAAGTAAAATTCAGTGGTACTCACGGATTCATTACAATCGGTAATCGTTTTTAGATGTTCCATTAGAAAATGCTGATGCAAATTTCCTTCAACTATAGTAGAAACTAGTGATTTTGCAAAAGGATATTCTGGATTGACTTCTTTTACTATGCCTACAATTCGATTAATTACTCTTTTGTAAATCAGAAAAAAACCTTCCTTGTTTTCCTGATCTACTTCTTTTGTTTGCACTGTTTTTGTGAATTCAGCAATGATGATTTTATTCAAAATAGCTTCATTGATGTGCTCTGTGTTTTTGTCATCAGTAACTTTTTCAGTTACGATAGTGATTGCTTTACTGAGTTTTTCGGCTGGATCCAAAATATTTGTCGTGGCAAAAACCAGTTTATATTCCATCCAACTCCAGTACCAAGAGGATAAATAAACTAATAGTTTATGTTTGTTTTCAAAGTAGCGATAAATGGAACTTTCATTAGAACCAATTTTTTCTCCCAACTTTTTGAATGTAAAATTATCGAATCCAATTTCGTCTATCAAAAGGATACTTTGTTCTACAATTTTTTTACCTAAAGGAGACGTTTCCGGATCCTTTACATAGATTTTCTCGTTGACTTGTATTTTTAAATTGGATAGTATTGTATTCATAATTGATAATATTTTATGCAAATATAATAGTATTACTATCAATAATGAGATTTTAACTTTTATTTATAAAAAAAAGCTACTTGTATGGAGTAGCTTTTAATTCAAATATTGGTTGTTAGTTTTATTTAAAGTAAAGAATGACAAGTCATTACCTCAGGTTTTTCTACTCCCATTAATTCTAAGATAGTAGGAGCAATATCGCCAAGAACGCCATCATGAATCACTCTTAAGTCTTTGTCCACTAAAATAATTGGAACTGGATTTGTTGTATGTGCTGTATTTGGGCTTCCGTCAGGATTAATCATAGTTTCACAGTTTCCGTGATCTGCAATTACAATAGTTGTGTAATTGTGCGCTAATGCAGTTGTGATTACTTTTTCAACGCATTTATCAACTGCTTCACAGGCTTGTATCGCTGCACTCATAATCCCGGTATGACCTACCATGTCACCGTTAGCAAAATTAAGACAAACAAAATCTACTTCTTCTTTCTCCAATTCCGAAACCAAAGCATCTGTCAATTCAAAGGCACTCATTTCTGGCTGTAAGTCATAAGTGGCAACCTTTGGAGAATTTTTCAAAATGCGGCTTTCGCCAATAAACGGTTGTTCTCTTCCACCGGAAAAGAAGAAAGTAACGTGAGGATATTTCTCCGTTTCGGCTATACGAATTTGCTTTTTATGCGCTTTTTCTAAAACCTCACCAAGAGTTTCAGTAATATTATCTTTATTATAAACGACTTTTACATTTTGGTAAGTTTCGTCATAATTAGTAAGGGTTACATAATACAAGTTTAACTTGTGCATGTTCTCCTCATGAAAATCTTGTTGTGAGAGTGCTTCGGTTAATTCTCTTCCTCTGTCTGTTCTGAAATTGAAAAAGATAACCACATCGTCTTCTTCAATTGTGGCCAATGGTTTGTCATATTCATCTACTATAACCGTTGGATGAATAAATTCATCGGTTACATTAACCTCATAACTTTCTTCGATGGAAGTAACTGCATTTGTTGAATGAGTTCCAATTCCGTTTACCAATAAATCGTAAGCAAGTTTTACTCTTTCCCAACGTTTGTCACGGTCCATTGCATAATAACGTCCCACAACCGAAGCCAGTTTCACGGTAGTATTAGCTATATAATCCTGTAAATCCTGAATATAATGTTTACCAGATTTTGGATCTACATCACGACCGTCAGTAAAAGCGTGAACGAAAACTTTCTGTAATCCGTGTTGTTGTGTCGCGTTAATCAAGCCGCGTAGATGAGAAGTATGAGAGTGTACACCTCCATCTGAAACCAGACCTAAAAAGTGTACTTTTTTATTGTTTATTCTGGCATAAGTAAAGGCGTCAACTAAAACTTGCTCCTTTGCCAAAGTGTCGTGTGCAACGGCAAGGTTAATTTTGGCTAAATCCTGATAGACAATTCTACCGGCACCAAGATTCATGTGTCCTACTTCGCTGTTTCCCATTTGCCCCTCAGGAAGTCCAACATTTAATCCGTCAGTTCGAAGCTGGGCGCTTGGATAATTTCTATATAAACTGTTAATAAATGGCACATTGGCATTATCAATTGCTGATACTTTAGGGTCAGGAGATTTTCCCCAACCGTCCAAAATCATAAGAATTACTTTTTTGTTCATTGCAAATTTATTTTAAGCAAAGATAAAGCATTTCTAAAAATGTTCGAATGAATGGAAATCACTATTATACATTCGGAGGCTAACAATAACAAATAATGATTATTTTGTTGTGGAAAGTTGTCTTTTTTAAAATTAATGCATTTAGAATTTATTCTTAACTTGATTGTAATCTATAAAATAACGCACACTTATTGAGAAAACATGGCTCAATGCATCGTTATTCAAAAGATTAGTGACATTGTCCTTAAACTCTTTATTGATGTCTCTTCCAAAGGCACCAGCATTATTACGATATAAAACAGAAACTTGACTTCCGGGAGCAAACCACCAAGAATAAGACAAATCAGCATTCCAAGAATAGAAACTCGAGTTTTTATTAGTTGTATATCCTGCAAAATCAGCGAGTCTTCCGTTTTGTTCTAATGATAAAGTATTTTTATTTTCGGCGTACGACCAATATTGACGCAACGAAATATTAAACGTCATTTGGCTGTTCAGAGAATATTTCCCAGAAAGCGTATTTGAATAGGTAATTACATTTCTATTGGCAAAAACTATCGTGTTTGGCGTTGCCGAATTCATGTCATCATTAATGCTGTCAATGTATCCTTTATTATTGTTTTGTCTGAAAAAATTGAAGTTGTAATTCAGCGATAATTTATCATTAAAACGATATCTTGGACCTATAGAAAAACCATAGGAATTTCTTCCTGCTTCATCAAAAAATGCATAAGAAGGATTTACGTCAATGGCAAAACTATTATTATAATTGGTCGAAACATATAAATAACCTCCAATTTTCGTTGGTTTTATTACGTATCTGTCGGCCGTTCTTGGTTCATAATAATCATATGTTTCTACCGCATTGGCATCAATCCCAAGTCCGAAAAAGTGATTTTTTTTGTTTTTAGAATTTATCTCAAGATTGATATTACTGGATTGAATTTTACCCGTTTCTTTTTGAAACTGTGAGTAAAGATTAAGGTAGGCATTAAAGCTGTTAAACACCTTAGTTGGATTAAGGATTCTATAACTCGTATTACCATATAAACTGTAATAATTAGTTTCAAAATTGATTCCCAAATCATTGTTGTCGAAATCTTTGGTAACAATGTTACCACCAAAACCATAACGGTATTTTCCACTGGTTTCAGAGAAATTTAATTGTGAATTAATTCCTTTTTTATTTTCAACGTCATTGATATAACTGTATTTAAAATCTCCCGAAAGGTTGTAGGTGTTTTTCTTAGTATTCAAATCCCAAGCTAAAGCTGTAACGTTTCCATCTCTAAAACTTCCGTTTCGAGTCACATTAGTGTTTACAAACGCAACTGAGGAATTTTTGCGAAAGCGTTGATCCAATACCAAAACATTGTAGTTTGCAAGAGGTTCGACTACTTCTTTTCTTACTTCTTGTGTGTCATTATTTCGAATAGATGCTGAAGTTTTTTCGGTAACGGCATTCAATATTCCTATTCCCAATCCATTTTTGGTTCTTCCGGAAACTTTTAATGCATTGATAAGATTGACACTTGCCGGGTTGTCAATAATTTCTTCATTGGCTTCAGCGGTCGGATAATTGATTGGGTTTCCTCCAATTCGTCTCGAATAAACTAAATTTCCTTTACTAAATAAATCGGTTCCCTCTGTAAAAAAAGGTCTGTTCTCGTTAAATTGTTGTTCAAATGGTCCTAAATTCAGAATTTGATCATCGTATTTTGTTTGTCCAAAATCAGGAATAAGAATCATATCCAGCGTAAAAGCATCGTTTATTCCGTATTTCAAATCTAATCCGCCTTTGAGAGTTCCGTACGTTTTTTGTTGCGCATTTGCATTAACATAAAAAGAAGAATACGGCA
Organism: Flavobacterium algoritolerans; assembly: GCF_030010385.1. Lineage (NCBI taxonomy): Bacteria > Pseudomonadati > Bacteroidota > Flavobacteriia > Flavobacteriales > Flavobacteriaceae > Flavobacterium > Flavobacterium algoritolerans. The sequence continues at coordinate 413,199 of NZ_JASCRZ010000001.1, read as the reverse complement.
AAAGGAAGAGTCGGGTGGGAGGTTTTATATTTTCAATTCCTTCTAAAACCCCTGTTTGTTGGGTGAAAGTTCCCAATTTTGAATCAATGAAATTCCAAGTGTATTTATGACGATCCCGTCTAATTTCCCTGAAAAAATTAAGTCCCCAGGTTTGTTTATTCTCGCCAGAAAAACGCAATGCGGCGTATGGAATTCTCATTTCTACAACCCAGCCTTTATCCGTAATCACGGCTTTGCTTTTCCAAACGGCGTCCCAAGAATAATCCTCACCATTGGTATCGGTGGTAATGCAATCGGCTTGTCCATCTGCTGCGTTGACAAAAAACTGAAAATCTTGTTGTCCATCGTTAAAGCCATTTATAAAAACACCAAAAAGGTCAGAAGTACCAAAATTATCCCGCTGGGTAATTTCTCTTAAAATTTTCCCCGGATTTTCATCATACATAATGGCTCCAATATATATGGCGTCATTATCATATAAAACTTTTACTTCAGTTCTCTTGTTTTCTGGAATCGCTTTGCCATTGTCTGGGTCAAACATGATGAAATCATTGGCTATTGCAGCTGTCTGCCATGTATTCTCGTCTAATCTTCCATCGATTTCAATTTTTTCCGAAATGAATTTAGTTTGTAAGACTTTTTTTTGGCTGTAGCCAAAAGCAGATAGGAATAGAAAACAAAGTAATAACTGATTTTTCATGAAACGATTGATTGATTGGTGATTGATGCAAAATTTAGAAAAACCAAAAAAGTTTCAAAGGCAACAATCACCAATCCACTGAATAGTTTGAATTAATAGACTCCCTTTTCAATTGAATGTTACAGTTTGATCGAAAAATTAAAATTTATTTTTCACGGCATTGTAATCAATGAAATAGCGAATGCTTATGGAAAGCACATTGGTTAAGTCGCTATTAAAAATACTTTTTAGATTTTTAGATAAATCTTTTTCGACTATACTCGCTCTTTCTAATCCATAGTTACGGTACAAAATGGATATTTCGCTTCCAGGTGCAAACCACCAAGAATAAGACAAATCGAAGTTCCAAGAATTAAAATTCCTGTCTTTGTTTTGTGAGTAAGTATTGTTTGGAGTTAAATAACCGCTGTTTTGTAAGGTGAAAAATTGATGATTTTTAGAATAGGACCAGTAATAACGTGCGGTCAGGTTTATTGTCATTCTATTATTCAAGGCATATTTTCCGGTAAAATCATTTTGAGCTGTTTCCCTATTGCGTTCAGCAAAAATTATCCCTGTATTGTCAGAATCAACCCAGCCGCGATCATTAGTTTCGTTAAAATAATCTAATACGTATGCAATAGAAAGCCTGTCGTTAAATCGGTATTTTGGACTTATATAAAAACCATAAACATTTCGGTCATTCTCATTGAATTTGGACAATGAAGGTTGCACAACTAATGTAAAAGGGTTATTGTCGTTAGTGGCAAAATTTATTGCAGTAAAAACTTTTTCAGGAAGGAACACATATTTGCCATATTCACGAGGTTCATAAAAATCAAAAGTTTTAAATGGTGAAAATTCAACTACAAATTCTAAGTAATCGTTTTGTAATGTTGTTGCTTTTATTTCTGTTCCAAATGCACCAGTTTGTAGTTTTTTTGAGGTGTTGTCAATCTCAAAATTAATATATTGATTGATTTTGAAAGTATTAAAAACTTTAGTCGGATTTACTATTCTGTAGCTTCCATTCGCATAAGCATTGTGATAATTGGAATAAAAATTAATCCCTAAATCATTTACATCATAGTTTTCTGAAACATATTTTCCGGAAAATCCATAACGATATTTCCCGCTTGTTTTTGCAAATCCTATTTCGGTCTTAAATCCATCGTAATCTTCAACTGTATTGATGGAACTGTATTTGAAATCTCCATATAAATTATACGTATTTTCTTTTGTATTCAAATCAAACAATAATGCCGAAGCATTCGCATCTCTAAAACCTCCATTTCTAGTAGTGTTCGCATTTACAAAAGAAACAGATGAGTTTTGGTTAAAACGTTGATCCAAAACTAACATATTATAATTAGTCAATGGTTCGATTACTTCTTTTCTAACTTCGCCTGTCTCATTATTTAAAATAGTAGCTTTAGTTCTCTCAGTAACGGCATTCAAGAATCCAATTCCGAATCCTTTTTCAGTACGGCCGGATATTTTTACGGCATTCAGTAAATCTACCGTGCTTGGATAATTGGTTATTTCTTCATTTGCTGCCGTAGCGGGTTCAGTGCTTGGAGCCCCACCAATTCTTCGGGAATAAAACAAACCTCCTTTGTTGAATAAATCAGTTCCTTCGGTAAAAAAAGGTCTATTTTCTTCCAACTGTTGTTCGAAAGGTTCTAAATTCAAAATCGCATTGTCAAATTTTGTCTGTCCAAAATCAGGTACCAAAATAGCATCTAATGTAAAGGAGTCGTTTATGCCGTATTTTATATCTAACCCAGCTTTTAAAGTAGTGTCAGAACCAATATTACTTTGTTGATAGTATGCGGATGAATATGGAATCAAGAAAAGTCGGGTAGGAGTTTGTATACTTTCAATTCCTTGAAGAATTCCTGCTTGTGGAATAACAGCGCCAATTTTAGTGTCAATCCTGTTCCAAGTATATTTTTGTACATCGCGTTTGATTTCACGCATGAAGTTCAAGCCCCAAGTTTGTTTATCAGCTTTTGAAAATCGTAAGGCAGCATAAGGAATTTTCATTTCAACAACCCAACCAAATTCCGTTACTGTTACTTCACTGTCCCAAATGGCATCCCAAGTAAAATCTTCAGAATCTTCAATTGCTAAACAATCCATTTGGACTCCTGCAGCGCTTACAAAAAACCTAAAATCTTGTTGGCCATCATTGAATCCGTTGATGTAAACTGAAAAGTGATCTGAAACCCCAAAAACATCTCGTTTTGTTATTTCACGTTGAATTTTTTCAGGTTCATTGTCATAAAGTAATGCCGCTATGTAGATGGCATTGTTATCGTAGAGTACTTTTACTTCTGTCCTTTTATCGTTGCTTATTGGTTTTCCGTTGTCAGGTTCAAACATTACAAAATTGGTAGCAACTGAGGCAGATTCCCAAATTTCTTCATTTATCTTTCCATCAATTGTTATGTTTTCAGTGATGGATTTTGCTTGAAGCGTTTTTTTTTGGCTGTAAGCAGTATAACTAAAGAAAATTAAACAAAATATAGCTATCGAATGTAACTTTGACATAAATTGGGATTGATTCTAAACAAAAATAACAAAATTAACATAGAAATTGTGTTTTTTATGATTTTTCACTCAATATTTCACCAAGTAATACGTTATTAATGGACTAAAATTTTGTTAAAAATGTTTCGATTTTGATTTTTTAACGTAGGTTTGCAATCCCGAATTTATTTATAACTTAAAGATAATCAATGATTTATAATCTATTTCCTATTATTTTGTTTATGCTGTTTTCTTTCTCTACAAGCAAAACAAACCTTTCAGAGCCAAGTGATGTTAAACCAGTAGTTTATGCCAAAGCGGTAGAATCTAGTGTTGAGGCTAAAATTGAATTGGCTTACAATAATTTGCATTCTGATAAATTTGCTTTGCCAAAATTAGAAAGTTTTGCTGAAGCTTTAAAAGGGTATTATTCGTTGAAAGAAAAAGGATTAATTAAGAAAGATATTCTCACCTTAATTGATTTTAGCTTGTCCTCGAATACCAAAAGACTTTGGGTAATTGACCTACTAACTGGAGATATATTGTTTCATTCTCTTGTGGCACATGGCAGAAATACAGGAAATGAATTTGCTTCTAATTTTTCAAATTCAGCTGAATCGTATAAAAGCAGTTTAGGTTTTTATGCCACAGGTGAAATTTATAATGGTAAACATGGGATGTCACTTAAACTGGATGGTCTGGAAAAAGGAGTTAATGACAATGCGAGAGCAAGAGGTGTAGTGATGCATGCAGCCGACTATGTTTCTAATTCATTTATCAAAAATAATCACAGGTTAGGCAGAAGCCAAGGTTGTCCTGCTGTGCCGGTAGAATTGTCTAAAGATATCATCAGTGCCATAAAAAACAAGTCATGTTTTTTTATTTACCATCCGTCAAGGGCTTCTAAATTTGGAACAGAATCAATTTCTTAATTTAGTGTATAAATCATTATCTAGATTGTAAATATCATCTCTGAAAATCAGTTTGTTGTTTTCGCTCCAAGCAGTCCAATATAGTAGGTGAAATGAAACTTCTTTTTTGATTTTTACAAATTTTGTTTTTTCATTTTGCAAGATTGTTGTAATTTTTTCCAGATTCCAATTGACGGCATCGTTCAATAAATATTCTGTTAATTCTAATGGATTGTCAACTCTGACACAACCCGAACTCAACGAACGATCTATTTTGTCGAAATAATCCCTGTGATTGGTATCGTGTAAATAAACAGAGAAGCGGTTTGGAAAAATAATTTTAACCATTCCCAGCGAATTAAAAGTTCCTGGACTTTGCACATAACGATAACTTTTGGCTTGCGATAATTGCCATTCGTAAGGACTTACGATTTTCCCATTGCGATCATAGATCTTAATATTTGATTCCGATAAATAACTGCGGTTTTTTAAAATGGCAGGAATAACATCTTCCCGCAAAATTGTGGGAGGGACAGTCCAAGTTGGGTTAAAGACAACCTGAGTTAATTTAGACGATAAGATTGGTGTTTTTCTTTTCGCTCTTCCCACTATTACTCTGTGCGTTCTCAACGTGTCTTTCTCTTTTATTAGCGTCAATCTGTAGTCGGGAATATTAATGATTATATATTCTTTTCCCATTTCTTTAGGATACCATTTCCAGCGCTCAAGATTTACTATAATTTGTTGCATTCGTTGTTTTTTGGAAAAATTGAGTGAGGAAATTGTTGCAGGTCCAATTATTCCATCGATAGCTAAACCATGACGATTTTGAAATTTCTTTATTGCAAGTATGGTTTCTGGGTCATAGATAGTCGTTAAGCTGTCTTGCGGTTGCAATTCTTTCCAGTAAGTCAATCTTTTTTTAATATCAATTATGGAAGGATTGGTATCGTTTGGAGCAATTATTTCTGCGATTTTTAACGCTTTGAAATCATCTTTAGGAAAGGTATTAATCAGTTTTAATGCTTTTTTTAATCTTTTGTAAACAATATGATTGGGTTTCAATTGTTCTATTTTGTCTGCTAAGGAATCGCTGTCCAGTAAATTTGTCAAAGTCTCGTTTAGGTCAATGTAGTTTTCTTTTAAATCCCAGTTTTTATATAGTTTTCTTGGGTTTAATGTTCCGTTTGTCAAATGTGAAATGTATTTTTGAAAACTTTCGGTCAGTAAAATGTCGTATTTGGCTAAATCAAAATCGTTTAGTGTTGCTGATTTTTTTTCAAAATCACTTAATGTTTTTACTTTGTAGTCCTCCGGATTTAATCCCTCCTCATCAGATTTAAGGAGTTCTGTTAAAATTATTTTTCTACTATCCTCAGATTGCCAAATTGTTCTGTAGTTAGTCGCTTTATAAAAATTGAAAAGTGTTTTGTTGTTAAAAGAAGTTAGTAGGATGGAGTCAATTCTAACGGATTTATCTTCAGGTAAAACAGGAGGGTTTGAAATATCATTTTTCAAGATTACCTCACTTTTTAGTACTTCCTTTTTGCAACTAATAGTTACACAGATTAACAATATTAGAACCAACGTCTTCATTATTCGTTTTTTTAAACATGATAATGTGTTCTTCAACTCCTTTTATTTTAAAAGGTAATATTTTGACTTGATATTCCATTTTTTCATGGAATCCAATGCTTCTTTTCGTGCGAATTTTTCAGAATTTTGAATGAGTTTTTCTCCAAAACCCTTTTTTGATGCTGTTTTAAGACTGCTATTTCCTGAATTCGGAACTGTTTTCTGCCCGAAGTACGGGATGTCTTACTGAAAATACTTCAAAAAACGATAATTTTTTTGATATTTTAGATTGTTTTTTTAAGCGTAATAAAGGTATAATAATTTCATATTAAATTCTTTATGATTTTTATATGCTTTATTAAAAAAGATCGCATGGGTAAGTTTGTGATTTTTTAAGAAAAAAACTTGCATTGAAGCAAACTTATTAATTATATTTGCACCGTTGTTAATGCGAAAGTAGCTCAGTTGGTAGAGCTCCAGCCTTCCAAGCTGGTTGTCGCGAGTTCGAGCCTCGTCTTTCGCTCTAAGCCTCAAATTTAGGTTTGAGGTTTTTTATTTTACTGTTTTAATGCGAAAGTAGCTCAGTTGGTAGAGCTCCAGCCTTCCAAGCTGGTTGTCGCGAGTTCGAGCCTCGTCTTTCGCTCCAAAAACCTCAAACAAAAGTTTGAGGTTTTTTATTTTAAGGTTATGCGAGTCCCGAAGCTTCGGGATATCCCGTGAATGAAGAGATACGGGAAGCCTCGTCTTTCGCTCTTCAAAGCCGAAACTTAATTGTTTCGGCTTTTTTTTGTAATTTATTTTAGGATTACTTTAAAAAACTTAAATCAGTTCCACTTTCCAGTTCTTCAGGTGCTTGATTTTGTCTAAACAGGCGTGCAGTCAAATCGCCTTTCAAAGTTATTTTGTCTCCTTTTACATCCAGCCAACTTCCTTCTCTTAATCCTAAAACGGGTACTGAATTATAAGCATGAAACTCTTTTATTCTGGTTTCGCGAGTTTCTCCCATGTGTTTTGAATTGATTTCGGGATCTAAATAATGTGGGTTCAAATTGAAAGGAATTAATCCCAGAGTTTTAAAACTTGGAGGATAAACAATTGGCATGTCATTTGTCGTTTGCATCGTTAATCCACAAATGTTACTTCCGGCGCTTGTTCCTAAATACGGAGTTCCATTTTTTAGAACTTCAGAGAGGATTTCTATACTGTTATTTTTGTATAATTGGGAAACCAAAACAAAGGTGCTTCCACCTCCGGTAAAAATTCCTTCGGCATTTTTCAAAGCTTGAGTGGCGTCTTCAAATTCATGGATTCCGATTACTTTTTTATTTATTTTGGCAAAAGCCAAGCTAACCATTGCAGTGTATTCCTCATGAGAAATACCTCCGGGTCTTGCGTAAGGAATGAAAAGAATAGTATTACAGTCTTTAAAATGCAATTGCAATTCAGGTAATAAATAGTCCAGATAATTCTGGTTTGCAAGAGTAGAAGTGCTTGCGATTAGTATATTTTTCATTTTTTAGTGAATAATTTGTGCTAAAGGTATTAAATCAGTCTTTTTGATTTCACATTTTTAATTAACATTTTTTTACCAACCCATTAGTAATTAATTTGGAACGCATTAAGATACTTTTACGAGGTGTGAATAACGGATTTAAAAAGGGATGATTAGAATTGTGTACTTGTATTTGGCTTTTGTAACAACGAATGTTGTAGCACAGGAAACTTCTAGAATAAGATTGAAAGGGAAAGTGACTTCTGATGTTTCTGTTTTAGAAGGAATTTATGTGATAAACTTAAAAAGCGAGCAAGCTTTAGTCACAGATAAAGAGGGAAATTTTTCGATATTGGCTAAAGTAGGGGACACATTACTATTTACTGAAGGGCAGTTCAAAGAGATTAGAATTAGCTTAACCCAAAAGGATTTTGAACAAGAAATGCTTTCTGTGAAAATGATGCCGATAGTAAATCAATTGCGCGAAGTTATTGTAAGAAGCGGTATCAATGCAGTGTCAATGGGGATAATTCCAAAGGGACAAAAAATATACACTCCAGCAGAACGAAAGTTATATACTGCCAGTAATCTTAATGCCACTGCTAATGCAGGCTCGATGATGGGTGGTTCAATCTCAGCGGATCCATTATTGAATTGGTTTTCAGGAAGGACTAAAATGCTTAAAAAAGAAGTTGAAGTCGAAAAGAAAGAATCGTATATGAGGCAATTAGAGAATATGTTTACGATTGATTATTTTGTAAATACATTAAAAATACCTTCTGAATATGTCAAGGGATTTGAATATTATATTGTTGACAACGAAAGATTTGTGACTATTTTAAAATCTAAAAATGTAACGATGACTACTTTCTTAATTGGAGAGTTAGCAACTAAATATAAAGAAATAATCGCCGGTGAAAATTAAAATTACGCTACAGTTTATTGTTTTTTTGTTCGTGCAAGTCATTTTTGCTCAAACGGGCAACGTAAAAGAGCTTCGAGGAAAAATTATCGCCGATTCTGTTGCGGTTGATCGCATTACGATTGAGAATGTAACAACGGATAAAACTGCTTTTTCGGATGTGAACGGTTTCTTTACTATTGCTGTAAAAGAAGGTGATGTTTTGGTGTTTACTGCGGTTAATTTAGAAGGTCTCCGAATGAAAATTGACAAGCAGGATATGCTGCAGGAAGTTATTACTGTAAAGATGATTCCTAAAAGTATTATTTTGAAAGAAGTCATAGTGAGTGAATCTACCATTACGGCAGAGAGCTTAGGAATTATACCTTATGGGCAAAAAAAATATACACCAGCCGAAAGGAAATTATACACGGCAACTTCCGGTAATGGTATCGATGGATTGCTGAATACCATTTCAGGACGAAAAGCCATGCTGAAAAAGGAAATTGTAATTGAGAAAAAAGAACAATTATTAGCTAGAATCGAAGTTCTTTTTGAAGATAAATATTATATCGAAAACTTAAAAATTCCCACAGATTATATTAGAGGTTTTCAATATTACTGTATTGATGATGCTGCTTTTGCAAATGCATTGCGATCTAAAAACAAGACAATGGTTATGTTTTTAATTGTAAGGCTTGCCGAAAATTACAATGAAATTATTACGGGTGAAAATAAATAGAATTCTACGGGTAGTTTTATTTTTAATGTGCCAAATTTCTTTTGGACAAACTGCTGCTGAAAAGCTGCTTCATGGTAAAATTAGAGTCGATTCGGCTTACATAAGTGGAATAAATATCTTAAATTTAGTAAATGAAAAAACAGCCGTTACAAATAGTGATGGAGAATTTTTATTATGGTTAAAGCCAATTGCTAGATTGAAAAAAAATAATGCTTATAAAATAATCCAAGATGAAAACTAAAATAAGAATCCTTTGTTTGATTTTCTTTTGCCAACTTTCTTTTGGTCAAAATGGAAACAGAAAGTCTTTGCACGGTCAATTTGTAAATGAATCTGCTTTGGTAGACAACGGGTATGTTTTTAATTTGAATTCAAAAACAAGAACCTTTATAAGCGACCAAGGCTTTTTTGATATTTTGGCGAAAGCCAAAGACACCTTGTTAGTTTCAAGCGCATCTTTCAAGTCAAAAAAAATTGTGATTCAGGACAACGATTTTTCAAAACCGTTGTTTGTAGTCAATTTAGAAGCACAAACTACGCTTTTGAAGGAAGTTATTGTGAAGCGTAAAGCGGAGATAAAACCAATAACCGGAAATTCTCAGGGAATTGTAGACCTGCAATTTTTTGACGATGCGAAATCTTCGCCAGTGAATAGAACCATGCCCTCGGATGGAAGTATAGAAAACGGAATGGATTTTGTTAGAATATTTAAAATGGTTTCTAAAGTATTCAAGAATGATTCGGCAAAAAAAGCCGATTTGAATTCTAATGTGGATTTCTCGGATGTGGTTTCTAAAGGAATTGACAATTATTTCTTTACAAATACATTGAAGTTGAAAAAAGAGGAAATTGGACTTTTTCTGGATTATTGCGAGAATGATCCAAAATCAAAAAGCCTTTTGAAACAAGAAGACGAATTTTTACTAATTGATTTTTTAATCACCAAGAACGAAGAGTTTAAAAGAATTACTACTTTTGAAAAATGAAAAAAACAATCTTAATTACTTTTTTTGGCCTATTATTTTTAACGTTGACTTCTTTTAGTGTACATAAATTTTATGTAGCATTATACCAAGTAAATTACGCTCCCCAAAAGAAAATGCTTCAAATTACCGCTCGTATTTTTGTTGATGATTTGAATAGCGCCGTTGGGAAAAAGTATAGTAAAAAAATCAATTTGGGCTCCGAAAAAGAAACGGATGAAGATTTGATTTTGTTGAAAAAGTATTTAAGCGAAAAATTCTCCGTAAAAATAAATGGACAAGCGAAGTCCATGAATCTTTTAAGTAAAGAAATGGAAGGAGATGTACTTATTTGTTATTTAAGTATTAAGGAAGTCCCTAAAATTAATTCACTCGAAATTTATAACACAGTTATCATAGAAGGAAATTCAGAGCAACAGAATATTATGCATTTTAATGTGGCTGGTGTAAAAAATACACTACTATTTACAGAGTCCACATCCAAGGGAATGTTAAAATATGAATAAATTTAGAGAAATTTGTTTTAAATTATTATTTTCACGCACTGATAACCAGATTTCCACCTATGAAAAAATTTACATTATTATTACTTCTTCCCGCAATTTTATTTGCCCAAGAAAAAACGGCACCTGTTGCACCAAAACAAACAGGAAAATACGATACCAATAAGTTTAGTCAAATGTATGACCTGTTAGCAACACCTAACATGTTTCGTACGGCTTCTGGAGCTCCGGGTCCGGCTTATTATCAGCAACAGGCTGACTACAAGATAAATGTAGAGCTTGATGACAAAAAATCTAAATTAACTGGTTCTGAAACGGTTACTTATTATAACAATTCTCCGGATACTTTAGAGTATTTATGGGTTCAGTTAGACCAAAACCAAGCTGCGAAAACTTCGCAGACTCCATTGGCGGAAAGCCAAAGAATGGAACAGGTTTTTCCAGCTGGAAACTTCGCAAATAAGTTCTTAAAACAAGAGCAAGAGCGTGGTTTTAACATTGAGTTCGTGAAAGATGTAAAAGGAAATGCTTTGTCCTATTCGATCAATCAAACGATGATGCGTATTAATTTAGCAACGCCAATGAAACCTGGTGAAAAATTTACTTTTTCTATCAATTGGTGGTATAATATTAATAATTACAGACAAGACGGTGGTCGTTCTGGATATGAATTATTCGAAAAAGAAGGAAACAAATTATATGTAATTGCTCAATTCTATCCTAGAATGGCAGTCTATAATGATGTTGAAGGATGGCAGAATATGCAATTTTGGGGAACGGGAGAATTTACGCTGCCTTTTGGAAATTTTGATGTAAACATCACCGTGCCTGCAGATCACGTTATGGAAGCTACAGGGGAATTGATGAACAGAAGCGAAGTCTTTACTGCAGAGCAAGTAAAAAGATACGAACTGGCTCAAAAATCATTTGACAAACCAGTTGTAATTGTTACTCAAGCGGAAGCAGAAGCAAGTGAAAAAGGTTTTTCAGAAAAGAAAAAAACATGGAAATTTAGTGCTAAAAACGTAAGGGATTTTGGTATTGCTACGTCAAGAAAGTTTATTCTTGATGCAATGGCAGTTCAATTGACTAACAAAACAGTTATGGCAATTTCAGTTTATCCTAAAGAAAGTAATCCACTTTGGGGAGAAACTTCAACTAGAACTGTTGCCCATACTTTAAAAAGTTATTCATCTCATACATTTGACTATCCTTATCCAAAAGCTGTTTCTGTTTCAGCAGAAGATCAAGGGATGGAATACCCAATGATTTGTTGGAATTATGGTCGTCCTGACGAAAAAGGAGTGACTAGTGAACGTATTAAAAACGGAATGATTGGTGTAGTAATACATGAAGTAGGACACAATTTCTTTCCTATGATTGTAAATTCTGATGAGCGTCAATGGTCTTGGATGGATGAAGGTCTTAATACTTTTATGCAATACATGGCTGAACAAGAAATGGGTACAAATTTCCCTTCAAGTCGTGGACCGGCAAGTAAAATTGTACCTTACATGAGTGGAGATCAAAAATTCTTGGAGCCAATTATGTCAAACTCTGAAACGATAGTTCAATTTGGTGCTAATGCTTATGGTAAGCCGGCAACAGGTTTAAACATCCTTAGAGAAACGATTATGGGTAGAGAATTGTTTGACCATGCTTTCAAAGTATATGCAAACAGATGGAAATTCAAACATCCTACGCCAGAAGACTTTTTTAGAACTATGGAAGATGCATCAGCAGTAGATTTAGATTGGTTTTTCAGAGGATGGTTTTACTCTACTGATTTTGTAGATATCGGAGTGAAAGAAGTAAAACAATATTTCGTGTCTGAGACAGCAACAAAAGAATTGAAAGACGCTGTAGTAAGAAGAGGTCGTTTTGGACAGGAAAAAGGACCTTTCGTTTATTTAGTTCCTGGAACAAGTGAAGAATTATCAGCTAAAGACAAAAAAGCATTGGCTATTGCAGATGTAAATTTACTATCTGAGTATGTAAACCAAAACTTCTCTGCAGATGAAAAGTTAAAATTAAAATCTCCTAAGTATTTCTACGAAGTAGAGTTTAATAAGCCAGGAGGAATGTTAATGCCAATTATTGTTGAATTGACTTACGAAGATGATACAAAAGAGACATTCAAATATCCAGCTCAAATTTGGAGAAAAAACAACGATACCGCTAAGAAAGTGTATGCAACTGAAAAAGCAATTAAAAAGATTCAGATAGATCCAAAATTAGAAACAGCTGATATTGATGTAACCAATAACGCTTGGCCTAAAGAAGAAGTGAAGTCTAAATTTGATTAAATAAAGACATAAAATTAAAAAAGACTCTGAAAAGAGTCTTTTTTTTATGAAAAAATTAAAAGTCAAAGATTCAAAATTAGGTATATTTGTAGCAATAAAAAATAAAAAATATGTTTGGCATAGGAGGAGGCGAATTAATTTTTATCATGTTTATAGTACTGATGCTTTTTGGGTCAGATAAAGTACCGGAAATAGCCCGCACCATGGGTAAAGCAATGGCACAATTAAAGCATGCTACAAATGACATAAAAAGTGAAATTCAAAAAGGAGCTGAGGCTAATGGATTTGATACACAAACATTAACCGATTTAAGAGGAAATATTACATCTCATATCAATAAAGCTAAGGATGATTTATTGGGAGATACGTCTCAAATTAGCGATATAACAGGAAATATCACCTCAGAAATTAATAAAGCCAAAGACAATTTACTGGGCGAAACTACCACTGAAATCGAAACAACTAAAGAAGCTATAGAAGATGTTACAGGACCTATAAAACGTCAGATGTAATGTTGGATAAATTACTGTCTTTAGATACAAAATTGTTTGTTTTTTTGAATGGATTAGGGTCAGAAACCTATGATGGACTTTGGTTATTTATTACGAAACAAAGCAACTGGATTCCTCTTTTTTTACTCCTTTTGTATGTCCTTTATAAAAAACTTGGCGCTAAGCAAACCTTATATTTATTGCTTTTTGTGGCGGCTTTAGTCACATTTACAGATCAAGCAACAAACGTATTCAAGAACGGATTTCAACGATTGCGTCCTTGTAATAATCCTGAAATTAATTCCTTTATACGCATCGTTCAAGTCAGAAATTCATTTAGTTTTTTCTCAGGTCACGCTGCAAATTCAATGGCAGTTGCTACATTTTTGTTCTTTAACTTTAAAGACAAAATCAAATTTTTCGGCTTCCTGTTCTTGTGGCCACTCATCTTTGCATACAGTAGAATCTACTTGGGATTGCATTATCCGTTAGATATTCTTACGGGCTACTTATTCGGTTTTACTTTTGGATTTTTGATGTTCAAAGGATACAAAATGGCACAACAAAAGTATTTTCCACAATAGTTATTACGAGAAACGAAATAAGCTGGAGCTATTTCCTGCTCTACGCTGTATCTTTTTTTGTTATTCTTCCTTAAGTCAGAATAACAAGAAAAAGGATGCCGCTTCTATTAGGGCTAGGGCATTTGTTTTCAATAGAAATATCGAAACTAAAGAACTCTGCTTACTGTCAATCCATCACGAATAGGCAATAAAACCGTTTCTACTCTGGGATCAGTTGCTAATAACTGATTGTATTCCAGTAATACTTTTGTACTCAAATCATTTGGGTGCAACGGTTCCAGAACTTTCCCACTCCATAATACATTGTCTGATAAGATAATTCCGCCTGTATTCATTTTTGGAAGAATCAATTCAAAATAGTTGAGGTAATTTTCTTTATCAGCATCGATAAAAACCAAATCAAATTTCAAGTCAAGCGCTGGAATAATGTCAACTGCCTCGCCTAAATGTTGTACAATTTGTTTCCCACAAGGCGATTTGTCAAAATGTTTTCGTTGAAAATCAACTAATTCTTCTTTGATGTCTATCGTGTGCAATTGTCCGGTTACCTGCATGCCTTCGCACAAACACAACGCCGAATAACCTGTGTAAGTGCCAATTTCCAGAATATTCACCGGCCGAATCAATTTAGACAACATACTCAAAACCCGACCTTGAAAATGACCGCTCAACATTCGTGGCAACAGAATTTTTTGGTACGTTTCTTTATTCAACGCCGCCAGTAAAGCAGGCTCTTTTTGAGAATGTTGCTCGATATAATCTTCTAAATCTTGGGAAATGAAATGCATTTTTTGAATTTTTTTCAATTGGAAGCAAAGTTATCAAATTATCAAATCAACAAATCAACAAATTGTCATTAAATTTGCACCATGGAAATCGAGAAAAAAGACATACGATCCTTATCAAAAGAACAATTGCGAGATTTTTTTGTAGCAAATGGAGACAAAGCCTTTCGTGGAAATCAAGTTTACGAATGGTTGTGGAGCAAAGGTGCACATAGTTTTGAGGATATGACCAATGTTTCTAAGGGAACACGTACGATGTTGGAGACGCATTTTGTTATTAACCACATCAAAGTGGATACCATGCAGCGCAGTGAAGATGGAACCGTGAAAAATGCCGTTCGTTTGCATGATGGTTTGGTGGTGGAATCGGTTTTGATACCTACAAATACAAGAACTACAGCGTGTGTTTCGAGTCAAGTAGGTTGTAGTTTAGATTGCAACTTTTGCGCTACAGCGCGATTAAAAAGAATGCGAAATCTGGAACCGGCTGAAATATATGATCAGGTAATTGCCATTGATAAAGAAAGCCGTTTGTATTACAATCATCCGTTGTCGAATATTGTTTTCATGGGAATGGGAGAACCACTTATGAATTACAACAATGTTTTGAAAGCAATCGAAATGATTACGTCACCGGAAGGATTAGGGATGTCACCGAAACGTATTATGGTTTCGACTTCGGGAGTTCCTAAAATGATAAAAAAACTAGCTGATGACGAAGTAAAATTCAAATTAGCCGTTTCGCTACACTCTGCAATCGACGAAATTCGTTCCAGAATTATGCCGTTTAGTGCTAATTTTCCTTTAGTGGATTTACGTGAATCATTAGAATATTGGTACCGAAAAACTAAAAGCAAAATCTCCTACGAATATGTCGTTTGGAAAGATATCAATGACAATAAAGCTTCCATAGATGCCTTGGTGAAGTTTTGTAAATACGTTCCTTGCAAAGTAAATCTTATCGAATACAATCCTATCGATGATGGGGAATTTCAACAAGCTTCTGAAGAATCAATTAATGCGTACATAAAAGCGCTTGAAGCTAGCGGAATTGTGGTAAAAGTGCGAAGAAGTCGTGGAAAAGATATTGATGCAGCTTGTGGACAATTGGCAAATAAAGAAGCTTAAGAGTTTTCTTTTCGAAAAATATTCAAAAGAATGCAAGCATTTGTAAGATTCTAGGCTAAAATTGTATCTTTGAATTCTAATGAATATTACTTCACAAATAAAACAGCCCATTTTCAATGAAATGGAACTTTTTGAAAAAAAGTTCTATGAATCGATGACCTCAAAAGTGGCTTTGTTAAATAGAATCACGTATTACATCGTCAACAGAAAAGGAAAACAAATGCGTCCTATGTTTGTTTTTCTGACTGCTAAAATGGTTTCGGCAGGAATTGTAAATGAGCGAACGTATCGTGGAGCTTGTGTTATCGAACTGATTCATACTGCGACATTAGTTCATGATGATGTAGTGGATGACAGTAATCGCAGAAGAGGTTTTTTCTCCCTAAATGCGCTTTGGAAAAATAAAATTGCGGTACTTGTGGGTGATTATTTATTGTCCAAAGGATTGTTGCTTTCTATTGATAATGGAGATTTTGACTTACTCCGAATTATTTCTGTCGCTGTTCGCGAAATGAGTGAAGGCGAATTACTTCAAATTGAAAAAGCCCGAAGACTCGATATCACAGAAGATATTTACTATGAAATCATCCGAAAAAAGACAGCGACACTTATTGCTGCCTGTTGCGCTCTTGGTGCAAGATCCGTTATTGAAGATGAAGTTCAGGTAGAAAACATGCGTAAATTTGGAGAACTTATCGGGATGGCTTTTCAGATAAAAGATGATTTATTTGATTACACCGAAGATGCCATTGGTAAACCAACCGGAATTGACATCAAAGAACAAAAAATGACGCTGCCTCTTATTCACGTCCTGAATACGTGTACTTCCAAAGAGAAAACTTGGCTTATCAATTCCATTAAAAACCACAATAAAGATAAAAAACGCGTCAAAGAAGTTATTGCTTTTGTAAAAAACAATAATGGATTGCTTTATGCAGAACAAAAAATGGTCGAATTCCAGCAAGAAGCCCTTTTGCTTTTAGATAATTATTCGGATTCTGAGTTTAAAGATGCGCTGATTTTGATGGTAAATTACGTGATTGAAAGAAAAAAATAATTTTTTTTAAAATATTTTTATTTCGTTAACTATTGATTTTACTCACTTTTTTTGGTTTTAATTTTTAGAATCAAAAAATTTTCTATCTCAGATGCAACCTTTTTGCATTGTCAATCGTCTATACTTATAGAAACACTTTATAAAGATTTTGAAAGTAATCAACTTACATCAGGAGGAAAATGAATTAATCGAGTTAGCTGTCGAGAATAATCGGCATGCACAACAGAAAATTTATACCCAGTTTTCTCCAAAAATGTTAAGCGTTTGCCGCCAATACATAAAAGACATTCATCAGGCTGAAGATATCATGATTACTGCTTTTATGAAAGTGTTTACGAATCTGAAGAATTTTCAGCACAAAGGAAGTTTCGAAGGTTGGATTAGAAGAATCATGGTCAATGAATGTATTTCTTTTATCCGAGTTGAAAAAAAACTAAAGTATAGTGAAGATGAAACCTATTTTGAAGAAAGTTTCAACAACATTGAAAGCCAATTTTCAATAGACGATATTCAGTTTTTAATAGACAGTTTGCCGGATGGATATAAAATGGTTTTCAATTTATATGCTATTGAAGGGTATAAGCATCAAGAAATTGCAAATATGTTAGGGATTAATGAAGGAACATCAAAGTCGCAATTGTCACATGCCAGAAAAATGCTGCAAGGACAGATTAATACCTTAAAAAATTATAGTTATGGAACTAAATAAGTTAGAAACACAGTTCAAAGAGCAATTAAATTCTCGGGAGATCAAACCTTCAGAAATGGCTTGGAGCAAACTGGATGCAATGCTTTCGGTAGCTGACTCGAGCAATAGCGAACAGGCGAAGCAAAAACCAAAAGCTAAATTCCCTTGGATGTTTATGGCGGCAAGTTTTGTTGGGTTTGTATTGATAGGAACGGTTTATTTCAGTCAAAAAGGAAATACAATTGAAAATCAGAAAAATGAAGTTGTTATTCAAAATTCAGTTACTACAAAAACTACTGTCGTTCCTGATAATAGTATAAAACTAAAAACAGAAGATGAAAAAGGTTTAGTTGCTAATGTTGTCCAAAAATCAACTTCGGGAACTAACAAAACTCCAATTTTAAAAGAAAAATCGATAATCGTTAACAATAATTCAAATCAAAATCAAGTAGCAGAAGTTTCAATCACTAATCAAAAAACAGAACAAAAAGCAGAACAAAAATCAATCAAATCACAAATCAGCGATGTTACAGTTGACGAACTGTTAGCAGTTGCCGGAAATCCTTCGAAAAAGGAAAATCAATTGAATCAAAAACTGGCTGTATATGTAAATGCCGGTAATTTACTTTCGCAGGTGGATGGAGAATTAGAACTTTCCTTTCGAGAAAAAGTAATCAATAAAGTAAGCAAGAATTACCAATCGGTAAAAGTTGCTTTGTCGAATCGCAACTTAGAATAAAAATCATCAATCACCTTTAAAATCAAATCATCATGAGAAATTTTACAATTTACTTAGTAACACTGTTATGCTTTTTTGCCAGCAAAATGCTTGGACAGGAAACATTTGAAAAACGAGCAAAAACCATTGCTTTAAAAATTGAAACCATTACCAAAGAAGAAAAAGCTGCGCTGAAAATAGAAGTTGAAGCAATTAATAATCAGTTAATTAATGGTGCAATAACTAGAGAAGAAGCGGAGAGTAAAAAGAAATTATTGGCTGAAGCCAGAGCAATCAACATCGAGTCTAGAGTAGCTGTAGAGCAAGAGGCATTAAAAAACTTGGTTCAGGAAAAAGTTGACGGAAAAATTAAAGAACAGGATTCTTCTCGAACTTATAGTTTTTCTTTTCATGGAAAAAAACATGAGCATGGTTTTAAAGATACCGTTCAGGGGGAAAGAAGAACAACATCACAGTTTGTCTTTGCTACCGGATTGAATAATTTAGTCACTGATAGTAAACTGGAAGATTCTGATTATAGATTTTTGGGTTCTCATTTTTATGAATTAGGTGTTACTTACAATAGCAGAATCGCTAAAAATAATAATCTACTTCATGCTAAATACGGCTTGTCTTTGATGTATAATAATTTGCGTCCAACAGATAATCGTAATTTTGTAATCAACGGCGATCAAACTAATCTTGTGGTGAATCCTATTGACATAAAAGATTCGCGTTTTAGAAATGTGTATTTAGTAGCTCCAGTTCATATAGAGTTTGATTTTTCAGAAAAAAAAATGAAAGAGGATAAGCCATTTTACAAAACGCATCAAAGTGTTCGTTTTGGGATAGGTGGTTATGCGGGAATCAATTTGAAATCAAAACAAATTATCAAGTATGATGATAATGATTTGAAAGCTACGGAAAAGACAAAAGGAGATTTTAATACCAGTAATTTTATCTATGGTTTGAGTACATACATTGGATATAAAGAAACGAGTTTGTATTTAAAATATGACTTGAATCCTTTGTTTAAAGATAATGTGATAAAGCAAAACAATGTTTCTTTAGGATTGCGTTTCGATTTAAATTAAAATTTGTTGAGTTAGTTTTATAATAATAGACGCACTTTGAAAAAAGTGGGTCTATTATTCTTGGTATAATTTTAGTCAAGATCAGTAATTTTATATAAAGGCAGAAATATTTTTATTGTTGTTCCTTCATTTTCTTTTGAAATAATGGTAAAAACGCCCGCTGATTTTTTTATAATAATTTTGCTTAAGAAAAGTCCTAGTCCTAAACCTTGTTGTTCTCTTTTTTCCCGATTGAATTGTTGAGAGGCACCAATTTTTTTTAATTCTTGTTGACTTAAGCCAATCCCAAAATCTCTAATTACCAACTCATAATATTCATTATTAAACTGTTCACCAGAAACAATAATAATTTTATTATCAGAAGAAAACTTTAATGCATTGTCTATTAATTCAAAAAAGATGAATTCTAAATGCTTTTTGTTAAATTTAATGGTTGCTTTATCAATTTCAAAACTGATTCTTTTTTCCTGTCCTTCATAAATCTTAAAAATTTTTTCTTTTGTATTTAAAAATGTATTTAATATTTCACAACTTGAATGGTCGTTAAATTTAATCGAATTATTTTTAAGATTTTGATAAAGAATTATATTTTGCATTGTTCTATTTAATCGTTCTCCTGATATTTTGATCGATTCATAAAATGATAAAACTTCTTTTCTGTCAAGATTTTCTTCATTTTTCATTAGAAGCTCAATCGATCCTAAAATTCCATTAAGAGGAGTGTTGATTTCATGCAAAAAAGTTTTTTTTTACCTAAATATAAATTGTTGTGATTATTCTTTATTTTTTCAAATCGTTCTATTTTTGATTGTACAATAGATATTAATTCTTTCACTTTAAATGGTTTGGAAATAAAATCATCCACACCATCTAATAGACATTTTCTCATCAGGTTATTTTCTTTTTTGGCAGTTAAAAAAATAAAAGGGATTGAGTTCAAAGAATGAATTTCCTTGATTATTTCATGAAATTTACTACCATCCATCACGGGCATCATTATGTCGCATATAATTAAGTCGGGGACCCAATATTCTAAGAGATCTAATGCATCTTGGCCATTGCAGGCTGTTCTGACGTCGTAATTCTCATAGTTAAGGAGTTCGCTAATAGTTTCTCTTAGATTTAATTCATCGTCGACTAAGAGAATTTTATTTTTGTTCATAAGTACAGGTTAATTTTATTTTTGGATTTTATTCTCCCTAAAATAAAAAATTGGAAAATGCTTATATTGATGCATTTTAGAAAATTTACTAATAAAATTCTTATAAAAAAACATGATGGATGATGCAAATCCCAACCGCAACATAAGAGTTTTTGAATTTATTATACTTTTCATTTTTTAGAAAAGTAATTAAAATTTAGAGTGCTTTGTAAAAGTATTTTTAATAAAACTTAAAAGGGGTTTAATTACTGATAGTTTAAAATAAAAAGGCGTTTGATTAAAATAGAAAAGGGTAATTTAGTAAAATGAAAAAGCAGAAATTAAAAATTATTTTAGTCGAAGATGATGTAGCTTTAGGAGCTTCTATTTTGGAATTATTAGTTTTGAGTGATTTTGACGTTTATTGGCTGAAAAATGGAATTGAAGCATTGAAGCATTTGCAAAAAAATATCCCGGATGTAATTATAAGCGATCTAATGATGCCGGGTATGGGTGGTGAAGAACTGTTTTTAAAAATAAGAAAAAATAATAAATTTAAAACCGTACCGTTAATTATGATTACTGCAAATACGGATGACGATATAAAATTTAAGCAGTTAGAAAATGGAGTCAATGATTTTATAATGAAGCCTTTTAATGTCAAGGAATTAATCTTTAAGATCAAAAATATAGTTGAACTTAAAAAAAATATAGAAAAAAAGTATGCCCCTGATCCATTTTCAAAAGTTACAATAAAATTGTCTGAGAAAGATTTTTTGACTTCAGTAAATGAGATTCTTGTAAATTATTTAAAAAGAAAAGTTGATTTGTATGAATTGTCCCGTCAGCTTTTTATAAGTAAATCAACCTTAGATAAAAGAATTCGCAAACTGACTAATAAAAATATTAGTCAGTATATTAGAGAGTTTAAATTAGAATATGCCGTTACTCTAATTCATTTGGGAGAGAAAAATATACAATATCTAGTTGACGAAACCGGATTCAACTCATTTTCATATTTTTCAACAAGTTTTAAATCGTATTTGAATGTTACGCCTACAGATTATATAAAATCAATCGAGATCGAAAAAAACGATAAAAATCTTATGATTAGGTAAGCTGCTGTAAACACTTAGTTAGGCTGATGAAATAATGATATTTACAAAAGTAAAGTGAAAGTTGTTTTAGTATCCTGTTTTATTTATTGAGTATTTTGCGAGAGTGTTTTTTTTTAGTAGTCTAATAATTTTAAATTATCAGTAATTAAAAACGAAGTATGTGTACATGATATATTGTACGCATTTCGTTTAAAAATATTTTTTAAGATTTAATGAGTGCTTATTTTTTAAGATTTAAATAGTGATAATGAAAAGCCTTTTTAAAGATTACTTCACTTTTTATAACACTAATTTTTTTAAAACAAAGATATTGCTTGGATTTCTATTGTTTGCTATTCGTATAAATAATTACCGTCTCTTTTTTGAGAATTGGACCCTCATTTCGTATGCGTTGTTACAATTCAATAATTTTTTGATGAAATACTTTAGATTTCATCCAGAATGCTTTAGTATACCCTAAAGCATTTCAATAATTTTAGATTTGATGTGACTGCAATAAATATTTTTTTTAGAAATATAAATTATAAGTATTTTTTTTTAAGCTATAAGTTAAAAATAATTTTATCTGATTTAGTATCATATATTCACACCATCATATGAGTTGCTTCTTATCAAGCACCTAACTTGAAAATTTATTTGATGCAAATAAATGATAGCTACAATTTAGTTGCGGAAAGCTATTTTTTTAATAAGTATGACTAAAAAGATGAATGTAAATTTTGTAGCTGTAAACAAAGCAGAAAATATCCTAGAAGAAAATTCTTTTTTTATTGCTTTTGAATCGAAAGTGATTCTTAAAAACGATAAGGAAAGAATCAATTTATCTTTGAATCAAATTTCAAATATTAGAATTGTTAAAAAAAGGGATTTAACTACCAAAATTATTATATCAATTTTCTCTGCTTTGTTTTATTTAACAGCGATACATCCTGTAAGAGACAAAATTGTATTTCAATTATTGTTCGTAGTTTATGTTTCGTTTTTATTTATCGTCTTTAGTTTGATAAGAAGATACAAGTATAGACTTTTAATAAATCACGGGAAGTTAGGTTTTAATGAAATAGTAATTTCAGAGAGCAATCTTTTTTATGCAAAACGTTTTGTTGTTATGTTTAAAACTAACATAGCTAAAACGAATGTTAACGATGGAATACCCTTTATACAAGGGTTTTATTCTAGTTAGTGTACAGGTAAATTCGTGTATTGTTACTATTTATTTGTTAATAAATTAGATTCTATAATTTCTTTTAATTCTTTAAAGGCAAAAGGTTTTTTGATATAACCTTTGGCGCCTAATGCAATTCCTTTTTTTATATTTTTAAATTCAACATTTGCACTAAGTAATAATACCGGAATAATTGAATATTCTGAATTTTGATGATGTTCCATAAAACCGTACCCGTCAAGTTCAGGCATTGTTATGTCGCATAAGATAAGGTCAGGTTTTATTTTTTTGACTTTCGTTAATCCATCAATTCCATTTGTTGCTTTATGAACATCATATCCTACAAAGGTCAGTAATTCGCAGATAGTTTCTCTTAATTTGAGTTCGTCATCTATAATTAATATTTTAGCCATAGTTTTAGCCATTTTGTAAAGGGAATTGTAGCGTAACTTTTGTCCCTTTCCCTAGTTTACTATCTAATTGAATGGTTCCTGAATTTTTTTCGGTAAATGTTTTAACAATGTATAGTCCTAAGCCGGTACCTGGGAATCCACTGGTATTACTTGCTCTAAAAAAAGTATTAAAAAGTTTTGATTGATCTTTCTCTGGGATTCCTATTCCAAAATCGATAATTTCAAGTACAATCGTATTTTCTCTGGTAAAGAGGTTAAAAATAATGTCTCCCAATCCTTCGGAATATTTTATGGCATTATTTAGTATGTTGAAGAGCGAGTATTCCATTAGTTTTTTATCTGCAAAAACCGTAAAAGAATCTTTTTTAAAGTAAGTTTGTATTTTTAGGTTATTATTTTGATTGCTATGGCTGTTTTCAATTATAGCAATACACAGTTCTTTTAAATCGAATTTGACGGGCTTAAAATCTGTTTTTCCAGAATCTTCTTTTGAAATTGTCAGAACTGCATTCATTAATTCGACTATTCTGTCAATTTCTTCAGTAATAATGGTAATACGCTTTTGTAATCGACTTCCATTTTCTAAGTTCTGATTCTCTAAATACATAGAAATTAATTCAGCACTGGTTCTTATAGTAGTCATAGGAGTTCTAAATTCATGCGAAATAGTTGAAACTAAATTGGTGCGTAATTCATTCAATTCTCGTTCGCGAGTTAAAGTATTAATGATTATTTCTTCAGCTTCTTTTTGTTGTGTTATATCCCGACTGCTTGATTGAAAACCAATTGTAACACCGTTATCAGTTATAATGCTAGCTTTTATTTCAAGCCATTTATAATCTCCTTGTTTTGTTAGAAATCTACATTGGACAGATTCATCATTTTTCTTTTCAATGAAATTATAAAATTTCTCCAGCAGTTCTTTTAAATTTTCTGGATGTACATAATCTAAAGGCGATTTACCTATTAACTCTTCAGGGGTATAGCCCAAAAGCTTTTTTATCGAGGGAGAAATGTATTGAAAAGAAGTATTTGAATTGTGTAAACAAACTAAATCGACAGTATTGTCAGCTAATAAGCGATACATACTTTTAGCCTCATTAAGCTGAATACTTTTATTTTTATTGTTTTCATCGGTTAATAATTTATTTACCTCCTCGATTTTTTTTCTTTCGGTAATATTAATAATTTGGGGAATATAATGCTGAATTTCACCCATATTATTTCTTACCAATGAAACGGAAAAATGCACCCAAACTAATGATTTGTTTTTATGAATGTATCTTTTTTCTATATTGAAATTAGAAGTCTTTCCTAAAACTAATTTTTCTTTATTTGCTATATCTTCAGGTATATCTTCAAAATAAGTAATTTCTTGACAGGTAAATGTTTTAAACTCTTTTTTAGAATATCCTAACATTTCACACAAGCGATCATTCACCTCGATCCAATAGCCATCAATATCTAGAATACCCATTCCTACTGCAGAATGCTGAAAAGCTCCTTTAAATTGTTCTTCGCTTTGTTGTAATTCATCTTTTAGCTTTTTTTCTTTTGTAATATCTTGCATGGCGCCAATAATGCGAATAGCCATTCCGTCTTTATTTCGAATGATTATGACTTTGTCATTTACATATGCATAAGTACCATCGAATTTTAGATAACGGTATTCAAATGACCATTTGTGAGTATCACTAATTAAGGCTTCTGTAAGCGATTTGAGATAGGAAACTTTGTCTTCTGAATGAACAAAATTTTCGTACTCTTGTCTTTTTATAATACTGTTTTCAAACTTATGTCCAAAAAGATCGCAATAACTCCCCCCAACATAAATTTTATCTGTAATTATATTCCAATCCCAAAGTGCCTCAGAGGTGGCCTCACCAGAATAAATAAACCGTTCATTACTTATTTTTAATGCATCTTCCGCATTTTTTAGGGCTGTAATATCTTTGAAGGAGCAAATTACGTAGAGTAATTCATCACAATCGCTAAATACAGGTATGGCATCAACTAACAACCAAACTAAATCATTGTACATCGGGCGATGAACACCCATGACGATATTGTTTATTGATTTTAAATTCTTTATTGCCTGAGAAACGGGGTATTCATCTACTATAAAAGTGGACCCATCAAGATGAATAACTTTCCAATTATCATCATACGAAGCTCTTCCAAGCAATTGATCTTCTGTAAGACCGAGAATTTCACATGCGGCTTTGTTATTTTCTAATATTTCAGATTGGGGGCCTTGTACCAAAATACCAACAGCTACGTTCTGAATTATACTTTTGGTAAGTTGTCTGCTTTCGAGAATCTCTTCCTGAATTCTCTTACTTTTAGTAATATCAACGCCAAATCCTACCATCATTTCAAGGGTTCCGTTGTCCTTAAAAACAGGAGTTAGTTTTCGGGCATGATAGGTTTTTTGGTCGTCTAGGCTTTCAATAGTATCTTCCCATTCAATTATACTCTTAGATTCTAAGGCATGTAAAAACTTGATACGCCTCATTTTTGCAAAAGTATCATCCCTGCCGGTATGTTTTGCGTATTCATAATCATTTTTTCCTAAAATGAATTTTCTTAATTCATTATTTTTAATGGCTGCTGGATTTAAATAAGTATACCTATGATTACTGTCAAAAACGGCAACATCTGTAGGAAGCCTGTCTAATATTTTTTCGTAAAATTCTTTTTGTGCTACTATTTTTTGTTGTGCTTCAACATATTCGGTTATATCTCTACAATTTCCTCTATAAATTTTTTCGCCATTTTTTGTTGATAACTTTACACTAGTTGCATGCCATACGTAGTGTCCGTCTTTGTGTAACATCCTATAAGTGATTTCGTTTGTGACCCGTCCTAAATCAATTGTATTAAAAAAAGCAACAATCATTTCTACATCATCGGGGTGTAAAAACAAAAGGTTTTTTTTACCTATAATTTCGTGAGGTTGATGCCCTAAATAAGTTATCCAGTTTTTTGAAACATAGGTTAATATCCCTTCTAGATTTGTTTCAAAAACAATCTCTTTTGAATTGTCAAGAAAAGATTGAAATTGAGTTTCTTTTTCTTTAAGTTGATCTTCCAAATTCTTGTTTTGAATGTGTAACTCAAGTAAAGATTGAATTTGCAATACAGAAAATTCCAATGTTTTTAATTCTGTCCCGGATAGTTCTTTTGGAGTTGAATCCATGATGCAGAGCATTCCTATACAATCCTTATTAATTGATAAGGGAAATCCGGCTAAAAAAGACAAATCATTTAATAGAGTGTTTTTAACTTTCTTATGAATGGAATCTTTATTTATGTCTGGAAAGATACAAACTGTATTTTTTTTAATTATTTGGTCATTAAAAATTAGTAACTCTTCAGGGGTAGTAAATGAATAATCTAACCCGTTTTTAGCAATAAAAAACGGGGTGTCAGTCTTACTCATCATCACAGCTGCATATGGAACTTTACACAGTTCCGCTGTATAGGATAGAATAGTACTTAATTCTTGATGTAGATTTTTATTGTTGAACAAAATGGATAGGTTTTTATTTAGAATTAATAGGGCTAATTTTCATACAATAACTACTTATTATACAATAAATTGAATGCTTAATTACGCTCAGAAGTACAAAATAACGCTTATTTTATTGCAAATAAAAATGGATCAAATATTAATTAAAAATTTAAGAAAAAGGAGTTTAATTTGTGGTTAATTTTGAAACATATTAAACACGTAATTTTAAAATAGCTAGTTTGAGATATTGTTTTTTATTATTATGTTTTTATTATTTTAATGAATAATTAGTTTGATTAAACTTTGTAACTTTGAACTTTCAAAATAAATAAATTGATTTCAAAAGCCACTATAGATACTGTTTTCGAAACTGCTCGTGTTGAGGAGGTGATTGGTGATTTTGTTCACTTGAAACGTGCAGGAAGTAACTTCAAAGGGCTAAGCCCGTTTTCTGAAGAGCGTTCACCATCGTTCATGGTTTCTCCTGCTAAAGGGATTTGGAAAGATTTTAGTTCTGGAAAAGGTGGGAACTCTGTGGCTTTCTTAATGGAACACGAAAAATTTACGTATCCGGAAGCTATTAGATATTTAGCCAAAAAATACAATATTGAAATTGAAGAAACCGAGCAAACGGATGAAGAGAAAGCCAATACTGATGTTAGAGAAAGTATGTATTTGGTTTCGGAATTTGCAAAAACCTATTTCCACAACACACTTTTAAATTCTGAAGAAGGGAAAGCAATTGGTTATTCTTATTTCAAAGAACGCGGTTTTACCAATGAAACCATTAAGAAATTTGGATTAGGTTATTCCCCGGAAGCTTGGGATGCTTTTACCAAGGAAGCATTAGGCAAAGGATACAAATTAGAATTTCTGGAAAGTACAGGACTCACAATTCCTAGAGATGACAGGCCTTTCGATAGGTTCAAAAGCCGTGTGATGTTTCCAATACAAAGTATGTCAGGAAGAGTACTCGGTTTTGGAGGAAGGATTCTTACCAATGATAAAAAGGCTGCAAAATACCTGAATTCACCCGAAAGTGAAATTTACCATAAAAGTAAAGTGTTGTATGGTATTTTTCAAGCCAAACAATCCATTGCAAAATTGAACAACTGTTATTTAGTTGAAGGATATACGGATGTAATTCAGTTTAATCAATCTGGAATTGAAAATGTTGTTGCTTCCTCAGGGACAGCTTTGACGCCAGATCAAATTCGATTAGTCAACAGATTGACAAAGAATATTACCGTTCTTTTTGATGGAGATGCGGCCGGTTTGCGCGCTTCCATTAGAGGAATCGATTTGATTCTTGAAGAAGGAATGAATGTAAAAGTATGTACATTTCCTGACGGAGAAGACCCGGATAGTTTTGCTAAGAAAACGTCTTACGATGATTTAGTATTATATCTCGAAAATAATGCTAAAGATTTCATTCAGTTCAAAGCCTCATTGTTGATGAATGAAGCCAAGAATGATCCCATAAAAAAAGCAGATTTGATTCGAGATATGGTAGTCAGTATTTCGAAAATTCCGGATAGAATTCAACGCGAAATTTATATTCAGGAATGTTCTCGAATCATGGATATTTCAGAGCAAGTCCTTGTAAGTACCCTAGCACAATTAGTTCAAAAAGATGTGGTTGAAGTTGGAAAAAAACAACAACAAAAACAGGAGCAAAAAGCTTTTGAAGTTGTGAAAAATGAAAATCCTATTAGTACAGAGAAAGTAGATACTTTGGGTATTGTAGAATGTGAAATTATAAACATACTTTTATCGTACGGAAATATTTCTGAAAAATTTGAAGGTGTATTGATTGGAACTAATACTGAAGGCGAAGTTGGTGAAGTAGTTGTAAAGAAAGAAAGAAAGGTTTATGAAGAAATATATTTAAGTCTACAGGAGGATGAAATAGAATTTGCTACTGGTTTGTTTAAAGAAATATATAATGATGTAATAAGTGTTTATTTGCAAAATGATAATTTTAATTTAGAGAGATATCTAATGCATTTGAAACCGGAATTTGCTCAAATAATTACTGATATTGTGATGAATAATGAGAAATATGTATTGCATAATTGGGAAGGACAAAATATTTTTCCAAAAACTAAATTAGAGCAATTGAATCAAAATGTAACAGATAATTTATTTACGTTAAGATGGTATTTGATTAGTCAATTTATAGAAAATGCTAAAAACTCAGTTTCAAAAGAATCTGAAATAGATAATAGTGAGGTAATAGCTGATATAATGGATTATATTAAACTTAAAACAAAGTTCTCTTATAAAACAGGTAGGGTAGTAGTGAGATATCATTAAAAAGCTCTCTATCATCCGAAGCTAATTCAGATAATACAGAGCCTTTGTCAATGGTTATGGATTGTAATATACTAATCCATTCTTTTTCAAAAAAAATAGGGAGAGTTATGTCGTGGTACTAAACTATCTCTAAAGTTTTTGCTTTGTTTACCAAGTCTACTAAATTAGTAACATTTAGTTTTGTAAGTAATCGTAATTTGTACGTACTAATTGTTTTTTCATTTAGTTTCAGAATATCAGCTATCTCATGGTTTTTCTTCCCATCACTTAGATAGCGTAAAACTTCTACTTCACGATTAGAAAGCTTACGATATAAGCGTTCGCTCTTACTTTGTTTTGCAATTAGTGCTAGATTTTTCTTTACGGTTTCATTTATAATTATCTTTCCTTGGTGGACTTTGATAATTGAAATTCCTAAAGTTTCTAGTTTTTCTTTTTTGTGAATGAATCCTGAAACACCTGCTTTAATAGCATTTGGAGCATAAATTTGTTCTGAAAGACCACTGAAGATGATAATTTTAGTTTTTGGAAAATTTTTTAAGATTGCTTTGACCTCAAAAATACTGGAAAGACCTTCCAGCTCCAAATCTAAAACTAAGACATCAATCTCTTTAGTTAAAAGTATATCCCGTACCATCAAGAAATTACCAACATTGGCAACTATTGATATGTCTGCATTATCTTTAAAGTAAGATTTTACTCCAAAATGCACAACGGGATAATTATCGGCTATACATACTTTGATCATGATTTTTAAATTTTTAGAATTATTTGTAATTGGAAATGTAAAATTAATAAATAAATTCTGTAATTAATTGTAAATCAATATAAAATGTGACTTCTTTATACTTTTGGGATAAAACAAACAGGAATTGCTGTCATTTTATGTTGATTGATTGTATTTAATCGTTTATAAATTTCAAAAACAATCTTTTCTCTTCCTGAAAAAGCATCTAAAGATTGTTTAGCATCGTCTTGGGTCATTGCCCATTCCAATTCGTCATAACTGGCACCTAATTGATCTTCATCAGTTCTCTCATCGCCAAATAATCCATCAGTAGGTGATGCATTTAAAATTGAGTCCGGAACTTTCAAATAACTTCCTAAAAGAAAGACTTCAGACTTCATTAAATCAGCAATAGGACTCAAATCAACTCCGCCATCACCATATTTTGTATAGAAACCCACTCCAAAATCTTCTACTTTATTTCCAGTTCCTGCGACTAATAAACAATGAATCCCTGCAAAGTAATACAGCGTTGTCATTCTTAATCGTGCTCGAGTATTGGCAAGAGATAAATGAAGTCTAGCTGTATCTGAAACATCTGGAACTGCTGTCTTGAAAGTTTCAAAAACTGAGGTCAAATCAGCTTCAATACTGGATACATTAGGAAATCTTTTTTTTAATTGTTCAATATGCTCCCGTCCACGAGTTACATGACTTTGCGCTTGATGAATGGGCATTTCAACACATAAAACTTTTAATCCTGTTTGTGCACATAATGTTGAGGTAACTGCCGAGTCTACTCCTCCGGAAACTCCAATTACAAAACCATTTACTTTTGCATTTTCAGCATATGTTTTTAACCAATTTACAATGTGGGTATTCACTTTTTCAACTTGTAATGTGCTTTTTTTAGTCATAATAGTTTACGTTTTAAAAATCAGGAATGTATATTTGCAAAATCAATTTGTTGCGCATTCGTTTCCTTAGATTCTTTGGAAACAAATTTAATTAATATATATGAAAAAATATCTGTTTCTTGTAGTCTTTTGTCTCTTTATTTTATCCTGTGACAAGAAAAACAAAGTAGAAAGTGCTGTTACAGCAATTCCTTTGGAAGTAAAAGTGGAGCGCTTTGATAAAATATTTTTTGAAACTCCACCACAGGATTTAGAAAAAGTAAAAAAACAGTTTCCGTTTTTTTTTCCTCCAGGAAATGATAATAGTGTTTGGTTGAGTAAAATGCAAGATCCCTTATGGAGAGAATTGTATACAGAAGTTCAAAAAAAATATGGTGATTTTGAGCCCGTAAAATTAGAGTTAGAAACACTTTTTAAACATATCAAATACTATTTTCCTAAGACAAAAACGCCAAAAGTGATCACTATAATCTCTGAAATGGATTATAAAAATAAGGCTATTTATGCGGATAGCTTGGTGGTGATTTCACTTGAATTGTATTTAGGAAAGAATCATAAGTTTTATCAGTTTCCAAATTATTTAAAACAAAATTTTGAGGAAAGACAAATCGCTCCAGATGTAGTTTCGAGTTTTTCAGCAGGTAAAATTCCACCGGTTTTAGATAAAGATTTGTTAAGCCAAATGATTTATTCTGGGAAGCAATTGTATTTAAAAGACTTACTTTTGCCGGATTATACCGATGCTGAAAAAATGGGATATACTCCAGAACAGATAACATGGTGTCAAGAAAATGAAAGTTACATGTGGCGTTATTTTATTGAAAAAGAAATGCTTTATAATAATGACCAAAAATTAATTTCCCGGTTTATAAATTCGGCGCCATTTTCTAAATTTTATTTAGAAATTGATAATGAATCACCAGGGCAGGTTGGTGCCTGGATAGGATGGCAAATGGTACGCTCATATATGAAAAATAATGATGTGCCTTTGGTAGATTTATTAAAAACCAATGCAAAAGAAATATTTGTTAAATCAAAATACAAACCAAAAAAGTAATGTCGAATAAAAATACATCAGAAATTAAGTTTCTAATTGAATTAGATGAAAACCGTGTTCCGGAAAAATTAATGTGGTCTGCCAAAGACGGTGGAGTTGAACAAGAGGAGGCTAAAGCGATTATGTTGTCTATTTGGGACAGCAAGGCAAAAGAAAGTATGCGAATTGATTTGTGGACTAAAGATATGCCTGTTGATGAAATGAAAATTTTCTTCCACCAGACTTTAGTGGCAATGTCTGAAACATTTAAACGTGCTACTGATGACGAGAAAATGGCAGACACCATGAAAGATTTCTGTGATTATTTTGCCGAGAAATTGGAGTTGACAAAATAGAATAACTGGCTTGCTAAAAAAAATAAAATCCCAAAACTAAACTTTAGTTTTGGGATTTTTTATATTCTAAATATAGTTTTTAAAACTGACTATTGTTTTTGAAAACCTCTTGGTTTACCTCGTCAATATAACTTAATAATTCTTCTTTTCCAGTAGATTCTGTTGCGGAAGTAACAAAGTAATGAGGCATTTCGGCCCAATTGTTAGCGAACATTTTCTTTTTGTAAGCCGCAATATGAGAGTCAATTTTTACTTTACTGATTTTGTCAGCTTTGGTGAAAACAATACAAAAAGGAATTTCACTTTCGCCCATGTAGGACATGAATTCAATATCTATGGTTTGCGCTTCATGACGAATGTCAATCAGAACAAATGCACAAACTAATTGTTCTCTTGTTTCGAAGTAGTCAGTAATAAATTCCTGAAAAATTGATTTCGTTTTTTTAGAAACTTTAGCATAACCGTAACCTGGTAAATCTACAAGAAACCAATTGTTGTTAATCAAAAAATGATTAATTAATTGTGTTTTTCCTGGTCTTCCTGATGTTTTAGCTAGCTTTTTATGATTCGTTAGCATGTTTATCAAAGAGGACTTCCCAACATTTGATCGGCCAATAAAAGCGTATTCCGGCAAAAAGTCTTTTGGACATTTGGATACATCGGAGTTGCTGATAACAAATTCGGCAGTATTAATTTTCATTTTTTCTAGGTGTAAAATTCTCCTTTTTTAGGATTAGTGTACTGATAAATGCGTGTGTGTTAACCAGTCTTCTAATAAACGATTAAATTCATCAGGATGCTCCATCATAGCGGCGTGACCACATTTATCAATCCAGTATAAGGTAGAATTAGGTAATAATTTATTGAATTCTTCTGCAACATCCGGAGGCGTAACTTTGTCGTTTTTTCCCCAAATTATACAGGTTTGAACATGCATTTTCGGCAAATCTTTTGCCATATTATGACGAATGGCGCTTTTGGCAATTGTCAATGTTTTTATCAATTTTATTCTGTCATTTACGGATTCGTAAACTTCATCAATAAGTTCTTTAGTGGCTACTTTTGGATCATAAAATACATCTTCAGCTTTTTTCTTGATGTATTCATAATCGCCTCTTTTAGGATAACTATCACCCATAGCGCTTTCATAAAGACCAGAACTTCCGGTAATTACAAGTCCGGCTACTTTTTCGGGATACATTTTAGTGTGGTATAAAGCAATATGGCCGCCTAATGAATTTCCTAACAGAATTACTCTGTCCAGCCCCTTGAATGTGATAAAATCTTTAACATATTTCGCAAAACTTTTTACATTCGTTTTTAAAATGTTTTGAGTGTATATAGGTAAATCTGGAATGATTATTTTATATCCTTTTGTAGAAAAGTAACTTGCAACAGCATCAAAGTTGCTAAGTCCACCCATAAGCCCGTGTAAGATGACAATTGGAGTTCCTTCGCCAGCTTCGTAATAGCTATATCTACCTTCTTTTTTATAGTGTTTTTCCATTTTTTTTGAATGCGGATTTTCAATTTTGACAAATATAGGATTTAATAAATAAAAAAGAATTTTTACAACAATTTTTAATTGTAAAATTATGCGTGTTGTTATAAAAACAGGCTTCTCTTTTTTGTGTATTTGAGCTTCAAATTTTAATTATTTTAAACTTGTTATTACCATTTTAAATTGAAATTTCATTGTATTTCACCTCCTTTTTTTAATAACATTACCTTTCTTACAAATAAAACAAAAGAGAGCTAACGTTCTGACTGTCCAAAAATTAAGGGTTTTTGTTTCAAAGTGGTTAAACTTATTAACAAAGTGGGATATAGTGGTAAATTGTGGTAATATTTTTTATATTTTTGCTCAACATCATTTAAAACTTTTTGATTGGATACAATTATTGGAACATATGAATGTAAAGTCGATGCTAAAGGAAGGTTGCTGTTGCCAGCGCCTTTGAAAAAGCAATTGGCTGCTTCACTTCAAAACGGCTTTGTTTTGAAGCGTTCCGTGTTTCAACCCTGTTTGGAGTTGTATCCTATGAGCGAATGGGATTTGATGATGCAAAAAATCAATAAACTGAATCGGTTCGTGAAGAAAAACAATGACTTTATCCGCAGGTTTACTGCCGGAGTTAAAGTGGTTGAGATAGATGCTTTAGGTAGGTTATTAGTGCCAAAGGATTTAGTGGTGTTTGCGAGTATTGCTAAAGAGGTTGTGTTCTCATCAGCAGTGAATATTGTTGAGATTTGGGATAAAGATTTATACGAAAAATCAATAAATGGTGAGGATGTTGATTTTGCAGATTTGGCAGAAGAAGTAATGGGAAATATAAATGACGACGACAATGGAATATCATAATCCGGTTTTGCTTCATGCATCAGTAGATGGTTTAAATATTAAGCCAGAGGGCATTTATGTTGATGTCACTTTTGGTGGTGGAGGACATTCGAAAGAAATATTGAAAAGACTCGGGCCAAACGGAAAGCTGTTTGCTTTCGATCAGGATGAAGATGCTTTGGCGAATGCTTTGCCTGATGAAAGATTTACGCTGATTAATGAGAATTTCCGTTTTATAAAACGGTTTTTGCGTTTTTATGGGGTGAAAAGTGTTGATGGAATCTTAGCAGATTTAGGAGTTTCGTCTCATCAGTTTGATGTTCCTGAAAGAGGTTTTTCTACTCGTTTTGATGCGGGGTTGGATATGAGAATGAGTCAAAAAAATGATTTGAATGCCTATCGTGTTGTCAATGAATATGATGATGCGAATTTGAGAAGGGTGTTCTTGGATTATGGAGAATTGAAAAATGCACCTGCTTTGTCCAGAACAATTATAGAAGCTAGAGAAGAACAGCCAATCAAGACGACTGATGAATTAAAAGAGGTCTTGGCGAGATATTTACCGGAAAGAGTTAGGAATAAAATATTGGCTCAAATTTATCAGGCGATTCGAATTGAAGTGAATCAGGAAATGGATGTTTTGAAAGAGTTTTTGGAACAATCTTTAGAAATATTGAATCCAGGCGGAAGATTGAGCGTGATTTCATATCATTCATTAGAAGATCGATTGGTGAAAAGATTTATGAAAAACGGAATGTTTGAAGGAGAACCTGAACGTGACTTTTTTGGTAATTTTTCAGTGCCATTTAAAACGGTTGGAAAATTAATTGTTCCGGATAATGCTGAAATAAAAGAGAACAATAGAGCAAGAAGTGCCAAATTAAGAATTGCTGAGAAGATATAATTAGTCATAAAAA
Organism: Flavobacterium algoritolerans; assembly: GCF_030010385.1. NCBI lineage: Bacteria > Pseudomonadati > Bacteroidota > Flavobacteriia > Flavobacteriales > Flavobacteriaceae > Flavobacterium > Flavobacterium algoritolerans. Next base: position 378,069 of record NZ_JASCRZ010000001.1, on the reverse strand, counting down.
TGAAAAACGGAGTTTACAGCCTATTGAAAGCGCGGTTTCTTATAAATGATGATGCGGTAAAAAACTGGCGGTTTATTGTTTTTGTAATTCTATTGGCGATTGTTATGATTGCTAATACACAGCGATTTGAGCAGAAAGTATTTAGGATTGCAGAGTTGACAAATCAGGTTAAAGAGTTGCGTTCAGAATTTGTGGACAGACGCTCAGAATTAATGAAATTAAAAATGGAATCAACTGTTTCTGAAAAAATGATAGCAAAAGAAATTTTTCCGTCAACAGTTCCTCCAATAAAAATAAAGGTTAAAAAAGAAGAAGAAAAAAGCTTTTTCAAAAAAATATGGCAGTAGAAGATAAATACATATCGTACAGAATTTATCTGGTTGCATTCGCTATCTTATTGATGGCTATTGCTATTGCTGTAAAATTGACAAATATTCAATGGGTCGAAGGCGATTATTATAGAAAATTAGCCAAGGAAAGAACCGTTAAGAATTTTGTGATTCCAGCAAATAAAGGAAATATATATTCTGCAGACGGAAGCCTTTTAGCTACTTCTATTCCGAATTATGAAATACGATTTGATGCCGTGGCTCCAAAAGTTGAAGCATTTGAAAAAAATGTTAAGTCATTATCAGATTCATTGGCATCGGTTTTAGGAAAACCATCTAATTTTTTTGAAAATGAATTAAGAAAAGCCAGGGCTAATAAAAACAGATATTATTTAGTTGCGCGTAAATTAAGTTATACCCAATATTCTAAAATAAAAAGTTTTCCGTTGTTCAATTTGGGCGCTTACAAGGGCGGAATTATAATTGAACAAGAAACCGTAAGAGAACACCCAATTGGTAAAATCGCTGAAAGAACTATTGGTTACGATAGAATTGACGAAAGTGGTCAATTAAAAAGAGTAGGAATAGAAGGTGCTTTTGGAAAATATCTAAACGGAAAAGACGGTAAAATTTTAAAACAAAAAATTGCAAAAGGGCAATGGAAACCCATTCGTGATGTAAACGAAGTTGATCCGCAAGATGGATACGATGTAATTTCTACGATTGATGTTTACATTCAAGATATTGCGCATCATGCCTTGTTGAAACAATTGGAAGAATATGGTGCTGAACATGGTTGTGTGGTGGTTATGGAAACCAAAACAGGTCAGGTTAAAGCGATTTCTAATTTGGGAAGAGACGAAAAATCAGGTAATTATTATGAAACTATAAATTATGCTGTTGCAGAATCTCATGAACCAGGTTCTACCTTCAAATTGGTTGATATGATTGCGCTTTTGGATGATAATAAAGTCGATACATCTAAGGTTTACGATAGTCGTGGAGGTGTTATAACTTACAGAGGTGATAAAGTTCGTGATTCTCATGAAGGCGGATATGGAAAAATATCGCTTGGAAAAGGCTTTGAAGTTTCGTCAAATACTATTTTAGTTCAAGCTGTTGTAGAAAATTATAAAAATAATCCACAGCAATTTATCGATAGAATAAATAAAATGGGTTTGAACAAACCTCTTGGATTACCATTTCAAGGAGAAGGAAAACCTATTGTTCATCAAACATCAGATAAAAATTGGAATCCTAATATTTTACCATGGATGGCTTTTGGGTATAGTGTTGCAATGACACCTTTGCAAACTTTGACTTTATATAATGCTGTTGCAAATAACGGAGAAATGGTAAAACCACAATTCGTTTCAGAAATTAAAGAATGGAATAAAACCATCAAGAAATATGATAAACAAATTATCAATCCGAAGATTTGTTCTGATGTAACTATCAAAAAATTAAAAGCGCTTTTATCAAATGTGGTAAAAAGAGGAACAGGAGCAAAGCTATATTCTAAAGATTTTTCTATGGCAGGAAAAACAGGTACAGCGCAAGCCAATTATGGGAAAAATGGTGGAAATGACAAACATTATATTTCATCTTTCGTAGGATTTTTTCCTGCTGAACATCCTAAATATTCTTGCATTGTTGTAGTTCATGCACCAAATACATCGATGAATAATTATTATGGAGCTGATGTTGCCGGACCAGTTTTCAAGAGAATTGCTCAAAAGATTTTCACCGATGCGCCTTCAACAAATGAGATTAAAAACCTAAATAGAAAGATTGCAATACAGGAGAATAATTATGATTCTTACTTTGTAAAATCAGAAAAGAAGTTGCAATTAATTCCAAATGTGAAAGGAATGTCTGGAATGGATGCGGTTGCTTTATTAGAGAATTTAGGAGTAAAAGTAAAGGCTGTTGGAGTTGGTAAAGTGAAAAAACAATCACTTGCTGCGGGTCAGAATATTGTAAAAAATACAACTATACTATTGGAATTATCATGAGTATATTAAAAGATATATTGTATAAAGTAGCTATCGAAGCTGTAAAAGGTTCGACGGATATTACTATTAATAAAATGGATTTCGATTCTAGAAAAATCGGGTCTAATGATATTTTTGTGGCTATTCGTGGCTCCATTTCTGATGGTCACGATTTTATAGAAAAAGCAATTGAGCAGGGTGCTGTAGCGGTTATATGCGATACATTTCCGGAGAATATTGCCAAAGGAATTACTTATGTTCAGGTAAAAGATACGAATTCGGCCTTGGCATTTATGGCTGCAAATTATTTTGGAGATCCGTCTCAAAACTTGAAATTGGTTGGAATTACGGGAACAAACGGTAAAACGACCATCGCTTCTTTGTTGTACCAATTGTTTAAAAAAGCAGGTTTTAAAGTTGGATTACTTTCGACAGTAAAAATTTTGGTTGATGATGTTGAATATAAGGCGACTCACACGACTCCAGATTCAATTACGATAAATCATTACCTAAAGGAGATGGTTGAAAACGGTGTCGAATACTGTTTTATGGAAGTGAGTTCTCATGGAATTCATCAGAAAAGAACCGAAGCGTTGCATTTTGTTGGCGGTATTTTTACCAATTTGTCTCACGATCATTTGGATTACCATCCAACGTTTGCAGAATACAGGGATGTAAAAAAATCGTTTTTTGATAATTTGCCTAAAACAGCTTTTGCATTGTCCAATATTGATGATAAAAATGGGCAAGTGATGTTACAGAATACTGCAGCAAAAAAATTGACTTATGCCTTAAAATCGTATGCCGATTATAAAGCACAAATCCTGGAAAATCAATTGTCAGGTTTGTTGTTGAAAATAAACGGAAATGAAGTTTGGGTGAAGCTGATAGGAACATTTAATGCCTATAATTTATTGGCTATTTATGGGACTGCGATAGAGCTAGGAATGGAAAGTTTAGAAGTACTTCGATTATTATCTGATTTAGAAAGTGTTTCGGGGCGTTTTCAATTTATTGTTTCTGCTTCAAATATTACAGCGATTGTAGATTATGCGCATACACCGGATGCATTAGAAAATGTGCTAAAAACGATTAATGACATTCGTACAAAAAACGAACAATTGATTACGGTTGTAGGTTGTGGCGGAAATAGAGATAAAGCCAAGCGACCAATTATGGCTGGCATTGCGTCGGATTTAAGTGATAAAGCAATTTTTACTTCGGATAATCCAAGAAATGAAGACCCGGAAGCAATTATTGCAGAAATGGAATTAGGCGTTGCTCCTCAGAATTATAAAAAAATGTTGACCATAACCGATAGGAAACAAGCTATAAAAACGGCTTGCCAATTGGCTCAGCCCAATGATATTATTTTAATTGCCGGGAAAGGACATGAAACGTATCAGGAAATAAATGGTATCCGTCATGATTTTGACGATATGAAAATAGTTAAAGAAATATTAGATCAACTAGGAAAATAAAAGTTTAATCGTTGATTTGGTTAACTGTTTAATCTAATAGTAATCAAATCAGCAAATAAACAAATCAACGATTAACCAAATAAACAAAGATATATGCTATACTATTTATTTGAATATTTAGACAAAATATTAGATGTTCCTGGAACAGGTGTTTTTCAGTACATCACTTTTAGATCAGCGTTAGCATTGATGCTTTCTTTGCTATTGTCTACAATTTATGGTAAAAGAATCATCCGTTTTCTGCAAAGGCAGCAAGTGGGAGAAACCGTTCGTGAACTTGGTCTGGCTGGTCAAAATGAAAAAGCGGGAACACCAACAATGGGTGGGTTAATTATCATATTTGCCACTCTGGTTCCAGTTGTGCTTTTTGCAAAACTGCATAACATTTACATTGTTTTGTTGATTGTAACCACACTTTGGATGGGAACAATTGGTTTTATAGATGATTATATCAAAATTTTCAAGAAAGATAAAGAAGGTTTAAAAGGAATATTCAAAGTTGTAGGACAAGTGGGGCTTGGTTTAATAGTAGGCACGGTTCTTTATTTTAGTCCTGGTGTTACGGTTCGTACAGATACTTCTACATCGGATATTTTTAAAGTGCCAGCACAAACGGTGATTTTGCCTGCGCCAGTAGAAGAAAAATCTACGGCTACTACAATTCCTTTCTTTAAAAATAATGAATTTGATTATGCTGAATTATTAGCATGGACTGGCGAAGGATACGAAAAATGGGCTTGGTTGATTTTTATTCCAGTTGTTATTTTCATTATAACGGCAGTTTCTAACGGTGCTAATTTAACGGATGGAATTGATGGACTCGCCGCAGGAACTTCTGCAGTTTCAGTTCTGGCGTTAGGAATATTTACGTTCGTTTCAGGAAATATAATTTTCTCCAATTACTTGAATATAATGTATATCCCTAATTCAGGGGAAATGACGGTTTTTATAGCCGCATTTGTGGGATCATTGATTGGATTTCTTTGGTATAACTCGTACCCGGCATCGGTATTTATGGGCGATACAGGAAGTTTGACTATTGGTGGAATTATTGCAGTTCTGGCAATTGCCGTTCGAAAAGAAATGTTGATTCCTTTATTGTGCGGAATTTTCCTTGTCGAAAATCTATCGGTGGTTTTACAAGTAAGTTATTTTAAGTATACCAAGAAACGCTTTGGCGAAGGCCGAAGAATATTTCTAATGTCTCCTTTGCATCATCATTATCAGAAGAAAGGGTATCATGAAAGTAAAATAGTAACGCGTTTTTGGATTGTTGCCATAATGCTCGCCATACTGTCAATTGTTACTTTAAAATTAAGATAACATGAGGTTAGTAATCTTAGGTGGAGGAGAAAGTGGTGTAGGTACTGCTATTCTGGGCAAGAAAAAAGGATATGAAGTTTTTGTATCTGATTTCGGAAAGATAAAAGGGAATTACAAAGAGGTTCTTATCATTAATGGAATAGCTTGGGAAGAGGAAAAGCATACCGAAGATTTGATTTTGAATGCTGATGTGGTCATGAAAAGTCCAGGAATTCCGGATAAATCTCCAATAGTAAAGAAGCTTATTGAAAAAGTAATTCCAGTATTGTCTGAAATTGAGTTCGCTGCACCTTTTACAGATGCAACCATAATAGGGATTACCGGTAGTAATGGAAAGACAACTACCACAATGCTTACGCATCATTTGCTGAAATCTGCAGGGTTAAATGTAGGATTGGGAGGGAATATTGGAAAGAGTTTTGCCTGGCAAGTAGCAGATAATAAATATGATTCTTATGTGTTGGAGTTGAGCAGTTTTCAATTGGACGGAATCTTGAATTTTAAGCCACATATTGCCATTATTACGAATATTAGTCCAGATCATTTAGATCGATACGATTACAAATATGAGAATTACATTGATGCAAAGTTTAGAATTACGATGAATCAAACCGAGGACGATTACCTCATTTATGATGCCGATGATGAAGCCATTACACAATGGTTTAAGACACATACAACAAAAGCCAAATTAATTCCTTTTTCATTGACAAAAACTTTCAGCGAAGGAGCTTATATAAAAAACAACAAAATGGAAATTTCAATCAATCACGAAGAGTTTACAATGGACACAGAACATATTGCCTTAGAAGGAAAACATAACATGAAAAACGCAATGGCAGCAACCTCTGTGGCAAAATTGATGCAGATTAGAAAATCTACAATACGTGAAAGTTTATCTAATTTTCAGGGAGTGGAACACCGTCTTGAAAAAGTATTGAAAATTCAGAATGTACAATATATCAATGATTCAAAAGCAACCAATGTAAACGCCACTTTTTTTGCATTAGACAGCATGAATACACCTACAGTTTGGATTGTGGGAGGTGTTGATAAAGGAAATGATTACAATGAATTGATGTCGTTAGTTCGTGAAAAAGTAAAAGCGATTATCTGTCTTGGTGTGGATAATAAAAAAATCATTGATGTTTTTGGTAACGTAGTCGATATAATGATTGAAGTCTCTACTATGAATGATGCTGTGAAAATGGCTCAAAGATTATCAGAAAAAGGCGATACGGTTTTATTGTCTCCTGCATGTGCCAGTTTCGATTTATTCGAAAACTACGAAGACAGAGGAAAACAATTCAAACAAGCAGTTAAGAATTTATAGGAATGTTTAAGGTTTAAAGTTTAAGGTTGAGAAACTTTAAACGTTAAACACAAAAACTTTAAACAAATTAAGAAATGAAACAACTAGTCAACAATTTAAAAGGAGATAAAGGTATTTGGTCATTCGTGGCCTTATTGGCTTTGTTTTCATTTATGCCTGTTTTTAGTGCTAGTAGTAATTTGGCTTATATCGGACAAGGAAACGGAAATACATTAGGTTATTTGGTTAAACATATTGTGCATATCTGTATTGGTTTTACCATTATTTTTATGGTGCATAAAGTGCCTTACCACTATTTTAAGGCTGTTTCCAAAGGAGCGTTGTATATTGTTTGGGTATTATTGGCCTACACATTAATAAAGGGAACAGTAATTGCTGGTGCCAATGCCAGTCGATGGATTCAGGTTCCGTTCATAGGGGTTACATTTCAAACTTCAACATTGGCAGCAATGGTGTTGTTTATTTTTGTAGCGCGTTATTTGTCTAAAACCCGAGAAGTTCCTATTTCTTTTAAATCCTCAATTTGGGAGCTTTGGTTGCCGGTATTCATTACGTTGGCATTCATTCTTCCGGCCAATTTTTCTACTACGGCATTAATTTTCTCCATGGTGTTGATGTTGGTTTTCATTGGGAAATATCCGTTGCGTTATATTGGAATTGTTGTAGGGTCAGGAATAGTATTTCTTGCATTTTTTATTCTTGTGGCTAAAGCTTTTCCGGATGCTTTTCCTAATCGTGTCGATACTTGGATTAGTCGTATTGATAATTTTACCAGTGATAAACCTGATGAAGATGATTATCAAATAGAGAAAGCTAAAATTGCAATAGCTTCCGGAAAAATATATGGATTAGGTCCAGGAAAAAGTGTTCAAAAGAACTTTTTGCCGCAATCTTCCTCCGATTTTATTTTTGCCATAATCGTGGAAGAATATGGGCTTTTAGGTGGTTTAGGAGTATTGATGTTGTATTTATTGTTGTTGTTTCGATTTGTAATAGCATCGCATAAAGCCAATTCACTGTTTGGAAAATTAGTAGTTGTGGGATTGGGTTTTCCCATGATATTTCAGGCGATGGTAAATATGGCTGTAGCGGTTGAATTATTGCCGGTTACAGGACAAACATTGCCCTTAATCAGTAGTGGAGGAAGTTCAATCTGGATGACTTGTTTTGCACTTGGAATCATCATTAGTGTTACGAAAAAAGAAGAAGAAATTGCGCAGGAATTGAAAGATGCTGCCAAGAGAGAAGAAGCGCTTCAAAAATTAATTGACAGGGAATTAGAAGAGGAAGAGGTAGTAGCGGAGAATTATTCGATTGAAGACAAAGCTAACAATCCGATGCACGCAGTTTTAAATAAATAAGTGGTTTTAGAAAATTAGAAATTAATAAAAATGAAACAGTATAAATTCATATTAAGTGGTGGCGGAACGGGTGGACATATCTATCCTGCAATTGCTATTGCAAATGAATTAAAAGCTCGTTTTCCTGAGGCCGAATTTCTTTTTGTAGGTGCCAAAGACAAAATGGAAATGCAAAAAGTACCTCAGGCAGGTTACAATATAAAAGGACTTTGGATATCAGGTTTACAACGTAGATTGACATTTGACAATGCTCTTTTTCCAATTAAGTTGCTTTCAAGTTTATTAAAATCCCGAACAATAATCAAACAGTTCAAGCCAGATGTGGTTATTGGAACAGGTGGTTTTGCAAGTGGTCCGTTATTGCAAGCAGCCGCAATCGCGGGAATTCCAACAGTGATTCAAGAACAAAATTCCTTTCCGGGAATTACCAATAAACTGTTGAGTAAAAAGGCAAACAAAATTTGTGTTGCTTATGAAAATCTGGAACGATTTTTTCCAAAAGAGAAAATGATTTTGACTGGAAATCCAGTGCGTCAGGATTTAATTGATATCGAAAGTAAAAGAGAAGAAGCAATTCAATATTTTAATTTAGATTCAAATAAAAAAACATTGTTGGTTCTTGGAGGAAGCCTTGGCGCCAGAAGAGTAAACCAATTAATCGAAAAAGAGTTGCCAAATATGCTTTCTCAAAATGTTCAGGTCATCTGGCAATGCGGAAAGTTGTATTTAGAAGATTATAAAAAATACAATTCAGCAAATGTTCAGGTAGTCGCTTTTATTGAAAGAATGGATTTAGTTTATGCAGCAGCAGATATTGTTATTTCTCGTGCAGGTGCATCATCCGTTTCGGAGTTGTGTATTGTGGGTAAACCGGTAATTTTTATTCCGTCCCCAAATGTTGCCGAAGACCATCAAACTAAAAATGCACAAGCCATAGTCGATAAAAAAGGAGCTTTGATGCTGAAAGAATCAGAACTTGAATCACAGTTCAGTCTTGTTTTTGAAGTCTTGTTGAAAGATCAGGGAAAGCAAAATCAGCTGAGTGAAAATATAAAATTATTGGCTATGCCAGAAGCAACAAAACAAATTGTTGACGAAATTGTAAAGCTAATTAGATAGAAATAAAAAAGATAATACACCAAAGACTCAAAATAAAATGAACTTAAATCAAATACATAACGTCTATTTTATCGGAATCGGAGGCATTGGGATGAGTAATTTGGCTCGTTATTTCAAGAATCTGGGCAAGAATGTCTCAGGTTATGATAAAACACCATCGGCTCTTACTAATGAATTAATAGAAAGTGGGATTTCAATTCATTTTGAAGACAGCATTGATGCGATTCCAAAAGATTTTTACATAGAAAATACTTTGGTGATTATTACTCCTGCAGTTCCTAAGACGCATTCAGAGTGGAATTATTTCTTGGAAAGAGATTTTCAAGTTAAGAAAAGAGCAGAGGTTTTAGGAATAATTACAAAAGATACTTTTTGTTTTGCAGTTGCCGGAACACACGGAAAAACAACAACATCAGGAATTTTAGGGCATATTTTAAATGAAAGTGGTACTGATGTTACTGCTTTTATTGGAGGAATTGTTGAGAATTATAATTCGAATTTAATAGGAAGTGGAAAAACAGTAACTGTTGTTGAAGCCGATGAATTTGATCGTTCATTCCTGCATTTACATCCCAATATTGCCTGCATAACTTCTATGGATGCGGATCATTTGGATATTTACGGAACCAGTGAAGCAATTGAAGAATCTTTCCTTGAATTTGCTTCCAAAATAGAAGATAAAAGCAATCTTTTTATAACAAAAGAATTACCAATAGAAGGTGTAACCTGTGCTGTAAACGAAGATGCTGTTTTTAAAGCTTTTAATGTTAGAATAGGAAATGGCAGCTATGTTTTTGATGTACAAACGCCTACAGAAGTAATTAAAGATTTACATTTTGGTTTGCCGGGAAGACATAATTTAATGAATGCATTAATGGCTATCGCAATGGCAAAATTATTCGGCACCCCAACCGATGCCATTGCAAAAGCCATTATGTCATTTAAGGGAATAAAAAGAAGATTTTCGTATCAGATTAAAACAGAAGCGAAGGTTTATATTGATGATTATGCACATCATCCAACGGAGATAAATGCAGTGCATCAGGCAGTTCGAGAATTGTATCCAAACCAAAAAGTTTTGGCAATTTTTCAACCCCATTTGTTTAGTAGAACGAGAGATTTTGCTGATGATTTTGCCAAAAGTTTATCTGCTTTTGATGACATAATTTTATTGGATATTTATCCGGCCCGTGAATTGCCAATGGAAGGAATAAACTCACAATGGCTGATGGATAAAATGGCTAATAGTCATAAAAAAATAGTAGTTAAGGACGATTTGATTACAACAATTTTAGCAAGTGATGCTCCCATAATTGTAACAATTGGAGCTGGAGATATTGGAGAATTAGTACCATCAATTAAAAAAGCGATAAATGAGACTCTTTAATTGGACAAATATTCGATTATTACTGATGTTTGTGTTGGTAATTTTTCTGTTTTCGTTTACGTCAAATCGTAATGCTAATAGAAAATTGACGAAATCTGCCGTTATTTTTGTAGGAGATAACGCTCCTTTTGTGAAGCAAGAAACGGTTAATAAATTGTTAATAGAAAATAAAAAAGATGCATCAAGCATTCAAAAAGTTAATTTAGATTTGAATAAACTGGAAACAACTCTCAACGCACAAGAAATGATTGATAGATCAGATGTATTTGTGAGTATTGATGGGGTGTTAAAAGCAGTGGTGAAACAAAAAACTCCTATTGCTAGATTTTTTGATAATAGCGGTTCTTTTTATATTGATTACGAAGGTAATAGAATGCCATTGTCAACTAATTTTACAGCTAGAGTTCCACTTGTTTCAGGGGGAATAAATAAAAAAAATAACGAAGATTTATCCGATTTATTTCGCTTAATCTATGACGATGCGTTTTTGAAAAAAAACATCATCGGAATTCAAATTATGCCTAATGGAAGCTTAAAAATGCTCAATAGAAATTTTGATTATCAAATTGATTTTGGTAGAATGATAAATGTAGAGCGTAAATTCAGGAATTATAAAGCTTTTTTTCAAAAAGCGGTTTTAGATAGTTCGTTGTATAAATATAAAAAAATTGACCTCCGATTTACGGAACAAGTAGTTTGCACTAAATAAATAGATAATGGAAAAAGAGAATATTGCAGTAGGTCTAGATATTGGGACAACTAAAATAGTTGCCATGATAGGCAAGAAGAATGAGTATGGGAAATTAGAAATTTTAGGTGTTGGAAAATCTAAAAGTTTAGGTGTGGCCAGAGGTGTGGTAAATAACATCACTCAAACCATACAATCAATACAGCAAGCGATTCAAGAAGCCGAAAATAATTCAGGCTATAAAATAAAAGATGTAGTGGTAGGAATCGCGGGACAACACATCCGCAGTATTCAGCATACTGATTACATCAGCAGAAGCAATCCCGAAGAAGTAATTGGCGGGAATGACATTCAGCTTTTGATTGACCAAGTAAATAAATTGGCAATGTTACCTGGCGAAGAAATTATACATGTTTTGCCACAGGAATTTAAAATTGACGGACAATCTGAAATCAAAGAGCCTATCGGGATGTATGGTGGAAGATTAGAGTCTAGTTTTCATGTTGTAGTAGGACAAGCATCATCGATTCGTAATGTAGGCAGATGTATTCAAAGTTCTGGAATCGAATTGTCAGGATTGACCTTGGAACCATTGGCTTCTGCTGATGCTGTTTTGAGTCAGGAAGAAAAAGAAGCTGGAGTTGCATTGATTGATATTGGTGGTGGAACAACAGACTTGGCTATTTTCAAAGATGGTATTATTCGTCACACAGCGGTAATTCCTTTTGGAGGAAATGTGATTACAGATGATATCAAAGAAGGATGTTCGATCATTGAAAAGCAGGCTGAATTATTGAAAGTGAAATTTGGATCAGCTTGGCCAGGAGAAAATAAAGACAACGAGATTGTTTCTATTCCAGGATTAAGAGGTAGAGAACCAAAAGAGATTTCGTTGAAAAATCTATCTAAAATAATCCATGCTCGTGTTGTGGAAATTATAGATCAGGTATTCACTGAAGTGAAAGCTTACGGACACGAAGATCCTCGCAAAAAATTAATTGCAGGAATTGTGCTTACTGGTGGTGGTGCGCAATTGAAACACATCAAACAGTTAGTGGAATACATTACAGGAATGGATACTAGAATTGGATATCCAAACGAACATTTGGCTGGAAATTCAGATGAGGAGATTTCAAGTCCTTTGTATGCAACAGCAGTCGGATTAGTAATGAAAAGCATAGAGAATAAAACACAAAGTGCAATAAGAATGGACGCCATTGAACAACCTAAAGCTCCGGTCTACCGACAAGCAGTTGTTCAAAATCCGGTAGTGAATGAAGTTCTTGAGAAAGAGGAAGAAGAAGAGGATCAAAACTCAAATGAGAAACATAATTCTACCGTAAACAGGATTCAAAGAAATTTCTTTGACCGTTATGTTGATAAGATTAAGGATTTCTTAGATAATGCAGAATAGGGCAGTGCCCAGAAAAACACAATAATTAATAATAAATATCAAAAACCAAATAAAATGATGAGCAACTCAGAATTTGGAAGTATTTCATTTGATTTACCAAAGAACCAATCAAATGTAATAAAAGTTATTGGTGTAGGTGGAGGCGGAAGTAACGCCATAAACCACATGTTTAAACAAGGAATTAAAGGCGTAGATTTCATCGTATGTAATACGGACTCTCAAGCCTTACAAAGTAGTTCTGTGCCTAACAAAATTCAGTTAGGAGTACATTTAACGGAAGGACTTGGAGCTGGAGCAAACCCAGATGTAGGACAGCAATCTGCTATTGAAAGTATTTCCGAGATTGAAAAAATGTTGGATAGAAATACTAAAATGGTATTCATCACTGCCGGAATGGGTGGTGGTACAGGAACTGGAGCTGCACCGGTTATTGCACAATTGGCTAAAGAAAGAGATATTCTTACTGTAGGAATTGTGACATTGCCGTTCTTATTTGAAGGAAAAGTGCGTCAGGAACAAGCCTTAATTGGTATAGAAAAATTACGAAAGCAAGTCGACTCTTTAATTGTTATCAATAACAATAAATTAAGAGAAGTATATGGGAATCTTGGATTCAAAGCTGGATTTTCAAAAGCGGATGAAGTTTTGGCAACAGCCTCAAGAGGTATTGCTGAAGTAATTACGCATCATTATACTCAAAATATCGATTTAAGAGATGCTAAAACAGTATTGTATAATAGCGGAACGGCTATTATGGGATCTTCTGTTTCTTCAGGTGAGAATAGAGCTAAGGAGGCAATTGTCGCAGCATTAGATTCTCCGTTGTTAAATGATAATAAAATTACTGGTGCCAAAAACGTATTGTTGCTTATCGTTTCTGGAACTAATGAAATTACAATTGACGAAATTGGAGAAATCAATGATCATATTCAAGCTGAAGCAGGTCACAATGCAAATATTATCATGGGGGTTGGTGAAGACGAATCACTAGGTGATGCTATTGCTGTTACCATTATTGCTACAGGTTTTGATATTGAACAACAAAACGAAATTGTAAATACGGAGCCAAAAAAAATTATACACACATTAGAGGATGAACAAAGAAGTGTTCATAATCTAAGTAATAAAACGGTTGCAGCTTTTGATTTAAATACAGAATCTCCAGCTTCTAACTCAAACGAAAGAATAGTTTTTGATTTGTTGGAAGATACTGTTGTTGCTCCTGAGCCAGTTGTAGCGGCGCCAGCTATCAATAAAGAAGAATTGATGGTAATGTCTGAATTTATTAAAAATTTAGACGTGACTTTCGAAATTGTTTCTCCTATTACTGACATTGATTTTACAATTTCATCTCCAGTAGCAGAAGTAAAAGCAGTACAGCCAAAAGTTATCGAAAGACAAGAACAAACTACTTTCTCATTTGATTTACCACTTTTCAAAGCAGAACCGGTAGCGCAAGTTGAAGAAAGCAAAGTAATGTTTGAATTGACAAATGAAACTCGTGATATCAAAGTAAACGAAGCGGTTCAATTTGTTCCCGTAACAGAATTGACTGATAACGGAATTATCAAATATTCTCTTGAAGAGTATATGGAGCCAGAGCACGATTTCATGGCGAAACCAGTTGCTAAAACTCCGGAAGTTGTTGTTCCTGCTGAATTAAACATCACAATGAAACAAGTAGATACATCAGTAAATACACCTGTTGACTTTGATGCTGTTTCTCCAATGGAAATGACCATCGAGGAATCATTGCGAATGAGAGCCGATGAAAGAAGAAAAAAATTAAAAGAATTCAATTATAAGTTTCATAACAATGTTTCTAAAATTGATGAATACGAAAAAGAACCGGCTTACAAAAGATTGGGGATAGATATTTCAAACAATCAAGCCAATAATACAAATTCGAGAATTTCTGTGGGAACAGACAGCAACAACGATCTACAGTTGCGTTCTAACAACTCGTATTTACATGACAACGTAGATTAACTAACTCAAACCAAAATGAGGTAGCCCGAAAATTCATTTAATTTTCGGGTTATTTTTTTGTCGTTTCGAGCAACAAAGCAATCTATTGCTAATTACAGTAAATTTCTTTAATTTTGTCGGGCCTTAATCCAGCTGTCGTTTCAAGCTTTTTGTCAAAAATGTTTTTTTCTACGCACTTAAAAGAGCTTCTAAAGTCGCTTTTTAAGTCCATGAAAAAATACATTTTCTCCTAAAAGGCTTTCCACTCCATCTGGGGCAAAAAAAGAATTGTTTCCATAATTAGCATTTTACAATCGATTAAACAAATAATCGATTAACCAAATTAACAATAAAGAATATGAGTTTATCAGTACAAATCATGGACGAAATGAAAACCGCCATGAGAGCCAAAGATACAGTTGCATTAGAAGCTTTAAGAGCAATTAAATCTGAAATTCTGTTAGCGCAAACAGCGACAGGATCTAAGGAAGAAATAACGGAAGATGATGAAGTTAAATTGCTTCAAAGATTAGTAAAAACCCGTAAGGAAAGTGCCAGAATTTTTACGGAGCAAAACCGTTTGGATTTAGCTGAACCAGAATTGGCTCAAATTGCAGTAATCGAAAAATTCTTACCGGCACAATTAAGCGAAGCTGAAGTAGAAGCTGTAATAGCTAAAATTATTGCAGAAACTGGTGCGTCAGGAATTGCTTCAATGGGAAAAGTGATGGGATTGGCAGCAGCTCAATTAGGTGGAACAGCTGAAGGAAAGACAATTTCTACAATAGTTAAAAAACTATTGACATAAATTTTATGTTTGTTAATTAACGATTTTACATCATAAATCTAAAATCGTTAATCACCAATCTAAAATCAAATGGCTGCGTAGTTCAACTGGATAGAATATCAGATTTCGACTCTGAGGGTTGCAGGTTCGAACCCTGTCGCGGCCACAAATACAAATAGAAATGCTTCAAAAAATCAAGTTTCCTTGAAATTATTTTGAAGCATTTTTTATTTTAAAGCGGTTATAAAATATGTCATTACAAATTTTCATTTCGGTACTTTTTGGAACATTATTTCTCCTGATTTTAATTTTTAGAGTAGTGGAGCCAGCTTATATTTTACTGTTCAATAAACCACTTTATATTCACTGGTATCCTTTCTCTAAAAAATTAGGACCTAGTCAACGTCAGATTTTAGTAAATGATTTTCCGTTTTATAATAGGCTTTCTTCTAAGAGGAAAGTGTATTTTGAGCATCGAATAAATGAGTTTGTTGCTAAATATGAATTTATAGGAAAGGAAACTGTTGTTACAGAACAAATGAGAATGCTGATTGCGGGAACATATGTGATGTTAACTTTTGGGATGAGAAAGTATCTAGTTACGCTATTCAATAAAATAATAATTTATCCTTCCAGTTATTTTTCTACCGTGAATCAAGCGTATCATAAAGGAGAATTTAATCCTAGAATGAAAGCTGTAGTTTTTTCTTGGGAAGATTTTTTGTTAGGACATTTAATCTCAAATGACAACGTTAATCTGGGTTTGCATGAGTTCTCTCATGTGTTGCATTTTCATTGCTTAAGAAGTAATGATCCAAGTGCGATTATTTTTTTTGATGAATTCAATGAAGTTATAAAATATTACAGCGATCCAACTTTGAATAAGGAGTTAACTCGAACAGATTATTTTAGATTGTATGCGTATGAAAATCAATTTGAATTTTTATCAGTTATTTTGGAGCATTTTTATGAAACTCCTCATGTTTTCAAAATGGAACATCCTGAATTATATGCTCACATTTCAAGAATGATTAATTTTAAAGAAGAATAGTTAAAATATAAGGAATAATACAAGTATCATTTTTATCAGCTTAATTCGGTTTTATATTTTATAATAAGTTCTTTTTGATGAAAATAGGTGGTAAGTTCCTAAAAGAAATTGGTTTATAAAATGAAATAGTAATACCCTATTTTTATATATTTGTAAAAATCATTTTATACTCAAAAAGAAATGATATTAGTTCTAGAAAAAAGAACAATTACTATACTATTTGAATTGTCATAATCAAAAATTATTTTTTGTAAGGGTAAGAAGTCTGTAATCAGGGATATTATATAGACATGATTTTAGAAAATCAATTACAAGAATAACTGAAATTACTCTAAAATTTTATAACCATAAATCGTATGTCAAGAAGAGGCTGTTTTATACTACTGGCAAGTTTTGTATGTTTTCTGAATTCCTGTAATTCATCAGATGGGGATAGAAAGAAAATTTTTATTGGATTTTCACAAAGCATAAATAATGACATTTGGAGAAAATCGATGGATCATGCTATGGAAGTTGAAGCGTCTCTTCATCCTGAAATTAATTTGACTATTTACAATGCAAATCGCAAAGCAAAAAAACAGATTAAGGATATTGATAATATGATTGAGCAAGGTGTAGATGTAATTATTATTTCACCTTTTGAATCAGATTCGATTGTACCAGTAATTGAAAAAGCAAATATCAAAGGTATTCCAGTCATTATAGTTGATAGAAAAGTAAACACATCTAATTATACTGCATATTTAGGTGCTGATAATATTGAAGTAGGACGAATTGCAGGGAAACATATTGTCTCATTGTCTAATGGTCATGCAAATGTGATTCAAATTTATGGAGATTTAACTTCATCGCCTGGTTTAGAAAGAAGCTTGGGGTTTAAACAAATTGTTAAACAATATCCTGGTATTAAAGTTTTTGATGTAGACTCGGATGACTTTGGACATCCAAAAACAAATTTTGTAAAGGTATTAGATAGCATACCTAATATTGATTATGTATATTCCTTTAATGATTTAATTGCGTATAACGGATGGAAAATCGCCAAGGATAAAGGTTTAGATAAAAAAATTAAATTTATTGGGGTCGATGGGCTTAATGGACCGTTCGGAGGTATTCAGCTTGTTAAAGACAGAGTTTTAGAGGCAACGGTTTTATATCCCACAGGCGGTAGTGAAGCGATAAAGCTGGCATTAAAAATAGTTAATAAAGAGATTGTGCCTAAAAATAACATGCTCAATACCATTTTGATTGACTCTTTAAATGCGGATATTATGAGCAATCAATTTGATAAGATAGCAGTACAACAATCTGATATTGAGCAACAACAGAGTGTTATCAAAAATCAAGAAAAGAAATACTCCAGTCAGAGTAATCTATTAAAGCTTTTGTTTTCTTTATTTATATTGGCACTAGGTTTAGCTTTCTTCAGTATTTATTCTCGAATAACAATAAGCCGTAAAAAGATAGAATTAGAAGAGAGAAATAAAAAAATTAAAAGCCAAAGAAATGAAATTAAAAAGTATTCAGAAGAATTAAAACAAAGTAACGAAGCTCGTTTGAATTTTTTTATGGGATTGTCTCATGAATTTAAAACACCTTTGACTTTAATTTTAAGTTCTGTCGAATCTTTGGGTGCTGAACTCAAAACCAAAGGCAGTTCAGTAAATAAAGAAATTAATTTGATGTATAATAATTCCAGAAGGTTGCTCCGGCTAATCAATCAATTATTGGATTACAGAAAAGTAGAAGACAAAAAATTTATACTAAGGGCTTCAAGTACTAATTTATTAGATTTTTCAAAAAGTATTATTATAGATTTTGAAAGAGAAGCAAAGAAACTTAATATTGATTTCTCCTTGGTGTCAAATAATCCTGAACTTGAGGTATATATAGATCGTAATTTAATGGATAAAGTCTATTTTAATTTATTGTCAAATGCATTTAAATTCACTCCTGAAAATGGTAGAATAGCAATAAAAATACGAGAAGATAAGACTAACAATGTAGTTAAAATATCTTTTAAAGATTCTGGAATAGGAATCCCGGAAAACGAATTAAAACAAGTTTTTAATGCCTTTTACCAAGGGTCAAATAATTATAGAAATAGCTCAGGGGTTGGGTTGCATTTATCAAAAAGTTTTATTGATTTGCATAAGGGAACTATAGAAATTATTTCTAAAAATGGGACAGAATTTATAATTACATTACCATTAGGGAAAGAACATCTTGATGAAAAGAATATTCTAAAGAATCCGGTTTTAGAAATAATTAATCAAACAGATTATTTGGATGAAGAGGTAATTCAAAGTTCAGAACCCAAAACTAATGAGGATAAATATTCTGTTTTATATATTGAAGATAATAAGGATTTATCTGATTTTGTTTCAGATAAACTGTCTGTAGAATATAATGTTTATACATCAAATGGAGTTAATGCGATTGAACAATCTTTGGAAATAATACCAGATGTTATTATTTGTGATTTGAATTTGCCGGATAAAAACGGTTTTGAAATATGTCAAATTTTAAAGAAAGACCTTAGAACGTCACATATTCCAGTTTTGATTCTAACCGCCTCAGATGATCCGGATTCTTATTTGAAATCTTTAGAGAGTGGTGCTGATTTATTTTTGACAAAGCCTTTTAATTTAAAAATTTTATCTCAATCTATAAAAGGGTTGCTTTTTAATAGAGAAAAACTTCGGTTTTATTATACCAATAATATTTTAAATATTGAGGATGGTGGTTTTGGCGTTTCTGAACAGGATTTCCTGAGAAATTTGAATGATCTTATTGCAAAAAACTTGGATAATTCTACTTATACCGTTGAAGATCTTGCACGAAGTTTAACTATTTCACGAGTACAATTGTATCGAAAAGTTAAAGCTATGTTAGGAATTAGTGTCAGCGACCATATTAATAATATGCGATTGGATAAATCAAAAGAGTTGCTGAAAAGGGCAGATTTAAATATTTCAGAAATTGCTTATGCAGTTGGTTTCTCATCACCAAATTATTTTTCTACTTCCTTTAAAAATAAATTTGGAGTTACACCTAAAGAATATAAAAGTAAAAAATAGATTTTTTCTATGGAATCATTTTCTTTCTAATAAAAATAGCGTAACATAATTATAATTCATGTATCATAAAAGCAACTACAACAGCGTAGTTGCTTTTATTTTTTTATATAATTTACTTATATATAGAAGGTTAGTTTTTTTTTGATAATTTTTAGAAGCATTGAATGAAAAAGAAACATTCTCGAGATAAAAGCTAAATTTTTACGAATATATTAGTAATTCAATTTAATTTTTTAATTGATTATAAATTACCTCTGTAAAAAAGTCAGAGAACGATTAATTATTATTTAATCAAATAATACGGAGGTTTTTGATTTTTTAACTAATCATTTTTATAAAAAATATTTAATCTCGGGATATTGAGTGTCTTTTGGATATTTGATAGTTCTCGTAAACCAACAAAATATGAAAATAAATCTTAAGGTTTTATGTCTTCCACTTTGTGTTGCATTATTTTATAATTGCAGTAGCGATAATAAACCAGGAGCTGAAAATCCGAGTGTCGAAACAACTGCGTCAGCTTGTCAGACGACTGTTGAATCGGCAAATCAATATACTACTTTTTATAAACCAACTACCGGTTGGGTAGGAGATCCTATGCCATTTTATGAAAACGGTAAATTCCATATTTTCTATTTGTATGATGCCAGAAACACCTTGCCTACGTTTCATCCTTGGTATAAAGTAACTACAACTGATTTTGCGTCATTTGCAGACAATAGCGAAATGATTCCTACAGGAACTGCGAATCAGCAGGATGGAGCATTGGGTACAGGATCCGTTTTTAAATTGAATGGAATTTATTACGCTTTCTATACAGGTCATAACGGAGTTCTTGATCCTAAAGAAAAAATTATGCTTGCAACGTCTACGGATTTAAAAAATTGGACCAAAGATCCTTCCTTTTTATTGCAGGCTTCTTGGGGATACGATCGTAATGAATTTAGAGATCCAATTGTTATAAAAGATAAAATTTCGGGAACTTATAAAATGTTGATTGCAACACGTTCTGAGGTTGGTTTAGTTTCTAATAGTAATGTGCCATGGCGAGCAGTAATCGCTCAATACAGTTCTTCCAACTTGAGAGATTGGACTTTGGAAAAGCCGTTTTATGAGGATACAACTACCTTTTTAACTGAATGCCCTGATGTGTTCACGATGGGTGATTATCAGTATTTGATTTACTCAAGTATTGATGATCGAATGGTACACTATAAATACCGTCCATTAACATCAAATACTTGGATTACTCCTATAAATAATAAGTTAGATGGTATTGCCTTTTATGCTGGAAAAACAGTTACAGACGGTACCAATCGATATATAACAGGATGGTGTCCTACGAAAAATAAAGATATTGATTCTAATAAATTTGATTGGGCAGGATCACTTGTAGTGCACCGTCTTATTCAGCATGCTGATGGAACTTTTGGTGTATCTATCCTTGAGGGTGTAAATAACAAGTTTATTATTAATAAACTACTGAATCCAGTAATAGATTTTGGTTCTGTTAAACAAGGTTGGGCCTATACGTTGAAAGTTAATGGCACTGAAAAAGCATCTTCAGTGTTTGACAGAGAAACTGGAGCATTTAAAATTAAAACACATATAAAAGCGACATCATCCACTCAATTTGGTTTTGAATTTGGAGCTTGTGGAACACGAAATGAAGTATTTGCCATTGTATTCGATTTAGCCAAAAATCAATTAAGATTAGATAAGGTTATAAAAAATGCGTCCTCCTTAAATCTAACACAGCTTCCGCTAAATGTCCCGGCAAATAAAGAGTTTGATATTACAATCATTTCTGAAAATTCTGTATGTGTGATATATATTAATGACGAAATCGCTTTTACAAACCGTATCTATAAAATGAATCAGAATCCGTGGGCTATTTTTGCTGATAATGGTGAAGTCACTTTTTCAGACTTAAAAATTTTTAAATAAAGCGAGTTTAGAAAAGGATGACTTTAATCTTTATTATAACGTTAGTTTTTATAAAGGTTCAGGTTTAGTAATTAAAATTAATTCTGTTCATTTTTTACTTTCTTACCTGCGAAATCTTAAAATCAAAACCATCAAAATCTAATTTTGATGGTTTTTTTATGGCTTTATTTCAATGCAATAATTCTGCTGCTTTCCGCACCGGATGTAACTATTGGGAATCTGGGCTCGAATGCCTTTTGCTTAATAAAACAGAGCTTAAGATACATTGGGAATTGTTTTAATATAGGTTTTCTTATTCTTGTTGCAATTCCAATACGCAGATATAAAAACATTACTGAATCTTGAGTTCACATTGTATTTCATCTGTGTAATTTTTCTTAAAAGCTTAAGAATACTTCATAATGTAGAATTGCTTAATAAATTCATTTTTTTTATCGATTATTTTTAAACTTCCTGTAAAAATAAATTTAAAATTTTATTAATCGAATAAAATTTATCAAGTGACTTTTTTTTATTCCTGAATATCTATTTTTTTTAAAAATACGTGTAACATGACTGTAACACGTGTAACATAATCGAACTACAGCGAAGTAGTTATTTGTTTATTTCAATGTCTAACTATTTGATAATAAGTATTTTGTTGTTTGTTTGTTATTTCGAAACAGTATTAAATGAAATTGTAACATCCTCAAAATAAAATCGAAATTTATGCGGATATCTTAGCAATCTAATTTAATATTTTTTGATAATGAAAAAAATTGTTGTTTGGGCTTTGATTGCGTCATTAGCAGGCTTCCTATTTGGTTTCGATACTGTTGTTATTTCTGGAGCAGATAAAAAGCTTCAAGTTCTTTGGAATTCTTCGGATGCATTTCACGGGACAGTTGTTATGGGAATGGCATTATGGGGAACTGTACTTGGGGCAATATTTGGAGGGATTCCCACTAATAAGATAGGAAGAAAAAATACCTTATTGTGGATAGGGATTTTATTTTTGTTTTCTGCAATTGGATCTGCATTTGCAAATAATCCATTTGTGTTTGCCGCATTTAGATTTATTGGAGGTTTGGGTGTTGGAGCATCGACCATTGCAGCACCTGCATATATATCAGAAATTGCTCCTGCAAAAGATAGAGGCAAGTTGGTTGCTTTTTATCAATTCAATATTGTTTTAGGGATTCTTATGGCTTTTTTATCTAATTATCTTTTAAATGATGTAGGTGAAAATTCTTGGAGATGGATGATGGGAGTACAAGCAATTCCATCTGTAATTTATCTTTTATTAATGATTTTGATTCCTGAAAGTCCAAGATGGTTATTATCTAAATTCAAGAATGACGAAGCTAAAAAAGTTTTGCAATTAATGGGGCAAGAAGCTGACTATGAAAAAATAAAAGAAGAGTTAGATAAAGACAATAATGATGCTTCTAAAGCTAATGATACTATATTTTTAAAGAAATACAGAACACCTTTAGTATTGGCCTTTTTAATGGCTTTTTTCAATCAATTATCAGGAATTAATGCTTTCTTATATTATTCCAGCAGAATATTTCAAGAGGCGGGTCTAGGTGAAAGTACCGCTTTACTAAGTAGTATTGGAATAGGGGTGGTGAATTTACTTTTTACACTATTGGGCGTTTTCTTAATCGACAAATTAGGGCGTAAAATATTAATGTACATTGGTTCTGTGGGGTATATTATATCACTTTCACTTGTTGCAATGGCATTCTTTTTTCACTGGGAAGGAATGGCTGTTCCCGTTTTCCTATTCTTGTTTATTGCTGCACATGCGATAGGTCAAGGTGCTGTAATTTGGGTTTTCATATCAGAAATTTTTCCAAATCATCTAAGAGCATCAGGGCAATCCTTCGGGAGTACTACGCATTGGGTTCTGGCAGCTATTATTCCATCATTAATTCCGTATCTATTTTCTACAGTAGGGCCTGGAGTAGTATTTATATTTTTCGCAGTGATGATGGTTTTTCAACTGTTGTTTGTTCGATTTATGATGCCAGAAACCAAAGGAATTTCTCTAGAGGAGTTAAGTAAAAATTTAATAAAAGAATAAAATTATGAACAAGTTAAAAATTATGAAATATGTTGGAATGTTAAGTTGCATAATGATTTTTACAACGGTATTTAGTTGTAAAGAGGGTTCTTTAACAGACAAGAAATATACTGAAGAAGAATTGTATCGGCCTAATTTTCATTTCACTCCTAAAAAGGGTTGGATGAATGATCCTAACGGGATGTTTTACTACAACGGGTATTACCATCTTTTTTATCAATATTATCCTGATTCAAATGTATGGGGACCTATGCATTGGGGACATGCTATAAGTACCGATCTTATAACCTGGACAGAGAAACCTATTGCACTTTATCCGGATGAAAAAGGTTATATTTTTTCAGGAAGTGTTGTTGTTGATGTAAAAAACAGTTCAGGATTTGGGAGCTTAAAAAATCCTCCGATGGTTGCTATGTTTACCTATCATGATATCAAAAAAGAAAAAGCAGGTGAGACTAATTTTCAGTCACAAGGAATAGCCTATTCATTAAACGAAGGGTTGAGCTGGACGAAATACGATGCCAATCCAATTATTAAAAACCCAAATATTAAAGATTTTAGAGACCCAAAAATGACTTGGGATGCCATTCATCAACAATGGATTATGATACTGGCAGCAGGAGATAAAGCTATGTTTTATGGTTCTAAAAATTTAAAAGAATGGGCACTGCTTTCAGATTTTGGGAAAGAGATTGGAGCTCATGGGGGTGTTTGGGAATGTCCTGATTTTTTCCCTATGCTAGTTGACGGAACTGATGATTATAAATGGGTAATGTTATCAAGCATTAATCCTGGAGGACCTAACGGAGGTTCAGCTACACAATATTTTGTAGGTGATTTTGATGGAAAAAAATTCACTATTGATGAAACTTTTTCAAAAGATGTAAAGCAACAAAAGGGGCTTTGGATTGACTATGGAAGAGATAATTATGCAGGTGTTACTTGGGCTAATATTTCTGAGGTTGATGGTAGAAAATTATTTATTGGGTGGATGTCAAATTGGGATTATGCACAAAAAGTACCAACAGAAACATGGAGAAGCAGTATGACTATACCTAGAGAATTAGTACTTGTTAAAGATAGCGGTCATTATATAGTTTCTTCTAAACCAGTAAAAGAATTACAAAATTATATTGCTAAAACTATTAAAAAAGAATCTCTTAAAATAGATAAGGAAACAGTTTTGGTAGATAAGACAGTAGTCGATTTATCAAAATTAGATATCCACTTTTCTTTAAAGAACCTTAAAAAGGATGTTTACACCTTTTCATTTTCAAATGATGCTAAGAATACAATTCAATTTGGCATCAATAAAAAGGAGAATTACTTTTTTATTGATAGATCAAAATCTGGAAAATTGGCTTTTTCTAATCTTTTCGCAAAAAACATTTCAAAGGCTCCTTTTAAGGGTGACTTTGATAAAATGGATGTAAGAATAATTGTTGATAAAACATCAATAGAAATTTTTTATAACAATGGAAAAACTGTTATGACTGAAATATTTTTTCCAGATAAACCAATGGAATATTTTTCAGTTTCTAAAGCTAATACGGAGTATACCATTGAAAACTTAATTATTAACCAACTAAATTTTAACTAAACCAACTAAATTATGAAACACAAAATTATTCTTTACTTAATCCTGATGGGGTCGTTTTTTTCTGTATCGGCCCAAAATATAGGAATTAAAGGAGTGGTAACTTCCTCCGAAGACGGAATGTCTCTTCCTGGTGCATCAGTACTGGTTTCTGGAACTAAAGTCGGAACAACTACGGATCTCGACGGTCAGTTTTCGATAAACAATGTAGACAAAAATGCAACTTTAATATTTAGTTTTACTGGATATGAATCTCAGTCTGTTAAACTTAATGGACAAACTATTTTAAATATTGCTTTGAAAGCAGAATCCTTAAAACTACAAGAGGTTGTTGTAACGGGTTACGGTAAAGAGAAAAAAGCCGATTTAACCGGTGCCGTTACGGTAGTTGAACTGAAACCTATTACTGGGCAAACCATGAGTTCTGGAAATGCTATGCAAGCTTTGCAAGGAAGGATTGCTGGTTTGAATATAGAGAAATCAGGAGATCCAAGTGGGGCAAATAGTAGAATATTAATTAGAGGGGTAAGTACACTTGGTAATACAGATCCATTGTATGTTATCGATGGGGTTCCTACAACTAGACCTGAGGTTTTTGCTAGTTTGAGTCCTAGTGCTATTGCATCTATTCAAGTCTTAAAAGATGCATCGGCTTCCTCTATTTATGGTTCTAGAGCTGCCAATGGGGTAATCATTGTTACCACTAAAAATGCTGCAAAAGGGGGTGTGACTAAAGTATCATATAGTACAAACGTTTCTGTACTTTCCGAGAAAAAACAACGATACAAAATGCTTAATGCTCTAGATAGAGGAAAAGTGTTATGGCAAGCATCTGTTAACGATGGCGCAAGCCCATCTGGTGGATATGGAGAAATCTATGATTTTGATTGGAATAATGATTTCAGTAATCCAATATTGAATAGTGTAAGTGTAAAACCATATGTAGGTGGAGATACTAATGTTCTTTCAGGAGATACTGATTGGCAGAATACTGTTTATAAAACTGGACTTCTTATCAATAATGATTTATCTGTATCTGGTGGATCTGATAAAGCAAATGCGGTATTGAATATGGGATATTTAGATAATTCTGGGATGCTAAAATTCACTAATTATGAGAGATATTCTGCAAGACTTAATGCCAATTTCAAGTTGTTTAACGATAAGGTAAGATTTGGTGTGAATTCTCAATTTACACAATCAAGCGAAAGAAATGCCGCTAATGACGTTGGAGGCGCTCCAACACCAGGTTTAGCTATAACTCTTGCCCCAACGATTCCAGTTTACACTGCATCTGGCGAATATGCTGGCCCATTGGGTTCCGGTTATTCAGATAGAAATAACCCACTATTAATGCAATATTTGAACAGATGGGATAATAGCAAAAAAATGGCTTTGTACGGTAATGTTTTTACTGAAATTGACATTTTAAAAGGGCTAACCTTTAGAAATAGTATTGGGATGGATTTTAATGATTTCAGTAGAAAAGACATTGAACCGATCGTGAGAAATGGATTTGTCAACCGAAACAATAATAGTTTAGCTTTTGACACCAATAAATACACTAGTTTAACAATTTCAAATACTTTAAATTATAACCTTAATGTAGGTGAGCATAAATTTGGAATCCTAATAGGAACTGAATCAACCAAAACGGATTTGAATACGTTGTTTGCACGTGCAGAGGGA
Organism: Flavobacterium algoritolerans; assembly: GCF_030010385.1. Taxonomy (NCBI): domain Bacteria; kingdom Pseudomonadati; phylum Bacteroidota; class Flavobacteriia; order Flavobacteriales; family Flavobacteriaceae; genus Flavobacterium; species Flavobacterium algoritolerans. The sequence continues at coordinate 351,453 of NZ_JASCRZ010000001.1, read as the reverse complement.
TTTGCGGTTGAATCAGAATCTTATTTTACACTATCTGCAGCTACTGGAGCTAGAACAAACAATGGAATTTCAACTGGTAGTAGACTACTTTCTCAGTTTGGTAAATTTAATTATTCGTTTTCTGACCGATATTTAGCTTCATTCACTATTCGTAGAGATGGTTCATCAAGATTTGGTGAAGATAATAGATATGGTATTTTTCCAGCGATTACTGCAGGATGGAGGATAAATAAAGAAGAATTCTTTCAAAATGTAAAAGCAGTTTCAAACTTGAAACTACGTGCTGGTTATGGAGAAGTAGGAAATCAATCTATTGGTGATAATGCTCGTTTTGGTTTATATGAAGCGAGATACGGACCAAATCAAAATGTTTATAATCCAGATTTTTTCAACATTTATTATAACGTAGGTACTGCTTATGATTTGAATGGAGCTAATACCGGAAACTTGCCTTCTGGTTTTGTATCCATACAAGCTGCGAATTCAGGGTTAAAATGGGAAACTACTAAAGAGGTTAATGTAGGTTTGGATTTTGGTTTTTTCGGAGATAAATTATCAGGATCCTTTGATTATTTCTCAAGAAAGACAGAGGGAATTTTGATTAGACCACCAGTTGCATCTGCTGTTGGAGAAGGACAGCAACGTTTTGTAAATGGTGCTTCAACTGCAAATAAAGGTTGGGAACTTACAGTAGGATATGCAGATAAATTAGATAATGGATTGTCTTTTAATATTACCACAAATTTTGGTGCTACCAAGAATGAAATTACTGATTTGCCAGCAGAGGTAAGAGCAGCTTATCCAGGAACTGCAGCTAATTCAATAATTGGGCATTCACAATTCGAAGTTTTTGGATATAAAACAGAGGGTTTATTCCAAAATCAAGCTGAAATAGATGCACATGCTACTCAAGTAGGTTCTCGATTGGGAGGTATTAAATTTGTTGATATCAATGGGGATAATGTGATTAATTCAGATGATAGAACTTTTATTGGTACAACTCTTCCAAAATTAGAATACGGTATTAATATTAGTTTGGCTTATAAAAATATTGATTTCTCCATTTTTGGTTCTGGTGTAGCCGGCAGAGTTGGGGTTGATCCGTATATTTTTTGGAATAATTTTGTTCAAGGAAGAGATAATGCTGGCCCTGGAACATTGAATGCTTGGACACCAACAAATACAAATACTGAGGTGCCATCTCTTTCATTAGCAAACAATGACACACAGATGTCAGATTATATCTTAAGAAATAATTCTTATTTCAAAGTTAGAAACATACAAATTGGGTATTCATTCTCAGATGAGTTAGTTCAAAAATCGGGATTCATCACAAGTTGTAGAATCTATGCTCAAGGAGAAAATTTATTTTGGTTTACTCCAAAAGGATATATTGGTTCCGATCCAGAACGAACAGATGTTAATAGAATACCAGTACCAACTACATTCTCATTAGGTGTAAACTTTAATTTTTAATTAATTATCATGAAGAAATATAATAATATAGTTACCATTTGCTTGTCAATTTTATTTTTGACATCATGTAGCTCCGATTTTTTAGATTATGAACCAACAGGAGTATTGTCTTCTGGAAATGTGGCAACAGCTGCAAATGCAGAAGCACTTGTAAACGCGGCCTATGCTGCAATTGGAAATGACGAAATGGTTGGTCCAATAACAAACCAATGGGTTTACGGAAGTGTACGATCTGATGATGCCTATAAAGGAGGTGGAGGTCGTGGGGATGTTGATGCAATTGACCGTTATGAACAATACAATACAACTATTGCAGATTATGGTGACTGGATGTTACCTAGAACTTGGACAAATCACTATAAAGCGATTTCTAGAGCTAATTTTGCCTTGTCAGTTATCAATGCAATTCCAGATGCAGATTATCCATTGAAAAAAGTAAGACAAGCAGAATTACGTTTTTTAAGAGCACATTCTCATTTTATGCTAAAGTTGTTGTTTAATAAAGTTCCTTATATCACAGAAGAGCTTACTCAAGAAGACATATTAAAAACGTCAAATGATTTGTCAAGTGATGCTTTATGGGACAAAATTGCAGCTGATTTACAATTTGCATTTGATAATTTACAACAAAGTCAGGATCAGGTTGGTAGAGCTGATAAAAATGCTGCAGCTGCTTATCTTGCAAAATTAAGTTTATATCAGGCATATAAGCAAAATGATGCGCATCAAGTAACTAGTATAGATGCAACAAAATTACAAAAAGTAATAGATTATGCTGATAAAGTGACAGGAAGTTTAGAGCCTGACTTTGGGAATAATTTTTTAGATGGCCATGATAATGGTTCAGAATCTATTTGGGCTGTACAATTCTCTATAAATGACGGAACCAATACAGGAAGAGTAAGTTTTGTTACAGGATTAAACTCTCCTCATGGAACACCTTTGTATGGATGTTGTGGCTTTCATGTGGCAAGCCAAAATATGGTGAATGCATTTAGAACTGATGCTAATGGCTTACCATTATTAGACACTTTCAATAATTCAGATATTTTTAATACAATAACCAATGGTGATGCTCCACTAGCAGTTGGAGTTACTTTAGACCCAAGAATTGACCATACTGTTGGTGTTCCGGGAAGACCATTTAAATATAAAAACACGCTAAAAAATTCAGGAGATATGGTCTATAAATTGAGTTGGGCTAGAGATCCAGGGGTTTATGGATACTTTGGAAATATGAAAGAGCAACAATCTCCAGACTGTTCTTGCTATGTGAAAAACGGACCATTCATAGGTACTTCTAAAAACGTTGATTTTATTAGATACTCAGATGTTTTATTATTCAAAGCAGAAGCATTAATTCAATTGAATAGATATGCAGAAGCGTTACCTTTGATTAATCAAATTAGAGCTAGAGCTGCAGCTAGTACTGCAATGACTTTGGCGGCTGGAGCTTCAAATGTTTATAAAGTTCAACCTTATGTTGCTTTCCCATCAAAAGACTACGCAATGAAGGCGTTAATGTTTGAAAGGAGATTGGAGTTTGGTATGGAAGGACCAAGATTCTTTGATTTAGTAAGATGGGGTATTGCTGAGCCCGTTTTGAATGCCTACCTTAATGTTGAGAAAACTAAAAGAGATTTTCTTTCTAATGCAAAGTTTACGGCAGGTAGAGATGAGTATTATCCGATACCTCAAAGAGAAATTGATTTTACAGGAGGTTTATATAAACAAAATCCTGGATATTAAGGATTAAATTTGTTTTGGTGTTTGTTTAAATTGTGTTAAAGGCAAGATATGTTCTTGCCTTTAACTTTTAAATGTTTTATTGAATAGGTTGGTTTTGTACTTATTCTTAATTTTTTAATAAGTTTTATTATGAATGCAAAATACACTTTAAGTGCTGTATGTTTTGGGGAAGTTTTATGGGATATTTTTCCAACACATAAAAAAATTGGAGGAGCTCCATTGAATGTGGCTTTACGCATGAACTCCCTTGGGGTAGAAACTACAATGATAAGTCGTGTTGGTGCGGATGAAAACGGAGAAGATATTTTATCTTTTTTAAGCAGTCAAGAAATCACTACTGATTTAATTCAAGTAACTAAAGAATACAAAACGGGCGCGGTACATGTAATGATAAACGAAAAGGGAAATGCCTCTTATGATATATTATATCCTTCTGCTTGGGACAAAATTGTAGAAACTGAAATAATGGATAAAGTGATTTCTGAAGCAGATGTTTTTGTGTTTGGAAGTTTAGCATCCAGAGATGAGGTTTCTAGAGAAACTTTGATTTCACTTTTAGATAAGGCAAAATATAAAGTTTTCGATGCCAATCTAAGAGCTCCATACTATACAACAGAAGTATTAAGTAATATGATGCAAAAAGCTGATTTTATTAAGTTGAATGATGAAGAATTGCGCGAAATAAGTAGAGAATTGGGGTCCCCATATAATTCATTTGAACAAAATATTAAATTCATTGCTGAGAAAACAAATACAAAACAGGTTTGTGTAACTAAAGGAGAATTTGGTGCGGTTTTATATTATAATGATAAATTTTATTACAATAGTGGTTATTTTGTAAAAGTAGTAGATACAGTAGGTGCAGGAGATTCTTTTTTAGCTTCTCTTCTTATTCGATTACTTAGAGGGAAATCGCCACAAAAGGCATTAAATTATGCCTGTGCGGTAGGAGCATTAGTAGCAGGTCAAGAAGGTGCTAATCCTATGATTAGTGAAAAGGATATTAAAAAATTTATGATGATTTAATATAATACTACTCATGAGCTAAATGAGAAAGTCCCAATTAAGGGACTTTTTGCTTTTATATAGTTGTCAATTTTTTCAAATCAGCGATAGTTGCAATAGGATCATTAGCTTTAAAAACATAGCTTCCAGCTACAAGAACATCTGCTCCAGCTTCCACTAATTGTTTGGCGTTTTTATTGGTTACACCACCGTCAATTTCAATTATTGTAGTTGCTCCTTTTTTGAGGATTAAAGCTTTTAGCTTTTCAATTTTAGCATAGGTGTTTTCTATAAACGATTGTCCTCCAAAACCTGGATTCACACTCATGATACAAACTAAATCAATATCATTGATTACATCTTCTAATACGTCAATATTAGTGTGTGGATTGATGGCTACTCCAGCTTTCATTCCTTCGGCTTTGATGGCTTGTAGTGTTCTGTGAAGGTGTGTGCAGGCTTCATAGTGTACACTTAGGATATTTGCGCCTAATTCAGCAAAAGTTTTAATGTAACGGTCTGGATCGATAATCATCAAGTGAACATCAATTGTTTTTTTTGCATGTCGGTTGATGGCTTCCAGAACTGGCATTCCATAAGAAATGTTTGGAACAAAAACGCCATCCATGATGTCAATATGAAACCAATCGGCTTCACTGTTGTTGATCATTTCGATGTCGCGTTGCAGGTTCCCAAAATCGGCAGCAAGTACTGATGGTGCAATAAGTGTATTCTTCATTGTGTAGTTGTTTTATAGAGAAGCAGTGCAGTGCATCTTTACAGATTGTGTTGTTTGTGCAAAAGTAGTTTTTTTGCACGAATTGGAGAAAGTTTTTTATCGATTCAAGTAGTGATTTGTCTTGCGATTTACGTAAGGGATTACTTCACTAGGGGTTTATTTTTATATGTGTTCAGTGAATTTCATTTGAGGCGACATCCTCGTAGCGTAGCGGAGAGATATAGCCAAAAGCCTGACCCGAAGTTTTTACGGAGGGTTACGCCATATTAGTGAAAAGTGAAAAGTGAAAAGTGAAAAGTGAAAAGTGAAAAGTGAAAAGTGAAAAGAAATCAGATTAAAAAATAAAACTCCGGTAATCAGCCGGAGTTTCAATCATCAATCAAAAAACGAACAGTTAATCAGACCGTCGTTACTTATTAGTCGAAAGCCGAAAGTCAAAAATCATACTGCTGTTAAACTTTATGATTTTTGACTTTATGACTTTTGACTGTTTTATCCTAAATAGGTTTTTAGTATTTTACTTCTGGAAGTGTGTTTTAATCTACGGATTGCTTTTTCCTTGATTTGACGCACACGCTCACGAGTTAGGTCGAAAGTTTCTCCTATTTCCTCTAAAGTCATTGGGTGCTGATCACCAAGACCAAAGTATAAGCGAACTACATCAGCCTCTCTTGGAGTCAATGTTTCTAATGAACGCTCAATTTCGGTACGCAATGATTCGTGGATTAATTCTCTGTCTGGATTTGGAGATTCACCTGAACGTAAAACGTCATAAAGGTTAGAGTCTTCTCCTTCTACAAGAGGTGCATCCATTGATAAGTGACGACCAGAGTTTTTCATGCTCTCTTTTACGTCATTTACGGTCATGTCAAGTTCTTTTGCAATTTCCTCAGCAGATGGTGGGCGCTCGTTAGATTGCTCTAATAAAGCGTACATTTTGTTGATTTTATTGATAGAACCAATTTTGTTTAAAGGCAAACGAACGATACGAGATTGTTCAGCCAATGCCTGTAAAATAGATTGACGAATCCACCAAACGGCATACGATATGAATTTGAAACCACGTGTTTCATCAAAACGTTGTGCAGCTTTTATCAATCCTAAATTTCCTTCGTTAATCAAATCGGGAAGTGTTAATCCTTGATTTTGATATTGTTTTGCTACCGAAACCACGAAACGTAAATTGGCTTTTGTCAATTTCTCTAATGCTTTCTGGTCACCGGCTTTAATCTTTTGTGCTAATTCTACCTCTTCGTCAGCGGTAATAAGGTCAACTTTTCCAATTTCTTGTAAATACTTGTCTAATGAAGCAGTTTCACGATTGGTTACCTGCTTGGTGATTTTTAGTTGTCTCATGTTTTTTTTTGTCTCCTCAATTTTTAAGTGTACAAATGATTATACGTATGGAGTTTCAAAAAAGTTACAATAGTTTCAAAAATAATTTAATTTAAAAACAAAAATCCCGTTTCAAATTCATGAAACGGGATTTTTTATAAATAAACCTTTAGTAAACTAAGAATTGATTACTCTTTTTTCTCCTCACGTGGAGGTCTTGGCATTAAGGCTTTTCTAGATACTTTCTCTTTACGAGTTTTAGGATCTAAACCTAAATATTTAATCATGAATACATCACCCATGTTTACTACATCGGCAACATTCTCTGTTCTTTCCCAAGCCAATTCAGAAACGTGAAGTAATACTTCGTTTCCTGGAGCGTCAAGGTACTCTACAACTGCACCAAAATCTAGCATTTTGATAACTTTTACTTCGTAAGCTTCTCCCATTTGTGGTTTGAAAGTGATTGACTTAATTTTAGCCAATACTGCTTCAATTCCAGCAGGATCTGTTCCTAAGATTTCGATAACTCCTTGTTCGTCTACTTCGTTGATTACGATAGTTGTTCCAGTGGCTTTTTGTAATTCTTGAATTACTTTTCCACCAGGTCCAATCAAAGCACCAATAAAGTTACCAGGAATTGTTCTTGTAATGATTTTTGGAGCATATGCTTTAACATCCGCTTTTGGCTCAGCTAAAGTTTCGATTAATTTTCCAAGAATATGTAAACGACCGTCACGAGCTTGCGCTAAAGCAGCTTCCATAATCTCGTATTTCAAACCGTCGATTTTGATGTCCATTTGGCAAGCTGTAATTCCTACAGAAGTTCCAGTTACTTTAAAGTCCATATCTCCTAAGTGATCTTCATCACCAAGAATATCAGACAATACAGCAAAACGTTCTCCATCAGTAATCAACCCCATTGCTATTCCAGAAACTGGACGAATCATTTGGATACCAGCATCCATAAGAGCTAATGTTCCAGCACAAACGGTAGCCATAGAAGATGAACCATTTGATTCTAAAACTTCAGATACTACACGAATTGTATAAGGACAATCAGTAGGAATCATATTTTTTAATGCTCTTTGAGCTAGGTTTCCGTGGCCTACTTCTCTTCTTGAAGTTCCTCTTAAAGGACGAGCTTCACCAGTTGAGAAAGGAGGGAAGTTATAATGTAAGTAGAATTTTTCTTCACCTTGTTCAGATGGAGAGTCAATTTGGTTTGCTTCTCTAGATGTTCCTAAAGTTGCAGTTGCCAAAGCTTGTGTTTCTCCACGTGTAAACAATGCTGATCCGTGTACAGATGGTAAATAATCTACTTCACTCCAGATTGATCTGATTTCGGTAGTTTTTCTTCCGTCTAAACGTGTTCCTAAATCTAGGGTTACATTACGAACCGCTTCTTTGTTAGTTTTGTAAAAATATTTAGAAACTAAATCGCCATTTTCTGCTAATTCTTCTTCTGTAAATAATGTTTTTACTTCTTCTTTTACTTCTGCAAATGCAGCTGTACGTTCTTGTTTAGAAGAACCTTTACTTGCAATAGCATAGATTTTATCGTAAGATGCTGCTTTTACTTTAGCGTAAATAGCCTCATCTTCTTTCTCACCTTCGTAAGTACGAACTTCTTTTTTTCCAAAAGCAGCTTGCAAACGTAGTTGAGCAGCAATTTGATTTTTAATGTGTTCGTGTGCAAATTTAATTGCTTCTAGCATTTCTGCTTCTGAAATTTCTTTCATCTCACCTTCTACCATTGCGATAGAATCCATAGAAGCTCCAATCATCATATCTATGTCAGATAATGCTAATTGTGCACGACTTGGATTGATGATGAATTTACCATCAATTCTTCCAACTCTAGCTTCAGAAATTAAAGTTTCGAAAGGAATGTCAGATAAAGCTAATGCTGCTGAAGCGGCTAAACCTGCTAATGCATCAGGCATTACATCTTCATCATAAGACATTAATTGAATCATCACTTGAACTTCTGCGTGATAATCATCTGGGAAAAGTGGACGCAATACACGGTCTACTAAACGCATTGTTAGCACTTCGTTATCACTTGGACGAGCTTCTCTTTTGAAGAAACCACCAGGGAAACGTCCTGCTGCAGCAAATTTTTCACGATAATCTACCGTAAGAGGTAAAAAGTCGATACCTGGACTTGCTTTTCTTGAAGATACTACTGTTCCTAAAATAACAGTTTTACCTATTCTTACTACTACAGATCCATCCGCTTGTTTGGCTAAACGACCTGTCTCGATTGTGATGTTTCTGCCATCACCTAAATCGATACTTTCTACAAATAATTGTGGAATCATAAATTTAATTTATTAGTTAAACATGGGTTCTAGTTGTGTTGTAGTTGTTGTTTTGCGTAGTTAATGCCTAAAACCCAATGAAAAACCAAACTTTTTTTATTATTGTGTATAAAAACAAAAAGAGGCACTTTCGCACCTCTTTTATATTGATTATTTTCTGATATTCAATACTTTGATAATTTCACGGTATCTGTTGATTTCTGTTTTCTTCAAGTAATCCAACAAAGCTCTTCTTTTACCTACAAGCAATACTAATGAACGCTCTGTATTATAATCGTGACGATTTTTTTTCAAGTGCTCAGTTAAGTGGCTAATTCTGAAAGTGAACAAAGCAATTTGCGCTTCTGATTTTCCAGTGTTTGTTTTTTCTCCGTGTTTAGCGAAGATCTCTTCTTTAATCTCTTTAGTTAAATACATTCCAATATTTGTTTAATGATTTTTATGTATGTCGTACATCTATTGTAAGACGGGTGCAAAGATAATCTTTATTTTCAAACCGACAAGTTTTAGATGACATTAGTGTTTTGTATCATCCAATTTTCAAAATAGCATTTAACTCTTTTGAAAATTATTTTATTGATATTGGTAAAGAATACAATACACTTCTGTTCATTCCCCTTGTTTTACTAGCGCTCCATTGGTTATAACTTTTTACTACTCGAATAGCTTCATCATCAATTCCGAAACCTAATTTTCTGACGACTTTAATATCACTCGCTCTACCGTCTTTTTCAATAATGAATGTTAAATATACAATGCCCGATACTTTATATAATTTAGCTTCGCTAGGTTTGATGAAATTATTGCTAATGAAATTGTAAAAATGCTTTATCCCCTTTTTGGGTTCAGGCATAGTAGCTATTGAAGTATAACTATATTTAATATTGTTAGAATCTGTGCTTGTTCCAGATATAAGATTTCCCTCTACATAATTTTCGGTATAGCTATACTTTTCGGAATCAACAATACCTTCCCATGTTCCATGTTTTAAACCATTAACAATTTTTCCAGTTTCATAGAAATTGTCAGTTTTTATTTCATATTCACCAATACCGTCAATTATTTTTTGGTTGCCATTGATGTCCCAAAATTGAATTATTTTATAACTAGGAGTTCTACTGTTGTTATCTATGAAATATTCAGTCTCTGATTTTTTTTGTCCATTTTGATACCAATTATATTGTTTTCCAGTTTGCGAACCGTTTATATAACTTTCCATGGATTCTTTGTTACCATTTTCATAATAATAAACAAACGGACCTTCTTTTTGTAAACGATCTTTGAATTTTGAGGCTCCGGCCATTTGTAAGACTCCTGATTTAAAATAATCATAAATTTTATAGCTTTCTTTATCAGAATAATAATCTTTAATTATTCTATAATATTTATGATTTGCTTCAGTAGTCTCATTCCATGTTGAATCTAAAAATATTTTTCCGTCTTTTGGAGTTTGTGAAAATGAGAAAGTGGATACCAAAAATAATATTGCAGCAAATAGATTAGTTGACATAAGATGTTTTTATTTGCTGTCAAATGTAATTATTTTAGTACAATTTAGCTACTTCTGTATTTACAAATTCCAAAAATAATTCATCGTCTTTAGTAAAAGGATCCAAGACATGGCTGTCAATATCAATTTGTCCTATGTTTTCTCCGTTTACAAAAAGTGGTACTACAATTTCTGATTTTACGGTAAAACTACAAGCGATATAATTGTCTTGCGCTGCAACGTCAGGAACTACAAAATTTTCATTAGAAACTGCTACTTGTCCGCAAATTCCTTTTCCAAAAGGGATTACAGTATGATCTGTTTCTGCTCCAACATACGGTCCTAAGTGCAATGTTTTAGATTCATGATTTGCAAAATAAAATCCAACCCAATTGTAATAGGAAATGGAGTCGCTAAGAAGCTCACAAATAGACAATAGTTTTTCGTCTCTTGACAGCGTTGTATTTAAAGTGATTTCGGTTACTTTTGGTTGTAATTCTTGAAATGTCATGTTTTTAATTTTTATTTATGCAAAAGTATTTAAAGCCAGTTTCAAAAATTACATAAATTTGTTAAAAAATAGATTTTGAAAAAATATTTTATTCTCTACAAACCGTTTTTGCTTTTTTTGGCAACCTTTTTTTCAAGTTATATAGCACTGACTTTTTTGTATCAGTGCTATCTTAATGGTTTTGAGGAAAATAAAATAGATTCTATTACCAGAATGGTGAGTGAAAATACGGAGCAAGTGTTGCAATTGTTCAATAATGGATCTTCAATTGAAGAAAGTGCTGCGCATCCTTATATGAAGCTGTTTTATAATCAAAAATATGTTGCCCGTATTGTAGAAGGCTGTAATGCAATTAGTGTAATTATTTTGTTTATTTCATTTGTATTAGCTTTTTCGGGGAAGCTACAAGCAACGCTGCTTTTTATCTTTGGCGGAAGCCTTCTTATTTATGTGTTGAATATTTTGAGAATAGCTGCTTTAAGTGCACTGATTTTTTATTTTCCAAAACAAGAGCCGTTTTTACACGGAGTCCTTTTTCCTTTGTATATTTATGGTGTAGTTTTTATTTTGTGGTTAATTTGGGTTCGTAAATTTTCAAGATATGCTTCAAAAGATATTAAATAACAAACTGAGATTTGTACAATTCCTTCTTTTGGTTGTATTATTAGTGGTTGTTCGTGCTTTTGAAAATCAGTTGTTTTATGATCCTTTTCTGGATTTTTTCAAAAAAGATTTTGCCAAGTTAAGGCTACCAAGTTTCAATTCAACTCAATTATTTTTAGGACTATTGTTCCGTTACACATTAAATACCGTTATTTCATTGGGTATTATTTATGTCATTTTCAAGGATGTCGCGATGGTTAAATTTGCCTTCGTCCTGTATTATTTTTTCTTCATGATTTTAATTGTTGCTTTTTTCTACATAGTCTACTTTGCGAATGAAAATAGTAATTGGGTCTTATTTTACGTTCGCAGGTTTTTGATTCAGCCTATTTTTGTCTTATTATTTGTTCCGGGATTTTATTATCAAAAACAAAATAAGTAGTCTTTTTTCTTTATCTTTATGTTGATTTAAGTGTTTGTTTATCAAATCAATAAGGATATGAAAATTGTCAAACATTCTGGGGATATTGTCGAATTTAATTCTGATAAACTTAAAAAGTCACTTTTAAAATCGGGAGCAAGTGCTATTGCGGTCGATGACATACTTTATGCTATAAAAAAACAAATGTATGAGGGTATTTCTACGAAACAAATCTACAAAATGGCTTTTTCATTATTGAAAAAAACGGCTAATTCCCATGCGGCACGTTATAATTTAAGAGAAGCAATACGACTGTTAGGTCCGGCAGGTTTCTTTTTCGAAAAATATATCGCCCGTCTTTTTGCTTCGGAACAGTATCAAACGGTAACAAATATAAGCTTGCAAGGTAAATGTGTGCTGCATGAAATTGATGTTTTAGTAAAGAAGAATGAGCAAATTTCAATGATTGAATGTAAATATCATGTGGGCAGGGAAGCTGCTTCTGATGTGAAAGTTCCCATGTATATTTTGTCTCGTTTCAATGATTTGAAGGAAAGACAGCATGCCATTTTTGAAAAAAAAGATAGTATTTCAAATTGTTGGATTGTCACAAATAACAGGTTTACGACTGATGCTGTCGATTTTGCAAAATGCTCCGGATTGAATTTATTAAGTTGGAATTATCCTGAAGACAATAATCTAAAAACAAAAAATGACACACATTATCTTTATCCGGTAACTTGCTTAACTACTTTATCAATAGCCGAAAAAGATAAGTTATTGATATTAGACGTGATTTTGGTAAAAGAAATAATAAACCATTCCGATTGTTTAGAAAAAATAGGATTGAGTCCAAACCGGATAAAAAACGTATTAAAAGAAGCAACGGAATTGTGCAGTTATATTTAAAATAATACAGGATTGTTTAATTTTAAATTCAAATCATATGAAAGTTAAATTTATTGGTGGAGCAGGTACAGTAACCGGTTCAAAAACATTAATTGAAAGTAATGGGATTCGGATTTTGATAGACTGTGGATTGTTTCAGGGCATCAAGCCTTTACGGGAACTCAATTGGGAACCTTTACCTATTTTACCAGCCACGATAGACTTTGTTTTGCTTACTCACGGCCATTTAGATCATTGCGGTTGGTTGCCAAGATTGGTAAATCAAGGTTTTGAAGGCAAAATTTATTGCACGAGTCCCACAAAAGACATTACTAAACTCATCCTGCTGGATAGTGCGAAAATTCAGGAAGAAGAAGCTAAAAATGCTAATGAAAGAAAATATTCCAAACATGAAATTGCCGAACCACTTTATACGGTAGAACAGGCTGAAAAAGTTTTTCCGTTTTTTAGAGTAATTAAAACCAATGAACCAGTTTCTTTGGATGCCCAAATTGAAGCTGTTTATACAAATGCTGGACATATTCTAGGTGCTTGCAGCATTGCGTTGACACTTGAAAATAAAACGTTGGTTTTTTCCGGAGACATTGGTCGCGATAATGATGTATTGATGTATCCGCCAACCAAACCTAAAAAAGCCGATTATGTTTTTCTCGAAAGCACCTATGGCAATCGACTGCATCCTCAAACAGATACTAAATTAGAATTGGAAACTTATATAAATAATACCGTTGAGAAAGGCGGAACCATCATTATTCCGAGTTTTGCCGTAGAGCGTGCCCAAACCATCATGTACTTATTGTGGCAACTCAGAGAGGAGGATAAAATCCCTAATATTCCATATATTATTGACACTCCAATGGGAATTAATGCACTGAATATTTTTTCGAATAATAAAAAATGGCACAAGCTATCGCTGGAGGAATGTGCCGAAATGAGTAAAATGTTTTCATTGGTTTCTGATTATCAAGAAACCATGCAGGTTATTTTTGATGAACAGCCTAAAGTGGTTATTGCTGCCAGCGGAATGGTAACTGGAGGAAGAGTATTGGGGTATCTCGAACATTATATTGGCCTTCCGGAAACTACCGTAATTATTGTGGGATATCAAGCCGAAGGAACACGTGGAAGAAAATTACTGGAAGGAGCAAAAGAAATTAAAATTCATGGTCGCTATTATCCTGTAAAAGCTAATATTTTGGAAATACAAGGTTTGTCAGCACATGGAGATCAAAAAGATTTGCTTAACTGGTTGTCAGAATTGGAAAATAAGCCTACACGAGTTTTTCTTGTGCATGGAGAAAATGAGCCTATGGATGAGCTTCGTATAAAAATTCATGAAAAATACGGTTTTGACTGTAAAATTCCTTTAATGGGACAAGAATTTGAGTTGTAAATTCTTTAGGAATTTAATTTTTTGATGTGATAAAATCACTAATTTTGTAAGGTGAAATTTAACAAACATATAAGTATACTTTTGGCTTTTTTCGTATTGGTTTCCAATATGGGATTAGCATTTAATGTTCGTTATTGTGGAAGTGAGATTACTTCGGTAACTCTTAAAACGCCAGTTCAGGACCAAAAATTAGAAAAGGATTGTTGTGGGGTTGTTGAAAAAGAATCACATTGTTGCAAAGACAAAGAGGTTAAATTTCAAAAGAAAACAGATGATTTAATTCAAAAAACAGTCTCTTTTCATCCTGATTTTATATTTCAAATGAATGAATGGAATGCTTCTGTGTTTTCATTTGTTTCAAATTTTAAAAATAGTCCATTTCTTTCGTATTACTGCGATGCAAATGCGCCTCCTTTTTTTAAATTATACCACCAATATATTTTCTACGCGTAGTTTTAATGTTTCTATAAAACTTGAATCACAGCTTTGTGATTTTACATTTTTCAAACATTAAAAATCAATCATGCAAAAACAAATTTCAATACTTTTATTGTTCTTCTTTTGCGCTTTTAATTCTTTTGCTCAAGATACTTTGCAGGAGATAAAAGTAAAAGGCAACAGTAAAAGTTTAAAAAAATCATATAGCTTAACGGCTAATACTACAGTACTGACAAGCAAAGAACTACTCAAAGCTGCTTGTTGTAATTTGGCAGAAAGTTTTGAAACCAATCCTTCAATCGACGTTAATTTTTCGGATGCTTTGACGGGAACGAAACAAATAAAAATGCTGGGATTAACGAGTCCTTATTTGATGATTACAGAGGAAAACATTCCTTCGGTGCGTGGTGCTTCTCAAGCCTACGGATTATCATTCACTCCGGGAACTTGGGTCGAAAGCATCCAAATCACCAAAGGAGCCGGAAGTGTAGTTAATGGTTTCGAAAGTATTTCGGGACAAATTAATACCGAATTGATAAAGCCCATCAGCGATATTCCATTTTTTCTGAATGCGTATGGTTCAACAGATTCCCGATTCGAATTAAACACGCATTTCAACAAGAAAATTTCTGAGAAATGGAGTAGCAGCTTGTTTGTTCACGGAAACACGAGGGTTTCAAAAAACGATATGAATGACGATGGTTTTCTGGACAATCCATTGGCAAAACAAATCAATGTTTTGAACCGTTGGCAATATACCAATGCCGAAAAAGGGTGGGTGAGTTTCATCAACTTCCGTTATATGAATGATCAAAAACAAACAGGAGAATTAAATTTTGACCCTGATAGAGATAAGGGGACAACGAATTATTGGGGCTCCGAAATCAATACGGAACGGCTTGATGTTTCCACTAAATTAGGGTATGTTTTTCCTGATATGCCGTATCAGAGTATTGGTTTTCAAAATGCTTTTAACAGTCATGATCAAAATTCTTATTTTGGGTTAAATCAATATAATATCAAACAAAAAAGTTATTATTCGAACCTGATTTTTAATTCGATTATCAATAATACGAAACATAAATTTTCAACGGGTCTGAACTTTACCTATGATAAATACGGCGAGTTTGTCAATGCAAATGATTACAGCAGGATTGATAATTCGGTTGGCGCTTTTTTCGAATATACATATGATAACACGGATAATTTTAGCGTAGTTCTTGGCGGTAGAATAGACAATCATAATCGTTTGGGGACTTTTGCTACGCCAAGATTGCACGTGAGATATAATCCTTGGGAGAAAGGTGTTTTGCGATTTTCAGCAGGAAGAGGGAAACGAAGCGCTAATGTTTTTGCCGAAAATCAACAGCTTTTGGCAAGTTCAAGAACCTTTGATTTTTTGGATACCAATGGAAAAATATACGGTTTGAATCCTGAAATTGCATGGAATTACGGGCTGAGTTTTATGCAGGGTTTTTTACTTTTTGGTAAGAACGCTGATGTTGGGTTTGATTTCTACAGAACCGATTTTCAAAATCAGGCAGTTGTTGATGTGATGCAAAGTCCGCAACAGGTTTTGTTTTACAACTTAATTGGGAAATCGTATGCTAATAGTTTGCAAGTAGAGTTTAATTATGAATTAGCCAAACATTTTAATTTGAGGACAGCCTACAAGTACTATGATATTCAAGCGGATTATTTGTCAGGAACGTATCAAAGGCCATTGCAGGCAAAACATCGTTTGTTTGGGAATTTAGGATATGAAACCCATATTTTGGATAAAGGAAAACAATGGAAGTTTGATTATACTTTCAATTGGCTCGGCAAACAACAATTGCCCAATACATCAACAAATCCTGAAGAAGATAGGCTGCCAGAATTTTCGCCATCATTTTCTGTGATGAATATACAAGTTACACGAACTTTTTCTTCTACTTTTGAAATCTATATTGGCGGAGAAAATATTGGAAATTACAAACAAGATAATGTTATTCTGGGTAATGAAAATCCATTTGGTCCTACTTTTGATGCATCAATAGTTTATGGTCCAGTTTTTGGACAAATGTATTATGCGGGTTTACGTTTTAAAATTAAATAGTCTTAAAAAAATTAAATTATGAAAAATATAATTGTAGTACTGTTACTGACATTTGTTGGATTTACAGTTCAGGCTCAAGAAGTGAAAAATAAAAATGCTAAAGTTGAATTTCATGTGAGCGGGAATTGTGAAATGTGTAAAAAGAGAATTGAAAAAGCGGCATTAAGTGTCTCGGGAGTGAAATTTGCCGATTGGCATATGGATTGTGGCACTTTATATTTGATTGCAAACGAACAGAAAACGGATGTTCTTACGATTCAAAAAGCGATTGCAAAAGTTGGTCACGATACAGATGAAGTCAAGGCATTAAAGGAAGATTATGAAAAGCTTCATACTTGTTGCCAATATGAACGAAAATAATTTTAAAGAAAACCAAAGTGAAAGCTTTGGTTTTTTTAATGCCATATTTTGAATGTTTTTTTGAATGAAATTATGGTGGTTAACTATAAAAAGCCATGTTTTTAAAGCGCTAGAATCCCGAATAAAAAAAACAATATTTGATTGTTGGCAATGGAAAGTTAATTCGGCTAATTTAAATAGTTAATAAAACTTTAAAATAGTAGCATAAATTGTGGTTAAGATATATTATCCGTACTTTCACGCACGAATAATTTTAGCATAAAACACCGTAGAATGAACGATTTTGATTGGAAGAATTTGATTGACCCGCTTTTTTATATTCATTTTGATGTTAATGGAATTAAATTGGGTATTTATATAGTTTTATTTATTGTTTTTGCAGAAACAGGTCTTTTTGCGGGGTTCTTTTTACCAGGAGATAGTTTGTTGTTTTTGGCAGGGATTTACAGCCGTGATTTAATAGAAAACATTTTATTCATTGAAAATGATTTTGCGAATGTTGTTCTTTTATCAACACTTGTGGCTTTAGCAGGTATCTTGGGTAATGTTGTTGGATATTGGTTTGGTTCAAAAAGCGGTTATTACTTGTATAATAAGGAAGATAGTTTTTGGTTTAAGAAAAAATATTTAGTTCAATCAAAAGATTTCTTTGAAAAATACGGAGGCAAAGCAATTATTTTTGCTCGATTCCTGCCAATATTTAGGACTTTTGCACCAATAGTAGCTGGAATTGTTTCTATGGACAAAAAGAAGTTTATGTTTTATAACATTTTAAGTTCTTTCATTTGGTCATTCACATTGATTTTCGCAGGACATTATTTATATGGTTTTCTACTTGAAAATTATCAAATTGATTTGAAAGAACACATCGAAATAATTGTTATAGCTTTAGTTGGGATTACTGTTTTACCGGTAATTTATAAGTTCAGCAGAAAGTCAAAAACTCAAGAATAATTAATAATTTTTTATCATAAAAAAAACCGTCTCAATTTTTATCGAGACGGTTTTTTATTTATAAGGGATTGATGGTATTACATCATTCCTGGCATACCTCCACCCATTGGGTTTCCACCGCCATTATCTTCTCTAATATCAATCAAAGCACATTCAGTAGTCAATATCATTCCGGCAACCGAAGCTGCGTTTTCTAACGCTACACGAGTTACTTTTTTAGGATCAATAATACCTGCTTTAAGCATGTCAACATATTCATCCGTTTTTGCGTTGTATCCAAAATCACCTTTTCCTTCAGCAACTTTTGCAACAACAACTGAACCTTCAAGACCTGCATTTTCAACAATAGTTCTCAATGGAGATTCCACTGCACGAGATACAATTTGAATTCCTGTTGCTTCATCAGCGTTGTCAGCTTTTAGAGTGCTTAATGCATTTTTAGCTCTCAATAAAGCAACACCACCACCGGCAACAATTCCTTCTTCAACAGCAGCACGCGTTGCGTGAAGTGCATCATCAACTCTATCTTTTTTCTCTTTCATTTCTACTTCAGAAGCAGCACCAACATAAAGTACAGCAACTCCTCCAGCTAATTTAGCCAAACGTTCTTGCAACTTTTCTTTGTCATAATCAGAAGTGGTAGCTTCCATTTGACCTTTGATTTGGTTGACACGATTCTTGATAATATCAGCTTCACCAGCACCGCTTACAATCGTTGTATTGTCTTTGTCGATAGTCACTTTCTTAGCAGTTCCTAACATTTCGATAGTTGTGTTCTCTAGAGTGTATCCTCTTTCTTCTGAGATTACAGTTCCACCAGTTAAGATTGCGATATCTTCCAACATAGCTTTTCTTCTGTCTCCAAAACCAGGTGCTTTTACAGCAGCGATTTTTAAGGCTCCACGTAATTTATTTACTACCAATGTAGATAATGCTTCACCATCAACATCTTCAGCAATAATCAATAATGGTTTTCCAGATTGAGCAACTGGTTCCAAAACTGGTAATAATTCTTTTAATGAAGAAACTTTTTTGTCATACAAAAGGATGTAAGGATTTTCCAATTCTACTTCCATTTTTTCTGAATTAGTCACAAAATAAGGAGAAAGATATCCTCTGTCAAATTGCATTCCTTCAACAACATCAACATAAGTATCAGTTCCTTTTGCCTCTTCAACAGTGATAACACCTTCTTTTCCAACTTTTGCGAAAGCAGTAGCGATTAACTCACCAATTACTTCGTCATTGTTAGCAGAAATTGAAGCAATTTGTTTGATTTTTTCAGAATCACTTCCTACTACTTTTGCTTGTTTCGCTAAGTCAGCTACAATAGCCTCAACCGCTTTGTCAATTCCGCGTTTCAAATCCATTGGATTTGCACCTGCAGCAACGTTTTTCAAACCTTCTTTTACGATAGCTTGTGCCAAAACAGTTGCAGTTGTAGTTCCGTCTCCAGCTAAATCATTAGTTTTTGACGCTACTTCTTTTACCATTTGAGCACCCATGTTTTCCAATGGATCTTTCAATTCAATTTCTTTTGCAACGGTAACACCATCTTTAGTAACATTTGGTCCACCAAAAGCTTTTCCAATAATTACATTACGACCTTTTGGTCCTAGAGTTACTTTTACTGCATTTGCCAATGCATCAACACCACGTTTTAAACCGTCACGTGCTTCAATATCAAATTTTATATCTTTTGCCATTTTAATTTTATTTGTTAATTCGTTTATTTGTTAATTCGATTATATTATTGCTAAAATATCGTCTTCACGCATGATCAAATAATCTTTTCCTTCTAGTTTTAATTCAGTTCCAGCGTATTTTCCGTAAAGCACAGAATCACCAATTTTCACAGTCATTGTGTGTTCTTTTGTTCCGTTTCCAACAGCAACAACAGTTCCTTTCTGTGGTTTTTCTTTTGCTGTATCTGGAATAAAAATTCCTGAAGCAGTTTTTGTTTCAGCTGCAACGGGTTCGATAAGAACTCTGTCTGAAAGTGGTTTAATGTTTAAAGCCATGATTGTATATTTTTTTAGTATTTATTTTTATTACGGTTAAAGAGATTTCAGAAATTGTGCCATCCTAATGAAACTGACATAATTTCTTATAAAAAATGCCAGCTTTGACAGGCTGGCATTTAGAATATGTTGTAATAATTTATTCTGCTGGATTTGTTGCAGCAGGAGTGTTTTGAGCAGGAGCTGCTGGCGTGTTTGTAGCTGGCGCTGCACTTCCTGTGTTTTCGATGATTTTAGAATCAGTATCACTTAATGTTCCTGTAAAGCTTAAGCTAGAAAGTAGTATAAGTGCAATTAGTATAGTTGCTAATGTCCATGTGCTTTTGTCTAAAAAATCAGTTGTTTTTTGTACTCCACCTAACATTTGAGAACCACCTATTGTAGATGATAATCCTCCACCTTTAGGGTTTTGAACCATGATAACTACGATTAATAGAAAACAAACTATAGTTATTAAAACTAAAAAAATTGAAAATGTGCTCATTGTTTAATTATTATTATGTTGTAAAATCTTAATATCCGATATGCGGTCTGCAAAGAAACTACTTTTTTCTGGATATTTCAAAATTAATATTTCATAAGCTTGAATCGCTTTTTGATATTTTTTTTGTTCTAAATATACTCTGGCCAAAGTCTCTGTCATCAAGAAAGAATTGTCGGCTGCATTTAAGTCAAAAGTAACAGTGGAAGCAACTCCATGTTTTACCGGAGAAATCTTTGGACTGGCTTCAATAAACTTATCGATTAATTCTAATTTCTTTCTTTTATCTTCATCTATTATAGGAAGTGGTAAATTAATAGCACTTTCTTTCTCTCTTTGGATAGGTTCAGTGCGGGAAAGTTGAAGCCATTCTTGAAAGGAATGTTGCTCGCTTTTAGAGAAATCTAAAGGTTTTCCAATTGCCAGTTTCTCTTCGGTAGTTTTTGAAGCATCATCAACATCGATAGCAGAAGCTTCTTTTATTGAAGTAAGTATGGATCTTTCTAAAGAATTTATTTTAGACTCCGTTTTTTCTTCAGTAACAATAATTTCACTGTCGACTACTTTTATGTCAAGAATTTCTAATGCTTTTTTATCGTAAAGACCTTTTTGAATCGAAGTGAACGTATCCGAAGTAATGAAGTCAAATAAAATAGATCGGTCAGTTGAATGTGCTGCAGTAACTTTTAAAGCAGTATTGTATTTAAAGCTATTTTGATTGTAAAGACCTTTTAATTGAATCGCTCGGGCACTTTGAAAATAAGGAAACTCAACGAGTACTTTTTCCAAAGCTTCCGTTTGCTTTTCATGAATAGCATCAGGTTTATTAATCAAATAAGTATAATCGGTTACGTTCATAAAGGGTATTCGTTTATTTGGTTATTCGTTTGCTTGTTCTTCGATTAACTGAATCAACAAATTATCGAATTTAAACCCATTTACCATTTTGCGAGTGACTCATTAAAGATGTCTTGTGTAATTCTTTCAAAAATTTCCTTTAAAGCACTGTTTAAAGTTGCTCCTGTCAATTGCTGTTCTGCAGGATAATCGTAGAAGAAAGTGAATGGTTTTTCAAAATCATCTGTTTCTTTTTTCTTATTAGTAAAACGAACATTCACTCGAATCGTTAATCGGTTCTGAGCTGCTCGCTGATCTGCAGTAGCTGTCATAGGACTTATTCTATAATCTACAATCTCTCCTTCGTAAGTCAAATCAGCACCATTTTTGACCAAGTTTAAATTGGTTTGATTTTGAATTAAATCCTGAAGTTCTAATGTAAATGTTCTGTCAATACCAGGCTCAATCAATTCAGCATTATTCTGAAAAAAGCCAACTTGAAATGTTTCGGCATCAATTTTACCCGTTCCGGTAAAGTTGTAAACCGAGCAACTATTGATGCTCATTATAATTATTGAAAGAAGAATTAGTTTTATATGTTTCATTTTCTGTTTTAAAAAATTGCTTCCCGGTTCGCTAAAGCTTGGGGCAAAGATATTCATTTTGAATTTAAGCATTGGTGTCTTCGTATTTTTTGGGTAAAAACTACAAGTCAAATTGCTTAATTTTTCTATATAAAGTCCTTTCAGAAATGCCTAGTTCATCTGCTGCAGCTTTTCGTTTTCCTTTATTTTTCTCTAATGATTTCTTAATCATTTCGATTTCTTTTTGTTCTAAACGCAACGTTTCTTCTTCTTCGATTGTTTCTGCAAAAAGATAATTATCATCATGCTCTTGATACAACTCTTCATTGTTTTTAGAAGTGATTAAGGCTGGTCTTGGTTCTTCTTCAAAATCTATTTCGCTATCATTTTCTTTCGAACCATATATTTTTTTTATCAAATGCTGATTGGTTTCCTGAACTTTAGACACGCCGTTTTGAATCAATTCCAAAGTTAATTTTTTCAAATCGTTCAAATCACTTTTCATATCAAAAAGTACTTTGTACAAAATTTCTCTTTCGGTACTAAAATCACTTTCGCTTTTCTTATCCTTTATCACAGATGGTAAATTGTTTCCCAGAACTGGCAGATATGATTGTAAAGTCACGGCTGAAATATCACGATTAGTTTCCAAAACAGAGATTTGTTCGGCTACATTTCGCAATTGACGAATATTACCGCTCCAACGAAACTTCTGCAATAATTGGATAGCGTTTTCGTCCAGTTTTAAAGGCGGCATTTTATATTTATGGGCAAAATCAGCAACGAATTTTCTGAATAACAAATGAATATCGTCTTTTCGATCGCGTAAAGGGGGCAAAGTAATATCCACCGTACTTAGACGATAATATAAATCCTCTCTGAATTTCCCTTTTTCGATAGCATCAAATAAATTGACATTGGTAGCGGCTACAATTCGTACATCTGTTTTTTGAACCTGAGAAGAACCTACTTTTATAAATTCGCCATTTTCAAGAACACGTAACAAACGCACTTGAGTAGTTAAAGGCAGTTCACCTACTTCGTCTAGGAAAATAGTTCCGCCGTCAGCTACTTCAAAATAACCTTCACGTGTATTGGTTGCGCCGGTAAAAGCACCTTTTTCATGACCAAAAAGTTCACTGTCAATCGTTCCTTCAGGTATGGCTCCGCAGTTTACGGCAATGTATTTTCCGTGTTTTCTGTGCGAAAGCGAATGGATAATTCTAGGAATATTCTCTTTTCCCACACCGCTTTCTCCCGCTACTAAAACGGTAATATCAGTTGGAGCTACCTGAATGGCTTTTTCTATCGCACGGTTGAGCTTCGGGTCATTCCCGATAATCTCAAATCGTTGTTTTATGTTTTGAACTGATTCCATATTTTTTTTCTCAACCACAAATTACACAAATTATCGCAAATTTATTATTTTAGGTATTTATTAATCTTTTGTGAACTAACGATTTGTTTTGGAAATTTGCTATTATTCCAATGGGAGTGTCGGCTAATTTCATATAATTTAATGTCTGTGCAAGATGATCATTACTGATTTCTTTTATTGATTTTACTTCTAGAATAATATCGCTATAAACCACAAAGTCGGCATAAAATTTATGAGGCAAAATAATTCCTTTGTATTCCACATTATACTCTTTTTCTCTTTCATATGGAATATTATGGTTTCTGAATTCTATTTCTAAAGCATCTTTATAAACAATTTCAAGTAAACCAGGTCCGAGTATTCTATGTACTTCCATACAAAGACCAACTATTTCGTAGTTTTCGTTTTTTTTTATAATAATACTCATTAGACTCAGTCATGTTAGATATTTTAATTGAATGAATTTGTGAAAATTTGCGAAATTTGTGGTAAAAAAAATCAATTCATCTCACTCAAACCAACTGCTGCTCCTTTCAAAGTTCCGCTGGTACAAGAAGTGATTTTCACATTCACAAAATCTCCAATCTTGTAGTCCTCCTTTGGGAAAACTACCGTAATACTTTGTGAATTTCTTCCTGAAAATTCTTCTGTCGATTTTTTTGAAACTTTCTCAACTAAAACTTCTACCGTTTGTCCAATGAATTCCTCAGAGCGGAACCAAGCGTGTTTTTGTTGTAAATCGACAATTTCCTGTAATCTTCTTGCTTTCGTTTCTTCGGTAACGTCATCCTCCATTTTTCTTCCTGCCAATGTTCCCGGACGTTCGGAATACGAATACATATAACCAAAATTATACTTCACATATTCCATCAAACTCAAAGTGTCTTGATGATCTTCTTCGGTTTCTGTAGGGAAACCAGCAATCATATCCTGTGAAATCGAACTGTTTGGAATAATAGTTCTGATTTTGTCAATCAAAGTCATGTATTCTTCACGCGTGTGCAAGCGGTTCATTTCTTTCAAAATTCTATTGCTTCCGGACTGCACCGGCAAGTGAATGTGTTTGCAAATATTAGGATGTTTTGCAATAACGTGCAAAACACTTTCGTGCATATCTTGTGGATTAGAGGTCGAAAATCGGATTCTCATTTTAGGAAAACCAACAGCTACCATTTCCAGTAATTGGTCAAAATCAACTGCCGTAGCTTTTTGCATTTCGGTAGCATTTTCAAAATCTTTCTTCAATCCGCCACCGTACCAAAGGAAACTATCCACATTTTGTCCCAAAAGTGTAATTTCTTTAAACCCTTTGTCCCACAAATCTTGAATTTCCTTCATGATACTTTGAGGCTCACGACTGCGCTCACGTCCACGGGTAAAAGGCACCACGCAAAACGTACACATATTGTCGCAACCACGAGTAATTGAAACCAAAGCGGTAATTCCGTTACTCATCAATCGAACCGGCGAAATATCACCATAGGTTTCGTCTTTCGACAAAATCACGTTAATCGCATCACGACCTTCTTCTACTTCCAGTAAAAGGTTTGGTAAATCTTTATAGGCATCAGGACCCACAACAAGATCAACGATTTTTTCTTCTTCAAGGAATTGACTTTTCAATCGTTCCGCCATACAGCCTAAAACGCCCACTTTCATTTTTGGATTAATACGTTTTACAGCATTATATTTTTCCAAACGTTTACGAATAGTTTGCTCCGCTTTGTCCCGAATGGAACAAGTATTGACCAAAACTAAATCAGCTTCTTCCAGAACTTGCGTTGTATTGTATCCGTTTCCGGATAGAATAGAAGCTACAATTTCACTGTCCGAAAAATTCATCGCACAACCGTAACTTTCTATAAATAGTTTTTTTGTATTCTCAGGTTTATTCTCCAGAACAAGACTTTCACCTTGCTTACTTTCTTCAATAATCTTTTCCATCATGTATTTTCAAAGCACAAAGATAACGCAATTCAAATAAATATGACAAGATGTCAGATTAAGAATTAACACTATTTTAAGGCATTTTTTCTGGGGAGCTATTTACTTCGTCAGTTCGCTTTGCTCGTGTCCCGCTTTCCGTTACAATCCCGACCCTTCTGGACTCACAAAAAAAGTAAAGTTTCCAAAGTCCTGAAAAGAGCTTCCGTTGGTCGCTTTTTTAGAACAAGAAACTTTTACTTTTTTGCTCCGGGCTTTTCACTATAATCGAGGCTAAAAAACAGTCGAGTATGGCAATAACTTAACTATTAATGATTGTGAAATAATTCAAAAATAAAATCTAAAGCCCAATATTTAAAAAAATTAGATACTTTTGTCCCAGAAAAATAGAGCAATGGCAAAGAATTTAGTTATAGTTGAGTCCCCTGCAAAGGCAAAAACAATCGAGAAATTTCTAGGAAGTGATTTTCAAGTAGAGTCCAGTTATGGGCATATTGCTGACTTACCTTCCAAAGAAATTGGTGTAGATGTGGAAAATGGTTTTAAACCAAAATACGAAGTTTCTGCCGATAAAAAAGCGTTGGTCACTAAATTAAAAGGATTAGCAAAAAAAGCCGAAATGGTTTGGTTAGCAAGTGATGAGGATCGCGAGGGTGAGGCTATTTCTTGGCATTTAGCCGAAGAATTAAAATTAGACAAAACCAAAACTAAGCGAATTGTTTTTCACGAAATTACTAAAACTGCGATTCTAAAAGCAATTGATAATCCACGAGAAATCGATTATAATTTAGTTAATGCACAACAAGCACGTCGTGTTTTGGACAGATTAGTTGGTTATGAATTGTCGCCTGTACTTTGGAGAAAAATTAAAGGGGGACTTTCTGCGGGTCGTGTACAATCAGTGTCTGTTCGTTTGATTGTAGAGCGTGAAAGAGAAATTCAGAATTTTAAAGCCATTGCAACATATTCTGTTGTGGCTGAATTTACTAACGAATCTGGAAAAACATTCAAAGCCAAACTGCCTAAAAATTTCAATACTAAAAAAGAAGCCGAAGATTTTTTAAATAAAAATATAGGTTCTACATATAAGGTAGCCGATTTAGAAACGAAGCCTACCAAAAAATCACCAACTGGACCTTTTACCACTTCGACTTTGCAACAAGAAGCCGCCCGTAAATTGTATTTGCCTGTTGGAATTACCATGCAACTCGCACAGCGTTTGTACGAAGCCGGACTTATCACTTATATGAGAACGGATAGTGTGAACTTATCTAAAGATGCAATGGAAGCTGCTGAAGCTGAAATCATCAAGTCCTACGGAAAAGAATTCTCTAAACCTCGAACTTTTGTCAATAAAAGTAAAGGGGCACAGGAGGCGCACGAGGCGATTCGTCCTACGGATATGTCAAGACATACGGTAGATATCGACAGAGATCAAGCGCGTTTGTATGATTTGATTTGGAAAAGAACATTGGCTTCGCAAATGAGTGATGCACAATTAGAACGTACTAACGTGAAAATTGAAGCAAATAATCACGGTGAAATATTCACGGCATCTGGAGAAGTTTTGCTTTTTGAAGGTTTCTTGAAAGTATACTTAGAAGGTCATGACGACGATGAAGAGGAGCAAGAAGGAATGTTGCCTGCCATGAAAGTCAACGAAAAATTACAAAACAATTATATCTCAGCAACCGAAAGATATTCTAGACCACCAGCAAGATATACGGAAGCTTCTTTGGTAAAAAAATTAGAGGAATTGGGAATTGGTCGTCCTTCTACTTATGCGCCAACAATTTCTACCATTATCAACAGAAATTATGTAGAGAAAGGAAATCTTGACGGTCAGGAACGTAATTATACGCAATTGACTTTACAATCCGGGAAAGTAGGAGAGAAGTTACTGAAAGAAAATACAGGTTCTGATAAAGGGAAATTAGTTCCTACAGATATTGGAACTATTGTTACCGATTTCTTGGTTAAGAATTTTGGAAACATTTTAGATTATAATTTCACTGCAAAAGTGGAACAGGATTTTGATGAAATTGCAGAAGGAAATATCGTTTGGACAAAAATGATGCAAGAGTTCTACGATAAATTTCACCCAACTGTGAAAGATGTAGAAGCGAATGCAGATAGAGAAAGCGGTGAAAGAATTCTGGGAACTGATCCAAAAACAGGGAAACCAGTTTCGGTGCGTTTAGGGAAATTTGGGCCAATGGCTCAAATTGGAGCTGCTGATGATGAAGAGAAAAAATTTGCCAGTTTAATGGCAGATCAAAATATTGGAAACATCACTTTAGAGGAAACTTTGAATTTATTCTTGTTGCCAAAAAATCTTGGAGAATATAATGGAGAAGAAGTTGAGGTGAGTAATGGTCGTTATGGTCCATATATTCGTCACGGAGCCGCTTTTGTTTCGTTGCCAAAAGGAGAAAATCCTCTAGATGTAGATTTTGAAAGAGCTCAGGAATTAATTGATGAAAAAGCCGCCGCCGATGCGCCAATAGCAGTTTATAAAGGAGAAGGTGTACAGAAAGGTGTGGGTCGTTTTGGTCCTTTTATCAAATGGAACGGTTTGTTTATTAATGTGAGTAAAAAGTATAACTTTGATAATCTTTCTCAATCGGATATTGAAGCCTTGATTGAAGATAAATTGCAAAAGAATATTGATAAGGTTTTGCATAATTGGGAAGAAGAAGGAATTTTAGTTGAAAAAGCCCGTTGGGGACGTTCGGTAATTACTAAAGGTAAAATTAAAATTGAATTAAGTAAAGATGTTGATGCCACAAAATTGACATTAGCCGAAGTTCAGGAAATGATTGCCAAGAAAACACCAGCAAAAAAAGCACCGGCAAAGAAAGCAACAGCGACAAAAAAACCAGCAGCTAAGAAAGCAGCTGTTAAGAAGAAATAAGTATAAACACATTCCATTCTTACCTTCCCTCTCCTAATGAAGAGGGTCGGGGAGAGGAAAAAAAAGAAATAAAATGGAATTTGATTTTCTGAAACCCGTAGATGATGAAATCCTTGCTTATATAAACGGATTGACTTCTCAGCAATTGGGAAGTAAAATTGTGCTGCATACAGAAAAACAGTTTCCGGATTTAAATAAGATTAAAATTGCTGTAATAGGCGTTTTAGAAAATCGAGGAGACAAAAAAGCTGTTTCGGATGTAGATTTAATACCACTTAGAAAAGAGCTTTACGGATTGTTTCCAGGAAATTGGGATGCTTCTATTGCTGATTTAGGCGATATTCTGGCAGGAAATTCTGCTGAAGACACTTATTTTGCCTTAAAAAAAGTGGTTGCAAGCTTAATCAAGAAAAAAATAACTCCTATAGTTATTGGTGGTTCTCAAGATTTGACGTACGCGCTCTACAGAGCTTACGATGATTTGGAACAAATGGTCAATTTAGTGTCCATTGATAATAAATTTGATTTTGGTAAGGACGAAGAAGAAGTTTCAGCATCTTCTTATTTAACAAAAATAGTTGTAGACGAACCTAATAATCTTTTCAATTACTGTAATATTGGGTATCAAACGTATTTTAATTCGCAGGAAGAAATAGATTTGATAGAAAAGCTATTTTTTGATGCCTATAGATTAGGAGAAGTTTCTAATAATATTTCTATTTCGGAGCCTGTTTTTAGAGATGCCGATTTAGTGAGTGTCGATTTGAATTCAGTTAAATCATCTGATTCAGGAAATTTTATTTCGTTTGCACCAAATGGTTTTAATGGAAAAGAGATTTGTTCTTTGTCACGATATGCCGGAATAAGTGATAAAGTATCGTCATTTGGAATATTCAATCATAATAATTCGACACAAGAATCGGTCATCATAGCGCAGATCATTTGGTATTTCATAGAAGGGTTTCATTATCGTTCTAATGAGTATCCTTTTGGTAGCAAAGAAAATTATTTAAAATATATTGTTCCGTTAGAAGAAGAGGAACTTGTTTTTTATAAAAGTGATAAAACGGATCGATGGTGGATAGAAATTCCATTTATTTCAAATGTTAATAATAAACTAAAAAGAAATACGTTATTACCATGTTCCTATGAAGAATATTTATTGGCATGCAACCAAGAATTGCCTGAAAGATGGTGGAAAGCACAACGAAAGAATATTTTGTAATTTTTATTTTACATTTGCATTCTATCTTTGAAAATTGTTCAAAAAATAATGGCTTTTATAAGCTTAACATTATAAAACATCTAAAAAAATCAATTTTTATGTATTTTATCGATTATTTTTGCATTTTATCGACAAAATATTTTTTTTGTATTTTATTTAACATTATTTTTGAGCTCAAATTAATTTCATAACAAAAATATTGTTTTATTAATAAATAATAAATAGGTTTACACACTTAAAAATAATGAATAGATAACCAAATTTATATGAAGAAGTTCATTGCATATACGTCAATTTTGGCCCTTTTAATCGGCTGTGGTAAATCAAGCGATAAAGGAGAGTTAGTTGGTATTAATGGAGGTAAATGGCATCCTGAAAAGCCTTATGGAATGGCTTTGATTCCTGGTGGTGCTTTTATTATGGGTAAATCAGATGGTGATTTAGCTAATGTGGAAGATGCTCCTACAAAAACTGTTACTGTTCGTTCATTTTATATGGATGAAACGGAAATTACCAATAGTGAATACCGTCAATTTGTAGAATGGGTAAAAGATTCTACTATGAGAGTTAGATTAGCTATTCTTGCTGATATGAGTGGGCAAACTCCTGGTACAGGAGATCCAAAGGGTAAAGGTAAAAATGCCGGAAGTATAGCTGATTTTGCTTTTAATGATTCAGATCCTGAAAAGATGACAGCTTATGATAAATACATGTATGATAATTATTATAGTGTAGGAACTGCAGATGATCCTTATGCAGGAAGAAAATTGAACAAAAAAGTGAAACTAATCAAAGATACTAAGTTGTATCCTGATGAATATTACGCCGAAGTAATGGATTCAATGTATTTGCCAATAGAGGCTTCATACAATGGATTAAGAACTATCGATGTAAATAAATTAAAATTCCGTTACTCTTGGATGGACATCCAGGCAGCTGCAAAAGCTAAAGTAGGAAATAGAAAAAATTTCATCAGAACTGAAGAAGTGAAAGTATATCCTGACACAACGGTTTGGATTAAAGATTATGCTTATTCTTATAATGAGCCAATGCACAATGATTATTTCTGGCATAAAGCTTACGGAGATTATCCAGTTGTAGGAGTTAAATGGACTCAGGCAAAAGCTTTTTGTGCTTGGAGAACTTTAAATAAAAATACCTACATAAAATCTAAAAAGAAAGGTCACGATTTAATAAACTCATTCAGATTGCCAACAGAAGCAGAATGGGAATATTCAGCAAGAGGCGGTTTAGAGTCCGCTACTTATCCTTGGGGTGGTCCCTACACTAAAAATGACAGAGGTTGTTTCTTGGCGAATTTTAAACCTAACAGAGGTGATTATGCGGCTGATGAAGCTTTGTATACTGTAGAAGCAAAATCATATGAGCCAAATGGTTATAATCTTTATAACATGGCCGGAAACGTTTCTGAGTGGACTGATTCATCTTATGATCCAAATGCTTATGAATATGTTTCTTCAATGAACCCTAATGTTCAGGATTATAAAAATCAAAGAAAAGTGGTTCGTGGTGGTTCATGGAAAGATGTTGCTTACTTCCTTCAAGTGAGTACTCGTGATCATGAATATGCAGATTCTGCCAGAAGTTATATTGGTTTTAGAACTGTTCAAGATTATATGGGACTTCAAACCACTGGTAATGTAAAAAAGAAATAAATAAAAGAAACCAAATCTATATCTATTAAATTAAAAAAAAACTATTATGGCATTATTAGGGAAAAAAGCAATGAATTTTGCATACGGTATGGGAGCAGCAGTTGTTATCATTGGCGCTCTTTTTAAAATTACTCATTTTGAATTGGGTCCATTAACAGGTACTTTGATGCTTTCAATAGGTTTATTAACAGAGGCTTTTATTTTTGCACTTTCTGCTTTTGAACCAGTTGATAATGAACTAGATTGGACATTAGTTTATCCAGAGTTGGCAAATGGAGTAAAAGCAGAACCAAAGAAAAAAGTTGAAGCTCCTGCTGATACTCAAGGATTGTTGTCTCAAAAATTGGACGCAATGTTAAAAGACGCCAAAATTGACGGAGAATTAATGGCAAGCTTAGGTAATAGTATCAAAAATTTTGAATCAGCTGCTAAAGGTATTGCTCCTACAGTAGATTCTATTTCTGCAACAAAAAAATACAGTGAGGAATTATCTATGGCTGCGGCACAGATGGAATCTTTAAACAGCTTATACAAAGTGCAATTAGAAAGTGCTTCAAGAAATGCTGAAGCAAATAAAGAAATTGCTGAAAATGCAGGAAAATTGAAAGAACAGATGCAATCTATGACTGCTAATATTGCTTCATTGAACAATGTTTATGGCGGTATGCTTTCTGCAATGGGTAATAAAGGATAATTAGTTTCAAACGATATAAAAACAACAAACTAATTAGTAGAAAATATGGCAGGAGGAAAACTAACCCCTAGACAGAAGATGATTAACCTAATGTACTTGGTTTTTATCGCTATGTTGGCAATGAATGTTTCAAAAGAAGTGATATCAGGTTTCGGATTAATGAATGAAAAATTTGAAAGTACTAATGTAAATTCAAAACAAACTAATGAGCAAATGCTAGTTGCTTTAGATACTAAAGCAGCTGAAGCTAAAGGTGAATTCGCAATAGCAGCACAAACGGCTCACAATGTTAAAATTATAACTGATAATTTCTATAATTATATCGCTTCTTTGAAAGAGCAAGCGACAAAAGGGTATGAAGTTGATCCAGAAACTGGAAAACTACCTTATGAAGAAATGGATAAAGGGGACAATATCGACGATTGGTTCACTGGAGAAGGTTATGGTAAAAAAGGGAATGAAATTATTGCAACTATCACTAAATACAAAGCAGACATGAAAGTTGCTTTAGGAACAGATAAAAAATATGGTTCAGTTATCAGTGAAATTGAAAGTAAGTTCGACATTTCCGATGTTAAAAATAAAGAAGGTTTAAAAGATAAATTTTTGTCTTATCACTTCAAAGGATTTCCTGCTATTGCATCAGTAGCAAAACTTTCTACTTGGCAAAATGATATTAATAAAGCAGAATCAGATGTTTATAGTATTGCTTTAGGAAAAGCGGCAGTTGAAACTGCTTCATATAGTAATTACCAAGCAATTGTAGTTTTAGATAAAAATGCTTATTTCCAAGGAGAACAGGTTACAGGAAAAGTTGTTTTAGGACGTTATGACGAAAATACGAAACCAAAAAGTGTGACAGGAGCAAGATTAGATCCTGCAACAGGACAGGCGAAAATTGCTTTAACTGCTGGAGGAGTAGGGGAACAAACAATTGGAGGTCAATTTACTTTTGTTGAAGATGGAAAAACAATTCCGTTAAAGTTTTCTGGGAAATACGTTGTAGTTCCAAGACCAAATTCTGCTACAATTTCTGCTGATAAAATGAATGTAGTATATAGAGGAGTTGTAAATCCAATATCTATTTCATTTGCAGGAATTTCAGATAAAGATGTTAATGCATCTGCTGCAGGTTTGACTAAAGTTGGAAATGGGAAATATAATATGAGCCCTCAAGGAGGAAATGAGGTTGTCATTAATGTTACAGGAAAAATGGCAGACGGGAAAGTCGCTTCTGATAAAAAAGTATTTAGAGTCAAAGGAATTCCCGGACCAACAGGAACTATTAGAGGAGAGTCAGGTGTAGTAAAAGGACCTAAATCAAACCTTGAAATTGCTACTATTGGAGCTAAATTGGAAGATTTTGATTTTGAAGTTGGTTTAAATGTTGTTGGATTTAATCTTAAAGTGACTGGACAGCCTACTGTAGTTGTTCAAGGAAATAGATTGAATGCACAATGTAAAGCCGTTCTCTCTAAAGCAGGAAGAGGGGATCAAGTTACTATTTCTGAAATAAAAACAAAACTTGTAGGTGCAGGTAGCTATTTATTGCCAAGAACTGCTCCAGTAATTTTTGAAATACAATAAATAATAAGTAAGTTTATATTTGACCTACTTCAATATCTTATTATGATACCATGATGAATGTAAGAAATTTTTTAATCGCTATTGTTTCTATTACGGGAAGTTTCGCTTCTTTTGGACAGTCTAATTTGCTTAATGCAAAAACTCCTGACCAAATAGGACTTAAAACTGCGGCACAGCTCATTTCAGACAATGATAAACCATTAGTCTATGGTTATGTGCATGATAGAGATGTTTTAATGGGTAAGACTACATGGGAAATTATTGACTTAAGTGAAAAAATTAATTTTGCTTTGTATTTTCCTATTGATACTTCAAATATTGGTTCTGATAGAAGGTCTTTGTATGATGTACTTACCAAAGCTTTGAAAAATGGTAAAATTACTGAGGTGTATACCGATAGTTATTTTAATACCAAAAAATCGTTGCAAGACATTCAAACTTCATTGACTCGTATAGATACTACTGACGCAGGTAGAGAACAAATTAATGCGGGAAGTCAAATATCTAGTGAGTATATTTTAAGACAAGACTTAGCTGCTCAGGATGTAACCCAATATAAAATTAAAGGATACTGGTATTTTGACAAACGTCAGAGTGAATTGAAGTATCGTTTATTGGGAATTTGTCCAGTAACTCCGGATGTTTATACAATGAACAGTGATGAAAAGGATTATATCGAATTGTTCTGGGTATTCTTCCCGGCTGCAAGAGATGTTTTGCATGAAGCAAAAGCGTTCAATGATAAAAATTCAGCGATGCCAGTTTCATTTGATCAAATATTAAACTCGAGGCGTTTTAATAGTGTCATTTACAAAGAAGAAAATGTATACGGCGATAGAACTATTGAAGAATACATGAAAGATAACGCTCAAAATCAATTATTAGAATCGGAAAGAGTAAAAGAAAAAATTCGCAATTTCGAACAAGATATGTGGAATTATTAATACTGGTTTTAAAGTATATTAAAAAACTCTTACTATAATGGTAAGAGTTTTTTTGTTTTAATGTGTTTACTTTGCACTTATTTAAAAGGTATAATTTCAAATGATTGATTATTTAATTATAGGTTCTGGTTTAGCGGGTATTTCATTCGCAGAGATTGCTTTGCGGAATGATAAATCTATTTTAGTATTGGATAATAATTCTCAAAATTCATCTAAAATTGCTGGAGGTTTGTATAATCCTGTTATTTTAAAACGTTTTAGCGAGGTGTGGCAGGCTCAAGAGCAATTAGTTTTAATGAATGAATTTTATACTATTTTAGAAGAAAAACTAAATTGTAAGGTTGATTTCAAAAGTCCTATTTTAAGAAAATTCTTTTCCGTTGAAGAACAGAATAATTGGTTTGCCGCTTCGGATAAAGTTGCACTTGCTCCTTTTTTGTCAACAGAGTTGATTTCTAAAAAGTACATAGGAATTGATTCTCCTTATGGTTATGGCGAAGTTTTACAAACGGGCTATGTAGACACCGCTTTGCTTTTAAATAAATACAGAGAGTATCTAAAGCATAACAATTTGTTTCAAGAAGAATCTTTTAATTATGATGCTTTAATAATTAATTCTGACGGTATTCAATATAAAAATATTCACGCCAAACATATCATTTTTGCGGAAGGTTTTGGAATGCATGCCAATCCTTATTTTAATCAGTTGCCTTTAGACGGGACCAAAGGAGAGCTTTTTATTATTAAAGCACCTGAGTTAGATTTAGATGTAATTGTGAATACGAGTGTGTTTATTTTGCCACTTGGGAATGATTTATTCAAAGTTGGCGCAACATATAATTGGAAAGATAAAACGGATTTGCCTACTGAGGAAGGAAAAACAGAATTAGTAGATAGAATAAAGGAAATTATTACGTGTGATTTTGAAATTGTCGAGCATTTTGCTGGCGTTCGACCAACGGTGAAGGACAGAAGACCATTAGTGGGAACGCATAGAAATTATGAATCCATACATATTCTAAATGGTTTGGGAACCAGAGGCGTTATGCTGGGACCGGCAATGGCAAAAGCATTATTTGAAAATATAGAACATCAAGTTCCACTAAATAAGGAAATTGACATTAAAAGATTTCTGCCTAAAGGGCAACAGTAATATTATTTTCGGTTCGTTTTTGGATCATACGAAACAAACATATTGATGTATATGTTTCTAGACCAGCGCAAGACAAATGGGAATAAGACAATAAGTGATGCAATTATAGCAATAAAAGCCACTTTTAGGCTGGAGCCAAAGATTACAAATGAGATTAAAAAAGCTGCTATTCCAACAGCGACATTCAATCCATAACTGACATACATTGCGCCATAAAAAAAGGAAGGTTCAATTTGATATTTTAAACCACAATGGCTGCAATTTTCGTGCATTTTCAAGATTTTATTGAAATGTAACGGATTTTTGTCCAAATACATACTCTCATTCTGACATTTAGGACAAGTTCCTGTTAAAATGCTATATAATTTGGATCCTTTTTTTAACATTTGCAAAAAATTTAATTTTTCCTTTCTTAGAGTTACAAATTTACACATTCGAAAAGGAATAAAATAACAATACATGCTTAATATACACAATTTATCCGTTTCGTTTGGTGGTACTTATTTGTTTGAAGAAGTTACCTTTCGATTGGGTGCCGGAGACCGTGTGGGTCTTGTAGGGAAGAACGGAGCGGGAAAATCTACCATGCTTAAAATGTTGGCTAAAGATTTTGCTCCTGATTCAGGTGTTATTTCTCAAGAGAAAGATCTTCGTATGGGATTCTTGCGTCAGGATATTGATTTTGAACAAGGAAGAACAGTTTTGGAAGAAGCATACGAAGCTTTTACAGAGATTAAAATTGTAGAGAAAAAACTCGAAGAGATTAATCACTTGTTAGTTACAAGAACGGATTATGAAAGTGATGAATACAGTCAAATCATAGAAGACTTATCTGATTATACCCATCGTTTTGATTTATTGGGCGGTTATAATTATGTTGGAGATACGGAGAAAATTTTACTTGGTTTAGGATTTAAAAGAGACGTATTTGATAATCAAACCGAAACTTTTTCGGGTGGTTGGAGAATGCGTATTGAATTGGCCAAATTATTATTGCAGGCCAATGATGTTTTGTTGCTGGATGAGCCTACGAATCACTTGGATATAGAAAGTATCATCTGGTTAGAAAGTTTCCTTCGAAATTATCCTGGAGTTGTGGTGATTGTTTCGCACGATAAAATGTTTTTGGATAATGTTACGAACAGAACGATCGAAATTTCCCTAGGAAAAGCATATGATTTTAATAAACCATATTCTCAATATTTAGAATTGCGTCATGAGATTCGGGAGAAGCAATTAGCAACGCAAAAAAACCAAGCCAAAAAGATTGAAGAAACGGAAAAATTAATTGAAAAATTCCGCGCCAAAGCTTCTAAAGCCTCGATGGCACAATCGTTAATCAAAAAATTAGATAAAGTAGAACGTATCGAAGTTGATGAAGATGACAACTCGGTGATGAATATTACTTTTCCAGTTTCAAAAGAACCGGGAAGAGTTGTAATTGAAGCCGAAAACGTGACTAAAAGTTACGGTGATAAAACGATTTTGAAAGATATCAGTTTGTTAGTGGAGCGTGGAAGTAAAATTGCATTCGTTGGACAAAACGGACAAGGAAAATCGACTTTCATTAAAGCTATAGTTGACGAATTCGAGTATAAAGGAAATATCAAGTTAGGACATAATGTACAGCTGGGTTATTTTGCGCAAAATCAAGCCGAATATCTGGATGGCGAAATCACTTTGTTGCAAACCATGGAAGATGCAGCTGCAGATACAAACCGAATGAAAGTACGCGATATGCTGGGTTCTTTCTTGTTTCGTGGTGATGATGTGGAAAAAAAGGTAAAAGTCCTTTCTGGAGGAGAAAGAAACCGTTTAGCGCTATGTAAATTGCTTTTGCAACCAATCAATGTTTTGCTGATGGATGAGCCTACGAATCACTTGGATATTAAATCTAAGAATGTTTTGAAAGCCGCACTTCAAAAATTTGGTGGAACTCTATTGCTGGTTTCTCACGATAGGGATTTCTTGCAGGGAATGTCAAATTTGGTTTATGAATTCAAAGACCAAAAAATAAAAGAATATTTAGGCGATATCAACTATTTCTTAGAGCAACGCAATATGGAAAATATGCGTGAAGTGGAGAAAAAAGATGCCCAAAAAGCAGCTGCACCTAAAGAAAGCAACAAAGCTTCTTATGAAGATCAGAAAAAAGGGAAAGCGTTACAGAATAAGTTGAGCAAGGTGGAGAGTCAAATCAAACAATTAGAAAAGGACATTCAGCAAGATGATAAAATGCTCGCTTCTAATTATGATAAACACATTGAAGACGCTAAATTTTTCACAGCATACAATAAGAAAAAAGCAGAGTTGGACAAACTTCTCTCTGATTGGGAAATAGTTCAGGAAGAAATAGATAATTTATAAAAATAGAGAGTTCCAATTTTGGAACTCTTTTTTTATGCAATAATCCCAATCATTTTAGAGTGTGCAATGGCTTCGCTGCTATTCTGAAAATAACAAACAGAAACTTTCAAGGTTTCTAAATTTTTCAAAACCGCAGTTACTTTTTCTTTTTTGCTTGTTCCGGTTTGTCTAATATAAACGGCTTTTACGGTTACTGGAAAAATTTTACAAATGGCCTCGTATAGAAATGGATCGTGTTGCGAATCATCTCCAAGAAGTACATATTCTAAATTGGGGTAAAATTCTAAAATGTGTTTTATTTTGTCAAACTTATGATTGTGATTGCCTCTGCCGGTCAAGAAAAAATCAGTGAGACTTGTTTTAATATCCTTCAATAATAAAACTGCTTTCGGGAGCTGATGAATTTCGGTGAATTTTGTGATAAAACGATACAAATTCCATTCGCTGCTGGAAACATAGAAAAAAGCATTGAATTCCTCTTTGTTTTCCCTTCCTGCGGTGCTTAACGCCTGATAATGAGTCACAACATCTTCATAGATTTTTCTCTTGTTTACGTTTTTAAATAATAAAACATATAATTTTTTCAAAGGATTCAGCGTGTGCGAAACTAAAAAAGTGTCGTCAATGTCAGATATGATTCCTAAATTTCCTTTGTGGGGACGTATGTAGCTGTCTCGGGTTGTTATGGATTCATTTTTGTAAACTATACTTACTTCATAATCAATCCATCCATAATTAGTGTTTTGGTCTAATGGAACACAGAATTTAAAATAACCGTCGATTAATGTTTTGGTATGAATTTTGGCATTGTTGTGTTCTAAGTATACATCGGCGTTTGCCTGTGTTTTTATTTGAAACATTTTAATTACCGAAGTAGCGTTTTTCAGATTCTTTTTTTGAAAATTATACTCTTGAATTGTTGTTGGCTTAAAAACATGCCCCATCACAATCAATTCCTGTTCATTAGCATAGCCGCGATATAATTTTAAAATTGGTTTCATTTATTGTAGTACTTTTGAGTGTTGTTGAAATTAATTGTTTTTAATCAATAAAAGAAGAAAAAGTTTGAAAAATAATATTATGCTGGTTGTAAATCCAATCTCTGGTGATGTTGATAAATCAGAGTTGATTGATGCGACAACAATTTTTGCAGGAAACGAGAATTTAAATCTTGTAATTTATAATACTTCGGGAGCCTCTGATATTGAGAATATAAAAGTGCTCTATGAAACCTATAATCCGGAACGAATTATTGTTGCCGGTGGTGATGGAACAATAAAAATAGTTGCTGAAGCTATGGAAAACCATGACGTTATTATTGGGATTATACCGGCTGGTTCTGCCAATGGTTTAGCTGTAGATTTAAATTTGCCATCCACAATCGAAGAAAACTTAGAAATTGCATTTCATAACGACTACATGGAAATAGATATGATTTCTATCAATGGGAAAAAAAGTATCCATTTGAGCGACTTAGGCGTAAATGCAGAAATGATTAAGAACTATGAAAATAGTAGTATTCGAGGAAAATGGGGATACGCAATACAAACAGTTACCACTTTGATTGATTTAGACGATCCTTTTACTGCAACAATAACAGGCGATTTTGAAACAATTAAATGTACAGCAAGAATGATTGTGATTGCGAATTCTCAAAAATATGGTACAGGAGTTTCTATCAATCCTAATGGCGTTATGGATGATGGAAAGTTTGAATTAGTTATTTTGAAAAATTTAGATTTGGTAGTACTTGGGAAAATTATTTCAGGGAATATGCCTTTAGATTCAGAAGATGTTGAAATAATTTCTACAGATAAAGCAATGGTTAGGACAAATGTTCCAGTTAGTTTTCAAATTGATGG
The DNA here is from genome assembly GCF_030010385.1 of Flavobacterium algoritolerans. Taxonomy (NCBI): domain Bacteria; kingdom Pseudomonadati; phylum Bacteroidota; class Flavobacteriia; order Flavobacteriales; family Flavobacteriaceae; genus Flavobacterium; species Flavobacterium algoritolerans. The sequence goes on along the minus strand of NZ_JASCRZ010000001.1, from coordinate 311,982 downwards.
GGAATATTGCGGTACCGAGACAAATCTGAATATTGAAATTTTACCCAAACAAATGAAAGTAGCTATTCCGAATTTAATCAGCGGGATTATTTAAAAGGGTTTCGTTCCTGCCAATTGGTTTCAGGTTCGAGATATCTAAATATTTTAGGCATATACGAATTGACTATTTGATTGCTATGGGCTATAAATCCATACATTTTTATAGGTTTTGCGCCAACAGAACTTTTAATTTCCAATGCCGTTCTTGCAAACACAATTTCCTTAAAGCCTTTATTGATGGAATATGCGATCATATCATACAGCATATTCAAATACAGCATTTTTTCGCGTTGTATACTTTCGTCATACCCAAGAAAATAAGTGTCCATTACAGCACCATTTTTTATTAAAGTATTAAATCCAATTAATTTTTCATCAATAAAATAGCCATAAAAAAGAAACTTGTCTTTAAAGATTTCTTTGAAAACTCTAAAGTGGTTTTTAGGCAGAAAAAAAGTATTGAAAGGCGCATTTTTGGCAACATGAAGATACAAGTCATAAATAGTATCTTCCAGAGCAATGATATCCTCCAAATGCATTTTTCTTTTCTCAATAACGGTTGCTTTTTTTCGGGCTCGTTTGTATTGATCTCTGTATTTTTTTGAAAGTGAGTCAATGTAATCTTGTTCAGATTTCCAGTTTTCATTGATGTGAAAAACCATATTCGGTTGTGTCGAAAACTGATAATCATTTTCGAATTCCGGAATGCCAAAGTTCGTAATGTCTTCTTTGTGAAAATCTTTATAGGTGGTAATATGAATCTTTTTACCTTTGGACTGAAACATTTTTTTCAATGCTGTTGTTGCTGATCTCAGGGTTTGCAACGCTTTCTTTTTATCAATAGACTCTGATAACGCAAAAGAATTTTGCCCGGTCAGCATGTTGTTTCCAATTACAAGAACATGAGAGCCGAAATTTCTGAAAACTAAATTTCGAACAGTAGTTTTAATGCATTTGTCTCGATCTCCAAAAGATTCCAGTAGGTTTAAATCTAAAAATTGAGAGAGAGCAATCCCTACTAAAGTTTCATTTTCGAATAGTCCAATAAAATGACACACCATATTTTCTGGAGATGATTTCTCTAAAATCTCCAAGTATTTTTTGGATAAAAAAATGGTTGAAACAGCTAAGTCGTCCCAGTTTGAAGGAAGTTGCGCTGTCTCACTATAAATTTTAAAAGAATAAGGTGTAGTCAAAATTGAAGAGTAATTTTTTTTCAAAATTAGTTAATAAAGTTAAAGTATTTCTCAATGTCTCGAAATTAACTAACTTTATATAAATTAAAAAGTACATTATGGAAACCTATTCAGCAGAGACAATTCAACCAGAGTTAAAGGCGCTTAAAGATTGGCAGTTTGATAATAATGGAATTGAGAAAAAATTTGCTTTTTCAAACTTTACTCAAGCATTAGGTTTTATAGTGCAAGTAGGAGTTATGGCCGAGAAAAGAAATCACCATCCGGAATTATTCAATGTGTATAATAAAGTCACAATCAGGCTGACAACACATGATGCAAGCGGAGTTACCGATAAGGATTTAGATTTAGCCAAAGCTATTGAGGGAATCCAATAAAAAAAATAAATTTCGTCTTGAAGAATGCCAAGACGAAATTTATTTTATTTTTTTGGAAATTATTTCCAGGCACAAATAATTCCTCCCATAATCATAAAGCATACGATCCAAAAACCACCTGTTACCAGAGTGTATTTGAAGCTTCTTCCTTCGTATAATGCATTAGTTCCTATAACTGGTAATACTAAAAATAGTCCAGTCATAAAACCATGTAAAGCTCCGTGCTTGAAAGTTCTGAATGCCATTCCGTAATCTGCCATAAAAGCCTCGTAAGAAGGTTTTGCGATACTTGGATCTCCTCCCACCATTCCTAATGCGCCAAATTGGTGTATTGTCAGCATTTGTATTATAAAGCTTATGAAAAAGGCGTACAGTAATGATAGTCCAAATGTCAAGAGCATATTTCCTCCTTTCATTTTTTCTTCGGTCATACCGGATTCTTTCATCCAAATGGTTCCAAAAACTTTTGGATTGTACCAAACAAATCCTACTACAAGTGTAGATAACGCAGCAACAAAAAGTGCCAGAAAATTGATTTCCATAAAATTGGTTTTAAAGATTAATAAATCAAATTTAACAAATTAATATTTAATTAAGAAAATTGAATATCTTTGTAAGATATAACTCTATAAAAATTACAAAACAGTGTAGTTCATCGATTTTATTTGCTGATTGGCTTCGTAGTGTGTAGTTTTATGTGTATTAAAGAAATAAATCTAACGTTATGAGAAATATAACTACTCTATTTTTAACCCTTTTGTTTTCATTTTCAATGTTTGCAGATGTGTCTCAATCTGAGAAAGATGCGTTAGTAAAACTGTATCAATCTACAAATGGAGATCAGTGGAAAGTAAAATGGGATTTAGCATCGCCTATTTCTACTTGGCATGGTGTTACGTTGCAAGACGATAAAGTGATTTCTATTGCCTTGGACAATAACAATTTGATTGGTGAAATTCCTGAAGAAATTTTAAACTTAGTAAGTTTACAAAAATTGGATTTACACAAAAATCAAATATCAGGAATAATTCCTTCTTCAATAGGGAAATTAAAAGAAATGAAAGTATTGAATCTTTCTTTCAATAGACTATCAGGAACAATTCCTTCTTCTATTTGTGAAATGAGTAATTTGAAAGATTTAGAATTGTATATGAATGCCATTTCAGGAGAATTACCAACGCAAATAGGAGCTTTGAATCAATTAGAAACACTTTCGTTATTCAATAATGAAATAGTAGGGCAAATTCCGACCTCATTATATGAAATAAAAACGCTAAAAACATTGCTTTTAAACAGTAATAAACTTTCAGGAGGATTAAGTAGTGAAGTAGTAAACATGACATCACTTGAAAATCTTAGTTTGTTTGATAATAAAATGATTGGGCAGATACCTTTCGAGCTTGAGAAATTAGATAAATTGAAAGAAATGAATATTTCTTACAATATGTTTAATGGATTAACATCTAGAAATTTAGCGGTTTTGGACACGTTGAATATGACAATGATAAATGATAAGGGAGTAGCGGTTTTATTAGAAGTGAGTACTGGTAAAAATACAGCTATCGCTTCTGAAGATTAATTTAGAAATAGTAAAGAGTTTGCACTACTCTTTGATATTGCATATTTAGTTGTTTTAATAAACTTAGTTTGTCTAAACCTGTGAAGCTTGCTTCACAGGTTTTTTTTGTTTAGATTGTTTTGACATGTAATCTTTCAATTTTCGACTTTGAAGGAAATATGATGCGAAATGATAATTCCAATAGATCACACTTTAACTCAAAACATCTGTTATTTCTATTGTCATATTTCAAATGACACAGTTACAGGTTTGTGGTCGCTATATTTAGTCCAATTTTCATATTCTCCTATTTTCACACTTTTAATTTTGTCAATTAGATTTTTGGATGCAAAGCAAAAGTCAATGTGATATGGTCTGTCAATTTTCCGGTGCATAAATAGAGTTGAAGCTATTTCTTTTCCTTGTGTCTGACTATGGAAACTATGATAGGCGCTATAGATATTCTTATTTTTTAAAAAGTTAACAAGGTTAGTATGGTTGTAAATTCTTTTTGGCTTGTCCCAAATTGAACTACTGTTAAAATCCCCCGCAAGAATTACATTTTCATTATTCAACAAGTCGCTATAAAAATGAACTGCGTTCCAAATTTGTTCTGTATAGCAATCGTGATTTTGGGGTTTTTGAGCCCATATCGCAAAAATAGTTAACTCAATTTCATTGTTGCTTACGGATAAGGGTAGTACATATTTAAATTCAGGATTGTGAATACTTAAAAGTTTAATCTTAAAGTCTGAATACGAAAATATTCCAAGTCCTTTGTTTTGATTTTTTCCAAACCAAAATAAATCTGTTGGCTTAGCTATATCATTTTTGAAAATTAATTTGTCCGGATGTTCACATTCAGGCACAATTAGAATGTCTGGCTGTTCTTTCAGAATAAACTCCGCTTTTTTTCGAAAAGCCATATTACAATTCCAGCTTATTATTTTCATTTTGATAGTAGTCGTTGTGTCCTCCGTTGCAGTTAAAGGTGACTTTTATATATGTGTGACTTTGTTACAAAAAGCAATCTCTATATAGTTAGTTTAGTGTGGTAGAATGCTACTTCTGTTTTAAACAAATATAGGTGTAATCGTACTAACTATAATTAATTGTAGTATGGTTGTTGTTGATGCTATTGCATCCTCAAGTTTATTCCATAAAAAAACTCCAGATTTCTCTGAAGCTTTCTAGTAGCGGGAACAGGACTCGAACCTGTGACCTTCGGGTTATGAGCCCGACGAGCTGCCTACTGCTCTATCCCGCGATGTGCGTTTGTAATTTCAATAAAATTCTTAGTAGCGGGAACAGGACTCGAACCTGTGACCTTCGGGTTATGAGCCCGACGAGCTGCCTACTGCTCTATCCCGCGTTGTTTCGGGTGCAAATGTACGACGAATTTCTGTATTTCCAACGAAAATTTTAAAAAATGTTTTATTTCGTCTATTGACTTGATATGACTACCTTTGCGGAATAAATTATAATAGAAATGTCACATAAAGCAGGTTTTGTAAACATCATCGGGAATCCAAATGTTGGTAAATCAACACTTATGAATGCCTTTGTTGGAGAAAGATTATCAATAATCACATCAAAAGCACAAACAACACGTCATAGAATTCTGGGAATTGTAAATGGAGAAGATTTTCAAATGATCTTATCAGATACACCTGGAATCATCAAACCCGCATACGAAATGCAGGAATCAATGATGAATTTTGTGAAGTCAGCTTTCGAAGATGCTGATGTGCTGATTTATATGGTGGAAATTGGAGAACAAGAGTTGAAAGACGAAGCGTTTTTTAATAAAATTATCCATGCCAAAATCCCTGTTTTATTATTATTGAATAAAATTGACAATTCAAATCAGGTGCAACTGGAAGAACAAGTGGCTTTCTGGACTGCCAAAGTTCCTAATGCTGAAATTTTTCCAATATCGGCTTTACAGAATTTTAATGTACCGGAAGTTTTTGGAAGAATCATTGAATTGTTGCCGGAATCACCTGCTTATTACCCAAAAGATCAATTGACAGATAAACCGGAGCGTTTTTTTGTGAATGAAACCATCCGTGAGAAAATCTTGTTGAATTACAGCAAAGAAATCCCATACGCAGTAGAAATTGTTACCGAAGAGTTTTTTGAGGATGAAAACATCATTAGAATCCGTTCTTTGATTATGGTGGAGCGCGATACCCAAAAAGGAATCATCATCGGGCATAAAGGTGCCGCTTTGAAAAAAGTAGGAATGGAAGCCCGTGTCGATTTAGAGAAATTCTTTGGTAAACAAATCCATATTGAATTGGTGGTGAAAGTGAATAAAAACTGGAAAAGCAATACAAATATGTTAAAACGATTCGGATACAATCAATAATATAATTTGGGCGTGACCACAAGGGTCAGGCTATACGTTACAATCTTTGTTGCAAAAAGAATTGCAACAAAGGATTTTCACTACTATCCTTCACGCAAAAAACGGATAGCTTAGATTACAAAATAATAGAGTACCTTTGCAAAATATTTGAATTTATATTATGAATAACATTGTTGCGATAGTAGGAAGACCTAATGTAGGGAAATCAACCCTTTTTAATAGGCTGATACAAAGAAGAGAAGCTATTGTAGATTCAGTATCTGGGGTGACCCGAGATAGAAACTATGGTAAAAGCGAGTGGAACGGAAAAGAGTTTTCTGTAATTGATACAGGTGGTTACGTACGTGGGTCGGATGATGTTTTTGAAGGCGAAATTCGTAAACAAGTGGAACTTGCCATTGATGAAGCAGATGTTATCATTTTTGTAGTTGATGTTGAAGAAGGCATTACTCCAATGGATGATGCTGTTGCGAGATTGTTGCGTAAAGTAACAAAACCGGTTTTACTTGCTGTAAATAAGGTGGATAATGCGATGCGTGAGAAAGATGCGGTAGAGTTTTACAACCTTGGTTTAGGAGAATATTATACGTTTGCCAGTATTTCAGGAAGTGGAACAGGAGATTTATTGGATGCATTGATTGATGCTTTTCCAGTGAAACCAGAACCAACGCAAGAAGAAGTTGCATTACCTCGTTTTGCAGTTGTAGGTCGTCCTAATGCTGGAAAATCAAGTTTTATCAATGCCTTAATTGGTAAAGACCGATATATTGTTACTGATATTGCGGGAACAACCCGTGACTCTATCGATACAAAATTTGACCGTTTTGGTTTCGAATTCAACTTAGTGGATACTGCGGGAATCCGTCGTAAAGCAAAAGTAAAGGAAGATTTAGAGTTTTACTCGGTAATGCGTTCCGTTCGTGCGATTGAGCATGCTGACATTTGTATTTTGATTATTGATGCTACTCGTGGTTTTGAAGGTCAGGATCAAAGTATTTTTTGGTTAGCTGAGAAAAACCGTAAAGGTGTTGTCATCTTAGTGAACAAATGGGATTTAGTAGAGAAAGAAACGATGTCAACTCGTGATTATGAAGCTAAAATCAGAGAAGAATTAATGCCATTTACGGATGTGCCTATTCTTTTTGTTTCGGCTTTGACAAAACAACGTTTGTTGAAAGCTTTGGAAGCTACAGTAAAAGTTTTCGAAAATAGACAACAACGTATTGCTACTTCAAAATTCAACGAATTTATGTTGAAAGTGATTGAAGCATACCCACCACCAGCTACAAAAGGGAAATATGTAAAAATTAAATATTGCATGCAGTTGCCAACACCAACACCACAATTTGTTTTTTTTGCCAATATGCCACAATATGTAAAAGAACCTTACAAACGTTATCTGGAAAATAAAATTAGAGAAAACTGGGACTTTTCAGGAGTGCCAATCGATATTTATATCAGAGAGAAATAGTTTTTATTTCTAAATTAAAATAGAAAGTTTATTGAGTTTGCAAAAGCTCGATAAACTTTTTTTATTTTTATGAAAAAATATGAATGCAATAAATGGCAAAGTAGTTTGGATTACAGGCGCTTCAAGCGGAATAGGAGAGGCTTTAGCGTATGAATTAGCTGGTAAAAATTGCAAATTAATTCTTTCGGCTAGAAATAGTGATGCTTTAGAAACGGTAAAATCTAAATGTTCAAACACAGAAGTCGCCATTTTACCTTTTGATTTGGTTGATTTTGACAACACCAAAAATCATGCAGAAAAAGCCATTGCCGCCTTTGGAAAAGTGGATCTGCTTATCAATAATGGCGGTGTTAGCCAGCGCTCGCTGATTGTAGAAACCGATTTTGAAGTAGATAAAAAACTCATCGAAACAGATTATCTCGGGACGGTTGCCTTAACAAAAGCATTATTACCTCATTTTATCAAGAATAAGAAAGGCCATTTTGTAACCATAACCAGTTTGATGGGGAAATTTGGTTCGCCATATCGTTCAGGATATTGTGGTGCAAAACATGCTTTACATGGTTTTTTTGATGTTTTGAGAATGGAACATCAAAAAGACAATATCAGTGTGACGCTAGTCTGCCCTGGATTTATTCAAACTAATGTAGCTAAAAATGCCTTGACTGCAGATGGATCTAAACAAAATATAGATGATGAAGCAACTCAAAACGGAATGCCAACAAGTGTTTTTGCCAAAAAATTTGTGAAAGCAGTTGAGTCAGATAAATTTGAAGTTTATATTGGTGGCAAAGAAACGCTGGGGGTTTACATGAAACGATTTTTCCCAAAGTGGTTGCATTATTTTGTTTTAAAAAGCAAAGTAAGATAAATTTCAATATTGTCTAATGAAAATTTAAATCAGTAATTGATAAGAATAAAAAATCCCGAGCAATCGGGATTTTTTGTTATTTAATAAAACTATAATATTCCTAATTTTCATCTTCTTCCAAAGTTTCCATTGGATGATCACCGTACCAATCTTTAAATGTTTTTGTGGTTGTATAATCATCATGTAGTACGGTATAAACCATAAACAAGATTAATGGTATGCCAACGCAATATAAGGTCATTATTACCGGCAAAGCTACGTTAGTTTGACATAAACCGGCAAATACAAAAACATAAATGGTAGTAAACCAAACGAGTTTAATTGCAAAATTTTTCATGGCTATATCTTTTTATTAAAGTTACGCCGGAAATTCAAAATACTTAGTTAATGTATTGGTAATCAATGTTTAAAATTAAAAAAAATCATTAATTATTCATGGTAGTGAAAGGTTATAAATGCTATTCTAAACCTTTTTTTGGAGTTTTATTTTATGAAAAATACTGAATCGGATAATATCTCTATTGAAATAATCAATTCCATTGGTTCGGCGTTGAAAACTGTTTAGATAACCCAACTCTAATGCAATGTTTTTGTTTATGCCATATTGTAACGCAGCATAAATCCTATTTTGATCAAAAGTGTTTTTGATGATAGTTTTTCCCGCATTGAACATTATTTCATCTGAAAGAATAGTTTTTAAAAATTGATTTTCTTTTTTCCAAAAAATGTAATCGGCTTGAAGTCTGTATCTGAATCTCCATGTAAATGTAGAGCCGGGTAACAATGATTCTTTATTGGCATTATGAATGAATCGTTCTTCTGCTTGAAATCGTTGCAGTAATGTTACTTTATTAACGTTTAGTTTCCAAGTAAGATCTTGTTGTCCTCTGTATTCCGGTATTTTAAAATCATAGGAAACTTCAGGTTCTTGTGTAGCAACAGAGAAATGGGCAAAGCCAATTCCTGCTTCTAAATGTTCGTTGATTTTATAGCGTCCTTGAATTCGTATGACATATAAATTCTCTTTTACTGATTTTAAAAAGACTCTATTGTCAAACTCGCTATGCAAAGACCATTTTTCATTTAATACCAATTGATTGTTGTATCGTGTCCAAAGAATGCTTTGATGATCTATGTTTTTCTCTGTTTGCGCTTGACAGAGAACTGATACAAATAAAAAGAAAATGATTCTAATGGTTTTCACGGAGTTTTATTTCAATTTTGGCAAATTTACAAAAACTCTATTAAATCTATGGGTTGTATTTATTTTAAAATGTTTTGCCGTAATCTATTACTGAATAAAGCTGTATTGAATAAAAAAAGCAGCACATAAAAACCTAAGTTTTATAATGCTGTTTTAGTTTTATGTTTTTTAAACCGTAGACTATTATAATGAATATTTCAATGTAACTCCATACGTTCTTTGATCGCCTAATACACCTGCATATTGTCCTGAATTTCCACCTGCAGGCAATAGTTGTTCGTAATAATCTTTATCTAAAAGGTTACGTCCCCAGAATTGTACAGACAAACCATCTGTTGCACGGAAACCTAAACGAGCATTAAATAGGGCATAACCCTGAACTATTAAATATTTTGATGCAGATGGACTTGAAGAGAATTCAGAACGGGCATAAGAATCGATTCCAAGGAATATTTTTCCTGCATTTCCAAAGAATTTTGCTTTATCTGAAAGTTCTCCTCCTAAAGATCCTGCCCATTTCGAAGCACCCGGTAAAGTAGTTCCGGAAACATCTTTAAAGGATACTGCCGCTCCTGTTTCTTCTAATGGAAGAGGTGCATTTGTAAATTTAACATATTTACCGTCTGTATAGGTTGCTGCTCCATTGATGGTTAAATGTTTGCTGATTACAAAACTCGCATCCAGTTCTACCCCTTTTACCTGTACTTTATCTGCATTGGCAAGATAGCCACGGTTTACACCTAATTCTGCTGCCTGTACATTTGTTTGAAAATCTTTGATATCGGTATTAAAGAAGGTTAAATTGAATATTGAGTTTTTAAACGGTGATGTTTTTACACCAATTTCATAATGATTTACTTCTTCAGGTTTAATTACGGCAAGTTCAAGAATTGGCTGTCCGGCAAGAGTAGGTAATCCAGCTACGTTTACTCCAACAGGTTTGTAGCTTTTCGCAAAAGTTGCATACGCATTAATCTTGTCAGTAGCTTTAAAAGAAACGGTTATGTTTCCAGAAAAGTCAGTGTTGTCAGTGTTAGATGAAAATGATTGATCTGTATAAACTAATTTTTTCAAAGCAATTAACGCTGGATCACTCATTTGAAGGCCTCCGTATGTTGTACGGTTATAATCAGCATCTTTTTTGTCAAAATTATGGCGCAAACCTGGTAAAACGTGTAGACGTTCTGTTATAGCCCAATCCAACTGACCAAATACTGCTGCACTGGTAGCTCTAATGCGGGCATCGGTTTTGATACCGTAACCTTCAAATAGATTTGGTGTTTTCCATAAATTACTGGTGGTACTTTGTGCAAATCTCCACTGTGCATTACCGGATTCTTCTGTACCATCTGTTTGTGATGTCTGGTCAATAAAAAAGACACCTACAACACCACTTAATTTAGAGGTAAGCTGACCTGCATAACGTACTTCTTGTGTTATTTGTGTTTGTCTGGTTGGGTTTTGCGATTTTGCTAACACTTGTAATCCTGTAAAATCCCTATCGTTTGATGGATCCCAATTCCAAAAACGCCAAGCGGTAGTTGCCGTAAGTGTTCCGTTTCCAATTTTTGTATCAACATTAAGAGATATACCTCCCATATCTTGTCCGGAACGCCATGGCGTATCATGGTCAATTTTACGATCAAACGCATTCAAACTCGGAAGTTGGTAATTCAAATCAGCAATAATAGCATCAAATTGACGATAAGGCGCTCTTTGTGTAGGCGCTACACCAGCAACTACCTGAGCATATCCATCTGGACGTTGCGTAGTAATATCTGCAGCTAATATAATATTGGTTCTCTCAGAAGGTGTATAAAGTAATTGTCCTCTTATTCCTTGATTATTGAGGGAATTTGTAGGTCTTCCTGTTGCGACATTATCAATTAGACCATCACGTTGCGTACCGGAAAAAGAGATACGACCTGCAATTTTTTTGCCTAATGCTCCTGTAACAGATGCTTTGGCTTGTAGGAATGCATAATTTCCATAGCTCACTTCAAAGTCAGCACCTGAAGTAAAACTCGGTTTGCGAGTAGTGATGTTAAAGGCTCCAGAAGTTGTGTTTTTACCAAATAATGATCCTTGCGGACCACGCAATACCTCAATTTGTTCGATATCGATAAAATCTAATGTGGTTGCGGCTGGACGAGCATAATAAACACCATCAACATAGAAACCAACACCTGGATCAATTCCATCATTTGTAAGTCCAAAAGGAGAGCCTAGACTTCGAATATTAATACCTGTATTTCTTGGGTTTGAAGAATATAATTGAACTGATGGAACAAGTTCTTTTATGCGATTAACGTTAAAAGCTCCAGTTTGTTCTGCCTGTTTTCCTGTTATTACTGATATTGCGATTGGCACATCTTGTACTTTTTCTATTCGGCGTCTTGAGGAAACTACCACCTCTACCAAAGCATTTTCTTCAATAAGCGTTATTTGCAATGAAGGTATTGCTAAAGAAGTAATTTCTATTTCTGCAGTTTTGTATCCTACATTTTGAACTAAAAGAGTTAAAGGGAGTTTTCCTTTTGTGTCTATTATAAATTTTCCGCTAGAATCAGAAATTGTATTAGAAGTTGTTCCTTTTATAACAATATTTGCGGCTTCTAACGGAATGTTTTGGTTTGTTGTAACTACACCTTCAATGTTTTGTGCAAATGATATTGAGAAAGTTAAAACGGATAATAGAGTAAGTGTTTTTTTTATAGAATTTTTCATTTATATTAAGTATATGTAATTAGTAGAATTTAATTTAAATTTTTTTAAACTAACACATACACATCATTTGAGAGCTCTTTTTTTCAATTACAATTAGTTGATTTTTTCCGGGTTGCTTATTTAATAAAGCAAACTTACTTTGGTACGTTTTCATACGTTTAAATTTGGATTGTTAATTATGTATTAAATCTGGGGCAAATATATAATTAATTCTATAAAATTAGTAGAGTTTAAAAAATATTTTTTTATTTTTTTACTAATGAAGCAATAGTGATGCCTTCCATTGCCTTTAAAGTTTCTTCTCTAATGGTAATCAATCCGTGTCGTAATAGGCATTCCGATTCATCGATGCAATCAGAACAGCGTTCATAAAAATTTAATGATGCACAAGGAAGTAAAGCAATTGCACCATCAAAAAGCCTATGAATATCGGCTAAAGTAATGTCGTTTTTAGATTTTAGAAGATAATAACCGCCAAATTTACCTTGTTTACTTCCTACGAAATGTCCGCGTTTTAAATCCAATAAAATCTGTTCCAAAAACTTTTTTGGAATAGAGGCCGCCTCGGCAATTTCGATAGTTCGAGAAACATGGGTTTCTTCTTGTTGCGCTAAATATAAGAGGGCTTTTAGCGCGTATTTGGCTTTATGTGAAAGCATTTTACTGTAATTGATTTATGTTTTTTTGAATTTCGGATGTAATTATTTTTTTAAGATGGGGAATGAATATTACCAATCTCCGCCAGATCCACCACCAGAGAAGCCTCCACCGCCAAATCCACCGCCGAAACCGCCTCCGCCAAATCCACCACCAGATGAACCTCCACCGAAACCACCTCCGCCACTGTTTCTTCCAAGACTGCTTAGAATAATGACATCCAATAAACTTGGGCCAATACCGCCGCCTCTGTTACCGGAATTTCCGCCACCGCCTTTGTTTCGGGATATCAATACCAGTATAATGATGACAATAACGATTAAGGGTAAAATGGGGAATCCTTTATCTTTGGTTGTTTTTTTTACTCGCTCTCCTTTATATTTTCCTTTGAAAACATCAAATAAAGCGTCCGTTCCTTTATCGAGTCCTTTGTAATAACTTCCCGCTTTAAATTCTGGAATAATAATGTTTCGTGTAATTTCTCCACCAATACCGGCAGTCAATCGATCTTCAAGGCCATATCCTGGTGAAATCCATATTTTTCTTTCGGCTTTTGCCAATAAAATAAGTACACTATTATCGTTTTTTGCAGTTCCACCAATTCCCCAAGCATGTCCCCATTTTGGAGTAAGGATACCAATATCTTCTCCTTTAAGGCTTTCTATGGTAATCACCACAATTTGGGTTGTAGTAGAATCTGAATATTTAATTAGTTTTTCTTCTAATTGTGCTTTTTCTGTTGCGCTTAGAACATTAGCATAATCATAAACAGAAGTTTGTAAAGTTGGTTTTTCAGGAATGGTAAATTGCGCAAAGCCAATTTGTGTGAATAGCAAACATACAAACAGCTTTAGGGAAATTAGGGTACTCTTTTTTTGTAATAGCATTATCCTCTAGATATTTCGTTTGATAATTCATTTGTATCGCCTTCTTGCCAAGGGAAATATTTTTGCAATTGTTCGCCTGCTCTGGTAATTCCATCAACAAGACCTTGCTTGAAATCCCCTTTTTTGAACTCAGCCACCATAATATCGCGGGTACAATTCCAAAAATCATCTTGTACGACATCATTAATACCTTTGTCACCACAAATTACAAAATGCCTGTCTTCTACGGCTAAGTAAATCAAAACGCCATTTTGGAGCTCAGTTTCATCCATTTTCAGTTCATGAAAAACTTCCAAGGCGCGATCATACGCATCCAAGGAAGTTGTTTTTTCTATGTGAACTCTAATCTCGCCAGAAGTATTTTTTTCAGCCATACGAATAGCTTCAACAATTTCTTGTTCTTCTTCTTTGGTTAAAAAATCTTCTACTTTTGACATTGAAATATTTTAAAGGTTGTTTCTTGAATTTAAATTTGATTTATTTAGACTTCTAAAAATCTAGAAGTCTAAATAATCTAACTTTAGAATTTTACTTCAACTGGTTTATCAGCACCTTCAACTGCATTAAAGTATGCTTTCTCTTTGAATCCAAACAATCCTGCAAATAAGCTATTTGGGAACGTTTTAATATGAGAGTTATATGGTTTAACAGCTTCGTTGAAACGCGTTCTCGCTGTTAGAATTTGATTTTCAGTACTAGCCAATTCGTCTTGTAATTTCAAGAAGTTTTGGTTGGCTTTCAATTCAGGATATGCTTCAACAGTTACTAATAATCGTGACAATGAACTGCTCACACCACTTTGTGCTTTGTTGAATTCAGCTAATTGTTCCGGAGTAATATTTGCTGGGTCAATTTTTACAGAAGTAGCTTTAGAACGTGCTTCGATAACTGCTGTCAACGTGCTTTTTTCAAAGTCAGCGGCACCTTTTACTGTATTTACTAAATTTCCAATAAGGTCATTTCTTCTTTGATACGCCGTTTGAACATCACCCCAAGATTGTTCTACATTTTGGTTTAACGTTACTGCGGTATTATTAATTCCTTTAACCCAGCTGTAAATTACAAAAATTACAACTGCTCCGATAATCCAAGGCAAAAATCTTTTCATGTTTATTTAATTTAAGTTTATTGTTTAATTGTTTGAAAATTTTAATTAGTACTTAGTCATATTGACTACAATTCGTTTTTAATATTTGTTAATTGTGTGCGTATCGTTTCTAATTTTCTAATGATATCAAACTTATCCAAAGTCTTCTTTTGTCCTTCTTTCAAATGGGTTTTGGCACCTTCTAGCGTAAAACCTCTTTCTTTGACCAAATGATAGATCAGTTGTAAATTAGTGATATCCTCTGGAGTAAACATTCGATTGCCTTTCGCATTTTTTTTTGGTTTCAGAATATCAAATTCATTATCCCAAAAACGAATCAGCGATGCATTCACGTCAAATGCTTTGGCTACTTCGCCAATACTGTAATATCTTTTATCTTTAGAAAGCTCAATATGCATGTTTCTTTTATTTGACTTTTAATTCTGCAACCTGTAGACTTTTTTCTCCTACACCTGATCACTTTTCTAGAGCATTAATCTAATGATTGATTCTCTTGATTTGCTAATTGTGCAATCACAACATATTCTACAGCCGAAATATTTCCGTAATAAAAATTAAGCGGATTCACCACTTTTTTATCCTTGTGAACCTCATAATGTAAATGCGGCCCTTCGGATCTTCCCGTGCTTCCCACATACCCTATAATGTCGCCTCGTTTTACGCGTTGTCCCGCTCTAGCTTTATATTTGCTCAAATGCGCGTATAAAGTTTCGTATCCAAATCCATGCCGAATAACAATATGATTTCCAAATCCTGAGGCAGTATTGTCCGCTTTTGCTACAACTCCGTCACCTGTGGCATAAATGGGTGTTCCTGTTTTAGCTGTAAAATCCATGCCTTCATGCATTTTCCTTGCTTTTGTGAAAGGATCCGTTCGGTATCCAAAACCAGAGGCCACTTGTTTTAAATTTTCATTTCGTACTGGCTGAATGGCAGGAATGGCAGACAAAAAATCACTTTTAGCATCTGCCAATTTCAAAATAACATCCAATGATTTCGACTGAATCGCTAATTCCTTGCTAAGGACATCAATTCTTTTTGTGGTATTGATTACCAACTGGGAATTGTCATAACCTTCTAGTGTTTTATACCTGCTTATTCCTGGTAATCCCGCTTTTCGAATAGAATCCGGAATCGCTGATTTGTTGAAATACACACGATATAAATTATTATCTCGATTTTCAATAGCTTCAATAACGCCATTTACCTGATCCATTTTTTTGTTCAGCAGCGCATAATTCAATCTCAAATTTTCAATTTCACGTGCTTGCAAACGGTCTTTCGGCGTTTCAAAATAAGGAGTGTTCAATAAAACAATGAAGCTCAAAAAACCAAACAATGCCGATGCCAATAAAAACAGAATAATAACACCAAGTTTTCTTCTTTTTCGTGTTTTTATTTTTCTATAGGCTAGATTTTCGGAATCGTAATAATATTTTACTTTCGACATATTTTAAAATACCCTATTTTTGCACACTGTAAAAGGTTAGACGAACAAATTTAATAAATGTTTCATTTGTTACACCCTTTTTTCAATAATAAATAAAATAATGTGCCTATTCCAGCTATTCGTTACAAGTTCTCGTTTATAAATCTTTTTTTCTAATGAGCCAGCAGGATCTTATCTCGAGACTTCGGGAGTCGCTCTGCCACCTCAAGAAAAAATAAATCTATAAATCTCGAAGCTTTTCACTGCTATCTGGGGCAAAAAAATGTTAATTCGTTAATTTGGTTATTCGTTTATGCGATGCAGCCGATTAACCAAATTAACAAATAACCGAACAAACAATAAAAATGAAATCACAAGACGTACGTAAACAATTTCTGGATTTTTTTGCATCAAATGGACACTTAATCGTTCCATCGGCACCCATAGTTCTAAAGGATGATCCAACACTGATGTTCAACAACTCAGGAATGGCGCAGTTCAAAGAATATTTTCTGGGGAACGGAACTCCAAAAAGTACCAGAATTGCCGATACGCAAAAATGTCTTCGTGTTTCAGGAAAGCATAATGACTTAGAAGATGTAGGTTTTGATACGTATCACCACACTATGTTTGAAATGTTGGGAAACTGGTCTTTTGGTGATTATTTCAAAAAAGAAGCCATCAACTGGGCTTGGCAACTTTTGACAGAAGTGTATAAAATTCCTAAAGAAAACTTATACGTTTCCGTTTTCGAAGGAAATCCGGATGAAAACGTACCGTTCGATCAGGAAGCTTGGGACATTTGGAAGGAATTGATCGATGAAGACCGAATCATTCTTGGAAACAAGAAAGACAACTTCTGGGAAATGGGAGATCAAGGTCCGTGTGGTCCATGTTCAGAAATTCACGTTGACATTCGTTCTGCAGAAGAAAAAGCTTTAGTTTCAGGAAAAAGTTTGGTAAACAATGACCATCCGCAAGTTGTGGAAATCTGGAACAATGTATTTATGGAGTTCAACCGTAAAGCCGATGGTTCTCTGGAAAAACTGCCTGCAAAACACGTTGATACCGGAATGGGATTTGAGCGTTTGTGTATGGCATTGCAAGGAAAAACTTCGAATTATGACACCGATGTTTTTACACCGCTTATTGAAAAAGTAGAGCAAATTACAGGATATAAATATCTTGATAATTCTGTCACTCCGAGCGCAGTCGAGGAGAAAACCAATATCGCTATTCGTGTAGTGGTTGATCACGTTCGTGCGGTAGCTTTCGCTATTGCCGACGGACAATTACCATCAAACACGGGTGCTGGTTACGTAATTCGTAGAATTTTGCGTCGTGCGATTCGTTACGGATTTACGTTCTTGAACACCAAAGAACCTTTCATCAATCAATTGGTTGCTGTTTTAGCGAATCAAATGGGGGAATTTTTCCCGGAAATTAAATCGCAACAACAATTGGTTACCAATGTGATTCGTGAAGAAGAAGCTTCTTTCTTGAGAACATTAGATCAAGGATTACAATTACTTGAAAATGTTGTTGCGGAAACTAAAGGTTCAACTGTTTCTGGAGCAAAAGCATTTGAGTTATACGATACTTTCGGATTCCCAATTGACTTAACGGCATTGATTCTTAGAGAAAAAGGATTCGAACTGGACGAAGCTGGTTTTAATGCTGCTATGCAAGAACAAAAAAATCGTTCCCGCGCTGCATCAGAAGTTTCTACCGAAGACTGGTCTGTTTTAATTCCTGGAAATATAGAAACATTTGTAGGGTACGATCAATCAGAAAGTGACGTAAAAATCACTCGTATCCGTAAAGTTGACAGCAAAAAAGACGGTGTTTTATACCAAATTGTTTTAGATAACACGCCTTTTTATCCAGAAGGAGGAGGGCAAGTAGGTGATAAAGGAACGTTGGTTTCTGCAAATGAAACCATCGAAATCATCGACACCAAAAAAGAAAATAATCTGATTTTGCATTTTGCAAAAAAATTACCGGAAAATGTAAACGCTGGTTTTGTGGCCAAAGTAAATCAGGATTTGAGAAGTTTATCTTCCAGAAATCACTCGGCTACACACTTGATGCACCAAGCCTTGAGAAGTATTCTTGGAACTCACGTAGAACAAAAAGGTTCCTTGGTAAATCCAAACTATTTGCGTTTTGACTTTTCGCATTTTGCTAAAATGACGGAAACTGAATTGCAACAAGTAGAAGATTTTGTAAACGCAAGAATCCAGGAGCAATTGCCACTTATCGAAAGAAGAAATATTCCTTTTGCGCAAGCGGTTCAAGAAGGAGCGATGGCGCTTTTTGGAGAGAAATATGGTGATGAGGTTCGTGCGATTAAATTTGGCGAAAGCATGGAATTATGCGGAGGAATCCACGTGAAAAACACAGCTGAAATCTGGCATTTCAAAATCGTTTCTGAAGGAGCGGTTGCTGCGGGAATTCGTCGTATTGAAGCCATTACAAGTGATGCGGTAAAAGCACATTTCGCATCGTATGAAAGCACATTGAATGAAGTAAAAACAGCCTTGAAAAATCCTCAGGATATTTTGAAAGCCGTTCATTCGATGCAAGAAGAAAATGCAAAATTGTCCAAACAAATCGAGGCTTTGGTAAAAGATAAAGTGAAAAACATGAAAGCGAGTTTAATTGTTGAAATACAGGAAATAAACGGCGTTCAATTCTTAGCTAAACAGGTCGATTTGAATCCAGAAGGAGCAAAAGATTTGGCTTATGAATTGGGGAATTTAGGGAATAATGTATTTTTGGTTTTAGCTACAGCCGATGAAGAAAAACCAATGTTAACCTGTTATGTTTCTAAAGAATTAGTCGCGGAAAAAAACCTAAATGCTGGACAAGTTGTTCGTGAATTGGGTAAATTTATCCAAGGTGGTGGTGGCGGACAACCGTTTTTTGCTACAGCTGGAGGAAAAAATGTTGCAGGAATTCAACAAGCTTTGGAAAAAGCGATTGACTTTGTAAAGTAGAACAAATTTATTTTTTATAATAAAAACCCTTTTAGGACAGATGTTCTAAAAGGGTTTGTTTTTTTGTTCAACACACTATTTACAAGGCCTTTCTTAAGTTTAAAAATAGTAGTTTAACTGAAATATAGGGATTGTAACGATGAATATTGTCGTTTTTACTTTATTTCTCTAGGTTTGATTGATGTAGCACCCCAAGGTTTGAGGAAGGTTAATCGATTTATTTATTATAATGAAAAAAACAAAAAATATTTTTTGGGTATTATCAATTTTTTTATTGACACTTTATTCGTGTTCAAATGATAATGACGATAATTTAAAATTGCTAAAGAAAGTTGTTGAAACTTCAGAAAATGGGACTTCAGAAACAACTGTATATACTTATAATGGAACTGAAATAGTTAGTATTGACGGTGCTGAGAAACATACTGATTTCACGTATACGGATGGTTTAATTACAAAAAGGGTAATACTAAATAAAACAAATCAGCTTTCGGAGACCATTGAATACAGTTACCTTGTGGGTAAATTAGTTAAAGTTGAATCTTTTGGTAATTACAGAATAAATTACATTCATAATACAGATAAAACGGTTTCTTATGAAAGATTCAGGATTTCAGGTAATCAGCAAGTAAAAGAATTTCATGGAACATTGTATTTTGAGAACGAAAATTTGATCAAAAATGAAAGGATTTTAGATACTATGCCAGTAGGAATCACCTCAAGTGAGAGTATAGCTTTTGACTATGATGCTAAAAATAATCCGTTGTATAATATTTTAGGATATAAAAATTTATTGGACCATATGGAGACCATATCGTCTAATAACAGTTTAATAAATACAGTAATTGCAACTACTACAAATGGAGACCAAGCATTATCGGTAGCTAATTTTTATAAAAGCTCTTTTAAATACGATTCTGAGAATTATCCAACAGAACGGGTTTCGGAAACAGCAATTTTAGCTAATGGAAATACGGGGTATTTGAAAACAGAATATTTCTACTAATAAAATATCTAATTTTATGAGAACCCTTTCAAAGTTTAAAACTCTGAAAGGGTTTTTTATACCAATGAAAAAAGAACTAAACCTCATTTAATTCGCTAAAATTATTCAAATTTGTAGTAAATAAAATAGCAATGCAATTCAGAACCCAAATTCCCATTCCTAAAAGTGATTATCCAATAGATTATAATGCTACTATTATGTCTTTAGGTTCTTGTTTTGCGGTAAATATGGCGGAGAAATTGGACTATTTTAAATTTAAAAGCAGCTGTAATCCAGTTGGGATTTTGTTTCATCCGTTAGCGATTGAAAAGTTAATTGATTTTGCTGTTTTCGGAAAGCAATTTACAGAAAACGATATTTTTTTTCACAATGAACGGTGGCATTGTTTTGATGTACATTCAGATTTGAGTAATTCAAATAAAGAGGAATTATTAGCATCATTAAACACAATAATCAAATCAACAAATCAACAAATAACCGAATCAACACATTTCGTCATCACGTATGGAACCTCTTGGGTTTATCGTAATATAGAAAGCGATTCTATTGTGGCGAATTGCCATAAAGTACCTCAAAAACAGTTCAATAAAGAATTACTCTCTGTTGAAGAAATAAAAAATAGTATTGTAAATACAGTAAAACTAATTCATGCGGTAAATCCTAATTGCACTATTATTTTTACGGTTTCGCCGGTGCGCCACATTAAAGACGGTTTTGTAGAAAATCAATGGAGTAAAGCCAACTTAATTTCTGCAATTCACGATGTTCTGAATACTGAGCACTGTAAACTGAGTACTGAATATTTTCCCAGCTACGAAATCATGATGGATGAACTTCGGGATTACCGTTTTTATGCCGAAGATATGTTGCATCCCAATCAAGTGGCAATCGACTATATCTGGAAACGTTTCAAGGAAACTTCCATTTCTGAAACTGCTTTTGCTGTGATGGATGAAGTGGAGAATATCCAAAAAAGCCTTTCGCACAAGCCTTTTAACCCAAATTCTGAAAGTCATTTAAAGTTCGAGACCAAAGTCAGAGAAAAAATCACTAAATTGGAGAATCAATATTCATTCATGAAATTTTAATTATGCTTAGAAGAATACTTATTGGAATAGGAGTTATTGTTGGAATATTTTTATTGTTCAAATTCTGTGATTTTAAGAAAAACGATGATGAAGACATCACGTACAACACAAATCTCATTCAGCAACAAATTCTAAACGTTGGAAAATTGGTCGTTACTGAAGGTCATTTTTCGGAAGTCATCACCTACAAAAATCAGCAAAAATATTTGTTGGACATGCTTTCTTTCGAGAAAAAAGCCTTGGTTGTCGTCAATGCCGATGTGACTGTAGCATATGATTTGCACAAAATGAAATACGATATCGATGAAAAGAATAAAACCATCACAATTGTAAGTATTCCAAAAGAAGAAATAAAAATCAGTCCTGACATCCAATTTTATGATGTCGAGCAAAGCAAATTGAATCCGTTTACGGGAGATGATTACAATAAAATCAACAAATCGGTAAAAGCTAATCTGGCGAAGAAAATAGAAAAATCATCTTTGAAAACAAATGCTCAAAATCGCTTGATAAGCGAATTATCTAAAATATTGATTCTGACCAATACCATGGGGTGGAAATTGCAATACGAAGGAAAGGTTATCGAAAGCGAGAAAGATTTTGGTAAGCAAATAAAACTTTAGATAAAATTTTAAACACAAATTGCGCTAATTTCCACAAATTAATTCGTGGAAATTAGCGCAATTACTTCGTCCGTTCGCTTTGCTCGGGTCGTGTTTAATTCTTTTTATGTTTTCCGAGAAAAAACCTAAGCTTTCTCTTTATCGAAAATCAAGTCCAAACCACCAGCAATCAAATGGGCTACTTCGGGTCTTTTTACTTTCAATTGATCCAGATAAACCATTATTTCCTGTAGCAATTGAGGTTCGTTTCGGTCCTTCAAAAGCTCTGCGATTTCAACAGATAACAACCAGTCGTTTGGATGATTGGTGTGTAATTTATCAAAAATTGGAGCTAAAGAAGCTTCGGTATCCTTTGTTTCTCTTATGTTTCGAATCGTTTGGTATAAAACCTCTAAATCATCACGTTCCGCGGTATGTTTCGCTTTGATGGTTTTGCTTGTTGGAATATGCGAAATCAAATCAAAACTATTCACATCAGCAGGTCCTGAAAATGCTGAAATCACTTTTTTACCAACAGCCATATCGTAAATTCCCCATTCCGGTTGAAACAAAATAGTTTCTCCGTGTGTCACGGTACAATTCTTTAAACTGATTAGAATAATCTCTCCGTGTAAGTTTCTGGATCCGGTAATAATTTCCCCTTTTACGGTGATATCACCTTCAAATTCTAAGGTTACAGTTTTACTTTCAGTGATAGAATAAGCACTTAAATCTCTTGGACTCATGTCTTCAATCGCTAGATTTATACCTTTAAGTTTTCCAATAGGACTTCCAAAACCTTCGGCATGTTTAATTGTTCCATGGCCTACTAATTCTTTTTCACGGTAAGATAATGCTGTTTTTCCGGTTGTTTGGATATAAACGGGTTTTCCTTCTTCTTCAATAACATTGGTGAAAACGCCCGAAATCTGAATTCCGGTACTCAATTCAATTGTTCCTAAAGCATTGGAATGAATCAGTTTATTAATTCCGGATAATCCTCCTGTACGCAACGCCATTTTATTGGCAAACTCTTCCAAAACCAAACTTAAATAAGCAAAATCTGGAGTAACGTAAAGTTGCGGTTGCAGTTTTGTAATGTCAAAACTTTGGTTCGCCGCTGATATATCGTAAGGTATTTTCTTTACATTATCCGTCATGCACCACGCACTTTCTCCAATAGACGAAAGGAGTCCGGCACCGTAAATTTTTGGATTGTCGATAGTTCCAATCAAACCATATTCCACAGTCCACCAATGAAGGTTTCTAATTTGCGCCATTTCTGATAATTCACCCATATTATTCTGCAAATCTTCCACTGCTTTTTCAGCAGCATCAATATCGGCTTGCGATGTATCTTCAGCTTCTTTCAAGATTGAAAGCAGTCTGATAGCTTCATACATTTGGTAATCTTGATGCGAAGAAATCGCTTTACAGCCTATTTCACCAAAACGACGCAGGTATTCCGCATATTCCGGATTGGCAATAATGGGCGCATGACCGGCACCTTCGTGAATAATATCCGGCGCAGGCGTGTATTCTATATGTTCAAGTTGGCGAATGTCAGAAGCAATTACAAGCACATTATAGGCCTGAAATTCCATAAAAGCATTAGGCGGAATAAATCCATCCACGGCAACTGCAGTCCAACCTATTTCGGTCAAAATACGGTTCATGCCATACATGCTCGGTATATTGTCAATTTCGATTCCCGTTTTTTTCAAGCCTTCCAAGTAGGAACTATGCGCCACTTTTGATAAGTAATCTACATTTTTGCGCATCACATAACGCCAAACCGCTTGATTTATGGGCGTATAATCGCTATAATCCTGAGGCTTAATGAATTGTTTTAAGTGCTTTGGCAATCGGTCTAATAACGGATTGCTTTCTATAGTTGAGTTCATATCGAAAACGTTGTAGTTCTACTGCAAAAGTACGAATTTCAGGAGCTATTTCCCGCTTTTCATTGCAAGTTTTTGCAAACCCGTTAGTTTTTCTACAGTTCCCGCAGGAGCTTCCTTTGGTCGCTCTGCAGCAACAAGAAAAACCAAAACGGCTTTCGCAAAAAGCTTTTCATTGCAATCGGGGCTAGGGGAGTTGGGGATTAAAAGATGTTTTTCGGATTTACTACTTCACCAACTCAAACACCAAAACCTGTGTTTTTTGTTTATCAGAAAAATTATTATCCGAAACAAAAATGATAGATGGATTACCATTTGTCAGTTTTGGACCAAAAGTAAGTCCTTCGATATTATCAATAAAAATTCCCAAGTCATCCATATTTAGAATCAGTTTTTTAGAAGCTAATTCCAATTTTTGGTTCTGTAGTGAAGGGTGATTTTTAACATTAGTTGCTTTTTTCAAATCACATAAAAATACTTTTATTGTGCAGGCTTGTGTTCCGGTCGAGTAGGAGCGTTCCACTACCAACAACTGTTTTTTACCATAATATTGAATTGCCGAAACGCCATTTACACCAAAAGCGCCTTTTGGATTGGGTTCACGAGCAATGGGTTCCAGTTGGTAGCCAAATTGAGCAATGTTATTTTTTGTTTTGGCATCAAATTGATACAATCTGATTAAACTTCCTTTGCTGGTATTGGCTTGGTCGCCATCTTCAAATAAAGGTTCTTCAATATTGGTGTAAATATTTTTGTATTTAAAATCGAATGTAATTCCTTCTAAAGTTCCATTATTTCTGGGGCCTTTTTCTAGCTTTTGCATTTTTAAATTTTCCGGTAAAGTAACATTGCCTAGAAAATCACCTTTTAAATCCATAAGATTCAACGAGGGATTTTGTAAAACTTCCTTGTCGGCAGTTAGTACTCGCGAACCTTCGCTGCTCCAAATCAAAGTATTCGTTTTTGTATTGAATCGGATATCTTCGGGATCTGCTGAGGTAGTTGGTGTGGTGTTCCAATCGCCATACGCTGTTCCGGTTTCGTTTTTTAAAGTGCTGACACTTTGGAAATCGATACCTTCTACTTTATTTTCGAGCAAACGAATTTTTGCAGTATAAAATCTCGAATCGTTAAACATCGATCTGTCATCACATATCAGGTAATACAAATCGTTTTTTGCATCATAATCGATTCCGGATAAACCGCCCACTTTTGTATTCTGAAACGTTTCCTCAAATGGAATTTCAATCGAGCTGATTAACTTTAAACTTGGAGTTGGTTTGTTTTCAACGGTTTGTTTTAAATTGGAACAAGAAAGAAGAAAAGCGGGTAAAACGACAAGAAATAATAATTTGCGCATAAAAAAATGTGTTGCTGTTTTCAAAAAGGATCTGATTTTGGATTAAAAACCCACTTTAAAAACTATGAATTGTTCGTTTGATTTTTTTCAAGATTGCGGAAATAATCAATTTTATAATGGAACATTTCAGCCATATTTTTGGCGCGAAGTTTCGCTTCTTCGGCCAATGGGCCTGTAAATAAAGTATCGGTAGTTGCTGTGAAAATTTCCATCCAGCGGTCAAAATGCTCTTTGGCAACCGGTAATTGTTTGTGTGGTGGAAATGGACTTCCGGAATAAGAATGCACTTCAAGTAAAATAGTTTGCCAAAAGCGGTACATTTTTTCCAGATGTTCCGGCCAGCGGTTGCCTATTTTCTCGTTGAATATGGGTCCAATAAATTCGTCTTTTTGAACTTTAGAATAAAAAGTATCAACCAGTAATTTGATATCTTCGAATGTGGTAATGTCGTTAAATTGTGCCATGATCGGGTATAAAAAAAGCCTACGCAAAGGTAGGCTTTTATGTTGAAATGTAATGGTAAACTATTTTGCTTTAGGAGGAAATTGCTCTAAAATTTTTGCGACAAATTCATTGATTTGTTTTTCTTTTTCAGTGCGGTTTTCAGTTAGATAACCAACACCTTCACCTTGCCAAACCAATTCTTTTTTCTTGGCATCAATTAAATCAATATACAATGTTCCTTCGGTTGAAGAGGAAACATAAGTGCTTCGACCTCCCCATAAGTAAGGATTCCATCCGTAACCCCATCCATATCCCCAACCGGCATTGTATTGGTTTACGTCTATTCGTTCTCTTTCTTTGGTAAGAATATTAATCAGCAAATCTGGATTTTCACTTTTGGTCATCCCTTTTTTGCTTAATTCTCGGTCTATGGCATTAAGGATTCTTTTTTTATCCAATTCTGAAATTTCAACTCTATCGATGCCTTTCTTATGGAAAGCATACGTTTTATATTGACTAAAATTTATGTTATTATCATAATCGGAATACACTCTTATGGAACTGCAAGATGCAGCTACAAAAAGTAGGAGTACTGGAAGGAGTTTAATTGCTTTCATGGGTTAGTTATTTGATTACTATATGTTTACTAAAGTTACGTTCAAATTTTTAAAAATCCAACAAATTGTCGGCTACTATATTAGGGATGGTCACTTTCAATAAAGGTTGCGTCTCCATCGCTCTTTTTATTGCAAATAATGCTCCGTCATTTCTAGCCCAGCTTCTTCTGGAAATTCCATTGTTGACATCCCAGAAAAGCATTGATTCTAAACGTCTTGAAGCTTCTTGAGATCCATCAAGAACCATACCAAATCCACCGTTTATTACCTCGCCCCAGCCCACGCCACCGCCATTGTGTATGGATACCCAAGTAGCACCTCGAAAGCTGTCTCCAATGACATTTTGTATCGCCATATCAGCTGTAAATCTTGAGCCGTCATAAATATTTGAAGTTTCTCTGTATGGAGAATCAGTACCGGAAACATCATGGTGATCCCTGCCTAAAACGACAGTTCCTATTTCGCCTTTGGCAATAGCCTGATTAAATGCTTCGGCAATTTTAACACGACCTTCTGCATCAGCATAAAGGATTCGGGCTTGAGAACCAACGACTAATTTATTTTCCTGTGCGCCTTTTATCCAATGGATATTATCCTGCATTTGTTGCTGAATTTCTTCGGGAGCTGTTTTTGCCATTTCTTCCAAAATCTGACAAGCAATTAAATCTGTTTGGGCTAAATCTTCTGGTTTTCCCGAAGCGCAAACCCATCGAAAAGGACCAAAACCATAATCAAAACACATTGGTCCCATAATATCCTGTACATAACTCGGATACCTGAAATCAATATGATTCTCTGACATAACATCAGCACCGGCATGGGAAGCTTCCAGTAAAAAAGCATTTCCATAATCAAAGAAATAGGTTCCCTTTGCAGTGTGCTTATTAATTGCCGTGGTATGTCTGCGTAATGTTTCCTGAACTTTTGTTTTAAATAAATCAGGATTATTAGCCATCATTTCATTGGCTTCTTCAAAGGAAAGATCAGCTGGATAATAGCCGCCCGCCCAAGGATTATGTAAGGAAGTTTGATCGGATCCTAAATCGATATGAATGTTTTCTTTATCAAATTTTTCCCAAACATCAACCACATTTCCAAGATACCCGATAGAAACAACTTCTTTATTGGCTTGCGCCAAAGCGACTCTTTTTACGAGTTCATCCACGTTTTCTATCACTTCATTGATCCATCCTTGACTGTGACGAATGTGTGTTATTTTAGGGTTTACTTCGGCACAAACGGTGATGCAACCGGCAATATTTCCGGCCTTTGGTTGAGCGCCAGACATTCCGCCCAAACCAGAAGTGACGAATAAGCCGCCTTTTGGACTGCGTTTTATTTTACGAAAACCGTTCAAAACCGTTATGGTTGTTCCGTGTACGATTCCCTGCGGACCAATGTACATGTAACTTCCTGCCGTCATTTGCCCGTATTGAGAAACACCTAATGCATTCATTTTTTCCCAATCGTCCGGTTTAGAATAATTAGGAATTACCATTCCGTTAGTCACGACAACTCGCGGAGCTTCTTTATGGGAAGGGAACAATCCCATAGGATGCCCGGAATACATGGTCAGCGTTTGTTCCTCTGTCATTTCAGACAAATATTGCATCGTCAAAAGATATTGTGCCCAGTTTTGAAAAACGGCTCCATTTCCACCGTAAGTAATCAGCTCATGCGGATGTTGTGCTACGGCATAATCCAAATTGTTTTGAATCATCAGCATAATTGCTTTGGCCTGCTCACATTTTCCAGGATATTCAGCAATAGGTCTTGCGTACATTTTATAATCTGGACGCAAACGGTACATATAAATGCGACCATAGGTTTCCAGTTCTTCTGAAAATTCTTTGATTAATTCTGCGTGATGTTGCGGTTCAAAATAACGTAAGGCATTGCGAAGTGCCAATTTTTTTTCTTCAACCGAAAGGATTTCTTTACGCTTTGGAGCGTGATTGATGTCAATTTCGTATGGTTTTGGTTTTGGTAAAACCGATGGAATTCCTTGTTGTATTTGTTCTTGAAAAGTCATTTTTAGCTGTTGATTCGTTAATTTTTTTGTGTTGATTCGTTTAAGAAGCTTAAACTTTGTGTAAAAAAAATGAAACAACTAAGGATAACGAATATCCGACCTGTGGTAGGATTTGTGAATTTTGATTCTATATTTCTGTGAACAAATATCCATTTTATTTGATGTTTTTTAAAACTGACGTTTTCTTATTTTGTTGATTTTGATTCTAAAATGCGGTTACTTTTTATTGGTTCCTGTTTTTTTATCAAAACCATAGGGACAATGGCGACAGCCACTTTTACAGCAATAACCACGTTTTAAATGGTATTTTTCAGTAAAGCATTTATAGCCCTCGGGTGTGTAATAGAAATCTTCCCCTTCTATCAATTTATTTTCATTACTTTGGTCAATCATGTTTGGGATTATTCTATTGTAAAATTTATTTGGATTACTAATTCATTAAAATCAACTCAAACGATTGAGATTTTCATTAAATAGAACCCTTTTATCATTACAAATTTATAAATTTTATAGCGAATGTTTCTGATTGTTGCTAAATATTTAATTCCTAAAGGATATCGTGGATTGGCTGTATTTCCTTTTGTATTTGTAAAATATGAAATAGATAAAGGAAATAGAATTTTTGTCAATCACGAGAAAATTCATCTTCGCCAACAATTAGAATTATTAATACTTCCCTTTTTTATTTGGTATCTGATAGAATATTGTGTTCGATTGATTCAGTATAAAAATGCAAATCTGGCTTACAGAAACATTAGTTTTGAAAGAGAAGCTTATACAAATGAATCAAATTTTGAATACCTAAAAAACAGACTTTCTTTTCGATTCTTAAAATATTTAGACATAAAATAGGAATAGTCTTAGGCGAATCATTTTGTTTCATTCGATTGTATTTTATCGCTTTTTGTTTGTTGAGTTAAAACAATTCTACAGTATTAACTTACAGTGTTTTAAATATTTTTTTATTAGAAATCCTTAAATGGTTAATTGCTATTGTTTAAATTTTTAATTGTAAGAAATTATATATTTAAAATAAAAAAAGATGTATTTAATCGATTATTTATACTTTTTATCGGTATTTATACTGATTCCTATTCTATTTTTTTTGTAACTTTAAATAAAAATAACTCAAAACAGCTTTTATTAGCTGAAATACTTGATTTAGGAATGTGTTTTTAGACCTTTTAAGGCTAAAGAAGATTTCATTTTTTAAAATTAAAGTGGCATTATTTCAGGTATAATGTCTTCATAAAAAATATAATTTACTTCATACAAATTAATTTAAAATGCTGGCTTATGGACTCAAAATTACTTAAACGAACACTATTGATTGTTACTGGATTATTTTTACAGAACAGTCTAAATGCCCAGATGTATGTAAGTCCTAATAGTTATGTTTTTGCAAATAACCAAGTAGTTTTTGTGAAACAGCAACTGGAGTTAAATGCTGCCAGCAGTAATTTCTATTTAAGGACAGATGCTCAGTTGGTTCAAGGTGCTACATCAGGAAGTGCTAATAAAGGACTTGGAAGCTTGTCCGTTTTTCAAGAAGGGACTACAAACAATTATCAATTCGATTATTGGTGTTCTCCAGTTGGTGGCAGTAATGCAATTGCAGGAAATTCTGCTTTTGGAATCACGCAACTAAAAAATATTGTAGATGTGACAAATAGTACCAACTCAACTCCTTTGGCAATGAATAATTACGATGGAACTGCCAGCCCATTTGCAATTGCACCCTATTGGATTTTTAAGTTAACGGCTTCATCCAATTATTCAGATTGGAATCAGGTAGGAGTAACTTCAAATATAAATGCAGGAGAAGGATTTACGATGAAAGGGAGTTCAGGGACTAATTTAACAACTGTAAATGGAGTTCAAAACAATCCTGGAGGAAAACAGCGTTACGATTTTAGAGGAAAACCAAATGATGGAACTATTTCTGTTCCAGTAGCATTTGAGCAATTTACATTGACAGGAAATCCTTATCCATCAGCGATAGATTTGTCTGCTTTTTTAATTGAACAAACAAATTGCACCGGAATTGCTTATTTCTGGGAACAGGATAAAACAGTTGATTCCCATTTTATTGCCGATTATAAAGGTGGATATGGTGCTTTTTCTCCTGGTACTATTGGTAGTAGTGGGATTTACGTGCCAGCTACTTTTTATTCCTACGATGGTTCTGGAAATGAAGGATCGGCTTCTGGAACAGGAGGAAATTATGAAAGACGTTTTTCTCCTATTGGACAAGGTTTCATGATTGACGGATTGGTTAACGGAACAGTAGAGATGAAAAATAGCTACAGGGTTTTTGTTAAAGAAGGTGCATCGAATTTTTCTGAATTTGAAAGAAGTGTAAATTCAAATAAAATAAAGACTACTTCGACTTATATGGCTGATATTTCATCAGTATCTGGGTTTGATTACAAAACCGTAAGTGTTCTACCAACACCTCAAATCCGATTTAATACTTTATTGAACAATCAAGGAGTTCGTCAAATTGTTCTGGCATTTGTACCTGGTGCTACTGATGGGGTTGATCGTGCGATGGATGCAATATCTTCCAGTGATGATAGTCCTGCAGATGTTTATTTTGTGATAGATAATGATGAATACCTTATAAACGCAGTGAATTTTGATATGGATAAAAAGATTCCAATTGGTTTTAAAAATACAAATCAAGCTAATTTTAAGATTACAGTAAAGGGAATGTTGAATTTTACTGGGACCAATGCCGTTTATTTGCATGATAAAACAACCGATTTATACCACGACATCAAAAACGATTTCTATGATTTGACATTGCCGGCAGGAGTGAACAACACACAGTTTGAAATTACTTTTAAAAACAATGTTGCTTTAGGAGTTGACGAAACAGCTCGCCAAAGTTTTGTGGTTTATCAAAATAACACAACTAAGAACTTAACCATTAGTAATCCATTATTATTGGATCTTGCTACTTGCAATTTATATGATGTAGCCGGGAAATTAATTTTTAATAAAAAGGATTTAGGATCGAATTCGTCTTATACCTTTTCTACTTCAGGACTTAGTGATGGAATTTATATCGTTAAAATTGCAACTAAAGATAAAATTGAAGTTGGTCAAAAAATAATTATCACTAGATAAGAGTCAACATAAATGAAACAAAAAATGCAATCTGTGAAGGTTGCATTTTTATTAGATATAATTTTACCTTTGTATCAAATCACTCCACTTGAATCAACAGGTAACATCTCGCTTTCTAAACTCTATTTCAATAGCCATCAAACGGGAGGATTTGATTCACCCTTTTGTTTCCGGAAATAAATTCAGAAAGCTGAAATACAATTTGCTGCAAGCGAAAACGGAGCATTTTGAAACGCTACTTACTTTTGGAGGTGCTTTTTCAAATCATATCGCAGCAGTAGCTTTTGCAGGAAAAGAAAAAGGATTTAAAACCATAGGAATTATTCGTGGGGATGAATTAGGGAGTAAAATAGCAGAGAATCCCACATTGACATTTGCTCAAAATTGCGGAATGCAATTGGAATTTATTTCAAGAGAAGAGTACCGCTTAAAAAGCGAGGCTTCATTTTCAGAGAAATTAAAACAGCAATTTGGCGATTTTTATCTAATACCTGAAGGAGGAACAAATGCTTTAGCCATCAAAGGCTGTCAAGAGATTCTAACTCCGGAAGATGCTGAATTTGATTATATTTGTTGCTCAATAGGAACAGGCGGTACCATTTCTGGAATTATTAACAGTGCTTTATCGCACCAAAAAGTTTTAGGATTTCCCGCTTTAAAAGGTGATTTTTTGAAAGAGGAAATTCGTAATTTTGTCCAAAATGAAAATTGGGACTTAATTACGGAGTATCATTTTGGGGGTTACGGGAAAGTAAATGAAGCCTTAATCGGATTCATTAATCAGTTTTACATGGAAAATCAGATTCCCTTGGACCCCATTTATACGGGAAAGATGGTTTTTGGCGTTATAGATTTAATTCAAAAAAACTATTTTCCTGCCGAATCAAAAATTTTACTAATTCATACAGGTGGAATTCAGGGAATTCAAGGAATGAATATGAAATTCAGAAACAAACAATTACCAACAATCGATATCAATGTTTAAAAAAATCCTACTGCTTCTTACCATAATTACTTTGATAGGTTGTAATGCCGCAAAACCTGTTATTGTAACAAAGAAAGCTCCCATAAAACCAAAACCAGAGGTAGTACGCACGATAAAAAAACCAGCTGTGTCAAGTCCTGCCACTACAAGACCAACAGTTGCAAAACCGGTAAAAAAAGAACAAGGTAATCGAGAAACAGAAGTAATTGTTTCAACTTCAAAAACAGTGGTTACTAATGATGTTATCGTATCGTATATCTCTAAATTTAAAGCAATTGCAATGGGAAACATGAAAAATTATGGTATTCCCGCAAGTATTATTTTGGCTCAGGGGATTTTAGAATCAGGTGCAGGAAGAGGTGATTTAGCAATAAGTGCCAATAATCATTTTGGAATAAAATGTCACGTAGGATGGACAGGAGAAAGCGTTAAGCATAACGATGATTCTGATCAGGAGTGCTTTAGGAAATATGACAATCCTTCAGAATCCTTCAAAGATCACGCGTTATTTTTGACAGGAAGAAGCAGGTATTCCAAGCTGTTTGAATTCTCAAAAGGCGATTATAAAGCTTGGGCAAAAGGGCTAAGAGCTGCAGGTTATGCCACAGATCCAAAATATCCGGATAAGTTGATTTCTTATATTGAGCGCTACAATTTGCATCAATATGACAATCAGGTTTTAGATGTAAATTATGTGTCTAATGAAAAACAAATGGTTGAAGAATTAACAATTGAATCGAGAAATACAATCAATCAAGACTTATTTTCATACGTTGTTCAAAAAGGGGATACGCTGTATTCCATTTCAAAAAAATTCGATTTAAAGGTTGATGATTTAAAACAAAAAAATAATCTTTCTGACAATACGCTTTCTATTGGACAGAGGTTAATGGTAAAATAATTGAAAAAATAACTATAATTCATAATTCATAAATGTTGTATAAAAGAAGCAGTCAGCTTTTTGCTGAAGCAGAAAAAGTAATTCCGGGAGGTGTAAATTCGCCAGTAAGAGCTTTTAAAGCAGTGGGTGGAACTCCAATTTTTGTCAAAAGTGCCAAAGGTGCTTATTTGTACGATGAAGATGGAAACCGTTTGATTGACTATATCAATTCTTGGGGACCAATGATTTTAGGACACGCTTACGAACCGGTCGTACAAGCCGTGATTGAGAAAGCTAAGTTAGGAACCTCATTTGGGATGCCAACAGAATTGGAAACTCAAATTGCAGCTTTGGCTGTTTCCATGGTTCCAAATATAGATAAAATTAGATTTGTAAATTCAGGTACCGAAGCCTGTATGAGTGCTGTAAGATTGGCTCGCGGATTTACCAAAAGAGATAAAATAATAAAATTTGCAGGTTGTTATCACGGTCATTCGGATTCGTTTTTAATCCAAGCGGGAAGTGGAGCAATTACTTTTGGTTCGCCAAACAGTCCCGGAGTTACAGCTGGAACAGCCAAAGATACTTTGCTTGCAAAATACAATGACTTAGAAAATGTAGCGACTTTAATTGAAGCGAATAAAAATGAAATTGCAGCTATAATTGTGGAGCCGGTTGCGGGGAATATGGGTTGTATTCCGCCAAGTAAAGGCTTTTTGGAAGGCTTGCGCCAATTGTGTACCGATAATGGAATTCTATTGATTTTTGATGAGGTTATGACTGGTTTCAGACTCGCTAGAGGTGGTGTTCAGGAATTATTCAATATAACAGCTGATATTGTTTGCTTCGGGAAAGTAATTGGTGGAGGATTGCCAGTTGGTGCTTTTGCTGCCCGCGAAGAAATTATGAATTATCTGGCTCCGTTAGGTCCCGTTTATCAGGCAGGAACATTGTCTGGAAATCCGTTGGCAATGGCGGCTGGATTGGCAATGTTGCAAGCTTTAGATACGGACCGTGCTATTTTTCAAAGATTAGAAGAGAAAACAGCTTATTTGGCTGCAGGAATTGATAAAGTGTTGAAAGCAAATAGCGTTACATTTACAATCAACAGTATTGGATCGATGATTTCGGTTCATTTTGATGCTGCTCCGGTTGTTGATTTTCAAACCGCTGCAAACGGCGATAACGAGACGTTCAAGAAATTCTTTCACGGATTATTGCAAGAAGGAATTTATATTGCGCCATCGGCATATGAAACGTGGTTTATTACCGATGCATTAACGTATGAGGATTTAGATTTTACCATTCGAGCCATAGACAAAGTATCGAAAACATTTTAAATGAAAAAAAGCCCCAAATTTGGGGCTTTTTTATGAAGTAAGATGAAATAGTTTAATTAAATGGATTATTTTTTTTCACCCATTTTTGCTTGTTTTCTATTCTGATGATATGCCATTCTTTTTTTCATTCCGTTGTGTCTTTTCTCTTTCATCTCATCCCATTTGTTGAATTGATCAGCTGAAAGAATTTTTTTCATTTTCTCTTTCATCACAATTTGCTCGTCTAACATTTTGCTTTTTTTAGCAAAAAGTTCGTCAGAAGTAAGTTTTTTGACTGAATCTTTAGTTGCTTTTCGTTCCGCCATTTTAGCTTCTCTTTTGGCGCTTTGTTCCGCAATGATTTTACTCATTTCTTTTTGTTGTGAAGCATTTAAATCTAATTCCAAAGTCATCTTTTTCAAGTGCAATTGGTTTCTTTGCTCAGGAGTCATTTGCTCCATTTTGGCTCTCTCTGGTATTGCTTTTTTTTCTTGTGCAAAGCTTGTCATTCCGACAACTAATAATGCAGCGATAAATAATTTTTTCATATGTATTGTTTTAATTTTTATGCATATAGGACGAGGATAGATTAGAAAAGTTTAATCGTTAACAAAAGTTTATCGTTTGATTTTAATCGTAAGTGAATATTTATAATTGCTATGGTTTGTGTAAAAGACATCAAAAAAGTATATTTTGTGAATGCTAAAGCATGATATTTATCAGCTTTTATACCGTTTTCTTTCTTGACTTTTGTGGTTTATTTATTAAATCATTTTAGCATGACAAAAAATAATCCACTTCATACTTTTCATATCCCGGTTATGGGACTTGCTTATACAATTGATAGTCCGATACGAGTGGCAAAGTATGGAATATCGTCTGTAATTTCTATTATGGATGATGAGCTTATCGAAAAAATGAATGCTTTTTACAGCAAGAAATTCGATATGCCTTATCAGGAAATTACCCAAAAAATACATGATTATCGCGCAGAACGCATTACTTCTTATTTGAATTTGGTGGATAAAATCGTCAAGGAAAAATTTGAAAATTTCAAAGCGGAATTATCCGAAAGTAAATTAGCTTTGGAAAATTACATCGCCATGCTGCCCAACAAATCCGAGATTAAAACAGGGTTGCAAAACGTCATGGAAGACGGTTTTGCTTTCAAAGAAAACATCAAAAATTATCTGGAGAAAAATCTTTATCCGGGCGACATAGATGTTAATATTATGACCAAATTGGATAAGGATAATTTCATCAAAGACGAACAATTACCCATTGCTTTCAATGATGCACATGCTGCGCTGCGAGGGTTTGTCAATAGCACATTAGAATCTTCGGTAGTTTTATCGGCTGGGATGAATCCAAGATTATACAGCTATTTCGAAAGTTTTTCGGCTTTCTTTCCAGATTCGAATAACAAACTGAAAAAGAAAATTACGCTGAAAGTGAGCGATTTCCGTTCGGCGATGATTCAAGGTAATTTTTTAGCGAAAAAAGGACTTTGGGTTTCTGAATATCGAATCGAATCCGGATTGAATTGTGGGGGACATGCTTTTGCCACCGACGGCTTTTTATTGGG
The DNA here is from genome assembly GCF_030010385.1 of Flavobacterium algoritolerans. NCBI lineage: Bacteria > Pseudomonadati > Bacteroidota > Flavobacteriia > Flavobacteriales > Flavobacteriaceae > Flavobacterium > Flavobacterium algoritolerans. The sequence continues at coordinate 276,137 of NZ_JASCRZ010000001.1, read as the reverse complement.
ACCAATTCTAGAAGAATTTAAACAAAAAAAAGAGCAATTGATTCAATCTGCGCATGAGTTGATGGTTAAGGCATTAGGACAAAAAGAAATGCATGTTCCGGAACAGCCTTTGGAGTTAAAAATTACCGTTCAAGGCGGTGTAGGAACTGCTGAAGAACATGATTTCCTGTTGGAAACTTATAAAGTTGATTCCGTGGGTTGGGGTTCGCCGTTTTTATTAGTTCCCGAGGCGACTTCGGTAGATAAACATACCAGAGCATTATTGGCTGGAGCTAAAGAAGATGATTTGTATTTAAGTCATATTTCGCCATTGGGAATTCCTTTCAATACGTTGCGAGGGACGACGAATGAAAAATTAAAATTGAAACGAATTGAGGAAAGCAAAGCGGGAAGTTCGTGTCCAAAACGATTTTTGGCGTTGAGCAAAGAATACGATGCAAAAGGAACTTGTACCTCTTCCAAGAAATACCAAGACTTGAAACTGGAAGAATTACTGCTTCAAAAAGATATTTTAACTGCTGAAGTTTTCGAAAAAAAGAAAAACAGCATTACGGAGAAAGCTTGTCTTTGTGTGGGTTTAGCCAATGCTTCGTATCTTGAAAATGACATTAAAATTAAAGGGCAGGCGCAGGGTGTAATTATTTGTCCAGGACCCAATATGGCTTATTTTGACCAAGAAGTTTCACTTTTTAAAATGGTGCAGCATATTTATGGAAACACTTCTGTACTGACGGTTATTAATCGACCAAATCTATTTGTGAAAGAGTTAAAAATGTATTTGGATTATCTGAAAAATGAAATTGTATCCGTTTCTGAAGAAATAACTTTGGGACAAATTAAAAAATGGAATTCATTTAAAAATAATTTACTGCAGGGAATTACTTATTATGAAGATTTATTTTTAGTAACTCCTTTTTTTGAAAGTGCTAAAAAAGAGATTTTTAGTCAATTTAATTTCTATAAATTAGAATTAGGGGAGATTGAAATCCCCGAATTAAAATTGGCATAAAGCCTTTAAATATTTGTTTTTAAATAGAATGATTTTTACCTGATTATTCTATTTAAAAACATTTTTTATCACTCAATGATTGTGTAAATTTGCACCGTGAAAAAAATTATATTCATCATTGTATTGATCATGCTTGTAAAGCCCATTCTGCCGGTTTTAGAGTATGTCGTGAATTATGAATATATCTCAAAAGTGCTTTGTATCAATAAGGATAAACCTAAAATGCAATGTAACGGAAAATGTCATTTGATGAAAGAATTAGCTAAAGCTTCTGATGCTGAAAAGCCTCTTTCTTCGGATAAAAAAGGAACTTCTCTAATACTTGACGTACTCATTTTTGAGGAAATTAAATCTTTTGTAATTGTACCCGTTTGTTTTGGTACCAAAGAAAAAATAAACCCATACTATTCTAATTTATACTTTCACTTGAATAGCACTTCTGTTTTTCATCCACCCACTTTCATTTCTTAAATTTTTAGGCACGTAGTGTGCTTTTTTTTCTCCGTTTTATACAACGGACTAGATTCTGTTTGCTGTTTTTTTGGAAATAAATAATCCAAAAATGGTATGCAAATGAATACCTATATTTAAAATAAAACCTAAAGAAATGAAATTTCAATTAAAAAATATACTGGCTGTAGTGGTCATTGCAGTTACCTTATTTTCTTGCTCAAATGACGATGATAATGAAACGATTACCGGTAATGGGAATCTTAAATTAGAATTCGATAACGTATACAAATCAGCGAATTTTGCTTTTAATACAAACTATACAAATTCTAATGCTGAGGTTATAACAGTTTCTAAAGTGAAATACATTGTGAGTAATATTGTCTTGACAAAAGCAGATGGAACCACATTTACCTACCCAAAAAGCCAAAGTTATTTTATTGTAGATGAAGCAACGCCGGCAACTTTGACGTTGAATCTTTCCAATATTCCTGCTGGAAATTATACTAAAGTAAAATACGGAATTGGAGTTGATAAAACGCAGTGGGAAGCTGGAGCAACCGGTCAAGGAGATTTTTTGGTAACAGCTCAAACCGCAGAAATGATGTGGTCTTGGAGTGCGGGTTATAAGTTTGTTGCTTTCGAAGGTTCTTTTACAGCTCCTACGGTAACAACAGCCAAAGAATTTAAAGTACATACCGGACAGACGGGAACGGATTATAACCACATTGAAGTTACTTTAGATTTTCCTGAAAATGCTTTGGTGAGAACTACAATTACGCCTCAAGTTCACATTATGGCTGATTTATCTCAACTTATTGATGGGACTAATAAAATCAATTTTTCAGAATCTGCAACCGTGATGGGTGGTGCTAAATTAGCGTTAGTCACCGCTAATATTTCCTCTATGTTTACAATAGACCACGTTCATAACGACTAATTTTCAAACTGATAGCGGTTGGATATCAAAGTCTGACCGCTTTTAAAAAAATATAAAAAATGAAAGCAAAATATATCATATTGCTCATTTTTCCGTTGCTGTGGTATTGTTCTACTGATGAAGGCAATGATTATCAGGATATTCCTTTGGATTTTCAAGTTCCTGCAAATTTTCCGCCTTTGGCATATGATTTAGCGAATAATCCACCTACCGAAAAAGGGTTTGAACTCGGAAAAAAGCTTTTCTATGACGGTCGATTAGCTTCAGATGGAATAGTTTCCTGTGGGTTTTGTCACATTCAAGAAGATGCATTTACGCATCACGGCCACACTTTGAGCCACGGAGTAGATGACGCTATTGGAACGCGAAACACGCCACCAATCCAGAATTTGGCCTATCAAACCACTTTTATGTACGATGGAGCAACCACACATTTAGATTTGCAACCCATTATTCCGTTTACAAGTCCTATCGAAATGAATGGCGATTTTGCCAAAGCCATCACGATGATGAAAAGTGATTCAGAGTACCAAAAGCTATTCAAAGTGGCTTTTTTTGATGGACAAATTAATTCCGAAAACATGCTAAAAGCCTTGGGGCAATTCATGGTGATGATCACTTCCTCTAATTCTCGTTTTGACAAGTTCCGCCGCAACGAATCATTTGGGACGCTCACTCAGGACGAGCAACAGGGATACGCGCTTTTTAATCAAAAATGTGCTTCGTGTCACGCCACGGATTTATTTACCGATAATTCTTTTAGAAACAACGGTTTGCCAGTAGATCCCGCGTACAATGATGTTGGTCGTTTCCGTGTTACTGAGTTGCCTCAGGACAAGTATAAATTCAAAGTGCCAAGTATTAGAAACATAGAAAAAACCGCACCTTACATGCATGATGGACGGTTATTTACGCTGGAAGCAGTCATGGAACATTACAATTCAGGAGTTGTATATTCAGTTACTTTAGACCCCATTTTAAATAAAAACGGGTCGCTTGGAATCCCTTTAACAGCAACCGAAAAATCAAAAATAATTGCTTTTCTAAAAACGTTGACAGACACACAATACCTAACGGACAAGCGCTTTTCCGAATATTAATTTTAGAAGCTATTTCCTGCTGTACACTACAAGTCCTCGCTAAAAAAGCCGTTTTTCTAAGTCTTAAAAAGAGCTTCCCTTGGTCGCTTTTTCAGGACAATAAAAACAAGCTTTTTCCGCTCCGGGCTTTCCGTTTCTATCAGGGCTAAAAACAACAAACATGAAAAAATACACACTACTATTGCTACTGCTTTTTCAATTGGCAAACGCCACCGAAAAAGACAGTTTAAACACTATAAATCCATTTACAAAATACCATTCCTTTCTTGAAGAAGAAGATTTTTGTGATGCCTGCGGCTGCTCAGCCAGCGGCGGAAGCATGGGATTTGCCTCGATGTTAAATACTAATTTCGTCGGAATTCGGTATTTCAATCAACAATACAAATCCATGGATGGTTTGTACAGCAATTCGCCTTGGTACAAAGAAAACTTCAACACTATTCAGGTTTGGGGCCGAATTCCTGTTAGCGAAACAGTTCAGGTTTCGGCATTATTGCCATTTCATTTTCATGAAAGAGAAACCGCAACCGGTAACAAAAGCATCAATGGAATTGGTGACATCACCGTTTTGGCGATGTATCGCTTGTATCAAACCCATAAAGACAGCACTTTTTTGGTACATACGTTGCAATTGGGAGGTGGAATAAAAGCGCCAACCGGAAAGTTCAATGAAGCGAATTCCGGAAGTATAAATCCAAGTTTTCAGGTAGGAACAGGAAGTTGGGATTATCTTTTGGCAACTGAATATGTTGTAAAAAGAAAGCAGTTTGGTTTGAACTCCATGCTGAATTATGTGATAAAAACTGAAAATCAAAAGAACTACCGTTTTGGGAATCAGTTCAATTATGCAGGAACTTTTTTCTATTTATACGAGAAAAATAGTTTTTCTATTGTTCCGCAACTAGGTTTTGCAGGGGAAGTCTATGAAAGCAATTACCAGCACAATCAAAAATTAAGAAATACAAACGGAGATGTTTTTTTTGGGAAAGTTGGTTTCGAAGTAGGGAAGGAAAGACTTTCTTTTGGAGCTAATGCAATGTTGCCTATAAATCAAAACCTTACTGGTGGTAATGTTGAAGCAAATTATCGATGGAGTGTCAACTTTAACTATAGTTTGTAAAGTAAAAAAAGAATTTAAATAAATTTTTAATTATCACTATTATGTTTTAAAAATGATCGTAATATTTTTATAACGTGTGAGTTGAAGATTTTTGTGTTCGTATAATCCGTTTCGATTAAGTTAGTTTTTTTTTGATTTTTTTTCAAAATCCTAAAACCATAACGAAACACGCTTCGTATGTAATTACATAACTAAATAAACAAACAATGAAAAAACAAAAACTTAATTTAGGATTTGCTACCATTTTTGGACTAGCACTGTTATCTTTTACTGCAATTTCATGTAATGATGACGATAACAATGAAATGACGATGCCAACTGTTTTGGCACCGGATGTAAATTTTACGGCATTAGCGAGTAATAATACCATTCTTACATTCAATGCGAGAAATTTAGGAACTCCAACTTCAACTACTCCAATTGTTGGTTTGGCTGCATCAGAGACTATTGTGAGTATTGATTATAGACCTGCAACTGGACAATTGTATGCATTAGGTTCCTCTAGCCGTCTTTACTTTATCAATGAAAAAAGTGGAGTTGCAACAGCCTTAGGCGCAGGATCTTTCTCACCTGTACTTGCGGGAGGTAATGCCTCATTAGATTTTAATCCTACAGTAGATAGAATTCGTTTGGTAACAGATTCAGGTCAAAATTTAAGATTGCATCCAGAATTAGGAACAGTTGTAGTAACTGATGGTCTTATTAATGGTGGTGTAAATGCCAAAATTGGTGCTGTAGCATATACCAATAGTATGGCGGGAGCTACGGCAACTATGTTGTATGATATTGATTTTGAACAAGATAAATTATACATGCAAACGCCACCTAACGACGGAACGCTTCAACTTGTTGGTGATTTAGGAGTTAACTTTCAAGGTGTAGGAGACATGGATATTTTAGCGGATAATTCTACTGCTCTTGCTGTAACAAACAATGCTAATGTATCCACATTATATACAATTGATTTAGCGACAGGAAAAGCCGTTGATGTTGGTAAATTCACTGCTCCAGTAATAAGTTTAGCATTTAAGACTAATCCAATCGCTTATGCAACAACTACTGGAAATATGTTGGTTCGTTTTAATCCTACAAGTGGTAATAATAATTCTGTAGCATTAACTGGTTTAGCTGCAAGCGAAAGTATTGTAGGTTTAGATTTTAGACCGGCAAATGGAGCATTGTATGCAATCTCCAATCAAAGCAGATTGTTTTCTGTGAATACTGCAAGCGGAGCATTAGCATTAGTTGGATCTACATTGATACCTGGATTATCAGGTACTGCTTTTGGTTTTGATTTTAATCCTACAGTGGACAGAATAAGATTAGTAAGTAATACAGGTCAAAACCTGCGTTTACACCCAGATTTAGGAACAGTAGTAGCAGTTGACGGTAATTTAAATCCAGGAACACCATTTATAACGGGTGCTGCTTATACAAATAATATTGCTGGCGCAACTACAACAGCTTTATTTGTAATTGACTCACAAACGGATATGTTATTTCGTCAAGATCCACCTAATAATGGGACATTAGTTGCTATTGGAAATTTAGGAGTAAATGTTGATGCTGATAGCGGATTTGATATTGGAGGAAATAGTACTACTGCTTTTGCTTTATTGAAAGTAAACAGTGTTACTTCTGTATACAGTATTAACATGGTAACGGGTGCTGCAACTAAAGTTTCTGATATAAATATTCAAGCTACAGCAATGACTGTTGGTTTAGGATTTTAATCGTAAGATTTTATTTGAATTAGTAAGCTGGCTCTTTTTAGAGCCGGCTTTTTTATGTGATTACATCGTATTAAGTATCGTCTGTGATTTTTTAGTTAATTCTATAAAAAAAGGAACTCCATAACGAAGCTCCTTTTAATATTCTGATATAAAATAAATTATTCTTTCAATCGACACGCTTTACTATCGCCATTCACGACAACTTCAGTCATTCCTAAAGCAGATAAGTTTTTCATGGCTTTGTCCCATTTTTTACCACTCAATTCTGATTTTATTTTCAAAAGACCAAATTCCATTTGGTTTTCATTGACTTTCAAAAGATCAATAATTAATTTTTCGTCTTCTTCTAATTCAATTTGAACTTGCTTTTTCTCTGGTCGCATTTGCGGGAACAATAATACCTCCTGAATAGAAGCATTATTTGTCAAATACATAATCAATCGGTCCATTCCAATTCCCATTCCAGATGTTGGAGGCATTCCGTATTCTAACGCTCTCAAGAAATCTTCATCGATAATTCCGGTGGCTTCATCATCTCCTTTTTCAGACAATCTCATTTGGTCTTCAAAACGTTCTCTTTGATCAATTGGGTCGTTTAATTCAGAATATGCGTTCGCAACTTCTTTACCGCAAACCATTAATTCAAAACGTTCTGTCAATTCCGGATTGTCACGGTGTTGCTTACACAATGGTGACATTTCCTTTGGATAATCAGTGATGTAAGTTGGTTGAATATAATTTCCTTCACATTTTGCTCCGAAAATCTCATCAATCAGTTTTCCTTTACCCATGGTTTTATCCACATCAATTCCCATGCCTCTGGCAGCGTCAAATAACTCTGTTTCGCTTTTCCCTGAAATATCAAATCCTGTAAAATGTTTGATAGAATCAGTCATTGTAACTCGTGCGTAAGGCGCTTTGAAATTGATGGTATGTTCTCCAAAAGTCACTTCTGAAGTTCCATTTACGGCAATAGCGCAATGTTCTAAAAGATCTTCGGCAAATTTCATCATCCAGTTGTAGTCTTTGTAGGCTACATATATTTCCATGGCGGTAAATTCCGGGTTGTGCGTACGGTCCATTCCTTCATTACGAAAGTTTTTCGAAAACTCATAAACTCCTTCAAAACCACCAACAATCAATCTTTTTAAGTACAACTCATTTGCAATACGCATGTATAAAGGCATGTCAAGCGAGTTGTGGTGTGTGATAAAAGGACGCGCTGCAGCACCACCGGGAATCGGTTGTAAAACAGGCGTTTCTACCTCTAAATATCCTTTATCATTAAAGAAAGAACGCATTGCATTGAACAATTTTGTTCTTTTAATAAATGTTTCTTTTACGTGATCGTTCACCGTTAAATCCACATAACGACGGCGGTATCTTTGTTCCGGATCAGCAAAAGCATCATGCGTTTTTCCATCGGCGTCTGTTTTTACAACAGGAAGTGGTTTTAAAGCTTTAGACAAAACCGTCAATCCATAAATATGAACCGAGATTTCACCCACTTGCGTTTTAAAAACTGTCCCACGAACCCCAATAAAATCACCAATATCCAATAGTTTTTTGAAAACTACATTGTACATTGTTTTTTCTTCATCAGTCGAAATATCATCTCTGGAAACATATACTTGAATACGTCCTTCAGCATCTTTCAATTCTGCAAATGAGGCCTTTCCCATGATACGTTTACCCATCAAACGACCTGCTAAAACAACCTCTTTTCCTTCGTACTTCTCGAAATCAGCAAGGATTTCGCTAGAATATGCGGTTGTGATAAATTCGGCTGCAGGATAAGGTTCGATGCCTAAATTGCGTAATTCTGTAAGTGCTTCTCTACGTAGAGTTTCTTGTTCGGATAATGCCATTATATTCTGATTTTAAGAGCGCAAAGATACTATATAAGTTCTAAAGTTGCAAAGACAGCAATGCATAAAGGGTTTTAGTTTTTTGAAGCAGATAATTTTGTTTTTCAAGACAACTTGTCCCGCTATTCGTTCTATCTTTTTTTCTTGTTGAATAAAAAACAAGAAAAAAAGGATGCCTCCCGAAGCTTCGGGACTATCGGGGCTATTTAACTATTTTTTCTTTTTCAAAACATCATGAAAAATAGTACAAATCATGTATATTTGAAAACCAATAAATACTCTGAATTACCAAATGAAAAAATACGCTTTACTACTTTTAGTATTCTTTTTAACAAGTTGCCAAGTCACAGAAACCATATATTTAAACGAAGACGGAACCGGAAAAATAGAAACGGTATCACTTCGCGATGAACACAGTTATATGCAATTAGCGGGTGAAAACTACTCCAAAGAAGAAATTTTTAGAGATACCACTTATGTTTTTGAGGATTTGATAACAAAACATTCCGAAACTTTTTCCAGATTGCCAGCGTTTGAAAAAGCAATTTTTAAAAAATTTACTTCGGTAAAAGTACATATTAAGAAAAGTTCTTTCGAGAAAGAATTCCGCACAACAATCACTCAAAACTTCAGTAAAATAGAAAATGTTGCCGATTTATACAAAACCGAGGAATATGCGGATGATATAGAAAACAATTACGCACTGGTTGCCGAAGAACATTATTATAGTGTAAACTATGTTTTTGACGGAAGTCTTTTTAAAAGAATAGTGAAAGTTACCGATGCAGTTGAGCTAAAAAAACAGCAGGATAAGATTGAAGGTTATAAAACGCAAGTTTCTAAATTCAAAATCACACAGCCTTATGTTTTAAAGTATCATTTTCCCAGAAAAATAAAGTCAGTATCCAATTCGAATGCAAAAATCAGTGAAGATAGAAAATCATTGGAATTACAATTTTTAATAGCGGATTGTTTGGTAAATCCTGAGAGTACGAATCTGGAAGTTGTTTTAGAGTAACTTAATTGGAAGTTTTTCTTCTCTGTAACTTCTCTTAAAAACTTTGTACCTTTGCAATTCAAAAATAAGTGGACGAAATAGGATTGCTTCGTTCCTAGCAATGACAAATGAATAAAACCATCCAACTTCAAGATTTAGAAACCAAAGATTACAAGGAAACTTGGGAATACCAAGAGGAATTGTTTAAAGGAATTGTTGATTTAAAAATTCGAAATCGCAGAGAAGAACTCGACTTAGAAACTCCAAATTACTTTCTTTTTGTGGAGCATCCACACGTTTATACTTTGGGGAAAAGTGGTGATTTAAGTAATTTGCTTTTATCTGAAAAGCAATTGGAAGCCAAAGGGGCAACTTTCTACAAAATCAATCGTGGTGGCGATATTACTTATCACGGACCAGGGCAAATTGTAGGGTATCCAATTATAGACTTAGAAAATTTTTTTACTGATATTCATAAATACTTGCGTTTTCTGGAAGAGGCCATTATTCTTACTCTTGAGGAATATGGAATTGCTTGCGGCAGAAGCGAAGGTGAAACCGGAGTTTGGCTAGGTGCAGGAACTCCATTTGCAAGAAAAATTTGTGCTATGGGTGTTCGCGCTTCCCGTTGGGTAACCATGCACGGGTTTGCTTTAAACGTAAATGCTGATTTGGGTTACTTTGACAATATCATTCCGTGTGGTATTCGCGGTAAAGCGGTAACTTCATTAAACGTAGAACTTGGCGTAGAAAAAGTTAATGAAGAAGAAGTCAAAGAAAAAATCCTGAAACATTTCTCTATTCTTTTTGAAGCTAAGTTTGAGAAATCTGTAATCAAAAATCATTAATCTACAATCAAAAATCAAAAGTATACTGTTCCGGCAATAAGCGAAATGTCATTCGGTGGTATTTTGTAACTCCGTAGATCCGAATTGCTTCTCGGTGTTCTTTGGTAGGGTAACCTTTGTTTTGTTTCCAGTTGTACATTGGGTATTCCTCATGAATCCGATTCATATATTCATCACGATATGTTTTTGCCAGTACAGAAGCGGCTGCAATACTCATGTATTTGGAATCGCCTTTAATAATGCTAGTGCTGGGGATTGAGTTTAGGATTTCAATTTCAGCATCGGTAAAAATCTTTCCTCCACGGTTTTTAATTCCGCTTTTAGGAATCAACGGACTATTTCCGTCTACTATAATATGTAGCGGTTTTGGGTCTAATTTTAGGATGCTTTCCTGCATTGCTTTTATAGATGCATTCAGAATGTTTATTTCATCGATTATCAAAGGCTCTAGATGGGTTACCGCAAATGAAATGCATTCTTGCTCAATAATAGGTCTTAATTTTTCTCTCGCTTTTTCAGACAGTTGTTTGCTGTCATTTAGGGTACTATTTTGAAAATCAGAGGGCAGAATTACAGCGGCTGCAGTAACTGGCCCTGCAAGGCAACCACGACCCGCTTCGTCAGTTCCAGTTTCTAAATATTGTGTTAAAAAAAAAGTGTTTAACATTATTTCAATTTTGGTAAAAATATAGTTTTATGTATAATTATTCGTAAAAAAATATGCACACAGGTAGAATTTTAATATTATATCTTCTTTTAGGTTTGATATTTTAACAAAAATAAAATGTGTTAATTCTGGGAAATACTTGCTACTTTAAGAAATTATTATGATTTTTGTGAAATAACTAATTCAAAACAAATTAATATGAGATCAAAATTCAAATGGATTTTTTCATTGCTATTGGCATTGTCAATGCAATTTGCATTTGCGCAAGAGAAAACTGTTACAGGAACAGTTTCAGATGCTACTGGACCTATTCCAGGAGCAAATGTAATTGTTAAAGGAACAAATAGAAGCGCTCAAACAGATTTTGATGGTAAATATTCCATCAAAGCTAGTAGTGGAGAAACTTTAGTGTTTTCATTTGTTGGTATGAAAGATATGACTGCAAATGTTGGGGCTTCGTCTACAGTTAATGTTAAAATGTCGCAAGCTGATAATACCTTAGAAGAGGTTGTTGTTGTAGGTTATGGAACTCAAAAGAAAAAAGACGTAACAGGTTCTATTACATCAATTAAGGGTAGTGCTATAGCAAATTTAGCTACACCTAGTTTTGAATCGCAACTTGCTGGTCGAGCTGCCGGAGTACAAGTTACAACTAACTCTGGAGTATTAGGTCAAGCACCTGTAATACGTATCCGTGGAGTTGGATCTATTTCATCTGGTACTTTTCCATTAGTAGTGGTAGATGGTGTGCCGATTTTTACTGGCGATGTAGGTGGATACGCTAACACAAACGCGTTAGGTGATATCAACCCAGCAGATATTGAATCAACTGAAGTTCTTAAAGACGGATCAGCAACAGCTATCTATGGGTCTAGAGCGGCAAACGGAGTAATTTTAATTACAACGAAAAAAGGTAAAGGTGGTAGATTTACAGCAAATTACAATACTTACATTGGAGTTTTACAACCAGTAAAATTCCTTGATTTATTAAAAACACCTGATTTCATAACAATTTCGAACGAGAAAAGAAGCAACAGAGGAGTTTCAGCATGGGCTAACGGAACTACTTTCAACACTGATTGGCAAAAAGCTGTTCTTAGATCAAGTGCTTTACAAGTAGATCACAATTTATCCTTATCTGGTTCAACAGATAAAACAAGCTATTACTTCTCGATGGGTTACAACAATCAAGAGGGTGTAGCACTAGCTAATGAGCAAACAAGATACAATCTTAGAGGAAATGTTGATCAAAAGATTAGACCTTGGTTAACAATAGGAACAAACATTGCTGTTTCTAGAACTACAAACACAGGATTAAATGTTGGTACAAACAGTTTATCTGGATTAATGTTTAATGCAGCAAGACAACTGCCAAATACACCAGTATTCGACCCAACAAATCCAACTGGCTATAACATAAGCGGTCCGTCTGTAGGGCAAGGAGAAAATTTTTCAATAATTGCAAATAACATACCAAACATAAGATATGTTTTAGATAATAATGTTTTACGATCTAAAATAGATAGAACTTTGGCAAGCTTGTACGCGAATATTAAATTTTCTAACAGCGTAAACTTTAAAACTCAAGCAAGTGTCGATGCAATAGGAACTGAAGGGTTTACTTACTTAAATCCTATTAATGGAGATGGAGTTGGTGTAGCAGGACTCATTCGAAATGACTTTTCTAACTTAACGCGTTGGAATGTTCAAAACGTTTTATCTTATAATAAAACATTTGGAGAATCACACAATGTATCAGCGACGGGTATATATGAGGCGCAACAACAAAGAGTAAGTAACTTCTTTGCTGGTGGTAATGGTTTATCATCAACATTCTTTAACCAAAATGTAATTTCTGGATCGTACACGACACCAATTTCGGGAGGATCACTTTCAGAAAATGGAATTATATCTTATGCAGCTAGATTGAACTACAATTACAAAGAGAAATATTTTGTACAAGGTTCGATCCGTACAGATGGAATTTCTTCATTACCAACTGCAAACAAATGGGGAACTTTCCCAGGGGTATCTGCAGGTTGGACAGTAAGTAAGGAAAACTTCATGTCTGGTCTAGAAAATATCGTTTCTGACTTTAAATTAAGAGCATCTTATGCTGAAGTTGGAAATGTGAACATAGGTAACTATCCTTATCTAGGATTATATAATAATGCAAAATATGCAGATTATAACGGTATCGCTTATTCACAAGCAGGAAACGATCAATTAAAATGGGAAACATCTCTAAAAACAGACTACGGAGTTGATTTAAGTTTATTTAGTAATCGCTTAAAATTAACTTATGACTACTTCATTAATAATCAGAATGGTTTAATTTTAGCAGTGCCACAGCCAATTTCTTTAGGTGTACCAGGTAACTCAATATCTCAAAATATTGGAGCTTTGAGAAATACTGGACATGAATTATCTTTAGATTTTGATGCTTTTAGAGGTGACAAATTTACTTGGAACATCAACGCTAACGTCTCATTTGTTAAAAGTGAAGTCGTAACATTGGTTAATGGGCAAGACATCTTATCTGGTGACAATTTACTAAGAGAAGGAGAATCGCCGAACTCTATTTTTGGATTTAAATATTTCGGAGTGAATCCTGCAAACGGAAATCCAGTATACTACAAAAGCGACGGATCTTTAGTTCAAGGAAATATTGACACTCAAGCTTACAGGGTTTTTAATCCAGCCAATCCAACTGATATCTCTGTCGCATCATCGTTAACAGCAGCAGACAAAAGCATAATAGGTAACGTACTTCCTACTTACTTTGGGTCCATTATAAACACAATGAAATATAAAAATTTAGATTTTACTTTCATGTTTCGTTTTAGTGGAGGAAATAAAATTTTCAATTCAACAAGAAGAGAAGGTTTAGGACAAAACTTTAACAATAACAGTACTGAGATTCTTGGTAGATGGCAAAGTGCTGCAAATCCTGGAGATGGATGGACACCAAGGCTTAGAGATGACAGAGAAACTTTTATTAACATAAATCAAGCATCAACTAGATTCTTAGAAAATGGTGACTTTGTAAAGCTTGATAATATAACGCTTGGTTACAGTTTTGGTAGAAACTTTATAGAAAAATTAAACATCGATAAATTTAGATTTTATGTACAAGGACAAAATCTACTTGTAATTACTAAGTATAAAGGTTTAGATCCAGAAATGGAAATTGGAGGAGTAGATTTAAATGGAACTCCAAGAACGACAATATTTACAATGGGGCTAAATGTTAGTTTCTAATTCAAAAAATAAATAAGATGAAAAATAAAAATAAATTCTTAAATAGTTGGGGTTCAAAATTATTAGCTTCAGTATTTTTGACAACTACGTTATTCACGTCATGTAGCGAGGAAAAAACCATCGAACTAGAACCGTTTAACAGTATCTCCGAAACTGCTGCTTTCACAACTCCAGCTTTAATTGAGCTGTCTGTAACTGGTATGTACAATGCGGCTGCACTAGGAGACTTTAATGGTGGAAATCCGAGAGGCTATATTTTTGGTGCTGCATTTGTGCAACAAGGAGATAATAGAGGTGAAGACGCTGTGAACTTAGCTACTTTTTACCAATTAACTTACACAGGGACTTATGACACTACTACCGCTAACAATACTTTCTATTGGGCAGATGGATATCGTTTAATCAACAGAACTAACATAATAATTGAAGGAGTTACTAATGCATTACAAGCGGGTACCATTACTCAAGCAGTTGCTGATGATTACATAGGACAGGCCAAGTTTTTTAGAGCCATTGCACACAATGAAATATTAATTCATCATGCAAGACCATTCCAAGATAATGGAGGTAATAATCCTGGGATTCCTTACAGAGAAATCCCTAATAACACAAAAACAAACATTGACATAAGCTTAACACAAGGTAGAAATACCGTAGCTGAGTGCTATACTAAAATTTTGAAAGACCTTGATGATGCGGAAACTTTAACTGCGTCAAAAAGCGCTAGAGCGGGTACCGCTAAAATTGAGAGAATAACTAAAGAAGCAGCAATCGCTTACAAAACTAGAGTATATTTGCACATGCGTCGTTGGGATAAGGTAATTTCAGAAGGAATTAAACTAAATGGATTGTATACAATTACGGCTAACCCAGATACTCCTTTTTCGAGTAACTTAAGCAATACAGAGTCAATTTTCTCTCTTGCTCAAAGTGCAGTAAATAATCCTGGACCAAACGGTGCATTAGCAAGTATGTATCACCCTCCAGTTCCAGCTGCCTCAAATGGTAGAGGTCTAGTAGCGATCAGTCCAATAATTTGGAGAAATCCAAGTTGGTTATCTGATGATAAACGTAGAGCAGAAGGAACAATGATTGTAACTGGAGTGACTGGTTACTATCCTGGAACTAAATTTACTAAAAAGTATAAAGATGGTGTAAATAAGACAGACGCTTCACCTATTATAAGATATGCGGAAGTTGCATTAAATATGGCTGAAGCTTATGCTAGGCAAAATGATTTGGTTAATGGATTAGCACGATTGAACTCAGTTAGAAATCGTTCGTTAGCAGCACCAGTAACTCAATCTTATACTGCTACGTCATTTGCTAACAATGTAGAATTATTGAGAGCCATTTTAGTAGAAAGAAGAATTGAATTTGTAATGGAGGGGCGTAGATGGCCAGATATTAGCAGGTTGCAAAATGATGACTTAGCTCCAATTGTGGGTATACCTGCAAAAGTAGCAAATGGTGGATTTTCAAGTTTAGCTCTTGCAGCACCTGCTTATGCATTAGGAACGCCTTATGCTGGAGCATTAACTGTGAATGCGATTCCTTATGCAGACTTTAAATTTATATGGCCAATACCGATATTAGAAACAAATTCAAACCCAACTTTAAAAGCACAGCAAAATCCTGGTTATTAAATTGTCTATTCCTGAAAAAGTGATAGAGGATTAATAATAAATAAAGTACAGTTTTAAAACAGTAGTGAACTTATGTTTACTACTGTTTTTTTTTGGGTTAAAAAGAAAGGGAAATAGCTCATCTTTTATTTTATAATTTTAATCTTTTTAAGGCGACTTTAATTAAAAATTTTCTAAATAAGAAGTTTGTTCACTTTATCAAATCAGCAAGCACTTCTTTTTTAACATAAAGAAGTAGTTTTTTTATTTTAGCATGGTAATTTATGTAAGAAATATATGTTAAAGCAATATAAGAAACTAATTTTTACCGCATCTAGAATTTAGTTAAATCAAATATTTTAATTTTTTTAGGTGCAAATTATATAAGGTATAATTCTATAGCTTCTAGTCCAACGATTTATATGTGACAAGTTTTTCTTTTAAATAATTAAGTACTGTATTGAAATAAAGTTGGGTCTATTTTCTTTGGGAGAAACTTGTTGAGCTGATATTCAGAGTTAGTAAAAAACACTCTATTTTTCCGGTAGTTGATGTTGTGGCAAAAGCAAATAATGGAGGTTTTTCATGTGTTTTTAAAGTTTTAGAGGTGTATTTATAAGATGTTTTGCATGAAGTTACTTTATGTGTTAATTAAATTACTTACGGTTACTTTGTTTTTTTTGGACTTATTCTACAATTTAAATTCAATTCTAAACTTTAAGTGCTCAACAAATTCGTATTCATTAAGAGATTATTTGTAGTTTATAGAATATGTAATTAAGTTGTTACGGCACGTCAACACTGAACTTAATTAACTTAATTAGCATTTAAAGAGGTGCAATATTTTTTTTACAACTGTTTTTTAATGTCCTCTAATCAAATGCATTTATTTTTTGAGTCTCCTAAAGTTCACGGTTTAATTATTACTCAAGTCACATCTTTGTAAAAAAAAAGAGTTTGTTATTTGTTGTCTGCCTTTTTAATTTAATGATTCTTTTCGATGCTAATTGGTGATATTGTAGATTTGTTTTTAGCTTCTATTTATGACTATTTTCGGTTGATGTATAGGTTGTTTTTTTTTTTCTAAATGTTATGTTAATGTAAAGTGATTTTGAATTAAATTAATTTTAATAAAAACATAATCATCTGTAATGATATTTGTAAACAATGTGGTTTGAATATGAAAAATGATGAAGGAACCTGATGTTTTGAGTGAAAAAATTAACAAATGTTGATTGTGTTAATTTTTGTAAAAATTTGTTTCTTTAAGAAATTATTATGATTTTTGTAAAATAACTAATTCAAAACAAATTAATATGAGATCAAAATTCAAATGGATTTTTTCATTGCTATTGGCATTGTCCATGCAATTTGCATTTGCACAAGAAAGAACTATTACAGGTGTCGTTTCTGATGCTTCAGGTCCTATTCCTGGTGTAAACGTTTTAATTAAAGGTATTAAGACTGGAGTACAAACTGACTTTGATGGTAAGTATGCTATCAAAGCAAAAACAGGTGATGTTTTAGTTTTCTCTTTCGTGGGGATGACTCAATCGTCAAAAACAGTTGGCGCTTCAAATTCCATTAATGTATCAATGCAAAGTGATGCTAAGGTCTTAGCTGAGGTAGTAGTTCAAGGATATAGAACAGTGACTAAAAAGAAAGCTGTTGTTTCAGATGCTACTGTATCCAGTAAAACTATTGAAAATAGACCAAACGCAAACGCTATTAACACGCTTCAAGGTCAGTTAGCTGGGGTTAACATTACAGCTAGTACTGGTCAACCTGGAGCAAAATCAACGGTTGTTATTAGAGGGGTAGGTACTATTACAGGTAACTCAGATCCTTTGTATGTGATTGATGGTTTTCCGTCAAACAGTGACAACTTTCGTTCTATCAACCCTAATGACATTGAGTCTACTTCTGTATTGAAAGATGCTGCGGCAATCGCTGAGTATGGTAACAGAGGGTCAAATGGTGTTATTGTTATTAGAACTAGAAGAGCAAAATTTGGAGAGTCTAAAACTACGTTTAGAGCAAGCTCTCAGTATGGTGTTGGAGAATTACAAAAACCAAAATACAGTTATGCTAACTCTAAGCAGTTATTAAAGATTGAACAAAATTTCGGTTCTGGTTTGGGAGCTACGTTAACCGATGCTCAAATAGCAGCGTATGACATCAATACAGACTGGGTTGATTATTTCTTTAATCAATCAAATACAACTTCACACAACATAGCTGTTGAGAACAGTAGTCAAAATATTAGTTCTTATACCTCTTTGGGTTATTTTGAGCAACAAGGTATTTTAGCCACAACTGGTTTAAAGAGATTTACACTAAGAAATAATATCAATGGTAGATCTTCAAACGAAAGGTTTAAATATCAAGTTAACACTTCATTTGGTTTCAGTAAAAACAATGAAGCAACTACTTTAGGTGAAGGTGCTATTAATAGAAATTATGTCTTAGGTGCTTTCATATCAGCTCCTTATGTTTCTCCAAGTATTTATACCGGTCCTCAATCTGCATTGGATTATTATAATAACACTCCAGGTTTATTGGCAACTCCTATTATGTTAGTTGATAAATTGCAACAATACAAAAACCAAACTGATGAGGTACGTGTTGATGTTGCTACAGATTTTTCATATGATATTACCAAGGATTTGGTACTTCGTAGTAGGTTAAATGGTCAATTATTAGAAACTAGATTTTTTCAATCTGAGTTTCCAAACTCTTTCAACGCATTGTTGTTCCAAGCTGCAGGACAAACTTTTACCGGTTTTGAGGACATAAACTCAAGAAAAGAGTGGTATTTTAACAATTTATGGCAAATAAATTACGGTAAAACGCTTGGCGATCATACATTCAATGTTAATGCGAACATGGAATACAATCACTCTCGTGCTTATACTAACAATATTAGACAAAGAGGTTTAATTGCGGGTATCTTTGTTCCTAATACAGGAGCTGGATATGCAGCTGATACTGGTACTAATGATTTTTATGTACCTCAAGTTTCAGCGTCTAATCTTAGAAATGATTTGATATCTTATTTTGGTTCGTTTGATTATGACTTCAAGGATAAGTATGGTATTGTTGGATCCGTAAGAAGAGATGGTTCTTCTAGATTTGTTGAGGAGAAACAATGGGGTACTTTTTATTCTGTAGGAGGTAGATGGAATCTTGACGAGGAAGCTTTTATGGATAATGTTTCTTTTATAGATGTATTGAAATTGAGAGGGTCTTATGGAACTGTAGGGAATCAAAGAATTGTTACTGGTACTGTTTTTGCAGGTATTCAGCCACCTCGTTTTACTGATGTTTATAGTATTGCAAATAATGCTTATAATGGTGGGACAGGTTATGGAATTACTTTTGGTTTTCCACCATTACAATGGGAAACAACTACGCAATGGAATGCTGGATTAGATTTTGAAATGTTTAAAGGGAGACTTAGAGGAGCAGCTGATTATTATAATAGAGGAACTTCTCAATTGTTTTTAGAAAATCCGATTACTTCAACTTCTGGTGCAGCAACTTTAACTCAAAATGCTGATGTAACAGTTACCAACAAAGGTATAGAGTTAAATTTGGCTTATGATATCATTAGAAATCAAGATAAAGAAATATCTTTAACGATTAAAGCTAACGGTTCACGTAACACAAATCTGGTATCTAATATTGGAGGTGCTGGACAGATATTTTCAGGTGGTGGACTTTTTGTTAGTGAGAATGGTGGTGGAATAAACGAACCTTTTGTATACAAATATTTAGGAGTAAATCAAGTAAATGGAAACCTATTATTTGAAGATGCAGCTGGGAATCCAACAGAAAATCCAGTTCAAGCAGATAAAAGAAGAGCAGGTGTGAATAATTTACCAAAGTACCAAGGTGGTTTTGGTTTTGATTTCAGCATTAAAGGATTTTATGCTTCTACATTATTTACATTTGCATATGATGTAGCTCGTTTTGATTACGATTTAGACAACCTATATTCCGTAGGAAATATTGGTCAATTTAATGTAACTGATGATTTATTAAATGCTTGGACTTCAACAAATACAAATACGGATGTTCCTTCATTAAATGCTGGTAATTTAGGGTTAGGTGATGAGTCAGATCGTTTCCTTAAAGATGCTTCTTATATTCGTATGAGAAATGTACAAGTAGGTTACAATGTTCCTCAAAAATTCTTAAAGGGTACTTTTATGACTGCAGTGTCATTCTCCTTACAAGGAGAAAACTTATTAACTTTCTCTAAATGGAATGGTTTTGATGTTGAAAGTAGCAGAACTAACGATGTATATCAATACCCAACTCCAAGATTGTACACTTTCGGTGTAGATGTTAAATTTTAATTAGAAAAATTATGAAGAAAATATTTGGAATATTAATAGTATCATTGACACTTTTTGTTTCGTGCTCAGATGAGTTGTTGGAGCCTTTCACTCCCGGTTCTCTTACCGAAGAAGTGGCTATAACTAAGAGTAGTGATTTAGTCAATTTGGTAAATTCATCAATGAATATATTGACTAATAGAGCAGATTACGTTTTTAGCTCTATTTTTACTGATGAAGCTGCTCCTGGATCTCAAAACGGTGGTCAAGGTATCACTACAGATTATGTGTTTTTAATGAATGTTAGTAATGGTTCAGCCGCTGCTATTTGGCAATCACAATACTTTGCTTTAGCAAGAATTAATCGTGTTATTGCTTTTGCTGATAAAGTGGTTGCAACTAGTCCTGCTAATCAGCAACTTATTAATAGGTCAAAAGCGGAAGCTTTAGTGTTAAGAGCATTAGCACACATTAAGATATTATCTTATTTTTCTCCTAATCCTAAGGATGATGCTGCGTTAGCTGGAGTTTTAGCGGATAGAATTATACTTACTACGGAGAAACCACAAAGGACTACAAATGCTAATTTTTATGCCTTAATTCATGCTGATTTAGATGCTGCTATAGGTATTTTTAATGCTAATACAGCTCCAGCCTATCCTAACAAAACGTATTATCCTTCAAAAGCTTTAGCTCAAGCGCTAAAAGCACGTGCTTACGCACTAAAAGGAGATTATCCTAATGCAGAAACTTTTGCTAATACTGTGATTACTACGTCAGGAATTTCATTGGCTAATACTCAGGCTCAATATGATGCTGTTTTCCATACGCACAATGAGCCAGTGAATACAGAGGTTATTTTCAGATTAAGAAGAACTGTACAACAAAATGGGCAAGGTACAAACTTAAACAACGGTTGGGTTTCTATAGCAAATAGAAGAAATGGTTCTCCATTTTATGAAGTAAGTAGATCATTATATAATAAACTTACTGCTGTTTCAGGGGATTACAGGCTAAATACTACTGTTTTCTTAAATGGTACAAGTTCATCTTTAATTGATCCTAATTACACTACTTCTGCAGATGTCAGAAATACTGATATTATTGTTTTACAAAAACATGGCGGACAATCTGCTGTTACTGCAACAAATGGTTTTAATCCAGACTTTATGGTGTCTAGACTATCAGAAATGTACTTTATTAGAGCCGAGGCGAGAGCAGCTGCTGGAGATTTAGTTGGTGTTGGTACGAATTTGAAAGCAATATTAGATGCTCGTTTCCCAACGGCACAACTAGCTCCTGTATTTGCTAATCCGCAAGCTGCATGGAAAGGTATCTTGGATGAAAGAAGAAAGGAATTATCTTTTGAAGGTTTTAGATTTATTGATTTAAAACGTATTGGTACTCTAGCAGGTGCTTCTTTAGAAAGAGATGCTTCTGAGTATGCATCAAGTGCTTGGAGTTTTCCAGCGGCTAATCCATCGAACTTACCTTTGACAAGTTTCAAATTTGCTTTGCCAATTCCACAAGTTGAGGTAAATGGGAATGCTGATATACAGCAAAATGACGGTTACTAATAATAAGTTAATGTCCTAAGCAGACAACAATGATTATTTAATCAGAATATTTATAAAAGTTGCAAGATTTATTTCTTGCAACTTTTTTTTATGTTGTTAAATTCATATTTAGCTCATTAAATTCAGGTTAATTGTGGATGTTAAAGAGACTATGCTCTTTTATTTCATTGTTATTTAAATAAAAATTAAGATTTGATAATAATATTGATTAATTTTTTAGCGGAGTCATTGTATACAAATAGATAATTAAGTTTTATCTAAATTCTAAAAACGAGTTTGACGTAACTCTAGCTCTTTTTTTTATTTATTTACTATATCTTTGTTTGATTATTTTTTTAATCGACTAATTACATTTCTTTCAAATGAGAATATTATTTTTGTTTTGTTTCTTAACATTTTCGGCACTATTATTTTCTCAAGAAAAAAAGATTCAAAACTTGAGAGTTGATAATAAATATAATAGTTCTGATTCGATTAAAAAGATAAGTGAAAAAATCGCCACCATTGACATGTATCGTTTTATTACAATCGAAAATGATACAACTTTCATAGATACTTCGCTGACTATTCAAAAGGAATATAGTCATAATTATTTGCGTAAAGATATTTTTGGACTTTTGCCTTTTGCAAATGATGGGCAAACCTATAATACTCTGCAGTATAGTTTAACCGATTTTTCACCCTATCCGGAATTTGGTTTTAAAGCAAAACATTTCAATTTTTTAGAAGTAAACCAAATAAGGTACAGTTCTGTAGCTACTCCTGTGACCGAATTGTATTTTAAAACTACTGTTAGAAAAGGACAATCTGTAGATGCATTTATAACCTTGAATACTTCTGAAAATCTTAATTTTTCTATTGCATACAAAGGTTTGCGTTCAGAAGGGGAATATATCAATCAGTTATCCAGTACAGGTAATTTTAGATTCACCACTAGTTATAACACCAAGAATAAACGCTATTTCGCTAAAGCACATTATACTTTTCAAGATATTTTGAATGAGGAAAATGGTGGAATAACAACAATAGATGATTTCGAAAGTGAAGATCCAAACTACAATAATCGCCAAAGATTTGAAGTTTATTTTTCAGACGCGAAGTCCTTTCTTAAAGGTAAAAGAATATTTCTGGACCATAATTTCAGGATAAATTCAGAAAAAGGGAATAACAACCTGTATTTAACCCATCAGTTTAATTATGAAAATAAATTTTTCGAATACAACCAAGCTACCGTTCCATCAACAGTAGGTAACACAATTGTATATAGATTTGGCGAATCTTTTAAAAATAGCGGGATAAATGACCAAACGCGTTATAATAAAATGTATAATAGAGTTGGGCTGGTTTATGAGAATGCTATTTTAGGTAAATTCCAGTTTTTTGCAGATGATTTTAGATCGAATTATTATTACGACCAGATATTAATTTTTGATAATCAAAATGTGATACCAAGTTCATTCAGTCAGGAAATTAATAGTGTTGGTGGTCAATATGAATATAGAAAAAATAAATGGAATGGTAAATTTTTATACTCAAGATCAGTAACGGCGCAGTCATTGTCAAATCTTGATGCTAAATTAGAATATGATTTTAATGATGAAACACAATTCTCATTTCAGTATCAAAATATAAATAAACTGCCAAATAGTAATTACAATCTACATCAAAGTAGTTACGTTCAGTACAATTGGTCAAATGATTTCAAGAACGAAAAAATAAATTCAATTAGCGCAAATGCAATTACTCCATGGGTAGATGCAGAAGTGCAATTTTCAGTTTTAAAAGATCATTTGTATTTTAATGATAAGTCAAGCTCTGAACAAGCGCTAGCAAAAACACAAATAGTGGCTCCGTCACAATATGATGGGACCATAAATTACTTGTCAGTAAAAGTAAGTAGAGAATTGAGATTTGGAAATTTTGCTCTAGACAATACTATTTTATATCAAAAAGTAGAGCAGCAAGATGCGATTTTAAATGTTCCAGAAATAGTTACAAGAAACACATTTTATTACTCGAATCATTTGTTTAAAAAAGCCTTATTTTTTCAAACAGGCATCTCGCTAAATTACTTTTCGAGCTATTACGCCAATGATTATAATCCTGTGGCAGGAGAGTTTTTTGTTCAAAAGGATAAACAAATTGGAAATCATCCAAACTTTGACTTTTTTATAAACGCAAAGATTCAAAGAACACGTATTTATTTCAAAGCAGAACATCTTAATTCTTCGCTTACGGGTAATAATTTTTATTCTTCACCAAATAATCCATCGCGTGATTTCACGATTCGATTCGGATTAATTTGGAACTTCTTTAATTAATTTCTGATAGTTGTATTGCCTTTAAATGCTATTTTCTTGGGCGTTTCCCGTGCTGTCCGCTTTATCTTTACTTGCTTAAAGGAAGCAAGTAAAGGATGTCGCTACCATCACTAACGCAAAATTCCGTAAACGATGATATTTTTATAACAAAATACTATCTTTGTGGTAGTATTTACAACAAATTACAATCTTAAATTCACAAAAAAAATGCGCTACGCAGAAAACATATTAGGAACAATAGGAAATACACCATTAGTGAAACTGAATAAAGTGACTGCAGAAGTAGATGCTTTGGTACTTGCTAAGGTAGAAACGTTTAACCCAGGAAATTCCGTAAAGGATAGAATGGCAGTAAAAATGATTGAAGATGCCGAAGCTGACGGAAGATTAAAACCAGGTGGAACTATTATTGAAGGAACTTCCGGGAATACAGGAATGGGATTGGCATTAGTAGCCATCATAAAAGGATATAAGCTTATTTGTGTAATTTCAGATAAACAGTCGAAAGAAAAGATGGACATCCTTCGAGCAGTAGGAGCTAAAGTAGTGGTTTGTCCTACAGATGTTGAGCCAACGGATCCGCGTTCTTACTATTCGGTTTCCAAAAGATTAGCCAAAGAAACGGCTAATTCTTGGTATGTGAATCAATACGATAACCCTTCAAATGCTATCGCGCATTACGAACAAACGGGTCCGGAAATTTGGGAGCAAACAGGAGGTAAAATCACTCATTTTGTTGTTGGAGTAGGAACTGGCGGAACAATTTCTGGCGTAGCTAAATATTTGAAAGAGAAAAATCCAAACATTAAAATCTGGGGAATTGATACCTATGGTTCTGTATTTAAAAAATACCATGAAACAGGAATTTTTGATGAAAATGAAATCTATTCGTATATCACTGAAGGGATTGGAGAAGATATTCTCCCAAAAAATGTTGATTTTTCTTTGATTGACGGATTTACAAAAGTAACGGATAAAGATGCAGCGGTTTATACCCGTAAAATTGCACTTGAAGAAGGAATATTTGTAGGGAATTCAGCCGGAGCGGCGATAAAAGGATTGTTACAACTCAAAGAACATTTTAAACCTGAAGATGTCGTGGTTGTTTTATTCCATGATTCAGGAAGCCGTTACGTAGGTAAAATGTTCAATGATGACTGGATGCGTGAACGTGGTTTTCTAGACGAAGAAATTACAAAAGCTGAGGATGTTATCAAAGATCATATCGATAAACCATTGATTGTAGTTCGTACCGAGGAATTAGTTTCGCACGCTATAGAAAGAATGCGTAAATACAAAATTTCTCAAATTCCGGTCATTGATGTTACGGGTTTTGTAGGTTCTGTTGATGAAAGTGATTTGTTCCAAAGTTATGTTGCCGATAAAAATGTTGCTGATAAGCCTATAAAAGAAGTTATGGGAAAACCATTTCCAATAGTGAAATTTGGAACTCCAATAGAAGAAGTTTCTCGATTATTTACAAAAGAAAATGAAGCCGTTTTGATTGAATTAGAGAATGGAAATCACCATATTATTACCAAATATGATATTATTGGATCAATAAAATAAAATTTTACAATTCAAAAATAGTAAAGTTTTTAAAGCCATGAATTTGACGAGTTTATTTCGTTAAATTTGTGGCTTTTTAAATTTATAACAAACTATAATATGACCTTCACTGCCATAGATTTTGAAACTGCATCTGCATTCCATCCATGTTCCGTTGGTATTGTTACCGTGGAAAACGGGATAATTGTTGATGAGTTTGTTAGTTTAATTAAGCCACCAAACAATCTATATTCGCCTTTTACGATTCAAGTTCATGGGATATATCCGCGAGATACTGTGAACGCAAAATCATTTGCACAGGTATATCCTGAAATACAAAAACGCCTTAAAAATAGAGTAGTTGTGGCCCATAATGAGAGTTTCGACAGAAATGTCCTTGCGAAATCTATGGCGCTTTATGGTTTGGATTATGCTGATTTGAATATCGCAACCCGTTGGGAATGTACCGTGAAAATTTACAAGGCCAAAGGGTTAAAGCCAACTAAATTAAGTGATTGTTGTCGAGAAATGAATATAGCCTTAAACCATCACGAAGCATTATCAGATGCTCGGGCTTGTGCCAAATTATATATGTTGAAATAAAATTCTTTCATTTTGGTTTTTTTTCTTATTTTAGAAGCCTCTTGTCTCCAAGTATATACTCTATTATCTGAAAAAAAAATGAAAGAAGATTTTCTACATTACCTCTGGAAGTTTAAGAAGTTTGATGTTCTGAATTTAAAGACTGTCAACAACGAGGAAATCACAATTGTCTATGTAGGTCAGTATCTTGAATTAGCAGGCCCTGATTTTTTTAATGCTCAGGTAGTTATTGGTACTCAAAAATGGGCTGGTAATGTTGAAATTCATATTAAGTCTTCGGATTGGTATGTGCATCATCACGAAAAAGATATTGGTTATGAAAATGTAATTTTGCATGTGGTTTGGGAACATGATGTGGCAGTTTTTAGAAGCGATAATTCTGAAATTTCAGTTTTAGAATTAAAAAAATACGTAGAAAAAGCGACTCTGGAAAACTATCAGTCTTTAATGAATCCGAAATCATGGATTTTTTGTGAAAAACAACTAAAAAATGTTAACGCGTTTGCATTGCAAAACTGGCAAGAACGGTTGTTTTTTGAACGTTTGGAAAGAAAATCTCAGCCTATATTTGATTTATTGGAGCAAACCAATCAAGATTGGGAAGGAGTTTTATTCTGTTTATTAGCTAAGAATTTTGGATTAAACACAAACGGCGAAATTTTTTATAAAATGGCACAGTCTCTTCCTTTTTCAACAATTAGGAAGGAAAGTTTTGAAGTCGAAAACTTAGAAGCTTTGATTTTTGGTACTGCAGGATTATTGGAATCCGAAAAAGAAGATAACTATTTCAAAGACTTAAAATTTAGATATTTCTACCTGTTGCATAAGTATCAAATGGAGAAGGTTTGTTTGGAACCAGTGCAGTTTTTTAAGCACCGACCGGATAATTTCCCAACGATACGACTCTCGCAATTAGCTAATTTATACCACAGTCGGCAGAATTTATTTTCGAAAATAAGTAGCCTAAATTCATTAAAAAGTACTTACGAATTGTTTCAAGTTACTGCTTCGGAGTATTGGCAAAACCATTATCAGTTTGATAAAGAAAGTCCGATAAAAAAGAAAACACTGTCTAAATCTTTTATTGATTTAATTGTCATAAATACTATAATTCCGATTCAATTTGCTTTTGCTAAAAGCCAGGGAAAAGAAATTTCGGAGGATTTAATACAGCTTTTAAATGAAGTTGCAGCAGAGAAAAATGCCATTATAGAAAAATTTACTTCTTTTGGAATACTATCAAAAACTGCTTTTGAAACACAATCTTTGTTGCAACTCAAGAATGAATATTGTAATAAAAGCAAGTGTTTAGAATGTGCTATAGGTATGGATTTAATAAAAAAAAGTTGATTTATTGTTTTGGTTATTTGTTTATGCGAAAAATTCGTAATTTTGACATAATTCATAACTCACAAGATGTCAGTAGTAATTAGACTTAAGTTTTTTTTTGAGAAACATGGATTTCATGTTTCTTCTCGTTTAGCTGATACTTTAGGAATGCGTGCTAGTAGTGTGCGATTGTTTTTTATCTATTTGTCTTTTGTCACTGTAGGTTTATGGTTTGCGGTTTATCTCACATTGGCTTTTTGGATTCGATTGAAGGATTTAATTCGCGCCAAACGAACCTCGGTTTTTGATTTGTAAATAGCTATAAATAAAAAAAGGGATAATAAAGTATTTAATACTTTATTATCCCTTTTTTTATTTATGACAAAATTTTATTTGTCTGGATTATTTAATTTACTGTTTTTCTTTCCGTAAACAAAGTAAATAACAACACCTAATGCCATCCAAATAACAAGTCTCGCCCAGCTTTCATTTGGTAACGAATACATCAAGGCTAAACAGATTAGGATTCCTGCAATTGGTACAAAAGGTACTAAAGGCGTACGGAAAGATCTTGGAGCATCTGGCATTTTTTTACGCATTACTAAAACTCCGATACATACTAAAACGAAGGCTAATAAAGTTCCAATACTTACCATATGACCTAAATCACTTACTGGTACAAAACCTGCAAAAAGGCTTACGAATACCATAAAGAAAAGATTTGTTTTCCATGGTGTTCTGAATTTTGCGTGAATATCACTAAAGAAAGAAGGTAATAAACCATCTTTACTCATCGTATAGAAAACACGACTTTGTCCCATTAACATCACGAGCATTACCGAAGTATAACCCGCTAAAATAGCAACAATTAAACCTGTTTGTAAAAACGTATAGCCTGTTCTTGCAAATGCAGTTGCTGCAGGTTTTGCATCTCCTGCAAATTCATTATAAGGAACAAGTCCTGTCATTACATGTGCAAATAATACATATAAAATTGTACAAATGATAAGTGATCCTAAAATACCAATTGGCATCCCTTTTTGTGGATTTTTTGCCTCTTGAGCAGCTGTAGAAACAGCATCAAAACCAATGAAGGCAAAGAATACAGTTCCAGCTCCTGCAGCAATTCCTGACCATCCAAATTCTCCAAAAACTCCCGTGTTTTCAGGAATGTAAGGTGTGTAATTTGCAGTGTCAATAAAGCTCCAGCCTAAAACAATAAACATAATAACTACTATTACTTTTACTACAACTAGGAAATTATTTATAGATGCAGACTCTTTAGTACCTCTTATCAATAATAAAGATAACATCGAAACTATAAAAATAGCAGGAAGATTAATGATTCCGCCTTCTATTACAGTTCCGTCGCTTAATTTTAATGTTTCCCAGGGAGAACATATCAAATCATGAGGAAGATGTATTCCGTATTTGTTTAATAATTCCAGTAAATATCGCGACCAACTTACACCTACTGTAGCGGCTCCTAATGCGTATTCAAGGACTAAATCCCAACCGATAATCCAAGCCATAAATTCTCCCATAGTTGCGTATGAGTACGTGTAAGCACTACCTGCTACAGGTATCATTGATGCGAACTCAGCATAACAAAGTCCTGCAAAAGCACATCCTACGGCGGCTAAAATAAATGAAAGCGTAACTGCTGGACCGGCATGTTCTGCGGCAGCAATTCCTGTTAACGAGAATAATCCTGCTCCAATAATTGCTCCAACTCCAAGTGCTACTAATGAACGTGAAGACAAAGTCCTTTTTAATCCTTTTTCGGATTCTGATGCTTCATTTAGCAGTACCGAAAGTGGTTTAGTTTTCCAAATTGACATGGGTTATATGGTTTTGTTTGTTATTAAGCTCCAAATGTATAGTTTTTTATAAAAAATAAAAACAATAATTTAATTTTAAGTTATAAAAAAGTAATTTAATTGTCTTTATTTGGGGTTTAGTATGAGAAAAAACTTTTTTTGAATGTTGCTGTACTGATTGTCACTCTGTTTTTGAAATAAGTTTGACTTCTTTTAAATATTTCATCTAAGAAAGTAATTAGGTCTTAATTAAATTTATAAATTTAGGAACCTTAATTTAAGCTACTAATCCTGATATTATAAATGAATTTTAAAACACTGGGAAGTTTCTTTATTTTTACCCGAGAGCAACGTACGGGTATTTTTACATTGTTCGTAATCATAATTCTTTTGCAAATGATTTATTTTTTTGTGGACTTTGGTTTTGAAACAAAAGAATATCCTGATAAGCAAAAATGGCTTTCTCTTCAGTCTAAAGTTGATTCTATGAAAGTAGATAACAACAAGAAGTTGCCTAAAATGTATCTTTTTAATCCTAATTTCATAACTGATTATAAAGGATACAAGTTAGGAATGTCAGTGAAAGAAATTGACCGTTTGTTGGCTTTTAGAAAACAAAATAAATATGTTAATTCGCCTCAGGAATTTCAAAACGTAACTAAAATTTCGGACTCATTGTTAAATATGATGGCTCCTTATTTTAAATTTCCTGATTGGGTAAATAATAAGAAAGAATTTAAAGAATTTAAAAAATATCCAAATCAGGCTTTCGCCAAAAAAGAAAAAATCGTTTTAATCGATATCAATCAGGCATCCAAGGAGGATTTGATAAAAATTTACGGAATAGGTGAGGCGATTTCTTTACGAATTTTAAAACAAAAAGAAAGTTTAGGAGGATTTGTTTCCATGGAACAAATGAAAGATGTTTGGGGATTATCGCCTGAAGTGATTGAGAATCTAAATACTCATTTTAAAGTTTCAGTACTTCCGAATATTAAGAAAATAGACATTAATAATGCTTCTTTAAAAGAGCTTTCCCAGTTTTATTATTTTAGATACGCTTTAGCAAAAGAAATTGTTAGTTACAGAAGCATGAGAGGGAATATTAATAATATTGAGGATTTAACAAAAATTAAGGGATTTCCTGTTGATAGAGCAAAAATAATTGGCTTATATTTGGACTTTAATTAGAAGAATCAAATTTTAAGTTCCTGGTAATTGTGTTTTAAGACATTTTAAAATTGATGTAGCACTTTTATTCACTAATTATTTTAAACGTTAAAAAAAAGAAATCTGAGACATTACTGCATGATTATGTTTCAATTAATACTATTTGTTAAAAAAAATATATAATATATGAATTCAATTTATTTCACTGAAGAACACCAAGCGTTTAGAGAAAGTTTAAAAGATTTTTTGCAAAAAGAAGTTGTTCCTCATATTGAGAAATGGGAAAAAACTGGTACAATAGAACGTTTTATTTGGGAAAAATTCGGAGAAATGGGATATTTTGGTATTGCCTATCCAGAAGCTTATGGCGGACTTGATTTAGATTTGTTTTACACGGTTATTTTTCTTGAGGAATTACAAAAAATAAAATCATCTGGTTTTGCCGCAGCCATGTGGGCTCATGCTTATTTGGCTATGACACACTTAAATGCCGAAGGTGACGAAAGAATAAAACAAGACTACTTAGTGTCAAGTATCGCTGGAAAGAAAATAGGTGCTTTATGTATCTCGGAGCCTTTTGGAGGTAGTGATGTTGCGGGAATGCGCACAAATGCTGTAAAAAAAGGAGATAAGTATATTATAAATGGTTCTAAAACGTTTATAACTAATGGTGTTTATGCTGATTATTACATTGTAGCTGCAAAAACAAACCCAGAACTGGGTAACAAGGGAATTAGTATTTTTTTGATGGATACGGGTTTGAAAGGGATATCAGCTTCAAAACTTGATAAACTAGGTTGGAGAGCATCGGATACAGCAGAGATTGCCTTTGATAATGTAGAAATCCCTGCTGAAAATTTAATGGGTGAAGAAGGAAAAGGATTTCCTTATATCATGCAGCATTTTGCTTTAGAGCGTTTAATTATGGCTATTAATGCACACGCTAGAGGTGAATATGCTATTGATTATACTATTGATTATATGTCACAACGTGAGGCTTTTGGAAAAAAAATAAGTAAGTTTCAGGCCTTGCGTCACACACTTGTGGAGCACGCAACTGAAGTAGAGCACTGTAAAATTTTCAATTATGCTGCAGTTGCCCGTCTTGATAAAGGGGAATATGTAGTTAAAGAAGCAACAATGGCAAAATTGAAATCTACAAAAGTAGCCGATGAGACAATTTATAGTTGTTTACAAATGCTAGGAGGCTACGGTTACATGGAAGAGTATCCGTTAGCACGCTTGTTTAGAGATAGTCGTTTAGGGCCTATCGGTGGAGGAACATCAGAAATCTTAAAAGAAATTTTAGGAAAGATGATCATTGACAATCAAAATTATAAGCCTGCTGTAAAATAGTTTGGTTATCTTATGTTTAAAGCACTAGTTGTAAATAATAGTAAGAGTCTTGTTTTTTAAGGCTCTTTTTTTTTGTGTGAAGGATAGAAGTGGAAATCCTTTATAGATGCGTAGCAGCAAATAAAGATTGTAGCGCATAGCCTGAAGGCAAGCGGTTACGTTTAAGGAACCAAAACACGTCATAGCCGGCACACCCAAAATAAATAACAATAAATAGCGATAAAGTAAAAATAATGTTTACTTTTGCACACTTAAAGAAAGGGGGTGTCTATATTATGTTAATTATACCAATTAAAGACGGAGAAAATATCGATAGAGCGTTAAAACGTTACAAAAGAAAATTTGATAAAACAGGAACTGTTCGTCAACTAAGAGCGCGTACTGCTTTTATTAAGCCTTCAGTTACAAATAGAATCAAAATTCAAAAAGCGGCTTATATCCAAAATATGAGAGATAACTTAGAGAGTTAGTCAATATCTATTAAAATAAAATACCGTTAGTCATTAAAAGTTTTATAACTTTGATGCTAACGGTTTTTTTATGACGACTAATAAAGGCGCATTTCGGGATTATCTACAGTTGGAGAAAAAATATTCTTCACATACCGTTACAGCGTATTGTAATGACATTACTTCTTTCGAATCATTCAATAGGATACATTTTGATCAACAGAACGTAGAACAAGTTAATTATAGTCAAATTAGAAGTTGGATTGTGTCTCTTGTTGATAGTGATATATCAAATACCTCAGTTAATAGAAAAATTGCATCCTTAAAAGCATTTTATAAATTTCTATTAAAAACTAAGCAGATAGAAGTGAGTCCGTTG
This sequence comes from Flavobacterium algoritolerans, assembly GCF_030010385.1. Classification (NCBI taxonomy): domain Bacteria; kingdom Pseudomonadati; phylum Bacteroidota; class Flavobacteriia; order Flavobacteriales; family Flavobacteriaceae; genus Flavobacterium; species Flavobacterium algoritolerans. Next base: position 243,627 of record NZ_JASCRZ010000001.1, on the reverse strand, counting down.
TTGAAGCACAAGGCATTAAAGGCTACGAAGTTGTTGCAGATTCCTTTTTCTGAAAAGGAGGTTGTTGATGTTTTGGATATGGCGCAAAGTGCAGTCGGCTTTGAAGGAGTTAGAAATAAACTTGTCATTGATTTGTTTTACACTACAGGGATGCGTAGAGCAGAACTGATAAGTTTGAAAATAACAAATATTGATTTGTCTGGCAGTACAATAAAGGTGTTAGGAAAGCGAAATAAAGAGCGAATTATTCCTGTTTTACCAATAATAAAAGAGCAGTTCGCATTGTACTTGAAAGAGCGGGAGAGTTTGTTGTCTGTTGAAGATCATGATTATTTATTTCTCACAAAAAAAGGGTTAAAATTAAATGATTCCTTTGTGTATCGATTAATAAATTCTTACTTTAGTACTGTTTCTGAAAAAGTAAAAAAGAGTCCCCATATATTGAGACATACTTTTGCAACGCATTTGTTAAATAATGGAGCAGATTTAAATTCAGTCAAGGAATTATTAGGTCATTCTAGTCTGGCATCGACGCAAATATATACGCACAGTAGTTTGTCAGAACTGAAAAGTGTATATAAAGAAGCGCATCCACGGGGTCGGAAGTAATTTTGAGAAATGTTTAACTATTAAAAAAAATGATTATGAAGGTAAGTGTTCATGCTGTTAACTTTACTGTTGACAAAAAGCTAGTAGATTTTGTTCAAGAGAGAATGGACAAGTTGGAAAAGTATTATGACAAAGTAGTATCAGCAGATGTTTTTTTGAAGGTTGAAAAGACAAGTGATAAAGAAAATAAAATTGCCGAGGTAAAAATCAATGTTCCAGGAGATGATTTTTTGGTAAAAAAGCAATGTAAAACTTTTGAAGAGGCAGTTGAGCTTTCTGCAGAATCCTTAGAGAGAATGTTAGTAAAAAGGAAAGAAAAAATAAGTTCGCACATTTAATATGAATTTTTTTTAAAAAATGTTTTGATTGAGAGATAAAATCTCTACATTTGCAGTCCGTTAGAAATAGCGGACTTTTTTTATTGAATCGCCAGCGTAGCTCAGTTGGCTAGAGCAGCTGATTTGTAATCAGCAGGTCGTGGGTTCGAGTCCCTCCGCCGGCTCAAGACTGTAAGGGTTTGACGATAGAAAAAGTAGGGGAGATACTCAAGCGGCCAACGAGGGCAGACTGTAAATCTGCTGTGTGAACTTCGCAGGTTCGAATCCTGCTCTCCCCACAAGAATTGATTGTTGGATTGCGAATTTTTAGATTGAAAAGTTTAAAGTTAGGGATTTAGCTCTTTAGTCAAGGATTCTGCCGACTTAGCTCAGAGGTAGAGTGCTTCCTTGGTAAGGAAGAGGTCACGGGTTCAATTCCCGTAGTTGGCTCAAGTAAGAAGGAAATTGAAATAAATATATAAACTAGATTAAAAATTAAGTAAAATGGCAAAAGAAACCTTTAACCGTTCGAAACCACACTTAAATATTGGTACGATCGGACACGTAGATCACGGTAAAACTACTTTAACAGCAGCAATCACAAAAGTGTTATCTGATGCTGGTTACTGTCAAGCAAAATCATTTGATCAAATTGATAATGCTCCTGAAGAAAAAGAAAGAGGTATTACAATTAATACATCACACGTTGAGTATGAAACTGCTAACCGTCACTACGCACACGTTGACTGTCCTGGTCACGCGGATTACGTAAAAAACATGGTTACTGGTGCTGCTCAAATGGACGGTGCTATCCTTGTTGTAGCTGCAACTGATGGACCAATGCCACAAACACGTGAGCATATCCTTTTAGGTCGCCAAGTTGGTATTCCTAGAATGGTAGTATTCATGAACAAAGTGGATATGGTTGATGATGCTGAGTTATTAGAACTTGTTGAAATGGAAATTAGAGACTTATTGTCTTTCTACGAATATGATGGAGATAATTGTCCAGTTGTTCAAGGGTCTGCTCTTGGAGGGTTGAATAATGATCCAGCTTGGGTACCAAAAATTATTGAATTGATGGAAGCTGTTGATAGCTGGATTGAAGAGCCAGTTCGTGATACAGAAAAACCATTCTTGATGCCAGTTGAGGATGTATTTACAATTACTGGTCGTGGAACTGTTGCTACAGGTCGTATCGAAACTGGTATTGCTAATACAGGAGATGCGGTTGAAATCATTGGTATGGGAGCTGAAAAATTGACTTCTACTATTACAGGAGTTGAGATGTTCCGTAAAATCCTTGATAGAGGTGAAGCAGGAGATAACGTAGGTTTATTGTTGCGTGGTGTTGATAAAGAATCTATCAAAAGAGGAATGGTTATCATTAAGCCAGGTTCAGTTAAACCACACGCTACTTTCAAAGCAGAGGTTTATATCTTGAAAAAAGAAGAAGGTGGTCGTCACACTCCATTCCATAATAACTACCGTCCACAGTTTTACGTACGTACAACTGACGTAACAGGAGTTATTACTTTACCAGAAGGTGTAGAGATGGTAATGCCAGGAGACAACTTAACTATTAATGTTGCTTTGTTAAGCCCAATCGCAATGAGCGTTGGTTTACGTTTCGCTATTCGTGAAGGTGGTAGAACAGTAGGTGCTGGTCAAGTAACTGAAATTGTAGGATAATCTACTAAAAATAAATTCAAAAAGTAGTGTCTTTTAACGATGGCACTACTTTTTATTCTACGGGCGTAGTTCAAGGGTAGAATAGCGGTCTCCAAAACCGTTGATGGGGGTTCGAATCCCTCCGCCCGTGCAAAAAAATAAATCATAATGACAAAAGTTGTTAATTACATATCAGAAGCATTTGAGGAATTAAAGTCAAATGTTACTTGGCCAGCCTGGGCTGAGGTGCAACGTCTAACGATTGTTGTTGCTGTTTTTTCAGTATTATTCGCTTTGGCAACTTGGGGAGTAGATGAAATTTTCGCAAAAGCTTTGGCTGGATTTTTTAACTGGATAAAAGCATAATTTTTTTGTTATGGCAGATAATAATATTAAGAAGTGGTATGTTGTTAGAGCAGTAAGCGGGCAAGAAAATAAAGTGAAAGCTTATATTGAAACCGAAATTGCACGACTAGGAATGGGAGATTATGTTTCGCAAGTTTTAGTGCCTACTGAAAAAGTAGTTACTGTAAAAGAGGGAAAAAAAATAATCAAAGACAAAGTTTATTTTCCTGGTTATGTTATGATTGAAGCAAATCTTATTGGAGAGATACCTCATATTATTAAGTCTATAACAAGTGTTATTGGTTTTCTAGGTGAGATCAAAGGTGGAGAGCCTGTGCCATTGAGAATTTCTGAAGTAAACAGAATGTTGGGTAAAGTAGATGAGTTAGCTGTGAATACAGATACTCGTTCTATTCCTTTTAACATTGGTGAGACTATTAAGGTTGTTGATGGACCTTTTAATGGTTTTAACGGAACTGTTGAAAAAATTAATGAAGAAAAGCGTAAACTGGAAGTAATGGTTAAGATTTTCGGAAGAAAAACTCCATTAGAGTTAAGTTTTATGCAAGTTGAAAAAGTATAATTTTTTGTTACATCTATAATATCCATTACAATCGCTTCCAATGATTGTAGTGTTAAATTTTTTAAAAAATGGCTAAAGAAATTAGTAAGGTAGTTAAACTACAAGTTAAGGGAGGTGCTGCGAACCCGTCGCCACCGGTTGGACCTGCTTTAGGAGCTGCTGGGGTAAACATCATGGAATTCTGTAAGCAATTTAATGCTAGAACCCAAGATAAACCCGGCAAAATATGCCCAGTACAAATTACTGTGTATAAAGACAAATCATTTGATTTTGTTGTAAAAACTCCTCCAGCGGCAGTCCAGTTATTGGAAGCTGCAAAGCTAAAGTCAGGATCTGGTGAACCAAATCGTAAAAAAGTAGCTAGCGTTACTTGGGATGTTATCAAAGCAATTGCTGAAGATAAAATGGTAGATTTAAATGCATTCACAATCGAATCTGCTATGAGCATGATTGCTGGAACAGCTAGATCTATGGGTATAACTGTATCAGGAGATTCTCCTTTTTAATTAAGAGAAAGACATGGCAAAATTGACAAAAAAGCAAAAAGAGGCTGCTTCAAAAATTGAAAAGAACAAATTATACTCTTTAAAAGATGCAGCTGCATTGATAAAAGTTATTGCTTCTGCAAAATTTGATGAGTCTGTTGATATCGCAGTTCGATTGGGTGTAGATCCAAGAAAAGCGAATCAAATGGTAAGAGGTGTGGTAACATTACCTCATGGAACTGGTAAAGATGTTAAAGTATTAGCATTAGTTACTCCAGATAAAGAAGCGGAAGCTTTAGCAGCTGGTGCAGACTATGTAGGTCTTGATGATTACCTTCAAAAAATTAAAGACGGTTGGACAGATGTTGATGTTATCATCACTATGCCTGCTGTTATGGGTAAATTAGGTCCATTAGGTCGTATTTTAGGACCTAGAGGTTTAATGCCAAACCCTAAAACAGGGACTGTGACTATGGATGTTGCAAAAGCTGTAGCTGAGGTAAAAGCTGGTAAAATTGACTTCAAAGTTGATAAAACTGGTATTGTACATGCAGGAATTGGTAAAGTTTCTTTTGGAGCTGAGCAAATTTATGACAATGCACACGAAATTATTCAAACATTAATCAAACTTAAACCAACTGCTGCTAAAGGTACCTATATTAAAGGTATTCACCTTACAAGCACGATGAGTCCTGCAATTGCATTGGATCCAAAAGCAGTATAATTGGTAGTTAATAATTTTTAGTATGACTAGAGAAGAAAAATCAATCGCGATTGAAGAATTAACTGCACAGTTAGCTGGTACAAATATCATTTATATATCTGATATTTCAGGACTTAATGCAGATACTACTTCAAGCTTGAGAAGAGCTTGTTTTAAAGCAGGTATAAAATTAGAGGTTGTAAAAAACACTTTGCTTGCAAAAGCAATGGAAGCTTCTGATAATGATTATGGTGACTTACCGTCTGTATTGACGGGTAACAGCGCTATATTTATTTCAGATGTTGCAAATGCACCTGGAAAAATAATTAAAGATTTCAGAAAAAAATCAGCTAAACCTGTATTAAAGGGAGCTTATATTAACTCTGAAATTTATATTGGAGATGATCAATTAGATGCATTAGCGACTATTAAATCTAAAGAAGAGCTTATCGGCGAAATCATTGGATTGCTTCAATCACCAGCTCAAAGAGTTATTTCTGCTCTTCAAAACCAATTCGCAAAAAGCGAAGAGGCTACAGAAGAAGTAGAAGCATAATAAAACCGACTTTATAGTCTAAGTTTTATTTTAAAAAGCGCACAATAAATAAATTATATTTTTACAAATCATTTTAAAACGATAGAAAAAATGGCAGATTTGAAACAATTCGCAGAACAATTGGTTAACCTAACGGTAAAAGAAGTTAACGAATTAGCAACAATATTAAAAGATGAGTACGGAATCGAACCAGCTGCTGCAGCTGTAGTAGTTTCAGGTGGTGGAGAAGCTGCTGCTGAAGAAGTACAAACAGAATTCACAGTTGTATTGAAAGAAGCTGGTGCTTCTAAATTAGCTGTTGTGAAATTAGTAAAAGAACTTACAGGTTTAGGTTTGAAAGAAGCTAAAGATGTAGTTGATAGCGCTCCAAGTAACGTAAAAGAAGGTGTAACTAAAGAAGAAGCTGAAGGGCTTAAAAAATCTTTAGAAGAAGCTGGAGCTGTTGTTGAGCTTAAATAGTTAAACTCAGTTTAAAGAATTAGGTTTAGGTCCTGGGTTTAGTCACCCAATGACCTAAACCATTTTTCGTATAACAAAAGTCTACCTTGTAGAATTACATAATAGTCTTTTAAACAAATTCATTTTACCCATTACGAGGAAAAAAAATTAACAGATAATAAGAAAGTAGTTATCTTAAATTGATTTTTAAAGATGTAATGGTTGTAAAAGAAAAGTATAAATAGATCAATATTTGTACAAAAAAATTACTTTTTTAATCAAAATTTTGTCCATTGATGATAACAAATCAGACTGAAAGATTGAATTTTGCCTCAACAAAAAATATTCCTGATTATCCAGATTTTCTTGATGTTCAGGTTAAATCGTTCAAAGATTTTTTTCAATTAGAAACTAAATCTGACGAAAGAGGCGACGAAGGGCTTTACAATACCTTCATGGAAAACTTCCCAATTACTGATACAAGAAATAACTTTGTATTAGAATTCCTTGATTATTTTGTAGATCCACCGCGTTACACCATTCAAGAATGTATAGAAAGAGGTCTTACCTATAGTGTGCCTTTAAAAGCTAGGTTAAAACTATATTGTACAGATCCAGAACATGAAGATTTTGAAACTATTGTTCAAGATGTTTATCTTGGTACAATTCCTTATATGACACCGAGTGGTACCTTTGTTATTAATGGTGCTGAGCGTGTAGTTGTTTCTCAATTACACAGATCTCCAGGTGTTTTCTTTGGTCAATCATTCCATGCAAATGGAACAAAATTATATTCTGCGAGAGTAATTCCTTTTAAAGGTTCTTGGATAGAATTTTCTACAGATATTAATAGCGTAATGTATGCTTATATCGACAGAAAGAAAAAATTACCAGTTACCACTCTTTTTAGAGCAATTGGTTTTGAAAGAGATAAAGATATTCTAGAAATTTTTGACCTTGCTGAAGAAATTAAGGTTTCTAAAACAGGTTTAAAAAAATATATCGGTAGAAAATTAGCTGCCCGTGTATTGAATACATGGCATGAAGATTTCGTAGATGAAGACACTGGTGAAGTAGTTTCTATCGAACGTAACGAAATAATCCTTGATAGAGATACAATTATCGACAAAGATAATGTAGAAGAAATCATTGATTCTAACGTTAAATCTATTTTGTTACATAAAGAAGATGCTAATCAAGGTGATTATGCCATCATTCATAATACGTTGCAAAAAGATCCAACAAACTCTGAAAAAGAGGCTGTTGAACATATCTACAGACAATTACGTAACGCTGAACCGCCTGATGAAGAAACAGCTCGTGGTATTATAGATAAATTATTCTTTTCTGATCAACGTTATAACTTAGGTGAAGTAGGTCGTTATAGAATAAATAAAAAATTGGGTTTAGATACTCCAATGGAAAAGCAAGTCTTGACCAAAGAAGATATTATAACTATTGTGAAATATTTGATTGAATTGATCAACTCTAAAGCAGAGATTGATGATATTGATCACTTATCAAACCGTCGTGTAAGAACAGTTGGAGAACAATTGTCTCAACAATTCGGTGTTGGTTTAGCGCGTATGGCTAGAACTATTCGTGAGAGAATGAACGTTAGAGATAACGAGGTGTTTACACCAATAGATTTGATTAATGCAAAAACATTATCATCTGTTATCAACTCTTTCTTTGGAACAAACCAGTTGTCTCAGTTTATGGATCAAACGAATCCACTTGCCGAGATTACGCACAAAAGAAGATTATCTGCACTAGGACCAGGTGGACTTTCGAGAGAAAGAGCAGGTTTTGAGGTACGTGACGTTCACTATACGCATTACGGACGTTTATGTCCAATTGAAACTCCAGAGGGACCAAACATTGGTTTGATTTCATCTCTTGGTGTTTATGCTAAAGTAAACGGAATGGGTTTCATCGAAACACCTTACCGTAAAGTAACTAATGGAACTGTAGATTTAGTGTCTACTCCAGTGTACTTAAGCGCAGAAGAAGAAGAAGGAATGATGATTGCTCAGGCAAATATTCAAATGGATGCTACTGGAAAAATTACTGCCGAAGACGTAATTGCACGTCAAGAAGGTGATTTCCCAGTAATTGAACCAACAAAAGTTGATTATACGGATGTTGCTCCAAATCAAATTGCTTCTATCTCGGCTTCTTTGATTCCTTTCTTGGAACATGATGATGCGAATAGAGCCTTGATGGGATCTAACATGATGCGTCAGGCCGTACCATTAATTCGTCCTGAAGCTCCAATTGTTGGAACCGGTTTAGAGCGTCAAGTAGCTTCTGATTCTAGAGTATTGATTAATGCTGAAGGAGACGGAGTTATAGAATATGTAGATGCAAATATCATCACTATCAAATACGATCGTTCTGAAGAAGAAAGAATGGTGAGTTTTGAGCCAGATGAAAAAACATACAATCTAATTAAATTTAGAAAAACCAATCAAGGTACAAGTATCAACCTTAAACCTATCGTAAGAAAAGGGGATAGAGTGGTTCCTGGACAAGTATTATCGGAAGGATATGCGACTCAAAATGGTGAATTAGCTTTAGGTAGAAACCTAAAAGTTGCATTTATGCCATGGAAAGGATATAACTTCGAGGATGCGATTGTAATTTCTGAAAAAGTAGTTCGTGACGATATTTTTACCTCTATTCACGTTGATGATTATTCATTAGAAGTTAGAGATACTAAATTAGGTAACGAAGAATTAACGAACGACATACCGAACGTTTCTGAAGAAGCTACTAAAGATTTAGATGAAAATGGTATGATTAGAATTGGAGCTGAAGTTAAACCTGGCGACATTCTTATCGGAAAAATTACTCCAAAAGGGGAATCAGATCCTACTCCAGAAGAGAAATTGCTTCGTGCAATCTTCGGGGACAAAGCGGGTGATGTAAAAGATGCTTCATTAAAAGCGTCTCCTTCTTTACATGGTGTTGTTTTAGACAAAAAATTGTTTGCAAGAGCAGTAAAAGATAAACGTAAACGTACGCAAGATAAAGATGCTTTAGGAGCACTTGAAATGGAGTTTGAAGTTAAATTTGTTGAATTAAAAGACAAATTAGTTGAAAAACTTTTCTTGATCGTAAACGGAAAAACATCTCAAGGTGTAATGAATGATTTGGGTGAAGAAGTTTTACCAAAAGGTAAAAAATACACTCAAAAAATGCTTTATGCTGTTGAAGATTTTGCTCACTTAAGTAAAGGTCAATGGGTTGCTGATGATGCGACTAATAAAATGGTGAATGATTTAATTCATAACTATAAAATTAAATTGAACGATTTACAAGGTGCATTACGTAGAGAGAAATTCACTATTACTGTTGGAGATGAATTGCCAGCAGGAATCTTGAAATTAGCGAAAGTATATATTGCCAAAAAACGTAAACTGAAAGTTGGGGATAAAATGGCGGGACGTCACGGTAACAAAGGTATTGTTGCTCGTATCGTTCGTCATGAAGATATGCCTTTCCTTGAAGACGGAACGCCAGTTGATATCGTGTTGAACCCACTTGGTGTACCTTCACGTATGAATATTGGTCAAATTTATGAAACGGTTCTTGGTTGGGCTGGACAAAATTTGGGTAGAAAATTTGCTACACCAATTTTTGACGGAGCAACTTTGGATCAAATCAATGAGTTGACTGATGAAGCTGGAATACCACGTTTTGGACATACACATTTATATGATGGTGGTACAGGAGAACGTTTCCATCAAGCGGCAACAGTAGGAGTTATCTACATGTTGAAACTTGGACACATGGTTGACGATAAAATGCACGCACGTTCTATAGGTCCATACTCGTTGATTACACAACAACCACTTGGAGGTAAAGCTCAATTTGGAGGTCAACGTTTTGGAGAGATGGAAGTTTGGGCACTTGAAGCTTATGGAGCATCAAGTACTCTTAGAGAAATCTTGACTGTGAAGTCTGATGATGTTATCGGTAGAGCTAAAACTTACGAAGCAATCGTTAAAGGTGAATCTATGCCAGAACCAGGATTACCGGAATCATTCAATGTATTGATGCATGAATTGAAAGGTCTTGGACTTGACATTCGTTTAGAAGAATAAAAAAAGTTTTCAGTATTCAGTTTTCAGGTAGCAATACCTGAAAACTGATTACTCATTTATAAGAGTTTTTAGGATTTAGACCCGTAAACCGTTCCGATTTTTTATAAAATCTCAAAAGATTTTATAACTAGCACTTCAAAAATTTGTTGAAGTTTAGAGAAGTAATCCGAGGTAATGTTACAGTCATAAAGTCAAATATCTTAAAGTTTTTAAAGTCTAGTGTGACTTTTGACTTTCGACTTTCAAACTTTCGACTTAAACAAGAATCAATTTTTTTAATTGCAAATAAATCAATAGTAAAAACTATGATGAATAATAGAAATAATAACAATAAAGATAAAAACCCTGTAAAAAGGTTTAATAAAATCTCAATAGGGCTTGCTTCTCCTGAATCTATCTTGAAAGAATCAAGAGGTGAAGTATTAAAGCCGGAAACTATCAACTACAGAACGCACAAACCAGAGCGTGATGGTCTTTTTTGTGAACGTATTTTCGGACCAGTAAAAGATTTTGAATGTGCTTGTGGTAAGTATAAAAGAATACGTTACAAAGGGATCATCTGTGACCGTTGTGGTGTAGAAGTAACTGAGAAAAAAGTACGTAGAGACAGAGTCGGTCACATCAATCTTGTTGTGCCAATTGCTCATATCTGGTATTTCCGTTCTCTTCCAAACAAAATTGGTTATATTCTTGGTCTTCCATCTAAGAAATTAGATATGATTATTTACTACGAAAGATATGTAGTAATCCAAGCTGGTATCGCTAAAAATGCAGAAGGTGAATCATTGCAAAGACTAGACTTTTTGACAGAAGAAGAATATTTAAATATTTTAGATACACTTCCTGCTGACAATCAGTATCTTGATGATTTTGATCCTAATAAATTTGTTGCCAAAATGGGAGCAGAGTGTATTATGGATTTATTGGCAAGAATTGATCTTGATGCCTTGTCTTACCAATTGAGACACAATGCTAACAATGAAACGTCTAAACAACGTAAAACGGAAGCGTTAAAAAGATTACAAGTTGTTGAATCTTTCCGTGAATCTAACTTGAACCGTGAGAATCGTCCAGAATGGATGATTATGAAAGTGGTACCAGTTATTCCACCAGAATTACGTCCACTTGTGCCACTTGATGGAGGTCGTTTTGCTACTTCAGATTTAAATGATTTATACCGTCGTGTAATTATACGTAACAATCGTTTGAAAAGATTAATGGAGATTAAAGCTCCTGAAGTGATCTTAAGAAACGAAAAACGTATGTTGCAGGAATCTGTAGATTCACTTTTCGATAATACTCGTAAAGCATCTGCAGTAAAAACAGAATCAAACAGACCATTAAAATCATTATCTGATTCCCTTAAAGGTAAACAAGGACGTTTCCGTCAAAATTTACTTGGAAAACGTGTGGATTATTCTGCTCGTTCGGTAATTGTTGTTGGACCTGAATTGAAATTATCTGAATGTGGTATCCCTAAAGATATGGCAGCAGAATTATACAAACCTTTCGTTATCCGTAAATTGATAGAAAGAGGAATTGTAAAAACTGTAAAATCAGCTAAAAAAATAATAGATAAGAAAGAGCCTGTAGTTTGGGATATCCTTGAAAATGTAATCAAAGGTCACCCAATATTACTGAATCGTGCTCCTACTTTGCACAGATTAGGTATTCAAGCATTCCAACCAAAATTAATTGAAGGAAAAGCAATCCAATTGCACCCTTTAGTTTGTACTGCATTTAATGCGGATTTTGATGGGGATCAAATGGCAGTTCACTTGCCTTTAGGACCAGAAGCTATTTTGGAAGCACAACTATTAATGTTGGGTTCTCACAATATTCTGAATCCTGCAAATGGAGCTCCAATTACGGTACCTTCTCAGGATATGGTTTTGGGTCTATACTATATGACCAAAGAACGTTTATCAACTCCAGAGCTTAAAATTCTAGGTGAAGGAATCACTTTTTATTCTGCTGAAGAAGTAAATATTGCTTTGAATGAAGGAAGACTAGAATTGAATGCTCGTGTGAAAATTAGAGCTAAAGATTTTAATGATGCTGGAGAATTAGTGTATCAAATTATCCAAACAACTGCGGGTCGTGTATTATTTAATGAAGTAGTACCGGAAGCAGCTGGATATATCAATGATGTATTGACTAAGAAAAACCTTAGAGACATTATCGGACACGTTTTAAGTTCAACTGATGTACCTACAACAGCCGCTTTCTTGGATAACATGAAAGACATGGGATACAAATTTGCCTTCAAGGGTGGTTTGTCATTCTCTCTTGGGGATATTAGAATTCCAGATCAAAAACCTAAATTAATTGCAGATGCCAGAGAACAAGTTCAAGGTATTTCTGTAAATTATAATATGGGTCTTATTACCAATAACGAACGTTATAACCAAGTTATTGATGTATGGACTTCAGCAAATGCTCAATTGACAGAGTTAGCAATGAAAAACATCAGAGAAGACCAACAAGGTTTCAACTCAGTGTATATGATGCTTGATTCTGGAGCAAGGGGTTCCAAAGAACAAATACGTCAGTTAACTGGTATGCGTGGTTTGATGGCTAAGCCTAAAAAATCGACTGCTGGTGGTGGTGAAATTATTGAAAATCCAATTCTTTCTAACTTTAAAGAAGGTCTTTCTATCCTTGAGTACTTTATCTCTACTCACGGTGCGCGTAAAGGTCTTGCGGATACGGCATTGAAAACTGCCGATGCAGGATATTTAACAAGAAGATTGCATGATGTATCTCAAGATGTTATTGTTAACATTGAAGATTGTGGTACTCTTAGAGGTGTTGAAGTTTCAGCATTGAAGAAAAATGAGGAAATTGTTGAATCATTAGGAGAAAGAATTTTAGGACGTGTTGTTTTACAAGACGTAATTAATCCTTTGAATAATGAAGTTTTAATTCAATCTGGACAACAAATTACTGAAGTTATAATGAAAGCAATTGACGCTTCTCCAATCGAGAAAGTAGAAGTGCGTTCACCATTAACTTGTGAAGCGTTAAAAGGTATTTGTGCAAAATGTTATGGTAGAAATTTAGCTACTGGTAAAATGACACAAAGAGGAGAAGCAGTTGGTGTTATTGCAGCACAATCTATTGGAGAACCTGGAACACAGTTAACATTACGTACATTCCACGTTGGTGGAGTTGCGGGTGGTATTTCTGAAGAATCAAGTATCGTTACAAAATTTAATGGTAAACTTGAAATCGAAGATTTAAAAACTGTTAAAGGTGAAGATAGTGAAGGTAATGCAGTTGATATTGTTGTATCTCGCTCAACGGAATTAAAATTAATTGATGAAAGAACAGGTATCTTATTAAGTACAAATAATATTCCTTACGGTTCAAGTATTTTCGTTAAAGACGGTCAATCTGTTGCTAAAGGAGATGTGATTTGTAAATGGGATCCATATAATGGAGTTATCGTTTCTGAATTTACCGGTAAAATTGCTTACGAAGATTTAGAGCAAGGTCAATCATTCATGGTTGAAATTGATGAGCAAACTGGTTTCCAAGAAAAAGTAATTTCTGAATCTAGAGCTAAAAAATTAATTCCAACTTTATTGGTTTACGGTAAAGAGGGGGAACTAATTCGTTCTTATAACTTACCAGTTGGAGCTCACTTGATGGTTGAAAATGGTGAAAAAATTAAAGCAGGTAAAGTATTGGTAAAAATCCCACGTCGTTCTTCTAAATCAGGAGATATTACAGGAGGTTTACCTAGAATTACAGAGTTGTTAGAAGCTCGTAATCCTTCAAACCCAGCTGTTGTTTCTGAAATCGATGGTGTTGTTTCTTTTGGAAAAATCAAAAGAGGTAACCGTGAGATTGTTATCGAATCTAAATTTGGTGACGTTAGAAAATACTTGGTTAAATTATCAAGCCAAATTCTAGTTCAAGAAAATGACTTCGTAAGAGCAGGGGTGCCTTTATCTGATGGTGCAATTACTCCGGATGATATTTTAAGAATCCAAGGTCCAGCAGCTGTTCAACAGTATTTGGTAAATGAAATTCAAGAAGTATACCGTTTACAAGGGGTAAAAATCAACGACAAACACTTTGAAGTAGTAATACGTCAAATGATGCGTAAAGTAAGAGTTCAGGATCCAGGTGATACTTTATTCTTAGAAGATCAATTAATTCACACTAAAGATTTTATCGTTCAAAATGATAAATTATATGGTATGAAAGTAGTTGAAGATGCTGGAGATTCTAGTGCATTGAAAGAAGGTCAAATTATTACGCCTCGTGAGTTGCGTGATGAAAACTCTTTATTGAAACGTACAGATAAAAATCTTGTTGTAGCTCGTGATGTTGTTACTGCAACGGCAACACCAGTTTTACAAGGTATTACAAGAGCATCGCTTCAAACTAAATCGTTTATTTCTGCTGCATCTTTCCAAGAAACTACTAAAGTATTGAATGAAGCTGCTGTTGCAGGTAAAATCGATTACTTAGAAGGATTGAAAGAAAATGTAATTGTTGGACATAGAATCCCTGCCGGAACAGGTATGAGAGAATATGACAATACAATTGTAGGTTCAAAAGAAGATTATAACGACATGATGGCTAACAAAGAAGAGTATATTTATTAAAATATGAGTAATTCTAATCAACAACAAGAGCAAATTAATATCGAGTTAGATGAAAAAATTGCTGAAGGAATTTATTCCAACTTGGCAATAATAAATCACTCCTCATCAGAGTTTGTTTTAGATTTTGTAAGCATCATGCCTGGTATTCCTAAAGCTAAGGTGAAATCAAGAATTGTCTTGACACCACAACATGCTAAAAGATTGTTGAAAGCAATAGGAGAAAATATTCACCGTTTTGAAGTCGCTCATGGCGAAATAAAAGACACTGAACAAGCACCAATACCGCTTAACTTCGGTCCGGCAGGACAAGCATAAATTATAAAGAAAAAAAAGGCTCCAGAAATGGGGCCTTTTTTTGTTTATATATTAGTCACTTAATTAGCAACTATACGTTTTGATTTAAATATGTATTTCGGAACAATTTCAATATTCTCCAGCAATCGTTCTTGAAATTTTGTACTTCTGAAAAAAATCTAACAATACTTTTTATTTGATAAATTGATATTAAGAAACTATTAAATTCAGGCTCTTGATAACAAGTTTGTGTTTTAAACGATTATTAAGGTGCTTCATCGAAAATATTTTTTGCTCGTAAATAAATGATATACTTTCGTTCTCGAGATAGGGAATTAAATCCGATCCATCATAAAAAAACGAATTGTTATGAAATATTTTTCTTTAAAAGCGGACACTAAAGGGATTTCTAATCTCTTGATAATGTTTGTTTTTGTATTAATGTCAAATGTATCTGTATTTGGTCAATCTGCTCAAAAGCTAGTTGATGGTAATACTGTTGAAGTTAACAGTAATTCAAAAAAAGAAAGTGTTTCAGCAGTTTCATCTTCAAATAGTATGAATTTTGTACTATGGTTTATGGGGACAAAACAAGATCCAAACGGTACAATCTCTAAAGAAAGTACAAATACAAAAATACAGGTTATAACATCTGGTTCTGCTCCAAACCGTTTGTTGATCAAAGCTTTTTTAAAGAAAGCCGTAGATTCTGACAGTATGATTTCTTAAGTGGAGGTTTATTTTAAAAGGTATATAAAAAAAACGCTAATTTTTAATTAGCGTTTTTTTTGTAATTATTTTAAAAGATATGTTTTATTCAAATTCTGAAGTAAAGTATAATTTTACATTCGGATATTTATTTTGTGTCATCTGGATTGTAAAATCAGAATCGGCTAGAAATACTAATTGTCCGTACTTATCATGTGCTAAGAATTTTTGTTTGATTCTTCTAAATTCTTTAAATTCATCGCTTTTTGGATCGTTAGGTTTTACCCAACATGCTTTGTGAACAGGGAAATTTTCATAGGTACATTTTGCGCCATATTCATGTTCCAAACGATACTGAATCACCTCATATTGAAGTGCACCAACCGTACCAATGATTTTTCGGTTGTTCATTTCCAGTGTAAATAACTGCGCAACACCTTCGTCCATCAACTGATCAATTCCTTTGTCCAATTGTTTGGCTTTCATTGGATCAGCATTATTAATATATCTAAAGTGTTCCGGTGAGAAACTTGGAATTCCCTTGAAACTCATGATTTCCCCTTCGGTCAATGTATCTCCAATTTTAAAATTTCCAGTATCATGTAATCCTACAATATCACCAGGATAGGATATGTCTACAATTTCTTTTTTTTCTGCAAAAAAAGCATTCGGACTCGAGAATTTTAAGTTTTTCTTCTGGCGAACGTGATAATACGGTTTGTTTCTTTCGAAAGTTCCAGAAACAATTTTTATAAAAGCCAGACGGTCTCTGTGTTTTGGATCCATATTGGCGTGGATTTTAAAAACAAATCCAGTCATTTTTTCTTCTTTTGGATCTACCAATCGTGTTTCAGAATCTTTTGGTCTTGGCGATGGAGCAATTTGAACAAAACAGTCCAATAATTCTCTTACACCAAAATTATTCAATGCCGAACCAAAAAATACAGGTTGTAGTTTTCCGTCTAAATAATCCTGACGATCAAATTTTGGATATACTTCGTCGATCAGCTCTAGTTCTTCACGTAGTTTGTCAGCAGGTTTCTGCCCTATGATTTTCTCTAATTCTGGATTTTGAACATCGGAGAAAGCGATAGTTTCTTCAATATTTTTACGGCTGTCTCCACTAAATAAGTTGATGTTTTGTTCCCATAGATTATAAATACCTTGAAAATCATAACCCATTCCTATTGGGAAACTTAATGGCGTAACGGTTAAGCCCAGTTTTTGTTCCACTTCATCCATCAAGTCAAAAGCATCTTTTCCTTCACGGTCTAATTTGTTGATGAATACGATTATTGGAATTTTTCGCATTCTACAAACAGCTACTAATTTTTCCGTTTGTTCCTCAACACCTTTGGCAACGTCAATTACTACAATAACGCTGTCAACAGCAGTTAATGTTCTAAAAGTGTCCTCGGCAAAATCCTTGTGTCCGGGAGTATCGAGAATATTTATTTTTTTGTCTTTATAATTGAATGCTAAAACCGAAGTAGATACCGAAATTCCTCTCTGGCGTTCAATTTCCATAAAGTCACTGGTAGCCCCTTTTTTAATTTTATTATTCTTTACGGCACCTGCTTCTTGAATTGCGCCACCAAAAAGGAGGAGTTTCTCAGTAAGTGTTGTTTTTCCGGCATCAGGATGTGAGATAATCCCGAAAGTTCTTCTGCGTTGTATTTCTTCTAAAAAGCCCATATTTGTATAAATAGTTTGCAAAAGTACTATTTATAAATGCCAATTAAAAAAATTGTATACTCTAAATGGAGTAGGTGAGTTTTGAAGTTGCAATTCATGTGATTTTAAATCAATATTAGTATTGTGAAGATTTACTAACTGATAAAAAAAGGCTGCCTTTTCAGACAGCCTTGACGGTGTTTATGTGTTACATATTGATTGACCAAACAGAATATCCATTTGGCGGACACTGAATTTTAACCCATTTATCGCCTTGGGTGGTAGGAAACCAAGTTGAATTTCCTGTAAAATCTTTGATTTGTGCATTAGCCCAATTCGTTTGAATCCATCTTTCTTGCCAAGTTGATGAGTTGTTAATGTAAACCACTAAACCTGGATTTCCATTATAACCATTTCTTCGAGCGATATATTCATCAGTATCGGTGTATAAAATAGAAGTTGTTCCAGTTCCTTTATTGTTGTGTATCCAAATAAGATTATCCATTTTTGCTTTATTCAACCATTCCTCATAATCTCTGTAAAAAATAGTTGGATATCCTTCATGGGTTAAAATATAAGCATACGCTAACTCTTTTTTCCAAATTTCATCGGTGTCATGATTAGAAACGAAAGTAACCGCTTTGTAAGGATTTCTCTTCCACATCATGTCATCATTCAAAAGATTTAAATTGTTTCCGTCGAATGCATCATTCATTTTATAGTAACAAGCAAAATCAAAAACAGAACTATTGGCATTATTTGCCCAATCATTCAGTATGTTTACGTTAGAATCCCATAACTCACCTACGGAGAATCCACCCACGTTTGCATTCCAATCTTTTATGACCCAAGGAGCAAAACCTTTAACGTAATCAAATCTCCATCCGTCAAATTTCATAGTATTTTTATAATATTTACCAACTCCGTCTGCTCTTTTCCAAAGCCAGTCTTGAACATTTGGTACCACGTGAGCTAAATCGGGAAAACCTCCAAAAGCACCTTCATCATTATTTCCGTATGCATTTTTATAAAAATCAGCACTGGTTCTAGGGAATTTGCCAGAAGCGATACCGGTAAAATTAGTATAGGTTTGCGTTCCTGTAAAAGGATTGTTTTCTAATTGTCCGCCGCTATTGTGATTTAATACCATATCAGCATAAACTTGCATGTTTTCGGCGTGCACTTTTGTTATCAGACTTTCTAGTTCTGTACGGGAACCGAATCTTGTTTCTACAGTTCCATTTTGATTGTAATTACCAAAATCAAAATAATCTGTAGGATCATATCCCATTGAGAAAGCACCATTTTGTGCTTTGGATACGGGAGGAAGCCATATAGAACCAATCCCGGCATTTGACCAAGCAGTTATTTTGGCGTTAACAGTATTCCACCAGTTACCGCCGGCAGGAACGTCCCAATAGAATGCTTGCATCATAACACCACCGCCAGGATTTGCAACATATCTTCCAGTTGTGGAATTAGCTGATTTCCCGGTGCTGAATGGTTTTCCGTCGTGATGCGTAACATTGATTACTTTGAATTGTGAAGCTGCAGCAGCAGAATCAGTTGCCAGATCGTCATTCGAATTACACGAATACATACCAACTAATAAGGCTGATAAAAGATACGCTTTGAAATTTAGTTTTTTCATAAAAGGAATAAATTAGGTTAAATAATAGATTTTGGAGTATTAATTGAAAATAGTATGCAATATGAATTTTAGATTTTTTTTAAGGTTAGAGATTAAAACTCATTTTATTAAAATCAAAAAAATAAATGGAATAATTATTATAAATTTATTTTTACGTTTAATTTTTTAATAATAAATCACTTTTTTAGCTAATTTATACAAATTCTTACGTGATGAGTATGCGAATTTTTTTAATTCTTAACGAAAACGTTGTAGTGTTTACAACTTTTTGAATATACTGCTAAAAATGAGAAATTTAAACCCTGATTTTAATGCTTTTTCTGTTTTTGGAATGTTTTTTAAAGCAAAACTCGATTTGGAACAAATGAAACAGTAAAAAAAAGAAAAGTAGATTTTGCTAAAAACTAGAATGTTTGAAAAAGGGAAATAAAATGATACTGTTACAATTTAATAATGCACAATGGTGATTTTAATTTCGCCACTTCTAATGTTCAGTTTCTTTACGATTTAGGAGCTGAATATCGCAATCAATAAATGCGTTTATAATTTTTTGTTAATAGTAGGTAGGAAACTTGTATTATGTAATTGAATTGTTATTTTTGTTCGTTTTAAATTTAAAGAATGGTAAGAAATTGTATTATAAATTCAATTCGCTTCTTGATTCTTAAAGTGTATATTTGCCAAAATTATTCTGGCCTTTATAAAACAGGTTTAAAGACAGTTGAATAGGGATGTTTTACAATAAATACAAATTATAATAATGCCAATAAATAAAATACAAATGAGATCCATTAATAATAGAATTGCACTTACTTTTTTTGTTTTGCTTTTTTCCAGTGTTGTAGCAAGTGCTCAAGAAATTATTAAGGATAGTGTCATTACTCCGGTTAAAAAAATCCAATCCAATCAAAAACAAAAAATTGACGGTGTAATTGCCACGGTAGGGGATTATATCATACTTGATTCAGATATTGACAAGTCGTATCTTGAAATTTCTACTCAAGGTGGATCTGTAAAAGACATTACAAGATGTCAAATGTTAGGTAAATTATTGGAAGATAAATTATATGCACATCAAGCTATTCAAGATAGTATCGTAGTGACAGATGCTGAAGTGAAAGGTATGATGGAAGATCGTTTGAACTATATGGTAGAGCAAATAGGGTCTTTGGACAAAGTGGTTAAATACTACAAAAAAGATTCTGAGGAAGAATTTAGAACTTACTTCTCTGATATTTTAAAAGAAGGCAAGTTGAGTTCAGAAATGCAAAAGAAAATTGTTGATGCTGTAGAAATCACTCCTGAAGAAGTACGTAATTATTTCAAAACAATACCTACTGCAGATCTTCCTTTTTTTGGTGTAGAATTAGAAGTAGCACAAATTGTGGTTACTCCCAAAGTTTCGGATGCAGATAAACAAAAAGTAATTGATAAACTCAATGGTTTTAAAAAGGAAATAGAAGAAGGTTCGAGTTTTTCTACTAAAGCAGTTTTATATTCTCAAGATCCGGGTTCAAGATCGAATGGAGGGTTTTATAAAATGAATCGTAAAACAGCATTTGTAAAAGAGTTTAAAGATGTTGCGTTTAGTCTTGCTGAAGGAGAAATTTCTGCTCCTTTTCAAACAGATTTTGGATATCATATCATTTATGTAGAAAAAATTAAAGGTCAAGAAATAGAATTGCGTCATATATTATTGACACCAACAGTAACTGAAGAAGCGTTGAATGAAGCTAAAGAGAAAATTACTTTGATTAAAAAAAGAATCGAAGATAAAGAAATCACTTTTGCAGATGCAGCCAGAACATTATCTGATGAGAAAGAAACTAGAGCGAATGGTGGAGCTTTAATCAATCCAAAAACACAAGATACTCGTTTTGAGTTGACTAAACTGGATCCTGCTTTTTATAGTCAAGTTTCTAATTTAAAAGAGGGTGAAGTTTCTGCTCCAATATTAGAACAAGGCGAAGAAGGAAAGAAAACATTCAAACTGATTACCGTTACGAATAGAATTGATGAGCATGCGGCGGATTATGCCAAAGATTACATCAAGATAAAAGACTTGGCTTTAAAAAGCAAACAAATTACGACTATTGGAAAATGGTTTGATGAAAAGATTAAAGAAACGTACATCAAAATCATTGGAGAATATAGAGATTGTGATTTTACAAACAATTGGCTTAAAAAATAGTTTTCTTAATCATTTACCAGATTGGAATTAGGAATAAAAATTTTCAATAAATAAATAAAAAGAGTTAGTTTTATGATTTCATAACGCTAACTCTTTTTAATTTTAAAATACTTATTACATGTCAGACGTAGCAGCAATACATAACTTGGTTCAAAAAAGGAATGAGCTAAAAACGGAGATAGCAAAAATCATTGTAGGTCAGAATGATGTTGTAGATCAAATTTTGCTTTGTATATTTTCTGGCGGGCATGCATTATTGGTAGGAGTTCCAGGATTAGCCAAAACATTGATGGTAAATACCCTTGCACAAGCATTGGGGCTTGATTTCAAAAGAATTCAGTTTACTCCGGATCTGATGCCTTCAGATATACTTGGAAGTGAAATACTAGATGAAAACCGTCATTTCAAGTTCATAAAAGGACCTATTTTTTCCAATATTATTCTGGCCGACGAGATAAACAGAACGCCTCCAAAAACTCAGGCTGCTTTGTTGGAAGCGATGCAGGAGCGTTCGGTTACTATTGCAGGTGAAAACTATAAATTAGATTTACCTTATTTTGTTTTGGCAACTCAAAATCCAATTGAGCAGGAAGGAACGTATCCTTTGCCAGAAGCACAGTTAGACCGTTTCATGTTTGCCATAAAATTAGAATATCCTTCTTTTTTAGAAGAAGTCCAAGTAGTTAAGCAAACTACTTCTGATATAAAAAACACTATAAATCCATTATTTACTGCTCAAGAAATAATTGATTTTCAACAATTAATCCGTAGAATACCTGTTGCAGATAATGTAATTGAGTATGCAGTGACATTAGTCAGTAAAACAAGACCGGATAATCCGTTGTCTAATGAGTTTGTGAAAAATTATTTAGATTGGGGAGCTGGACCTAGGGCTTCTCAAAATTTGATTTTGGCTGCCAAGGCAAATGCTGCTTTTAATGGTAAATTTTCTCCGGATATTGAAGATGTGAAAGCTGTGGCTACCGGAATTTTACGCCATAGAATTATTAAAAATTATAAAGCTGATGCCGAAGGAATTACTGAAGAAGCTATTATTCAGAAGCTGATGTAATAATCTTTAATATTGAGAAAAAAGCCAAACAAATTTCTAAAATCTGTTTGGCTTTTTTGTTTTCACTTAATAGTACAGTTTGACCAAAAAGAGCGTTTGAAAACACAACTACAACGTTATAAGTGATAATTTAGAAAGGTTCTTAGCTGAAAACGGTGTAAAATCTCGCTCCCTAAGTATCGTTAAATTTCAACTTTCTCAAAGAAAAGATTTTAAATTGTTGATAATTCATTATTTTAATTTAAAATTGAATTTTTGATAATAAAAAGTAGTGAAACTCTTTATTTTGTAATAATAATTTTTGAAAAAGCTACATCTATTATATTTTTTTTAATTCTCGGCATTAATTCCTAAATTTGCGTACAAAAAATAAAAATACCAAGAAAAGACTTCTATTATGAATACTTATAAGGATTACATTCAAGAAATTGAAGAACGAAAAGGCCAGGGACTTAACCCAAAGCCAATTGATGGAGCCGAATTATTAAGCGAAATCATTGAACAAATTAAAGATTTGAGTAACGAGTATAGAGAGGATTCTCTTAAATTCTTTATTTACAATGTTGTTCCAGGAACTACTCCTGCGGCTAATGTGAAAGCTAAGTTTTTAAAGGAAATCGTTTTAGGTCAATCAGTAGTTGCTGAAATTACGCCTGCTTTTGCTTTAGAGTTATTATCACACATGAAAGGTGGAACTTCTATAGCCGTTTTACTTGATTTAGCTTTAGGTGATGATGTTGCTATTGCAAAAGATGCTGCAGCTGTTTTAAAAACACAAGTTTATCTTTATGAAGCAGATACAGATCGTTTAGCTGAGGCTTTCAAAAACGGTAACGAAATTGCCAAGGATATTTTAGAAAGCTATGCTAAGGCAGAGTTCTTTACTAAATTACCTGAAATTGCAGAAGAAATTAAGGTAATTACTTTTATTGCTGGTGAAGGAGATATTTCAACTGATTTACTTTCTCCAGGAAACCAAGCGCACTCTCGTTCAGATCGTGAATTGCACGGTAAATGCTTAATTTCTCCAGAAGCACAAGCTGAAATCAAAGCGTTAGCAGAAGCGAATCCTGATAAGAGCGTGATGTTAATTGCTGAAAAAGGTACTATGGGTGTGGGTTCTTCAAGAATGTCAGGTGTAAACAACGTGGCGCTTTGGAGTGGTAAACAAGCAAGTCCTTATGTTCCATTTATTAATATTGCGCCAATCGTTGCAGGAACAAATGGTATTTCTCCAATTTTCCTAACAACTGTTGATGTTACTGGTGGTATTGGTCTTGACCTTAAAAACTGGGTAAAAAAATTAGATGAAAATGGTAACCCTGTTCGTAATGAAAGCGGTGATCCTATTTTAGAAGAAGTTTACTCTGTTGCTACTGGTACGGTTCTTACAATCAATACAAAGACAAAGAAATTGTATAGTGGAGATAAAGAATTGATAGATATTTCTAAAGCATTCACTCCTCAGAAAATTGAATTTATAAAAGCGGGAGGTTCTTATGCAATTGTGTTTGGAAAAAAATTACAAACATTTGCATCAAAAACTCTTGGTATTGCTATTGTACCTGTATATGCTCCGTCAAAAGAAGTTTCTATTGAAGGACAAGGTCTTACAGCTGTAGAAAAAATATTTAATGCCAATGCGGTTGGTTCAACTCCAGGTAAAATTTTACATGCTGGTTCAGATGTACGTGTTACTGTAAATATTGTTGGTTCACAAGATACGACTGGTTTGATGACTTCTCAGGAGTTAGAGTCTATGGCTGCTACTGTGATTTCTCCAATCGTTGACGGTGCTTACCAATCAGGTTGTCATACAGCTTCAGTTTGGGATAATAAATCTAAAGCAAATATTCCGAGATTGATGAAATTTATGAACGACTTCGGATTGATCACAGCTCGTGACCCGAAAGGCGTTTATCATTCCATGACGGATGTAATTCACAAAGTACTTAATGATATTACTGTAAATGAATGGGCTATCATCATTGGTGGTGACTCTCATACCAGAATGTCAAAAGGGGTTGCTTTTGGTGCTGACTCAGGAACAGTTGCTCTTGCATTAGCAACTGGTGAAGCTTCAATGCCAATTCCAGAATCTGTGAAGGTGACTTTCAAAGGAGATATGAAAGGATACATGGATTTCCGTGACGTAGTTCATGCTACACAATCTCAAATGCTTAAAACATTTGGTGGAGAGAATGTATTCCAAGGAAGAATTATTGAGGTTCACTTAGGAACTCTTAATGCGGATCAAGCATTTACTTTTACGGATTGGACTGCAGAAATGAAAGCAAAAGCTTCTATCTGTATTTCTGAAGATTATACCTTGATTGAATCTCTTGAGATGGCAAAGGGAAGAATTCAGATTATGATTGACAAGGGAATGGATAATAAAAATCAAGTGCTGAAAGGATTGATTGCTATTGCTGATAAGAGAATTACCGAGATTATTTCAGGTGAGAAACCAGCACTAAGACCGGATGCAAACGCTAAGTATTACGCTGAAGTTGTTGTAGATCTTGATGTAATTGCTGAGCCAATGATTGCGGATCCTGATGTGAATAATGCGGATGTTTCTAAAAGATATACGCATGATACTATTAGACCATTATCTTTCTATGGAGGGGTTAAAAAAGTAGATCTTGGATTTATTGGATCTTGTATGGTTCATAAGGGTGATATGAAAATTCTAGCTCATATGCTTAAGAACATTGATGAGCAAGAAGGTAAAGTAGAATTCAAAGCGCCACTAGTTGTAGCTCCGCCTACTTATAATATTGTTGATGAATTAAAAGCAGAAGGTGACTGGGAAATTTTACAAAAATATTCTGGTTTCGAATTTGACGATAATGTTCCTAAAGCTGCAGCACGTACTTCATATGAAAATATGTTATATCTAGAGCGTCCGGGTTGTAACCTTTGTATGGGTAACCAGGAAAAAGCGGCAAAAGGAGATACCGTTATGGCAACATCTACGCGTCTTTTCCAAGGAAGAGTTGTAGAAGATACTGAAGGTAAAAAAGGAGAGTCTTTACTTTCTTCTACACCAGTTGTAGTTTTGTCAACAATCCTTGGTAGAACTCCAACAATAGAAGAATATAAAACGGCGGTAGAAGGTATCAATCTAACTAAGTTTGCGCCTTCTCATAAGTTATTAGTTAAATAATTCACATAATTAGTTAATTATAATTTAAAAGCCTGAGTCTAATGACTCAGGCTTTTTTTTATACTCTATTTTTTTGTATCTTGTGGTGAAGAAATAGAATAACAAAAAACACCTATATATTATGGCTTTTGATATTGAAATGATTAAAAAAGTGTACTACAACATGACAACTCGTGTTGATAAGGCACGCGAAATAGTTGGCCGTCCGCTTACTTTAACAGAGAAAATTTTGTACAATCACCTTTGGGATGGAATGCCATCAACTGCTTTTGGAAGAGGTGTTGATTATGTGGATTTTGCCCCGGATAGAGTTGCTTGTCAAGATGCAACGGCTCAAATGGCATTGTTGCAATTTATGCACGCTGGTAAAAAGAAAGTTGCAGTTCCTACAACAGTGCATTGTGATCACTTGATTTTGGCTAAAAATGGAGCTGAATTTGATTTAGCTGCAGCAAATACACAATCCAAAGAAGTTTTTGACTTCCTATCTTCAGTGTCTGATAAATACGGAATTGGTTTCTGGAAACCAGGTTCAGGAATTATTCACCAAATCGTTTTGGAGAATTATGCCTTCCCTGGAGGTTTGATGATTGGTACCGATTCGCATACTGTAAATGCAGGTGGATTAGGAATGTTGGCTATAGGTGTTGGTGGAGCTGATGCTGTAGATGTAATGTCAGGAATGTCATGGGAATTAAAATTTCCAAAATTAATAGGGGTAAAATTAACTGGAAAACTTTCCGGTTGGACTGCACCAAAAGATGTTATCCTTAAAGTAGCTGATATTCTTACTGTAAAAGGTGGAACAGGAGCTATCGTTGAATATTTTGGAGAAGGCGCAACTTCAATGTCATGTACTGGAAAAGGAACTATTTGTAATATGGGTGCCGAAATTGGTGCTACCACTTCAACATTTGGTTATGACGAGTCCATGAGACGATACCTTTCTGCAACAGGTCGTCAAGATGTAGTCGATGCTGCTGATAAGGTAGCGTCTTATTTAACTGCTGATCCAGAAGTGTATGCAAACCCGGAAACATATTTTGACCAAGTAATCGAAATTAATCTTTCTGAATTAGAACCACACATTAATGGTCCTTTTACTCCGGACCGTGGTACGCCAGTTTCTCAAATGAAAGCTGAAGCTGCTGCAAACGGTTGGCCAATTAAAGTAGAATGGGGATTAATCGGTTCTTGTACCAACTCTTCTTACGAAGATATGGCTCGTGCTGCATCTATCGTAAATCAGGCAGTTGAATTAGGAATCAGCCCAAAAGCTGAATTTGGTATCAACCCAGGTTCTGAGCAAATTAGATATACAATCGAAAGAGATGGAATCATCGCCACTTTCGAAAAAATGGGGACCAAAGTCTTTACTAATGCTTGTGGACCATGTATTGGACAATGGGATAGAGCAGGAGCTGATAAAGGAGAGAAAAACACAATTGTTCACTCTTTCAACCGTAACTTCTCTAAACGTGCCGATGGTAACCCAAACACACACGCTTTTGTAACGTCTCCAGAAATGGTTGCTGCATTAGCAATTTCAGGTCGTTTGGATTTCAATCCTATTACTGATACTTTAATCAACGATAACGGGGAAGAAGTAAAACTAACCGCTCCTTATGGTGATGAATTGCCTAAAAAAGGTTTCGCAGTAGAAGATGCAGGTTTTCAAGCACCAGCAGCTGATGGATCAGGTGTTCAAATCCTAGTTAGCGAAACTTCAGATCGTTTGCAATTATTGGCACCATTCCAACCTTGGGATGGTAAAAATATTACTGGAGCTAAATTATTGATTAAGGCTTTCGGAAAATGTACTACAGATCACATCTCTATGGCTGGTCCATGGTTGCGTTTCCGTGGTCACTTAGATAACATTTCTAACAATATGTTGATTGGAGCAGTTAATGCCTTCACAGATAAAACCAATTCGGTTAAAAATCAATTAACGGGTACCTATGATGCCGTTCCTGCAGTTGCACGTGCTTATAAAGCAGCTGGAGTACCATCTATTGTTGTGGGAGATCACAATTATGGAGAAGGATCTTCTCGTGAGCATGCGGCTATGGAGCCTCGTTTCTTAGGGGTTCAAGCAGTATTAGTAAAATCATTTGCTCGTATCCACGAAACAAACCTTAAAAAACAAGGGCTTTTAGGATTGACATTTGCTAACGAAGCTGATTACGATAAAATCCAGGAAGATGACACCATCAACTTCACAGATTTAGTAGATTTTGCTCCAGGAAAGCCATTAACTCTAGAATTCGTTCACGCAGATGGAACCAAAGATATTATCTTGGCAAACCATACCTATAACGAAGGGCAAATTGGCTGGTTTGTAGCTGGTTCAGCATTAAACTTAATTGCTGCTGCCAGTAAGGCATAAGTAAATTAAAATATTTATATTCAAAACTCTCAAGGAAACTTGGGAGTTTTTTTTGTTTCATGGGTTTTTTCAGAAGAACAATATTCGCTTTCTAATGGCATGTTAATTTAAGTTAAAATATTGATAATGAGTATTTTTATTAGAGATGCGAATTGTGTTATTTTGTATCTTTAGTTACTATTAATCTTAAATCTTATTGCTATGAGAATGTTAGTCAATGTTATCTTTCCTATTGAGCCTTTCAACTCAATGACTAGAAATGGAACAGCTGGCGAAATCATTAGTCGAGTGATTAATGATATCAAACCAGAGAGTATTTATTTTTCTGAACAAGACGGTCATCGGGGCGCTATTATGGTAGTTGAAGTCCCTGATGCGTCTGCAATTCCATCTATTGCTGAACCTTGGTTTTTAAATTTTGAAGCCAATTGCGAATTTAGAATAGCGATGACTCCTGATGATTTAATGCGAGCTAACCTCTCTAAACTTGCTGAAAAGTGGAGTGATATTCATGTAGTATAAACCAAACGAGAGAATTAACAGCGCCACTTCAAATAAAATGAGGTGGTTTTTCTTTGAGCTATTTCCCGCTGACCGTTTCCCGCTTTTTTGCGCAATTGCTTTTTTCCAAGATAAAAAAGGAGCTTCTTTTAGTCGCTCTTTTTTCTCAGGAAAAATAGGCAATTCCGCTTCAAAAGGCTTTTCACTTTCATCAGGGCTACAAGTCATGAACCAGAATTTCAATTCCTATTTATTGATTTCAAACAAAATTTTATTTTAAAAAAGAAAAGAGCTATAAGCCGAAAATACGGGCAAAATTCAAAAAACAAGTCGAAATTTTATTTTTTGAACGTTAAAATTTAAAAAAAGGCTGTGTTTTTTGATTAAATCTCTTATATTAGCTTTTTTGAAAAATTAAATATTCAAAGGAGCTTTTTTGATAGTTTTTTTAAATCAACCTTCTTTAGAATTTTTATTTTCAGCCCAACAATACAATAGGATTGTACGGCGTTACTATTTCACCTGCTTTTGCAATTGAAATAAAAAATCAACTAGAATTTAAAATGAACACATTCTGAACCTTTTTTTTTGAAAGAGATAAGGATTATTTTTACAATTTTTTAAATAAAAAAGTAAAAAAGCAAACCATAGCGAGATTTAATAATTATATCCCGAAATCGCTGTGTAGAATAAAAATGGGGTAAGTAATTTGAAATAAATGAATATGAGTTTAAGATTAATTGTAACATTGTTTTTATTGAATAGTATCGTTCTTTTTTCTCAGGAAAATATCACGAAGCACACCATCGTAAAAGGAGAAACAATTTCTAGTATTGCTGAGAAATATGATGTTAAACAAAGCGCTATTTTCAAATTAAATCCAAACGCAAAAAATCTATTAAAACTCAATTCCATTTTATTAATTCCTGTAGCAGCCACAAAAAAGACAAATACTAAATCCAAGGTTGCAGCAAATTACTCCGCAAAAGAACATGAAGTACTTGCCAAAGAAACGCTTTACGGAATTGCAAAACAATACGGAATCTCCCTAAAAGAATTAAATGAACTTAATCCAACGTTAGAATCTACAGGATTAAAAATAGGTCAAAAAATTATAATTTCTGCAAACGCATCTTCAACGGAAGTAGCTGTTGCTCCTCAAGCCAAAAAGGTTTCTCAAAAACCAGAATTAGTAGTTACTCCCCAAGTAATCGAAACTGAAAAATCCACTACGGAACAAACCACGATAGAAGTTCAGCCAAAAGAATCAAAATATTCTATCGCAAGAAAATACGGAATTACGGTTAAAGAATTAGATAAAGCCAATCCAACTATAGGCACCAAAGCACTTAGAGTAGGTCAAAAAATAACGATTCCAGGAAATGGAATACCAGTGACTGAAGTAGCGGTTGCGCCACAGCCAAACAAAGAATTACCAACTGCTGAAGCTGTAGTTATTGCAGAGCCCGTTACAATTACACCTAAAACAGAAGAGCCAGTAGTTTCTCATCCAAAAATAGATTTACCAAAATCAGAAGTTATAGCTGTTTCTCAATCAAATGAAACGCCAAGCGCAATCTCAAATAATATTGTTCGCGAAGTGTTGCCAAAAGAAACCAAATATGGTATTGCTAAACAATACGGAATTTCGGTTCAGGAATTAGAAAAACAAAATCCAGAAGTTAAAAACGGACTTCGTGTAGGAGCTAAATTGAACATTCGGGCAAATAATGTACCAGTAGAAAATAATGCTGTTGTTAGCATCGATAGCGATAATACAGCTACAATTGAAAACACTACAATTGATTTTAACAATACGTTAAAGCCTACTTTTAGTCATGATTTTCTGGATCAATTGATAGAACGCGCTTCAGAAAACATAGGAACAAGATACCGTTCTG
The DNA here is from genome assembly GCF_030010385.1 of Flavobacterium algoritolerans. Classification (NCBI taxonomy): domain Bacteria; kingdom Pseudomonadati; phylum Bacteroidota; class Flavobacteriia; order Flavobacteriales; family Flavobacteriaceae; genus Flavobacterium; species Flavobacterium algoritolerans. The sequence continues at coordinate 213,642 of NZ_JASCRZ010000001.1, read as the reverse complement.
GAGGAACTTCAAAAGCAGGTTTTGACTGTTCCGGCCTAATGTGTACTACTTTTGGTGCATTCGATATAAAGTTGCCAAGAACATCAAGAGAACAATCCGGTATTGGTACTAAAATAAATACTGAAGAAGCTCAAAAAGGAGATTTAATTTTCTTTAAAACGAATGGTAGAAGCCAAATTAATCATGTAGGTATGGTGGTAGAAGTTTGTGAAGGAGAAATAAAATTCATTCACTCTTCAGTGAGTAATGGAGTTATTATTTCCTCAACCAAAGAAAAATACTATGAGAAAAATTTCTCCCAAATAAATAGAGTTTTACAGTAATTCTAATTGGTGAATTTCAAAAAAATATAAGGAATAAAAAAACGAAACTCCTCAGGCAACTGAGGAGTTTCGTTTTTTTTAGTTGTACAGTTTAGTGTTGTTCGGCACTATTTATTTCAATCCAATAGCCATCTGGATCCTGTATGTATATTTGTTTGATTCCGTCTGCTCTAACGGTGATGGTGTCAAGTTTCCCCGGCCAGTCAGAATATGTAATTTTTAAAGCTTTAAGTGACTGAATCAATGCATCAAAATTAGCTGATTTAAACGCAAGATGTACTGCTTTGTTTATCGTAACAGGTCCTTTAATAGTGGAAACTAAGTGTAATTCTTTACCATCACCCAATGAAACCCAACGAATTCCTTCTTTTCGTGTAAGATTGGTAATTTCTGAAAGTTTCAAAATATTAGTATAGAAATCAACGGAGCGATCCAAGTCTTTTACTGAAAGTGCCATGTGGTCTAATTTTAAAGCAAAGGAGTTGGTATTCTGGGCACAAAGTGTCCCCGTGAACACAAATACAATTAGGAATACAGCTATTTTTTTCATAAATATTTTGATTTATATTTTAGTTTTCATTTTACTAGAACAATATTTGTTGTTTTATATTTATAATTAATTCTTACCAAGAAGAATGTTGTTGATTACTTTGATTGATTCCTCGGTTGTGCTGGTATTGGTGTTTATGGCCACGCTGTTATTGTTGTAAGGGGCATATTTGTTTTGATTAAGACGAGAAAATAAACCTACAGTAGGTGTTAGTGAAGCACTGGCTAAATGCATAATTCCACTGTCGGCACCAATGAAAATTTCTGTATTTGCAATTACTGAACCAATTTCCCGAATGTCTTTGCTATAAAAAGTAGGTGCTTTAAATCCTATTTGTGAAATATTTTCTACCGGTAAAATTTCTATAATATTGTAATCTTGATATTTTGTTTTTAATTGCTCATAAAATTCTTCCCACCAAGTTTCTGAATAGCATTTGTCATCTGTTGCATAGGTGAAAATAGCAATAGTTTTTTTGTCATTAGGAACTATTTTGTCTATTGTTTTTTTGCCTTCGGCAAGCTCGGCATTACTTAATTTAAGATCTAATGATGGAACTGGATTTTCCTTTTCTTGAAATCCTAATTTGGTTAAAAAACTTCTGAATTCATACACCGGATACTTGGCAATGTGCTCGTAATCTTTATATTTTAATGCAATGTTTTCATCAACTTCGCCAAAAAACTTATATTTTGCATCTGCAAACTGGGCCGATAATCGTCCAGATGAAGAACCTTTATCAACATTTATAACAATGTCATAGCGCTGTCTTTTGATTTTTATCCAAACTTGAAAATAAGCGATTAGGTTTTTAAAGGGCTTTTTTGGAAGTTCAATAATATAATTGATGTTTTCGTAGTTTTGAAAAACAATTGGCGCAAGCCCTCCTTTTACAAATAAATCAATTTTACATTCTGGGAAAGTGGCTATTACGTCTTGTACCAGCGGTGTAATTAGCAATAGGTTTCCTAATCTATGATTGGGTCTGGAAATTAATACTCTTTTGATTTCAATTTTTTGAGTCAAATCTATATGTTGATTCTTCTGGGAACTGCCGATATTTTTAGTAAGGCTTCGTGTTAAAATCCTTCGGAATACATTTACTTTTTTTAAGATACTCATGCTTTTAAAATATTATATGGTATTGAATTTATTTTTAATTATAAAATTGAAAAGGTGTTTTTATTCTTTTACAGAATATAAAATAATTAACACCACCTAAAACGGATTACCTAACGGGCAAATATACAATATAGAAGCTAATAATATTTGTAGCTTATCAAGATTACTTTAATCTTAAGGATTGGATGCACAAATAAAAACGGCGCATAAAGTTACGCTGCATTTTTGCAATTAATTTGATTCTTAAGTTCTTCAATAGTTGGATAATTCAATGCATAATGTGCTCTTTTTTGATTGTGCCAAATTTTGAGATATTCAAAAAATTCCAATTTCTAATTTCTTTTACTTGCCTGTGATTGCTCCTAATTTAAGGTAGCATAAAATAGAATTAATGTAAATTACGATTTGGAATCATAAAAAAGCGCAGCAATGAAGAAAGGTCCTAAAATATTTTGCAATCTTTGAACTCTAAAAAATTAAAAAGCATTATGAGCAAGACTAAACTAACAATCAATCGCAATGGTTCTATAAAAATAGAAGGCGATTTCGAAATAACAGACTGTGAAGGAAAAACATACGGATTAGAAGGAAGAACCGCTTTGGGTCTTTGCCGTTGTGGATTATCAGTAAACAAACCTTTTTGCGATGGTTCACACCGCAATGGTTTTGAGCATGAATCAGCTGCATTTGACTTGCCACCAATGAAAACGAAGTAATATCATTTTCTGATTCGATTAAATGAGAAAAGCTAAATCTTTATGGATTTAGCTTTTTTTATGTTTTTGGGTGACTTATTTGTTGGCAAGGGTTTTATTCCCAAAATAACATCCAAATATTACTTGCTCTTTAAACTGCTGATAATCGCCATCACATCTTGATCACCTAATCCTTCTTGTTCAGCTACGGCATAACTGTCATACAAAGGATGAATTAGCGGGGAATCGAGTCCGGCTTCTTTGGCCAGCCTCAAATCTTTAACGAGATGTTTCAAAGCAAATGCCGCCGGATAAGAGTCGTTAAGAATAGAAGGTGTTTTGATATTTGTAATACCGTTGCCGCAAGCGCCTTGATTGATGATGTTGAGCATATCTTCTTTGCTCACGCCGTTTTTCTCGGCAAATAAAACCGTTTCAGCTATTCCTTGAAGATTCAATCCTAATAGATAATTGATGGCTAACTTAGCCGAACTCGCCACGCCAGGTTCACCTACATGAATGGCAATTTTACCCAAAACGTCAAATATCGGTTTGGCTACTTCGTAGTCTTCACTCGAAGCGCCTACGAGAATAACTAAAGTTCCGTCCTGTGCCGGTTTTACACTTCCAGAAACGGGAGCATCTATAAAATGTACGTGATGTTGGTTACAAATGGTGTTTAAATAACGGGAAGTTTCCGGAGCAACTGTACTCATATTGATGATGGTTTTGCCAGGATTGGTTTTAGACAATAAACCCGTTGGTCCTTCAAAAACTTCTTTGACAGCTGCGTCATTGGATAACATGGTCAAAACGACGTCGCAAGTTTCCATTAGTTCTTGTAAACTGCTTGCTGATTTTGCTCCTGCAGCCAGTAATGGCGCTTCTTTATCTTTGGTGCGATTGAAAACGGATACTTCAAAACCCGCTTTGAGCAGGTTTATCACCATTGGATTTCCCATGTTGCCAAGGCCTGTCCATCCTAATTTTAATGTATTCATGATTTTTAGTGCTAAATGATACGTTTCCTGTTTTGGTGTTAATGCTAGAATGTCATCAGGAAAGCGACACTAAAGTACGTTTAATTTCTGGGAAAGAAACATAAAATTGCGAGTCGAACGGATTATTAACATCCAAGCGAACGGGTTTTATAAATTCAGGTATTCCTAAAGTAAATTTAGAAGTCTAAAGAGTGCAAAACCCAAGCCTACTCCAATTAGGAACCAAAAAAATCGTTGTTTTTTGTGTATTTTTACAACTTGTTCCTTGAGTACTACGCCATTTTCTTTCAATTCAAGTTTGATTTCTTTTTTGTCGAATTGTTTGTATTTTGATTCCAAAATCAAATCTCTGGCGTGTAGTTTTATTTCGTGGGTAATTCCAGAAAAAGAAAACTTTTTAGAAATTATTTTTCCATTCAATAAAACGCTTTCAATTCCAAAAATAGAGTTCCAGAATTCTATTTTATTCGAGTCAATGTTAAATTCAGCGTATTTCATTTTTGGTTTGAGTTTTTTATAATGTTCCAAATCTAAATTATCGTTATCCGAAAAATTATACATCCGTACGATAGGATTATTTTTTAGGTTTTTTGTAAAGTACTAATTTTGAGTAAGGAAAAGTTTTCAGCGCTATCGAAAATAAATGGTTCAATTAATTAAATTTTTACTTCAACATTTTTTAAAAATGCCGTCATGTTGTTTTGATTATCGTATATCCTTAACTCTTTCATATTGCCTTCGCTATCTTCTTCTTCAATGCTATAACCGCCATAAACATGATTGATTTTTATCCCGTAATTAAAACCAAAACTATTATAGTAGAAATAAATCGTTCGAACATTTCCTTTTTTAATTTCTTTAGATTTTATGATAAATTCTTTACCATTTAATGATTCAGACTTAGTTGAAATAAACTCGTCTTTTTTATAAATATTTTGGTATTTTTCAATCCCCACTAATTTGCCATTTTGGTTATAAGTTTTAGACTTTAAAGTATTGCCATTAGAATCATATTTCCATTTATTACTCAAGTAGTACTTATGACTATCTTTATACTTATTATATAATTTTGTGTATTTTCCTGATTTATTGTAAACACGTTTTTGTCCATTTAGGGTATCTCCATTTCTGATTTGATAATTTTCAGTTCTATTCTTTTTTTCATCGTATACATAGATTATCTTTCCTATGGTGTCACCTTTGGAATTTATATCAGAGGATATGTATAACCTATCAGTATTAACTTCAATTATAGAATGAGTTTTGTCACTTTTATATTTACTAGCTGAAATAGCATTTTGGATATTATTTTCTGTTGTGATAATGTTTCTAATACTATCAAGATATGTTATCATTACTTTTTTACTGATTGTATCTTTCTTCTTTATTTCAAAAGCCGTGATAGTTTGTTTATAAAATGGCTTAGATTGGCATATTCCTAATAATGGAATGAAGATTATCAGTAACATTATTTTATATTTCATTTTACAAATTTTGTATTAAAATAGTATTTAATATTTTGGTAGTTGGAGATGTTAGAGATTTCGAAACATAGTATTTTATGTTTAACGAAAACGTCATACGAAATGGCTGTTATAAGCTAGCTTTTCTCCATTTATATAATAGTAATCGCCTTCTGTCATCAATATCATTTACTCTAACTTCTGTAACGTCTTCTATTTTGAAAAGAGAAGTTCCTAAATCTTCACCATTTTTAGCAATACAATTTAGAATGAAATCTTCATCAGAAATATCTTTTACAAATCCTGTAAAAAATTCACTTCCATTTATTTCAAAACTAGCCATTTGATCTTTTGCTTTATGAAGTTGCAAAATCGCATTAAACTGCCAATTTTCTGATTGATCTAAGCAAATATTAAAATCAGAAGGTTTGTCAATGATATCAGAATATTCTATTAGACATTCCATTACTTTGACATAATCATCATTGAAATCAATATTTTTAATATTTGCGACTTTTATAAAAATAATTCCATCCTGTTTCCCAAATCTAGTAAAGTGCCTAAATCCAATATATTCTTCATTTATTTCAGTGATATAGCCTACAAGTGAACCTTTGTCGGTATTGTATTGCCAAATAGAAATTAGTTCTTTATTCTCTTTTGATTTCTGTAATATAGATTGCAAAATACTAGTACTCATTTTTGGTAAATTCTTTGGTTGATTAAATAAATTTTTAAAAAAGTTGTTCATAATTCCAATACGGATTGGTTAAGCTAGCTGATAATGTTTTTACACGAAACAAATTTTCGCAAACCACACTAAATTTAGTTGGATTGCCAAAACTTTTTTCGATAAATATTTTCTCAAATATATTTAATTTTTCTTACAATTTTTCTTGAAAAGAATAAACGTTATTTTTATTGCGGTTTGCGTGAGGGAGGGAAGCGGCATCCTTTATTTTCTTTCTTTAAGAAAATAAAGATACAGCGTACCGCCCGACCCAAAGTGGCGAGGAGGAACGACAAAGCTACTGCAGGGTCACGCCCAAATGAACAATCGGTTAGTTAATTCTCACTCTTTGCTCTTGTCTCTTGTCTCTTTATTTTGAATTTCTCACTTTTCTCCTTCAATTTATGAAATTTCCAAAAAAAGTATATCTTTAGCCAACTAAAACCAAAACCCCAAAACCAAAAAATATGGAAGACCAAAAACCAGACGATTTTAAAAGAGAATTAGGATTACTCGACGGAACCATGCTTGTGGTGGGTTCTATGATAGGTTCCGGGATATTTATTGTAAGCTCAGATATGGTTCGCCAGTTGGGTTCTGCCGGTTGGTTGATTGCTATGTGGGTGCTTACGGGGGCTATTACGGTGATTGCCGCCGTGAGTTATGGCGAGTTGAGCGCGATGTTTCCTAAAGCGGGTGGTCAATATGTGTACATTAAGGAAGCGTACGGGAAACTGGTGGGTTTTTTATACGGTTGGAGCTTTTTTGCCGTGATACAAACCGGTACCATTGCTGCCGTGGGTGTGGCTTTTGCCAAATTTGCCGCCTATTTGTACGCGCCTTTGAGTGATAAGAATATTTTATACGAGATTGGGGATTTCAAACTCAATGCGGCTCAGATTGTTTCTATTTTCACCATTATTTTGTTGAGTTATGTGAACAGTCGCGGGGTGAAAAACTCGAAGATTTTACAAACGGTTCTGACGGTTATCAAAATTTTATCGTTGGCCGGTTTGATTATTTTTGGTTTTATGGCTGCCAAAGCAGAGGTTTGGGACGCAAACTGGACCAACGCTTGGACGTCACAAACACTAAATGTGGAAACGGGTTCTTGGTTGCCTATCAGCGGAACAGCTTTGATATCTGGAATTTCGGCTGCCTTAGTAGGTTCGATGTTCTCCAGTGTGGCTTGGGAAGGAGTAACTTTTATCGCCGGAGAAATAAAAAATCCAAAACGCAACGTAGGATTGAGCTTGTTCTTAGGAACCTTAATCGTGAGTGTAATTTATATTTTGGCTAATATTATGTACTTAGCAGTAGTGCCTTTGTATGAAATTGCTACGGCAGAATCTGATCGTGTTGCTGTCGTGGCTTCGCAAAGTATTTTTGGTTCAGTGGGGACATTAATTATCGCTGTGATGATTATGATTTCGACTTTTGCCTGCAACAACGGATTGATTATGGCGGGTGCCAGAGTGTATTATACAATGGCGCAAGACGGTGTTTTCTTCAAGAAAGCTGCTGAATTGAATCATGCCAGTGTTCCGGCTTGGTCTATTTGGGCGCAGTGTATTTGGGCATCGGCGTTGTGTCTCACAGGGAAATATGGGGATTTACTGGATTTTGTGGTTATCATCGTTTTGATATTTTACATACTTACTATCTTGGGAATATTTATTCTGCGCAAGAAAATGCCAAATGCCGAAAGACCATATAAAGCTTTTGGATATCCATTTTTGCCGGGATTATACCTAATTATTGCCACGGCTATTTGTATTGCTTTGTTGTATACTAAAACGAGTACAAGTGGTTGGGGAGTTTTGATTATGCTAATAGGTATTCCAGTTTATTATTTGACTAAAGCCAAAGAATAGTTTTTTTAAATTATAAGTTATTAATTATTAATTTGTGGATGTTAAATCGAATTTTTAAATATAACTTTTTGGAAATCAGTTAAAATCCGTTTAATCCGCGTCATCTGTGGCTAAATCCGGTAGAATAACAAAAAAAATCCGTCTCGTTTTGATAACGCGACGGATTTTCTATTTAATTCAGGCTGGGTTGCTGCTTTCTTCAATCTAAATCTAAAAACTAAAAAACTAAAAATTACAATCTGCAACCATCAACCTGTAATCTATAGGCTAGTAATACGTAAAGCGTCTTACTTTGGCAATGTATTTTGCTAATCGGATTACCTGGTGGCTGTATCCGTATTCGTTATCGTACCAAATGTATAACACGATATTTTTACCATCGGTTGAAACGATTGTGGCGTTACTGTCATAAATGGCAGGAGCCGATGTTCCCACGATATCCGAAGAAACCAATTCGTTATTCAAAGAATATTTGATTTGCTCTACCAGTTCGCCTTCCAACGCATATTTTTTCATAATGGCATTGATTTCTAACAGCGATGTTTCTCTGGACACTTCAAGATTCAAGACTACCAATGAACCGTTAGGTACCGGTACCCGAATCGCATTTGAGGTTAATTTTCCAGCAAGGCTTGGCAATGCTTTTGCAACAGCACTTCCGGCACCCGTTTCGGTAATTACCATATTTAAGGCTGCTGCTCTACCACGACGGTATTTTTTGTGCATATTATCCACAAGATTCTGGTCGTTTGTGTAGGCATGGATGGTTTCTAAATGTCCTTTGACAACTCCTAAAGTATCTTCAACAGCTTTCAATATTGGCGTAATCGCATTGGTAGTACACGATGCAGCCGAAAAAATGTTGATTTCATCCGGATTGTATTCGTTATGGTTTACGCCATGAACAATATTTGGAACTCCTTTTCCGGGAGCGGTAAGCAATACTTTATCCACACCTTTGGAAACCAAATGTCGGCTTAATGCTTCGTGGGTTGTAAAAGCGCCTGTGTTGTCAATTACCAATGCATTATCGATTCCAAAAAGGGTGTAATCAATTTCTTCAGGTCCGTTTGCAGTAATAACGTGAACAGTTGTTCCGTTGATAATCAAAGCATTATTTTCAGTATCAGCAGTTACTGATCCTTGAAAATCGCCGTGAATGGAATCATATCGCAATAAGGAAGCTCTTTTTTCAAGAGAATTGGCGTCATTTTTATCGCGTGTCACGATAGCGCGCAATCGCATTTGACTTCCTTTTCCGGTTTTAGACATTAATTCTCGGGCTAATAATCGACCAATTCGACCAAAACCATATAGCACAACATCTTTTGGCTGAATTTCTTCAGAGTCTTTTGCGTTTTTAAGTTTGTCAATTACAAAATACTTGGCATCCGGATATTTATCTTCTTCTAAACCGTATTCATACGTCAGTTTACCAATGTCCAATTTTGCAGGTGGTAAATTCAATTCTAAAATAGCTTTTGCAATTTTAACCGAGTCAAATACTGAAATGGGTTTGCCTACAAATTCGGCAGCATATTCATGCAGGTTGATAATGTCACTGACATTTCTATCAATTAATTGATTTCGGAATAAGACCATTTCTATGGATTTATCATACCATAAATCGCTGATGATTTTAATTAGTTTTACTCCTGCACGTCGCCTGTCGGCTTGAAAAGTAACTTCTTTTTCGTATAAAGTTGTGGTTGCCATGTTGAAAATTTAATGAAAATAAGTGATTGTATTTTTTAAAATTTGCGCAAAAGTACCCATTTCAATCGATTTCGTAACGTATTTTATGAATTATTTATAAAATAAAAAAGCCACCTTTTTTTTTCAAGATGGCTTTGTTTTTTCAAAACTCGGATGTGTTAAAGAATCACACGCATAATTTCTCCGTTTTTATTAATCATTTCGATTCGTACGGTTTGGTTTTCCTCTTTTTTACTTAAAAGTTTGGATACCGTTTCCACATCGGTAGCTTTTACATTGTCAATACTCAAGATAATATTTCCTATCAACTCGTCTTCGTATTGTTTTAAGTTTTGACTGTTTATGGATTTGATTCGCACACCGTAATCAATTTTGAACTTCTTCTTGTCAGCAGCTTCAATGTTTTCTAATTCGATGCCTTTAAATTCAGCATTGAAAAACTCATTTTTACTCAAAATTACGGGAACTACTCTGGTTTTCCCATCTCTGATATAGGTAACCTGAACTTTATCATTCGGTCTTTTCGTATTGATGTATCCTGAAAGATCCGCAAAAGTAGCCACATTTTGCTCGTCTAATTTGATGATGACATCACCTTTTCCAAGTCCTGATTTCTCGGCACCAGAATTTTTGGTTACTTTATTAATGTAAAATCCTTGTGTTTGTGTTATGCCTAATTCTTTAGAACTAATGCTGTTCAATTCGCCTCCTTCAACTCCAAGAATTCCACGTTGTACATTCCCAAATTCCATTAAATCTTCAATGATTTTTCGGGCAATATTCGAAGGAACCGCAAAAGAATATCCTACGTATGAGCCTGTCATGGAGGAAATCATCGTGTTTATTCCTATCAGCTCACCACGTGTGTTTACTAAGGCTCCACCACTGTTTCCAGGATTTACCGCAGCATCAGTTTGTATGAAAGATTGGATTCCGCTGGTGTCTAAATCTCTGGCTTTCGCCGAAACAATTCCGGCTGTTACCGTGGACGTTAAATTGTACGGATTACCGACAGCCAAAACCCATTCACCCACCTTCACCGAATCAGAATTGGCAAAAACAGTGTACGGTAATTTCTCATTCGCATCAATTTTCAATAAGGCAATATCCATTTTAGAATCGGTTCCAATGAGTTTTGCCTGATACGATTTTTTGTTATTTAAGGTAATTTCAATTTCTGATGCTCCTTTAATTACGTGATTATTGGTTACGATATAACCGTCCTCAGAAATGATAACTCCAGAACCCGTTCCCACTTGCTCCTGGGATTGCCCTCCTTTATACCCATAAAAATATTCTAAAATGGGATTCGTAATTGTTCTTCGCGAAACGTTTTTTACGTGTACCACCGTATGGATTGTTTTTTCTGCAGCTTCAGTAAAATCAAGTACTTCCGATGATAATCCTACTTTCTTTCCGTAAGAATCGGATGCCATTGTGACTCCTGAATTTTTATCATTAGAAAAATATCCATTGGTGTCAAATAATAATTTGTATGAACCTAGTGTTACTACTCCGCTCAACAGGGAAACCAAAAAAAGTGTTGAAAAATTTTTCATAATTAAATTCGTTTTTTAAGATATTTACTCGTAAAAATAAAACTAAATTAGCTTCGCAAAATACAGTTTAACGCTCTTTAACAATGATTAACATTTCATTAATAATTCGTAATTTTGTATAACTCAATTCAATTAAAATGCAACTAGAATTTTATAAATACCAAGGAACAGGAAATGATTTTGTAATGATTGATAATCGTTCGGAGTTTTTTCCAAAGGAGAATACACAACTCATCGCGCACTTATGTGACAGACGTTTTGGAATAGGAGGCGATGGTCTTATTTTATTGGAAAATGACTCTGAAACTAATTTCAAAATGGTCTATTATAACTCTGACGGAAACCAAAGTTCTATGTGTGGTAACGGCGGCAGGTGTTTAGTGGCTTTCGCCAAAAAGCTGAACGTAATCCAAAACAATACTACTTTTATTGCTACAGATGGTTTGCACCACGCGACTATTGAAGATGACGGATTGGTTTCGCTACAAATGATAGATGTTGATGAGGTAAAAGTGAGTTCAGATCATGTGTTTCTAAATACGGGTTCACCACACCATGTGCAACTGGTAGACGATTTAGAAAATTACAATATAAAGGAAAACGGAGCAGCCATTCGATACGGAGATTTATATGGAAAAGCAGGAAGTAATATCAATTTTGTAAAACAAATTGACGACACTACTTTTTCGTTACGAACGTATGAAAGAGGCGTAGAGGATGAAACCCTTTCTTGTGGAACAGGCGCTACAGCAGTTGCAATTGCAATGAATGTTTTAGGAAAAACGAATGCTTCTTCTATTGATTTGAATGTTGAAGGCGGAAAATTAGTCGTTTCTTTTGATAAAAAAGAAGGACATTTTACAGACGTTTTCTTGAAAGGACCAGCGGAATTTGTATTTAAAGGAACGATTGAGATTTAAACAAATTCTAAATCAAAAATGAAAACATTAAAAGGCGACAATATCTATATTCGTGCATTAGAACCCAATGATTTAGAGTTTGTGTATGCCATTGAAAACGACCAGAGTATTTGGGAAGTCAGTAATACGCACACGCCTTACAGCCGGTTTTTAGTCAAACAATATTTAGAAAATGCCCATCAGGATATTTATGAAGCCAAGCAATTGCGATTGGCTATTTGTCAAGATCAGGATTTCCCGGCCTTAGGTTTAATCGATTTATTTGATTTTGATCCAAAGAATAACAGGGCAGGAGTAGGTATCGTTATCCAAGACAACGAAAACCGAAAACAGAATATTGGTTCAGAAGCTTTGGGGCTATTAATTGAATATGCTTTTTGTAATCTTAATTTACACCAATTATATGCAAATATAGGAACCGAAAATGAAGCTAGTAAAGCACTTTTTACTAAATTTGGATTCGAAATTATAGGGGTCAAGAAAGACTGGACTTTTATGAACGGCGTTTATAAAGACGAAGCTATTTTTCAATTAATCAATACTAAATTTTAAATTTTTTAGTTTTGAATCAGTATCGTTTCAAAATCGAATAAATAGGAAGAATGACACGGTTCTGATTCCAAAAAATAACAATACCACTTATGAATATTAAGAAAATTATCACCATTGCTTCTGTTGTTTTAATATCAATATTAATGATTTATGGATTAATACTGTTGAAACAAATTTTTTCTGCCAATACAAAATTTACCGATAAAGAAGTCTATGTATATGTTCCGACAGATTCTAAATACGAAGATGTTAAAAAAATAATTGCGCCGTATGTCGAGAATATGGACCGTTTTGAAATGGTTGCAAATAAAAGAGGCTATTCTGATAATGTAATTCCGGGTCGTTTTCTATTTACAAAAGGAATGAACAGTTATGAATTGGTAAAAACCTTAAGACTTAATTCACCTGTGAAATTAGCATTCAATAATCAGGAAAGAGTAGAGAATTTAGCGGGACGTGTAGGTTCTCAAATAGAAGCCGACAGTTTATCATTATTAACTTCGTTTAAAGATTCTATTTTCTTGAAAGAAAACGGTTTTAACGAAGAAAATGTTTTGGTAATGTTTATTCCTAATACGTATGAGATTTATTGGAATACTACTGCTGAAAAATTCCGCGATAAAATGATTAAGGAATACCGTAATTTCTGGAATAAAGAAAGAGTTGCCAAAGCACAAAAACAAGGATTAACTCCTATTGAAGCTACTATTTTGGCTTCAATCGTACACAAAGAATCCGTTAAAAAAGACGAGAGACCAAGAATTGCAGGCGTATATTTGAATCGTTTAAGAGCGCAAATGCCATTGCAAGCAGATCCAACCGTTATTTTTGCGATGAAAAAGAAATCGAATGATTTTGACCAAGTCATCAAAAGGGTTTTTTACAATGATTTGACAATGAGTCATCCGTACAATACGTATATGAATGTGGGACTTCCTCCGGGACCTATCGCGATGCCTGATATTACAGCATTAGAAGCTGTTTTAGATCCTGAGAAAAATAATTTCATTTACTTCTGCGCCAGTGTAGAGCGTTTTGGATACCACGAGTTTGCCGCTACATTAGAAGAACACAATAAAAACGCCAAAAAATATTCGGATTGGATCAACAGCCAAGGCGTAAAAAGATAGTTTTGGGGCGGAATAAAAAAGTTGTCTTTTTGTTGCTGTTTTGGATGATTTTCCAAACTGGTTTTGCTCAAAATACAGCGGATAGTTTCTTCAAACCATCCGATTCTTTAGATATTAAAAGACAAAATACAGTTATTATTTCCGAAGCAGTTTTTACTACGGGAACTTTAATAGCTTTGAATCAAGCTTGGTACGCCGAGTATCCCAAATCTGATTTTCATTTTATAAATGACAATGCTGAGTGGCTACAAATGGATAAAGCCGGTCATGTATTTTCGTCGTATCATTTGGGACGATTTGGTGCTGAAATGCTACAATGGAGTGGTGCCAATAAAAAAAATCAATTGCTGTATGGAGCAGGTTTAGGTTTCACATTTTTAACTGCAGTCGAGGTTTTAGATGGATATTCCTCTGAATGGGGCGCTTCATTAGGCGATGTTGTGGCAAATGCTTCCGGGACAGCTTTATATGTTTCACAAGAATTAATATGGAAGGAACAGCGTATTATGCCTAAATTTTCTTTTCATACTACAAAATATGCCGGTTACAGACCTGAAGTTTTAGGAAGTTCATTTACAGAACAGATTCTAAAAGACTATAATGGACAAACCTATTGGCTCTCGGTCAATTTACATTCTTTCGCTAAAGGATCAAAAATACCAAAATGGCTCAACTTGGCCTTGGGTTATGGGGCTGATGGTATGATAACCGGAAATAAAGAAGATACACCCCCTATTTTAACCTCTAATCCAAAAAGATTCAGACAATTTTACCTGAGTTTGGATGTAGATTTGACAAAAATTAAGACCAAATCCCATTTTTTGAAGACCGTTTTCTCCGTTCTTAATACCGTTAAGATACCTGCACCTACAATTGAATTTGTGCACTTAAACGATATAAAATACCACTTAATCTATTTTTAGAAAAGTTTAACTGCTTGATTATCAGTATAATTATTTTTGTTGTATCTTTGCGCATAGAAATTTCTTAACGGGACAGCGTTTTGAAGAAAAACAATTTATGATAAAGAAGTGGTATTTTTACACTAGTCTGACTGTAATTACAGTTTTTTTAAGCTCAGGTTTTAAACCGTTTAACTTAGAAACCAGCCCTTGGTTTCTTATCAATGAAGAAGAAGGAACACACTACTTATTTCCTTCTGAAAAGCAAGAAGATTACATCAATTTGAACATCCCTTTTACTGGAAATTTTTTCGTTGGCTTTAAGGAAGCAATCGGATACAGAGAATCTGAAAGTAAATATAGAAAAATCAATTCTTTAGGATATTTAGGGAAATACCAATTTGGTATTGAGACTTTAAAGTCTGTTGGAGTTCGTAATAGTTCTACTTTTTTAAATAGTCCTGAATTACAGGAAAAAGCATTTATCGCACTTTTGGCTAAAAATAAATGGGAACTGAAAAAGGAGATTGAAAAATACGAAGGAACAATTCTCAACGGAATACACGTTACTGAATCTGGAATTTTAGCTGCGGCTCATCTTGGCGGTGCAGGATCAGTAAAAAAGTATTTTAAAAATAAGGGTAAGCGCTATTTTAGAGATGCATACGGAACTTCCATAAGAACGTATATGAAGCTATTTGGTGGTTATGATACTTCATTTATTGTTGCTGATGGCAATGCAAATGTAAAAAACATACAGATTTAATAGTTTAAACAAAATATAAAAGGCTGTCTGAAATTACTTTAGACAGCCTTTTTTTGATTCTAAATCAAATTTATTTCGCTTTAAGAATTTCCCCATTCGGACGCACCACTAATTTCATGGTTTCCTTATCTTTTTTGATTTTAATATTATATTGTTTTTTGATAATATCCCCTTCTGCCTGTGAATAGAGGAAACTGTCATTTACAATTGACCAACCGGGATATGCTCGGTAAATAGAATAGATAACCTCCCCGGGAAGTTTTACATTTTTGAATTCTTCCACAACGCGTATTAGTTTTCCGTTTTCATTGTAAGTTGCGGTCAAAGAGCCATTTTTTACTTCCATTACTACAAGGTATTCTTCAAACCCTTCAGCATCTTTACCTAAATCAAAGGCAATAAATTTTTCTTCTACAGTTCGTACTCTTTGGTCAGGATTATTGTCAGGAATATAAACAGAAAAATCGGAGCCAACTCTTTTAATAACTACGCCAGGTAATTCTTCGATTTTAATTTTTCCCTTTGGAGTTTCTTGTGAGTATGATGCTATAGTAACGCTTAAAAAGAGTATAATAATAAGTGCTTTCATAATATTTAAGTTTTAAATTAATTAATGATTTTTCGTAATTGTAATAAACTAATATAGTCTAAGGCTTGCTGTTTTACTCCCCCTTCTTTAGTTGTTTAATTATCTATATATCAGTAATTTACAATTTTAAATTTTTAACAAAAATGAATATGCTTATGTAAATTTAGCTTTTTAATTCAGTTTTTTGCGTTAATTTATACCATAACTTATGTTAATAAAATCAGTTAAATCATTTCTTTTTTAATAGGAATAGTATGTTCTTCCTTTTTAATAAAAAACAAAAAAAGCACCAATCTTTTGATTAGTGCTTTAGATAGAATTGAAAATTATAGTGTCCTTTTTTATTCGAAACTGCCCATTAAAATTTCTAATATTTTAATGGCAGCTTCACTAATTTTTGTTCCTGGCCCAAACACGGCAACAGCACCAGAATCAAATAAAAACTGGTAATCTTGCGCAGGAATTACTCCGCCTACAACCACCATAATATCTTCTCGACCGTATTTTTTTAGCTCTTCAATTACTTGTGGCACAAGAGTTTTGTGTCCGGCCGCTAGAGAAGAAACCCCTAAAATATGTACATCGTTTTCTACGGCTTGTTTGGCAGCTTCGGCTGGTGTTTGAAAAAGTGGGCCAATATCTACATCAAAACCAACATCAGCATAACCTGTAGCCACAACTTTTGCACCACGATCGTGCCCGTCTTGTCCCATTTTGGCAATCATTATTCGAGGGCGACGTCCTTCTTTTTTAGCAAATTCGTCTGCTAATTGTTTTGCTTTTTCAAAACTCTTGTCGTCTTTTATTTCTTTACTATACACACCGCTAAAGGATTTAATTTGTGCTTTGTATCTTCCAAAAACCGCTTCTAATGCATCACTGATTTCTCCTAATGTTGTTCGGTTTCTAGCGGCTTCAACGGCAATTTCCAATAAATTACCTTCTCCTGTTTGCGCACAAAGGGTTAGTTTTTTTAATGAATTTTGGACTTTTTCAGTATCTCGAGTCGCTTTGATTCGGTCTAATTGTTCCAATTGTTGCTTGCGAACCATTTGGTTATCCACATCCAGAATCTGTAACGGATCTTCCTTTTCTAATCTATATTGATTCACACCGACAATAATATCCTGTCCGCTGTCTATTCTTGCTTGTTTTCTTGCGGCCGCTTCCTCGATTCTAAGTTTCGGAATTCCAGATTCAATGGCTTTCGTCATTCCGCCCAGTTCTTCCACTTCTTCGATTAGTTTCCAAGCATTTTCGGCAATCTCATTCGTCAAACTTTCTACGTAATAACTACCGGCCCAAGGATCAACAGTTTTGGTGATTTTAGTTTCTTCTTGTAAATAGAGTTGCGTGTTTCTGGCAATTCTTGCCGAGAAATCCGTAGGTAAAGCTATGGCTTCGTCCAAGGCATTGGTATGCAAAGATTGTGTTCCTCCAAAAGCGGCTGCGGCTGCTTCAATACAGGTTCGTGCCACATTGTTAAAAGGATCTTGCTCGGTTAAACTCCAACCCGAAGTTTGGCAATGGGTTCGCAAGGCTAATGATTTATCGTCTTTTGGTTCGAATTGTTTCACCAGTTTTGCCCATATCATCCTTCCGGCACGCATTTTGGCAATTTCCATAAAATGGTTCATTCCAATCGCCCAGAAAAAGGATAATCTTGGTGCAAACTCATCAATTTTCATTCCGGTCGCTAATCCTGTTCGAATGTATTCCAATCCATCGGCCAAAGTGTAAGCCAATTCAATGTCAGCAGTGGCTCCCGCTTCTTGCATGTGATATCCTGAAATGGAAATCGAGTTGAATTTGGGCATTTTTTTGCTGGTAAATTCAAAAATATCTGCAATGATTTTCATCGAAGGCGTTGGCGGATAAATATACGTGTTACGCACCATAAACTCTTTCAATATGTCATTTTGTATCGTTCCGGAAAGTAACTCGGGTTTTACACCTTGTTCTTCGGCGGCGACAATATAGAAAGCCATAATAGGTAAAACAGCGCCATTCATCGTCATAGAAACGGACATTTCATCTAGCGGAATTTGGTCGAATAATACTTTCATATCTTCCACGGAATCAATTGCAACTCCAGCTTTTCCTACATCACCTACCACACGTTCATGATCGGAATCGTAGCCGCGATGAGTAGGTAAATCAAAAGCGATGGAAAGTCCTTTTTGACCCGCTGCTAGGTTTCTTCTGTAAAAAGCATTACTTTCTTCAGCAGTTGAAAATCCTGCATATTGGCGAACGGTCCAAGGTCTGCGTACGTACATTGTTGCATAAGGTCCGCGTAAATTTGGTGCAAAACCAGCTCCAAAATCAAGATGAGTAAGATTTTCAATGTCTTGTTCCGAATACGTTGGTTTTAGTTCGATTCCTTCTGCGGTTAGAAATGCATCAGCCAAAGAATTTTCATTCTCCACTTTCAACGGTGTACTTTCTAATTTTATATGTTGTAAATCTTTTCTTTTCATTTGTTTAGTACCGAATTACACGAATGCTGATGAATTTTTAATTTTGATTAGTCGAAATTGCTGAATCTTATTCAAGACCAAGTCGCTCTTGTTCTATTTTTTCTGCCAGACGTTTTTCGATTATTGGTGTAATCAATGTTTTTCTTGGTTTGACTTTTACAAAAGGGAACAGCTCTAAATCGTGTTTCATTTTATCTTGTTTGTTGGGATGTTTGTTTGTTCCCAATAAAATTTCTTTACCGTTATCAAATAATGCTTGTGCGGTATCAGCACTTTCCTGAATTTTTCTTTTGATGATTCCATCATTAAGTTGTTTCAGGAAACCTCCATTTGCCTCAATATCTTTGAATAAAGCCAATGATTTTTCAGCTAATTGATTAGTAAGATTTTCGATGTAATAACTGCCGTCAGCCGGATTATTAACTTTATCAAAATAACTTTCGTTTTTGAGAATCAACAATTGGTTTCGGGCAATTCGGTCACCAAATTCGTTGTCTTTGTGGTATAATGCATCGTAAGGTAAATTAGCAATAGCATCCGCTCCGCCAATAATTGCGCTCATACATTCGGTTGTGGTACGCAACATATTCACGTTATAATCGTATAAAGTTTTGTTTCGTTTTGTAGGCGAAACAATGATGTTGCAATCTAAGTTGTGGTTGTATTCTTTGGCAATCAGATTAAAAAGTAATCGTAAAGCACGCAGTTTTGCAATTTCAAAAAAGTAATTTGTCCCCACGGCAACTTCAAAAACAATGGGTTTGTTTATAGCTTCAACCCTGTTGAAATATTCATTGGCATGTCCTAAACTATAGGCAATTTGCTGCACCATGTTGGCACCGGCATTTTGATACAATGCCGCATTAATGCTTATTAACGATACAGATGGTGTTGCAGTCGAAAGTAAATTCAGTGTTTCGAAATTATTTTTTTCTTTGGTTGTAAACCAGTTTCCGTCTTTGGCTAATTGCCCAATTGGATCCAGATTACAGAAAATGGCGGTGTTATTTTTCTTTGCAAATGCATCTATTTTTTTTACGAAATCGATTGAAATAAACCCCAGATTAAAATAAACAATAACTTTTTCTAAAGGTAATTGCTCCAATAGATTGGTAACATCAATCGATTCGTTTTCTATTGTAAAACGAAGGCTGTCCGCACCACGACTCAAAGAATCTAATGCTCTTTCGATAGATTTTTCAATATCATAAACAAATATATTTTGGCAAATTTTGAAATTTGTCGCTTTTGTAGTTACTGAGAAAGCTTTGGCAAACTCATCTTTGTGATAAAAAGGTTTCACTTGGATGTCTTCGGGAGAATTCCAAACTACCGTTTCATTATAATCCGCTCCATTGAGTTCAAATTGGATTTTTTGTTTCCATTGTTTGGAGGAAATGGGATTGAAATCATCGAAAAGATTTGTTGTCATTTTGTTTATGGTTTTCCTAATTCCAGCTTTTTCCTATTGGAAATGAGCTGAAACTTGGTGTTTTATTTTTCAATCGTGTCACCTTCGAATTCAATGATATAAATATCTTCACTATCTTTTTTCATATAGTATTTTTCTCGGGCGTATTTTTCTATCTGTTCTGAATTTTTTAATTGCTTGATGTTCTCTTGGTCCTTTTTTATTTCTTCCTTATAATAATTGGCATTGTCTTCTAATTCGTTGATTTGTTTGTCTAGAACTCGATGCCCGAAATAGGAATAGTTGTCCAAAAAAATCATCCAAGTAGCAAAAAATAACAACACCCAGACATATTTGTTACTTAAAAATTTAAACCAAGGTTTGTCTTTATACGGATTTGTCATTTTTTATTTTTTTTAGCCCCGATTACAGTGAAAATCCTTTTAGTAGGTGATGATGACGAAGGAAGATTCACCTACTAAAAGATTGAAACGGAAAGCGGGAAATAGCTCCTAATAATTATTACACTAAAATTACAATTAAATTATAGAATTTTTTGATTTATTACCGCACGAACTACATCAATGGCTACCGTGTTGTATTTATCGTTTGGTATAATAATGTCTGCAAATGCTTTGGTTGGTTCTATAAACTGCTCGTGCATTGGCTTCAATGTTGTTTGATATCTGTTGATTACTTCATGCATATCTCGGCCACGTTCAGCGATATCGCGTTTCATACGACGGATTAATCGTTCGTCAGAATCAGCATGAACGTATATTTTTACATCAAATAATTCTCTTAATTCTGAGTTTGCCAAAATTAAAATCCCTTCCACAATCATCACTTTTCGAGGATGTGTGAAAACGGTATCGTCCGTTCTATTGTGTGTCACAAACGAATAAACGGGCTGATGAATGTTGTTTCCTTCTTTTAATTCTTTAAGGTGAGTGACCAATAATTCGAAATCAATGGCACGCGGATGATCAAAATTAATTAATGCTCTTTCATCAAATGATAGTCCGTGATTTTCTTTATAATACGAGTCTTGCGAAATAATTCCTACTTCGGTTTCTGGTAATTCATTCATGATTTGATGTACAACGGTTGTTTTTCCGCTTCCTGTACCACCTGCAATTCCTATAATGAGCATAATTTTTTTGTTATGTATTTTATCCCGACAAAAATAGGAATTTAATTGGGAGTGGATTTTTTTTTTTGAGGAAATCTTGCTAATTTAATATATTTATTGCTCGTTATTAATTGACATTTTTTTCTATCTTTAGTTTCTAAAACAGACTGCTTTGTATTCACAAATCAATAAAAATATAAGTCGCTATGTCACTTTTGAACCGAAAGAATTAGAAATTTTCAATTCTTTATTGGAATATAAAACGGTTCCTAAGAAGACAATTTTACTTCATGAAGGCGAGATGTGCAATTTTGAAGCCTTTGTTATCAAAGGCTGTGTCCGTAAATATTATATTGATGCCAATGGTTTTGAAGTCATTCTACAATTTGCCATCGAAAATGCGTGGATAAGCGATATTTCTTTTAGTATTTATGAAGATAAACCGAGTCGTGTGTATATCGAAACATTGGAAGATTGCGAATTTTTTATGTTCAGTCCAGACAGTAAAGAAGAATTATTCGTTAAAGCACCAAAGTTTGAACGCGCTTTCCGCATCTTGATGCAACGCAATCTTGCGGTAACCCAAGAACGCTTGTTTTACACCATTTCTAAAACTGCCACCGAGAAATATTTAGAATTTCTCGACCATTATCCTACACTTTCACAGCGCGTTGCCCAGCATTATATTGCTTCTTATTTGGGTATTTCGGCGGAGTTTCTTAGTAAAATAAGAACTAAAATAGCGAAACACTAAATTCTAGTTATTTTTCATTTCTTGTCCTAGTTCAATGCATGCGCTTTTTTTTTGACGCAACTTTGTACCACAATATTAAAGAACAGAACAATGGAAAATACAGATAAAATAATAGAAGGAGCAATTACACATTCCGTTTTGCATAAAGCGGATACTCGCGGTCATGCCAATCACGGTTGGTTAGAATCCTATCACACTTTTAGTTTTGCAAATTACCACAATCCAGAACGAATGAATTTTGGCGTGTTGCGCGTTTTGAATGATGACAGAGTCAATCAGGGAATGGGTTTTGGGAAACATCCGCATGATAATATGGAAATTATTTCTATTCCGCTCGAAGGTGATTTAGAACACCAAGACAGTATGGGAAATACTACCGTAATCAAGGAAGGTGATATTCAGGCGATGAGCGCCGGTACGGGGATTTTTCACAGCGAATACAATAAAAATAAAGATCAGTTGGTTAAGTTTTTGCAGATTTGGATTTATCCAAATCAAAAAAATATAACGCCTCGTTATGACCAAATTACTTTAGATTTAAACGATCGTCACAATAAATTACAACAAATTTTATCACCAAATCCAGAAGATGAAGGCGTTTGGATTCATCAGGATGCTTGGTTTCATATTGGAAAGTTTGACAATGATTTTTCAACTTCGTATGAATTGAAAAAACCAGGAAATGGAATCTATGCTTTTGTTTTGAAAGGGGATTTCACCATAGGGGACATTGCTTTAAATGAACGTGACGGATTAGGAATTTGGGATACCAATAGTATTAAAATTACCGCTAATTCTGCCAATGCCGAAATCCTTTTGATGGAAGTACCGATGAAATTGTAATTAAATAAATGAATAATAGAAATAACTAATAATAAATAAAATAATACTATGTCAACAACAAAATGGGTAATTGACCCAACACACTCAGAAATTGGTTTTAAAGTGAAACACATGATGTTCACTAATGTTTCAGGTAAATTTTCAAAATTCGACGCAACGATTGAAGAAGAAGATAACGATTTTGAAAACGCAAAAATTGAATTTACAGGTGCAATTGATTCGATAACAACAGGAAATGCAGATAGAGATACTCATTTATTGAGCCCAGATTTTTTTGATGCTGCACAGTTTCCAGAAATTAAATTTAGCGCTACTTCTTTTACCAAAATCAATGAGGGCGAATATGAATTGGTTGGAGATTTAACCTTACACGGTGTCACAAAATCAGTGAAATTAGCTGCAGAATATGGCGGATTAATGAAAGATCCATGGGGAAATACCAAAATGGCACTTGCATTAGAAGGAAAAATCAACAGAAAAGATTGGGGATTAAACTGGAATTCGGCTCTTGAAACTGGCGGTGTTTTAGTAAGCGAAGAAGTTCGTTTGAATATCGAATTGCAATTTTTGCAACAATAATTTTAAAATAAATTAAGCACAAATCTCAAAGAATTATTTCTCTTGAGGTTTGTGTTTTTTAAAAATTGGAATGATGGAAACCATAAATATTTTATACATAGGAAGACATCTCGAAATCTTGGCAACTGTAATCCGATTAATAAATGCAAACGAGAATTGGAATGGAGTAGGCGTTATGAACGATGAGGAAGCTAAGGAGGTTTTTATAAGAAAAGATTTTTCACTTGTATTGTTAGGTTCCGGAATTCAAGAAGAAAGTGAAACTAATTTGTGTACTTTTTTCAATAAACAGAATCCAAATATAATTATTGTTCAGCATTATGGCGGTGGAAGTGGTTTACTGAAAAGTGAAATTTTACTGGCCTTGGAAAACAATAAAAATTAAAAACTCTTTTTTTACCATTTAGTTTCTTAATGGTTAAATTTATAAAATAGGATGTTTACTAAAATATTTAGTAGTGTCAACTAAAAAAAGAGAGCCAAGTGACTCTCTTTTTTGTTTTGTATAAAACTATTATTTGTTCTTCTTTGCTTTAATCATCATTTCCAACTGATCCCAAAGTTCTTCAGGAATAGCTTCTAGAATATTGAATTGACCGGCTCCTTTCAACCATTCGCCACCATCAATAACAACGACTTCACCATTTACATACGCTGAAAAATCAGAAACTAAATAAGCCGCTAAATTGGCTAATTCCTGATGATCTCCTACACGCTTTAATGGCACTTTTTTAGCCATATCAAATTTTTCGGCTAAATCTCCTGGTAATAATCGGTCCCACGCTCCTTTAGTTGGGAACGGTCCCGGAGCAATTGCATTAGAACGAATTCCGTATTTTGCCCATTCTACCGCAAGACTTCGTGTCATAGCAAGAACTCCGGCTTTTGCAGTAGCACTTGGCACCACATAAGCAGAACCTGTCCAAGCGTAAGTCGTAACAATATTTAAGATGGTAGATGATTTTTGTTTGGTGTCAATCCAATGTTTTCCAAAAGCAAGGGTACAGTTTTTGGTTCCTTTTAAAACAATATCAATTACTGTATCAAAAGCATTTGCAGATAATCTTTCGGTTGGAGAAATAAAGTTTCCGGCAGCATTATTCAGTAAAACATCCACTTTTCCAAAAGCTTTCAAAACTTCTTGAAGCATATTTTCCACTTCTTCATAATGGCGTACATCACATTGAATAGGAAGACAAGTTCCGCCTGTTTCCGTTTCCAGTTCTGCTGCAGTATTTTTCAGTTTTTCTAAATCTCTGGAAGTAATGGCAACTTGCGCACCCAATTCCAAGAAATATTTAGTCATTGCTTTTCCTAAACCGCTTCCGCCTCCGGTTACGACAATTACTTTGCCTTTTAGGGCATCGTCACGTAACATTTTATCTGTATAACTCATATTTTTGATATTTTTTTATTGTAAATATAATAAATTAAATAGTATGCATGCATAATAAAAAACAAAATCGTTTCTTTTAAATTGCACACAATCTTTTAGCAGCTTCTTCCAGCGTAGCATTGTCTTTTGCAAAACAGAAACGTATTAATTTCAAGTCTTTCCCATCGGCATAAAAAGTAGAAATAGGAATTGCAGCCACGCCATGTTCAGTAATGAGGCGTTTACAGAAATCAACATCGCTCTCATTTGATATAGCTGCATAAGAAGCCACCTGAAAATAAGTTCCCTCGCAAGGCATGAGTTCGAACCGACTATTTTTTAATAATTGTCTAAAGTAATCCCGTTTTTCCTGATATAATTTCCCGATTTCAGCAATAGAAACGATGTCTAGATACTCGCTAATAGCAATTTGAGAAATACTATTTACGCTAAAAACTAAAAACTGATGTACTTTTTTGATTTCCTTCATTAGGTATTCCGGCGCTACTAAATAACCAACTTTCCAACCCGTAACATGGAACGATTTTCCAAAAGAGGAAACCATCACACTACGATTTAATAATTTCTCACGTGTATGAGCCGAAATATGTTTTTCTTCGAAAGTGATGTATTCATAGACTTCATCAGAAAGAAGTACGATATCCGGATATTTTTCCAACAGGATTTCCAACGATTCAAAATCAGAATTCGCTAAGATTTTCCCCGTTGGATTATGCGGATTATTAATGATAATCATTTTGGTTTTTGGAGTAGATGCCTTTTCGATAATTTCCCAATTTGGAGTATAATCATCATTCAGTGCTACCCGAACTGGATTTGCGTTACACAATAAGACGGGTGCTTCATAGCAATCATAACTTGGATCTAAGATAATTACGTCATCATTATTTTTCACCAAAGCCATTATAGTGGTAAAAATAGCTTGTGTTGCTCCGGCAGTAACCAGCAATTCCGTTTCGGGCAGAATAGTTCTTCCATAGGAGTGTTTAACGAGTGTCGCTATTTTTGATAATAATGGAGAATAACCAGACATTGGAGTGTATTGATGCACATTTTCTTTCGCCAGTTTGGAAATAATATCAGTTAATCTTTCATCAACAGGAAAGTTTGGAAAACCTTGTGAAAGATTGATGGCGTTATATTCAGCTGCCATTTTTGACATAACCGTAAAAATACTCGTGCTGATATTTGGTAGTTTACTCATAAAAAAATAACGTTGATTACTTTATAAAAGTAGTAGTTTAATCCTAATTTTAATTTTTTGGGAACTGATAATTATCAAAAATTTAAGTTATTGCGTTTTGTATTTTTTTGCTAAATCGTATACTAAAAAAAAAGCCACCAATTTGGTAGCTTTTTCTTTATGGTTGTTAGTAGTTTAATTTCCTTTGACAATTTCACCATCTGGTTTGACAATTAATTTTCGAACTTCATTGCCTTTTTTTATCTTAAGATTGTACTCTTTTTTAATAATATCACCTTCTTTTTGAGAATATAGATACTTGTCATTTATAATCTGCCAACCTGGGTATGTTTTGTAAATGGAATAAATTACACTATTAGGAAGTTTTATATTTTTATAGTTTTCAATTACACTAGTCAATTTACCATTTTCATTATATGTTGCAGTCAATGTGCCTTTACTGGTTTCCATAATCACCAAATAATTTTCAAATCCTTCATAATCTCTCCCTAAATCATAGGCTATGAATTTTTCTTCAAGTGCTCTTACACTTTTATCTGGGTTTCTATCAGGTAAGTATATGGAAAAATCCTTACCGGCACTTTTAATAACAACTCCTGGTAAATTTTCCATTTTAATATTTCCTTGCCCTGAATTAACTTCTTTATCTTGGGAATAAGATAGTGTGCTTATGCATAAAAAAAATAAAACAATTATATATGATTTCATGATACTTTTTTTTGAATTAATGGTCTAATACATAATACATTAATGATAAAAATAATTAGTAAGGCTTAATTCATTTCTTCCCCTTTTTGTTGTTTGTAATTTATTTAGATCATTATAATTCATAACATCAGTAGTTTTATTTTTTGAATTTTGAATCAAAAAATGACTGTGGGCATTAGTAAAATTAGCTTTTTTTTATAGGTACGCAGGTTAATTTTTTTGTAATTAATGTTAATATAAATAGCCGTTTTATGGGAGTTTTTTAGCAGGAAAATCCATTTGCAATAGCGAGGAAACAAAGCCATATTTGCTCTTTCGATATAAAAAAGGATCTTTTAGTAAGGAATTTTTTAGGTTGTCTAATTGACATGAGAAAACCTTTCAAAATATTTAATTTTGAAATGAAATTGCAGCACTAAAAAAGAAGTGTTTTTATACTATTTGGAAAAGCGATTGGTCTTTAAATGAGATTTAAAAACCAATTTTTAAATTTCAAAATGAGGAAAGTTACATTTTGTGAATGATGAAAATAGTAGGGCGGTTGTGTAAATCTACTTTTACTTTTTTCCAATCAGAAGCTCTCAGGGTTTTGATATATTCTGTAGGTAGAGTAATGTCAGTAGCAATACAAAGGTGAGTCGCGGGATTAATAGCCTGTAAGATATCCTCCAGCATTTTATTATTTCGATACGGAGTTTCTATGAATATTTGAGATTGGTTTTTCTCCTGAGATAATTTTTCCAAATTTTTCAGAGCTGTCTTTTTTTCTCCTTTTTCTATTGGTAAATAACCATTAAACGTAAAACTTTGTCCATTCATTCCTGAAGCCATCATCGCCAAAAGAATTGAAGAAGGTCCAACTAACGGTATAACTTGAATTCCTTTTTCATGTGCTAATTTTACAATAACTGCACCGGGATCAGCAACACCAGGGCAGCCTGCTTCGCTCATTAATCCCATATTTTTCCCTTCTAATAAAGGTTTAATGAAATCTAAATGCTCTTTGGTTTCGGTATGTTTGTTTAATACAAAAAGTTTTAGCTCCGATTGTTTCTTTTCAGGATGTACGCCTTTAATAGATTTTCGGGCTGTTTTTTCGTTTTCAACAATATAATAATCAATGAAATCAATACTTCTTTTTACGGTTTGAGGCAACACATCCATTGGATCGCAATCGCCCATTGTAGTAGGGATTAAGTACAGTTTTCCTAATAAAGTAGTTGTTTGCATTGCTGTATTTTTACGTTTCTAAAGTAAATTTCCTGTTGATTTCTTCTGAAAATTTTAAATCCAAAGATTATTGATGTTTGTCTATTAGCTTTTTTGCAATTACATCGCAAACTTCATCAAGCATATTATACACTATTTCAAATCCATTGGGTAAACCAAAATAAGGATCTGGAACATCTACTTTCTCGTTTGGAAATAATTCATCCAAAATGAGTTGGACTTTCTGTTTATGTTCTTGACTTTCGGCAAGTTCAATAACATCGTCGTAATTAGAATTATCCATTACATAGATGTAATCAAATGAATCAAAATCAGATTTGCTGAATTGTCTTCCCTTTTGATCTGAAATGTTTATTTTATTTTTTTTTGCTACAGCAACGGATCGATCATCAGGTTTATGGCCAACATGCCAAGAACCAGTTCCTGCTGAATCAACTTTGAATTTATTTTTTGGGAGCTTTGAGGCCAATATGCCTTCGGCCAAGGGTGATCGGCAAATATTGCCTAAACAAACCATTAAAATTTTCACGGGCATGATGCGTTTACAGCGTTAATTTTTTATTGATATCCTCAACAAATTTCTTGAATTGTTTGTCAGTAGCAACTAAATTATCAACGGTTTTACAGGCATGTAATACGGTAGCGTGATCTCTGTCCCCAATTTGAGAACCAATATTTGCTAAAGATGCTTTTGTGAATTTTTTTGCAAAAAACATTGCCAATTGTCTGGCCTGAACAACGTGCCTTTTTCTGGTTTTTGATTGTAATGTTTCTAAATCTAATTGGAAATAATCCGAAACAATTTTTTGAATGTAATCGATAGAAATTTCTCGTTTTACATTTTTAACAAATTTTTCTACAACACTTTTAGCAAGTTCAAGTGTAACTTCTTTTTTATTGAATGAAGATTGTGCAATCAAGGAAATAATGGCTCCTTCGAGTTCTCTTACATTGGATTTGATGTTACGGGCAACATATTCTATTATTTCTTCAGGGATTTCAACACCATCTCTGTACAATATATTTTTTAGGATAGAAATTCTGGTTTCATAATCCGGTTGGTGCAATTCAGCAGACAATCCCCATTTGAAACGAGATAGCAATCGTTGTTCAATATCTTGCATGTCAACTGGTGCCTTGTCTGATGTCAAGATTACCTGTTTGCCATTTTGATGTAAATAATTGAAAATATGGAAAAACACATCCTGCGTTCCAGATTTTCCGGAAAGGAACTGGACATCATCAATAATTAAAACGTCAATTAATTGATAGAAGTGGATGAAATCATTTCGATTGTTTTTCTTTACCGAGTCAATATATTGTTGTGTGAAAATCTCAGCTGATATATATAAAACTGTTTTTTCAGGGTATTTGTCTTTTATTTCCACACCAATAGCATGTGCTAAGTGTGTTTTTCCTAGTCCAACTCCTCCAAAAATCAATAGCGGATTAAACGAAGTTCCTCCAGGTTTATTGGCAACAGCCATACCTGCAGAACGCGCTAATCTATTAGAATCTCCTTCCAGAAAATTATCAAAACTGTAATTTGCATTCAGTTGAGATTCAATTTTTAAATTTCGGATTCCCGGGATTACAAAAGGATTTTTTAATTCTGGGTTTAAGTTTTTGAATGGAGCATCTACTTCTTGCGGCTTCATAGGAACTCTGTTGGCACTTGGCAATTGCTCCGTAAACGGTTGTTTGTTGCCATAAGTGTTTTCCATTCTGATTTTATAGAGTAACTTTGCGTTTTTACCCAGTTCTTTGGTAAGCGCCACTTTTAATAGTTTAACATAGTGTTCTTCTAGCCATTCGTAGAAAAATTTACTTGGAACTTGAATATATAATGCGTTATCGGTAAGTTCAACTGATTTGATTGGTTCGAACCAAGTTTTGTAAGCTTGATCCTGAATGTTGTCTTTTATGAAAGACAAACAGTTTTCCCATACTGATTGAGCAGTTTTGTTCATATATTCTGTTAAATTGTTTTTTATTGGTAATTGTTATCTTACAAAAAAAAAGATGTTTTTTTATTATTTATCGGGGTAACAAATATGTGAACAAATTTCTGTAAAAAAAAATATATTGGACAATAATTTTCCAAATTATTGTTGTAAGGAGCTTTTTAAATTTAAAAATT
Source organism: Flavobacterium algoritolerans (assembly GCF_030010385.1). Lineage (NCBI taxonomy): Bacteria > Pseudomonadati > Bacteroidota > Flavobacteriia > Flavobacteriales > Flavobacteriaceae > Flavobacterium > Flavobacterium algoritolerans. The sequence continues at coordinate 183,873 of NZ_JASCRZ010000001.1, read as the reverse complement.
TTAATACATAATTAATGAAAGATCATCAAATACAAGTTAGGGTGCGTTACTCCGAAACGGATCAAATGGGCGTTGTTTATCATGGGAATTACATCCCTTATTTTGAGATAGGAAGAGTGGAATGGCTAAGAAACAAAGGGATTTCGTATAAAAGCATGGAGGAAAGTGGAATTGCGCTTCCTATAGTTTCCATGAATATAAATTATAAAAAATCAGCTCGCTATGATGAGTTGCTTACCGTTCACACGATTTTCAAAAGTCAGAGTTCTGTGAAGATAGAATTTGATTGTGCTATTTATAATGAGTCTGATGAGTTATTAACAACTGCCCAATTTATACTTGTTTTTGTGTCCTTAAAAACAGGTCGTCCCATTGCTCCGCCGAATTATATTTTAGAACTCTTAAAAACAATAGAATAAATTATAAAAAAAGCAATTTTGAGTAGAAATTAGAGTTGTTTTATATCGATTCCAAACATTGAATTAAAAATGTCGAATACCATTTCGGCATTTTTTTTTCTGGTTTTTATTTCAATTTTGCCTATAGGAAGTCCTGAATCTTCATTTATTTCCATTTCTTGATTTACAATTTCAAGTTTTTTTTCCTTAATTACCCGCATTACTTTATTCATATTCTTATAATCAAATGTGATTGTAAAATGAATATCTATCGTTTTTTCGATAATTTCACAGGTCTCAAGAACCATTTGTGCGGTTGTTTTGTATGCGGTGATTAATCCTCCAATGCCTAATTTCACGCCACCAAATATTCGAACGACAACAATAAGCACATTGGTTACTGAAAAAGACTGAATTTGTCCATAAATAGGCATTCCTGCACTATTGCTGGGTTCGCCATCATCATTTGCTCTGTAGGTTATGATGTCAGCACCTATTTGATAGGCATAACAAAAATGTCCAGCATTAGGGTGTTGTTTTCGTAAGGTTTCGATGATTGGTTTTACGTCTTCCTCTGATTGAATAGGAAAGGCATAACCAAAAAATTTACTATTTTTTTCTTTGAATAATACTGCTGAAGAGGGAAAATCAATAGTGTTGTAGGTGTCTTTAAATTCCAAAAGCTACTTTTCTAAATTATTTTTTTGTCAAATAAATGAACAACATCTTCTTCTCCTACTTGTAAATTCCATACTTGAAATCCTAATGCAAGTGCGGCATCGGTATTTTCTTTTTTGTCATCAATAAACAAAGTGCGTTTTGGCGTTAACTCATGTTTTTTTACCAAATAATTGAAAATTTCAGCGTCGGGTTTTCGCATGCCTAACTCAAAAGAAAAATAAACTTTTTCAAAACATTGATAAAACTCTCTGTAAAAGGTCATTCCGGCTGTGTGCTGAAATTTATCGATATGAATTGCATCTGTATTACTTAGTAAGAACAAGCGGTATTTTTGCGAAAGCATTTGTAAAAATTCAAGTCTGTATAATGGGAAATCCAATAAAATGGTATTCCAAGCGCTTCTAATCTCGTCTATTGAAGCATTAGGCATGTGTTTCTGAAAGCCTTCAATGAATTGACGCTCAGAAATTTTTCCTTTTTCAAATGATAGATTGAGTCCATCTAAATCCTCAGTCCATTCTTTTAAGCCCAATTTAGTAAAGGCAACAATAGGAGCTTCTTTGTCTAAGTTGATAAAAATATCTCCAAAATCAAAAATTATAGTATTAATCATAGTTTCTAGATAGTATTAATTGATCATTACCAATAGATTGTTTTTTGAACTGGTTTTTAGCAAGATTTGGAGCCTTGGTTCCTTGCTTAAATTCGATACTTCCAACAAATATTCTAGCTTCGTCCCAAAGATTGGCATCAATAAATGTCTGTAAAGTTTGCCGTCCGCCTTCAATTATAATGGATTGAATTTGATGCTTATATAGCGATTCTATTACTTGTGTTGCTATGTTTTGTTCAAAATCAATATACTCAAAGATACAGTTTTCTTTCTCAATAGATTGGTTCGATTTAGAAAATAGGATTGTTTTAGCTTGATTGTCAAATACATGATTGTCTTTTGGAATGCGATTGTTTTGGTCTAAAACTACTCTAATCGGATTGTTTCCGAACCAATCCCGTGCGTTTAATTTTGGATTGTCATCAATGGCGGTTTGAGTTCCCACCAAAATAGCTTGTTCTTCCGTTCTCCATTTATGTACCAATTGTCTCGAATACTGATTTGTAATCCAGACTGGTTTTTTTTCTGATTTTTCCTTTGGCGCAATAAAACCATCTTGACTTTCGGCCCATTTCAAAATAATGTAGGGTCTTTTCTTTTCATGAAATGTAAAGAACCTTTTATTAAGTTCATTGCATTCTTCTTCAAGAATCCCTACGGTAACCTGTATTCCGGCTTCCATTAGTTTTTTGATTCCGTTTCCTGCCACTTTTAAATTGGGGTCAACAGTTCCAATAACTACATTTGGAATTTTATTTTTGATAATCAAATCACAACAAGGTGGCGTTTTGCCAAAATGACTACACGGCTCTAAACTCACATAAATAGTCGCTTTTTTCAATAACGATTTATCTTTTACGGAATTCACAGCGTTTACCTCGGCGTGTGGTTCTCCAGCTTTTTTATGCCAGCCTTCGCCAATGATTTTGTCGTCATAAACAATAACACTGCCTACCAAAGGATTTGGATACGTTGTTCCCAACCCATTTTTGGCTAATTCGATGCAGCGTCGGATGTATTTTTCATGTATTTTCACAACACAAAAGTAGTTATTTTTGAGTTTAGTCCCAATCCCGTCCCGAAACTTCGGGATCGGGACGAGATTAGTTTTGAAACTTTCTAAAATAACAATAAACAATTTCTACTTTTGTATATAAAATTAGTTTTTGATAAAAATGGAAAATTACAGCATTAGAAAAATAAAAAAAGAAGACAATCAAGCGGTTGCACAATTAATAAGAGCCGTTTTTGACGAATTAAATATTCCAAAAGTAGGAACAGCTTATGAAGATCCGTATTTGGATTTAATGTTTGAGGAATACAGTAAGCCAAAATCAGTTTATTATGTTGTAGAAAAGGATGGGAAAATCATTGGTTCTGCCGGTGTTGCACCACTTGAGAATGAAGCGGAAACCATCTGTGAACTCCAAAAAATGTATTTTCTGCCAGAAACCAGAGGGTTAGGAATAGGAAGTCAAATGATGGAAAAATGTTTGCAAAGTGCTAAAGATTTTGGTTTCGAAAAATGCTATTTGGAAACAATGCCTTTTATGCTTGATGCTCAAAAACTGTACAAAAAAGTAGGTTTTGAATACATTTGTTCTCCTATGGGAAGCACCGGTCATACCAGTTGTCCTATTTGGATGCTCAAAAAACTATAAATTTTAAATCATGAATTTTAAATGAAAAACAACTCTTTTAAAATTAAAGAATACAGAACCCAATTTATTCAGGAACTAACTCCAATTTATGATGCGGGTGAAGCAGAGAGTTTTTTCTATTTAATTTTAGAAGAAAAGCATCAATTGAAAAGAATAGACTTGGCGCTGCATCCTGATTTGGTTTTTTCGGAAGCAGAAATGGTAGTTTGGAATTCGATTTTGGAACAATTGAAACAGGAAATTCCAGTACAATATCTTTTAGGAAAAACGAGTTTTTATGGATTGGATTTTGAAGTCAATGAGAATGTTTTAATTCCAAGACCTGAAACGGAAGAATTAGTCGAATGGATTTTAGAAAGTCAAAAGTCGAAAGTCGAAAGTCAAAATATCCGTATTTTGGATATTGGAACCGGAAGCGGTTGTATTGCCATTTCGTTGGCGAAAAATATTCCAAATGCAGCAGTTTTTGCCATTGATGTTTCTGAAAAGGCTTTGGCTACAGCCAAAAAAAATGCTGAACGCAATGCTGTGGAAGTTACTTTTATCAATCAAAACATTCTTGAAACGGAAGATTTAAGGCAACAATTTGATATTATTGTTTCTAATCCGCCCTATGTTCGAAATCTGGAAAAAGAGGAAATTAAGAAAAATGTATTGGACAATGAACCGCATTTGGCGCTTTTTGTAGAAGATAATGATGCGTTGATTTTTTATAAAAAAATAGCTGAATTGGCTCAGAAAAATCTATCTGAAAACGGACAATTGTATTTTGAAATTAATCAATATCTAGGCAAAGAAACGGTTGATTTACTTGAAAAAATGAATTTCAAAAATATTGAATTACGAAAAGATATTTACGGAAATGACAGGATGATTAGTTGTCATTGCGAGGAACGAAGCAATCGCATTTAACTTTGGTTATTGTGTTTGCAAAAGTTATGGATTTACGGGGTTTGCGTGAGGGGTAGAAGCAAGTTACCTTGTAACGCGGATGACCCGACCGCATTAAAAAAGGGGCAACTAGCACGTATGATTAGTTAGCCCCTTTTTTTAATGTGGTCACGCCCAAATTGTTTTGAAAAACATTAAATGTGATTGCTTTGTTCCTCGCAATGAAGTTGATTACTGCAAACTACTCGTATCGCAATGCTTCAATTGGGTCCAGCATTGCTGCTTTTATCGCAGGATATAATCCCGAAGCGATAGCTACCATAAAACTGGTTATGAATGCCGCCATAATTGCGCTCCACGGAATTACAAATGCAAAACTCATGGCAGTTGCAATACCAAAACCAATTAAGATCCCAAAAATTATTCCTACTAATCCGCCCAATTGACCTATAAGTAATGTTTCTATGAAAAATTGAAAGGCAATCGTTGTTTTTTTGGCTCCCAAGGCTTTTCGAACGCCTATTTCCCGTGTGCGTTCCGTTACCGAAACAATCATAATATTCATCAAAGCAATTGAAGATCCAAGGACGGTAATGATACCGATAAGCCACGAGGCAAGTCCAAGATATTTTGTGATTCCAAGGATTCTGTTGATAAGGTCATCACTGCGAACTACGCCAAAATTATTGTCTTTTACCGGGCTTAATTTACGAACGCGGCGCATGGTGCTTGTCGCATTGTCTATCGCTTCGTCTAATAATTCTTTTTTAGAAACCATGACACTCATGGTGTAATTTATGCTTGGCGCGGTAAACATGGAACGGGCCACTTGAATAGGGATTAAAATCCTTAAGTCCTGACTGTTCCCAAAGGTTGATCCTTTTTCTTTCAGTACTCCGATAACTTTAAATTTAGCTCCTCGAATCGAGATTAGTTTATCAATAGGGTTTACGTCTTTTAATAATCCTTTCTCAAAATCAGAACCTACAATACATACATACGCATTATTATCGATGTCAAATCTGGTGAAATTACGTCCGGAACTAGTTTCTAATCCGGAATTAGTAACAAAAAATTCATCGACACCAACAACCGTATTTTCGGGATCCGTTTTAGAAGACTCATATTTTACTTCAGCAACAGAAGTTGCAGTAAAAGAAAGCGAAGTTTCGGTAAAAGGATATTTGTATTTGTTTTTGAAAGCAACTGCCTCAGGATAAGAAATGATAGGATTTATGATTTCTCTTTCTCCGCCACCGCGATTTCGAGTGGTGTTTTCGTATTGATTAATGTTAAAAGTATTGGCTCCCATCGATGCAAAATCAGAGGAAATAGTGTTTTCCAAAGCAGAAACAACAGTAAGAATACTAACTAAAGCTGTGATTCCAATAGCGATAATCAACACAGTAAGAACGGTTCTCAACAATTGTGTCCTAATTGAACCGAATGCAATTCGAATATTTTCTTTGAATAATTTTAACATCATAGCAGTTTGACACGAAAATACAATTTTTGTTACAAATTTCCTTTTCAAAAATCCTAATTTATTTTTTAGGAGCTTTTTCCAGCTTTTCGCTACAACCTGTCAGTGAAAATAATTTGTTTTTAATTGCCTAAAAGGAGCTTACTTTGGTCGCTCTTTCAGGCAAGAAAACAATATTATTTTTCACTTCCATGTTTTCGCTGCAATCTGGGCTAGGCATCGGGCAATAAAATGATGAAATTTGTAAACAGATTTATTTTAAAAATAAGATATTTGCAAAGAATTAGAATTTGGAGTTTTTCAAGAATTCCTAAATCTGAAAATCTAAAAATCCAATAATCAAAAAATGGCATCAAAACCGAGCATTCCAAAAGGAACCAGAGATTTTTCACCAACTGAGGTGGCAAAACGTCAATATATCATTCAGATTATAAAAAGTAATTTCGAGAAGTTTGGTTTTCAACCGATAGAAACTCCTTCGTTTGAAAACTCCGAAACTTTAATGGGGAAATACGGAGAAGAAGGCGATCGTTTGATTTTTAAAATATTAAATTCAGGAGATTATTTGGCGAAAGCCAATGCAACTCATTTAGAAAGTAAAGACAGTACTAAATTAACGTCAAGTATTTCTGAGAAAGCCTTGCGTTATGACTTAACCGTTCCGTTTGCACGTTATGTGGTACAACACCAAAACGATATAGAGTTTCCATTCAAAAGATACCAAATTCAACCCGTTTGGAGAGCTGACCGCCCGCAAAAAGGACGTTTCAGGGAGTTTTTTCAATGTGATGCTGATGTAGTAGGTTCTAAATCATTGTGGCAGGAAGTAGAATTGGTTCAATTGTATGACACTGTTTTTACTGCTTTAGGATTAGAAGGCGTAACCATCAAAATCAATAACAGAAAAATATTATCTGGAATTGCTGAAGTGATTGGCGCATCCGATAAATTAATAGATTTCACTGTTGCGTTAGACAAACTCGATAAAATAGGCGAGGACGGCGTAAAAAAAGAAATGATGGAGAAAGGAATTTCGGAAAAAGCTATTGAAAAAGTACAGCCGCTATTTAATTTCACAGGAACTATTTCAGAGAAAATAAACCAACTTTCTGTTTTGCTGGCGGAATCCAGTGAAGGAATAAAAGGAGTTGAAGAACTACGTTTTATTTGTGACAACGTTACGGAACTCGGATTGTCAACAGCAATTCTAGATTTGGATGTGACTTTGGCCAGAGGACTAAATTATTATACGGGTGCTATTTTTGAAGTGGCTCCGCCAAAATCAGTTTCGATGGGTTCCATTGGCGGTGGCGGACGATATGATGATTTGACCGGAATTTTCGGATTGAAAAATATGAGCGGCGTGGGAATTTCTTTTGGATTGGATCGAATTTATTTGGTTGTAGAAGAATTAAATTTATTTCCTGAAACTGTAACGGCAACTTCTAAAGCGTTGTTTATTAATTACGGCGAAAAAGAAGCTTTTTATGCGATGAAAGCGATAAAAGAATTAAGAAATTCAGGTGTAAAAGTAGAATTGTATCCGGATAATGCGAAAGTAGCAAAACAATTCCAACATGCAGATAAAAGAGGCATTCCTTTTGCGGTAATCGTAGGGGAACAGGAAATGGCTTCCAATTCTTTTTCTCTTAAAAATTTAGTGAGCGGAGAGCAGACTTCAGTGGATTTTGAAGGTTTGAAAAACGCATTATTGTAGTTTTATTTTAAAATAATAAAAAAAGCTTCGTCTACTAAACGAAGCTTTTTTTAATATAAAATAATGGTGAATTAATAATTTGTAGGGATTCTTTATTTTTTTAGTTACAGAAAAATAATGATAAATAATTGAAACAAATTTATGTAAACTATATCGAGATAGTCTTAAAATTATATTAAAATTTTGAGTAGGTGAAATTTGTTTTAAATGTGTAAAAGTTTAAAAGAATTATAAATTCGATAAAAAGGTGACAATTTGACATTTTAAAAGAATTGGCAGTACTTTTGCAATCCATAGAAAAGAATAAAAATGAAGTTTAAGAATATTTTTAAAAATACTAGTAATATGACTACTGAAAATACAGAAATTGATCAAGAAATAGATGATGTGACATTAGAAAATAATGCAAATGGAGAGCAAATCATTATTGAGGAATTAAGTCTGGAAGAGCAATTGACTCAAGACTTAGCCAAAGAGAAAGACAAGTATTTACGATTATTTGCTGAATTTGAAAATTACAAACGTAGAACTACTAAAGAGCGTATCGAGTTGTTTAAAACGGCAAATCAAGAAGTTTTGTTAGCGATGCTTCCTATTTTAGACGATTTCGACAGAGCTATGGTTGAGATAAACAAATCAGATGACGAATTGTTGACTAAAGGTGTGGAACTTATCCATGAAAAATTAAAAAGCACTTTAGTTTCTAAAGGACTAGAGCAAGTTGAGGTTGAGGCGGGAGACACTTTTGATGCTGATTTTGCTGAAGCAATTACTCAAATTCCTGCGACATCAGATAAAATGAAGGGTAAAATTGTCGACGTTCTTGAAAAAGGATATAAATTAGGAGACAAGATTATTCGTTTTCCAAAAGTTGTTATTGGGCAGTAATAAATTCGCGATTAATCGCGTATTTATATCACGCGTAGAAACGCACAGCAGTGCGTCTCAACAAAAGAAAAAATAAAAATGAAAAAAGATTTTTACGAAATATTAGGCATTTCAAAAAATGCTGATGCTGCTGAAATTAAAAAAGCATACCGAAAAAACGCACTACAATTTCATCCTGACAAAAATCCTGGAGACAAATCGGCAGAAGATAAATTTAAATTGGCTGCTGAAGCTTACGAAGTATTAAGCGATCCTCAGAAAAAAGCAAAATACGATCAATATGGTCATCAAGCTTTTGATGGTTCTGGCGGTTTTGGCGGAGGTGGTCACGGCGGAATGAATATGGATGACATTTTCAGTCAGTTTGGTGATATTTTCGGAGGCGGTTTTGGTGGTTTCGGAGGCGGTGGAGGCGGCGGCGTTCGTCGTGCTAAAGGAAGCAACCTTCGTATCAAAGTAAAATTGACATTGGAAGAAATTGCCAATGGCGTTGAGAAAAAAGTAAAAGTAAAACGTAAAGTTCAAGCACCTGGAGTTACCTATAAAACATGTTCTACATGTAACGGTCAAGGACAAGTTATGCGCGTTACGAATACCATTTTGGGTAGAATGCAATCTGCTTCTACATGTCCAACATGTAGTGGTTCAGGTCAAATTTTAGATAGAAAACCATCCGAAGCGGATTCACAAGGAATGATTCTTGAAGATGAAACGGTTTCAATAAAAATACCTGCGGGTGTTGTAGACGGAATGCAATTGAAAGTTTCTAATAAAGGAAACGATGCTCCGGGAAACAGTATTCCGGGAGATTTGATTGTTGCTATTGAAGAATTGGAGCATGAGTTCTTGAAACGAGAAGGAGAGAATTTACACTACGATTTATACATCAGTTTCGCTGAAGCTGTTCTTGGAATTTCCAAAGACATCGAAGCTATAAACGGAAAAGTTAGAATCAAACTGGAAGAAGGAATTCAATCCGGTAAAATTCTTAGATTAAAAGGAAAAGGAATTCCTAGTATCAATGGGTACGGAAACGGCGATTTATTGGTACATGTAAATGTTTGGACTCCAAAAACACTGAGCAAAGAGCAAAAACAGTTTTTCGAAAAAAATCTTACCGATGAGAATTTTATTCCAAATCCTGAAAAATCAGACAAATCATTTTTTGAGAAAGTGAAAGACATGTTTTCATAATAAAAATTAGCGATACAATTTATCGATGCTGTTTTAAAAATATATTTCCCATCCTTGTTAAAATGAGGATGGGTTTTTTATGAAATCGCCACTAACAATTTGTTTGTTGCAAATAATTGAAAATCATCGAACTCCGATGAAAATAAAATATTGTGAGATAAACACCAATAAATATAAGGCGATAACATATAGGACCTCAAAAAATTAAATGCTACATATATGCAACTATTCTAAGTATTTCGATACTAATTATTTACTTTTACACCAATTAAAAAATGAGCATGAGTAATATTCTTGAAGTGAATAAAGTTGTCAAGCAATACGGTGATTATGTTGCGCTTAACGAGGTTTCATTAATGGTTCCAAAAGGAAGTATCTACGGGCTTTTAGGTCCAAATGGAGCCGGAAAAACATCACTTATCCGAATTATAAATCAAATTACATTGCCTGACAGTGGTGAAATTATTTTGGATGGTGAAAAATTACAACCCAAACATGTTCAATATATAGGCTATTTACCGGAAGAAAGAGGATTGTACAACACTATGAAAGTAGGGGAACAATGCTTGTATTTGGCACAAATGAAAGGACTTTCTAAGGCTGAAGCCAAAAAACAATTAGAGTATTGGTTTGAAAGATTAGAAATTCAAGGTTGGTGGAACAAGAAAATCCAGGAACTTTCTAAAGGAATGGCTCAGAAAATTCAGTTTGTGGTCTGCGTTTTGCACAAACCAAAACTGTTGATTTTTGACGAACCTTTTTCTGGTTTTGATCCCGTAAATGCCAATATTATCAAAGATGAAATTCTGGCGTTGCGAGAAGAGGGAGCAACCATAATTTTTTCGACACACCGAATGGAAAGCGTAGAAGAATTATGTGATCACATCGCTTTGATTCACAAATCCAATAAATTAATCGAAGGAAAACTGGACGATGTTAAAAGACAATTTAAAACCAATAGTTTTGAAGTGGGTATTTTATCGGAGAATGTAGAAGGGTTGATGTATACTATTACACAAAAATTCACCGTTAGTCCAGCTAATTTTAAATCACTGAATAACGAATTAAAACTGGAAATTCAACTCTGGAATGCCACGCCAAATGAGTTATTGAATATCTTGACACAATGCGGTCAGGTAACGCACTTTGTAGAGAAAATACCAAGTGTCAATGATATTTTTATTCAAACAGTAACACAATAGCCTTTTAGACTTCTTAGATGGTTAGATCGAATCTAAAATCTAAGAAGTCTAAAAGGCTAAGTAGTCTAACCATCTAATCATCTAAAATGTCTATAGTATCATTAATTATAAAAAGAGAGTTTATTGCCAAAGTGCGTAATAAATCTTTTATTGTTATGACTTTTTTAAGTCCGTTACTATTTGTGGGAATCGCCGTTTTTGTAGCATATTTAAGTTCCATGAAAGCTGACACCAAACGAATCGCTATTCATGACGAATCGGGTATGTTTGTAAAGGAATTTACTTCCCAGAACAATAAAGATAAAGCGTACAAATATCATGATTTGTCTTTAATAGATTTAAAATTCCTTAAAGACAGTATTACAAATGAAAGCTATGAAGGATTGTTATACATTCCAAAAGCGAGTAATTCCAAGGATTTTGAAAGTAAAATCCAGTTTATTTCAAACAGCAGCCCAAGTATTTCATTCATTGAAAATGTTCAGGATGTAATTGCAAGTAAACTGACCAAAAATAATTTAGAAAAAGCACATTTGGATACACTGGCAATTAAAAATGCCCAGTCAAAAGTGAATATCAGCTTGACAAAAGCATCTGGTGAAGAAAGCGTCAAAGGACTTAACGAAATCAAAATTGGGATTGGTGGCGCATTTGGATATCTTATAATGATGTTCATCATCATCTACGGAAACATGGTGATGAGAAGTGTCATCGAAGAAAAAACCAGCCGAATAGTAGAAATTATAATTTCCTCGGTTAAACCATTTCAGTTGATGATGGGGAAAATCATAGGGACTTCATTGGCAGGATTACTGCAATTCCTTATTTGGGCCATTATTGGACTATCTTTAATGTTTGCAGCCTCCGTGTTTTTTGGTGTAAATGTGGGGCCAACAGCCAGCGTTTCGCCAGAATTGATGCACTCTGCACAGCAAGAAATGACTGGAACTGCGCAAATGTATATTAAGGAATTATGGAATTTACCCATTGCAAGTATCCTTATTGGATTTGTGATTTATTTCATAGGTGGTTATTTTTTATACAGTTCATTTTACGCGGCAATTGGCGCTGCAGTTGATAATCAAACGGATTCACAGCAATTTTTGTTGCCTATCATTATGCCATTAATGTTGAGTGTTTACGTTGGATTTTTTACGGTTATCAATGATCCGCATGGAACAATAGCAGTCGTTTTTTCAATGATTCCACTAACCTCACCAATCGTGATGCTGATGCGAATTCCGTTTGGCGTACCTTTGTGGCAAATTGCAATATCAATAACATTATTATTTGGAACCTTCTTTTTTGTAGTTTGGTTCGCCGCAAAAATATACCGAATAGGAATACTCATGTACGGCAAAAAACCAACTTGGGGTGAAATGTACCGCTGGTTAAAATATTAATAGAAGTTAATTCGTGGCTTTGGTTATTTGTTTAACCGATTAACCGAATGAACAAATAATCGAATCAAAAAATATGTCAAAAATACTAATCATAGAAGACGAAGCTGCAATTCGAAGAGTACTTACAAAGATACTCACCGAAGAAAACGATACTTATCAAGTCGAAGAAGCCGAAGATGGTGTTGCAGGTTTTGAAAAAATAAAAAACAACGATTACGATTTGGTTTTGTGCGATATCAAAATGCCAAAAATGGACGGTGTTGAGGTGCTGGAAGCAGTCAAAAAAATCAAACCCGAAATCCCTATGGTGATGATCTCTGGTCATGGCGATATGGAAACGGCTATCAATACTATGCGATTGGGAGCGTTTGATTACATCTCAAAACCACCGGATTTAAACCGATTGTTGAATACGGTTCGAAATGCTTTAGACAAAAAACAACTTGTAGTTGAAAATAAAATTCTGAAGAAAAAAGTCAGCAAGAACTACGAAATGATTGGCGAAAGCGAAGCTATCAATCACATCAAAGTGATGATTGAGAAGGTTGCTCAAACCGAAGCCAGAGTTTTAATCACAGGTCCAAACGGAACAGGAAAAGAGTTGGTTGCGCATCAATTACATGAAAAAAGCGAACGCGCTAATTTTCCTTTAATAGAAGTAAATTGCGCTGCTATTCCTTCTGAACTGATAGAAAGCGAATTATTCGGTCACGTAAAAGGAGCGTTTACATCGGCAGTAAAAGACCGTGCAGGAAAATTTGAAGCGGCTGATAAAGGAACTATTTTCTTGGATGAAATTGGGGATATGAGCCTTTCGGCGCAAGCCAAAGTATTGCGTGCTTTACAAGAAAGTATGATTACCAGAGTGGGAGCAGATAAAGACATCAAAGTTGATGTTCGTGTGGTTGCGGCTACTAATAAAGATTTGAAAAAGGAAATTGCCGAAGGTCGTTTTCGTGAAGATTTATACCATCGTTTGGCAGTAATTTTGATAAAAGTTCCAGCGTTGAATGAGAGGCGTGATGACATCCCAATGTTGATTTCACATTTTGCAGATAAAATTGCTTCGGAGCAAGGAAATGCGGTCAAAAAATTCTCTGCGGCAGCGATTAATTTATTGAAGGAATACGATTGGACTGGAAATATCCGCGAATTGAGAAATGTAGTGGAGCGTTTGATTATCCTTGGCGGAAGCGAAATTTCCGAGAATGATGTGAAGTTGTTTGCATCGAAATAAAATTAATTTAATGATTAAAAATTAAAAGATTAAAAGATTTGGTAATAGTTTAAATCTTTTAATTTTTAATCTTTCAATCATAAGAAATGAAACTAAAAAAAATAAACGAAGAGTTACAACAAGCCTTAATTGAAAACGGTTTGATCGAAGCCAATGCGATGCAAAAAGAAACATTTTCGACCATGAAAAGTGGTTCGGATTGTATTGTTATTGCGCCAAAAGGAAGCGGAAAATCTACAACAATTGTGCTGAATGTAATTCAAAGATTGTCAGGCGCAAACGAAGAGTCACCTAGGGCTTTGATTATTGTTGAAGACAAAGCCAAAGTATTGGAAATGGAATCACTTTTTGAAAAATACGGCAAGAATTCTAATTTAGAAGTCTACGGTGTTCATGATAAAGGAGATATGGAATATGATAAAAATTATATTTCCAGCGGAGTTGATGTGTTGATTGGGACGCCAAATAAGTTAAGTGAAATGTTTACCACAGCTGGATTTAATGTAAACAGATTGAAAATGTTTATCCTTGATGATGCAGATCCAATTTTGAAATTGCGTCATGAAACAAAAATCATGCGTATTTCGAATAGCATTGTCAGAACCCAACGTATTATTTTTTCGGAACAATTCACTGAACGAATAGAAATTCTTGCTGAAAAAATGCTTGTGGAGCCTTTTGAATTCGATTTTGATGGAGCCGAAGAGGATGAGGACGAAAATTTCGATGAGGACGAAAACTTTGAGGCAAATGAAGATTTTGAGGAATTAGAAGGCGATGAGAAGAACGGTAATAAATAATTAAATAAAGAGTAAAATGGGATTAATGAAAGTGTTTTCGGGAAGTGAAATTTTAGCTTTAGCGTTACAAGAGAGAATTGAAGCAATAGGTGTTGATACTGTTTTGAAAAATAATATACAATCAGCTCGATTGGGAGGATTTGGTGAATTAGGTCAAGCGGTGGAATTGTTTATTCAGGAAACAGAGTTTTCTAAAGCGAATCCAGTTATTGAAGAATTCAGAATGAGTATTTAAACATATTCACAATAAAAATAGAATGAAATATAAAATGTTGGTTTTAGACATGGACGACACTTTGTTGACTGATGATCATAAAATTTCGAATGAGAATAGAGAAATGTTGTTTAAGGCACAGGAATTGGGTGTTTATGTTATTCTGGCTTCCGGAAGACCAACGCCAGCCATGACTGCTTATGCCAAAGAATTACAATTGGACAATTCGTATATGATATCGTATAATGGCGCTGTCATTACAGATTTAAAGGAAGATAAAGTCATTTTTGAGCAAACGTTAACTCAAGAACAAATCCATGAATTGTATGATTACAGTTTAAAAAGTAATACACACATTATTACTTATGTTGATGGGAAAATTGTAAGTGAGACGGATTCTGAATATATTGAAATCGAAAAAAACATAACTGGTTTAGAACATAATAAAGTGGTAAGTTTTAAAGATGAAGTTCAGTCTTCAGCTGTAAAATGTATTTTATTGGAAGAGCCAAGCTATTTAAAAGAAGTAGAAAAAGACTTGAAAGCCGTAATGCCTCATCTTAGTGTGAGTATGTCAAAACCTTTCTTTCTGGAAGTAGCGCAAAACGGAATTGATAAAGGTGCCAGTATCAAATTTTTGGCCGAAAAACTGAATATTCTTCAAAGTGAAATTATTGCTGTAGGAAATGCAGGAAATGATTTGACTATGATTGAGTATGCCGGATTGGGTATTTGGGTTGATAATGTAGATCCTGAATTGAGAGATAAAGGAGATATTATTGTTGCTTCAAATAATAATCATGGCGTTGCGGAGGTGGTGAGACGATTTATCTTGAACTAATATTTTTCAAATTATATTAAAACCATTAAGAAATTAAGGTAATTTAAGAGCAGTTCTTAATACACTTAATTTCTTAATGGTTTTTGTTTTTTAGAAAGTAGTCGAGTTGCAAACGCTTTTTCTTGTTTATAGAAGTATGTTGGTATTCGATCAAATCCTTCGCTACTTCAAGAAGATTTATTTTGAACTAAGATTTCTTTTTAGGAGGTTTACAACTTTTACAAAAATCAGGGTATTCTTGTATTCTTTTTAGGATATCTGTTTGGATTTCTAAAAGTTTTTTCTCATTTTGCCCAAGATCTGTGGTTTTTGAAGCTATTGCATGTTCCTCCGCGTATTGTTTCTGAACGGCATCATAAAGAACTTGTAAAAAACTGGCGTCAGAAAAAGTCCCTTTTTGGTCGTAAATTTCTTTTCGCAATTTTCGTGCATAGAGTTCGGATAAATCAAATTCATATTGAGCGAAATTCACTAAATAGTTTGCTGTATTAGTATCAATTGAAATAATGGATGCGGCATCACGCTTGAATGTAGAAGTCACTTTTGAATTAAAATTCTTGGTAAACATGAACTCAATATTACTCATTTGAAATGCAAAATCAAGACTTGAAGCGGTATGAATACTATTGATTTTCACATTCCCAATTTGAGTAGCGCTAGATTGAAAATCGGAAAGTTGTAATTGGTATTTTCCATCCCATTCAATGGTGTTTTGAGCATTTGCTTGAATTGCAATCAAAAGGAATGTAATTGAAATTATTTTTTTCATCTTTTAGAGTCTAAATTATTTGCCTTCAAGATGCTAATATATAGAAAATTATTGATTTCATTTTCCAGAATATTGTTTGTAAATTTGCGCACTCAATTTTTTGACAACGATTTCATTAATTGAGTTATCTTATGGAAAATAGAAAAAAAGTTGCTTTTTATACGCTGGGTTGTAAACTGAATTTTTCAGAAACTTCTACGATTGCGCGTAATCTTCAAGACGAAGGTTTTGATCGGGTAGATTTTGAGGAAGTTGCTGATATGTATGTGATTAATACCTGTTCAGTTACTGAAAATGCAGATAAGCAGTTCAAGCAAGTGGTGCGAAAAGCAATGAAATTGAATGACAAAGCATTTGTAGCGGCAGTAGGTTGTTATGCGCAATTGAAACCGGAAGAATTAGCGAGTGTAGATGGAGTAGATTTAGTTCTTGGGGCAACAGAAAAATTTAAATTGGCTGATTATATTAATGATTTGTCTAAAAATGATTTTGGAGAAGTGCATTCCTGCGAAATCGCCGAAGCGGATTTTTATGTGGGAAGTTACTCAATAGGAGACAGAACCCGTGCTTTCTTGAAAGTGCAGGACGGTTGTGATTATAAATGTACCTATTGCACGATTCCGTTAGCAAGAGGAATTTCCAGAAGTGATGAATTGGAAAATGTATTGAAAAATGCTTCAGAAATCTCGAAACAAAATATCAAAGAAATTGTTCTTACCGGTGTAAATATTGGAGATTACGGAAAGGGTGAATTTGGAAATAAAAAACACGAACATACTTTCCTGGAATTAGTTCAAGAATTAGACAAAGTGGAAGGCATCGAAAGATTGCGAATTTCATCTATTGAACCAAATTTATTAAAGAACGAAACCATAGAATTTGTATCAAAAAGCAGAACTTTTGTACCGCATTTTCATATTCCGTTGCAATCTGGAAGCAATGACATTTTGAAGTTGATGAAACGTCGTTACCAACGTGAAGTTTATACCGAAAGAGTAAATAAAATTCGGGAAGTGATGCCACACGCTTGTATTGGTGTGGATGTGATTGTGGGTTTTCCGGGTGAAACAGATGAACATTTTCTGGAAACCTATCATTTCTTGAATGAAATGAATATCTCCTATTTGCATGTTTTCACGTATTCAGAACGTGATAATACGGAAGCAGCTTCTATGGAAGGTGTTGTTCCTGCTAATGTTCGCGCCAAAAGGAGCAAAATGTTACGCGGTTTGTCAGTTAAAAAACGCCGTGCTTTTTATGAAAGTCAATTGGGAACAAACAGAACAGTTTTGTTCGAAAGTGAAAATAAAGAAGGCTATATTCACGGGTTTACCGAAAATTACGTAAAAGTGAAAACGCCTTGGAATCCAGAATTAGTGAATACCTTACACGAAATTAATTTGACAAAAATTGATGAAGACGGAAGCGTACGAATGGAATTTGCTTCGGCTTTGGTGTAAGTTTTTTTCAACCATATAAGTCATTTAAGTTTTTAAACCATTAAGAGATTAAGAAAATTAAGCGAATAACTTAATGAAACTTAATTTCTTAATGGTTTTATCTTTTAAGCCTTGTAGTTTAAAAATAAAAAAATTACGGATTCGTAGACCAAATACTGCTGTTTTTGATAAAAACGCGTCGGTTTAATTTGAGTTGCGCGATGATTAATTCGGCCATGTCTTCTGCTTGCATAACTTTGTCAGGATTGCCATCGGTTAAGTTTAATTCTTTGGCCATGTCAGTTGCAACAGTGCTTGGCGTTAAAGCAGTTACACGAATATTATGCTTGCGAACTTCCTGCATCAACGATTCCGTTAATCCTAAAACAGCAAATTTTGAAGCGCTATAAGCACTTGTTAACGCGTTTCCGCTTAATCCTGCTGTTGAAGAAATATTGATGATATCACCCGTTTGTCTTTCAATCATATTAGGCAAAACGGCACGCGTTACATAATAGGTTCCCATTAAATTTACCTGAATGATGCGTTCCCAATCCGTTGGTTCTAATTCTAAGAATTTTCCAAAAGCGGCTATTCCGGCATTGTTGATTAAAATATCAATGGTTCCAAATTCTGCTAAGGCTTTAGCAACGGCAGCGTTTACCGAATTAATATCAGCAACATCAGCAGTTATAGCCAGTGCTTTTACTCGTAACGAACGCACTTTGGCAGCTACACTGTCTATTTCTTCCTGAGTTCGTGCTACCAGAATTACATTTACACCTTCTTTTGCTAAAGCAATCGCGATTGCTTTTCCAATTCCTTTTCCTGCGCCGGTGATTAGGGCATTTTTATTTTTTAAATCTGTCATTTTATAAATTATTTAAGCCAATAAAAGGCTTGGTTTATTGTAAAAGTACCTCGTTTTAAATTTGAAATCTATTTTGATTTTCTATTTAATCTAAATTTAACGTTCTGTTATTTTGGATAAAAGGAACATCTTTAAAGGAATGGATTTTATTTTTTGTCCAAACTCAATTTATAAATATCTGTTTCTAAAACTTCGCTGTCTTTGTCTTCACAAAGCAGGAATTCGATTTTTTCTTTTGAATCAGTATACAAAGTCAATCCTTCGAATTTATGGGTACTGCTAATTTTTTGGGTGAAATCTATTTTCATGGTTTTCAGGTCGATTCTCCCAATAAGACTTCCTAAAACTTCGCCATCATCATAAGTAGATTCGGTATCTTCGGCTGTAGCCAAAAAATAAATGCTGTTATCGACTAAAACGGCATCGGTAAAACTACTGCGCACTCCTTTTATTTTAGGGAGTTTGTAGGCGTTAGAAAGAATAGTAAAATCATTGGTCAGGTTTTTTCCTTCGATGGTAAAAAGAACATTTTTATTGGAACTACCGTTGCCGCGATTCAATAAAAACCAACTTTCGCCATTATAGATAGCGCCTTCGAGGTTGAAATCTTCGGGTTTTATTTCTCCAAAATTTTGCATGACTGCATACAAATCGGCGAGGTCATTTGTGGCGATTATCTTTTTATCAATAGAATTGACTTGTATCATTTTGTTCCTTTTATCGGTGGAACCGGATCCAAAAACATACAAACTGTCACTAAAATGGGTTATGGCTTCAAAATCAGCTTTGTCTTTTTTTAGCGTGTTTTCTGTTGGATTTTCGAGTAATGGATGGCGTTTTAAATCTTTGGAATCCATTTGATATTCATAAAGGAAACCGCTGTTGTCACCGATAATCAGTAGGGAATTGTCTTTGTAAATGAGTCCTGATGCTGAACCAATGCCTATGATTTGAAATAGTAATTCGAGTGTGAATTTTTCCATTGTTTTTGTTTTGAAAACGAGTGCCTAGCCCAGATAGTAGTGGAAATCCTTTTATTATTTTTCTTTTAAATAATAAAAGATTGCAACGAATAGCTGGAAAATGCTCCTTATAATTTGTTATATTTGAGTTTACAAAGATAAAATATTTCTTATGAAGTCTATAAATCCCGATGATTTTAAAGTGATTGGCAAAATTGATTTGTCTAAAATCCCTACGAACTTGTTTAATGGAGCCAGTGAAGATGATAAAGAGGAAAAACTGGATAAAGTTCAGACGAAATTGAGCGAGTTGCAGGATGTTATGTATGCGCATAATCGATACGGCGTTTTGATTTGTTTGCAAGGCATGGACACATCGGGGAAGGATAGTCTGATTCGGGAAGTTTTTAAGGAATTTAATCCGCGTGGGGTTGTGGTGCATAGTTTTAAAACACCTAATTCTACGGAGCTGGAGCATGATTACTTGTGGAGACATTATTTGGCTTTGCCTGAAAAAGGGAAATTTGCTGTTTTTAACAGAACGCATTATGAGAATGTCTTGGTTACCCGTGTGCATCCGGAATATATTATGAATGAAAATTTGCCGGGAATCGAAAAAGTGGAAGATATAACACCACAGTTTTGGGAAAATAGGATGGAGCAAATCAATAATTTTGAAAAACACATCACGCAAAACGGAACGATTGTTTTGAAGTTTTACTTTCACATGAGTAAGGAAGAACAACGCAAAAGGTTACTACGCCGATTGGAAGAAGTGGAGCACCATTGGAAATTTTCACCTGGAGATTTGAAAGAGCGCGAGCATTGGGAGGAATACATGCAGTATTATGAAGAGGCAATTAATAAAACTGCTACCGAAAATGCACCTTGGTATATTATTCCTGCGGATGATAAGGAAATGGCACGTTATATTGTTGCCAAAATTATTTGGGAAGAAATGCAAAAACGTACTGATATTAAAGAACCGCAATTAGACGAAAAAGTTAAAGCTAATTTTGAAATGTATAAAGAGATGTTGAAGAAAGAGAATTAATGTAATAGATTTTCTTGCGAAAGTTACTTGAAGTTTATCATTGCATTACGGTACTGTTAGTATGTAAAATTATTGTTTTTCTCGCCTTTAAAATAAAGCCAACTCTTGGCTTTTTGTTAATATTCAATTCATTCAGAGTTTAAATTCACGGCATTACTTTGCTTGAAATTTAAACAAGCAACCCAGATGAAAAGAATTATTTTACCAATGTTATTTTTAGTATCCTTAATCTCATGTGAGAATGATGCTAAATCTTCTAATGAAACAACGAGTGTTGTTTTAGTAAATCAATCAGCGACTCCAGTGTTATTGAAAAAGCAAGCTGGTTTTGAAAGCTTAGAGCTTTTTTCATTGATTGGTTCTGACGATGTTTTGGCAGGAAGCCCAAATTTTGTTTTTGGAGGATCTGCAGATGGATCAGGATTATTGAAAAATGCTGATGGTACTTTTACTTTTTTGGTGAATCACGAAGATAATTTTGCGGTATCAAGAGTAACTTTTGACAAAACATTCAAACCTACAAAAGGAGAATATTTATTGAATTCTAATGGTGGAACTTGGAGGTTATGTGGTGCTACAATGGCAACAGTTGCCGAAAATGGTTTTGGTCCATTGTATTTGACTTGTGGAGAATCTGGTGAAGAATCGCGTACTCATGCCATAAATCCTTTTGGAGATGTTGCTTCTGCTTCAGTTTCTAAAGAATTACCTGCTTTAGGAAGAATAAGTGCTGAAAATGCTTTACCGTTAAAAGCGTCTGCATTTGCAGGAAAAACGGTGGTTGTGATTGGAGATGATGATTCAGGAACGTATGGTGGTCAGGTATTTATGTATGTTTCAAACACTGTTGGTGATTTAACGAACGGTTCTTTGTACATGATGAAAAGAACGGATAACAATCAGAGAGAGAAAGACATGGTTGTCAATCAATCGTACGGTGTTTCTTTTGTGAAAATTGAGAACCACACTACAATGACAGGAGCGGCTATAAACGCATCTGTAAATACATTGAAAGGAATCAAATTTGGAAGAGTAGAGGATTTGGATTATAAAAAAGGTACAGATGCCGGAGCAAGAGAAATTTATTTTAATGTTACAGGACAGAATACTTCCGGAGCAAATGCAGATGCTTCAAGAACAAAATACGGTAGAGTTTACAAATTGAACTTAGATGCAAATAATCCTTTGGCTGGTACTCTTGAAGTAATTCTTGACGGAGATGACCGTACCGGAATTGCAGGAAAATTCCAAAATCCGGATAATATCTGTGTGACAAAAAACTACGTTTATGTTCAGGAAGATGCGAATGGATATGGTGATGAAACGCATGATGCTTACATCTACCAATACAATATAGCGACAAAACAATTGAAAGTAGTCGTTGAGTTAGACCACCGTCGTACGGCTACTGATGCTAATAAATATAATGTAGGAGGAACAAGTAAATTAGGGGATTGGGAATACGGAGCCATGATTGATGTTTCAGAGCAATTAGGGATTGATGATACCTTTTTACTAAGTGTTCAACCTCATACTTGGAGAGGAACAAAATACAAAGGCGTTGATGGAGGAACAAATCGTCCAAATGAAGATCAGGCAAGCCAAATTGTTTTAATCAAAGGATTAGCACGATAATAAACCCAATCAAATAGTTACAAATATCCACGGTTTCTTAGTAGGAACCGTGGTTTTTGTTTTTTATAATTTTTTAAAGTTACTCGCATTTATCATGAAAAACTGTTTCATTTTATTGGTTCTAATTGTATTGTTCTCTTGCCAAAATGCTATTCCTAAGCATGAAACGGTAAATAATATATTCAAATCAGATATTCTAAAAGTCATAGATGAGGTTTCTAAACTGGAGCATTTAATAAAGTTAAATTCTTCAACAGTTCAACTCCAGAAACAATTTTTACTGGCGCACAGCAGTTACAAACAAGTGGAAACAATCAGTGAATATTATTTTCCGGTTGTTTCTAAAGCTATAAATGGTCCAGCCTTGGCAGAATTTGAAGAAAATGATGGAAAGACTTTGTCTCCAGAAGGATTTCAAGTGATTGAAGAATTTATTTTTCCGGCATATAATTCAAAATCAAAAGCGGAATTACTGAAAGAAATGGGTATTCTATCGGCAAATTTAAAGCGTTTGAACAAAGTGTCACAGACAAATGAATTCACAGATTCCCATGTTTTTGATGCGATGCGTTTGGAAGTTTTTAGAATAATAACCTTGGGAATAACCGGATTTGATTCCCCGATTGCTCAAAAATCTATTCCGGAAGCAGTATCAGCATTAGAAAGTATCGAGAAATATTATAAAATCTATGCGGATAATTCAACCGATCAATCATTTCAGAAAGTTTTAAAAACGATTAAAAAAGGCAAGGAATATTTAAAAACAAATACCAACTTTAATGCATTTGACCGCGCTTTTTTTATTCGAGTAATCGCCAATCCGTTAAGTATCGGTTTGCATAAAACACAAGTCAGCTTGAAAATTCCTTTTATAAAAGAAACAAGAGGACTGAAAACAACTGCACAGACACTTTTTGATAAAAACTCTTTTGATGCCGAAGCTTTCTCCGCGTTTCCAGATTATGAAACAACGCCTGAAAAAATAGAATTGGGAAAGTTATTGTTTAATGATCCTGTTTTATCGGGAAATAATGCTCGTTCTTGTGCTTCTTGTCACCATTCAGATAAAGCATTTACGGATGGTTTGGAGAAATCAGTTTCATTGGATGGTAAATCTTTGGTAAAAAGAAATACGCCTACGCTTACCCATATTGCATTTCAGCGTGCTTTCTTTTCAGATTCCAGAGTCAATTATCTAGAAGATCAGGCTGTAGCGGTAATTATCAATGAAAATGAAATGCACGGTTCTTTAGCAAAATCAGTAGCAGCTTTAAAAAAAGATGCGAGTTATGTAGCCAAGTTCAAAAAGGCGTTTCTTAAAACAGCAATAGATGAATTTGGAATAAAAAATGCATTAGCATCCTATATAAGATCATTGAGTAATTATGATTCAAAGTTTGATGGATTTATGCAAGGTGAGGAAAAATTTGATTTAGATGAAATTGCAGGGTTTAATTTATTCACCGGAAAAGCAAAATGTGCTACCTGTCATTTTATTCCATTAACAAACGGAACCGTACCACCAAGTTTTATGAAATCAGAAAGTGAAGTACTGGGCGTTCCTGATAAATATAAAAAATTAGATGCTGATTTGGGTAAATTTGAATTAACGAAAGCCGAAATTCATCGTAATTCTTTCAAAACACCAACGATAAGAAATGTAGAATTGACGGCACCTTACATGCACAATGGTGTTTTTAAAACGATGGAAGAAGTTATTGATTTTTACAATGACGGCGGTGGAAACGGATTGGGGTTTAATTTACAAAATCAAACGTTACCCGAAGACAAACTGAACCTTACTGACTTGGAAAAAAAACAGCTTATCTCCTTTATGAAAACATTGACAGATAAAAAGTACTCCCGATAGTAAACAAAAAATGCGCTGAAATTCAGCGCATTTTTATAACTAATTCAATATTTTTTTATAGTTGAAAACCATAAGCTAAACGTACACCAACTTGTCCTACTCCTCTACCAAGAGAACCGTTACTGTTTAAACGATCAAAATGATTGTAGTGTGTATAGTTCAAAGAAATATCTATGTATTTCGTTGCATAACCTATACTTGGAGATAACAATAAAGAAGTTTTATCTCTGGTATTTTCTACATTACTTGTTGCAAATGCTGCACCAGCTTCTCCCATTAGGTAAAATTGGTCATTCCATACGAAAGCTTTAAAACCTGCTTTAGCTGGGATAATACCTAAATCTTTTCCTTCTGTTTGACCAGCAAACCCATCTGCTTTGCTTACAAATAAATTAGTGTAACCAGTTGTTAAAGTTAAAGAGTATCTTTTTGATAAATCGTATTGACCTCTTACATCAGCTCCTAATGCTAATTTGTATGGGTCGCTAGTTGAATATCCTGCATTTGCACCAAATCCTAAACGGAATCCTTGATCGTAATTTGTAGCTGTAGTTGTTGTTTCTTGTGCTTGTACATTGTTAGCAAACATCATTGCTATTGCGAATACAAATAACATTTTGATTTTTCCTGTCGTTTTCATAATTGTAATATTTTTTATTAATAATTTTTTTTGGTGTTGTCTTGATTTTATTTAATTCTAAACAACGTTACAAATGTATAGCCCTCATAAGCCTGTTTTGTTATAGAATTACTTGGTTTTGTTATAGAATTCCTTGTTGGGTGAAATTATGCACTAAAAAGAAGTGTTATATATGTAATAGTATTGATGCAATTGAAAGCTTCTAATTATCTTTGCCATCAAAAAAAAGCAAAAGTGAATTTATCTAAATACTTCAAAGAGTTTTCTTATAATATTAAATTAGCGTATCCTGTAGTTCTGGGAATGCTAGGACATACATTAATAGGAATCGTTGATAATTTCATGGTTGGAAAATTGGGTTCTACAGAGTTGGCGGCAGTTTCATTAGGTAATAGCTTTATATTCATTGCTTTGTCTTTAGGGATAGGTTTTTCTACTGCAATAACTCCATTAGTGGCTGAGGCTGATGCCGAAAAAAATGATCAAAAAATCCGTACTACTTTTCATCACGGATTGCTTTTATGTACGATTTTAGGAGTTGCATTATTTATTTTGACCGTGTTGTCTAAACAAATTATGTATTTCATGCACCAACCCAAGGAAGTGGCTGAAATGGCTGCTCCTTATATTGATTGGGTTGCATTTTCTTTAATTCCGGTGATTATGTATCAGGGTTACAAACAATTTGCCGATGGATTGTCTAAAACAAAATATTCCATGTACGCCATATTTATGGCTAACGTAGTGCATGTCTTTTTTAATTATGTACTAATTTACGGAATTTGGTTTTTTCCAAAATTAGGAATTCTGGGAGCTGCATTGGGAACGGTCTTGTCAAGGATAATGATGGTGGTTTTCATGCATTACCTGATGAAAAAGAATTCGGCATTGAAAAAATATTTTAAGAATTTCAGTTTTAAAGAAATCAGAAAATCAATTTTGAAAAAGATTATCAATCTGGGTATGCCTTCAGCTATGCAAATGTTGTTTGAAGTAACTTTGTTTACCGCTGCAATTTGGCTTTCTGGTTCTTTGGGTAAAAATAGTCAGGCTGCCAATCAGATTGCACTTATTCTGGCATCTTCCACGTTTATGGTTGCAATGGGTTTAAGTGTTACGGCAATGATTCGAGTGAGTCATACTAAAGGAATGAATGATTTTAAAAAGTTGATTGTTGTAGCACGATCTATTTTTCTATTGGCGATTATACTTGAAACTTTTTTTGCGATAATCTTTGTGGTATTCCATAATTTTTTACCGCATTTATTCTTGAATATGACCGATTCAGCTCAGATGCTAGACAACGAAGAAATCATCATAATCACTTCAAAATTACTATTAATTGCAGCTATTTTCCAAATCTCGGATGGAATTCAAGTCGTTGTTTTGGGAGCATTACGTGGTTTGCAAGATGTAAAAATCCCTATGTACATTACCTTTGTGGCGTATTGGGTTATTGGTTTTCCTATTTCCTATTATTTAGGAAAATATACGGAACTTAAAGCCGTTGGAATCTGGATAGGACTTTTGGCGGGATTAACTGCTGCCGCTTTATTTTTGTATATTCGCTTTGCGAGATTAACAAGAAAGTTGGTGTTGCAAAATCATAACAAATAAAATAATAAATACTTAAATATTAAATTCATGGAATTACCAAAATTTTTACTAGGCGATAATACTGATTTCCCTGAGGATATTTTCATCATACACCTTGATTACCCTAGATTTATAATCAATCTGAAAGATGATGAGGTAGAGTTTATGGAAGAAGCAGAAGATCTTGACGAAGCAGAATTAAATGCAGAAATGGAAGGGTTAATAGTTCTTGCCAATGAGTTTTATGATAGAGAAATTAAACTTTACGAGGAGTAGTTAACTTTTTGTTTTACTTAATTGATATTCAAATGAAAAATTTATTTATGTATTTCATGTTTATTTTTGGCACAATACTCATAATTAAAGGGGTTTTTAACTTTTTTCCGTTTGAAATTAAATCAAATATAAACGCAAGTGAAGCCTATAATTCTGGACATATTGTAGGATATGTTATTGGTAAATTTGGTAAGATTGCTCTTGGTGTTTTAATGTTAAAGTATGGATACCAAACTTATTTAGAAGGGAAAAGAAGAACAGAATAGATTAGTCTTTTTTAAAATACTTTTCTAATAATTTTTGAGCGGCTGCAAAGGGTGAAATTTCATCATTTTGCACCGCTTTTTTACTTGTATCCAATGATTTTTGAATTTCAGCATTGCTGTAAAAATTGGTTTTCAATTGCTCGTTAATGGTCTCTAGCATCCAATATTGATTCTGTTCTTTTCGTTTTTCAAAAAAGTAATTATTGCCTTTAGTCAGTTCCAGGAATTTTTGAATGGTTTCCCAAACATCAGGTATTCCTTCATGGGTAATAGCGCTGCAGGCAGCAGTTGTAGGAGTCCAACCTGATTTTTTGGCAGGGAAAAGATGCAATGCTCTATTAAATTCCAGTTTAGCAAGATGAGCTCTTTTGATATTGTCACCATCCGCTTTATTGATGACAATAGCATCTGCCATTTCCATAATGCCGCGTTTGATGCCTTGCAATTCATCGCCGGCACCAGAAATTTTTAATAGAAGAAAAAAATCTACCATGCTGTGAACGGCAGTTTCACTTTGGCCTACGCCAACCGTTTCTATGATTATGGTGTCAAAACCGGCAGCCTCACAAAGTGTAATGGTTTCACGGGTTTTTCGAGCCACACCACCTAATGTTTCCCCTGAAGCTGAAGGTCGTATAAAAGCATTTTCATCTTTAACGAGTTCTTCCATTCGGGTTTTATCACCCAAAATACTTCCATGCGAAATCGTACTGCTGGGATCAACGGCAAGCACCGCTACTTTTTTTCCTAAACCAGTCAAATATTTTCCAAAAGCTTCAATGAAGGTACTTTTTCCAACGCCGGGAACTCCTGTAATGCCAATTCTAACTGATTTGTTGGCATAAGGCAAACAAGCATTTATCACTTCATTGGCTTTCGCCAAATGACTTACATTCGTACTTTCCACTAAAGTAATCGCACGACTCAGAGCAGTTATATTTTCTTCTAAAATCCCTTTAACGAGTTCTTTTTCCGAAGGTTGTATCTTTCTAAATTGCTGAATATGTCCAACAGCAACGGTGCTGATAATTTCTGGAGCAGAAATTCCGGGTTTTTCGTTTAACGCGCTTGGATGGTGTTTTTTATTTGGCAAAACTATTTTTTAGAATAGTAAAAGTAGTGAAAACAAAAACAGTTTCAAAAAGCAACTGCCTTATGAAACTGTTTTATTTTAGAAAACATACAGAATTAATATGCTGCTGTAAAACGCACTTGATGGTGTTTTGGAGTTTCAATTTCATCAGCTATAACAACTGCTAAATCTTCAACGGATAAAATACTTCTTTGATTTTCATCAAAAACTGGGTTTTCTAACCCTAGACGGTATTTACCTGTTCTTCCTGTTGTGATGCCTTGATGCATTTCAAAAGCAGGACTGAAAAATGCCCAATCTAATTCTTTTTCTTCTCTAATAATATTCAAATAATCTCTTGCTGCAGTTGCTCCTGCGTAGTATTCCTTTGGAAAATCCGGAGTGTCTACTGCTTGTAGATTTGGAGCTATAAACAAACTTCCCCCGCCACCAATGGTGATGAATCTTTTTACACCAGATTTTTTAACAGCTTCTTGAATCGCTTTTGAACCTTCAAGGAAATCGGTATATAAATTTGGATTAGTCCAACCTGCGCTGAAAGCATTTACGATCACATCATTTTCTGCAATAATTTTAGACAGTTCATCAACGTTATTGATATCTGCTTTTTCCCATTTGACAGCTGTGTTTTCATCTTTTTTTGGATTTCTGGCTATTGCTGTAATTTGGTGATTGCGATTTGCTAATTCATTTAAAATTGCGGAACCTACAAATCCTGTGGCTCCGATAATTGCGATTTTCATAATTATATGTATTTAAAAGTAATAAAAAATGTTGCAGTTTAATTAAAAAAAATAGTTTTAAAATTGATTAGAAAAATTTTCCAATGTAATACCGCTTAATTGTAAGCTGATTTTTTCATTGATATTTTCATATAAATCTTCTAAATTTTCATTTATTTTTTTTCCGACAGGGCAGTTTGGATTGGGTGTGTTTTTTGAAAATCCCAACGTAACAGTGTCAAAAGTCATTTTGAAAATAGTGTCTAACGAAATGTTTGATGCCGATTTTAATAATTTTGTACCGCCGTTTTTGCCTTCTTTACTTTCTACAATATTATTTTTTTTTAGGTTTGCAATTTCTTTTCTTACCAAAACGGGATGTAAGTTCATGCTTCCCGCTATAAACTCTGAAGATAAATATTCATCTGGAAATTTAGTGAGTAAGGTGAGGATATGTAATGTTATTGCAAATTTACCTGAAATCATACTGTAATAAAATATATTACAAATATACGTCTAAAATTGTAATTTCCAATTATTGTTGCTTTTTTAACATATTGTAGCATCTAAAGCAGTTTTTTCTACTTCTCAAGATAAATTTAAATGGTATTTTTGTAATCAAATTAAGCTATGACTAATTTCATCCTAATCTTTGTTTTTTTATTCCTAGGTATTGTATTCCAAAATATAAAAGGGTTTCCTGTAACTGTTTACAAGCTATTAAACAAGATTGTTATTTATATCTGTCTCCCAGCGTTGGCTTTGTATTATATTCCAAAAATAAAATGGAGCACTGAATTGTTATTCCCAATTGGAGTTGCTTGGATTGGATTTGTTGTATCCTATTTATTTTTTAGTTTTCTAGGCAGTAAATTTGGCTGGTCTAAAAAACTCATTGGTTGCTTAATTTTAACAGCCGGTTTAGGGAATACTTCCTTTTTAGGTTACCCAATAATTGAAGCATTATATGGAGAAGAAGGTTTGAAAACGGCTATTCTGGTCGATCAGCCCGGTTCTTTTGTGGTACTTTCTACCTTAGGAATTCTGGTTGCAACGTTATATTCCAGTGGTAACCCAAGCGGTTTTCAAATCGCCAAAAAGATTCTTCTTTTTCCTCCATTTATAACTTTTTTGATAGCTTGTTTGATGAATGTTTTTAATTTCGATTTTCAGGATTACGTTCAGCTTTTATTGCAAAAACTGGGAAGTGGAGTGACACCTTTGGCTTTGCTTTCTGTTGGTTTGCAACTGCGTTTTGACCGGAAAAGCCAGCATTGGAAGTTTTTAGGACTGGGACTTTTGTATAAATTAATATTGACTCCGGCTCTCATTTACGTGTTGTATGTCGTAATTTTGCAACAGCATTCTAAAATTATTCAAGTTGCCATATTAGAGTCAGCGATGGCGCCCATGATTACCGCTTGTATTTTAGCTTCTACTCACGGTTTAAAACCTCGTTTAAGCAGTATGATGATAGGTTTTGGAATCCCATTGTCGTTTATCACCTTGTTATTTTGGTATTTTGTGGTTCAGTTTGTTTAATTTTTTTTAATCGAATATGGATCAATAATTAGTAATATAGTTTTTTAAAAATATGAATTCATCTCTTGATACTGTATCAAAAATTGATACAACTCCTATTGCTCAGCAAACCGTTTACTCTATATTATTTTCTATTGCATTCGCCCATTTATTGAATGATTTATTACAAGCCGTAATTCCGGCAGCGTATCCTATTTTAAAAGAAAATTTCAATTTAACCTTCACACAAATCGGGTTAATCACCTTGGCATATCAGTTGGCGGCTTCTATATTACAGCCTTTGGTTGGTTTGTATACGGACAAAAGACCAAAGCCTTTTTCTCAAATTTTCGGAATGCTGTTTACCTTATCCGGAATTGTGTGTTTATCGTATGCTTCCAGTTTTTCAATGATTATAATTTCGGTTGTTTTGGTTGGTATAGGTTCTTCGATTTTTCATCCTGAAGCTTCCCGAATCTCCTTTTTGGCATCTGGTGGAAAGCGTGGTTTGGCACAATCCATTTTTCAGTTGGGAGGCAATGCAGGAACGGCAATCGGACCTTTGTTAGTAGCCTTAATTGTGGTTCCTAATTCACAATATTACATCATTTGGTTTGTGGTAGTTGCCATTATCGGATTGATAGTTTTGAGTAGAATTGCACTTTGGTACCAAAACCATTTAAGTTTAAGAAGTGCC
The DNA here is from genome assembly GCF_030010385.1 of Flavobacterium algoritolerans. Lineage (NCBI taxonomy): Bacteria > Pseudomonadati > Bacteroidota > Flavobacteriia > Flavobacteriales > Flavobacteriaceae > Flavobacterium > Flavobacterium algoritolerans. The sequence goes on along the minus strand of NZ_JASCRZ010000001.1, from coordinate 153,239 downwards.
AAGAAAGCCGTAATCGATTTGCCTAATTTATCCCAAAAAAAGATTGTAATCTCAGTGGGAATTTTGTTGGTTCTGATATTTTCAAAATTCTTTTACATGGCCAGTATGTCCAGCTATTTTACGTTTTATTTAATCGAAAAATTTGGATTATCGGTTCAGGAAGCGCAATTTCATTTGGTTTTATTTTTGGCTTCTTGTGCCATTGGAACCTTAATCGGAGGGCCGTTAGGCGATAAATTCGGAAGAAAATATGTGATTTGGTTTTCGGTTTTGGGAGCCGCACCTTTTACTTTATTGTTGCCGTATGTCGATTTGTTTTGGACAGGCGTCTTATCAGTCTTAATAGGAATTATAATCTCCTCTGCATTTCCAGCAATCTTAGTTTATGCACAAGAATTATTGCCTAAAAAACTCGGAATGGTTTCTGGTCTTTTCTATGGTTTTGCTTTTGGAATGGGTGGTTTGGGTTCCGCTTTATTGGGGAATCTTGCAGATCACACCAGCATAACGTACGTGTATTATCTTTGTGCGTATTTGCCTTTGATAGGGATTATAGCGCTCTTTTTACCAAATTTAAAGAAAAAATAAGACGTCTTTTCAGGAGCTTTTTACTTCGTCAGTTCGCTTCGCTCGTGTCCTGCTCTACACTATATCTTTTGTTTTTTTTAAGAAAAAAAACAAAAGGATTGCTCCCGAAACTTCGGGACGATAAGGACTAGGGCATTTGGTGTCCTAATGACATTTTTGGGAAGTATTGCTTTCTGGGTTTTACAAAAATTAGTACAATTTTAAGATTAGTTTCCTCCTTTATTGCTTTTATTTCAATAACTTACAGTGTTACTAATCAATAAAATAAACTACTATGGCAACATTACGATTAGGCGATATTGCTCCTGATTTTGAAGCAGAAACGTCACAAGGAAAAATAAAATTTCATGATTGGTTAGGAGATTCTTGGGGTATTTTGTTCTCTCATCCAGCTGATTTCACACCTGTTTGTACCACGGAGTTAGGAACAGTTGCAAATTATTATCCTGAATTTGAAAAACGAAATGTAAAAGTAATCGCATTGAGTGTTGATGGAGTAGATTCGCACATGGAGTGGATCAAAGACATCAACGAAACTCAAAATACAACTGTAAATTTCCCTATAATTGCCGATGAAGACAAGCGTATTGCTGAATTATACGATATGATTCATCCCAACGCAAGTGAGAGTTTTACGGTTCGTTCGGTTTTTATAATTGGACCAGACAAGAAAATAAAATTAATGATGACCTATCCTGCATCAACCGGTAGAAATTTTGATGAACTTTTGCGTGTAGTTGATAGTTTGCAATTGACGGCTAATTACAGCGTTGCAACGCCGGCCAACTGGAAAGATGGTGATAAAGTAGTAATCTCGACTGCAGTTAAAGATGAAGATATTGCGGCTAAATTTCCAAAAGGCTACGAGAGGGTAAAACCGTATTTAAGAATGACCCCACAGCCTAATAAATAGTAGTTTTCACTATATCTTTTAAATAGAAAAGCAGAATAAATTTATTTTTATTCTGCTTTTCTATTTTGTAAAAAGCATGATTTTTATTTTTTATTGGTAATTAATAACCCGGAAATAATGATTCCCATACTGATGATTTGGGTTATCAAAATAGCTTGATTTAAAAAAAAATACGCCAGAATCCCACTGAATACAGGAATCAAATAATAAATCAATGCTGTTTTTGAGGTTCCAATTAATCGAATGGCTTCGTTCCATAAATAAAAAGAAATTAAGGAAGCGCAAACGCCAACGTATGTGGTTACCAAGACTGTTTTAGTGTCAAAAATCACTTTTTTATAATAGATATGTTCATACAGATAAAAAGGGAACAGTAAAATTGTACCAATTACAAAAACACTGAACAAAAATACTTTTGGACTTAATTCATCTGGTTTTTGTCGAACTAATATCGTGTAATAAGCAAAAAAGAAGCAAGCCACTAGCATCAATACATCCCCAATGGTGAAGTTGATATGGAGTAATGCTTGTAAGGAACCTTTGGAAATAAGCACTAAAACTCCTGTGATTATGGTTGCAATTCCCACTATTTTTACATTGGAAACTTTCTCTTTAAAAATAATTCTCGAGAGTACAACAATAAATAACGGAATCGAAATGGCGATTAATGATAAATTAACTGCACTTGTTGTTTTTCCTGCAAAATAAATCAGCGTGTTAAAAATAGTGATGCCTAATACAGCGGTAAGCGTAAGATAGCGAATGTGTTTCTTTACAATTTTGAAACTTTCATAAGTGTTTTTTATAGCAAATGGAGCCAAAACAATACAAGCAACTGTCCAGCGCCAAAAAGCCAATCCAACAGGAGGAATATGACCTTTTATCCCACTGGCGATTACCATATTTACGGACCATAGAAAAGTAGCTAATAGGGCAAATAAAATCCCTTTAGTTGTGTTGTTCATTAAATAAGACTGTTTATTTTGGCATATTGTAACAACATAATGGTCTTTGCATCTTGCATTTTACCGGATTCAATCATAGCATAGGCTTCGTCAAAAGACATTTCCATTACATCTATATTTTCTTCTTCATGTGCTACTCCACCACCGTCACTCACTTTCATGGATTCATCGTATTCACCTACAAATAAATATAAAATTTCTGTTACTGCACCCGGAGACATATACGTTTCCATTACCTTTTTTACTTTAGAAATGCGGTATCCTGTTTCTTCTTCGGTTTCTCTAATGATGCATTGCTCCGGATTGTCTGCGTCCAAAAGTCCGGCACAAACCTCAATCATCATTCCGGTTTCATTTCCGTTAAGATAGGTTGGGAGGCGAAACTGTCGCGTTAGAATAACTGTTTTTTGTTGTGTGTTATAAAGCAAAATAGCGGCGCCATTTCCTCTATCATAAACTTCTCTTCTTTGGGTTATCCAGGAGTCGTCTTTTTTTTGATAGTCAAAAGTTACTTTGTTTAAGATGTACCAATTGTCTGATAGCAATTCGGTTTTTTGGATTTTAATAGCTGGATTTTTCATTCGGTTGTGTTGATTTTTAAACTAAAAAAAACGCTCTGAATTTCAGAGCGTTTAGTAATCTTATTTTAGAATAGTTTGCTTTCTGTCTGGACCTACAGAAACTATTTTGATAGGAACTTCCACTTCTTTTTCAATGAATGCAATGTATTCTTTTAACTCTGTCGGTAATTCATCATACGTAGTCATACCAGTCAAATCTTGTTTCCAACCTTTGAAATCCTGATAAACCGGAGTTACATTTTCTGGTTCGATGTTATAAGGGAAGTGAGAAATTTTCTCTCCTTTATAATTGTATTCCGTACATACTTTCAACGTTTCAAATCCTGAAAGTACATCGCCTTTCATCATCATCAGTTGCGTTACACCATTAACCTGAACAGCATATTTAAGTGCTACTAAGTCTAGCCAGCCACAACGTCTTTGTCTTCCGGTTACCGATCCAAATTCATTTCCTACACGTGCCATAGTTGCACCATCTTCGTCAAAAAGTTCAGTAGGGAACGGACCACTTCCTACGCGTGTTACATACGCTTTGAAAATTCCGTATACTTCCTTGATTTTGTTTGGGGCAATCCCTAAACCGGTACATGCACCAGCAGCGGTAGTATTTGATGAAGTTACAAATGGATACGTTCCAAAATCAACATCCAATAATGAACCTTGAGCACCTTCACATAGTATTGATTTACCTGCTTTTTGGGCTTGGTGTAAATATTCTTCACTATCGATGAAATCTAATTTTTTTAGTTCTTCGATTGCTTCAAAAAATTCTTTTTCTAATTCCTCTAAATTGTATTGGATAGCAACATCGTAGAATTTAATCATTGCTTCATGCTTGTCAGCTAAAGCTCTGTAACGATCTGCAAAATCTTCTAATTCAATATCACCTACACGAAGACCGTTTCTTCCGGTTTTGTCCATGTAAGTAGGGCCAATTCCTTTTAATGTAGAACCAATTTTTGCTTTTCCTTTAGAAGCCTCAGAAGCAGCGTCTAATAAACGGTGTGTTGGTAAAATTAAATGTGCTTTTCTTGAAATGATTAATTTGCTTTTGATGTCTAAATTAAATTTCTCAAGACCTTCAATTTCTTTTTGAAAAACAACAGGATCAATTACTACTCCATTTCCAATGATATTTACAGCAGTTTTATGAAAAATACCAGAAGGAATAGTTCTAAGAACATGTTTTATTCCGTCAAATTCCAAAGTATGTCCTGCATTTGGACCTCCTTGAAAACGAGCAATAATATCATAATTTGAAGTTAGAACATCAACAATTTTTCCTTTTCCTTCATCTCCCCATTGTAATCCTAGTAATAAATCTACGGTCATTCTATCTGTTATTTTGTAGTTAGTGATATATTGAAGGGACAACTAGTAAGTTATCCGTACTATTTTTGTTTTTTTATTCCATATAAATATAAGGAATGGTTGGTAATCTCTATGTCGAATATTTCTTCGATTGTTTTTTTGATACTTTGAATTCTTGGATCACAAAACTCAATTACTTCACCAGTATCCGTCATTATAATATGATCGTGCTGTTTGTCAAAATATGATTTTTCATAATGTGCTTGATTTTGTCCAAATTGGTGTTTACGCACTAAAGCACAATCCAATAGCAATTCAATCGTGTTGTAAAGAGTTGCTCTACTCACACGATAGTTTTTATTTTTCATTTTGATATAAAGGTTCTCTACATCAAAATGTTCTTCGCTATCGTAAATTTCCTGAAGGATAGCATAACGTTCAGGAGTTTTGCGATGTCCTTTTTTTTCAAGATACATTGTAAAAACATTTTTTACAATTTCTTGGTTTTTGGTGTTATCTGTGGAAATGAGTGTCATATGCGGGCAAAGATAAATTTTTTAGTTTAAAGTATAAAGTTTAAGGTTTGTTTAGTTTCAAGTTTTTTAGTTTCGCCTTGAACAAATTGAGATTTGAAACTAAAAACCGGATTTTTTTCTATGTTTTATAAACCCTTGTTACTTTATCGATTCCGTCAATTTTTTTGATGTTGTTGATCATTTTTTTCAAAATGGTATTGTTTTGAACAATTACCGCAACTTGACCATGAAAAATTCCTGCATCGGTACTCAAAGAAATACTCTGAATATTAACATGCATATTGTTTGAAATTACCTTTGTTAACTGGTTTGTGAGTCCTAAAACATCCATTCCGGTTATGTTAATGATGGCTTTGAATTCTTCTTGTGAAGAGTCAATCCATTTGGCTGTCATAATTCGGTAGGCATAGTTGGATTGCATCCCAATGGCGTTCGGGCAATCTTTTTTATGCACTTTTATTCCTTCGTTGATGGTTACAAATCCAAATACATCATCACCGGGTATTGGGTTGCAACAAGGCGATAATTTGTAATCCAGTTTGTCGTGTTCTTTACCAAAAACAAGCATGTCGTAACTGCTGCTAATGATTGGCTTATGGATGTCTTCGTCAGCGGTGCTTGGCGAACGTTTCATTTTATTTTTGAAAAAATTAATGAAAGTATTGCTTTTTTGTGCTGCGTAATCCTTCAGTTGTTGGTTTTCAATGGCACCAATTCCCACTCTGTAAAATAAATCTAAACTGGTTTTTAGTTTGAAAAAGTTAACCAATTCGTTAACCACTGATTCGTTCAATGTTATTTTTAAATGCTTTAGTTTTCGAGTTAGGAGTTCTTTTCCTTCTTCGCCAATTTTCTTGGTGTTCTCGTTTAAAACATTTTTTATTTTCGTTTTGGCTCTGGATGTAGTTACGTAATCCAGCCAGTTGACAGTAGGTTTTTGATGTTGTGAGGTAATGACTTCAATTTGGTCACCACTTTTTAATTCGAAATTCAAAGGAACTAATTTCCCATTGACGCGTGTTCCTCTGGTTCTAATTCCTATTTCAGAGTGAATACTGAAAGCAAAATCAAGTGAAGTGGCGCCTTTTGGCAATGATTTTATTTCTCCTTTTGGGGTAAACACAAAGATTTCTTTAGAATATAAATTCATTTTGAAATCTTCCACAAAATCTACTGCATTAGTTTCTGAATTTTCCAGAGCTTCTTTTAGTAAATTAAGCCATACATCCAGACCGCTTTCTTCAGTAGCACCATTTTTATATTTGTAGTGCGCTGCGTATCCTTTTTCAGCAATTTCATCCATGCGTTCACTTCGAACCTGAACTTCAACCCAGCGTCCTTTTGGTCCCATTACTGTAATATGTAACGCTTCGTAGCCAGTAGATTTTGGTGACGAAATCCAGTCACGTAAACGACTTGGGCTTGGTCTGTAATGATCCGTTACGATAGAATAAATCTTCCAGGCGAGAAATTTTTCGTCGTGGGGATTTGATTTGTAAACGATCCGCAAAGCAAACTTATCATATACTTCGTCGAAGCTTACGTTTTGCGCTTTCATTTTTCGACGAATAGAATAGATAGATTTTGGACGACCTTTTATAATGTACTCAATCCCTTCTTCATCCAAAGCTGTTTTTAGAACGGCAGTAATATCATCGATGTAAGCATCTTGCTCTTCTTTGGTTTCTTTTATCTTACTTACAATGTCATTGTAAACGGCGGGTTCAGTGTACTTTAATCCTAAATCTTCTAGCTTCGTTTTTATGTTATATAACCCCAGTCGATGCGCTAATGGTGCGTATATGTATAAAGTCTCCGATGCAATTTTAGTTTGTTTGTCTTCCTGCATCGATTCCATAGTCTGCATATTGTGCAAACGATCGGCTAGTTTAATCAAAATCACTCGAACGTCATCATTCAGTGTAAGAATCATTTTCCTGAAATTCTCGGCTTGTAATGATGCATTCAAATCTTTTTGAACCATGGATATTTTGGTTAATCCCTCAACGATTTGAGCCACTTTAGGATTAAACAAACGTTCGATATCTTGAATAGTAGTTGGTGTATCTTCAACCACATCATGCAATAATGCAGCAGCGATGGATGTGGCTCCCAAACCTATTTCGGAAGCAACAATTTTTGCCACAGCAATTGGGTGGAAGATATAGGCTTCACCTGATTTTCTGCGTTGCTCTTTATGAGCTTCTACGGAAACATCAAATGCTTTCCGGATTAATTTTTTGTCTTCAGGTGTTAAAGTTTGGTAACTTATGCGAAGTAATTCTTTATATTCTTGGGCAATTGCCTTGTTTTCTTTTTCTAAATCTATTTCTGTCATAACGGCATTGTTCATTTCCTAAAAATAAGAATAAGTTGGGAGATATGCAAATGTATATTTGAATTTAAGGCTAAAGAAACAAGGTTTCTCTCTAATTTATTCTTTTTAAATCTAAATCTTGAAAATCATAACTAAAATCAGTCAATTCAGAAATGGGCTTCATTTTTATCATAATTGCTTTTCCGGTTGTGTCGCATTCAAAAAACAAATGTGCATCTGCATGAAAATAGGTATTATCCCATTTTACTACATAATTTGTGTCTTTGTAGAAAAAAACTTCACCAGTAAGTTGTGGAGATCGTTTTGAAACAAAATACAATCTTCCTTTTTTTTCTGAAAGTACTACTTCACCTAGCCAATTGTCTTTGTATGTTCCAATGAAACTTTTGAAATCAATTTTGATTTTCTCTTTTTTATTTTTTGATACAGTAGCCCAAACATCATCGGTTACTTTATCAGCAGAGGTTTCATATTCTTTTAAACTAGTGCTGTATTTAGTCACATAATCTTCTGATTGTATTCCTAAAAAACTGTCTTTTATAGTGTTGGTAATCGCTGAAAATGCAGCTCCTGATTGTTGATTGGTTAGAACAATAATTCCAAGGTTTAATTCAGGTAAAAGTGTTACTTGGGTAACAATACCCTCTAATCCTCCAGTATGACTTACTTGTTTGTAGCCTTTTACATCACTCAAAAACCAGCCTAATCCGTATCCGCTAAAATGAGTATTGTATGGTGCTCTCGTAGTTACAGGAATTATAGTTTGCAATTGCCACATCTCATTGTGTTCTTTTTCTGAAAATAGTTGCTTATTAGCAGAGCCATATTTTCCACTGTTCATTTGCATGATTACCCATTTGCTCATGTCGTTAACGCTGGAATAAATACCGCCGGCTGCATCTAAAATTGGATCTTTATAGCGTTTTATCACATGCAGTTTCCCATCAAGAGGTACATGCGGTGCAATTACATTTGTCGTGTCTTTCAATCGAACAAAAGAAGCGGCACTATTATTCATTTCCAATGGTTTTATAATACGCTCTTCTATAAAATCGCACCAGCTTTTTCCACTTGCCGATTGTATTACTTCTCCGGCAACGATATAAAGTAAATTATCATAATCATATTTGGTTCTAAAAGCCGAAGTTGGTTTCAAATATTGTAAATTCTCAATAATATCTGTTGGTGTAAAGTTACCGCCTCCAGGCCACATCATTAAATCGCCTGCACCAAGCCCCAATCCGCTACGGTGTGTCAATAAATCTCGAATCGTAAATTCATTCGTTACGTACTCATTATACATCTTGAAATTAGGAAGGTATTTGATTACTTTATCATCCCATTTCACTTTTCCTTCATCTACTAATATTGCCAAAGCGGCACTCGTAAACGCTTTACTATTGGATGCAACTCCAAAAAGCGTATTTGCATCCACTTTTTCGTTTGTTAAAATTGATTTTACGCCATATCCTTTGGCATGAATGATTTTTCCGTCCTTTACAATGGCGACAGCAATTCCAGGTACATCAAATGTTTTTAAGGTGCGATTTACTAATTCATCGACTTGAGTGGAACTGATTTGCGCGAAAGAAAGTGTCGTAGTAATTAAAGTGATTACAAGTAAGAGTTTATTTTTCATAGTATTTATATTTTATTGTTTTAAAATATGCAATCAAAAATTGTTAATCTAAAACCCTCTCTGTCTTTTGGCTTCAAAAATCAAGATGGCTGCTGCAACCGAAACATTCATGGAATCGATCTCGCCTTGCATTGGAATGATAATATTTTGGGTTGCTTCTTTTCGCCATTCCTCCGTCAATCCGGTGGCTTCTGTTCCTACAACCAACGCTGTTGACGTAGTATAATCCTGTGTGTGATATGAAGTTGAATTTTGTAAAGTCGCACAATAAAAATTGATTTTTCTTTCTTTCAAAAACGCAATAATTTCGGATGTTGTTCCGGTTGCAATTTGGTTGGTAAACAAACAACCCACGCTGGAACGCACAATATTTGGATTGTATAAATCGCTTTTTGGATTAGCAATAATTACTGCATCAAGATTAGCAGCATCGGCAGTACGAAGCAAAGCTCCAATATTCCCTGGTTTTTCCGGCGCTTCGGAAATAAGAATCAATGGGTTTTCAGATAATTTCAAATCAGATAATTGCATCGATTTGGTTTTGGCTACAGCCAAAATGCCTTCAGTGGTATCTCTATAAGCGAGTTTTTGATAGACTTCTTTATTGATTTCTATCAGTTCGGCATTTTTAGATAATTGACGGGCTTCGTTTTCTGAACAAATTTCAGGTAAAAATAACAGCGTTTCCATTTCGTAACCGCCCTTGATGGCAATAGAAATTTCGCGTTTTCCCTCAATTAAAAAGGTTCCGGATTGTTTACGCGCTTTTGCTTTTTCCTGCAATTGCACTAAAGATTTTATGTATGGATTTTGTATCGAAGTGATTTGTTTCAAGAGGTACAACTATTTAATTTATAGAAAACAAAGATACATAGAGAAAATTCAGTTTTCTATATTTGGATTCGAATATTTATCTGCTGTAATACACGTTGATTAAATGTAGCCAATAGGAGTTGGTTACACGAGTATTTTCTTTAATTTTGCCTGAATTAGATTCAATTAAAAGCATTCTTTTTATCCATTTTTAAATCCAAAAAAACAGTATGTTCCATTTATTAGACATCATCGGTACGATGGCTTTTGCCATGTCTGGCGCTTTGACGGCAATGAATAAAAAAATGGATCCTTTTGGTGTATTTATTATTGCATTTGTAACTGCCGTGGGTGGCGGAACCTTGCGAGACATCATGATTGGCAGAACGCCGGTGGGATGGATGCTGGACTTAAAATACGTTTATGTTATAATCATCGGATTTATATTGGCCATTATTTTTAGAAAAAAATTCGACAGATTACGAACTTCTTTGTTTTTATTTGATACTATTGGGTTGGGCGTTTTTACTTTGATAGGTCTCGAAAAAGGAATAAATATTGGACTTCATCCAGTTATTTGTGTAGCTTTAGGAACCATGACAGCTTGTTTTGGAGGTGTTATTCGAGATATTTTGTGTACTGAAATCCCAGTTATTTTTCGAAGGGAAATTTATGCTACGATCTGTATTTTGGGTGGAATAGTTTTCTTTATTCTTCGGGAATTTAATTTAGAAAATGATGTTTTATACCTGACAACCTCTTTAGTTATCATTTCGGCTCGTTTGATGGCGGTGAAATTCAAATGGTATTTGCCCACTTTAGAACATAAATAAAAAATGCTTAATTTCACGAAGTCTAAAATCAAATAGTGAAAAATTATTCCGTCAAACAATACCAGGAAAGCGATTATACAAATTGGAATGCCTTTATTGGTCAAGCCAAAAACGCTACCTTTTTATTTCACCGTGATTTTATGGAATACCACAAAGAGCGATTTGAGGATTTCTCCTTGATGGTTTTTGAGGATGAAAAACTGATAGCTGTTTTGCCGGCAAATAAAGCTGGAGCAAAAGTTTTTTCCCATCAAGGTTTGACGTACGGCGGATTGGTTTATTCTGCTAAAATAAATGGAGAAAAAGTAGAAATAATTTTAGATTCTCTTTTGTCTTTTTTTAAAGAAAATGAGATAGAATCTTTTTATTGTAAACCAATTCCATTTTTCTACTCTTCTGGCGGGAATCATGAAACCGACTTCTTTTTACTTAAAAGAGGCACTTTTTTAGATAAAAAAGAAATGAATCTCGCAATAAATTTGGCAATGCCTTTAAGGATTTCAAAAAGTAAATTAAAGCATTTCAGAAAAATTGAAGCGCTCGATTTAGAATTGGTGGAAGAACATCGATTTGAATCTTTTTGGGAATTGGTTTTAACGCCAAGGCTATTCGAAAAACATAACGCAAAACCGGTTCATACCCTACAGGAAATCACAAAATTAAAGGAAATTTTTCCCAATAACATCAAACAGTTTTCAGTGTATTATGAGGGCGTTATTATTGCTGGTATTACGTTATTCGAAACAGAAACTGTTGTAAAATCGCAATATGGAGCTACCACCAAGAAAGGCGAGGAGCTGCGCGCATTGGATTTTTTATTCATTCGTTTGATACAAAAATACAAGAGCGAAGGGAAGCTTTTTTTTGACATGGGTATCGTTACTGATGACAATGAAAAAGGATATAATGCAGGACTTTTGAAACAAAAAGAAGAATTAGGATGCTCTGTTTACAGTCAGGATTTTTATAAAATGAATCTCATATGATACCATTTCTTGATTTGAAAAAAATTAACGAACCGTATGAAACTGCATTTCAGGAAAAAATGAAAGCGGTTTTAGACAATGGCTGGTATATTTTAGGGAATGAAGTCAAGGAATTTGAAACCAGTTTTGCCAATTATTGCGGTACAAAGCATTGCATTGGTACGGGAAATGGTTTTGACGCTTTAGTTTTAATTTTTAAAGGGTATATTCAATTAGGGAAATTACAAAAAGGAGACGAAGTTATTGTTCCTGCAAATACCTATATTGCAAGTATTTTGGCTATTTTACAAGCAGATTTAATTCCTATTTTGGTTGAGCCAAAGTTGGAAACCTACAACATCAATCCCGATTTAATTTCAGATAAAATCACTTCGAAAACCAAAGCAATTTTAGTCGTTCATCTTTATGGTCAATTGGCTGAAATGAGTGCGATACATGAAATTGCTGTTGCCAATGATTTGTTGGTTATCGAAGATGCGGCTCAGGCTCATGGTGCAATCAGAAATCAGAAATCAAGAATCAGCAATCAAAAATCAAGCGTAGCGTATAGTTTTTATCCTGGGAAAAATCTGGGAACATTAGGCGATGCCGGTGCCGTTATCACAAATGATTCGGACTTAGCAGAAGTCATTCGATCACTTCGTAATTATGGTTCGGAAACAAAATATTATAATGATTATATTGGAGTAAATTCAAGATTAGATGAATTGCAAGCGGCTTTCCTTAACGTGAAATTACCCAATTTAGACACTGAAAATGAATGGCGAAGAACTATTGCCAGACGTTATTTGTCTGAAATTAAAAACGATAAAATAATAGTGCCAAATTGGGATTTATCAAATAACCATGTGTTTCATTTGTTTGTCATTCGAACACAAAACAGAATCGATTTACAAGACTATTTACACCAAAATGGTATTCAAACCGTAATACATTATCCAGTTCCGCCACACAAACAAAAAGCATTTTCTTCCGAAGCTTCGGGATGGAATCATTTATCTTTTCCAATCACCGAAAAAATTCATAATGAAGTGTTGAGTTTGCCTATAAGCCCAGTTTTGACGATGGATGAAGTGAGTTATATTGTTTCAGTTTTAAACAAATATTAGATGGGATTATTTAGTAGAATTAAACAATTGTGTTTTGTTACTTTTCGAATCAAAAAGTATGAATTTCTTTCAGATTGTAAAAGAGTTTTTGGTAAACCAAATCTTTTCTATCCATTATTGTTGAAAGGAAATGGAAAGATTCATTTTGGGAACAATGTTCAAATTGGTGTAGTTTCCTCTCCTTACTTTTTTTCAGGCTATACCTATTTAGAAGCCAGAAATGAAAATAGCGAAATTAACATTGGAAACAATGTTGCTATCAATAATGCTTTTTCTATTGTTTGTTTTTCTAAAGTTACCATCAAAGACAATGTTTTAATAGGCGGTAATTGCACTATTATTGATAATGATGGACATGATTTGAATATTGATAAAAGGAATGAGGGAAATCCAGATTCCTTTCCAGTGTACATTGGTGAAAATGTTTTCATTGGTTCGAATGTGTCTATTTTGAAAGGTGTTGAAATAGGGGATAACTCGGTTATAGGAAATGGATCTGTAGTGACTAAAAATATTCCCAAAAATGTTGTTGCAGCAGGGAATCCAGCTAAAGTAATAAGAAATTTATAATGTTGAAATTCATAAAACAAAATACACTTCTAAAAGTAGTATCACTTAATTCTATTTCCGTAGTGGTGAGTTTTGTTTTGGGAATTATTTCTACAAAGATTGTGTCCGTTTATTTAGGAACTTCAGGAATGGCATTATTGGGGAGTTTCAGGAATTTTACAGGAATGATGAAGTCTGTAACTACATTAGGTATAAACAATTCATTTATAAAGTTATTCGTTGAGAATAAAGAGGACAAGAAAGAAATAGGCATTATTTATTCTACTTTTTTTTGGTTTTTCCTCCTGGTTTCATCAGTCATGGGGTTGCTTATTTTACTCTTTGCCAATAATATTTCCGAATTTTTATTTTTCACCAATTCGTTTACCAATCCCATTCGTTTTTTTGGATTGCTGCTCCCTTTAATTGTTATCAATATATTTTGGATGGCAATCTACAACGCCTTAGAAAAGTATAAAAGGATTGTTATTCTACAGATTGTTTCCAATGTGTTGATTTTTGTTTTTACAGCTTTTTTAATTGTGAACCATGCTGTAAATGGAGGATTACTTGCTGTCGCCTTGGGCGAATTAATAATGGTTTTAGTGACGTTTGGGTTTGTTATAAAAGACAAAAGCTATTTTCAATTCAATCTCCAAAAAATTTTAGAAAAAAAATACCTGGATGTCATCAAGCGATTTTCTTCCATGGCATTATTGAGTGCTATAATTGCTCCCGCAACATTAATGCTGATACGGAATTTTATTATTGAAACACATTCCATTCAAGAAGCTGGAATCTGGGATGCAACGAATAAATTTTCCAGTTTTTATATGTTAGTTTTTAGTTCTGGATTATCATTGTACTACATGCCTAAATTAGCTTCTTTGACAACAGATGCAGCGTTTAAAGCGGAATTGAAATCCTATTTTAAAGTTTTTGTTCCGTTATGTTTATTGGCATTAGTAGCTGTTTTTTTGTTGAAAGGAGTTATATTGAATATAGCTTTTACTTCAGCGTTTTTAAAAGTGAATGATGTGTTGATTTGGCAGCTTTTAGGTGATTTTTTAAGGATAATGACATTAGCTTTTGGGTATCAAATCGTTGTTAAAGCAAGTATTAAAAAATATTTTATTCTTGAAATAGTGTTTAATGTAGCGTATCTTTTATTGTCTTTTTATTTAGTGCCGCTTTTTTCTTTTGAAGGAGCTTTACAGGCGTATTTTTTTGCCAATTTAATAGTGTTCGTTCTGATTTTATTTATGTTTAGGAAATTGTTTTTGAATTCCAAGACGCCAAGTACTGATTCGCAATATTAATATAATCATGCTCTTTTTCGATAAATGCTCTGGCACGTTTTCCAATAGTAATAATGGCTTCGGGATTTTCAATCAAAAAGGAAAGTTCATTTACCAAAGAATCTACATCTGGTAATGCATTTATATTGATTCGTTCCTTTAAATTATAATGATCCATAAATTCTTTTCCACCGCCTGTAAAAACTACTTTTCCTTTTGCCATAGCTTCCAGGGCGTTGTACCCTTGGTCGTTAGCATAGATTTGATCTAAAACGATTTGTGCGCTATTGTATAAATGTATATAATCTTCATAAGGAAGGTTTTCAGTGATAATCACAGCTACTTTTTTAGCATATTTTTCCTGAATAATTTGCAACGCTTTTTCAAAATAAGCAATTCCTTTTTTGATGTAGCTGGAACGATTTATGCCAAGAAAAATAACAATTTTATCGTTAATTTTTTGTTCTTGAAACTCAATTTTTAGGGTGTTAACCGGATTCGGAATGAAATGAACGGAATATCCCATTTTCTCCATCGGAATTTTATAATCTAAATCGGAGGCAACTAGGTTTTGGCAGTTTTCGACCAACCAATCAAAGGTTTTTCGATAGTCTTTTGTGGTGTACTTTAATGGATATTCAAAATGTTCTTTTAACGAATTATCCTCGAAATAAGGAGTCAGAATACTGTAAGCAGACTCTTTTTTGAGTAAATAATCAATAACCGGGGTTTCGTCACCACAGATTAATAAGCTCCTGTTTTTAATTTTTTTGAATATCTTTTTATAGAGTATTCGGGACAAAAATGGGAACGTTTCAATTGCGTCCGAATTAATGAGCTGTACGTGATCAAAGTTTTTTAATTGTGGTAATAAAAGGAAAAATCGAAGACTTCTTTCAGCTTTCTCTAAATTGATGCCCGTGAGTTTATAAAGGATATTTTTGATTTTTCGAGGCAGCCAATAACCCGATAAAAATGCTGGATGGAACGAATAATCACTATCGAATTTTTTGAAATGATCTCCTGATGACAACAAAATAACTTCATGTCCCAGCATTATCAATCCTTCTTTTAAAGAATTATGCAATCGACTGTATTCGCCAATCAAAAGTATTTTCATTTACAAAGCTGAATTATTTATATTTGTGTAAATATAGTAACAAATTGATAAAAGAATTTAAAAAAGGAGATCTTGAAATAGTAATGGCTACGATGAATAGGGATTCTTTGGATTTTTTGATTCCTATGTTTCCTTTCTGTCATTTTTCAGAATTTTCAATTTTAATTATCAATCAAACCTCTGAAAATAAACTGTTGGTTTCAGATTTTCCTTCCGTTAGAGTTGTAAATTCATTTGAAAAAGGGTTGTCGAAAAGCAGGAATTTAGGCTTACAAAATGCTCATAGAAAAATTGTTTTATTAGCCGATGACGATGAAGTTTTCAAGGAAGATTTTGAAAGCAATATTCTGGAAGCCCACAATAATTATCCTGAGGCAGCCAGCATTTGTTTTGCAATTGAAGGTTCAAATGGTTTGTTATTTAAAAAATATCCTTCTCAAACAAAATTGCAACTAAATAATCTAGATATTTTTAATATTTTGTCGATTGAAATAAGTTTAAAAAAAGCGTTATTCGATCAACTAAAGATTAAGTTTGATACTAATTTCGGACTTGGAAGTTCATTTATGATGGGAGAAGAAGCTATTTTTTTGTCGGATTTGAAAAATCAAAAACAAAACATAATCATTGTTCCCAAGGTTATAGCAGTTCATCCTGCGGTTTCAACAGATGATAAATTAAATTTGGAACAAAGGTATTATGTACTGGGTGCTTTCTTGACCAGAGTTTCAAATTATAATTATCTTAAAGGGGTTTTTTTGAAACTGTTTTTTGATATTAAACAAAGCAAGATTAAAATAAACCAAGTTTTTTCAGCACTAACAAGCGCAAACAAAGGAAAAGAAGATTTTTTACAAATTACGAAATGAAAACAACTCTTAACGCTATACAATTAATAAAAATTCCTGTTGTGGAAGATACACGTGGAAATCTGGCATTTATTCAAGAGGATGTTTTGCCATTTGAATTCAAACGTGTGTATTATCTTTTTGATGTGCCTAGTAATGCTTACAGAGGTGGGCATTCACACATTACGCAGCAAGAAACGCTGATTGCTTTGAGCGGAAGTTTTGAGGTTGTTCTTCAGGATGGATTAGAAAAAAAATCATTTATATTGAACAAACCAAATGTTGGATTGCTTATACCAACAGGTATTTGGAGAGAATTGCAAAATTTTTCTTCTGGAGCCGTTTGTTTGGTTTTGGCATCTGGTGTTTTCAAAGAAGAAGATTATATTAGGGATTTTGATGAATTTTTGGAATCAAAAAAATGAAGCTTCTTTATATAGTTCCCAACATAAATAACGAAGGCGGTGTAGCCAGAGTCCTTTCGATAAAAGCTAATTATCTGGTTGAAAAATTGGGATATGAAGTTCATATTCTGACTCAAAACGAGGGTTTCTATCCTTTGTTTTATTCTTTTAATTCCAATATTATTTTTCACGATTTATCATTGAAAGGTAACTTTTTTCAGTTTTTTAATTCTTTTGCGAAAGGGTTAAAAAGTAAAATTAAAGCAATTCAACCCGATATTGTTGTTGTTTGTGATAATGGTTTAAAGGCATATTCAATTCCTTTTATTTTAAAAAATAAAGTTCCTCTTATTCTAGAAATGCACAGTTCTAAGTTTGTTGAAGAAAGAGAATTAAAGGATGATTTCTTGACGAAAATGGTGTCTAATGGTATTCATGCTTTAAAAAAAATCGGGATAAAGAAATACAATCGATTTGTTGTTGTAACGAGCGAAAGCATTGCAGAATGGAATATAGATAATACAATTGTTATTCCAAATCCCTTGTGGTTTACTTCAGAAAAATCGAGTGCTTTAGAAAGTAAAAAAGTCATAGCTGTTGGCCGTCATACGTATGAAAAAGGATTTGATAGAATGTTGCAAATCTGGAAAAAAGTTGTTGCAAAACAGCCGGATTGGACTTTGGAAATTTACGGCAAATCAGCTAAAAATATCGATTTAAAATTGTTGGCTGAAAACCTAAATGTTTCAGACAATGTTGTTTTTTATGAACCGGTTCAGGATATTGATATAAAATATTTAGAAGCTTCATTTTATCTGATGACGTCTCGATTTGAAGGTTTTGGGATGGTTTTAATTGAGTCTATGGCTTCCGGATTGCCTTGTGTTGCTTATGATTGTCCGTGTGGGCCAAGAGGAATAATTTCTCAAGGTGAAAACGGTTTTTTGATTGAAAACGGCAACGAATCAGATTATGTAAAGGCTGTAGTAACTTTAATCGAAAATACGACATTAAGAAAAGAAATGGGGAAAAAGGCAAAAATATCCAGCGAAAAATACAATATAGATGCTATTATGCAAACTTGGAATCAATTATTTATTGGACTCAAAAAGGATTAATTTTTATCATTTATAGAGCATAAATAGCCAACTCGAAACCAATTAAAAAGGAATAAATTAGGATTCTTTCCGGTCAAATTCTGCAATAGATGTTTCTCAAAAATGGAATGTATTTTTGAAATGATAAAAGTGGATTTTGTTCTTTTTAAAAAATGATACAATTGAATCAGTCTTACAAATTCAATATCAATTTTTTCTTCTTTGTACAGCGAAATCAAATTTTCTAAAGACTCTTTGGCTTTGTTCAAATAAACCAAATTGGTATCAATATCTCCGTGTTCAACAGGATTTTCAATGTGATTTACTTTAGATTTTAATAAACTCAATTGATATGAAAGTTGGGTGTCATCATGACCGTATTTCTTTCTGTTTTTGTCAAATTTTACTTTATTGAAACAGTCTTTTCTAATTACGGTATTGTTAAAAAGTAACGATTGGTGCGGTTTTTTCTTTCGGTTTATTGCAGACTTATCCTCAATAAACCTTCCGTATTTCCAACGTAGTTTTTGGTTGTCGGAAGGACATTTTTCAGGATGTAACCTACCGCCATAAACAACATCAAAATCATGAAGGTTGTCAATGTATTTTTTTATGTAATGGTCATGAATAATAATTGAATCTCCGTCAATGAAAAGCAAATAATCAAATTTTGCTTGTTCGGCAAGGGAATTTCTGTTTTCACGATGTGCCAGATTTTCTTTTAAGGAGACAAAACTGCAATTTGATAATGCATTCACATTTTCATTGAGTACATTCAAACCTGATTTTGAAGCATCGTCTTGGCATAGAATTTCAAAATCTATTCCGCAATCCATACATTGTTTGTGCAACTCTAAAACAAGAGGATAAACATTGTAATTGTATATTGGAACAAGAATGGAGAGCATTATGCCGTTCTCTGAACCACTTCAAAGATTTTTGCATCTTCACATTTCAATGTTTTAGATGGGAATTTCATCAATAATGCATAATCGTGTGTGGCCATAATGATGGTTTTTCCGTTAGCATTGATGCTTTTTAATACTTCTAAAACTTCGGCACTGGTTTGTGGATCAAGGTTTCCTGTTGGTTCATCAGCAAGGATTAATTCAGGGTCGTTCAGTAAAGCTCTGGCAATGGCAACACGTTGTTGTTCTCCTCCAGAAAGTTGATGCGGCATTTTATTGCCAAATTCTCTCATCCCTACTTTATTTAAAACCTCGTCAATCTTGTTTTGCATTTCTACGTTGTCAATCCAGCCGGTGGCTTTTAGGACAAATAACATATTGTCTTTTACAGTTCTGTCCGGTAATAATTTGAAATCTTGAAAAACGATTCCAATCTTTCTTCTCAAAAACGGAATGTCATCTTCTTTTAAAGTGGCTAAATCAAAATCTACAATATTTCCTTCTCCTTCTGTTAAAGGTAAATCAGCATATAAAGTTTTCATTAAACTACTTTTTCCAGAGCCTGTTTTTCCAATAATATAAAGGAATTCACCATGTTTTACCTCCAAGTTTACTTGGGATAAAATAGATTTACCTTCTTGGTAAATATTTACATTTTTTAGAGACAGTACGGATTGTGACATAGTTTGCATTTGTTTATTGGGTAAAAGTAATAAGATAACGGTTCTATTCAAAATAAATTCTATTCAATTAGATAGAATTCTGATAATTATAAATAATAAGTCAAAGTGGCTGAGTTTAAAGGGATGAATAAAGTTAAATTCTTCAGTGTTAAAAAAAATGTTCATAATAAAAGCCGATAACGATTCGTTATAGACTTCAGAATATGATACATTTGAATTATTAAAATAAAATCACAATGCGTAAAATTTCTTGGCTCTTCTTTATTCCAATTTTCATTATAACTGCCTCTGTTTCGGCACAAAAATCAACAATTTACACTCACGATTCAAAAGATTTCAATAAAGCGGTTTCTTTATTTAAAGATGCGCAATATGCATCGGCGCAACTAATTTTTAATAAAGTAAAGGAAACAGCGACTACTGAAGAACTAAAATCAGATTGTGCCTATTATGCCGCTAATTGCGCCATTCGAACCAATCAATCCAATGCGGATGAATTAATGGAGCAATTTGTTTCGGATTATCCTACGAGTGTAAAACAAAATCAGGCGTACATTGAAGTGGCACATTATCATTTTAACCAAGGGAATTATCCGCAAGCATTGCAATGGTTTGATAAAGTGGACGAAAGCAGTTTAAGCAGAAACGACCAAGATAAATTCAATTTTCAGAAAGGGTATAGTTTTTTTAATGCCAAAAAGAAAAAAGAAGCTACAGTGTATTTGAATAAAGTCGTAAACTCTGCCGAATATGGTTCTCAAGCCAAATATTACTTGGGATTTATGGCGTATGAAGGTGATGATTACAAGCAGGCAACAAAGTATTTTGATGAAGTTTCAGGTGAAGAAAAGTACAAAGAAAAGCTTTCGTATTATCAGGCTGATATGAATTTTAAGTTGGGGAATTTCCAAAAAGCAATTGATTTAGGACAGAAAGCAATGGCTAAATCAACTCCTTTGGAAAAATCTGAACTGAGTAAAATCATTGGCGAAAGCTACTTCAATTTGAAACAATATGATAAAGCAATTCCATATTTAGTAGATTATAAAGGAAAAAAAGGAAAATGGAATAATACGGATTTTTACCAATTGGGATATGCGTATTACAAACAGAAAGACTACGAAAACGCGATTTCTCAGTTCAATAAAATCATTGGAGGGAAAGATTTTGTAGCGCAAAATGCCTATTATCATTTGGGAGAAAGTTACCTGAATACAGATAAAAAACAGCAGGCTTTGAATGCTTTCAAAAACGCTTCTGAAATGGATTTTGATTTGGCAATTCAAGAAGATGCGAGCCTGAATTATGCAAAATTAAGTTATGAATTAGGAAATTCGTATCAAAGTGTACCAGCGGTTTTACAAGCTTTTTTGAAAAAATATCCAAATAATGCAAGCCGTTCAGAGGTGGAGAAATTATTGATAGATTCTTATATTTCGTCTAAAAACTACAAAGAAGCCTTAGTTTTATTGGAAAAAAATAAATCACCAGAAAACAAATTAGCGTATCAAAAAGTACTTTTTTACAGAGGTTTAGAATTATACACCGATGGAAATTATCCGGAAGCCTTGAAGATGTTCACAAAATCTGTGAGCGAACAAAAAGATGCCGTTTTTACTGCTCGTGCTACTTTCTGGCAAGGTGAAACAGAATATGTTTTGAATGATTTCAAAGACGCGTTATTAAGCTTCAAGCTATTCATTGGTGCAAACCAAGCGGCTACAACACCAGAATTTAAAAACAGCAATTACAATATTGCTTACACGTATTTTAAATTGAAAGAATACGATCAAGCGGGTAATTATTTCCAAAATCAAATAGAAAAAGCACCTTCGGATAAAGTACGTTTGAATGATTCGTATTTGCGTTTGGCGGATTGCCGTTTTGTAACTTCAAAATACGGTCCGGCTATGGATGCGTACAGTAAAGTGATAGAATCTAAAAGTGTAGATGCAGATTATGCGTATTTTCAAAAAGCGATTTGCTATGGATTTATAGCAAAAAATGACAAGAAAATAGATGAGCTAAATGCTTTTTTACAATTATATCCAAAATCAGAATACAGAGACGATGCACTTTTTGAATTGGCCAATACGTACGTTGCCGAAAATCAAAATGATCTTGCCGTTAAAACGTATGACCGTTTAAATACGGAATTTAAAAAAGGTTCTTTCACTTCCAGATCTATTTTGCGTCAGGGATTAGTGTATTATAATACGGATAAAGACGAGCAGGCATTGTTGAAATTTAAGAAAGTGGCAGCTGATTTCCCTAGAACTCCGGAGGCTTTAGAAGCTGTAGCCACCGCTAGATTAATTTATGTGGATAATGGCAGAGTAGATGAATATGCAACTTGGGTTCGTACGTTGGATTTTGTTGCTGTAACAGATGCAGAGCTTGATAATGACACGTATGAAGCTGCTGAAAAACAATTTCAACAAAATAATGTTAAGCAAGCAATAGCAGGATTTAGTGGTTATATAAACCAATTTCCTCGTGGGATTCATGCTTTAAAAGCTAATTATTATCTTGCTCAATTGTATTATTCTGAAGGTTCGGAGAGTAAATCTATTGCTAATTATGAATATGTAATTGCGCAATCCAGAAGTGAATTTACAGAACAATCGTTATCAAGATTAGCTCAAATTTTCCTTAAAAATAAAGAGTATGAGAAAGCAATTCCGGTTTTATCCCGTTTAGAAAACGAAGCGGATATTTCTCAGAATAAAACTTTTGCACAATCTAATTTGATGAAATCGTATTATGACAAAAAGGATTATCCAAATTCAGTTATTTATGCGGAGAAAGTATTGATGAATCCTAAAACGGATGATAATGTAAAAAGTGATGCGCAAATTATCATAGCGCGTGCGGCAATTGAAACAGGTGATGAAGCGAAAGCGAAAGTTGCCTACGCAAAATTAATGATTATTGCTAAAGGAGAATTAGCTGCCGAAGCCTTGTATTATGACGCTTATTTTAAAAATAAAGACGAAAAGTTTGAAGCTTCTAATACTGCTGTTCAAAAATTAGCGAAAAATTATTCCAGCTATAAATATTTTGGTGCGAAAGGATTAGTCTTAATGGCGAAAAACTTTTACGGACTAAAAGACAGTTATCAGGCAACCTACATTTTAGAAAATGTAATCCAAAATTTTACTGATTTTACGGATGTAGTTTCAGATGCACAAAGAGAATTGGATACTATAAAAGCTGAGGAATCTAAAACAAATTCATCGATAACTAAATAAAGAAGGCTGTGATTGTATATTGGAAAATAACAAAAAAACGGATGAAATTTTTAGAATAATCGAAAGTCAAAAAACAAATAGAATGAATTTACCTTTTTACATCGTTGATGTTTTTACAAAGCAAAAATATGCAGGCAATCAATTGGCTGTTTTTTTAGAGGCTGAAGCCTTAAGTGACGAACAGATGCAAAAAATTGCCCGTGAAATCAACTTTGCGGAAAGCACTTTTATAACAAAGCTTGACCCTGAAAATAAAGCAGCAACAATTAGAATTTTTACTCCAGAGCACGAAATGAAGTTTGCTGGACATCCAATAAT
Source organism: Flavobacterium algoritolerans (assembly GCF_030010385.1). Taxonomy (NCBI): domain Bacteria; kingdom Pseudomonadati; phylum Bacteroidota; class Flavobacteriia; order Flavobacteriales; family Flavobacteriaceae; genus Flavobacterium; species Flavobacterium algoritolerans. The sequence goes on along the minus strand of NZ_JASCRZ010000001.1, from coordinate 130,151 downwards.
AGGAACATCGTGGGTTTTGATGAATACCATATTTGAAGGCCAACCAGAAAAGATTACGTTATCGGTTCCAATTGGAGAAATCCCAGTGCATCAATCGGGAGATTTGGTTTGGTTGCAGGCGGCTCAACCTCAGTTTTTGGATACTTTTTCAGCAGAAGGTTTTTTATCCTTCAGCAATTTAAGCAGTGCTGATTTTGATGATAAATTTTCCATTCAGGAAGTAAGTACCGGAAGTGCCTTTGTAATTGTTCCTCTGAAAAATAAAAAAGCATTGGAGAATTTAATTCTTGACAAGGATAAAATGAACGAATGGTTGCATGCACACTGTAAAACCAATCATAGAGCGTTATATTTTTATTGTTTAGAAGATGCAAAACTCATTAGCAGAATGCTATGTGTTGAAAACAATCAACTTATTGAAGATGCAGCAACGGGAAGTGCCAGCACTTGTTTACAGGCTTTTCTTTTAAAATATTATTCACCAGAAATTAAAATGGCCAATCATCAGGGAGATTTTATAAACAGAGCATCCCAAATTTATTTTGATGGAAAATTAAGTGAAAATCATTTTGATATAAAAATAGGCGGAGAAACGCAATTCATTGCAAAAGGCGAATGGGAAGTTTAAAGATTAAGATTATTAGCGTTAGAAATAAGAAGTAAAAAAAATAAAACATGACATTTAAACAATTAAACATAAAATCATTCACAAATAAGGCAGCAACTTTTTCGGCTCCCTTTCCTTCGGGGAGAATTGGGTTGGGGATTTTATTCTTCTTCGTATTCCAATTTTCGTTTGCACAAAAGAAAGAGCAAATAGGAACTGAGACCGTAAATGTTGTAAAACCGTATACGCCAAAAATTTTGGACGCTTTCAAAGTAAAAGAAATTCCTGAACTGGATGAAGACGCAAATGCCAAAAAAGAAAAGATAAAATACACGATTTTCTCTTTTCCGGTAGCTTCAACTTTTACACCATCCAAAGGGAAAGCAGAAGGGGTAGAAAAAGAAAAGCAAGCCCATTTGTTTAAAAATTACGCCACTTTTGGAGTGGGGAATTACGGAACCTTTATTGGAGAATTATTCGTGAATCATGATCTTAATGACACGGATTATGTTGGTGGAATGTTTCGTCATCATTCGTCTGAGGGTGGAATCCAAAATATAGCATTAGAAGATGGTTTTTACGATACATCGTTGGACTTGATGTATGGTTCCAATCAAAAAGACGTGTCCTGGAATTTGGATTTGGGTTATCAAAACCAAATTTATAATTGGTACGGATTACCTGCAAATTTTGGCAGCACTTTGACTCCTCAAGACAGAATGGTTTTGATTAACGGAATTAATCCTCAGCAAACTTACGGTACGATATCGTTAGGCGGAAATGTAGCATTTAACGAAAGTATTTTGAATAAAGCAAGTCTGAAATACAATCATTTTTCGGATGCTTCTGGATCTTCTGAAAATCGTTTTTATGCAAAGCCGACAGTAGAATTTGATGTAATGGAAAGCGCAGTAAAAACAAATATAATAGTTGATTATGTAAGCGGTAGTTTCAATAAAAATTATTTAAATACCAATACAGAGCGCGTAAAATATGGTTTTACAAATTTTGGAATTGTTCCCAGTTTTGTAATGCAGGAAGATGATTGGACGCTGAATATTGGAGCTGGTTTGTTTTATAGTATGGATAATGAAAACAGCAACAATACCTTTTTAGTGTATCCACAATTCAATGCTTCTTACAAAGTTGTTGGTGATTTGATGATTTTCTATGCAGGAGCCGAAGGGGATTTAGAGCAAAACTCCTATATGGATTTTGTCAACGAAAATCCGTTTTTATCACCAACATTGAATATTGCGCCAACAGATAAGCAGTATGATATTTTTGCCGGATTAAAAGGAAAATTAACCAATACAGTAAGTTATAATATAAAAGCTTCGTATGCAAACGAGAGAAATAAAGCTTTGTTTAGAAGCAATGATTATACTGAAAATGCGGGTAACGAGGATTATGCTTTTGGAAATTCCTTTCAAGTGGTGTATGACGATATGAAAACATTGCGTTTTTATGGAGAACTAAAAGCTGATTTTTCTTCAGCTGTATCTTTTGGAATCAACGGAACTTTCAGTAGTTACACCAATGATTTTCAGCAAGAAGCTTGGAATATGCCAACAATTAAAATAAATTCAAATCTTGATTTCAATATAACTGAGAAATGGTTCGCTGGTGCAAATGTGTTTTATGTAGGCGAGCGTAAAGATATCCAGATAAATACGGATTTTTCGGCTAATGCTGCTCCTGTAACTTTAAAATCTTATTTTGATGTAAATGCAAATGTAGGATTCAAATACAGCGATCGATTGACTGCTTTTGCAAGAGCCAATAATATCACTAATAATGCCTACCAAAAATGGCAGAATTATCCGGTTCAAGGTTTTCAGGTAATTTTAGGAGTGAACTATAAATTTGATTTTTAATTTTTTACTTAACCACAAAGTTCACAAAGAAGATACAAAGACTACAGAAAGTTTAATCATAAAGAAGTCAGCCTTTTGTCTTCTTTATGATTAAACTTTTTCTAAATACAGAAACTATAATAAAAAAACTTCGTGAACAATGTGCTTTCTTTGTGAACTTTGTGGTTAAACTTTAAATTATGACTTTCAAGCAAAAAATACATACCCATTATTTACAATTAGTTCAGGATCGAATCGATGTCTTCAAAGACATGATTGTAGCGCTTACCGAAGATTCTAAGAACGATGCCAAAGGTTCTGCCGGAGACAAACACGAAACCGCTTTGTCAATGATGCATATTGAACAGGAAAAACTCAATCGTAAATTGAGAGAAGTATTGGATCAAAAAACAGTTTTGGATAAAATTGACGCTACTGCAATTGCTGAGACTATTATTGTTGGGAGCTTGGTAAAAGCAAACGGAATCTATTTGTACCTGAGTGTGGCGCTTCCTAAAATCAATGTCGAAGGAATCAATATTATCGCATTATCACCGCAATCTCCTTTGGGAAATGAACTCATGGGGCATCAAGAAGGGTTTACTTTTGAGATTAACGGTACGAAGTATTTGGTGGAGACTATTGAATAAAATCCCTTATAATTGCTGATGCTTGCATTCGTCTTATCTGCATCCCATTTTACAATCCTCAACTTCGATTCTATTTTTGTTCACTTTTAATTACATTTTAAACACAAATTCTGTTTTTTGGTTGTTATTTATAACTAAAAATAGCATTTGTGTTTTTCAATTAGAACTATAATATCATCTTTGCCTTATCAAAATAAACAAAACATTAAAAATATATAGTTATGTGCGGAATAGTATGTGCCTTTGATTTAAAACAAAAAGCGGAAGTTTTAAGACCGCAAGTATTAGAAATGTCTAAAATTATCCGTCATCGTGGACCGGACTGGAGTGGAATTTTCAGTAATGAAAAAGCTATTTTGTCTCACGAGCGTTTGGCAATTGTTGATCCTGCTTCAGGGAAACAACCTTTATTTAGTGAAGACAAACAACTTGTTTTAGCTGCAAATGGTGAAATCTATAACCACAGAGAATTGCGTAAACAATTTGAAGGGAAATACAACTTTCAAACTGAAAGTGACTGTGAAGTTATTTTAGCACTTTACAAAGAAAAAGGACCTCATTTTATAGATGAAATGAACGGAATTTTTGGATTTGCCATTTATGATGTAGAAAAAGATGAGTATTTTGTTGCTCGTGATCACATGGGAATTATTCCATTATACATAGGTTGGGATGAGCACGGAACTTTTTATGTAGCTTCAGAATTGAAAGCATTAGAAGGATATTGTACTAAAATCCAATTGTTTCCTCCGGGACATTACATGACGAGCAAAGACGGTGAATTTGTACAATGGTACAAAAGAGAATGGACAGATTATGATGCCGTAAAAGACAACGTAACCAGCATTGATGAAATTAAAGTTGCTTTAGAAGCAGCAGTTCACAGACAATTGATGAGTGATGTGCCTTATGGAGTATTGCTTTCGGGAGGGTTAGATTCTTCTATAACTTCGGCTGTAGCCAAAAAATATGCACAAAAACGTATCGAATCCGGTGATGTTGCTGATGCTTGGTATCCACAATTGCACTCTTTCTCAGTAGGATTGGAAGGTTCTCCGGATTTAGCCGCGGCTCAAATCGTGGCGGATCATATAGGAACCATTCACCACGAAATAAAATTCACTATTCAGGAAGGTTTAGATGCAGTTAAAGATGTAATTTATAACTTGGAAACATATGATGTGACTACAATTAGAGCATCAACACCTATGTGGTTAATGGCGAGAGTTATCAAATCAATGGGAATTAAAATGGTATTATCGGGTGAAGGAGCAGATGAACTTTTTGGAGGATACTTGTATTTCCACAAAGCGCCAAACGCAAGAGAATTCCACGAAGAAAACGTACGTAAATTAGGTAAATTACACATGTATGACTGTTTGCGTGCCAACAAAAGTTTAGCAGCATGGGGAATTGAAGGGCGTGTGCCGTTTTTAGATAAAGAATTTATGGATGTGGCGATGAGAGTTAATCCACAAGATAAAATGATCAACAAGGAACATCCTATGGAAAAATGGGTAGTTCGTAAAGCTTTTGAAGAAATGCTTCCGCCAAGTGTTGCTTGGAGACAAAAAGAACAGTTTAGTGATGGTGTAGGATACGGTTGGATTGATACTTTGAAAGAGGTTGTAGCTGTTGAAATTTCGAATGAACAATTAGCAAATGCTAAATACAAGTTCCCTCTGCAAACGCCAACTTCAAAAGAGGAATATTATTACCGTTCTATTTTCCATGAGCATTTTCCAAGTGATGCCGCAGCTTTGTGTGTTCCGCAAGAAGCAAGTGTGGCGTGTAGTACAAAAATTGCATTGGAATGGGATGAAGCATTCAAGAATATGAATGATCCTTCAGGAAGAGCAGTAGCTAGTGTGCATGATGATGCTTATGCAAAAGCCTAAACAGTATTGAAATAAGATTTTATAAATAGATAAAAACGCTCTCCATTTCGAGAGCGTTTTTTTATGGGAACTATTTTTATGGAGAAGGTTACAATTTTAAAAAATATATAATTGTAGCATTGTCTAAAATAATTAGGTGGAGTTTTTTTATATTAGCACAATTAAATTGTTTATTATGAGATTTATTACATCATTCCTTGCTTTGTTTTTATTGATTTCCTGTGATCAAAAAAATAAGATTTCTGTTGATACCATTATTACAGATGCAACTATTTACTCGGTCAATAACTCTTTTGCGGAGGCTTCGGCTATGGCAATTGATAAAGGAAAAATTGTGGCTATTGGCACAAATCGTGAGATTACAAAACAATATGAAGCCAAAAACACTATAGAAGCGGAAGGAAAGTTCATTTATCCTGGCTTGATTGACGCACATTGCCATTTTTACAGTTATGGATTAAGCTTACAAGAAGCTGATTTGCGCGGTACCAAAAGTATGGACGAAATAATTACGCGTTTAAAGGCTTTTCGAAAAGATAAAAATCCAACGTTTATTGTAGGTAACGGTTGGGATCAAAACGATTGGAAAGTAAAAAAGTATCCTACAAAGGCACAATTAGATGCTGTATTTCCTGACATTCCTGTAGTATTAAATAGAGTTGACGGTCATGCGATTATCGTAAATAGTAAGGCATTAAAATTAGCTGGGATCACAAAAGACACTAAAGCTGTTGGCGGTCAGATTGAAATTGCAAATGGGGAACCAACAGGAATTTTAGTAGATAATCCAATGGAATTAGTGTTTAAAATAATTCCAAAACCAACTCGTAAAATACAAATAGCCGCTTTATTGGATGCTGAAAAAGTGATGTTTGATTACGGATTGACAACCGTAAATGATGCAGGATTGGATCCTGATATTATTCATTTGATGGATAGTTTGCAAAAAGCAAAAGTGATGAAGCTTAATGTGTATGCTATGGTTACTGCCAATCAAAAAAATATTGATTTGTATCTAAAAATAGGAATTTATAAAACAGATAATTTAAATGTACGGTCTTTTAAAATGTATGGCGATGGTGCTTTGGGATCTCGTGGCGCTTGCATGCACAAACCGTATTCTGATAAACCCGACCAATATGGTGCTTTGTTGGCACCTATTGCTGGATTAAAAGAAGTTGCCAGACAAATTGCGGCTTCAAAGTTTCAGTTGAATACGCATGCTATTGGCGATTCGGCAAATACGGTGATTTTAAAAATTTATGGAGAAGTTTTGACCGGCACTAAAGATCGAAGATGGAAAATTGAACATGCACAAGTTTTGCGTGAAGCGGATTTTGATTATTTTAAATTTGGAATTATTCCTTCGATTCAACCGACGCATGCAACATCAGATATGTATTGGGCTGAAGACAGATTAGGCAAAGAAAGAATGAAAAATGCCTATGCTTATAAAAAATTACTTCAGAAAGCGGGAATGGTAGCTTTAGGAACTGATTTCCCTGTGGAGGAAGTAAATCCGATGCTCACTTTTCATGCTGCAGTTGCAAGAAAAGACAGTAAGGAGTATCCTAAAGGGGGTTTTCAAATGGAAAATGCTTTAACCAGAGCTGAAACTTTAAGAGGGATGACCATTTGGGCAGCTTTTTCTAATTTCGAAGAAAAAGAAAAAGGAAGTCTGGAAGTGGGGAAATGGGCTGACTTTGTAATGTATGATCAGGATTTAATGAAAGTAGAAGAGAATAAAATAGTGAAAATGAAACCAACAAATACGTATTTAAAAGGTCAGAAAGTGAGATAAGTTTGTAGGTCTTCTTTGATTATTTACAATTGTAATGGAATAATTTTATTAATTGAGTATTTTAATTACATTTTAAATGTAAAATTATTTTTTTGTTTCAAATTTAAACTAAATAGTGTGTTTGTGTTTTGTATTTGTAACTACTGTCGCATATTTGTTGAGTTAGAATTGGTAAAAAATAAAAATTTAATAGTATGTGCGGAATATTAGCCATTATTGGAAGAGCAAAAGACGAACAGCTAGTTGGGGAGCTTTCGAAAAGAATGTCGCATCGTGGCCCGGATGAAAGTGATTTGCATGTTACCGAAAAAGGACATATTTTAAGCCATGAACGGTTGTCTATAATCGATTTGCATTCCGGAAAACAACCGATACAAGGCACAAAAACGGCCTATATGGTCCATAATGGCGAAATATACAATCATCAGGAATTAAGAGATGGTGTTTTGAAAGAACATACTTTTAGAACTAAATCAGATTCAGAGGTTATTGTGCATTTGTACGAAGAGTTTGGATACGATTTTTGCAATATGTTGGATGGAGATTGGGCTTTTGTAGTCGTTGATGGGGATGATTTTATTGCCGGTAGAGACCCAATGGGAGTAAAGCCGTTGTATTATGGTTTGGATGAAAGAGGAAGAATCTATTTTTCATCGGAAATGAAACCTATTGCAGATCAATGTAAAACATTTTCTACTTTTCCTCCAGGACATTTTTATACTCAAAAAACGGGTTTTGTAAAATATTACAAGCCGGAATATGAAGATTATTTAAAAGCAGACCAAGAATTAGATTTAGAATTAATCAGAGAAACTTTGACCGAAGCGACTCGTAAACGATTGATGAGTGATGTGCCAATTGGGGTGTTGCTTTCTGGAGGATTGGATTCTTCCTTGACTTCAGCAATTGCTTCCAGACTCTTGGCGGAAAGCGGTAAAAAATTATATTCATTCTCGATTGGTTTAGATGCTGATGCTCCGGATGCTGCTGCTGCCAGAAAAGTAGCGGAATATTTAGGAACGGAACACCATGAAATTCACTTCACTATCGAAGAAGGAATTAAAATATTGGACAAACTAATCTGGCATTTAGAAACCTATGACGTGACTTCGGTAAGAGCAAGTACTCCAATGTATTTCTTATCTAAAGCGATTACGGATATGGGAATAAAAGTGGTGCTTTCGGGCGAAGGAGCAGATGAGATTTTTGGAGGATATTTGTATTTTAGAAATGCGCCTTCAACAGAAGATTTTCAAAAGGAAACAATCGAAAGAGTGCAGAAATTATTTACTGCCGATTTATTAAGAGCTGATAAATCAACGATGGCTCACGGATTAGAGACTAGAGTTCCCTTTTTAGACAAAGCTTTCTTGGATATGGCAGTTCGTATCAAAGCAGAAGAAAAGATGCATAAAACGTACGATGGAAAGGAAAAATACATTCTGAGAAAAGCATTTGACACACCGGATAATCCATATCTTCCAGAAGAAGTTTTATGGAGACAAAAAGAACAATTCTCTGATGGAGTAGGATACAACTGGATTGATCAATTGATTGAATACTGCTCTACGCAAGTTACGGATGAGCAATTAGCCAGAGCTGCAGCTGAATTTCCATACAATTCTCCTGCTACTAAAGAGGCTTATTTTTACAGATCTATATTTAATAAATATTATCCGCAAGTAAGTGCTGCACAAACGGTTAGAAAGTGGATTCCGAAATGGCAAGAAAATCAAGATCCAAGCGGAAGAGCCAATGCAGCGCACGTTCAGGCAGATACCGAAATTGCTAAAACAGGAGTTACGGTTTAAAATATTAAATTGATTTTGCAGGAATAGAAAACGCTCTCGATTTTGAGAGCGTTTTTTTTGTAGTTATATGAACAAATGTTAATAACTTAAGAGCTTAAAAAGGGATTTTAACGGTTATATAATTTGCGTTTTTATATATTTGCGTGTTAGACAAAAATTACATTTTTTTAGAATAAAATATATGAGCGAAGAAATCAAGAAGGACAATTATTCAGCGGATAGTATTCAGGCATTAGAAGGAATGGAGCACGTAAGAATGCGCCCATCAATGTATATTGGAGATGTAGGTGTTCGAGGACTACACCATTTAGTTTATGAGGTTGTAGATAACTCTATTGATGAGGCAATGGGAGGTCATTGTGATACCATTAGAGTAGATATAAATGAAGATGGGTCTATTTCTGTTGAAGATAATGGACGTGGAATCCCAGTTGGTATTCATAAAAAAGAAGGTGTTTCGGCATTGGAGGTTGTAATGACCAAAATTGGTGCCGGAGGTAAATTTGATAAAGATTCCTATAAAGTTTCTGGAGGACTTCACGGTGTTGGGGTTTCTGTAGTGAATGCGCTGTCGAACCATTTGAGAGCTACTGTTCATAGTAGTGATGGAAAAGTGTACGAACAAGAATATGAAAAAGGAAAGGCGTTGTATCCAGTTAAGCAAATTGGAGAAACGACTAAAAGAGGTACGATTGTAACTTTTTACCCTGATCCAAGTATTTTTACCCAAACGATAGAGTATTCATATGATACTTTGTCAGCTCGTATGCGTGAATTGTCTTTTTTGAATAAAGGAATTACAATCACTTTTACAGATAAAAGAGAATTAGATAAAGACGGAAATTTTGTTTCTGAAATTTTTCATTCTGATGAAGGTTTAAAAGAATACATCCGTTATTTAGATGGAAATCGTGAGCCAATTATTGCACATGTTATTTCTATGGACCATGAAAAAGGAGAGATTCCGGTTGAAGTTGCGTTAATTTATAACACAAGTTATACCGAAAATATTTTCTCTTATGTGAATAATATCAATACACACGAAGGAGGAACGCACTTGCAAGGTTTTAGAACTGGTTTGACCAGATCCTTAAAGAAATATGCAGATGCTTCTGGAATGTTGGATAAGTTGAAGTTTGATATTTCTGGTGATGACTTTCGTGAGGGATTGACAGCTATTATTTCTGTAAAAGTTGCGGAACCACAATTTGAGGGGCAAACTAAAACAAAACTTGGAAACAGAGAAGTTGTTTCGCCAGTAAGTCAAGCGGTGAGTGAAATGATTGAAAATTATTTGGAAGAAAATCCAAATGACGCTCGTATCATTGTTCAAAAAGTAATTCTTGCAGCACAAGCACGTCACGCAGCCAAAAAAGCGCGTGAAATGGTACAACGCAAAACCGTAATGGGTGGCGGTGGATTGCCAGGAAAATTATCAGATTGTTCAGAGCAAGACCCTGCAAAATGCGAAGTATATCTTGTCGAGGGAGATTCGGCAGGTGGAACAGCAAAACAAGGTCGTGATCGTGCGTTTCAAGCAATTTTACCATTACGTGGTAAGATTTTGAACGTAGAAAAAGCAATGCATCACAAAGTTTTTGAAAACGAAGAGATTCGAAATATATTTACTGCACTTGGTGTTACAATTGGAACTGCCGAAGATAGTAAAGCGTTGAATATTGAAAAATTACGTTACCATAAAGTAATTATTATGTGTGATGCCGATGTCGATGGTAGCCACATTTCTACTTTAATCTTGACATTCTTCTTTAGATTCATGAAAGAATTAATCGAAGAAGGTCACGTATATATTGCAGCACCACCTTTATATTTAGTTAAAAAAGGAAACAAGAAAGAATACGCCTGGAATGACGTACAACGTGATCAAGCGAATGAAAGAATGGGCGGAAGCGCAGGAATTCAACGTTATAAAGGTCTTGGGGAGATGAACGCGGAGCAATTGTGGGAAACTACAATGGATCCAAGTTTCAGAACGTTACGTCAAGTAACTATTGATAGTTTGGCGGAAGCCGATAGAGTTTTCTCTATGTTGATGGGTGATGAGGTACCACCAAGAAGAGAATTTATTGAGAAGAATGCAGTTTATGCTAATATTGATGCATAACGTAGTTTAATCGTTTGCTTTTTGTTAGAATAAATTACGATTGACACCATAGAGATTAACCAAATTAACTAATAACCGAATAAACTTTAAAATATGAAAGTTACCATTGTAGGAGCAGGAAATGTAGGTGCTACCTGTGCAGATGTAATTTCTTATAGAGGAATTGCCAGCGAAGTAGTGTTGTTAGATATCAGAGAAGGTTTTGCTGAAGGTAAAGCTTTAGATATTATGCAGTGTGCTACTAATACGGGTTTTAATACCAAAATATCAGGCGTTACTAATGATTATTCTAAAACCGCTGGAAGTGATGTAGTTGTGATTACATCAGGAATTCCAAGAAAACCAGGGATGACTCGTGAAGAATTAATAGGTATTAATGCAGGAATCGTGAAAACGGTTGCTGAAAACGTACTGAAACATTCACCGGATACTATAATAGTTGTAGTTTCTAATCCTATGGATACCATGACTTATTTAGCATTGAAATCTACTGGATTACCAAAAAATAGAATAATAGGTATGGGAGGAGCATTAGACAGCTCTCGTTTCAGAACGTATTTGTCTTTGGCTTTAGATAAACCTGCAAATGATATTTCAGCAATGGTTATTGGTGGGCATGGTGATACTACTATGATTCCTTTGACAAGATTAGCTTCTTATAATGGAATTCCGGTTTCTCAATTTCTATCGGAAGAAGAATTGCAAAAAGTAGCTGCAGATACGATGGTAGGTGGAGCTACACTTACGGGGCTTTTAGGAACATCAGCTTGGTATGCTCCAGGTGCTTCAGTTGCTTTCTTAGTTGACAGTATTTTGAATGACCAAAAGAAAATGATCGCTTGTTCCGTTTTTGTTGAAGGAGAATACGGTCAAGATGATATCTGTATAGGTGTTCCTTGTATTATTGGTAAAAATGGAGTGGAAGAAATTCTTGATATTAAGCTCAATGAACAAGAAAAAGCCTTGTTTGCTAAAAGTGCTGATGCTGTTAGACAAATGAATGATGCCTTAAAATCGATTTTAGCATAAAAAAATACATATATAATAAGGAAGACTGCTAATATGCAGTCTTTTTCTTGAGATTAATTAATAAATAAATTGGTTAATCTTAACGTTAATTATATATTTGCTCGGTTTAAAAAAATGATGTAGTTCGAGATATTCTTTTTTGAAATTAAAAAATCGATGTCAAGTCTTATTCTATAAGGTTTAAAGCAAAAATAAATAAATAAAAAATAATTAATTTTTAGTAATAATGCAGAATAAAGGACTTATTAAATTTTTCGCAATTCTATTTGCATTGGTAAGTATTTACCAACTTTCTTTCACTTTTGTCGCGAGCAAAGTAAAAAGTGATGCAAAATCTTTTGCAGGTGGAAATCCTGAAAAAGAAGTAAAATATTTAGATTCTATTGGTAAAGAAAAAGTATTTAATCTTGGTTTTACCGATTTTACATTCAATGAAGTTAGTGACAAACAAATCAATAAAGGTCTTGACTTAGAAGGTGGTATCAATGTTATACTTCAAATATCTGTAAAGGATATTTTAAAAGGATTATCGAATAATTCTAAAAATCCAATTTTCAATAAGTCTTTGGCTGATGCTACTGCAAATCAAAAAGGAAATCAATCGTATCTAGATGCTTTTTATGATGCTTTTGATGAAAATTCAAAAGGAACTGTAAAATTAGCATCTCCTGATATTTTTGCAAACAGAAGCTTGCAAGGTGAAGGTGGAGTTGATTTTCAAATGACAGATGCACAAGTAAAAAAGGTTATCTCCAGAAAAGTAGATGAGTCTGTAGAAAGTGCTTTTGGTGTTTTAAGAAAACGTATCGATAAATTTGGTGTAACACAACCTAATATTCAAAAATTAGGAGAATCTGGAAGAATCCTTGTGGAACTTCCTGGTGCAAAAGATGTAGACAGAATTAAAAAATTATTACAAAGTACAGCTCAATTAGAGTTTTGGGAAACGTATAAAATTGAAGAAATTGGTAATTTCTTAATGGCTGCTAACGAGTCATTGAAAAAAACTGAAAATAAAACTACTGAAGTAAAACCAGTTGTAAAAGATTCTTTAAGTGCATTACTTACAGATGAAAAAGATTCAACTGCTACTAAAAAAGGAGAAAATCCTTTATTTGATAAAATCATTGGTCAAGGTGGAGGTCCAGTTTTAGGTCTTTTCTCTCCAAAAGATACTGCCGTAGTAAACGGATATTTGAAAAGAGCAGATATTAGAGTTTTATTAGCAGGTGACCAACGTTATGCAAAATTTGTTTGGGGTAAACCAATGACTATTAAAGATGCTAAAGCAAAAAGTGTTGATGCTGTAGAATTATACGCTTTAAAAGGAAACAGAGACAATGTTCCTTCTATGAGTGGTGGTGTTGTTACTGATGCAAAAGATACATTTGACCAAATGGGTAAACCAGCGGTTTCAATGCAAATGAATGGTCAAGGAGCAAAATCTTGGGAAGAATTGACTGGTAGAGCATATACTCAAAAAAGCAATATTGCTATTGTTTTGGATGATGTAGTTTATTCTGCACCTGGAGTGTCTACAGGTCCAATTTCTGGTGGTAGATCTGAAATTTCAGGAGCTTTTGATGTTACAGAAACTAAAGATTTAGCGAATGTTTTAAGAGCAGGTAAACTTCCTGCTGCTGCAGATATTGTTCAATCAGAAGTGGTAGGGCCATCCTTAGGACAAGAAGCTATTGATAATGGTACTAATTCTGCTTTGATAGGATTGCTTTTAGTATCACTTTGGATGATGATATATTATGGTAAAGCAGGTTGGTATGCTAATGTAGCGTTAGCGGTTAACTTACTTTTCTTATTCGGAATTTTAGCAAGTATCGGAGCAGTTCTTACATTGCCAGGTATTGCAGGTATTGTTTTAACAATGGGAACAGCAGTTGATGCGAATATCATTATTTACGAAAGAGCAAAAGAAGAATTACGTTCAGGTAAAACATTAGAGGAAGCCATTAAAACTTCTTACAGTTGGAGAGGTGCAATGTCATCAATTACTGATGCTAACGTAACGCATATTTTAACAGGAGCGGTATTGTTTATTTTTGGTTCAGGACCAATTAAAGGTTTTGCTACTACATTATTAATTGGTATTGTAACTTCATTATTTACCTCTATTTTCATTGCTAGAATCTTCATTGATTGGAACATAAGTAAAAAGAATAATTTGACGTTTGTTACAAATTTCTCTAAGAATATGTTTAATAACTTTCATTTTGATTTCTTAGGAGTAAAAAAATGGACGTATTTGTTCTCTAGTGTTGTAGTTGTTATAAGTATTATTTCATTGGCAACAAATGGTTTAGATCAAGGAGTTGATTTTGTAGGAGGAAGAACATTCCAAGTGCGTTTTGAAAAACCAATTGAAACTGAAGCTGTAAAAGCGGAGTTAGCTAAAGTTTTTGATGGTAGCGCTGAAGTAAAAGTTTTTGGTAGTGATAATCAATTAAAAATCACAACAAAATATAAAGTTCAGGAGCCAGGAATTAAAGCTGATGAAGAAGTAAATAAATTGTTGTTTGCTACTTTAAAACAACATTTCTCAGCAGATATGACGTATGAGAAATTTGTAAATGCTTATGATGGTAAAAAATCAGGTATTTTATTAGCATCTAAAGTTGGTCCAACAGTTGCAGAAGACATTAAAACAAATGCATACTGGGCAGTACTTGGAGCAATGGCTATCGTATTTTTATACTTAATGATCAGTTACAGAAAATGGCAATATAGTTTAGGTGCAATTGCAGCTATTGCGCATGATGTTGTTTTTGTATTAGGGATTTACTCTTTGTGTTATAAATTTATGCCTTTTGGTATGGAAATCGATCAGCACTTTATCGCTGCGATTCTAACGGTTATTGGGTATTCTATGAATGATACTGTTATTGTATTTGATAGAGTTAGAGAGTATTTAGCAGGAAAAACTAAAGGTACTTTTGCTGAGATTGTAAATCAATCTATTAATACAACAATGTCCAGAACAATCAATACTTCATTAACAATGATCGTGGTTTTATTAATCATGTTTGTTTTTGGAGGGGAATCTATCAGAGGATTTATATTTGCTATGTTAGTGGGTATTATCGTAGGAACATATTCTTCATTGTTTATTGCTACTCCGGTACTTGTGGATACAATATCTAAAGAGGATAAAAGCAAGGTAGAAAAAGCACATCAAGAAAGCTAAATGAGCTTTTTACATAAATTTTTAAAAAGAGATTCAGCGAAAGTTGAATCTCTTTTTTTTTATGCTCTAATGCCAATTTTAAGTTTTTATTTGTAATTTAATGGTAAAGAAATATATTGGCTATAAACTAAATTTCATGTGTAAAAAAATAATTTTTATTTTAATTTTTGTCTTTAGTTATCAAACATTTTTTGCGCAAGATTCATCGAGTAAAGTTAAATTAGGCTTGGGTTATGGCTTTGGAACTGAATTAAAAAATAGCGACTATACATATACAAACAGTTACTATAAACTACAAGTATACTATAGCGTAAAACAAACAAAACGTTTTCAATATGAAATCTTATTGCAACCAGAGCTAAACTTTGCAAAGCATCAACTATTGAATTTTTATTTTGTTAAGCCTGATGACCCTAATTATATTGAAAAAAGGGAAAGATATACTAAGTTAAAAGATTTAAAAGAATATGTTTTAAATATTGGTTTTTTGATGCGAAAACCAGTTTTTGAAACTGCAAGTATTTATGTTCTTGGTAGTGTTGGACCTATGTTTGCAGACACAGAGACAGAGCGATTGTCAAAAGGTTTTGCTTTTTCAGATGTATTAGCTTTAGGTTTTACTTTTAAAGTAAATAAAATAACAGTTGACATAAGACCGAATTTTCGTCATGTGTCCAATGCTGGATTGCAAGGTTCAAATTCAGGTTATAATACTAAAAATATTGATTTTGGTTTTTCATTTCCTTTATAGAATTACTTCTGAATTTTCGATGTTATGTATAATCTATTAATATCTATGAACTTATAGATTATGAAAGTGTAAAATTTATATATTTACTAAATATTTGTTAAAGCTCGCTGTTTTTTTGATGAAATTAAAACCTAACTAATAATGGAAAAATTTATTAAGTCTTTCGTTTTTATTTTTTTAATTACAATTTTGTCTAATTCAATTCTTCATGCTAAAAATAGCAGCATTGGTCTTGAAAACAAGGGCCTTGGGTCAGTTAAGAGTGGCTCGATTTTTACTTTAAAAACAAGTTCTTATTCTAAGGATGCTTTACTATTTCTTATATCCAGAAATGAAAATTTAGATATTTTAGCTTCCCCGCCAACAGTTACTACTCCTGTTTATTATTGTCAAAATGCTGTAGCAACTGCATTGACGGCCACAGCATCTTCCGGAGGAACATTAAATTGGTATGGTACAAACGCAACTGGGGGAACGGCATCAGCTACCGCGCCAACTCCTTCAACAGCTACCGTAGGAACTACTTCTTATTATGTTAGTGAAACTGTAGGAGGTGTTGAAAGTACTCGTTCAAAAATTGATGTTATTGTGGTTGCTAATAATGGCGCCACTATTCTTAATTTCAGATGTGACGCTTCGCAGATTTTACCAGCTGATAGAGCTTCTTCCGTATTTTTTGATTGGTCTAATAATCCTCTGATTTCTAATTCGTATAATTACACCTATACAATTCAAGGTGGTTCTCCTGTAACCGGAAGTACAGGTGTTTCTCATGTTCAAGTATTTAATATGTTACCAGGGCAATCTGCAACATTAACATTGTCTTCAGCTACACATCCTTGTGTGCCTCCACAAACTATCACTTGTAGTGTGCCTTGCGGAACTTCAACAGTAACTCCTAATTTTCCTGCTATTGCTCCTTTTTGCACTGGAACTCCAGCACCGTTACTAGGTCCTACTTCTCCAAATGGAATCACAGGAACTTGGTTGCCAGCAATAATAAGCAATACGACTAGCGGAAGTTATGTATTTACTCCAAATTCAACTTTGTTTCCATGTGCTACCACACAAACTTTAAATGTAATCGTTACCCCATTGGTAACACCAATTTTTACGGGTATTCCAACTACAGTTTGTCAAAATGCGACTGCACCAATCTTGCCAACAACTTCAAATAATACACCGGCTATTTCAGGTTCTTGGAGTCCAGCTACAGTTAATACGGCAGTTTTAGGTCCAGTTACTTATACTTTTACACCTAATACAGGACAATGTACTTCAGCAACACCTATAAGAGTCACAATTGATATTGTACCGGTTGTTACGCCAAATTTTGCAAGTATTCCACCGTTTTGTTCTGGAACTACTGCACCACTTTTGGCAAATACATCTCCAAATGGTATTGTTGGTACATGGGCTCCATCAACGATTAGTAATACTGTTAGCAGGAACTATGTTTTTACACCAAATCCAAATCAATGTGCGACTACACAAACATTAAGTGTGACGATTATACCAAAAGGAACACCTAATTTTCCCGCAATAGCCCCGTTTTGTTCAGGATCTACTGCGCCAATATTAGCAACAACTTCTCCTAATGGAATCACAGGAACTTGGTCGCCATCAACAGTTAGCAATACAACTAGCGGAAGTTATGTTTTTACGCCAAATGCATCTGAATGTGCCAATAGCCAAACATTAGCAGTTACTGTTACTCCTCTTGTTCAGCCTAATTTTTCTAATTTTTCAATCTGTATGGGAGGTATACCGCCTATTTTGAATACTACTTCTCCAAATGGAATTTCAGGAACTTGGTTGCCTGCAATTGTTAACAATATGGCAAGTGGTGCTTATGTTTTTTCTCCAAATTCAAATCAATGTGCCACTTCACAAACAATTAATGTTACTGTGACTCCCTCAAATACCCTTTTAGATGTAGATTGGACAGTTTCTGAGGCTTTTGCGAAAAATCAAATAGTTACAGTTATCGCTACAGGAACTGGCGATTATTTGTATCAATTAGATGATGGACCATTTCAGGAAAGCCCTGTTTTTGAATATGTATCTTTAGGAACTCATTCCGTTACTGTTATAGACAAAAATGGCTGTAGTCCGCCAATAACTAGAACTAATGTTTTAGTAATCAATTATCCTAAGTTTTTCACACCAAATGCTGATGGGTATAATGATACTTGGAATGTTTTTGCTTTGCAAGACCAATTAAATTCAAAAATTCTAATATTTGATCGTCATGGTAAATTTTTAAAAGAAATTTTTCCAAATGGCACGGGATGGGATGGAACGTATATTGGACAGCCAATGCCAGCCAATGATTATTGGTTCAGTATTGAGTACACTGAACAAGATATTCCTAAGAAATTCAAATCCCATTTTTCACTAAAAAGATAATAAAACAAAAAAGCTCCCATTGCGACGGGAGCTTTTTCGTTTTGTTAAGTAAATATGATGTTATACTTTAAGAGGTTTTTCGGCAGTGAAAATAAAATAGAGCCCAATTAAAATGAAAGGAATACTTAGCCATTGTCCTGTAGAAAATAATCCCAAAGCACTTTCAAAGCCGCCTTGGCTTTCCTTAACGGATTCCACTACAAAACGTACAGAAAATAAAAGCACTAGAAACATACCAAATAGATATCCTGTTTTATTCCCTTTTTCAGTTTTCCAATACAAGAAAAATAAAATAGCAAAAACAAAAACGTAACAAAATGCTTCGTACAACTGCGTAGGATGCCTTACAGGAACCTGCTCCAGCAATGAGGCAAATTTTGGATCGCTTGCTATTGCTGTATAGGCATCTTTAGGATTGGCTATTTGAGTTGCATTAACTGCATCCATTGGGCTGAAATGATCTTTGATGAATTTTATTCCAAAAGGAGATGTGGTTTCATGACCTATAATTTCTGAATTGAAAAAATTTCCTAATCTAACAAAAATAGCTCCACTAGCAACAGGAATTACCACCCGGTCTAGAATCCACATTTGTGGCTTTTTAAGTATATTTTTACTGTAAAAGTACATCGCTATTATGATTGAAATAGCAGCGCCGTGACTTGCTAAACCTTGATAACCTGTAAATTCAAAATTTGGGGAAAAACGGAAAGGTAAAATGATTTCCAATAAATGATTGCGGTAATACTCCCAATCATAAAAGAAAACGTGTCCTAAACGTGCGCCAATCAAAGTGGCTAGCACAGTCCAGATAAACAATGAATCTAATTTTTCTATAGATTCTCCTTCATTTTCAAATATATGTTTCATTATGTACCAGCCTAATCCAAAGGCAATTACAAACATTAAGCTATAATATCGAATGATAAAAAAGCCTAAATCGATTCCTTCTGATGGATTCCAAACGATGTTTAAAGCGTGTGTCATTTAGTGTTAAATTTGTTTATTAGTTGTAAAAATATAGATTTAAAGTAAAATTTCGTATTTAAAAAAAGTTAATGTTTATGATGACATACTTTTTTGGGAACAGGATCATAACCTGTTTTGCCCCAAGGATGGCAACTTAAAATACGTTTCATTCCTAAAAATCCACCATAAAATAAGCCATGGGTTTGTAATGCTTCAATCATATAGGAAGAGCAGGTTGGCTCAAATCTACATGCTGCTGGAGTGAAAGGGGAAATAGCAACTTGATAAAACCGAACCAATAGCAAAAATGGGTAAACAACTATTTTTGACAACATGACTTTAACTTTAGTATTAGAATTTAAAACTTCACTATTGTTAATCAAAATTATTTCACAGTATTAATCTGCAACTTGGTGTAGAAAACTAAATACTAAAAGTAGTTCCTTCTTTTCCATCTTTCAGCTGAATTCCCAATGCAATCAATTGATCTCTAATTTGGTCTGATAAATCAAAATTCTTATTGTCACGAGCTTGTTTTCTCATTTCAATAAGCATGTTTACCGTCCCTTCTAATTTGTCATTACTGCTATCCGAAACTTTTTCATCTTCCAGTCCCAGGACTTCAAAAACAAAACTGTTCATTGCTTTTTCAAAAGATTTTAAATCCTCGGTATTCAATGTTTCTTTTCCATCTTTCAACAAATTGATAAAACGAACACCTTCAAATAACTGTGCAATTAGAATTGGAGTGTTAAAATCGTCGTTCATGGCGTCGTAACACAATTGTTTCCATGCCGGAATATCAATCGTACTTTTTGTGTCAGCAGTGATATCTTTTAATGAAATCATTGCTTCCATCAATCGTTTGTATCCTTTTTCGGCAGCGACAATGGCATCATCAGAAAAATCAAGAATGCTTCGGTAATGCGCTTGTAACATAAAAAATCGTGCTACCGATGCTGAAAAGGCTTTGCTTAGAATAGTGTTTTCTCCGGTCAAAATTTCTCTTGGCAAAATATTATTACCAGTAGATTTGGCCATTTTTTTACCGTTTAAAGTAAGCATATTGGCGTGCATCCAGTAATTGACTGGAGTTTGACCAGTACATGCTTCATTTTGAGCAATTTCACATTCATGATGCGGGAATTTCAAATCCATTCCACCTCCGTGAATGTCAAAATGATTGCCTAAATATTTCGTACTCATAGCGGTACATTCAAGATGCCAACCCGGAAATCCATCACTCCATGGCGAAGGCCAACGCATGATATGTTGTGGTTCGGCTTTTTTCCAAAGCGCAAAATCCTGTGGATTTCTCTTGTCACTTTGACCATCAAGATCACGGGTATTAGCCAGCATATCCTCAATATTTCTGCCGCTTAATCTTCCGTAATGATTAGTTTGATTGAATTTTACAACATCAAAATAAACCGATCCATTGGCTTCGTAACCAATTCCTTTGTCGATTATGGTTTTAATAATCTCAATTTGCTCAATAATATGACCTGTAGCTGTTGGCTCAATACTTGGTGGTAAAAAATTAAATTCATTCAATATATCATGAAAATCTACCGTATAGCGTTGCACCACTTCCATAGGTTCCAGTTGCTCTAAACGGGCTTTTTTTGCAATTTTATCTTCACCTTCATCCACATCATCCACAATGTGACCTACATCCGTAATGTTTCGAACGTAGCGCACTTTGTAATCCAAATGCAAAAAATACCTGAAAATCACGTCAAAGGACATGAATGTTCGCACATTTCCAAGATGCACATTACTGTAAACCGTAGGCCCACAAACGTACATTCCTACATTTTCTTCATGTATTGGTGTGAAAATTTCTTTTTCTCCCGAAAGAGAATTATATATTTTTAGAGTTTGGCTACTATATAATGGCATTGTAGATTATTGTTTTCCCCACCCCAGCCCTCCCCAAAGGGAAGGGAGTTGAGACGTGAATGTGTTATTAATAATTGTTATAATCTTGTTTTGATTTTACTAGACCAGGCTCCCTCTCCTTTGGAGAGGGTCGGGGAGAGGACTAGAACTTTGTTTCTAATTTGATATAATCCAAAAACTCTCTGCGAGTTACATTATCTTTAAATTTCCCACCAAATTCTGATGTCACAGTGCTACTCTCTATATCACTGATTCCTCTTGAATTAACGCAAAGATGTTTCGCATCAATCACACAAGCGACATCTTCAGTACCCAAAGCGATTTGTAATTCCTGAACAATTTGCATAGTCAAACGCTCTTGAACCTGAGGTCTTTTGGCATAATATTCTACAATACGATTCATTTTGGATAAACCAATTACGCTTCCATTAGAAATGTAAGCCACATGAGCCCTTCCTATGATTGGTAATAAATGATGTTCGCAAGTAGAGTAAACGATAATGTTTTTCTCAACTAACATTTCGCCATATTTGTAGTTATTGTCAAATGTAGACGCTTTTGGTTTCTTTGCAGGGTTTAAACCGCCAAAAATTTCTTTTACAAACATTTTTGCAACACGATTGGGCGTGCCTTTCAAACTATCATCAGTCAAGTCCATTCCAAGTGTGATTAGAATGCTCTCAACGTCTTTTTTTATTTTTTCAATTTTATCATCATCAGAAATGTCAAATGCATCATCTCTTACTGGATTTTTTGCGGATAAACTAACATGATTATCTCCTATTTCGTCTTGAAATTCTTCGTTTTTTATCATTAAAAGCAACTATTATTGTTGGTATAAATATTTAAGCGGTAAAGATAAATAATAAAAATTTAAGAATTTCTATCGGTCTCACTATTTAAGACTTCTTTATCGGTTTCTATAGGCCTTTATCATTTCTTTTTTTGGAAGTAAAAAGAAAGGCAATAACGAGTTCGCTATTGCCTTTATATATAGAAGTCAATTTACTGTAGTGGTAAATGTAAAATTTCTTGTTTAATTATGATTTTGTTACGGATGCATTATAAACAGGAATTGCTGCTTTTAAGATTCTTACTGCGCTAATTAAGTCAGCTTTCTTCAAAACATAAGCGATTCGAACCTGATTTAATCCCATTCCTGGAGTAGAATAAAACCCTGCAGCTGGAGCTACCATTACAGTTTCACCATCTAAGTCATAGCTTTCTAAAAGCCATTGGGCAAAATTATCAGCATTGTCAACAGGAAGTTGTGCAATACAATAAAAAGCACCTTTTGGTTTGCTTACAATAACACCATCTATTTTATTTAATTCTTCAATCAAGGTGTCTCTGCGTTCTCTGTATTCTGAAATTACTTCGTCAAAATAACTTTTTGGAGTATCAAGTGCAGCTTCACTTGCTATTTGTTCAATTGTTGGAGGACTTAATCTAGCTTGTGCAAATTTCATAGCGGTAGCTATGACCTCCTTGTTTTTAGAAACAATACATCCTATTCTTGCGCCACACATGCTGTATCTCTTAGAAACCGAATCAATCATAATAGCATGTTCTTCAAGTCCGGGAACGTTCATTACTGAATAATGAATGTCACCATCATAGGTAAACTCACGATAAACCTCGTCAGAAATTAAGAATAAATCATGTTTTTTGACTAAAGCAGCCAGTTGCATAATTTCTTCTTTCGAATATAAATATCCTGTTGGATTTCCTGGGTTACAAATAAGGATAGCTTTCGTTTTTGGAGTAATCAGTTTTTCAAAATCTTCAACAGCCGGTAAAGCAAAACCAGTTTCAATAGTCGAAATTACAGGAACAACAGTAACGCCTGACGCTGTTGAAAAACCATTGTAATTAGCATAAAATGGTTCTGGAATAATGATTTCATCTCCTTGGTCCATAGTGCTTCCCATCGCAAACATAAGCGCTTCTGATCCACCAGTTGTGATAATGATGTCTTCAATATTTACTGAAATCCCTTGATGGATATAGTAGGAAGATAGTTTTTTTCTATAGCTTTCATTTCCAGCTGAATGGCTGTATTCCAGAATGGTTAAGTCAATATTTTTAACTGCATTCATGGCAACTTCAGGAGTTTTAATATCTGGTTGACCAATGTTTAAATGGTATACTTTATGTCCTTTTTTCTTCGCTATTTCTGAGTATGGAACTAATTTTCGTATTGGCGATTCCGGCATTTGTTTGCCTTTGTTTGATATTTTTGGCATAGTCTTAATTATTGAATTGCAAATTTGCAATTTTTTTTTCGAATTTATTATAATCAATGAGCGTATATATTGTTAAATCTGCATTTTTGATATGATTTATTTAGTATTTTTATGTAAAAGATTAACAATGAAAAAAACAATAGTTATTATTCTCATTTACCTGTTTGTTTTCCCTGTTTTTGCACAACAAGGATTTCAGTTTGAAAAAAACGTAAATAAAATTACTGTCCCTTTTAAATTGATTAATAATTTAGTCTTTGTGCCTGTCAAAGTAAATGGAGTAGAATTAAATTTTTTATTGGATACTGGTGTTGCCGAAACTATATTATTTAGTTTAGAAGATAAAAAAGAAGTTCGTTTCTTTAATGCCGAAAAAATATTGCTGAGGGGATTAGGAAGCCAAGATGCTGTTGAAGGACTAAAATCTACTAATAATATTTTAGAGTTCAATAATATGAAGTATGATGATCATATGCTCTATATTATTTTGGACCCTGAATTTAATTTATCGTCACATGTTGGAATTCCAGTTAATGGAATTATTGGGTATCATTTTTTTCGAAATAATTTAGTAGAAGTCAATTATAGGAAAAAGAGAGTTATAGTTTATAAAGACAATGATAAAAATCGAAAAAGAATCGAGAAAAGTTACAAAACAATTCCTATTACCGTTGAAAAATCCAAGCCCTATTTGAAAAGTACCGTGGTTCAGGATAATAAAGAAATTCCTGTAAAATTATTGATAGATATAGGGAACAGCGATGCAATATGGTTGTTCCAAGATCGATCAGAATTGATTAAAGTTCCAGCTAAAAATTTCGAAGACTTTTTAGGAAGAGGTTTTAGTGGTGATGTAAAAGGTAAAAGAGCCATAATTAAAAAATTTGAGATGGGAGATTTTGAATTTAATAATCCTGTGGTGGCCTTTCCAGATTCGGTATCAATTAGGAATGTAAATATGGTGCCAGATCGTAAAGGCTCAGTAGGTGGAGAGATTATGAAGCGGTTTGCAGTTGTTTTTGATTACCAAAACTGCCAAATATATTTAAAAAAGAATAGTGATTACAGTGCTCCTTTTAGCTACAATAAAAGTGGAGTAGAAATACAACAGAACGGATTACAGTGGGTTCAGGAAACTGTGCGAATGGAAACGGTTCCGTTATCTACAAAATATAATGAGTCAGGAGTTGCTAATGCATTTGCTAATGACTTTAAATATAAATTCAGATTAAAGCCTAATTATGAAATTGCCTATGTCAGACAAAATTCTCTGGCAGCTAAGACAGGATTGCAAAAAGGGGACATAATCATTTCGATTAATAACCATCCCATTCATAAATTTTCCTTGCAAGCAATCAATGCTCTTTTTAAGGGAGATGAAGAAAAATGGATTACTTTAGAAGTGGAACGTAAAAGCGAAATCTTAAAATTCAGGTTTCAATTGTACAATATTTTATAAACAAAAAACGCTTTTGGAAATAATATCCAAAAGCGTTTTTAATTTATTTTTGATTCTGGAATTAATTAGAAATAACTTCTCCTTTAATTTTCAGAGGTACTCGTCCGCCTTCATAGTTTACTGCATTTGACTCAACAGTTAGTGTTTTTCTGATTGGTCCTGGAGCCATATTGTATTTTACAGTTATTTTTCCTGATTTCCCGGGCATAATAGGTTCATCTGGTTTTGTAGGAACTGTGCATCCACAAGTAGACAATACATTAGTGATAATTAATGGCGCATTTCCTGTATTTGTAAAGATAAAATCACGAGAGCCATTTTCATTCTTAGTAACCTTTCCATAATCAATTGTATTGTCTTTGGCTGCAAATTCTATTTTTGGGCCATTCTGAGCAAAACCGATACTACTGATTAATGCGAATGCGAATAAAGCTATTGTTTTTTTCATTTTGTGATATTTAAATTCATTTAGTAAATTTACTTTCTTTTAATTAACGTACAAATTTTTATTTCTCTTTTTATAGTGTACTTAATTATTTACTTTTGTTCCCAATTAGAATTACAAATATCAGACCAAAGTTTAATTTTGGTTTTAACAGTTGCTTTTTATGACAATCCCTGCACAATTTGACGCTAAAACCATTGAAAATAAGTGGTATGACTACTGGATGAAGAACAATTATTTTCACTCAGAACCAGACCATAGAACACCATATACCATAGTAATTCCTCCGCCTAATGTTACCGGAGTTTTACACATGGGACACATGTTGAATAATACCATTCAGGATGTATTAATCAGAAGAGCGCGTCTTAAAGGATTCAACGCTTGTTGGGTTCCAGGAACGGATCATGCTTCCATAGCTACTGAAGCTAAGGTAGTTGCGAAATTAAAAGCCGAAGGAATCAATAAAAATGATTTAACACGCGAAGAATTCTTGGCGCATGCTTGGGAATGGACTGACAAATACGGAGGTGTAATTTTAGACCAATTGAAAAAACTGGGTGCTTCTTGCGATTGGGAAAGAACCAAGTTTACAATGGACCCTGATATGTCAGCCTCAGTAATTCGTTCTTTTGTGGATTTATACAACAAAGGCTTGATTTATAGAGGATACCGAATGGTAAACTGGGATCCCGAAGCAAAAACTACTTTGTCTGACGAAGAAGTAATTTATGAAGAACAACAAGGAAAATTATATTTCCTAAAATATAAAATCGAAGGAAGTGAAGACTTTCTGACTATTGCAACCACACGTCCGGAAACTATTTTTGGAGACACTGCAATTTGTATTAATCCAAATGATGAACGTTTTGATCATTTGAAAGGCAAAAAAGCAATTGTACCTATTTGCGGAAGAGTAATTCCAATAATCGAAGATGAATATGTAGATATCGAATTTGGGACCGGTTGTTTAAAAGTGACTCCGGCGCACGATATGAATGACAAAGCATTAGGGGAGAAGCATAATCTTGAAATTATTGATATTTTCAATGAAGATGCTACTTTGAATAGTTTTGGATTGAACTACCAAGGACAAGATCGTTTTGTGGTTCGTGAGGCAATTGCTAAAGA
The DNA here is from genome assembly GCF_030010385.1 of Flavobacterium algoritolerans. NCBI lineage: Bacteria > Pseudomonadati > Bacteroidota > Flavobacteriia > Flavobacteriales > Flavobacteriaceae > Flavobacterium > Flavobacterium algoritolerans. Next base: position 103,863 of record NZ_JASCRZ010000001.1, on the reverse strand, counting down.
ATTAGAAACAATTGGTTCTTTGGCAAAAACAGAAACACACTTGAATAAAGTAGGTACTTCTGAAAGAACTAAAGCAGTTATCGAGCCTCGTTTATCAGACCAATGGTTCTTGAAAATGGAAGATTTGGTAAAACCAGCTATTAAATCGGTTTTGGAAGACGGCGAAATCAAATTGCATCCAGCTCGTTTTAATAATACGTATGCGCATTGGTTAAATAATATCCGCGATTGGAATATCTCGCGTCAATTATGGTGGGGACAACAAATTCCAGCCTATTTCTATGGGGACGGAAAAGAAGATTTCGTAGTTGCTGAATCTATCGAAGAAGCTTTAGTTTTAGCTAAAGAAAGAACCAACAACTTACAACTTACAACTTCTGACTTGAAACAAGATGTTGATGCATTAGACACTTGGTTTTCTTCTTGGCTGTGGCCAATGTCTGTTTTTGGAGGAATTATGGATCCAGAAAGCGAAGATTTCAAATACTATTATCCAACCAATGATTTGGTTACTGGTCCAGATATTTTGTTTTTCTGGGTAGCGAGAATGATTATTGCAGGTTATGAATATACAGGGGAAAAACCATTTACAAACGTGTATTTGACTGGTTTGGTTCGTGACAAACAAAGACGCAAAATGTCTAAATCATTAGGAAATTCACCAGATCCTTTGGACTTGATTGAGAAATTTGGTGCTGATGGAGTTCGTGTTGGATTACTTTTGAGCGCATCTGCAGGAAATGATATCATGTTTGATGAAGAGTTGTGTAACCAAGGAAAAGCGTTTACCAACAAAATCTGGAATGCGTTCAAACTGATAAAAGGATGGGAAGTTTCGGACGCTATTCCGCAACCGGAATCCTCTAAAGTGGCGATTGAATGGTATGAAGCTAAATTGCAACAAACACTTCTAGAAATCGAAGATAATTTTGAAAAATACAGAATTTCGGATGCTTTAATGGCCATTTATAAATTGGTTTGGGACGATTTCTGTTCTTGGTTCCTCGAAATGATAAAACCGGCTTACCAACAGCCAATTGACAGTGTAACTTTGGCGAAAGCCATCGAAATGCTGGAAAATAACATGAAATTATTACATCCTTTTATGCCTTTCTTGACAGAGGAAATTTGGCAAATTCTTGCCGAAAGAACTAAAGAGGAAGCATTAATCGTTTCGACTTGGCCGGAAATGAAACCTTTTAATGCGGGTCTAATTGCTGATTTCGAAAATACAATTGAAGTGATATCTGGAATTAGAACGATTCGTAAAGACAAGAATATTCCGTTTAAAGATACAATCGAATTGAAAGCGGTAAACAATGATAAAGTGTCTACTTATTTTGATACTGTTATAACTAAATTAGGGAATATTACTTCATTAGAATATGTTTCGGATAAAGTAGAAGGAGCGTTATCTTTCCGTGTAAAATCAAATGAGTATTTCATTCCGATTACAGGAAATATAAACCTTGAAGAGGAAATTGCAAAACTGACTGCTGAGTTAGTTTATACACAAGGTTTCTTGGAATCAGTTCAAAACAAACTAGCAAATGAGAAATTTGTGGCTGGTGCGCCAGAGAAAGTTTTGGCAAACGAAAGACAAAAAGAAGCGGATGCCTTATCTAAAATTGAAACTATCGAACATAGTTTGGCAGGATTGAAATAAGAGTTAGTTTATTTATAAAATTTAAAATCCCATTCGTCTCGGCGAATGGGATTTTTTTTTGAAAAATCAAGTAAATAATTCGTCTTTGGTAAAAGAGGAATACTTGCGATTTATTATAATTTGGTAATTTTTTATCGATTAACGTCAATTGTATTGTGATTTAAAGAGTATTTTCTCCTTTAATCGGTTTTTGTGAGCTTACTGAAATATTGTTAATATGTTTGTACTGAGATTTTCAATTAATACTTTAGTATAGAAATGAAAAAAATATATAGTCCAGCTTACAGACAACATTATTTTGAAGGATATTCAATTGGTTTGAATCCATTTTTGGAATTTAATTATGCAAAAAGGAATGAAGCTTTTATTGCTGGATTTGATTCTGGGAGATCAGATTATGAACGGATGAACGGATGTATTAGTGATGGAATTCCGAAATGTATTGTAACTAATAAAATTCTGGAAGATTTTCTTCTGTCAGGTTTGCTTGGCTTAAGCATTGATACAGATGGTTATACTTCATATCAGATGGATTTAATTGCAAAATGGTATCAAAGTGGTGTAGAAAAATACGAGCCAAATCATAGTATCGCTCTTTTTGAATTGCTTGAAAAAAATGGCATTCAAATAAATTAAATTCTTTGTGAATGTTTAAATAAAAAAATCTGTTTTTCAAACAGATTTTTTTATGGAAGCTTTTTAATTTTTTTATAAATTTTATGTAATGAGGGAATTACATTTCTATTCTTTTATAAACACAATTTTTTAGTTTGTTAAAATAACAAAAACTTTTTCTGCTTTTCAAAAAAATGAAATTAGCAGAAAAAGTTTTGGATGAAATAAAACCAAGGTTTGGTTTTAGAATTTATATTTTAAACTTGTTAATATTTGACGCGGTGCAATTGGATTGATACTGTAGTTTTCGTGCACTGTATAATTCAATTCATTTGTAATGTTTGATAACCTACATAAGATTGATATTTTTTTCCAAGTATAACCAGCAGATACATCGATTGTAGTATAACCACTCATTGGAATTTCTCTGTCATTTATTGTTTGAACTCCAGTAGTAGGATTAATTACAACTAGATTATTCCAACCTCCAAGACGGTCACCAATGTAGTTTCCGATTGCTCCAAAAGAAACACCTTTTAATACTCCAGAAGGTAAGGTATAGAAAAAGCTTAAATTAGCGGTATTGGCTGGCGTTCTTACTACTCGATCTCCTTCAATAGTACTTCCGTTTAATCCGGATGTTCTGGTAAAACGCATATCGTTGTAGCTGTAACCTGCAATGATGTTTAAGCCTTCAGTTGGTCTAGCTGTTATATCAATTTCAATTCCTTTACTTATAGTTTCTCCGTTCAAGACTTTTATAGTTGTGTCAGTATTATTTGAGCCATCAGCTTTAAATTCTGCTGTTTGTGCTAAATTGCTGTTTGTAATTTGATACGCTGTAATGTTTGTACTCAAAATACCTCTCCAAAAATCTTTTTTAATACCTGCTTCATATTGGTCTATGATTGAAGGTTTTATTGGTTTTAAATCAACTGTTGTTCCTGTATTTGGTGTAAATGAATTAGAGTAGCTGGCAAACAAAGATATCTCTTTTGTTGGTTGATATACTAATCCAAATTTTGGAGAGAATGCCTCATCTTTACGTAGTGGAGCTTGAGTAGTCAAGCTGCTGTTGATTACTTCTGCTTCTTGCCAAGACCAACGAATACCTGCTAAAAGCTTAATTTTTTCTGTAAAAGAGATTAAATCTTGTGCATAAACCCCAAAACGGTTTGTATCAGTACTTACGATTCGGGTAAGCGTAGAGTTTGGCTCATCCGTTCGCTGAGCAGCAGGGTCGAAAGTAAAGATATTTACAGTATCATAATTAGTAGGACTAAAGGCAAAAGTATATGCTTGAGCAAAAGAGTTTTCAAAATCTACACCTGTAAATAATTGATGTTTTATTTTTCCAGTGTTGAAGTTTCCTTGTATGCTTAATTGATCTCCAAAAATTTGCTCAGTACCTTTATTCTGTCCTAATGGCCTATTAAAATTTCCATAAGGATTAGCTGTAGGTGATATTACAATACGTTCGGTAGCTTTTGATTCTCTGTCATAATTTTGAAAAGAAGCATTGAAGTTTAATTTCCAGTTTTCATTGAAACTGTGATTAAGTAATGCCGAAGCACTTGCTGATTTTGTTTTTCCGTTTGACCATAGTGCACCATAATAGTTACTGCGTGGTACATCAACAATTACTTTACCAATTACTCCAGTCCCAAAATCGGGTGTCCAATTGCTTTTCAAGTAATCTCCTTGTACTGTAATTTGAGTTTTATCACTCACATTGAAAAGGAAAGATGGGTTAATGTATAAACGTTCGTTTTTTACAACATCTCTAAAACTTTCTGAATTTTCGTAAGAACCAGTAAAACGATATGCAATATGTTTATTTAATGGTCCGTAAAAATCTACAGCTGGTTTATAGTAAGCAAAACTTCCTGCTTGCATAGAAATTTCTCCACCACTTTTGAAAGATGGTGTTTTGGTAACCAAATTTAAGATTCCTCCCGGAGCAACGTTACCAAATAATAAAGCCGCACTACCTTTTAAAAATTCTACTTTTTCCAAAGAAGAAACCTCGGGAATAGATCCAGCATTATAGCGAAAACCATTTTTAAACATATTGTTGGCTGACATATCATATCCTCTAGAGTAAAATGATTCTTGAGCGCCACCACGTGCAGAACCTACATAAACACCATTGGCATTTTTTAGTACCTCACTCAAACGAATGCTTTGTTGTTGTGCAATAATTTCAGATCCAATAACTTGTACACTTTGTGGAGTGTCCATTGGTTTTAAACCTGATCTCAATGCAGAAACTGGCTTTTTATCCTTGTTGGCTGTGATAATAACTTCTTTTAGTATCCCTCCCTTTTTGTTTTTTATAGTGTCAAATTCTGAAGAAGTAGTCTCATCATAATTTTTATCACCAGAAGCATTTGCTGATTCTTGTGCTAGACAGGATAAACTGAATAAAAGTGTTAAAGTTGGAAGTAAAATATATTTCATGATTGTTTATTTGGAATAATTAAAAATAACGATGCAAATATAAAACCCAAGTTTGGTTTAACAAAACTTATTTAGATTAAATATTAATAAAAAATTAAAATATGTTTAACGTACTGTTTTTTAGAATTTTGCGTATTAATTAAACACTCTTTTTATATTAATCCTTCATTTTTTGAAGTCTTTGTCTTGTTAATGTCTATTTTTTGGCCCTATAAATTCTGAAATTCTTTCTTTGAAAAGTGTTTGAAGATCTTTTATGTTAAATTTTGTTAAAGCAATTTGCAAATACCATCGCTGAGGAGGACATTTTCGGTGCTGCAAATTTTAAGGATTAGCACCTTTTTTGAAAGGGAATGCTTGATTTGTGGAATTCGTGTCAAAACGGAATATTGTAATAACCATTCATAAGCACTAATACGAAGCCTATCTTTGATGCAATAGTATTTAATTTCGGTGTGTTTTAATGCTTAGAGTAATTAAAGCTTTGCCTTAAATTTCTTGATTCGGAAGTTTTTTGATTTCACAACTTTTCCATCATCAGTAATTATGATGCAGCTGTAATCAGGATATTTGTTGAGTAAAAGCAGTCCTGCCGTTTTTCCTAAAACCATTAGCGAAGTACTCAAACCGTTAGCCGTTTCAGCATTTGGTCCAAAAACAGTCACACTACATAAGCCCGTTGCTGGATAGCCCGTTGCCGGATTGATGATATGCGAATAGCGTTTGCCGTCAAAAATAACAAATTTCTCATAGCTCCCTGAAGTGGTTACTGCATCTTGTTTTAATGGAACAACAGCCAGAAGTTTTTCGGGATGAAAGGGATTGGTAATTCCTATATTCCAAGGTTTCCCGTTAGGTTGCTTTCCCCAAGTGCTCATATCGCCTGATCCGTTTATAATTCCGGCTTTGATGCCTTTTGCAAGCATCATATCTCGGCATTTATCGGTGGCATATCCTTCTCCTAATGCTCCAAATCCAATCTTCATTCCTTTTAGTTTTAGGAAAATGGTAGATTGAACACTATCCAAAATAATATTTTTATAGCCCACTTTTTCAACCGATTTTTTAATGGCTTCCGCCGAAGGCATCGCAGTCATGGAACCGTCAAATTTCCAGATTTTATCCATCGCTGCAAAACTGATGTCAAAACCGCCATGAGTTACTTCAGAAAATTGAATTGCTCTTTGTGTTAATTCAAAAACTTCTCTATCCACTTTTACTGGTCGAATACCCGCATTTTGGTTCACTTCAGATACTTGTGAGTCCGATTTCCAATCAGAAATTAAATTCTCGATTCGGGTAATTTCTGAAATAACGGCGTCTATGTTTTGTTCTGCCGATAGTGAATCTTTGGCAACAATGCTAATATCAAAACGACCGCCCATAAGTAAGGTGGTTCTTTTTCGTAAGACCTGGCTGTGGCTTGTGAAAGCGCAAATTAGTAAAAGGAGAAATAGGAATTGGAATTTCATAATAAAAGTATCAGTAGTCATTGTGAGGAACGAAGCAATCGCACTAGCATAAGTATATAAGTTGAGCAACTAATGTGATTGCTTCGTTCCTCGCAATTACAAAGTAACATAATTCCACTAATAACAATCCGTCAACACTTGTCCATTCGCTTTATAAGCTGCAATTTCCATACTTGTTCTGGAAAGACATAATTCATCAAGAACAGCTTCTACATCTTTTTGCATCGCAAGCGAACCGCAAATCATTACAACGCCTCCTTGTGTTAACAAATCCATGAAAAAATCAGCGTCACGTTTGATTAAATCCATCACATAATTATGGTTTGCTTCACGGGATAAAGCCAAATGAAAACTTTGAAGTTGTTGTTTCTCCATCATTTCATCGGCGAATTTTTTATATCCTAAAACAGTTTCGGTTTCCTTTCGAAAGCCCGAATACAAGTGAATTTCGGTTTTTTTCTTGTTTTGTTCTATCATTCCCAGAAAGGGAGCGATACCGGTTCCATTTGAAATTAGTGCCACTTTGGGTGCTTTTTTCGGAAAGTGAAAAGCAGCATTCTTGAGGATTCTGGCTTTTATAATCGAACCAGGTTCCACACCATATAAAAAGCCGGATCCCAAACCAGAAGGATGCAGTTTTACCACTAATAATATATTGCCATTATGATTTCCGATAGAGTATAGGCGTTCTCGGGTGTCATTTGCAGGATAAATAGCCAAGAGGTCGCCCGACGTAAATTTAGCGCTCCTGCTAGCTCGTAGCGTCAGTAAAAAAGTGTGTTCCGTATCAGAAATAGCGGTCTTGTCCAGTACGACCAGTTTTTCCAAACCTTTTGGAACCTCATTGTATATTGATGGAGTTGAGGAAAGAGAAATTCCTGTTTTGGCACTCCATAATTTTACCCAACCTACAAATTCTTCAGCTGATTTGTCATTTACGGTTTGTAATTCTAAAAAGTGCTCCGCCCAATTTTGTTTCGCCAATAAAGTGTCAATGTCACGTGCATAACCACAAAAATCAGGATACGCTTTTGAACCAAATCCGACTACCGAAACATTGATTTTGTGCTGTTGTTCGGTTTTGTTAATGAGCGAAATAAATTTGCTCGCATTAGAAGGAGCATCACCTAATCCGTGGGTTGAAGTAAATACGATAAGATGTTCTGCTTTTGGGTAAACCGAATAATTATTCAATTCAGTAAGGAAAGCTTTTTTTCCGTGAGCAAGTAATTGTGTGTGAATAGCATTAGCAAATCGTAATGAACTTCCATTTTCAGAACCTACAAGTAAAATAAATGTACTGTCTTCGGGTTTGAATTTGTTTTTAATGCGACTCGATCTTCGTTTCAAAGTCATTGCAAATCCCGAGTAGATAAAAAAGAGAATATTTAAACTCGCTATTCCTAAAATTATCGCCCATAAAATATTGGTTCGACCGGTATGTAAGTTAAGACTCAAATCCGATATTAAAGTTCTCATCGGAAAAGGAGTTTCATTTACAATTGCCCCGGAAACCTGATTGACTTCTATTTCTCGGTCTTTTAGTGTAATGATATAATATTCTTCGGGATCATCCGAAAAAGGGAATTCGATTTTTTGAACATCGGCCAGAAGCGTATTTTTAAAAACGGAAGTAGCTGCACTTTTTTCTGCAATAGGCGTAGTTACAGTCGTTTCAGTTTTTTCTTCTGAATCTGTTTTTTCAAGGAAAAAATTAAACTTTTCCAAGGTTAAATAGGTTCCTGAAAGTGCGATAATCAGAATCGGAATCAGCGATAATCGTCCTAGAAAAATATGGTAATATTGGGCAAAATTTTCTTTTACAATTTTAGAAAACAAACTGCGAAGACTTCTTTGTCGGTTGAGTATCAAAGCAAAACCCGAAATGGAAATCAATACTAACAAAAAGGAAATAAAACCAACAAAAAAGCGCCCCGTTTCTTTAAGAAATAAAGAACGATGGAGTGCTGTTGTCCATTGGATAAACTCATTTTTTTTGATGGGATCTCCTAGTATTTTTCCAGTTCTTGGATCAACATAAGCATTGACATCATTATCTTCCTGGTCGATACCTTGCAGTGTTACAAATTGATTGTGGTTAACACTTAATTCCGTTATTTCAGCGTAGGTTTTGCGCAATATCGGCAAAGTTTCTCCAAGTGTTATTTTGTCGAAATTTTCTACTTTGTATGGCGGTGTTTTCTCTTGTATGGCATCGACTGCGAGTATGACACCAGTTACGGATGCCAATATCAAAAATGCAGCAGAAAATACAGCCAAAGCCAAATGTGAGTAACGCCAAAAAGAAAGAGTCATTGATAATAAATTTTAACATATAAGTCATATAAGTTTTACGTTTTGTAAAAGCATATATGACTTATTATGGTTTAATGTAAAAGCTGTTTATTTTATATTTTGTTTAATCTTACGTAACGAATATAACCTTTACCTTCAGTTTTTGCAGCAATTCCTTCTGTTGTAAGCGGAATTTCTAAATCGGCGGTGTAATATTTATGATCTTCTACAGCTGTTTCAAATCGCAATTTAAATCCTTTGTTGATTTTAGCATCTTCAATTTCTAGTGTAGTGATGCTACGGTCGCCACCAGTTACTGAAGCTCCAGTTTTGGCGCTGATGTTTTCTGGTTTTTTAGAATAGAATTTATGCCATTCTTTTAGGGTTTTGTACCATTTTTTATCGTCACCCATAACATATAATGTTTTCACATATTCGCCTTTAGCGTTTACAAGTGAAACTACAATATAAGCGCCTTCTCCCATGTAGTTGGACATTTGGAGCATGCATTTGTATTTACTGGTTTGTGCGGCAGCTTGAAAGGACAAAAGGAATAGAAAGGCTATAGATAAACTAATTTTCAGGATTGATTTCATATGTAGATAATATTTGTTTTAAAGGAATATGGTATCGCCATTCTTTATTATTGTTTGTGATTTTCTATCACGGCAATTTCATATTGTTATTTTAAAAATTCTAGAGATACGTTGTTTTTTGTTAAAGACTCATTTTCTTTTGCCAAGGCATAGGCACTTTCGTCAAAATCAGTGGTGATTTCTTTTTTGGCACCAATAGAGATCAGGTATTTTAAGATAGTATCGTCTTTAGAGATCATAGCTGCTTTGTGCAATGCTGTTAAACCATCTTTGTTTTTTGCGTTTACATCGACATTTAAATCAGTAATTTTCTTTAGCAAAGTTAAATCGTTTTTTGCGATAGCAAAGTGATAAAGCGTGCTTCCGTCTTTTTGAGGAGTGACTACGTTTAATCCTTTATCCTGAAGTAGTTTTATTTTAGCTTCAAAAGGATCTTGTTTTGGTCCATTAGCAGCTTCCGGTCCACGACCTATTGGTCTGTAAGACTGTATTAAGTAATATCCTAAATTGTTTCCGTCTTTGTCTTGAACGTTTGCAGCGGCACCTTTACTCAATAGTAGTGCAACTGCTTCTGGTGTCCCAGATTTCACAGCCATCGTTAATGCCGACTCACCTTTACCATTTTGTATATTGATGTTTTTTACAATTGGCAATAACAGTTCTAGTGCGGCAATTTCTCTTGACCCGGCTGCTGCCATTAATGCAGTATTCCCTTCATTATCGGCTTTGTTGGCGTCTACTCCTTTTGCTAAAAAGTAATTGATGATTTCAGTTTGGTTGGATTTACTTACCAGAAAATGAAGTACAGTCTCTCCTGTTTTGCTGGTTACTGTTGGTTTTAGTTTTAATTCCTCTACCAAGTATTTATAGGTTTCAATTGTGTTTGCGTCTCTACGAGAACCTTGTGCAGCAATAATTAGTGCATTATCAGTGTATTTCACTCCTTTTTCTAACAGTGTTTTTAAAAGGGTTACATTTCCAGTCCTGGCTGCATAATTAAAGGCAGTATTTCCATCATTATCAATGTCTTTAAGAGACATTCCTTTAGAAACAAAATAGGTAGTAAGTGTCAGGTTTTTGTCCGACGGTATTGCCATAAACAATAGGTTTAGACCGTCTTTATATTTTTTCTTTGGATCTATTCCAGCTTTAAAAAGAGCGTCATAAACTGCAGTATTATTTTGACCGTTATTGGCTGCAAATGTAATTGGAGTAAAACCTTGGCTATCTTCTAGGTTTATGTCTGATCCTTTGGCTATAAGGTATTCTACGATTGCTGTATTTCCTTTATTAGCGGCCCAATGTAAATAAATACGATTGTCATGAGTAGATTTAGTGACTTCATTTCCGGGTTGTTCCAATAAGAATTTTATTGTAGCTTCAGGTGCATCATTATTAATAGCCATAACGGTTACATCAAAAGCATTTGGTGTTGATGCTGATGGGCTGTTCCCTTTTGCTATTTCTGCTTTAACTGCGTTTACATCTGGTGTTGTTTTCCAGAAAGACTGCTCCAAAAGTGTATTTTTTTGCTGCGCACTCACAAATAAAGTAGCGACTAAAGCAAATGAAATAAAAAGATTCTTTTTCATAAATGTATTGTCAAGGTTCTTATTAATAGGGAAAGTTTGTTTATTTAATAGTTTAGTTATTTAGAATAAATAAAAATAACGCAAATGTAAAAATAAATAGTATAATAGCAATTATTATTTACCCTATAAAGAGAAATTTTTTATTGTGTTTTTTTATACTTGTTTGCACTATATCTAATTCAAAAAGCATAAGAATTTTTTCAATTATCTATTTAGATATAAAATGAATTGAAAGGTTTAATGCAATTGCTTTAAATAGTTCAATTATGCTTTTTTATTTTGATTTACACTTAAACTGTTGTTGTGTTTTTATTTTTTTTATTTCGTCCCCACCAAATATAGCATCCGGATATTGGCAGACTTGCAATGAGTAAACTACAAAGAAAGGCGAATATTTTCCCCGGTAATCCTAATATGGCTCCGGTGTGAATATCATAATTCATTTTCATGAGGTTATCAGTAACTTTATCAGCTGTTTTTCTGCCCCAAAGATGGGAAACAGTCATTTCTTCCAAGCTGTATTGATCAAAATAGCGGTAGTCAATTTTCCAATACGTTCCTTTGTCACTATTCGCATTGGCGGCTATTGGTGAAAGATTCGTTTCCGGCGGATGAATTTCAATGGATTTAGCTTGAGGATATTCTTTCTGCATTTTAAGCCAAACAGCATCTAATGGTTTTACGATTGTAGTAGTTGCAGTTTTCTGATTTTTTTTCGAAAGAGGTTCTTCATATAATAATGATTTTTCACCGCCGGACACTTTATAATACGAATACGCAAACCATTGAAATCCCCATACTAATCCCGTAATGGCAAAAATAATTCCGATTATCAAGATGTAAAAACCGGTGACATTATGTAAATCATAATTTTTTCTTTTCCATTTCGTACCTTTTTTCCATTTGAACCAAAAGCGTTGTTTTGCTGCACTTTTATTTTTTGGATACCAAAGAATTAAACCCGAAACGAGCAGTATTAGAAATAGTAATGTCGCCGATGCTACAATAGTTTGCCCAATTTCATGAGGCAGCCAAAGATAGAAATGTCCGTCTAGTATAAAAGGGAAAAAACCGTCCTCATTATTGATCGTTTTCAGCACTTTTCCTGTATAAGGATTCATGTAAGTTGTATAGTGATAACTGGGTTCGTAATGAAAGAATATAGCTTCAACAGAATTATTTTTTTCATTGTATTTGATGGCGTGAAGCACTTTATTAGGGACTTCTTTTCGTGCGATGATTTCCAGCTGAGATGGAGGTAGAAAGGATTTATTTTGCGTTTCCACAAAACGATATTCTTCTGTGATGTCCTGTATTTCCTCTTGAAAGGCATACAAACATCCTGTTATGGCGATTATAAAAACAATTAAACCAGAGGACAAACCAAGCCAAAGATGGATTTTTCGAATTGCTTTTTTGAAGTTGTTATTTTTCATTTAAAAAGGATAAAACTCCCCACCGAAATGGGGAGTTTAGTGAAACAAAACCAATTATGAAACTTAAAATTTATAGGTTAAACCCGCAGTTACACTTCTCAAACGCTGAGGAGTTACAGTGGACCAACCGGAATAGTATTTTTCGTTTAATGCATTATTCAATTTTAATGCGATATTAAATTTATCACTCGTATAAGATAAAGCCGAATTCAAAACGGTATAACTTGGCAACTCAAATGTTCCAATATTCGCTCTGTTTAAGGTTTTGTACTCGCTGGCATAGTTTCCGCCAAATCCAATTCCGAAACCTTTTAATTTTCCTGAAGTCAACGTGTAATTAGCCCAGAAATTAACCAGGGTTTCCGGTCCTGCTTCTTCGGGTCTTTGTCCTAAATAACCATCTCCGGGATTGTCTTTGGTAACTTCACTTTTGTTGTTGCTGAATCCGGCAATGATGTTAAATCCTTTGACAGGATTTGCCGTAAAACTCACCTCAACACCTTTACTGTTTACTTCGCCGCCTTGAATGGAGTTGTTGATATTATTGGGATCAGTCATTATTCTATTTTTTACATCAATGTTGTAATAACTAATCGATGCCGAAATAATATCCTTGTACAAGTTTGTTTTTAGTCCAAACTCATATTGATTGGCTTGTTCTGGGTCAAAAGATTCCATTCTCGGATTAGAACCATCCACTTCAGAAACTTCTCGTGGCGTTACATTTACAAAGCCATTCATATAATTAGAGAAAACAGAAACTTTATCTTTAATCAGCATGTAAACCAAACCGAATTTTGGAGAAACGGCTGCTTGACTGTTTTCCTCGGTTGCTGTTTTAGATTTGAAGTTATCAATTCTCAAACTCGCCATGGCAGATAATTTATCCGTAATATTCAACACATTCGAAGCATAAGCACTAATAACTTCCGTTTCAGCAGTTGAGTTTCCTTCAAATGAACCTACTAAAAGGTTGTCAACTCCTGCTTGGGTCAAATCTCCCGTATCTGATCCATCGATTAAGGAAACAGTTCCGTTTCCTAACCAACCGGTGCTTCCGTTTATAATATTTGATTTATAATAATCAATACCTGCGACCAATCGGTTTCTTAAACTTCCAATTTTAAAGTCGCCAATGAAATTCTGCTGAATATCAGTTGCCAAAGTTTCTCCGTTTCTTTTAGAAATGTATCTTGAAAAATCATTTCCATTTGATGCGTCAAATAAATACGAATAATATCCGCTGGTTTTACTGTTACTTCTGGATAATACCGTTTGGGAAGTCCATTGGTCAGACAACTTGTAAAACATTTGAGCTTGTAAACTATACGTTGGATTACTGATTGATAATTCGTTTGAAGTAAACGATTTTTTATAATTTCTTTCGAATAATTCGATTGAATTAAAAGATAAAGGAGAATATCTGCTCAAGAAAATCATGGGCGTATTAGCAGAATTTCTGTTGGTGAATTCTGTATTTATTAAGAATGAAAGTTTATCATTCACTTTATAACTTAGCGAAGGCGCAAAGAAAAATGATTTGCCAAAACCTGCATCTTGAAACGAATTTTCTTTTTGATACGCTGTATTTATTCGAACGGCAACATCTGAATTTAAAGGTACGTTTACATCGGCAGTGATTCGGTCCAATCCATACGATCCTGAAATATAACTTATTTCTCCACCAAAAGTTGAGTATGGCTTTTTAGTGACAGTGTTTATTAAACCTCCGTAAGAAATCAAGCTGCTTCCAAATAATGTTCCCGACGGTCCTTTTATAACTTCAATGTTATCCACATTTGCTGGATCGATACTTCCGTTATTGATTCCAGGAAGCCCATTAATCATGGTAGGCTGAACAGCAAATCCTCTCATAGAAAAATATTCTGCTCCATCACCGCCACGTCCTGTTGATTCCCAAAGACGCGTTATACCAGTTGCATTTTTCAAAGCATCACTAAAATTAGTCACTACTTGCTCTTTCAATAATTCGCTGGTAACGGTATTGTACACTTGAGGATTTTCGATATTGTTCAAAGGCATTTTTGAAACCGTAGTGCTTTTTTCTCTTTTGTACTTGTATTTGTTGGTGTTTACAATAACTTCCTTTAAGGTTTTAAGAGAATCTTTTTCTTGCTCTTTTTTTTCTTGAGCACTCACTGTTATGCCAATTAATAAAACAGACAGGTAAAATGTATTTATCGTTTTCATTTATTTAGATTAATTAAAAATAATACCGCAAATATAATAGTGCTTTTTGTTTTAACAAAACTTATTTAGACTAAATATAAATAATATTAAAAAATAATTTACAGTAATTTGAAAGTCAGTATTTTACGGCATAAAAAAAACCTTGCTTATTTAGAGCAAGGTTTTGATTGAAACTTAATTGTTAAAGTTTTATTTGATTTTTTTCATCGAAAACTGTTCAGAACTTGATTTTCCTTGTTGGATTCCCGAAATTTTAGCGACTAAACTGTCTGGAGTAATTTGGCTGTAACTGATTTTTTGAGGATAATCGTGTTTCAAATTTTCAAATGATACTTGTTTATCGGTTGCAGTTGTCAATTTGAAAACAACGGGTTTGTCATTATTTTGTCCCTTTACGGTTGCAGTATACGTTAAGTTTTCTCCTTTTTGTTGTAAAATGATAGATTCAAAATGCACTGTATCTTTCTCTTTTATGTAATAGGATTGTGCTTGAAAGGTGCTATCGTTCAATTTCTCCCAATTTTCCGTTAGATTACCATCGGCTGATTTGTTTTCCCAATTCCCCAAAAGCCAACTTGCCGCTTTGATTTTTTCGTTTTTATTGTAATCAGAATTTTTGCAGGAAACAATAACTAGCAAAAGCAGTATAAGAGTTGTTTTTCGAAACATATGTGTAAGTATTTGGTGTTATTTTGAAACGCTAAAGTATAAAAAAATAAAATAGAAAGATTTTTGATTAATGATTTTTGACCCGAGCGATAGCGAACCAGCGAAGCATTTCAGATAACATTAATCAGAAATTATTTTCGCTTTCTTTCAAAATAGTATAAACCAATTCTTTGGTCGGTTTTTGATCTTTTAAATTCGTTCTGACCACATCGAAAGTCACTTTGAAATCACAACCTAATTTATAATCACTGCAACCATAAGCAGTTTTTCCTTTAAGAACTGTACCTTTTTCACATTTCGGACAGGCTAATTCATCAGGTCCGGTTTTCACCAAAGTTTTCTTCGGTTCTAATTTGAGTTGGAAATTTTCGTCAAAGCGAAGTAAACCTTCCACAGCGCCGGCATCGGTTTTGAAATCTTTCAAGTTTACGGTAGATCCTTTTTGAAGCAATCGCAGGTATTGGTTCTCGGATATTTTTTTCTCCGCAAAAGTATAGGGTAATAGGAACGTGCAACCTGCTTTGTATTCGCCACAGCCATAAGCGGATTTTCCTTTGATGAGCGTTGCTTTTTTACATTTCGGACAGGCTTCCCCCAAAATTCCTGCGGCTTTCTTTTTCTCCACTTTAGCTTCTTCCTTTTGAGCATTTCCTGCATGTGAGATGTTGGCGCGTCTGGTTTCACTGCGTACTTCATACACCAAAACCTCAACCATGCGCTTCATGTTTTTGATAAAGGAACCGGCAGTAAAGGTTCCTTTTTCAATATCTTTCAACTGTTTTTCCCAAGAACCCGTCAGTTCTGCTGACTTGACCAACTCATTTTGAATAGTGTCAATCAGTTGAATTCCTGTTGGCGTTGGCAATACTTGTTTTTTGTTTCTTACGATGTATTGGCGTCTGAACAGCGTTTCAATAATATTGGCTCGCGTGGATGGGCGACCGATACCATTTTCTTTCATCAATTCGCGTAAATCCTCATCATCAACTTGCTTGCCCGCGGTTTCCATGGCGCGCAATAAAGTCGCTTCTGTAAATTGATTTGGTGGTTTGGTTTCCTTTTCCAAAAACGAAGGTTGGTGCGGTCCTTTTTCGCCTACAACAAAACTCGGCAAGATATCGGCTTCTTTTTCTTTGGTATTAGGATCTTCAAAAACAACTCGAAATCCTTTTTTTAAAATCTCTTTTCCCGTGGTTTTAAATAAAACATTGGCAGCTTTCCCGACTACCGTAGTATTGGCAACCAAACAATCGTCATAAAAGACTGCAATAAATCGCTTTGTAATAATATCATACACTTGTTGCTGATTGTATTGCAAATTGCTTTGAATTCCCGTTGGAATAATCGCGTGGTGATCCGTTACTTTTTTATCATTGAAAACCTTGGGTGATTTTTTTATCTTTTTTTCCAAAAGCGGCTGCGTCAACGCGGCATAATTCGTCAGGTTTTTTAGAATCCCGGGTACTTTTGGATAAATATCATTAGGTAAAAACGTGGTATCAACTCTCGGATACGTGACTACTTTTTGTTCGTATAACGTTTGTACAATTTTAAGTGTTTCGTCTGCCGTAAAACCAAATTTGGTATTGCAGTACACCTGAAGACCTGTTAAATCGAATAGTTTTGGTGCAAACTCATTACCGTTCTTTTTTTCGACAGAAACAATTTCGAATTCGCTTTCCTTTACTTTATTGGCGAGAAGTTCTCCATCTTCCTTTTTCAAAAAGCGTCCCTCTTCATAGCTAAAAAGTGTCTCTCGATGCAAGGTTTGCAATTCCCAATACGGTTGCGGTTTGAAATTCTCAATTTCTTTGAATCGGTCCACGACCATTGCCAATGTTGGGGTTTGCACCCTTCCAATAGACAAAACTTGTTTGTAACCGCCATGTTTTACAGTGTACAAACGCGTGGCATTCATACCGAGTAACCAGTCGCCAATGGCTCTGGAAAATCCGGCGTAGTATAAATTATCGTAGTTGGCAGATGGTTTTAAGTTCTCAAAACCTTCTTTTATGGCTTCGGTGGTCAGCGACGAAATCCACAAGCGTTTTACCTCGCCTTTGTACTGCGCTTCGTTCATGACCCAGCGCTGAATGAGTTCTCCTTCTTGCCCGGCATCCCCGCAGTTGATGACTAATTCGGCTTTGTCAAACAAGCTTTTTATGATTCTGAATTGCTTTTGAATCCCTGTATTCTCTACCACTTTGGTCTCAAATTTCTCGGGAAGCATGGGTAAGTTGTTGAGGTCCCAACTTTTCCAGTGCGGTTTGTAATCGTTGGGTTCCTTTAGGGTGCATAAATGCCCAAAAGTGTAGGTTACCTGATAGCCATTGCCTTCAAAATAGCCATCGTGCTTGGTATTGGCTCCCAAAACGGATGCGATTTCACGGGCGACACTGGGTTTTTCGGCAATACAAACCTTCATTTTTTGCTTCTAATTTTGAAGCCGCAAAGTAGGAATTTAGAAATTGGTATTAAAAAGAAATCGGTAGGAGTTATCAACGGGGAGAGTTAGGTTTTATAAGGGGGAAGCAATCATATCGAGTTTGTCCATTGTTTTAGGTGTTTATTTTTGCGGAGAGTTTACTTAATTCAGCTTAAAATCCTGTTCAAACTAAATATTGAACAACAAAGTCAGATAACTACAAAGTTGCGCTGCATAAAATGTAGTTATTATTTATTGATAACAATCCATAAAAAAACCGTTACAATTTTGTAACGGTTTCTGAATTAATGAATTAAAACCTTATTTATTTTGGCATAATAACACTATCAATTGCATGAATCACTCCGTTAGAAGCTGACACATCTGCAAGAACAACTGTTGAAGTTCCTCCATTTGCGTCTGTCAACATCACTTTTCCGTCTTTCAAGCTCAAAATAATAGTGCCACCTTGAACAGTTGTAACAGTATATTTTCCGTTGTTTTTGTTTATTGCATCAATTACTGTAGCGGCATCAAATTTACCTGCTACCACATGATAGGTCAATACTGCTTTCAATTTGTCTAAACTTTCGGGTTTCAACAAGCCATCAACAGTTCCTTCAGGAAGTTTTGCAAATGCTGCGTTATTTGGTGCAAAAACTGTAAAGGGGCCGTCGCCACTTAATGTTTCTACTAATCCTGCTGCTTTTACAGCAGTAACTAATGTTGAGAAATCTGCATTTCCTGCCGCTACATCTACAATCGTTGATGGCTCCACTACAGCTGTAGTGTCCATGGCTACTGCAGTAGAATCAGTCATTTCAGTAGATTCTGCTTGCTTTTTTTCTCCACAAGAAGTAGTTATTACTCCTAATAATACAAATGCGCTAATTGTTTTTACTAATTTCATAGTCAATGTTTTAAGTTTAAAATTATTTATATCTCAAATATACAGATTAAAAACTGTTGTTTAATCTTTTTAATAAATAATTAAACAAAAAATAAAATAATAGTATTATTAATAGAGATGAGTTCTATTTTTATAAATATGGAGCGCTGCAACCAAATTTTGCAAATTATTTAAAGATCAAATAAAAAAATACAATTGGAAGTCTCTGCAAATGAACGCTAGTAGGGGATTGGTAAAGCGTACCTATATTTTAAAGACATCCAGTCGTTGCATCCAGGGAATTTCTGATTCAACAAACGTAAGTTTGGTCTTGATGATGCGGTCACTTTTATCTCTGGGATTTTTAGTGACAAATCTCGCCTTGGAATTATTGAAATCCAACGTGTATTTTTCATCAAAGTCTTCTTGTTTGTTCGAAGAGAAGGTAATCACATTGTCTTTCGCTATCCATCTCCCTTTTCCGTATTTATTTACTTCAGGCGGAAATCCGTTTTTGATTTTAGAATACGAATGAAATACGAATGTTCCATCTTGATGCAAGGTCAATTTGTATTCAATTAAATGGTCGCCTGCTGCGCTAAAAGTACGATTGTAATCACCGGAAAATCCATTCGATTGTGCGAATGTTGTAAGGTTGAACAATACAAGTAACGTGATCAGTATTAATTTCATTGGTTTGGTTTGTTTAATGGGTTCGTACTTATTTGCTGCTTTTGGTTTATTTGTTAGCGATAGGCTTAAGTCATTGATAGGAAAGAAGCAATCCCATCCAGTTTGGCTAATATTTTATTTGCTTTTCGTTGTGAACACTACTATGGTAATCTAGATTAAAATTGGCACTAGTTGCAAACGATCACCATTAGGCTTGCTTAACGATTGTTTGCAATCAGAGCTATCGGAGACAAGATTGTGTTAATCTTATATTGTTAATGTTCTATTTTCTTTTTTTAATTCACGTCGGATACCTTCGAGTAGCTGTTGTTTACTAACCATTGTTTCATTTTTTTGGATAACAGTTAAGGCACAATAGCGTAATATATTGATTATGGCTTCTCCAGTCAGTTCAAATTGTTCGGCAATATTTTCTATATCAATACTTGCGTCCAATTCGCATTTTCCTGAAAAGGCATTTTTCCATAATTGTAATCGTTCTGCTGGACCCGGCATCGTAAAATGAATTATGGATTGAAATCTCCTTGTAAAAGCATCATCGATATTTTCTTTTAGGTTGCTGGCTAAAATGACTACTCCGGGAAAATCTTCTGTTTTTTGTAACAAGTACACCGTTTGTTGGTTGGCATGCCTATCGTTTGATGATGAGGTTGCTGTTCGTTTGCCAAAAAGGGCATCTGCTTCATCAAAAAATAAAATCCAATTTTTATGTTCCGCCATATCAAATATTTTGGATAGGTTTTTTTCGGTTTCTCCAATGTATTTTGACACGATTATCGAGAGATCCACTCGGTACACTGCTGTCGCGGTCATTTTGCCCAGCAAAGCGGCAGTCAGTGTTTTTCCAGTGCCCGGAGGTCCATAAAATAAAGCTCTGTATCCGGGTTTTATTTTGTTTTCGAGTCCCCATGCTGTCATAAGAGTTGTACCATGGTTTAGCCAAGAACTAATTTCCAATACTTCTTCCATGACAGAATTTTCTAAAACCAAATCCTCCCAATTCAAAGCAGTAGAAATTTGTTTCGCAGGAAACGAAGCACTGTGTTCCAATGACGGTAAAGTGCCTGTCATGAAATACTGTAACCAGCGTTCATTAAGGGAGAGAACACTACTCAAAACAGGTAATTGTGTTTCTGTAGGCGCTATAATTAAGACTTGTTCCCTCGATAGTATATGGTTTGCGTTAAGTATTGTAAACACTTCAGGTCTTAATTCGGGATTAATAGCTGTAATCAAGAAGCAAAAGGTTTGACCAGTGGGTAAAAATCCGCTATGACTTGTATTAGTAACTCCGCCAAATTCAGTAAAACCGCGATCATACATCGCATTTTTGCTCAAAAAAACATCTAATAGTTCAGGTTTAATTTGGGGAGCAAGGATTAAAGCAAGGCAAAGGCGTTCGGATTGATTTAATTGCCATTTATTTAGGATTTTATGATAGGTATTGTCATCTGCATGAATTTCGGGTGATGGAATATCTCTCCAATGATTTTCATGCCCATCCTGAAGTAAATAACTACAGATTACTTGATTTATTACTTTTTGCAACCAATCCATTTCCTCTAGTAATACAGCAACATTTTTATTAGTTTTCATAGGTCAATTTTCACAACGTTATTTGATTCAAATTTAGTATATTATTTTTAAAATGATTTGGTGTAATTTTTAATGTTTCACTAATTTTTATCATAGAATTCGCTTGTGATTGTTTATTTCAGACCGAGCGAGGTTGTGTGCTGAAGTTAAATGCAAGTGTATCTAGTGTGTCATTGCGAGGAACAAAGCAATCCCATTCAGTTAGTCTATTGTTTTACTTGCTTCTCGTTGTGGTCACAGTTTGCAAAACTACGCTAACGATTGTAGAAATGCGAGCGATCCGTTTTGTTGATTATTGGAATTGCTACGAAGTCGTGAGACTTCGCAGAGCAATTACGATTATATTTTGTTGTTGCGATTTGTTTATACTTCGCAGAGCGGGGTTTCATTCTTCGTTTTTTTCCTCTAGCTTGTTACTCAAAGGTTAGCGCGCGTGTCCCCCTCGTGCCAATTACAATTGATAATGTATTTACTTTTATTTGTATTCACGAGCGGGACGCTCGCGCCAGCCTTTAGATTTGTTCTTTGAAAAATCAGTAAATTTAAATTAACAAGAATTACTATAGTTCTGGCGTAAAATGAATTAAGCTCATTTAACAGATTTCATTTACTGACAATTAATAAAATAACAGATAATGTAATTGATAAGGTAGAAATTATTTTTAGTGTTTTTTTATTCGTTGGTATTTCGTTATTTTTGTGGCAGATGTGTTAGTCTAAATACCCAAATTTTTAAACTTTTTTACAGCTTTTGGGGTACATAATTGTAATATGAAATTTTGAAGTCCCGATATTTTATTTCCTCAAGAACTAATGAATACTCAATCTCATTTTTTGAATTATGCATGTGAAATTGTGTAAGGAGTCCATTTGGAAAATTGTTCCGCGCTTTCCAAATTTCATATGCAGTTGAAAGCTCTAACAGGGGTGAAAAATCGAAACTTGGGTCAACCAAATACTTACAGTGACCAATGTTTTTATTTTTCTTTAATTGGTCATTTGTACTCACTAAGTAGATGTTGTTAAATCGTTTTTCATCAATTAAAGAGTCATTATGTTTTTCAAAATCATAGTTATTAATTTGGTATTTGTAGTGATTACTGTAAGAGGAGGCGTTAAAAAGTGATATAAGTACACCTGGTTTTTCCAATTCTTCTGTTTTGAAAATTTGTTGGGCACTTAAACCGTTATAATCTATGAGTATTAGTTTGTATTTTTTCTTGCGTATCGGAATTTTTACAGCATAATAGCTATTGTCTTTAGAATTGATTAGATAACTTCTCGTATCACTGATGTTTTTCAATTTAGATTTAAATTGGTATCTAACTTCACAATCAAATTTATACACCTGTTGGGAATACAAGTTAGGAAATGCGAAAAAACAAAATAGATAAGTAAGTAGTTTCAAAATATTAGCAATAATTTATTAAAAGTCTGATAATTTTCTGCCACGAACTTTACAAGTGTTATTTTTAATTTGATAATTATAAAGGTCAGCTGTCCTTCACAAATATATAATTTAAATCTGAAAAATCTGATAAAAAATAGTACCTCTAAATTGACCATTTTCATTCAAGAACTCTACGAAAAACCTAAACGACCTTGAATTATTCAAATTCCCTAGCCCTGATAGCAGTGAAAATCCTTTTTTAAAGCTTTTTTTGCCGAAAAAAGATTGTAACGTATAGCAGGAAATAGCTCCTGATTGCCACACAATTCGTTCCTCATTGTTCGCAATGACAATCTCAATTAGGAACCTTGCAAACTGAATACTTTTTTCGTATTTTTGCACTCCAATAAAAGGAATAAGAAAATGTTAGATAGACTTCAAATAGTAAAACAACGTTTCGATGAGATATCGGATTTAATCATTCAGCCGGATGTTATCTCTGATCAGAAACGTTATGTGCAATTGAATCAAGAGTACAAAAGTTTAAAAGCTTTGGCCGAAAAGCGCGATGAATACGTTATTTTGATGGCGAATATCGATGAAGCAAACGAAATTATAGCCGATAATAGTGATGCAGATATGACCGAAATGGCCAAAATGCAACTGGAAGAAGCAAAGGAAAGATTACCGGAACTGGAGGATGAAATCAAATTTATGTTGATTCCTAAAGATCCCGAAGATGCTAAAAATGTTATGGTGGAGATTCGTGCCGGAACGGGTGGGGATGAAGCGAGTATTTTTGCAGGGGATTTATTCCGTATGTACACAAAATATTGTGAGAACAGAGGTTGGAGAACATCTGTTGTGGATATGAATGAAGGAACTTCGGGTGGATTTAAAGAGGTGATTTTTGAAGTTACCGGTGAAGATGTTTATGGAACTTTGAAGTTTGAAGCGGGTGTTCACCGAGTGCAACGTGTACCGCAAACAGAAACGCAAGGACGTGTTCACACATCAGCAGCGACTGTTATGGTATTGCCGGAAGCAGAGGAATTTGATGTGCAAATTGATATGAATGATGTACGTGTGGATTTCTTCTGTTCGTCAGGACCAGGTGGACAATCCGTAAATACAACCAAATCAGCGGTTCGTTTGACGCACATTCCAACAGGATTAGTGGCGCAATGTCAGGATCAAAAATCACAACACAAGAATAAAGACAAGGCTTTTGGCGTATTGCGTTCCCGTTTATACGAACAGGAATTAGCCAAAAAACAAGCGGAAGATGCTACCAAACGTACGTCTCAAGTAAGTTCTGGTGACCGTTCTGCCAAAATCCGTACCTACAATTACGCACAAGGTCGTGTAACGGATCACCGTGTAGGATTGACTTTGTATGATTTAGGAAATATAATGAATGGTGACATTCAGAAAATTGTTGACGAGCTAGCGTTAGTCAACAACATGGAAAAATTGAAAGAAGCCAGCGAGGTATTCTAAATAAAAAAAAGTGAAATTCGTTTCACTTTTTTTTGTACTCTTCGGGACCTCTGAGGGTAGTAATTTTTATAAAAATAAGCTATTGAAGCTATATTTAGTTTTAAAAACTATTTATAGGCTTCAACGATTCTATACGTTACTATGTCATTTGTAGCCATCAATTTTATTGCTTGTAATGCTTTGGCTTCCGAAAGCGTATAACCGCTTGCATAACCTGTTGGCGTGTTTACTTCCCAAAAATAGACCGTTTTATCTGTAGTTTTGCTAATTGCAATTTTTTGTTGTTTTGTAATTGTATTTTGATCAATTTTTTCTTTTGCGTTTGCAAACAAAATTGTTGTAGCAAGTAAAGATGCTGATAAAATAAAGTTTTTCATGTTTTTTTCTGGTTTAAATTGTTAGATTATTACTGCAAAGATAACATACTTTTAGATTTTGTTTGTTATATAAATTTTTATTTTTTTTATATAATTGACTCATATCGGTTTGGAAATCAAATTCTTTAGGTTTGAAAATAATGCTTTAGTTTTGTCTCACTAATTTATCTTGATATTGATTTAAAAGAAAATGGATTGTATTAAATATACCGTATTCACTGAATTTTTAAGTTATAAAACGGCCAATGCTTTCGAGGTTTTTTTCATAAATTTGTAGCACATAATTAAAACAATGACTACACAACAACTTATTGACCAAATCAGAATCAAGAAATCATTCCTAGCAGTAGGATTAGATGTTGATTTGAATAAAATTCCACAACATTTATTAGCACTGGAAGATCCTATTTTCGAATTCAATAAAGCCATAATCGATGCAACCCATGATTTAGCGGTGGCGTATAAGCCCAATACCGCTTTTTATGAAGGTTACGGAATAAAAGGTTGGATGTCGTTGCAAAAAACAATTCATTACATCAACTCAACTTATCCGGATATCTTCACGATTGCAGATGCTAAACGGGGTGATATTGGAAATACGTCTTCGATGTATGCCAAAGCTTTTTTTGAAGATTTAAACTTTGACAGCGTTACCGTTGCTCCTTATATGGGGAAAGATTCGGTGGAGCCTTTTCTTGCTTTCGAAAATAAGCATACAATTATGTTGGCTTTGACTTCCAATGAAGGGGCGTTCGATTTCCAGACTTTAAACGTTGATGGAAAAGAATTGTACAAACACATATTAGAAACGTCTAAAACGTGGAAAAACAGTGAAAACCTGATGTATGTTGTAGGTGCTACGAAAGCCGAATATTTTACTGAAATCCGTAAAATTGTCCCTGACAGTTTCTTGCTGGTTCCAGGAGTTGGCGCACAAGGCGGAAGTTTAGCTGAAGTTTGTAAATACGGTATGAATGCCAATGTAGGATTATTGATCAATTCTTCCAGAGCCATTATTTATGCTTCAAACGGAACTGATTTTGTTGAAAAAGCAAGAGAAGAAGCGTTGAAAATGCAACTAGAAATGTCAGCAATTATTAGTTTGAAGTTTGAAAAGGTTTAAGGCTTAAAGTGAAAGAATTTTAAACTGGGACTTTTTTTAAACCATTAAGAAATTAAGTTTCATTAAGAAATACTTTAAAGCTTGTTTCTCACAACCGTTAAGAAATACTTTTAAAGCTTAATTTTCTTAATTTCTTAATGGTTAAGAAGCTGCCAATTTATGTTTTAATACTATGAACTTTAAACTTTAAACTTGAAACAAAAAAATCTAATCGATCAAATAGGAACTTCCCATTCTTTTGAAACGTCGCCCAAGCGCATTATTTCACTGGTTCCTTCTCAAACGGAATTACTGTATGATTTGGGCTTGGAAGACCGAATTGTTGGTATTACCAAATTCTGTGTGCATCCGTATCATTTTAAGTCCGTCAAAAAAATCGTTGGAGGAACCAAGAAAGTACATTATGAGAAAATCAGGTTGTTGGAGCCGGATATCATCATTTGTAATAAAGAAGAAAATACGGAAGAAATCGTAGCAGAATTGCGTAAAATTTGTCCGGTTTGGGTGACGAATATCATCACGATTGAAGACAATTTTCAAATGATTACCGACTTTGGTCAGCTCTTCAATTGTAGAACCGAAGCCCAGAAATGGAACGACAAATTGGCTTTTGCCTTGAGCGATTTTAAAAACTTCATCAAAGATAAACCGGTTAAAAAAGCAGCGTATTTCATTTGGAAAAACCCTTTTATGGTCGCTGGTTCGGATAATTTTATCAATGAATTACTAAAGCTGAATCACTTTCAGAATATTTATGATAACAAATCACGTTATCCGGAAATCGAACTCAAAAAAATGCGATTGGAAGGAGATCCGGATTTGGTTTTTCTGTCTTCAGAGCCATATCCTTTTAAGGAGGAAGATGCATTCGAAATAGGAAGACACACGCATCATGCAAAAACGGTGTTTGTTGATGGCGAAATGTTTTCTTGGTATGGAAGCAGGCTGCTAAAAGCGTTTGACTATTTTAAAAAAATGCATCAAAAATTATAATTCGCATTCCTCTAAAATTAATTCTTCTGTTGTTACGGTAGACTTAACAGTCGTCTTGTCGAAGTTGAAATTTAGTTCTGAGAGCATTTGGTATTCTCTTTTAAGCTTTTCTATTTCACTTTTCTCTTTCAATAATCCTTTCATGAGTGTAAATTTTTTGCAAATTTACGGTATACAATTATAAAACCAGCATTATTTTTTGTTAAGATTGGGATTTAAAATTAAAGTCCTATTTTTACAAAAAAAACCAAGTGATTAATTATACCATTTACGAAAATAAAAATACCGATCAGTGGGTAACTTTTGTTCATGGCGCCGGTGGGAGTTCTTCTATCTGGTTTAAGCAAATACGTGATTTTAAAAAACAGTATAATGTATTGTTATTGGATTTGCGGGGTCACGGGGAGTCAAAACCTACTTTAAAGACAGCTTTCAAACAGAAATATACTTTTTCGGCTTTGGCCAATGATATTCTGGAAGTCTTAGATTTTCTTAAAATTAAAAAATCACATTTCGTTGGCATTTCTTTGGGTACCATACTCATCAGACAATTGGCAGAAATGTATCCGGAACGCGTGCAAAGCATGATTCTTGGCGGCGCAATCCTGAAAATGAATTTCCGTTCTCAAGTATTGATGCGATTGGGAAATATGTTTAAATATGTATTGCCTTATTTGGTTTTATATAAGTTTTTTGCCTTTGTCATTATGCCTAAAAAAAGTCACAAGCAATCTCGTGTTCTTTTTATAAACGAAGCTAAAAAATTATATCAAAAAGAATTCATCAAATGGTTTAAACTCACTGCCGAAATAAATCCGGTGCTGAAATGGTTCCGCCAGGTCGAATTGAATATTCCTACGCTTTATGTTATGGGCGAAGAGGATTATATGTTTTTGCCATCGGTTAGGAAAGTGGTCGAAAATCATTATAAATCGTCAAAACTCTTTGTAATAGAAAAATGTGGACATGTAGTAAATGTGGAGCAACCTAATGCTTTCAATGATGCAGTTCTTTCTTTTATAAATACCGCTAAATAAAAAAATGCCTGCATTATAAATGCAGGCAATTCTTTAACTAACCAAAACCAAAATAATAAATAACCAGTTTATTACTCTGCAAAGATCACACATAAGCAGGCGTTTTGCTGTTAAGATTTTGTTATTACTTTGTTGTACATAAGTTAAGTTTTTTAACTTTATTTCCAGAGCATTTATTTAAGGATTTTGACATCATCTGAGGCTATATAATTTCAGCAGGTTTAACGTATCATTAGAAATTCATAATGATTTAGTTGCTGGGCGTTGAGGTGTATTTGTTAAAAAGATAAATTACTTTATTTAAACACGATGAATATTCTCGAACTCGAATTATTGACGGATAGTATTACTGAAACGGAGTTGTTTTACACTGACGTTATCAGATTGAAAACTATTTCGAAAACCAATTCGAGTGTTTCATTTGCCGCTGGTTCCACAAAACTAACTTTCCGTTCTTCTGAGAATTTAAAACCAGTGTATCATTTTGCTTTTGATATACCCAATAATAAATTGTTGGAAGCCTTTGCTTGGATAGAAAAGAAAACTGAAATTATGGAGGTTGTTCCACCGGAAAAAATTGCCGATTTCTATAACTGGAATGCAAAGTCTTTTTATTTCTATGACAATAATGGAAATATTTTAGAATTTATTGCTCGTTTTAGCTTGGATAATGCTTCAGAAAAACCATTTGATGGATTGTCAATTCTTTCTGTAAGCGAAATAGGTTTTGTGACCAAAAATGTTTCGAAGTTCAGTGATGAAATGTTTAAGGAATACGGTCTTTCGGTATTTTCAAAACAACCAAAACTAGAAAAGTTTATCGTTTTAGGAACTGATACAGGGCTTTTTATTCTTGTGGAAGAAAATCGGGATTGGTATCCAACGCATCAAAAAGCAAAATCGTTTTGGACTAAAGTAGTATTTAGTAATAATGACAAAACTAAAGAAATTGAAATTTTAGGTTAAAAAAATGCTCACCAATAAGTGAGCATTTATATATAATAGACAATATTCTTTAATTCTATGGGGTTTGGTTCTCTTTTCTTAGGAGAGGGTTGGGGTGAGGATTTATAAAAAAACTACCGTTTTATTGTCATAAACCATTGTTTTTCTTTCGGCATGCAGTTTTATGGCTCTAGCCAAAACCATGCGTTCCAGATCGCGCC
The DNA here is from genome assembly GCF_030010385.1 of Flavobacterium algoritolerans. Taxonomy (NCBI): domain Bacteria; kingdom Pseudomonadati; phylum Bacteroidota; class Flavobacteriia; order Flavobacteriales; family Flavobacteriaceae; genus Flavobacterium; species Flavobacterium algoritolerans. The sequence goes on along the minus strand of NZ_JASCRZ010000001.1, from coordinate 75,662 downwards.
CTTTCATAATAAAATCTTCTATAGAATGACTGTGTGAAACTCGGGCAATATCCTGCTCGATAATCGGACCTTCATCTAATCCTTCGGTAACATAATGACTGGTTGCCCCAATGATTTTTACACCGCGTTTAAAAGCTGAATGATATGGTTTTGCCCCTGGAAATGCTGGAAGAAAGGAATGATGAATATTGATAATTTGATTCTTGTATTGCGCAATCAAATTAGGTGTTATAATTTGCATGTAGCGTGCCAAAACAATGAAATCAATATTGTATTCTTTTAGTAAATCCAACTGTTTTTGTTCGCCTTCGGTTTTAATGTCTTTCGTGAAAGGAACATAATGAAACGGAATAGAAAAACGCTCTGCCACTGCTTTCAAATCCTCATGATTGCTTATAATCAAAGGAATTTCAAGAGGCAATTCGCCAGCGCTGTAGCGTCCTAAAATATCATACAAACAATGGTCGTATTTAGAAACAAACAAAGCCATTCTTGGTTTTTCGTTTTGGGTATACATTTCCCACGACATATTAAAAGGAGCTGCTAACTTAGCTTGAAAATCAGTTTTAATGGCTTCAATATTCCAATTTTTGGCACTGAATTCACATTCTAAACGCATGAAAAATACATTTTCATCGGCATCTACATGTTGATCTAAATAAATAATATTACCATCAATAGAGGAAATATAATTCGTAACGGAAGCAATAATTGCTTTTTGATCTTCGCAATGGATTAGGATTGTAATTTTCTGCATTAGCGTTCTGTTTTCAGCTTTGTTGGTAGTAATGAATAGTATTTTTCAAAACTAAACGTATTTGTTTTTATAAAAAAGTTGGATTTAGCTGTTTTATGTTTGAAAAAAAACAGCCAAATTTCAATCTATTTGTTATCCTGCAAAGCAAAAACCTTTTGCAATAAAACAGAAGTTCTGGAACTCAAATTCGTTCTGATGTTTTTTTCTTCAACAGCAACCATTTTGAAAACGCCATTCAACGCTTGGTTTGTAACATAATCAGTCAAATCAGGATTCACTTTATTTACAAGAGGAATGCTGTTGTATTTAGTAATAATGTTGGCCCATACTTTATCGGCACCAACTTTTGTAAACGAACTTTTAATCACCGGATTAAATTTTCCGTACAAAGCTGTCGAAGTACTGTTTTGCAAATAAGTGGTAGCCGAACTTTCATTTCCCATCAAAATCGTTTTGGCATCCATAAAAGTCATGTTTCTAACGGCATCAACAAATATTGGAGTCGCTTCTTTCACCGCGTCTTCGGCAGCACGATTCAATACTTTCAAACCTTCGTCAGCCAAAGAACTCAATCCAATTCTTCTCAAACCAGTATCTACTTTTCTCAATTCTTCCGGCAATAAAATTTTCACGGCTTCATTTCTGTAAAAACCATCGGTAGCAGTCAGTTTTGTTACCTGTTTCGAAATCCCATTGTTTAATGCTTCCTTCAATCCACCGGCAATATCAACGCTGCCAATTCCTTGCGTTTGTGGAAATTGATTCATCACCTGTTGCATTTCCGCACAACTCGAAAGCGAAACCGCCATCATAACCATTAAAATTTTCTTCATCGTAATTAGAGTATTAGTTTACTTCGTCTGTTTGCCATTTGGCTTTTGTAAAAATACTATTTATTCAAAAACAAAGCCAACTATTCTTTAGGAGCACAAATTTTAGTTTTATTAATCAGGATTTGTCCCGCTTTCCGCTGTATTCCCGATAAATAAAAACTACGGCTGATAAAAGCCTTGTTTTTCTAAATCGGGAGATGCCGCTTCAATCGGGGCTAAATAACAAAATTCTGTGTTATTTATTAACAACGAGCCACAACATCAAATAATTTTTAAAATAAAATCGTAAATTGCAGGCTTAAATTATCATATTCATAAAATGGAACAACAAAAACCATATATCCCTAACAATAAAGTAAGAATTGTTACCGCAGCAGCTCTTTTTGACGGTCACGATGCCGCAATCAACATTATGCGTAGGATTATTCAGTCTACAGGTGTTGAGGTAATCCATTTGGGCCATGACCGTAGTGTGGAAGAAGTTGTCAATACAGCGATTCAAGAAGATGCCAATGCGATTGCAATAACTTCCTACCAAGGAGGGCATAACGAATATTTCAAATACATGTATGACTTGCTTCAGGAAAAAGGAGCGGGCCAAATTAAGATATTTGGCGGTGGCGGAGGTGTAATTCTGCCTTCTGAAATTGCTGAGTTACAGGCGTACGGAATTACGAGAATTTATTCTCCTGATGACGGACGTGCTTTGGGTTTACAAGGAATGATAAATGATTTAGTACAACGTGCAGATTATGCTATTGGAGATCAACTAAGTGATGAAATCAATCATTTAGAAGAGAAAAATCCAAAAGCAATTGCCAGAATTATTTCATCAGCAGAGAATTTTCCTGATGTTGCGGCCAAAACTTTGGAAGCCATCCAAAAAAAGAATGAGAATTGCACGATTCCGGTTCTTGGGATTACAGGAACAGGAGGAGCAGGAAAATCATCGTTAGTAGATGAGCTGGTGCGTCGTTTTCTAATCGATTTCCCGGAAAAAACAATCGGATTAATATCTGTTGATCCATCAAAACGTAAAACAGGCGGTGCATTGCTTGGAGATAGAATCCGAATGAATGCTATCAATAGTCCTAGAGTTTACATGCGTTCATTGGCCACACGTCAATCGAATTTGGCTTTATCTAAATATGTTGCCGATGCGATTCAAGTGATTAAAGCGGCAAATTATGATATCATCATCTTGGAAACTTCTGGAATCGGGCAATCTGATACGGAAATCATGGACCACTCTGATGTTTCTTTATATGTAATGACACCTGAATTTGGTGCTGCAACCCAATTGGAAAAAATCGACATGCTTGATTTTGCTGATTTGGTAGCAATAAACAAATTCGACAAACGCGGTTCTCTGGATGCGTTAAGAGACGTGAAAAAACAATACCAACGCAACCATAATCTTTGGGATGCAGATTTAGATACACTTCCAGTTTTCGGGACAATTGCTTCGCAGTTTAACGATCCGGGAATGAATACGCTGTACAAAGCTATTATGGATAAAATCCATGAGAAAACGAATTCTGATTTGAAATCAACGTTCCAAATCACTCGTGAAATGAGTGAGAAGATTTTCGTTATTCCGCCACACAGAACGCGTTATTTATCTGAAATTGCCGAAAGTAACAGAAAATATGATGTTACGGCGGTTAGTCAGGAACAAGTTGCCCAGAAATTATACGGAATTTTCAAAACGATTGAAACAGTTGCCAAGAAAATACCTGAAATAAACAAAGCAGGAATTAATGACGATTCGGTTTTACCAACTGCTTTGGAATCTGAAAAACCAGGTGCCGCTGAAGACAAAATCTTTTTAAACCTTTTACTGAATCAATTTGATAAAGTAAAAATGGATTTGGATCCGTACAATTGGGAAATCATTTTGACTTGGAGCGAAAAAGTAAACAAGTACAAAAATCCAGTTTATACGTTCAAAGTTCGTGACAGGGAAATAAAAATGGCTACGCATACAGAGTCACTTTCACATTCTCAAATTCCGAAAATAGCGTTGCCAAAGTATCAAGCTTGGGGAGATATTTTACGTTGGTGTTTGCAGGAAAATGTTCCCGGAGAATTTCCTTTTACCGCTGGATTGTATCCTTTCAAACGCGAAGGAGAAGATCCTTCCCGAATGTTTGCAGGAGAAGGCGGACCGGAAAGAACCAACAAACGTTTTCATTATGTGAGTGCAGGATTACCGGCAAAACGATTATCAACTGCTTTTGACAGCGTAACTTTATACGGAAACGATCCACATGTACGTCCTGATATTTATGGAAAAATCGGGAATGCCGGAGTTTCTATTTGTTGTTTGGACGATGCCAAAAAATTATATTCTGGTTTCGATTTGGTTCACGCTATGACTTCGGTGAGTATGACTATCAATGGTCCAGCGCCAATGCTGTTAGGTTTTTTTATGAATGCGGCTATTGACCAGCAATGTGAGTTTTATATCAAAGAGAATGGCCTGGAAGGTGAAGTTGCCGAAAAAATCAAACAAATCTATACCAAAAAAGGAGTCGAGAGACCACATTACCAAGGCGATTTACCTGAAGGAAACAACGGTTTAGGGTTGATGCTTTTGGGCGTAACCGGAGATGAGGTTTTACCTTTGGAAGTATATAACGACATAAAAGCAAGAACATTGTCACAAGTTCGTGGAACGGTTCAAGCTGATATTTTAAAAGAAGATCAAGCACAAAATACGTGTATTTTCTCTACTGAATTTGCCCTCCGATTGATGGGTGACGTACAGGAATATTTCATTACCAAAAATGTTAGAAACTTCTATTCGGTTTCTATTTCAGGCTATCACATTGCCGAAGCGGGTGCCAATCCAATTACGCAATTGGCCTTCACACTTTCTAATGGTTTCACTTATGTGGAATATTATTTGAGTCGTGGTATGAACATCAATGATTTTGGACCAAACTTATCATTCTTCTTTTCGAATGGAGTAGATCCTGAATATGCAGTTATTGGTCGTGTAGCACGTAAAATTTGGGCGAAAGCCATGAAAAACAAATACGGAGCTAACGAGCGTGCGCAAATGTTGAAATACCACATTCAAACTTCGGGTCGTTCACTTCATGCTCAAGAAATTGATTTCAATGATATTCGTACGACTTTGCAAGCGTTGTATGCTATTTATGACAATTGTAATTCGTTGCATACCAATGCTTATGACGAAGCAATTACCACGCCTACCGAAGAATCAGTGCGTCGTGCAATGGCAATTCAGTTGATTATCAACAAAGAATTAGGTTTGGCTAAAAATGAAAATCCAATTCAAGGTGCTTTTATTATCGAAGAATTGACAGATTTAGTAGAAGCTGCGGTTTTACAGGAATTCGACCGAATTACAGAACGTGGTGGTGTTCTTGGTGCTATGGAAACAATGTACCAAAGAAGTAAAATTCAAGAAGAAAGTTTGTATTATGAGACCTTGAAACATACGGGTGAATTTCCAATTATTGGTGTGAATACGTTCTTGAGTTCTAAAGGTTCTCCAACTGTGATTCCAGCCGAAGTAATTCGTGCCACCGAAGAAGAAAAACAATACCAAATTGATATGTTGAACCATTTACACCAATCGAATCAGGATTTAGTAAATGAGCATTTAAATACGCTTCAGGAAGCCGCCATTAAAAACGAAAACTTATTCGAACATTTAATGGAAGCAACCAAGGTTTGTTCTTTGGGACAAATCACTTCGGCTTTGTTTGAAGTAGGCGGGCAATATAGAAGAAATATGTAGTATGTAATTCATATTTATAATAAAATAAAAAGGCTGTCCCAAAAGACAGCCTTTATTAATACTATTCGGCAGGACACTAATTGATAGTTGCCAAATTTCTATTTTTCATCGTTGGTTTATAAACTTCCGAGATTGCTTTTGTTGTTAAAAATGTTTTTTGTTCCGAGATGATAATTTCGTGTTTTACTTTTTTCAGGCTGTTTTCGACAACCAAATAATACGTTCCCACGGGAAATTCGTCTAAATTATAGGTCTTTGAGATTCCTTTTTCACCTTTTGCTTTTTCGGTGTAGATTAAATTATTCTGATCATCATAAATAGATACATTAGCTTGTTTAATTTGGTTTAGAGTAAAGCTAATTTCATTTCCTTTTCCTTTTTTTACGTTAAGTAAAAAATTGTCTTCAATTGCATACATACTCATACTAGTCATTGTTACTATCAACAATAAACTCAATTTTAAAATGTTTTTCATAATTCTAGTTTTTAAATTAATAGTTAAAATTTCTATTGTAAAATTAGAATAAGAATCGTTTACGGAATAGAACTATATTTTCTGATTTAGGTGCTATTTTATCATCATAATGCCGATTATGGTTAAAATTCAATAATTATAAATTCATTTGTGTTAAAAAAGTATATATTGTTTAATTTCGAAATAAAAAAAGTAAGAGGTTTTTGTTTAATGTGGAGTTAATTATTTATTGAATTGTTTTTACAAAAACACATCAATATTGAATTAAGCTGTTCTAAATGAATCAATTGTTTTTGTAAAGGGTATTCGATTTTTGAACGATAAAGCAAGTTTTTCTGGAAAAGTGTATATTTACTTTTCAATCAACAAAAAAACTATCAAATGAAGAAACTTCAGATTCTATTTTTATTTTTCCTTCTTGGACACACTGCATCATCTTATGGTGCAAAAGCCGATACGTTGCAAATCCCGAGTTCAGCTATGAATAAAACCTATAAAGCTGCGGTAGTATTGCCCAGTTCTTATGCTAAAAGCAAGGTTAACTATCCTGTTCTTTATCTGTTGCACGGTGCTTATGGTCATTTTAATGATTGGTTGTCTAAAACTCCGGATAAGAATTTATTGCACAATTTAGCGGATCAGTATAATATTATAATTGTAATGCCGGAAGGAGAAACTTTCAGTTTTTATCTTGATAGTCCTGTTAATAAAGGAAGTCAGTTTGAAACATATATCACAAAAGAAGTAATTCAGAAAGTAGATAATACCTATCGAACAATAAATGACAGAAAAGGACGTGTAATTACAGGACTTTCTATGGGAGGTCATGGGGCATTGTATCTTTCGACAAAACACCCGGAACTATTTTGTGCTGCAGGAAGTATGAGTGGAGCCGTTGATATGGGGAGCATGATTAATCCAGAATCTAAGGAAAGAGTGACTAAATTAATGGAACCTGTTTTTGGAATTGAAGGAGTACCACAAGAAGTATATGCCTCAAATGCTGTTTTAAATATGGTTGATAAAATAAAAAGTAACAAACTGGAATTGATTATAGATTGCGGAGTAGATGATTTTTTGATAGAATCTAACAGGGAATTACACCGAAGACTCGTTTATAATAAAGTTTCTCATGATTATACGGAACGTCCAGGAGCTCACACTTGGGAATATTGGGAAAATGCATTGCCTTCTCATGTGTTATTTTTTAGCAAAATTTTAAGAAACAACACTGTTGCCGTGAAATAGGAATTAGAATTGGATTATAATTTTTAACACAAAAGACCTTTCAGCAATGATGGGTCTTTTTTTTGACGTTTTTAGACTGCTATATTGTTTTCATGAATAAAAAGCAATGTTTTTAAACCCTCCTGAGGTTTTTTTAACCTTAAAAAAGGATTCATTTTCAGTACTTTAAGAGAAATAATTTTTTTAATAAATGTTGGATAAAGAATCGATATTACTAATTCATATGTTAAAGGATATTACTATTTTTTAACATTGTTTTTTTATTAACAAAATTTAAATAATACATTACCTAATTAATTGATTATCAGTAAGTTAACAGGTTTTTAAGTATTAATATTTTGTAGCTGTAAACCTTTTCTTAGCGAATAGTGTCTCTTGTCGGGAATAACAGAATTTTATCTTGTTTAGCGCTCTTTCTTTTTCTTTTTTTGATGTTATAGCTAACTTTGATTCAACAAAAGTTAATTATTTAAGTTTTTTTATAATGTAACTATTTGGTTATCAGATGTGTTTTTACTCTTTACAATAAAATGGACTTTTTTAGATGGAGTGCTTCCTAAATTTATTTTTTGAAGATATTTCGTTTGTTGCAAGTTTTTCCTTTGAGTTAAAAATCTTTTGTTTGAACCAGTTATTAATTTCAATACTGATTGTTTTAGATTAAAGTTTAAAGATTGCTTTGTATAGCAATTGTCTGGTAGATAAAAGAATTTAGTTATTGTTCCCCACAATAAAAATCTTTTGAATGATGGATTACTTCATGAATGTGTTTATGAAGGTTGATTTGTAGCTCAGTAATTTTTAGCCTCAGTCTGTAACTTCCTTTTTTTCTAATTTATGGTATTAAACTACACTCTATCTATGGAACAGGACCTTTTCAACTCTTCGAAAACCCCACTTCTACATGTGCTTTCTTATTAATAATATGGTCTTAAAACCAAATTATTATGAAAAAATTTATATTTTCTACGATAAAAAGTGTACAAGATTATTGTTGCACTTTTTCCTGGCGCTTCAACGCAGGTTTTTCGAGCTTTTTTTGGACGAGTGCGTTTGCTAAAAAGCTCTTTTTTTATGCCACTTTACTGCTTTTAGTGTTTGGCCAAGCTCCTATTTATGGTCAACTTGTTGGAGGTGCTGCTGTCAAAGCCAATTTTGGTATTGAAGCTGATGCTTATGCCAACCTGTTGCAGTTTGGGAGTCTTCCCAATCAGGCAGGTACAGATGACTGGTTTAATACTACCTACCCAGGCAGTGGCAAAGGAGTCATAGATGTAACTGGTGCTGCTGCATTGAGGACTTCTATTCTGGCTAACAATAATTATTCCTTTACAAAAGGGCAGTCAGTAACGACTCCTGCTCCAGGTTTTCCATATCCTATTGTTGATGGGTTTTTATGGATAGATTCTGTATATGGCAGGGATACTAATTCTGCTCAAGGGAATAGTGATTCGAGTATTTTTGCCGGTACAGCAGATAAAAATGCTGATAATCCAATTACTTGGAGTCTGGGAGCTGGAAGTATTCCTCAAAAAGATGATATCATCGATGTAATGGCACATTTACGAGGAACAAATCCGCATGATCCCTCTACAAATCCAGGTTTTCCTGTAGACGACAGACCTTTTGATGTACTTTGGGCTTATGCTGCTGCAACATTGCGATCTACTGATGGTAGCAAGCATATTGATTTTGAATTCTTCCGAACTTTAGTTAGCTATTCTCCAGGAGATTTAGTTTTTGGGAATACAGGCAACGATGGAGGTCGTACCGCATTTACTTTTAATGCTGACGGAAGTGTTAATGTTCCTGGAACTATAATCGTTTCGATTGATTATGAAGGAGGAGGATCTAAACCTGAAGTTAGAATCAGAGTATGGATGGATGAAACTGTTTTTAATACATATAATAATTCAGCGGCCTTAAGGCCATTTAGCGTAGTTCCCGGAACTTTTGAAAAAGGGGAGCAAAGCGGTAATTTTGGTTATGGGCGTATTGTTTCCAATGACCCAGCCGATGTTGAAAATATTTTTGGAAGGGTAAATGCTGAAGATACTACTTTAGGTCCGCCTTGGGGAACTATTGAAGGTCCAAACGCAGCATTTTTTGATCACTACCAAATCCTTCAACATGTAGAAATTGGAATTAATCTTACTGCTTTTGGTTTGGACAGAAAAGGACAAGGTTCTGGGCCATGTGCCAATGTATTGGGGAGTTTATTGGTTAAGACCCGTAGTTCCGCAGGTGGACAGTCTGATTCTTTTACCAGTGAGCAGAAAGATTTTGCAGGACCATTCCCATTTGGTGATACAGTAACTCCAACGGTAGCTGCTAATGTTAATCAAGTGATTACTTGTATTAATACCAATGCCACTATTACTGCTACAGGCATAGCCCCAACGGGAGCAACTATAGAATGGTATAATCCTTCTAATGTACTTATTCCTGGTGATAATCCATTTGATCCTGACAGAGTGGTAACAGACTCTGGTACCTATACCGTGAAAGTCTATGCGCCAGGTTTTACAGGGTGCTTTGCTCAAGCGACAGTAGTTGTAGAAAAAAACAATACACCACCAATAGCGGTAGCAGGACCTGATTTCACTAAAAACTGTATATCAAATCCTGATGGCGGTTCTATTGGAGAAGCAGCTGAAGCCGGATTTACTTATTCTTGGACTTCATCTCCAGCCGGATTTACTTCGACTGCCGCAAATCCAACAGTTAATCCAAGTGTAACTACTACGTATACCGTTACTAAAACGAATACGGCTAATGGTTGTAGCGATACTGATGAAGTGACTGTAACGGTGAATAAACCAACGGTAGTTGCGAATGCAGGATCTGATTTTACTAAAAATTGCTTGATTAACATATCAGGCGGTTCTATTGGAGAAGTTGCAGAAGCCGGATTTACTTATTCCTGGACTTCATCTCCAGCCGGATTTACTTCGACTGCTGCAAATCCAACAGTTAATCCAAGTGTAACTACTACTTATACCGTTACCAAAACGCATACAGCTTCAGGTTGCAGCGATACTGATGAGGTTACTGTAACGGTGAATAAACCAACAGTAGTTGCGGTAGCAGGACCTGATTTTACTAAAACCTGTATATCAAATCCTGATGGCGGTTCTATTGGAGAAGTTGCAGAAGCTGGATTTACTTATTCTTGGACTTCATCTCCAGCCGGATTTACTTCGACTGCCGCAAATCCAACAGTTAATCCAAGTGTGACTACTACGTATACCGTTACCAAAACGCATACCGCTTCTGGTTGTAGCGATACTGATGAGGTGACTGTAACTGTGAATAAACCAACAGTAGTTGCTAATGCAGGATCTGATTTTACTAAAAATTGCTTGATTAATATATCAGGTGGTTCTATTGGAGAAGTAGCAGAAGCTGGATTTACTTATTCTTGGACTTCATCTCCAGCCGGATTTACTTCGACTGCTGCAAATCCAACAGTTAATCCAAGTGTGACTACTACGTATACCGTTACCAAAACGCATACCGCTTCAGGTTGTAGCGATACTGATGAGGTTACTGTAACAGTTAATCAACCAACAGTAGTTGCGGTAGCAGGATCTGATTTCACTAAAACCTGTACATTAAACCCTGATGGCGGTTCTATTGGTGAAGTGGCTCAAGCCGGATTTACTTATTCTTGGACTTCATCTCCAGCCGGATTTACTTCGACTGCTGCAAATCCAACAGTTAATCCAAGTGTAACTACTACGTATACCGTTACAAAAACGCATACAGCTTCTGGTTGTAGCGATACCGATGAGGTTACTGTAACGGTTAATAAACCAACGATAGTGGTAAATGCAGGATCTGACTTCACTAAAAATTGCTTGATTAATATATCAGGTGGTTCTATTGGAGAAGTGGCAGAAGCCGGATTTACTTATTCTTGGACTTCATCTCCAGCCGGATTTACTTCGACTGCTGCAAATCCATTTGTAAATCCAAGTGTGACTACTACGTATACCGTTACTAAAACACAGACAGCTTCTGGTTGCAGCGATACCGATGAGGTTACTGTAACGGTTAATCAACCAACAGTAGTTGCGGTAGCAGGACCTGATTTTACTAAAACCTGTATATCAAATCCTGATGGCGGTTCTATTGGAGAAGCGGCTCAAGCTGGATTTACTTATTCCTGGACTTCATCTCCAGCCGGATTTACTTCGACTGCTGCAAATCCAACAGTTAATCCAAGTGTGACTACTACGTATACCGTTACTAAAACGCATACAGCTTCAGGTTGTAGCGATACCGATGAGGTTACTGTAACGGTGAATAAACCAATAGTAGTTGCGGTAGCAGGACCTGATTTCACTAAAACCTGTATATCAAATCCTGATGGCGGTTCTATTGGAGAAGTTGCAGAAGCCGGATTTACTTATTCTTGGACATCATCTCCAGCTGGATTTACTTCGACTGCCGCAAATCCATTTGTTAATCCAAGTGTGACTACTACGTATACCGTTACGAAAACGCATACAGCTTCTGGCTGTAGCGATACCGATGAGGTTACTATAACAGTTAATAAACCAACAGTAGTTGCGAATGCAGGATCTGATTTCACTAAAAATTGCTTGATTAATATATCAGGTGGTTCTATTGGAGAAGTGGCAGAAGCCGGATTTACTTATTCTTGGACATCATCTCCAGCCGGATTTACTTCGACTGTCGCAAATCCATTTGTAAATCCAAGTGTGACTACTACTTATACAGTTACAAAAACGCATACAGCTTCAGGTTGTAGCGATACTGATGAGGTAACTGTAACAGTTAATCAACCAACAGTAGTTGCAGTAGCAGGATCTGATTTCACTAAAACCTGTACATTAAACCCTGATGGCGGTTCTATTGGAGAAGCAGCTGAAGCCGGATTTACTTATTCTTGGACTTCATCTCCAGCCGGATTTACTTCGACTGCCGCAAATCCAACAGTTAATCCAAGTGTGACTACTACGTATACAGTTACAAAAACGCATACAGCTTCTGGTTGTAGCGATACCGATGAGGTTACTGTAACGGTTAATAAACCAACAGTAGTTGCGAATGCAGGATCTGATTTCACTAAAAATTGCTTGATTAACATATCAGGTGGTTCTATTGGAGAAGTTGCAGAAGCCGGATTTACTTATTCTTGGACATCATCTCCAGCTGGATTTACTTCGACTGCTGCAAATCCATTTGTTAATCCAAGTGTGACTACTACCTACACTGTTACTAAAACACAGACAGCTTCTGGTTGCAGCGATACCGATGAGGTTACTGTAACGGTTAATCAACCAACAGTAGTTGCGGTAGCAGGATCTGATTTCACTAAAACCTGTATATCAAATCCTGATGGCGGTTCTATTGGAGAAGCGGCTCAAGCTGGATTTACTTATTCTTGGACTTCATCTCCAGCCGGATTTACTTCGACTGCTGCAAATCCAACAGTTAATCCAAGTGTGACTACTACTTATACTGTTACTAAAACGCATACAGCTTCTGGTTGTAGCGATACTGATGAAGTGACTGTAACGGTTAATAAACCAACAGTAGTTGCGAATGCAGGATCTGATTTCACTAAAAATTGCTTGATTAACATATCAGGTGGTTCTATTGGAGAAGTTGCAGAAGCTGGATTTACTTATTCTTGGACATCATCTCCAGCTGGATTTACTTCGACTGCTGCAAATCCATTTGTTAATCCAAGTGTGACTACTACGTATACCGTTACTAAAACGCATACAGCTTCAGGTTGTAGCGATACCGATGAGGTTACTGTAACGGTAAATCAACCAACAGTAGTTGCGGTAGCAGGACCTGATTTTACTAAAACCTGTATATCAAATCCTGATGGTGGTTCTATTGGAGAAGCAGCTCAAGCTGGATTTACTTATTCTTGGATTTCATCTCCAGCCGGATTTACTTCGACTGCTGCAAATCCAACAGTTAATCCAAGTGTGACTACTACGTATACAGTTACAAAAACGCATACAGCTTCTGGTTGTAGTGATACCGATGAGGTTACTGTAACGGTTAATAAACCAACAGTAGTTGCGAATGCAGGATCTGATTTCACTAAAAATTGCTTGATTAACATATCAGGTGGTTCTATTGGAGAAGTTGCAGAAGCCGGATTTACTTATTCTTGGACTTCATCTCCAGCCGGATTTACTTCGACTGATGCAAATCCATTCGTTAATCCAAGTGTGACTACTACGTATACAGTTACAAAAACGCATACAGCTTCTGGTTGTAGCGATACTGATGAGGTTATTGTAACAGTTAATCAACCAACAGTAGTTGCGGTAGCAGGACCTGATTTCACTAAAACCTGTATATCAAATCCTGATGGCGGTTCTATTGGAGAAGTAGCAGAAGCTGGATTTACTTATTCTTGGATTTCATCTCCAGCCGGATTTACTTCGACTGCTGCAAATCCAACAGTTAATCCAAGTGTGACTACTACGTATACAGTTACTAAAACACATACAGCTTCTGGTTGTAGTGATACTGATGAGGTGACTGTAACGGTTAATATAGCACTACCAAATGCAGTTGCAGGTGATGATGTTCTGATATTATGTGGTGAAACTACTGTACTATTATCAGGAACTTCAACTACTCAAAATGCAATCTACTCTTGGGTTGCCAGTAATGGTGGTAACATTGTCTCTGGGGCAGATACAGCTACACCAACTGTGAATGCAGCTGGAACGTACACATTAACTGTTACAGATCCAATAAATGGATGTACTGCTTCTGATGTAGTTCTCGTTACTAATCAAATTTGTATCGTTGAAGGTTGTACATTAGGATACTGGAAAAACCATACTGATAGATGGTGTTCAAGCTATACTCCTACAATGTTGTTCGGCGATGTGTTTGTAAATGCACCGTCCAATCTTGCTAATTTAACTTTATTGCAAGCGCTTAATTTAGGTGGTGGAGGTATTTTTAATTTAGCTCGTCAAGGAGTAGCCGCTTTATTGAATGCTTGCAGCGATGAAGTTGATTATCCTGCACCATATTCTGATAGTACTCAATCGGTAATAGATGCCGTTAATGATGCGTTTTTATCAGGAGGAAGTGCACCTGGAAAATTAGCCACTCAATTGGATATTCTTAATAATTCAGGATGTCCTTTAGGAGGAACTCCTGCTACAAACGAAGGAGATGGTTTGGGTGATAAAGCTAGTTTTGATGCTTATCCAGTTCCTTTCAAAGACCAACTTACTATTAGATATAATTTTGATTATGTATCTGATGTAAAAATCGATGTACTTAATTCACAAGGTGTTTCAGTACTTTCAAAAATGGATAATAATAGTTACCTGAACAAAGAAGTTACACTAAATCTTAATTCTTATGTAGATAGATCAGAAGTGTATGTTGTAAAAGTAACTACCAATAGAGGAAGTAGTGTGAAAAAAGTAATTTCTTCAAAATAAATTATAAATAATTCATTTGATCCTGTAAAATATTGAGAAGGATTAGAGTATAAAATTAAACCTCGAAAGTTTTTGCTTTCGAGGTTTATTTATACTTTTTAATTGAAATCTAAGCTGTTTTATAAAAACGACTTGGCGGTTGATAAAAAGAATTTAGTTATTGTTACCTACAATAGAATTTCTTTTTGATGATGGATTACTTCATTAATCTATTTTTTGAAGATGCTTTATTTTTCTATAAGTTTTTTTCCAAGTCTTGAATTCCTACTTAATATATCCTATGACATAAAATTACTATTATCATGAAAAAAAATATTTCTTATGCGATAAAAAGTATACAAGAGTATTGTCTTACTTTTTCCTGCTGGTACAATGCAGGTTTTACAAGTTTTTTTTGGACGAATATGTTTACTAAAAAACTCTTTTTTTATGCTCCATTATTTCTTTTAGTGTTTGGTCAGATTTCACTTTATGGTCAAGCCGTCTCGGGAGCCGCGGTTAAAGCTAACTTTGGAATAGATGCTGATGTGTATGCTAATCGCTTGCATTTTGGAGGATTAAGTACCGTGACCTTTCCTAATACTGACGACTGGTTTGTAAATACTGCACTTTTTCCAGGAACAAACGGCAGTACAGGATTAGGAGTTATCAATGTTGATCTGGCTGGTACACTACTTCCAATCCCTGGTAATCCAGATCCCACTTTGACGGAATTGATAGCTTTTCTTAAAACATCGGCCGGTAAGAATTTCCCTTTTGAAAGAAGGATGTCGCAACCCAAAGGGACAACCTGGAATAATTACCTTTGGCTAGATGCGGTTTACGGCAGGGATGGTATTGCGACTCAAGGCTATGTCGATGCCACTGTTTTTACCAAAACAACAGACAAAAACGGTCAAGATCCCACAACCTGGAATTTAGGTACCGGTGGTACGCCACCAAAAAATGACATTGTCGATGTGTATGCTCATTTAAGAGGGGATGGACCTAAAACTCCCACTGAGGATGACCCAAGACCCTTTACAACACTGTGGGGATTTGGTGGTGCCACAACGATTTCGGCCGATGGAAATTCGCACAACGATTTTGAATTTTTCAGAACAGATGTCACTTTTGATGGCAGTAATTTGATTAATCCTGGTGATGATGAAGGCCATACTGCTTGGACTTTTCTTGCTGATGGAAAACCTAATAAGCCAGGAGACATTCTGATTTCGGTAGATTTTGAAAATGGCGGAACAAAGCCCCTTGGAAGTGTTAGGGTCTGGATGAAAAAAACCGATGTTGTTGTGGCCACCTTTAATTCAGATGCGATTCATCCCAACAGACCTTTTGATATTACAGGTGTTTTTGACGGAACCAGCGGAGCTACGTACGGATATGCTGAAATTGCAAAAAAAGGAAGTTTTCCAACTAATGCTGTGAATACAGACATATTTGCAGTGGTTAACGTAACAGCTGATACCTTTGGAGCGCCTTGGGGAAGTTTGGAAGGACAAAATTCTAAATATTTTGATGACATCAAAAAATTACAATTTTCTGAATTTGGGATCAATTTAAGCGCTTTTGGACTTGATAAAAGGACTGATCAATCTACGGATTGCGCTAGTTTATTAGGGACATTAATAGTGAAAACCAGATCCTCTTCTTCCTTTACTGCTGAGTTAAAGGATTTTGCAGGACCCTACCCATTTGGTAATGCAGTTCAACCTACTGTAACACTTGCAGTTGGTCCTGACATTACTTGTACCAATACTACTACGACTATTACGGCTTCCAATGTTTCGCCTTCTGGATCAACCGTTACATTTTATGGACCTGCTTCTGAGGAAAATGGTGGTTTGGGAGCTGTAATTCTTGCAGAAACTACTGAACCAGATTTAAATCGTTTGGTGACAAAAGCTGGGGTATATACTGTAGTGGTTTCGGCAACGGGCTTCCAAGGTTGTGAAGCTACAGATACTGTAACTGTGGTGGTAAATAAAGTTCCGCCAGTAGCGGCCTTTAGTGCTCCTACTGTTTGTCTGGGTACAGACACCGTCTTTATAAATAATTCGACGGGTGATGATCTTACTTATAGTTGGACTTTTGGAGATGGTGGTACCTCTACAGAAGCGACTCCAACACATACTTATGCTACGATCGGTACATTTAATGTGACCTTGACTGTTACTTCAGGTGCTGGGGGTGCCGGATGTACTAACGCGGTAAGTCATAATGCAATAGTAAATCTGATACCGGGTAAACCAATCGTAACTTATAATCCGCCAGCCTGTGATGAAACCACTTTCAGCATTACCATTCCGTCGGGTGTCATCCTTGGAGCTATTTATACAGTAACGGATAAAAATGGAGCTCCTATTCCAGGACTTTCTCCAACATCACCCCATACTGCTACCGCTCAGGATGTTACTGATGGAATTACATTTAGTAGTATTCTGGCTGGATCAGGTTACAAGGTCTCTGTTGAACTGAGTGATTGTGATTCTCTTCCAGAAATTTGTCCAATACCACCATCACCACCAATAGCTGCTAAAACTACCGATGTGATTGCGCCTATAGAAGCAAAAACTGAAGCCGCAGGTTTTACTACTTATCCTGTTCCTTTCAAAGACCAACTCACCGTAAGATACAATTTTGATTACGTTTCTGATGTGAAAATAGAGGTGTTTGATTCACAAGGTATTTCAGTGCTGTCTAAAGCCGATGCTAATGGTTTTTTGAATAAAGAAGTAACGCTTGATCTTAAATTGAATAGAGGAAGAGACCAAGTGTATGTTGTAAAAGTGACTACTAATCGTGGAAGCAGTATAAAAAAAGTAATTTCTGCCAGATAGTTTTAAAACTAATTTTAACTAAAAAGCATCTGTTTTCGCAGATGCTTTTTTTATTTAATTACTCAACAGCATGCGCTATTATTTGAACATCTTCCTGAACATTTATAAATTGATTATAGAAGCGTGACGGGTTTTTTAATTCCTTAGATCCTATCTGATTATACAGCGTAAAATATGTTCAATCTGAAGGCCAGAATAACTACAAAATTCCTTTATAGAAATTAATTGATGTGATTCTTTATTCAAGTTGTCTTTAATCGTATTTAAATACAACCTTGCCTGTCTGTTTTACCGGTAATACGCTGTACATCTTTTGGATAAATACATACGCTTACGTTTCCTGATATCATACTTTTGTTTTTAATACATTATCCAGTCAGACAAAGCCACCTAAATAAGGGTTGATTGTGATGATTTTGTCAGACCTTATACAAGTTAGCGAAACCCCTACCAAACAGACCGCAAAACCATCAATCAAACCCTACTTCACAAGATTTCTATACTCACTTGGACTTACACCCAAGACTTTTTTGACATACCTCGTAAAAAACGAATGACTGGAAAAGCCCATTTCGTCTGATATTTCTGAAATATTTAGTTTTTTGTTTTCTAGCAGCAAAACAATTCGGTCTTTGGTATATCGTTGTATCCATTGTGATGCTGTGATTCCTGTATTGGCTTTGCAAATTTGATTGAGATATTTTGCTGTGATGTGTAGTTGATCACTGTAAAATTGCACTTCTCGATTTTTCATACAATGGAGATCCAATAGATGAACAAAGCGTTCGTACAAGGTGCCACTTTGCAAAGTTCGGTTGCGTCTTTCCAATTGATCCATGAAAATATCCCACATTTCTAAAATAAAAAGTTGCATTTGCAATTTCAAAATTTCATTATAAAAACGATTATTTGTTTCCAATGATTTTGAGTAAAGCGATTGAAAATTCTTTAAAATCCGCTCCTTATTAATTTTATCAGGATGCAAAATCGGATTTACTCTATGATGAAGAATGGCATCTGTAGCCGTATTAAGGTTAGGATAATTATCCGAAAGCAATTGTTTATCGACAAATAAAATGGTTGCCTTAAAGTTTTTGGAAAAGTTAAGTTCAGAAATAGCATTATCTGCAAGCCAGAAAATAAATTCGCCTTGTTTGCAATCAAATGTGCGGTTGTTGAAAATAAATCGGGTGCTTCCTCGCTGACAAAAAATATGTGTATGGTATTTTTTTTGAAAATCTTTTGGAAATTCTTCACTTCCCGAAGCTTTTAATAATATGATTTTTGGCTTTTCCATCGCTTCCATTTTAGTACAAATTAATTCATCGGCTAAAATAGGTACTATTTGACATTATTGCTGTACTATTTGTAATAAAAGTAAGGTGGCTTATTTTTAATTTTGTATCGTAAAAAATGCAAAAAATGGAAACACAAGATATTTTTGAAAGATTACGAAACGGAGAAACCATAATTCCAGACGATGCTCAAGCATTCAAAATGCGTGAAGCTTCTTTTGCTACAAAAGCATTGTTGCTAAAGATGAACAACACAGCAAACCCAAGTGAAATTAGAGAATTATTGAGTGAGATTACATCTTCAGAAATTGACGAAAGTGTAACAGTATTTACACCCTTGCACATCAATTATGGTAAGCATACCAAAATAGGTAAAAATGTGTTCATCAATTTTGATTGTGTGTTTTTGGATTTAGGCGGAATTACCATCGAAGACAACGTGCTGCTTGCTCCAAAAGTAAGTTTGCTCACCGAAAGTCATCCTCTTAATCCTAAAGAAAGACAATCGTTAATTCCGAAACCTATTCACATCAAAAAAAATGCGTGGATTGGTGCCAATGCAACCATTTTACAAGGTGTCACCATTGGCGAAAACGCTGTTGTGGCGGCTGGCTCAGTGGTTTCTAAAGATGTTCCAGAGAATGTCGTTGTTGGTGGGATTCCTGCAAAAATTATTAAAGAAATTAAAATATAAAATGAAAATAGTTCAAATCACACTTGCAATCATCCTATCAACAATGATACTGTCTTGCAATCAAAACAAATCAACAATGGAAAATACAACACAAGAATTGACCTCCATTTTTCCAAAAGGCGAAAAAGGGTCAAACGATTTATTCACTGGAAACGCTTATCCAACGGCTTTGATAGATGCCGATAGCATTTACAACACTTTGGTTGGCAACGTTTATTTCGAACCTGGAGCAAGAAGCAATTGGCACAGTCATCCTGCTGGTCAAATTTTAATTATTACCGATGGAATTGGCTATCACCAAATTGAAGGAAAACCAATTGAAATTATTAAAAAAGGTGATGTAGTCAAATGTCCGCCAAATGTAAAACATTGGCACGGAGCAAGTGCTGATGTGGGTTTACAACAATTATATATAATTCCAAATACCGATAAAGGCATTGTGGAATGGAACGAAGCGGTAACGGCCGAACAATATTCAATCAATAATTCAAATAAATAAAAAGATGAAAAATATAGCAATCATTGTAATCGCATTTCTGATGACTTTCGGACAAGCATTTGCACAAAACAAAAAAGAAAATTCAAAAAAAATGGAAACTACAGAACAATATACATTTCAGTTGAGCGAAAAGGTTACAAGACAAAAAGTATCTTTCAAAAACCGTTATGGTATCATGCTTTCAGGCGATTTGTATCTTCCAAAAAATTCAGGAAACGAAAAATTATCGGCTTTGGCAATCAGCGGACCTTTTGGTGCTGTGAAAGAACAATCGTCTGGTTTGTATGCCAATCAAATGGCAGAAAGAGGTTTTGCTGTTGTGGCATTCGACCCATCGTACACTGGAGAAAGTGGTGGCGAACCGAGAAATTTGGCTTCGCCAGAAATTAACACAGAAGATTTTAGTGCGGCAGTAGATTTTTTAGGAATTCAAAAAAATGTGGATAGAGAAAAAATTGGGATTATCGGCATCTGTGGTTTTGGAGGTTTTGCCCTAAACGCTACCGCTATCGACAAACGTATAAAAGCTGTTGCTACTTCAACAATGTACGATATGACGAGAGTGATGTCAAAAGGATATAATGATGCCGTAACTTTAGAACAACGCACAAAAATGCTGGAACAATTAGGGCAACAACGTTGGAAAGATGCAGAAAATGGCACATTTACTTATGGACCAGAAGGTAATAAAGCGTTGAAAGGAGATGAGCCACAATTTTTAAAAGAATATTACGATTATTACCGAACTAAAAGAGGATTTCATAAGCGTTCGGTAAATTCGGGAAATTCTTGGACTGCAACTACGCCTTTATCGTTTATGAATATGCCCATATTAACGTACATCAAAGAAATATCGCCAAGACCAGTTTTAATTATTGCAGGCGAAAAAGCACATTCAAAATATTTCAGTGAAACTGCATTTCAAAACGTCAATGAACCGAAGGAATTAGTAATCGTTCCTAATGCTGTTCACGTGGATTTGTATGACAAAGTAGATGTTATTCCGTTTGATAAATTGGAAACTTTTTTCAAAGGGTATTTAAAATAGATGCAATATTATGAAACATTCATTTTTAATTCTCATAACTTTTATGTCTGTTCTAATCAGTAGTGCATCTTCTTGTAATAAAGTAGACGACAATATCAATTCAGAAAACAGCCATACGATGATAAACGGTAAAATCAAAATAACGGTTAATTCACAAACCTTTACAGCTACACTTTTTAACAATAATTCAGCAAAGGCCTTTAAGGAAATGTTACCTCTAACTATTAATATGACTGAACTGAACAGCAACGAGAAATATTATGATTTGCCAAACGATCTTCCAACAAATTCGTCCAACCCTGAAACTATAAAAAATGGCGACTTAATGTTGTACAGTTCAAAAACTTTGGTGTTGTTTTACAAAACTTTTTCAACATCATACACTTACACAAAATTGGGAACAATAGATGATGTTGCAGGTTTTGCATCTGCATTAGATTCGGGAAACATAATCGTTACTTTTGAATTGCTATGACGAGAAAAACTAAATCTACAAGAACTACAGCTTCCTATAACAGCTGTTTTTGCAATAGTGGGGGTTGAAGTGCTTAATTGAGTATTTGTGATTCTAATTTTTCACCATCGTAGAGTAGTAAACGTTACCCCATTTTGCCAAACCGACGGTAACGACAAGAAAGATACCACTGAGATGAAACATTTAACAGATTTTGTAATTTTCAACCAATATCCTTCTTTAAACGGGTTGTTCAGCATTTCAGAACATCGATGAGAAATTTTCCTTTGGCTTCAAGCCAAAAATCTTTCCTATGTGGAATCAAATCTTTCAAAAAATTACTATTCTAAAAAAAAAATCGTATTGTTTTTTAAATCTTTATTTTGGTGTGGAGCCTAGTATTATCAGGTATAATTTAAGTTTTTTTTTCGTTTTTAAAAAGCGCATTATTTTTTAAAATAAAATTTGGCACAATTAATGGATACAGTTTTTCAATATAAATTATAAAGCTATAACTAATGAAAAAAATTACCTTATTTTTAGTTTTCATCGGGATGATGACACTACAAAGTTGCGAAGTAACAGAAATAACCGATACTGTGGATAATGATACCATTAGTGAAGTGTTTGAAGTTACAACTTCATTTAATTCCAATAATAACTACAGTAGATTGGTTACTTTTAATCCGCCAATTTATTCATCGGATGTAGTTTTAGTGTACCACCTGTATGATACGGTAAATGGTGAAGACATTTGGAAACTAATGCCTCAAACGTATTATTTTAGTGATGGTGGAGAATTAGATTTCAATTTTGATTACACCAGATATAATGTTAATATTTTTCTTTCTGCTAATTTTAGTCTTACTACATTACCTTCAAGTTGGACACAAGACCAAACTTTTAGAATTGTAATTATACCGGCTAGTTTTGCTACTTCAGTAAATAAAAACAGTATCGACGCAGTAATGTCAGCATTAAAAGTGGAGAAGACTGAGATTCAAAAAATCAATTTGTAGGTTACAATATTCAATAAAATAAAAAAAGGAAATCGTGAGATTTCCTTTTTTTTATGCGTTTTTTTTTGAATTAATTAGACAAATTCTTTGTTGCTTTTTCTTAAAGATGCAATAATTCCAGCTATAAGTGAAACCGCTATAAAAGCCAGCGACACCCATTCCGGTAATTTAATATAATCGTGAAGCAGCATTTTAATACCTACGAAAGTCAAGATTGCAATAAGACTGTATTCTAAATGAGCAAATTTATCAAGCATGTGGGCAAGAAAGAAATACATAGAACGTAATCCTAAAATAGCAAAGATATTCGAACTAAAAACCAAAAAAGGATCACTTGTTATGGCTAAAATAGCAGGAACACTGTCTATAGCAAATACGACATCCATTACTTCAATTACTATAAGCGCTACAAAAAGAGGTGTTGCAGCTGTAATATGTCTTCTTTTTACAAAGAAATGTTCTCCGTCGATGTGATTCGAGATAGGTATAACTTTTTTAAGAGCCTTATAGATGAATGATTTTTTGGGTTCAAATTTTTCATCTTCACCACTAAACAACATTTTCATAGCAGTGTAAATTAGAAAACCTCCAAAAATATAGGTCATCCATGAAAATTTGTTGATAAGCAAAACACCAAAATAAATCATTAAACCTCTAAAAACGATAGCGCCTAATATTCCCCAAAATAATACTCGATGTTGGTATTTTTGTGGAATTTTAAAGGCAGAGAAAATAATAGCGATAACAAAAATATTATCTATACTCAGAGATAATTCTATTAAATAGCCTGTAATGAATTTTATTGACGCATCTGCAGGTTTCAAAATATCTGGATTTGCAATATAATCCGTGGTGTAAAGCCAATAGACCACTCCTGAAAACATAAATGATAATGTTACCCATATTGCTGTCCATTTACCAGCCTCTTTTGAACTTATAATGTGTGGTGTTTTATTGAAGACTCCTAAATCGAGTGCAAGAAAAATTAAAACAGCTGTTAAAAAAGAAATCCAGACAATCATATCAGTTTATTTTTTTAGATTAGCAAAGATACTTTTTGATTTTTTAAGATTAAAATTTATTCTGAACAAAAGTCAATTTTTAAAAATGTCTAACAATAAAAAAGGTGTCATCAGAATTGATGACACCTTTTTTTATAAACAAAATCAAATTTTATATAAACTTATTTTTATACTAAAGCTGGTTCTTCTATTAAAGCAGATTTTACAGTTTTAACAATTCTTGCAGCGATTTTGTATGGATCTCCGTTTGAAGCTGGTCTTCTGTCTTCCAACCATCCTTTCCATCCTTTTTGAACAGTGATTAATGGGATTCTTATAGAAGCTCCTCTGTCAGAAACACCATAAGAGAAATCATTGATAGAAGCAGTTTCATGCTTACCAGTTAAACGTTGATCGTTGTATGCTCCATAAACTGCAATGTGTTCTTTTGTTACAGGTCTGAAGGCTTCACATATTTTTTCGTAAACTTCTTGAGAACCACATGTTCTTAATATTTCATTAGAGAAGTTTGCATGCATTCCAGATCCGTTCCAATCAGTATCACCTAATGGTTTTGGATGGTAATCAATATAGTAACCGTATTTTTCAGTCAAACGATCTAGTAAATATCTGGCAATCCATATTTCGTCTCCAGCTTTTTTAGCCCCTTGAGCGAATAATTGAAATTCCCATTGACCACAAGCAACTTCTTGATTGATGCCTTCAAAGTTAATTCCGGCAGCGATACATAAATCAGCATGCTCCTCTACTAAACTTCTTCCGTGAGTGTTTTTACCACCTACTGAACAGTAGTACATCCCTTGTGGTGCAGGGTATCCTCCAATTGGAAATCCTAAAGGCAATAAAGTTTTAGTATCCATAATGAAATATTCTTGTTCGAAACCAAACCAGAAGTCACCATCATCATCAATTGTAGCTCTACCGTTTGAAGGGTGAGGAGTACCGTCTGCATGCATAACTTCGGTCATTACTAAGTATCCATTTTTACGTGTTGGATCTGGATAAATAGCAATTGGTACTAATAAACAATCTGATGAACCACCTTCTGCTTGTCTAGTTGATGAACCATCAAAAGACCAGTTTCCGATTTCTTCCAAAGTTCCTTGGAAATTTTCATGCTCTTCAACTTTAGTTTTACTTCTAAGATTTTGTGTTGGTTCATAACCATCTAACCAAATGTATTCTAATTTTATTTTAGCCATAACAATATAAATTTATTCGTAACTTTTATTTTATGCAAAAATAAATTAAATTTTAACTCCAGTAAAAATAAGGGGGTGTTTTTATTTGTTAGCCTGTTATTTTTCTCATAACTGCATTTTCAGTGGGGTATATTTTAAAAATGATAATTTAAAAGGGGAATATAAATTAATTTCATAATCCACGATTCTATTTTTTTTACGTTTTATTCCTTATATTTGCTATTTACTAATAAAAATATTAATAATTTAATTTTTTTCACATGTCTACATTACGTTTTCAAGCTTTGAGAGAAGCTTCCACTAGAAAGCCGGTTCATTTTGAAGAATCCGATAGAAAATCAGTTATTTTTGGTTCGAATGTATTTAATGATAAAGCCATGAAGCAGTATTTGACTTCAGATGCTTATAAGGGAGTCCAGGGTGCTGTTCAGCATGGAACTAAAATTGATAGAAAATTAGCTGATTATATTGCAATGGGTATGAAAGAATGGGCTCTATCAAAAGGAGTTACCCATTACACACACTGGTTTCAACCGTTAACAGGAACAACTGCTGAAAAACACGATGCTTTTTTTGAAACTTCATATGATGGTAGCGATCCAGTAGAAAAATTTGGGGGTGCTCAATTAGTTCAACAAGAACCAGATGCATCCAGTTTTCCAAATGGAGGAATCAGAAACACATTTGAAGCAAGAGGGTATACTG
Organism: Flavobacterium algoritolerans; assembly: GCF_030010385.1. Taxonomy (NCBI): domain Bacteria; kingdom Pseudomonadati; phylum Bacteroidota; class Flavobacteriia; order Flavobacteriales; family Flavobacteriaceae; genus Flavobacterium; species Flavobacterium algoritolerans. Next base: position 50,339 of record NZ_JASCRZ010000001.1, on the reverse strand, counting down.
CTTGGGACCCAACTTCTCCAGCATTTATTTTTGGAACTACATTATGTATCCCAACAGTTTTTATTTCGTACACAGGGGAAGCTTTAGATAATAAAATTCCTTTGCTAAGAGCGTTATCTGCAATGGATGATGCTGCTACCGAAGTATGTAAATATTTTGATAAAAATGTAAAGAAAGTTACTGCAACCTTAGGATGGGAGCAAGAATATTTCTTGATTGATAAATCATTGGCTGATTCTCGTCCGGATCTTGTGATGACTGGAAGAACTTTGCTAGGACATACCTCTGCAAAAGGACAACAATTAGACGACCACTATTTTGGTTCTATTCCAACTCGTGCTTTAACGTACATGAGAGATTTAGAGCAAGAATGTATGTTGTTAGGAATTCCGGTTAAAACACGTCACAATGAAGTAGCTCCAAATCAATTTGAATTGGCACCTATTTTTGAAGAGACAAACTTAGCGGTAGACCACAACTGTTTGTTAATGGACGTAATGCAAAAAGTGGCAGAACGTCATGATTTGAAAGTATTATTCCATGAAAAACCGTTCAAAGGCGTTAATGGTTCAGGAAAACACAATAACTGGTCATTAGCAACAGATACTGGAGTAAACTTGTTGAGTCCAAGTAAAACGCCTATGAGCAATTTACAGTTCTTGACTTTCTTTATCAATACAATCAAAGCGGTAAATGATTATGAGGCATTATTAAGAGGAGCTATCGCTTCTGCAAGTAATGACCATAGATTAGGCGCAAATGAGGCGCCACCGGCAATTATCTCGGTATTTATTGGTGAGCAATTAACTAAAGTTTTAGCTGAATTAGAAGGCGTAACTGCAGGGAAATTATCTCCGGAAGAAAAAACAGATTTAAAACTAAATGTTGTAGGTAAAATTCCAGATGTACTTTTGGATAATACGGATAGAAACAGAACTTCACCATTTGCTTTTACAGGAAATAAATTTGAGTTCAGAGCCGTAGGTTCTACTGCAAACTGTTCTAATGCAATGACTACTTTGAATGCCATTGTTGCTAAACAATTGAAAGATTTCAAAAAAGAAGTGGATAGCTTGATTGAATCGAAAGACATGAAGAAAGATGATGCTATCTTCAATGTATTGAGAGAATATATCAAAGTTTCTAAAAATATCCTTTTTGAAGGAGACGGTTACAGCGATGCTTGGGAAATCGAAGCAGCGAAAAGAGGTTTAAGCAACTTCAAAACAACTCCTGAAGCATTAAAAGCAAGAGCTTCAAAACAAGCTTTGGATTTGTTTTCTGAGTTGAATATCATGAATCACATCGAGGTTGAAGCGCGTTACGAAATTGAATTGGAAGAGTACACTAAGAAAATTCAAATTGAAGGTAGAGTTTTAGGTGATATTTCTAAAAATCACGTAATTCCTACTGCTATTCGTTACCAAAATACTTTAATTGAGAATGTTAAAGGATTGAAAGATATTTTTGGAGCTGAATTTGAATCCATTGCTAAAGAACAAATCATCTTAATCAGAGAAATTTCCAGTCATATCGAAGGAATCAACTCTAAAGTGGAAGCGATGACAAACGAAAGAAAGAAAGCTAACAATTTGACTGATGCGCAAGCAATGGCTGAGGCATATTGTAATAATGTAAAACCATATTTTGAAATCATCAGAAACCACTGTGATAAACTGGAGTTACTGGTAGATAATGAACTTTGGACATTGACTAAATATAGAGAATTGTTGTTTACAAAATAAACTAAAATCTCTAAAATAGTAGACCCGATACGTTTCAAAACCTATCGGGTTTTTTTATACTATTTTTTTTATTTATGCGTTATTTTAAAATAATAGTCAATTGTTTTACATGAAAATAAGACTTTTTTTTATTTTGTTTTTTTATATAATTGCTTTGTCTGCACAAGATAAATTGGTATTGTTTTTTGATTTTAATCAAGATATAATTAATGAAAAATCACAACAAGATTTTTGCAAATGGTTAGAACATTCAAAAGGCAAAGAGATTTTAAAAATTCAAGGATATTGTGATAGTATAGATTCCAATTCTTACAACAAGGAACTGTCTTTTCGAAGAGCTAATAATGTACTCGCACTTTTAGAATTTAATAAAGTTCCTCTGAGCAAAAAACTTGAATTATACGGTTTAGGAGAAGACTTTGAGCAATTAAAAAATCAAAGCGATAACCGAAAAGTTTTAGTTTATTATCAAGATAAGATTTCCATTAACAAAAAAACAGATAATGAGAATTTGGTTTTTGAAAAGGACCAAGTCAAAGAAGTTCCTGTTAATGAAACAAAAAATAATATTTCTCTGATTGAAAAAGTAAATAATGCTAAAATAGGAGATTTGATAAAACTCGAAAATCTAAATTTCTATTTTAATTCAGAAAGAATAATTACAGAATCGGAACCAATTCTTTCTGATCTCCTTCAGGTTTTAAAAATGAATCCTCAATTGAAAATCTATATATACGGACATATTTGTTGTAATGAGAATCCAAATGACGTGAAGCTTTCCTATAGAAGATCAAAATTTGTATTTGATTATTTAATAAGAAACGGAATCGCCACTTCAAGATTAGGGCATAGAGGATTCGGAAGCAGCAGACCTATATATGCGTTGCCGGAGAAAAATGAAGCAGAACGAATTGCCAATAGAAGAGTCGAAATATTGGTCGTGAAAAAATAGTGTAATACTGTAAAATAATGACAAACGTGTTTTTATAAAAAATGCCTTTCCATTTCGGAAAGGCATTTTTAAGTTTAATACATTTAATTTCAGCTTACTAAACGGTTTCTTCTGCGGTTGTCGGGTCAATGGTTGTAGATATTCGACTTATTGAATTTGCAGGAAACCCGCCTTGTTTCGCATGTTCGCGAATTATTTCTTCGTTGGGAGCAATATAAGTACAATAAATTTTGTCAGCGGTAACCTGACTGTTAACCCATTGGATTTGCGGTCCCATTTTACCCAATACTCCGCAAGATGTTTGCGAAATAGCTTTCAGTTGATCGGCATTTAATTTACCGGCACCAGGAATCTCTCTTTCAATTACATATTTAGGCATGATATTGTTGTTTTAATTTCCTACTCGTATGGCTTTTCGGCATGGCCCCGTTTTTTATAGTGGTTGCTGGTTTCCACTTTTCTAAGTTTAATTCAGTGTTTAAATTTTGTTGAACTTTTAAAGGTAGTTTATTGGATAAACTCAATTAGAATCAATATTAATTTAGGATTATAGCGATTAATATAAATGGCATTTCAGTGTTAATTTTTAAATGTAATAATCTAACAGTTAAAATGTTATAACAAATTTAATGAAATAAAACTACACTTTATGGAAGGAATGTAGATTTAACGAAACACTTGAAAACCCCATAGGCAAAACCCAAAAAAATAATTATCTTTGCCGCACAACTACCTGCCATAATGCAGGCTTCACAACTATACTACATGAGTTCAGATACTTCAAAAAGATATGCGCTTCGCGGTGTTTCGGCATCCAAAGAAGATGTTCATAATGCCATAAAAAACATTGATAAAGGATTATTTCCACAAGCTTTCTGTAAAATAGTCCCTGATTATCTAACTCAAGACGAAGACTATTGTCTTATTATGCATGCTGATGGAGCAGGAACTAAATCTTCTCTGGCGTATATGTATTGGAAAGAAACTGGAGATATTTCCGTTTGGAAAGGCATTTCGCAAGATGCTTTAATCATGAATATTGATGATTTATTGTGCGTAGGAGCAACCGATAATATTTTGCTTTCTTCAACTATAGGAAGAAACAAAAACCTAATCCCGGCCGAAGTTATTTCAGCAATTATCAATGGAACTGAGGAGTTGATTAAGGAACTGGATTCTTTTGGCGTGACCATACATTCAACAGGTGGTGAAACGGCAGATGTAGGCGATATTGTTCGAACTATAATTGTAGATTCAACAGTAACAGCTCGCATGAAACGTTCTAAAGTAATAGATAATGCTAATATTAAAGCGGGTGACGTAATTGTAGGATTAGCCTCTTTTGGTCAGGCTACTTATGAGAAAAGCTATAATGGCGGAATGGGAAGTAACGGATTAACATCGGCGCGTCATGATGTTTTCGGGAAGTATTTGGCAACTAAATATCCAGAGAGTTTTGATGCTGCAGTGCCGGAGGAATTAATCTATTCCGGACAAGTAAAATTGACGGATGCAGTTGAAAATTCACCAATCGACGCCGGACAATTAGTGCTTTCGCCAACCAGAACCTATGCGCCAATTATCAAGAAAATTTTAGATAAATATTCTTCTGATGAAATTCACGGAATGGTACATTGCAGTGGTGGAGCACAAACTAAAATTTTACATTTCGTAGAAAAGCTACACATTATAAAAGACAATTTATTTCCGGTTCCGCCATTGTTCCAGTTAATTCAAGAACAATCTAAAACGGATTGGAAAGAAATGTACCAAGTTTTCAATTGCGGTCACCGTATGGAAATTTACGTTCCGGAAGCTGTTGCACAAGACATTATCGCGATTTCTAAATCATTCAATGTTGATGCTCAAATCGTGGGTAGAGTAGAAGCAGCCGACACAAAAAAACTTACTATTACCAGCGAATACGGGACTTTCGAATATTAAAAAGCTTTAAATGAAGCTCATTTTTTAATCTTTCAATTCTCTAATCTTTTAATTTTTCTAAATGTACGAATTACTTTTTTGGAGATATCAGGACGGAATTTATCTCAACCATCACTTGGTGTATGAAGCTCTTGTTGAGCAAGAAATCGTCGAAGGATTAGAAGAACTGCCTGTGATGGTTATCATCAATAGAATCAATTCGGTATTTTCAAACTGGGAAAAAGTAGACGAATTTAGTTGGAAAAACACGACTGGAAAAGGTGCTTTTCACATCAAAACGACACCACAAAGCATACAAATTGATTGCTACGGAACCGAAGGTAAAACTATGAACCTTCTAGCAGATACTATGGAAGAATTCAAATGTCCGTTGTACGATCCGCAAATTCCGGTGCGTTACGACGAAATGAACGAGTAGTTTTTTTGGAGCTATCCCCAAAAATCGCTACAGCACTTCGTTACATTCCGATATTTCGGGACTCCCTTAAAAAAAATATTTTTCTAAATCCTGAAAGGAGCTTCCGTTGGTCGCTCTTTCAGGACAAGAAAAATTATTTTTTTGCAGTTCGGGATTTTTAATTAAATCCAGGCTAATACAATCAGTTATTTTATCGCCGTTTTATTCAAAAGAATTGGCGCTCCAAAACCAATTTGCTCCAGCTTTTTCAATTGCGTTTCAGCATCGCCTACCACTAAATAAATCATTTTATCGGCATTCAAATACGTATCCGAAAGCTTTTTTAGTTCTCCAATAGTAATCTTCTTTACAATGTTTTCCTGTTGTTTTGCATAGTCATCAGAGTATTTGTAGTTACTGATGTCGTAAAGCATTTCCAGTTTAGATGACAGTGTTTCAAATGCTCGGGCATTACTTTTTATTAAATATCCTTTTGTAACCTCAAGATCAATCTCGTTGAAATTTTTTCCATATTGCGCTACAATTTCTTTGATTAGACTAACGGATTCAAATGTTACATTAGAGCGAACGCCACTGGAAATAGTAAACGGACCTTTATTGACAGAACCATTAAAGGAAGAATTGATACCATACGTATATCCTTTTCCTTCACGTAATTCTTGCGTTAATTGGGAGGCAAAGCCACCACCACCCAAACGGTAATTCAGGATTTGAGCGGGATAAAAATCAGCATCCGTAGCGGCAAGTGCAGGATATCCTATTCGGATTACAGATTGTTTTGCACCGGGAACATCGTAAAAATAAATTTTGGATGACGCTACGGTATTCGTAGTTGTTATTTTAGGAACCGTAACTTTTTTAGCTTCCCAGTTTTTATTTAAAGTCGCTAATGAATTAGTCACATCCGTTTTTGAAATGGAACCCACAATCTGAAAATCAGCAACAGACGGAGCCATGTTTTTAGAGTAATAATTTTTCAAATCATCAATCGTAATGCTGTTTACAGAATTTTCATTACCGATGCGGTTGTTGGATAAAATAGATTCTGTTCCATAAATTAACTTCTTAAATTCATTTCTGGCAATACTATTTGGATCCGCTTTTTGTTGTAGAATTTGGCTTAAAGTACTTTGTTTAATCAAATCAAATTCTTTGGTGTCCCAGCGAGGTTGCAGGATTATTTCTTGAACTAACGCCATAGTTTCATTGTAATTCTTTGCTAAGGTATTTCCTGAGATAAAAATAGATTCGTCAGTTGCGTATGCTCTAATGGTTGCTCCCAGACTTTCGATAGCATTTTCCAATTGTTCCGGAGTTTTGTTTTTGGTACCTTTTGTCATCAATTCAGCCAGCATGGTTGAAACACCTACTTTATCGGTATTTTCAAGTAACATTCCGCCTTTAATCTGCAACTGAAATTGAACAAGAGGCACTTCATGGTTTTCAATCCCTAAAACGTTTAAACCGGATGACAATTTGCTTTTCCACACCGATGGTAATTTTACATCAGGGCTTTCTCCATACGCTGGCTCTACGCTTCGGTCAAATTTAGAAGGCGTTTTTTCATACGTTGCCGCAATGCTGGCATCAAATGCATCTTCTTTTCCTTCGATGATTTTTTCTTCAACTACGGCTGCTAATTCTGAACCGTCCAAGATTAAATTGGTTTCACCTTTTGGAACAAAACTTGTGGCCACAAAATGTTTTCCTTTGATGTATTTTTGATACACACGCATCACATCTTCGGTAGTTACGGCTAGAATATTTTTCACATCTTGATTAATATAATCTGGAGTTCCTGCAAAAATTTCATATTGCGCCAGTTGAAATCCTTTTCCTAATACGCTGGATAGATTTGTGTAAAATGCGGTTTCCTGTCCGGCTTTAATCCGATTTAAATCCTGTTGAGAAATTCCTTCGGTTTCAAAGTTTTTAAAAGCTTCGTTTACGCCACTCATTACTTCATTCAAATTTGTTTTTTCAAAAGCAGTAACACTCAACATGTACTGACCTGCTATTTCTGAATTATATTGGAAAACGTCAGTGGCATCGGTTAATTTTTTGTCTTCAACAAGGGCTTTGTACAAAGGTGCCTTTTTACCTTTTGAAAGATAACTGGCCAAAACCTCTAAGGCATAACTGTCAGGATGGTATTCGTAAACCGAAGGCCAAGTCAGTGTGAGTTGCGGTAATTTGGCAAAATTATCTTCATAATATAGTTTTTTTGTTGCTGCCAATGTTACAGATTGTTTCTCCATTTTAGGAATTGCTTCCCCACGTTTTATTTCTCCAAAGTATTTTTCGACCCAAGCTTTGGTTTGTTTGACATCGAAATCTCCAGCAATAGTCAGGGTGACATTATTAGGTACATACCAGCGGTTGTAAAAACTTTTTACATCTTCCAGTGTGGCATTTTGTAAATCTTCTAAGGAGCCAATCACATCCCAGCTATATGGATGCGTTGCCGGGTATAAATTTTTAGATATTACAGAAAAATTGTGTCCATAAGGTCTGTTGTCATAACTCTGTCTTTTTTCATTTTTAACGACCTGTTTTTCTTTGGCTAAAACCGGTTCTGTTACCGTGTTGATGAAATAACCTAATTTATCGGCTTCGGCCCAAATCATTTTTTCTAATGCGTCTTTAGGAACAGTCTGAAAATAATTAGTGCGATCTCTACTTGTAGAACCATTGGCACCAGCCCCACCAATACGGGCACTCATTTTATCAAGACCTCCTTTACCTAAGTTTTCAGATTCCAAGAAAAGTAAATGTTCAAATAAATGCGCAAATCCGGTACGACCTGCTTTTTCTCTCGCAGATCCCACGTGGCTTGTCAAAGCAACAGCGACTACTGGGTCAGATCGATCAATATGCAGGATTACATGCAGTCCATTTTCTAGTGTGAACTGTTCGAATGCTACTTTAAATTCTTTTGATTTATCCGTTTTAGTTTGATTTTGGGAATAAGAACTGAATGCAGTAAAAAAAACGAAAGGAAGGATTAAAAACTGGATTGATTTCATAGATTAATTTTTAAAATTGGATTTCGTAGTTATTTATTTAGTGAAACTAATTTTTTGCTACCGATAACGAAATTAAGAAAATAAAAATAATAAATCTCTAAATCGTAAGAAGTTAAATTTCAATTTTTACATTAAATTTACGACTTGATTTAATGTAGTCTATCTTCATAAAATTCGATTTTAATACTTGAATTAAGTGATTAAAATAGATTGTTTTTTACCCATAACTGAATATAAATATGAGCTTAGTTTTATTCCAAAATACTATCCTAGAAGACGAAACTGTTTTACTGCGCCCGTTATTGGAGTGGGATGTTGAGAATCTAATGGAAATTTCTATTAATGAACCTGAAACTTGGAAGTATTCCCTTGTTCAGGCAAATGGGAAGGAAAATTTAGAAAAATACATTCAAATTGCTCTAAAAGCCAAAGAAAACGGAGTAGAATTTCCCTTTATAGTTTTCGATAAAAAATCAGGAAAATATGCTGGAAGCACCCGTTTTTACGATATCAATTTAGAATTCAAAACACTTCAACTGGGGTATACTTGGTACGGAGGAGCGTTTCGTGGAACTGGGTTAAACAAGCATTGTAAATTTTTACTGTTGCAATTCGCATTCGAAACATTAGGAGTCGAACGTGTTGAGTTTCGCGCTGATAATAATAACGAACGAAGCATTGCAGCGATGAAAAGCATCGGTTGTAAAGTAGAAGGAGTGTTACGCAATCACATGCCAACTCTGGGAAGTGATGCTCGGCGTGACAGTATTATATTAAGCATCTTGAAAAATGAATGGTTTGATGACGTTAAAGAGAATCTAAAAAGGAAATTATAGCGCATAGTTTCAGGCTTATATCAGCGTATCAGTATTGCCTTTTCGGAATCCGATTAATTGTCTGTATTTAGATTCTGATTCTTTCAAATCTTCCTCCATTTGTTTGTATTTGCTGATGTCTTTTATCGTTACAACAGCTGCAACCACATTGTTGTTTTGATCGACTAATGGTCTGCCGCTAATCAGCACTCTTTTCTTTTCCTGTGCCATTGGATTCCAAAGAATTATTTCAACATCAGTAGTCACTTCGCCACTCAGCGCGCGTTCCATAGGTAAGTTTTGCGAAGGAAAAATGGTTTTTTCATCAGGGAAATAGAGTTCAAAATGATTACTTAAATTAGTGGAAATTTTATCGTCTTCTTCGATTCCAAAAATTTCATTGGCCATATTATTGGCCATAATTATTTTTTTGTCGGCGTTTGCCACAATAATTCCCTCACTTATATTTTCGACTATTAATCGTAATTTTTCTTCATTTTCATAGAGATTGTCTATGGCTTGTTGCTGTTCATTTTCGAGTTCTACAAGTTCTGTAACGTTTCGCCCAACAGAATAAAAAATGCCGTTTTGAAGATCCATATTGCTATTCCAATCCAGCCATTTATAAGAACCGTCTTTACACAAAAACCGTATTCTAAAATTAATAATTGATTCCCCTTTTAAATGTTTTTCCAATACTTTCTCAGCAGTTTCCTTATCGTCAGGGTGTATTAAATCCATAAATTTAATCCGATCCATATCTTCCTGATTATACCCGAGGGTTTTTGTGAACGCTTGATTGATTTTGATAAAATGATTGTCTTTGGCTACGGTTAAAATATCAAATGCCATGTCAAAAAACATATTTGCTATCTTCAAGGATTCTTCATTTTTAATCAACTCAGAAACATCTCTTGCTACGGCATAAATTATTCCTGTTTGAATGTCAATTGTACTAGTCCAGTCAAACCATTTATAGGAACCGTCTTTTAGTCTTTCTCGAACTCTGTGACTGATAACGGAGTCGCTGATTTGTAGTTTTTTAATTCCATCCATAAAGATTTTAGCATCTTCAGGATGAATAAAATCTAAAAAAGGTTTGTTGATGATTTCTCTTTGATCGTATCCAAGTATTCTTGTGAAAGCAGGATTTACTTTTACAAATTTCTCATTTTTTATGACAACAAACATATCAAAGGACATGTAGAAAAATGTATTAGCGACATTTAATGCGGTTTCAATTTCTTTCTGAGCGGTAATATCACTGGCTACAGCATATAATAATCTAGTTGTGACATCAGGAAATACAGACCAAATGAGCCATTTTATTGAACCATCTTTACAAATGTATCTGTTTTCGAATTTTATTGAGGGAGCTCCCGTTTGAAGTTTAGAAACTTCTTTTTGTGTGATTTCAATATCCTCCGGATGAGTAAATTCCAAAAAGCTTTTGCTTAGCAGTTCTTCCTCTGAATATCCTAAAATTTTACTGACTGCCGGATTCACTTTTACGAATTTATTCATGGAGGAAATAATCATCATATCTACTGACATGTTGAAGAATGTATCGGCGGCTTTGGAAGATTCTTCCAGTTTTTTTCTTTCGGAGATATCTGTGAAAATGCCACCAATAGCATAAATCCTTTTTGTGGCGTCATAGATGGGGAATTTCACGGCGATATACGTGTGCATTCCGTCAGATTGTTGAATTGTTTCTTCGGTTTTTAACTCTTTTAATGCTTTTACAACCTCAAAATCGGAGTTTCGATAGACATCAGCTATTGATGCGGGTAAAAAATCATGATCTGTTTTGCCTATTATGTCTTCATTTGTGATTTTATATAAAGATTCAAATTGTTTATTAATCAGCAGATATTCGCCATTTATTTTTTTTATAAACATGGGGCTCAAAGTATTGTCGATAATCGATTGTAGTAATTGTTTGTTTTCTAAAAGTAAATCTTGGGAAACGTTTTTAGCCCGAAGTTGGGACCGAATGATAAAATAAACAACAGTCAATAATATAACAGAAAGAATGATTAATGCAATTTCTATCCAATTCAAAGAGGAGTCTAAAGTTTGGTCTCTTTGTTTATCAATCCTTAGAATAAAAATCCAAGCAATAGCAAAAACAACGAATAAATTGAGGATGAATCCAATGATTATTTTTTTTTCTAAAGAAATTTTCATAGTCGTACGGTATAAAAATTAAATAGTAGTAACCTCATTATCAAGAATTGATAATTTAAGTATGAGTGTATGAAAGTTAGTTAATTAAATTGAATTAACAAGTGGTTTTTTCATATTTGTTGCCAAGTATGGAGCTAATCTGTTTTAGGATTAAGAGTAAATAGGTACGCTTTTTTTGAATGAAATTAGGGATTTAAAACAGCAAAAAGCCATGAATTAATCATGGCTTTTTGTATTATGGGTTCGCTATTGTGGTCATGTTTTACAAAACTCCGTTAACGGTTGTGATATATCCTGGAGGTCGGATTAATAAAAACTGCTCTGAAGTGTTCATTTATTTTTGGCTCATACTTCTCCTATATGATTCGGGTCAAAATCTACCATCCATTCAATACCAAATTTGTCTCTAAACATACCAAAATAGGAACCCCAGGGACTTTCGCTTATAGGTACTTCAATATTTCCGCCTACTGAAAGTCCGTTAAATAACTTGTCAGCTTCTTCACGATTTTCGGCACTTATAGATATTTTTGACCTATTTTCATTTTCATTTACGCGACCCATGCTTTCTGGAACGTCATTTGCCATTAAAATATTTTTGCCAATGGGCAAGGCAATGAGCATTATTTTTTCTGCTTCGTTTTCTGCTATTGGAAATTCAGTCCCTAAGTTTCTGGATGAGATGTCTTTTAAACGTATAATCTTGGCGAATTCTCCACCAAATACTGATTTGTAAAAAACGAATGCTTCTTCGGCATTGCCATTGTAGTTTAAATAAGGATTAATAAGTGCCATAATATTATTTTTTAATTGGTTCTCTTATCTAAAATCTTTTATTCGAAATCGCTGAGGCAAGGAGTATGACAATGTCTACTAAATGTTTTAGTCCTAAAAGTGGTTTTAAACTTTTTCAACAAGCTGTTGGAACGGAATTTTATACTCGAAAAATAACCAACATATAACCCTCTCAAAAGTTGTGAATAACTTTTTGATGCTTTACATAGGAGTGGCTGTTGGCGGTTCGGTCATTTTTCAAGTTAGTTTCTCGATTTCGATTCAATTTTTCAGTTTATTTTCTTTCAGATTAATAATCCGTTTTCTTTGAGATGTTTAAATATTATTTTATCAACTTCTGATATTATATCTAAATCTGTATAATTTAACCACTTAATTTCTTCTATTTCATTATTCTCTTTCGGCTCTCCAATGTAATTAGCTTTGTAACAAGTCATTTTTACAATTACTCCTTCAATAGCTCCATCTGATTGGGCTTTAAACGTCCCAACATATTGAATAGTTTCATTTATTATTTGAACACTTAGTTCTTCTTGAATTTCTCTGCTTAAAGTTTGGTGGTCAGTTTCATTATTTTCTCTTTTACCTCCTGGAATATAATATTTGTTTTTACCTTTCGATTTTGTGCTTAAAATTTGACCATTTTCAATTTTTATTAATGCTATTTTATCAATTTCTTTCATCCGTTTTTTCTTTTGACTGACGCCTAACGTTCTGGTACTACAGCGGGTTTGGGACTAAATTAAGCCCATTCTTCGGATTTGCCAAATCATCCTAAATACAAAACCAACTTCCCATTAAGCCAATTGCCCAAATCCGTTGTAGTAGCTGTTGTAGGCAGTTTTTACTTAACGTTTTTCAAGTCTAATTCTTCCAAAAGGGTATTGTAACTTTTTAGATTACGTGAATTTGAATCATAAACTTTAATTACTAAAGTTGAATCACAATTAATCACAGTAAATGAATTACCAGCATTTCCAGGAAATCTTTCTTCAACTTTTGATGTTATCATCCTTTTGATATAATCAGTTATAGACTTTTTTCCTGAATCATCTAATTTTATTGTCTTTTGAAAGATTACTGTTTCAATATTTCCTCCATTTTTATCACGTTTGTCGCAATCAATTTTAGTTTTTTCATAGTCTAGAAAATAGTCTTTATAGTTTCTTTCTTTTGAATAAATTTTTATTTTTTCATTATGTCCACCCCATTCTCCGCACTCACTAAATCTAGAATTTATTTTTAGACTCGCATCAACTCCAGTCGCGCCTAATAGAATTGGATCAAAAAAAACAGTTGAATTAATGTTGTTTTCATCATTAGGCAACTCTTGTTTTTTTGAACATGAAAAAACAGTAATTAAGAGTATTAAGTATATAACATTTCTCATGTTTCTTATTTGGTTGAATTATTCCAATGTTCTTTAAAATTGCCTACAACGTTCTCGCGCTACAAGCAGTTTGGGACTAAATTAAGCCCATTATTCGGATTAGCCAAATCTTCCAAATACAAAACTAACTTTCCATTAAGCCAATTGCCCAAATCCGTTGTAGTGGCTGTTATAGGGCGTTTTTTCTGTTAATTGTTTGGTCTGTTCCGATTGTCTTTTGTTATGCGGAATCTAAATTCTTTATCAATTTCATTTCCTTTTCTGTCAATTTGTGTTATATAATTTGCTTGTCCAATCTTTGAAATTGTATCAAGAGGTATAAAATACTGTTCTGTTCGAATTACAAGTGTGTTCGACTCTATGCAGTTGTCAATATTCGATTTGTCAATTGTAATAATGCTATCTTTCAAAGTATATGTACCATAAAAATAACTTTGTCCGAGTCCACTTCCATTTGCCATAACATAGTTTCCGTCTGTTTTAAAATCAATCGAAAAACCATTAAAGCCACCGTCATAAAAACCACTTATTAAAGTTGGCGAATTTGTTTTGCTGTCTTGAAAGTAGAATAGAGCAATGTTTGCTAGGATAAATAAAAGTCCAACTGCTGTCGGCAAATAGGTTGTTAACTTTTGTGTAGTCTTAAATTCTTTTCGGTCTTTAAGAATTGTCCATATAAAAACTAAAAGTCCTATGAAAGCAATTACGAGTAAAATTATTCCGTCAAGAAAAAAGTCGTCTTGAGCTGTCTGATATAATTTATAAGCAAACCAAGTTCCAATAATGGTCAGCAGAGTAATTCGTAATATTTTGTTGTTAAATTTCAAGTGTGTCGTCTTTTAAAATGCCCTATAACGTTTGGCTGCTTGGCGATGTTGCGGATTAAGGAAGCCTAAACTTTCGGTTAATGACTAATTTATCAAGTACAAAACCATCTTTAAATTAAGCCTAAACCCGCCATATTGCCAAACGGCGGTTAGTGGCAGGCTTGTATAAACATTTCGTATATTTTTCTACTTAATTTTTTTGTTGATCCAAAATCAATGCCATTTTTATTATTAGAATTTATAACCTTTGTGTAAATAGCTATTATTTCGTTTTCTGTAAATATTTGAACGTTAAATTTATAAGACCAAACTTTTCTTTGAATTGTGAACTCAACTATATTTTCGATAATTTTTAAATCTTTACCATTAAAGTTTTTACAGATATTTTCTGTTAAGTTTAAATTTTCTTCTTTAGTTAATTTATTTTTCAAGTACAATATTTTTGGTGGATTAAATAATTCAAATAACCCATAAATACACAATATAAGAAATGAGAATAGAAGAAGAAAAACAAAAAAAACATCGTACGAAAATTTTAAATTTCGGATAGAATTAAAAAGATATATAAAATATATCGATATAGAAATACCAACACAACAAAACAATATTTTCATAATAAAATCAATTGAATCTTTTTTATTGATATTCAACTCAAATTTTTCTCTTTCCATAATTTTCGTTTAAGCTTGCCACTAACCTCCCGCTACTACAGCGGGTTTGGGGCTAAATTAAGCCCATTCTTCGGATTAGCCAAATCTTCCAAATACAAAACCAACTTTCCATTAAGCTTAATACCCAAATTGCTTGTAGCGTGTGTTGGTGGCTGGACTTTTGTTAGTTTTGTTTATATCTATCAAAATATTGCCAGTATTTATCTTTGAAAATATCATATTCAATTTCAAAAACATTTGAATAATTTTGTTGAATTTTAAAGAATACTTTTGAAGGTTTTCGGAAGTCTTTACAAGCAAAATATATTTCTCGTTCTCCATTTGCGGTTTCTCTACCAATATTCAAATAACCGTCATAATCTTTTAACTCTTGCATTATTTCTTCTTCAATATTGCTTAGCTTGCTGTAGTCATTTTTATTCGGCATTCCATTATTCTTACTTCCATCAAATTTTAATGTTAATTTAGAAATCCAAGGATGAGATGCTTTTCTGTCCCAATTTAATAATTCAGCATTAACAACAGCAATCAATGCATTTCCACTTTTAAGTTTAGCTTCAAGAGCTGAATATTCATCATTTTCTGTTTCGTAACGAACACCATCATATTTTTCTATAAATTCTTTTTGTCTCCATGTTAAAAAATCTTTTAGTTTTTCAATAGGAATTAATTCATTCTGGGTTTCTTGTTTGCCAACTATAGTTAGGTTGTCGATATTATTTAAAAAGTCAAGTTCTCCTAAATAGTTATCTAGAAATATGTATGTACCATTTCCGACTTCTGATTTATTTTTTTCGTTTAAGTCATTATGAACAATAGTAATGTCAATTTCATCTGGGAAATCAGGAAATTCATTTGAATAAAAGCTAATATTTTCAGAATTGAATTGATAACCTGCCATTTCTATATTAACACTTTTAATATCTGTAGCAGGTTTAAGTGCTGTAAATTTCCAACGTTCAAGATTTGGAGAATGACTTATAAGTTCTTCAATAAATACAATATTTTTTGTATTCCCATCAGCTGTTAAAATTAATTCAGCTGTATCGTTATTATACATACCAGACAAATAGTAAAAACCATCTTTTAGTTCTTCAAGTTTAGGTGCAATTTTATTCAAGAAATTTTTTTCAATATTTCTATGATTTTTTACTACTTCAAAAAAGTTTTTTTCGTTTTTTTCAAACCACGACCAAAAGTCTTCGTATGTTTTAATTGATTCAGTTTTCTTTCCGAAGATATTTTTGAAAATGTTCATTTTTAATATATAGTTATTTGTTTAGATTCGTTTTTTTTTAGTCTTGCCACCAACGTTCTGGTACTACAGCGGGTTTGGGATTAAATTAAGCCCATTCTTCGGATTTGCCAAATCATCTCAAATACAAAACCAATTCTCCATTAAGCCTATTGCCCAAATCCGTTGTAGTAGCTGTTGTAGGCAGTTTAGGTATATACAAACTTTGCAGACGTAAGTGCTGTAATAGTAATTGCTATAGTAATCCAGCTACTTCTCGTTGGTTTATATTTTTGTCTCAATTCTGCACTATTTAACATTCCTGTTATTGTTATAAATACAATTACTAAAAAACTTATAAAGACTCTTGAAACCAAATCCAATTCTGCAGGATTGCGTTGGTATATTCTGTAAGTGCTAATTGTCAACAAAATTGTAAACATAATCCAAGTTATAATGCTCATAATCCAACCTTTTGATAAGTTTTTGATTAATAGTATTCCTGATAAAATAGCGATTAGTGCAACAATAACTTGAATAGAGTTTTTTCTAAACGCTACTTCAACAATACTTTTATGGTCTATCAATGGATTGACCCATAGAATATTGTAATATTCTAGGATTGTTTTAGCTACGAAAAATAATATCATTAACCCAAAACAAATTTGAATTCCTGATATGATAAGTTCGAATATTTTCCAACTATGTTTCATTACGTAAGTTTATGAATAAATTGTCTACAACGTTCCCGCGCTACAAGCAGTTTGGGACTAACTTAAGCCCTATTTTCGGATTTGCCAAATCTTCCAAATACAAGACCAATTTCAAATTAAGCCTAATACCCAAATTGCTTGTAGCGTGTGTTGGCAGTAGTGATTTTCCTTTATATATTTAGCCATATTCTGATTCTATTTAAGACAATATTTAAAATTATTGGAATAAATAATATGAAGCCTAAAGCAAATGACCAAAATCTGAAATTTTCATCATAGAAAACAAAACTTATAAAAACCAAAATAATTATCGCAATCAATTCAGTAATGAAACTGTTTTTATCTATTTCTTTTGAAATTGAAGTTGCTAAAATTTCTCCAAGAAACAACATAATTATGGATGCATTTATCAAAAGAAAAACAATTCTGAGCATATTTTCAAATCCATCTTCATACCAACAAACTGCTACTAGAAGAAATGCTAAGAAAGTATAAATTAGATTAGTAGATTTAGTAAAAAGAGTTTTAAAACTCCTTTTAATATATTCGAAATAACTTTCTTTTTGAATAATTTTCATTTTGTTAATTCATTGTTTTTCTCGTTCTGCGCGCTCATTACTGCCAACTTGTATATAGGCGCTACAAAATAGCCCATATACATCTCATTTTGGGTGGATAGGCGCTACTGCGTAGCGTATTACTTTCAAATATACACTTTAATTATTATCTTACAAATCATCAAAATGGCTTTTAAATTCATTCCATAAAAAAAGCGCTCCTTTTCAGGAACGCTTTCATATAGTAAATCAAAAAATTATTTTTTATCCATCCATTTTCTGGCATTGACAAAAGCTTCATGCCAAGGCGAAACTTCATCATCTCGGTCTTTTGGATAATGAGCCCAGTTCCATTGGAACGTAGAACGCTCAATGTGTGGCATCATAACCAAGTGACGTCCTGTTTTGTCGCAAAGCATTGCCACGTCAAAATGAGAACCGTTTGGATTAGCAGGATAGCCTTCATAGGCATATTTAGAAACAATATTATAATTTTCTTCACCCATTGGTAAATTAAATTTTCCTTCACCATGCGAAACCCAAACTCCAAGAGTACTTCCTGCTAATGAAGAAAGCATCACCGAATTGTTTTCCTGTACCGTTACTGATGTAAAAATACTTTCGTGTTTGTTACTTTCGTTGTGCAACATTTTTCCGTGTACTTCATGCTCCGGATTAATCACTTCCAACTCCATAAACAATTGGCAACCGTTACAAATTCCAACTGACAGCGTATCGTCTCTTTTGAAGAAATTGTCTAAAGCTGTTTTTGCTTTTTCATTGTATAAAAACGCTCCGGCCCACCCTTTGGCAGAACCCAATACATCTGAATTGGAGAATCCACCAACAGCTCCAATGAACTGAATGTCTTCCAAAGTCTCACGACCTGAAATCAAATCGGTCATGTGAACGTCTTTTACATCAAATCCGGCTAAATACATTGCATTTGCCATTTCACGCTCGGAGTTACTTCCTTTTTCACGGATAATAGCTGCTTTTGGTTTTGGCTTAGAAGTATCGATTACTGGTTTTTTTCCTGTAAAATGTGTTGGAAAAGTATAATGTAACGCTTGGTTTTTGTAATTGTCAAAACGCGCTTGAGCCGTTCCGTTTTTAGATTGTTTTTGGTCTAATAAGAAGGAAGTTTTGTACCAAACATCTCTGTATTTAGCAATGTCTAATGTACAAGGACCAAAATCTAAAGTCGCTTCAGTTGTAGCTGTTCCTAATTTATAGAAAGAAACGTTAGTTGCGTTTAATTTAGATTCCACTTCAGCATCTGATTTTGCTTGGAAAACAATTCCGATATTTTCAGCAAAAAGGTATTTGATAATGTCTTTTTCTTCGAAAACGGAGAAATCTATTTTAGCTCCCAAATTCACATCGGCAAAACACATTTCCAATAAGGTTGTGATCAAACCACCACTTCCAATGTCGTGTCCTGCAAGGATATTGTTGTCTAAAATTAGTTCCTGAATGGTATTGAAAGCTCTTTTGAAAAAAGCAGCATCTTTAATAGTTGGCACTTCATTTCCAATAGTGTTCAAGGTTTGTGCAAACGAAGAACCACCTAATTTGAAATCATCTTGCGATAAATTGATGTAATAAATAGAACCGCCGTCTCTTTGTAACACAGGCTCTACTACTTTTCTAATGTCGGTACAATTTCCACCTGCTGAAATAATTACCGTTCCCGGTGCGATTACTTCTTCATTTGGATATTTTTGTTTCATGGAAAGGGAATCTTTTCCGGTTGGAATATTGATTCCCAATTCGATTGCAAAATCCGAACAACCTTGTACAGCTGCATACAAACGAGCGTCTTCCCCTTCGTTTTTACAAGCCCACATCCAGTTAGCTGACAATGAAAGTCCAGCTAAACCATCTTTTATTGGAGCCCAAACAATGTTAGACAATGCCTCTGCAATAGCAGTTCTACTTCCCGCAACAGGATCGATTAATGCCGCAACAGGAGAGTGACCAATCGAAGTGGCAATTCCTTCTATTCCTTGGTAATCCAAAGCCATTACACCACAATTATTCAATGGTAATTGCAAGGGTCCCGCACATTGTTGTTTGGCAACTTTACCACCCACACAACGGTCTACTTTATTGGTCAACCAGTCTTTACAAGCCACTGCTTCCAGTTGAAGTACTTGCTCTAAGTAGGTTGAAATGTTTTTCTTGTCGTATACTAAATCAGTATAGTTTCTTTCGATTGTTTTGTCCGTCATGACCACTTTTGGAGAACTTCCAAAAAAGTCTTCCAAGGCAAAATCCATTGGCTTAGCACCAGTTGATTTTGATTCGAAAGTAAAACGGTGATCTCCGGTTACGTCTCCCACTTGATACATTGGTGAACGCTCACGGTCAGCAATTTTTTGCAATAAATCGATGTTTTCCTTACCAATAACCAATCCCATTCTTTCCTGAGATTCGTTACCAATTATTTCTTTTGCCGAAAGGGTAGGATCTCCCACAGGCAATTTGTCTAAATCAATTAATCCACCAGTATCTTCCACTAATTCCGAAAGACAGTTTAAATGTCCACCAGCTCCGTGATCGTGAATAGAGACAATTGGATTGATATCACTTTCTACCAAACCACGAATGGCATTGGCAGCACGTTTTTGCATTTCTGGGTTCGAACGTTGAATAGCATTCAATTCAATTCCTGAACTAAAAGCTCCGGTATCTGCTGAAGAAACTGCAGCTCCACCCATTCCAATTCTATAATTTTCCCCACCAAGGATAACAATTTTATCCCCTGTTTGTGGTTTTTTCTTAATCGCTTGGTCTAATTTCCCGTAACCAATTCCACCCGCTTGCATAATCACTTTGTCGAAACCTAGTTT
This sequence comes from Flavobacterium algoritolerans, assembly GCF_030010385.1. Taxonomy (NCBI): domain Bacteria; kingdom Pseudomonadati; phylum Bacteroidota; class Flavobacteriia; order Flavobacteriales; family Flavobacteriaceae; genus Flavobacterium; species Flavobacterium algoritolerans. The sequence goes on along the minus strand of NZ_JASCRZ010000001.1, from coordinate 30,207 downwards.
GCGAGCGTCTTCTTCGTGTTCGAAAGTCAGGATAGAACCTGTAATTAACGGTTGTCCAAATTTATTTCCAAAATCAGAAGCTCCGTTAGAGGCTTTGATCAAAATATCCATTGGCGTTTGATACAACCATTTTCTTTCGGTCATACCATTTTCCCAAGGTCTGCTACCCTGAGCGGAGTCGAATGGGCCTTCTAAACGAGAATATGAAGTCATATAAACTGCCGTTCCTGCCATTGGCAACGAACCTTGTCCACCTGCTAAACGGTCGCGAATTTCTCCTCCAGAACCAGTTGCAGCTCCGTTGAAAGGCTCTACTGTTGTTGGGAAATTATGCGTTTCTGCTTTTAATGAAATAACCGAATCAAATTCTTTTACTTCATAAAAATCAGGTTTATCAGCACTTTTTGGTGCAAATTGTTGTACTCGTGGTCCTTTTACAAAAGCAACGTTGTCTTTATAAGCCGAAACAATATCGTTCGGGTTTTCCTGAGATGTTTTCTTGATTAATTTGAATAAAGAAGATTCTTTTTCTTCTCCGTCAATGATAAATTTTCCGTTGAAAATCTTGTGACGACAGTGTTCTGAATTGGCTTGTGAAAAACCAAAAATCTCAGAATCTGTTAGTTTTCGTCCTAATTTAAGCGCTAGATTATCCAAATATTCTACTTCATCCGGACTTAAAGACAATCCTTCTTTTGCATTGTAAGCAGCAATATCATCGATATCCAAAATGGCTTCTGGAAGCACGTTGATAGTAAAAATATCTTGATTTAACTCAGCGTATTTTTGCGAAAGCATCGGATCAAAATCCGAAAAATCAGCTGTTGCTTTGTGAAATTCCTCGATTCTAATGATTCCGGAAATTCCCATGTTTTGGGTGATTTCCACAGCATTAGTGCTCCACGGAGTTATCATAGTGGCGCGAGGACCAACAAAAAAATCCGTCAGTACGGATTTTTCTATTTTATTTGAATCGGCAAAAAGCCAGTTAAGTTTTGAAATGTCTTGAGCCGAAATTTCGTTTTGCGTATGTACGGCAAAAACAGTTTTGCTTTGGTTTTCAAAGAAATGGATCATTGTTATGTAGTTTGTTGTATTGCGGTGCAAATTTAGTCAATTAAGATTAAATTTTGGGTAAAAAAAAAGCGGCAATTTGCCGCTTTCTTAATTAGTTGATTATTAATTTCTTGATGACCGAATTTGAATCGATGGTAACTCGAACTAAGTACGTTCCTTTTGCAATATTTGGCAGCGTAATTTCTGATTTGGTACTGTTTTCTTCTCCAAAAATTTTCTGACCAATTATAGAATAAATTTCGATAGCATATATTTTATTCGAATTGTTGATAGAGAAATTTCCATTAGATGGATTTGGATAGATAGCAATATCATTTATGTCAAGAGCAACACTGGTTTTTGGTGTTTTTTCAACCATACGACTTCCTAAATTGTTACAGGTGTCTGAAGTGTAAGAATCCCATTGTGCTGTTTTATTGAAAGTGGTCGTTGGAGACGTAACGGTTGCTTTTCTTCTGATTGTTTCATCAGCTGCAAAGTTTGCTGTTCCACCGTTAAAAGTTCCAATGATGTCAATTAGGACTCCATTTTTGAATAAACCTACAGCATCATTTCCATTAAAAGCCATTTCAGTTGCTGATGTAGAAAGATTAGCCGAACTTATAGGATAACAAGTGGATGCCATCAAACTATTTACAATCGTGAATTTACTTCCGTTATTCAGCGTTCCGGTTAAGGCTAGTCCAGTACTCCAAGCACCGGCACCGTTGGTTTGTTTTTTGATGCTGTAAATCGATAAATTAATCGCTCCGCCTGTCGCATTTGAAATTTCCAACGCTTTATTGTTTGATGAACCTTCAATATATTCAGAAAATAATAAATCGGTTGCAGTGGAGCCACCGCTAGTTGTAGTAACATTGATAACATTGCTTGAAGCTGAAATATTTCCGGCTGCATCCTTAGCTTTTACTGAAAAAGTATAGGCTGTTGCAGCAGTTAATCCAGTAACATTATATGTTGTGGTTGAAACGGTTCCCAATAGTGTAGTTCCTCTGTACACATCGTATCCGGTAACCCCAATATTGTCCGTTGCGGCAGTCCAAGATAAAGTTGTGGTGGTTTGAGCTGTTCCTGATGCTGTCAAAGCTGTAGGTGCTGATGGAGCAGTTGTATCTGCAGTTCCGGGAACTATATTTACCGTATAATCCTCTACTTGACCATACGGAATCGCTTCGCAAGAAGTTGGAATGGCATTGTATTTCATGGAAACTCTCATTCTGGTAGTTCCTAATGTTGCCGAAGCAGGTATCGTGATTGTTCCTGTTGCCGGAGTTGTTGTTGAAGTGGTTTTCGACCAAACTAGTTCTCCTGCATCTGTAAATAATCCATTTTTGTTATAATCAATCCAAACCGCATATCCTTCACTGTAAACAGAGCTTGTCCATGACGGGGTAATGGTAATGGTATTTGCTGTTCCAGAAGTTGCATTTGTAGTTAATGTTGTGAAATTTTCATAACCAGCAGTTCCTGTAGAGGTGTTATTTATAGAACCAAAAACAACTTTTCCTATTTTTTCATCGGCAGTACTGTTTCCTTGAGAAGCACAATACGTAATTGATGTTCCGGTAGCAGTTGTAGCATTAACTACATTACTTGAAGCCGAAGAATTTCCAGCTGCATCTTTGGCAACAATATAAAAAGAATAGGCCGTTGAAGCTGTTAATCCAGTGATAGTAGTTGTTGTTCCGGTTACTGTTGTTTTTAAAGCGCTGTTCATGTATACATTATATCCAGTCACTCCAATATTGTCAGTTGAGGCCGTCCAGCTTAATGAAACGGAGTTTGATGTTGTTCCGGTAGCTACTAAATTCGTTGGAGTAGTAGGGGCTTGTGCATCAGCGGTTGGGTTCCAAATCGACTGTACATATTCTGGATGGTCAATGTATGGATTTCTATTGTTTTGAGCCGTATAAATAGCATTGTTACGAGCGATTTCTCGAGTACTAACTGGATCTTGATTGTGCCAAGTGATCAATAGGTTTAAAAAAGCAGTAGTGAAAACTTGATTGCTGGTACCATTAAACATTGCATAAGAATATCCAGCAACAGTATTCTCGTAACGTGTGGCAAAATAGAAATACATACGTGCAATATCACCTTTGAATTCGTTGATAGGTTCGAAAATGGGTCCAGAGTAACCAGAAGTTGTACTTGCTCCAAGTTTACCTCCGTTTAATGAAGTCCAAGTAGGAGAAGTTACCGGTCCGTGTGGATAATTAGAACGTTGTCCATTTACTTTTCCGTCAGTTGGTGTGATGAAATGCGCATCCGAAACCATTGGTGATTGTTCACTAAATACAGATTGCGGAATAATGTGCTCTCTATTGTAACAATCACCCTCTACGCTATAGGTTCCACATCTTTGTGTAGTTCCTGCGGAGTAATTATAGGGGTCTGTTCCGGTTGGATTTTCAGAATACATGTCTAAAATTGTGGCGTCATTTTCAAAGTAATAATCTCTGTCGGATGTTTGATATATTGTATATAAACCAGCATATCCGTTATCAGTATGTCCTTTGATGATGTTGTATAATTGTGTTTTCAAGGTGTAGCCAGATCCCGAGGCGGTGTTGTAATAGCCACTTGGTATTTGGGCTATCGCAGCTGTGACAAACAGTAATAATAATGCAGAGTAGATTTTTTTCATAATTTAAATTTGTTTTGGTTATTGGGGTTAGTTTCAGTTTTTAAAAACTTGATTTTCAAATCTTAAAATACTGAAGACGCGCAAATTTATAACTTTTATGATGGGTTATGTTAAGAAATTATGAAGTTAATTAAGATTTTATTAACATAATTATTAAGATTTCAGGGAAAGTAGTTATACTCTTACTTTAGAAGAAAACAGAAATGAAAATTGGAATTGAACCTAAAGCAATGGTCTTTATTTGAAAAAAATGTAAAACAAAAAAAAGCGGCAATAGATGCCGCTTTAGATAAATAATTCGTTTGTTTTAAAAATTAGTTTACAATTAGTTTTTTAGTAACCGATTTATTATCGTTTGTTATTTTAACTAAATAAACTCCTTTTTGAAGATTGTTTAACGCAGCAGAAGAACTGTTTGTGTATTCTTTTTCAAAAACTTTTTGTCCTAATATTGAAAATACTTGAACAGAATATTTTTCATTCGAATTTTCGAAATTTATTTTGACATTTCCGTTTGATGGATTTGGATAGATATTAAAACTTTTTTCTTCTAACTCATCAACTCCAAGTGAAGCGGAACAAGTCCATGAAAGATCGTCAAATCGGACACGATTTGAAATTGTGCTATTTCCTGTAATACTTATTATTACGTTTCCGGTTACATTTATTCCTGATATAGTTGTTGTAGTTGCAGTAGCACTATATGGTATAGTTCCAACTTCAGTTCCATTAACATTAAGTTTAAAAGTTCCTGATGTTCCAGAAAAAATAAGTTGGGTGGTAACTGTTAAATCCTTGATTCCATTCCCAACAGAAGAAGAGGTTAGAGAACCATTCCTTATTGTTAATGCTCTTGAATTCAATACTTGATCGGTGCGAGAATCTGTAGCTGTCCATGTTATTCCTGCGTTAGTCCATATTTGTGTAGCATAAGAACTTGCATTTACCGGAATCGTTTGAAAATCTTCAGATGCACAAGAAGTTGTACCAGCTGCAGGAGCTTTAGTAACTCCTTCTACAATACTACTGGCAACTGAAGAATTTCTTTCAGCATCTCTAGCAATGATATAAAAGGAATACGTTGTAGATGCTGCTAAACCATTTACTGTGGTAGTTAATCCTGTTTCTGTAGATTTTAAAGTGCCGTTTACATACAAATCATAACCGGTAACACCAATGTTATCTGTTGCTGCGCTCCAAGTCAAAGTAGCTGTGCTAGAAGTTGTTTCAGTTACTGTTAAGTTTGTTACCGTTGTAGGAACTTCTGTATCGACTGCTTCTATTTTCCAAATATCTGTTGCATAAGTAGGATTATCAATATAAGGATTTCTATTGTTTTGACGCGCATAAATAGCATTGTTACGGGCAATTTCTCTGGCACTTACCGGATCTTGATTGTGCCAAGCCAACAATTGATTTAAAAATGCTGTAGTAAATACTTTATTAGTTGAATTATTGAACATTGGGTAATTGTATCCGGCAACTGTATTTTCGTAGCGAGTGGCAAAATAGAAATACATGCGAGCAATATCTCCTTTAAATTCATCTATTGGTTCAAAAACTGGACCTGTATAACCTGCAGTTGTACTTGCTCCAAGTTTGCTTCCATTAAGAGTAGTTTGACTAGCAGTTGCTACTACTGAGTGCGGGTAATTAGACCTGATTCCGTTTACTTTTCCATCTGTAGGCGTAATAAAATGCGCATCCGAAACCATTGGTGATGCTTCGTTAAATATTGATTGCGGTATAATGTGTTCTCTATTGTAACAATCTCCTTCATTTGTATAGTTTCCACATCGTTGTGTAGATGCAATATTATAGGTATAAGGATCTGTTCCTGCAGGATTCTCCGAGTACATGTCTAATACAGAACCGTCGTTTTCAAAAAAATTATCAATATCAGAAGTTTCGTAGGTAACATATAAACCAGCATACGTCTGTACAGTATGGTCTTTTATGATGTTGTATAATTGTGTTTTTAATGCGTAGCCAGTTCCTGTGGCAGTTGTATAATACCCCGCCGGTGCTTGGGCAAAACCTGAAGTGAAAAGAAATAAAAAGAGCAGCGAGTAGATTTGTTTCATAGTCTGATAATGAATTAATTAGGTGTTAAAAATGAATTGGATTTATTAAGCTAAAATTTGGACAAAACTACTATTTTAATTATCGTTTCAGGTTACTAAATGTTTAATTAAATTAAGTTTTTCTCTTATATTTTGATGTGGTAGGTTATAATTCAGGCCCGTTTATTTTGGGAACACTTTGTTTTGATACGCCCCCAAATCTGGCGGTACAGTTCTCGTGTTTCCTATAATATCAAGCGGAATTAAATACGCCGAGCTTCCTTTTGCGAAAGCTGCTGAAGTTTCGTCAATATTGAATTTGTTCTGTGATGTGTTGAAAAATTTCGGGTCTTTATTCAAAATTATAGCATTGTAATGTGCGGTGTCAGTATTAAATTGATAATTGGGATTCGTCGTAAATTGATTGGATACGTTATCAAATTTAATAAGGCAATTGTTGAATTGGTATTCAAAAGCAGCCCCCGTTTTCTTGTTTAAACTCATTTCGTTTGAGTACGACCCATAAATGATACAATTGTTAAATGTGGCTGCGGTTAAATCTTTCACTTCTGGAACTGCTCCCAAAATATAATTGCTTACCAAAACCGCCACTTGTTGTGAGCTGTTCCAGTTATTGTTGAAGGTGGAATGTGTAAACGAATAATTTCCGCCATAAGAACACGCTAAACTGGCTTGTCCGGCATTATTGATAACTAAATTTTCGCCTTTGATTTTTGCGGTCTGCGCCAAAATTCCGTAGTTACTGCTATTGTATATTTGGGTATTTTTGATAGAAACTGTTGTGCCATCATTGTTTTGAATTAACAAACCAATGGTTGCATTTTTAATCGTGAGGTGATTCAATGTATTGTTTGTACTGCCATCAGTAAGCCAAATGGTACCCCATTGTCCCGGTACATCTGAAAAATCCGGTTCTAAACGGTCGCCTTCAAAAATGACTTCGTTTTCAAGCTTATCCGTTGTTGATAATGTTCCATTGATGTTTATCGAGGCATTATTAGCCACAATAAGCCCGGAATTAGCATGGAAATGAACTCTGGTTCCTGCTTCAAAAGTGGCGGTTTTATTCGAAGGTACCGCTGCGTAACCATAAATAACATAGGGCTTGTCATTGGTAAATTGTAATTCATTCCCATTAACAGGATCGTTTTCATCAAGAAAAAATCCATCTATTTTTTCGTCTCCAATAGGAAGTGTTTCTGTAGTTCCGTCAGCAAAACGTTTTGGATACAAGAAGATAGCATCTTGAATCAGTGTTACGAGCTCTACATTTTGAAGATTTTCGCCACTGTCAAACTGAATTTGATCCGTGTATAAAAAATCATTCGAGTTTGCATCAGTAATATTAGCGGTTGTTTCTATGAAAATATACAAACTGTCTTTGGCCAAAAGATCCACATTATTAAAAATTTTCCCTTCACTTCCCTGCATTCCATCAACGGTCATTCTATATTTAGAATTCAAGCCTTTTCCTAATTTAATGCTTGGAATGGTAATGTCGTTTTTACTTTTGTTGTAGACTTTGAGTCGGTATGTACTGGAACCAATGTTAGAGAAAACGGTATCTAAATAAATAGTGTCTTTCGAAAATGTCAAATCACCACTGCTTGCTACAGTCTCAAAATCGGAGCGGCAGGAACAAATAGTAGTTGTAATTACTATAAAAAGCAAAAATATTTTGAGACGCATTTTGTTATATTTTTTGTAAAAATAGGGAAAATCTATTTTCGAAATCAGAATAACAATTGTAATTACTGTTTTGTGACTTATCTTTTAATTATTTTTACATTTTAAAATTAAATAACATGACATTCGACAAAGAAAAGATACTACAATATTGCAATCACGTTTCTAAAAATACCTTAATGCAAACGTTGAATATTGAATATACTGACGCAGGTGAAGATTTTCTTGTTGCAACAATGCCTGTCAACCCTTCTGTACATCAGCCAATGGGCTTGTTACATGGCGGTGCCTCAGTCGCTTTAGCAGAAAGTGTAGGAAGCGCAGCTTCTATGCTTTATGTAAATTCTGAACTAAGTGAAGTGCGCGGAATTGAGATTTCAGCGAATCATTTAAAAGCTAAACGGGACGGAATTGTAACTGCAACCGCTAAGATTGTTCACAAAGGACGAAGCATTCATCTTTGGGAAATACGAATTACTGATGAAAACAATAATTTAATCTCGCTTTGTAAGCTTACGAATATGGTTTTACCAAAAAGAAAAAGCGGAGATAAATAATTGAAGTAATTGTAGCTAAATCCATTGCAGAGTTCAAGGGAGATTGACTAACATGGTTTTGACAAAATCCAAACTAGCAAAATTTCCTGATGTTTTAATAAAATTTATATTTTAAATGAATTAAATATGATTGACTTTTTTATAAAAGTAAAGCAACAAAAAGCTCAAAATTTACCTTTTGTCTTGTACAGAAAACCGAATGATATCAAATTAGTGGGTTTTTTCCAGAATAATGATCATTTATATTTTGCTGAAAACTTTGAAGAAACAGGTTTTGTTTTTGCCCCATTTGAAGGTAGTCAAATGATTCTTATTCCTGAAAATGAATCTATTAAATGGAAAACTCTAATCACTTCTTTTAAAGAAAATGAAGGTTCTGATTTTACAGATTCAGAGGATAAACAAGCTAAAGAACATTTTGAAATTCTTGTTCAAAAAGGGATTGATGCTATTGCAAAAGGGACTTTGAAAAAAGTAGTTCTATCTAGGAAAGAAATAGTGGATATATCAAATTTTGATTTAGTTTCGATTTTCGAAAAATTAATTCAAAGTTACCCAACTGCTTTCTGCTATTGTTGGTTTCATCCAAAAATAGGATTATGGATGGGCGCAACACCAGAGCGATTATTGAAGGCTAATAATAGCACCTTTTATACAATGGCATTAGCCGGAACGCAAAAACTTCAAGGTACGACCGAAGTGGTTTGGGGGAAAAAAGAAATGGAAGAGCAGCAGTTTGTTACTGATTTTATTTTAAATAATCTTAAGAATCTTAGTTCAGAAGTGGCTGTTTCGAGTCCTTATACATTACAAGCAGGAACTTTAGCACACATTAAAACTGATATTGAAGGGGTAATAAATGATAATTCAAGTTTGAAAGAAGTCGTTTCTGTTTTGCATCCAACGCCCGCCGTATGCGGATTGCCAAAAGATGCAGCTCAGGATTTTATTATTGAAAATGAAGGTTACGACAGAGAATATTATACCGGTTTTTTAGGGGAATTAAACAAGGAAGGGTTTAATAAAGAAGAATTGAAGTCTGATTTGTATGTGAATTTGCGATGTATGCAAATCAAGATTGATTCTAATCTTGAAAAGACAAAAGCGTATTTGTATATGGGGTGTGGTATTACAAAAGATAGTATTCCTGAAAAAGAGTGGAAAGAAAGTGTCAATAAATCTGTGACAATGAAGAAAATATTAGATTTGCAGTAGTATTTGCAGCTTAAAAAATTAAACAAAAATATAGTTAACGAATTATAGATGAAATTAGATATACTTGCTTTTGGTGCGCATCCTGATGATGTGGAATTGGGTTGTGGAGGAACTATTTTAAAAGAAATCTCTTTGGGGAAGACAGTTGGAATTATTGATTTGACCCGTGGCGAATTAGGAACTCGCGGTTCAGCCGAAATCAGAGATCAAGAAGCAAATGCTGCTGCAAAAATCCTAGGTGTTTCAGCGCGTGAAAACTTAGAAATGAGAGATGGTTTTTTTGTTAATGATGAAAAGCACCAATTAGAGATCATAAAAATGATTCGTAAGTATCAGCCAGAAATTGTTTTGTGTAATGCAATTGATGATCGTCATATTGATCATGCAAAAGGAAGTAAATTGGTATCTGATGCTTGTTTTTTATCTGGATTAATGAAAATTGAAACTACCTTAGAAGGAGAGCGACAAACGACTTGGCGACCGAAATTAGTCTACCATTACATTCAGTGGAAAAATATAGAGCCAGATTTTGTGGTTGACATTACAGGTTTCACCGATAAAAAAATCGAGTCAATCTTGGCTTACGGTTCTCAGTTTTATGATGCAAATTCAAATGAACCGGAGTCGCCTATAACTAGTAAAAACTTCTTAGAAAGCCTGAATTACCGTTCTAGAGATTTAGGAAGGCTCACAGGAATAGATCATGCTGAAGGTTTTACCGTGGAAAGATATTTGGCAGTCAATAGCTTAGGAGATTTGATGTAAATTTCATGTAATTTTTTAAAAAAAATATTTGCAGAAGTAAACTTATGTCGTATATTTGCCACCGCTAAGCAAATGGTGGTTGTAGCTCAGTTGGTTAGAGCATCGGTTTGTGGTACCGAGGGTCGCGGGTTCGAGCCCCGTCTCCCACCCAGAAAGCAAAAGCTTCGAAGAAATTCGAGGCTTTTTTTGTGGGGTAAAGTTTCGTGAGATTATAACACAATTTTATTGGCTTGAAAATTGTAAAAGGGAAATCGTATTAGAGGAAATGAAGAAGTCATCTGGAAATTTAGGATTAAACGAATTAAGTAGATAACTTTTCGGATATAAATTACTGTTAAGAGTTATATTATTTGTTTTACATATATCGTATTTTCTTTTGTGTATCTTTGGACGCATTGTATAATTAAATCAACCTAAAGTAAGCTTTCAAAATTTTAAATATTATTTATATAATTTAATGGAAAACGAGAAGATCAATTCTAAAATTCTTAAAAGTAATTACATTCCAACAGCCGAGTTTTATAGCCAAATAATTGATAGTTTACAAGATTATTCAATTTTTACTCTTGACAATGAATTTGTAATTAATAGCTGGAGTTCAGGTTCAACCAAAATATTTGGATATGAACCAGACGAAATTATAGGACAGCATTTTGATGTGATTTTTACGGAAGAAGACATACAAAATGGTATTCCGCAAACAGAAATTCAAGCTGCATTAGTAGAGGGAAGAGCTACGGATAACAGATGGCACATTTGTAAAGACAGAAGTATTTTTTATGCTTATGGTTTGGTTTTTCCACTTACTGGAATTGATGGTGAGATGTTGGGTTATGTTAAAATCTTACGAGATTTGACTGAGAGAAAGAAATCAGAAGATGCCATAAAGAAATATGTAAAAGAACTGGAAGACCTTAATACACATAAAGAGAATGTTCTTGCAATTGTTTCTCATGATTTAAGAAGTCCGTTATCCGGAATTATCGGAACGGCAGAATATTTGAAAACAAATCTGGACAGATTGGAATCCACAAAGGCAAAAGAAATGCTTGATTTACTTCATAAAACGGCAGTAGATGAGTTAAACATGCTGGACAATTTAGTGGAATGGGCCAGAATAAAATATGCATCGGAAGTGTTCTCTCCAGCAAAAATTGAGCTTTTTGATTATGCACAAAAAGTTTTTGAATCATTGCATGACGCAGCTGCTTTGAATTCCATAAATCTCCGTAATGAAATAGGACCTAATATCAGTGTTTTTGCAGATGGTAAAATGTTACTTTCTGTTTTTCAAAATATAATTTCTAATGCTATTAAGCATTCTTTACCTGGAGGAGAAATTATTGTTTTGGCAAAAATTGAAGCCGAAAGAGTATTAATTCAAATAAAGGATTCTGGAATTGGAATGTCAAAAGACGTGCAAAGCAAACTCTTTACACCTCAAATGAGTACGCTTTCTAAAGCAAGGAAAGATAACAAAGGTGCTGGAATTGGGCTGTTATTAGTCAAAGGATTTGTAGAGAAAAATGATGGGGAAATATGGGTTGAAAGTGTGGAAGGAATTGGTTCATCTTTTTATTTCACATTGCCTCTTGAGGAACCTTTGCATAAAATTGATAGCGTTGATAAAATAGAATTTGACGAAAGGGTTTAATTGATTAAATGATAAAAAAAAGAGCTTCGAATTACTTCGAAGCTCTTTTTTTATGAGGTTTACACAAGGGATAGCAGTAGAAATCCTTAATAGTCTCGTTTTTTAACGTGACTATAAAGATTGTAACGTATAGCCCGACCAAACTGTAGCGCTAGCGAAAGCGTGGATGTGCCCAAATGCTCTATCTATTTTTTATCTACAATAGGTCTTTCGGTACGGTTTGCCAGTTCCCAAGCGGTTACAAATGCAAATTTGGCTCTTTTTGTTAACGCATCGTATTCAATTTTGTCAGGACTATCTGTTGGTTTGTGATAATCAGCATGAACTCCGTTGAAAAGGAATACAGACGGAACGCCATTTTTAGCAAAATTGTAATGGTCAGAACGCTCATAGAAATGGTTTGGATCTTTAGGATCATTGTATTTATAATCTAAATCCAAATTAGTGTATTTAGCGTTTGCAATGGTGCAAATATTATCTAAATCAGTCGATAAGCGGTTTGCGCCAATAACGTATACATAATTGTTGCTGCCCGCATGTGCTTCATCACGACGGCCTATCATGTCAATATTGATGTCGGTAATGGTGTTTGCTAATGGAAATAAAGGGTTTTCTGAGTAATATCTGGAACCATGCAAACCGTGTTCCTCGCCGGTAACGTGAAGAAACAGGATAGAGCGTTTTGGACCGTGACCTTCTTTTTTAGCGATTTGGAATGCTTGTGCAATTTCAAGTAGCGCAACTGTTCCTGAGCCATCATCATCAGCACCGTTGTAAATTTCTCCATTTTTTGCACCTACGTGATCGTAATGGGCAGAAATTACAATAACTTCATTTGGTTTTTCAGAACCTTCGATATAGGCCCAAATGTTTTCGGAATCCGGTAAGTTTTCATTGCGTTTGGCATTTAAGAAAGCTGCCGGGATTTTTTGGTAATAGTCAGAAGCGGCAGTTGGAAAAGGAACGGCGTTTTTCTTGTATTGATCGATGAGGTAAACACCTGCTTTCTTTTGTCCTGAAGATCCTGTTTCACGGCCTTCCATTTCATCCGAAGCGACAATGTAAAGGTGTGTTTTTAATTCGTCAGCAGTAATTGTATTCATATATTTTGTAGGGTCGGTATTTGCTATACTGACTTTTTGAGTGGTACAGCTCATGGTTAAAACAACCATTAGACCTAATAAAGGGATTTTTTTCATGTTTTTTAATGTAAATTGATAAATGTATAAATGGCAAAAATTGATAATATAATAATGATTAATATGAAGTTGATGAAAAATAGTAAACTACTTTTTAGAAAGGAGATAAAGCGGGTTTCTCCATAAAAACGATGGTGCGCCGGAAAGAAATAATAAACCATCCAGCCAATTCCTACGAAATTAGTGATTACCTGTATGAAAGTTACAAGACCTAGTTCTGAAAATGGAGTCAATCCTTTGTTCATAAGAAATAATAACAAAAACAGCAATAACAAAAAGGAAAAGTAATGTAAGGTGAAAATCCCATGATCAAAGTAATACCAGCGTTTCTTGTTGTGGAAAAGCCACAGAAAAAAAGCAAAAATTGGCATGAATACAAACAGAACTTTGGGCAAATTATGGGTAAAGGAACTTATGAATTTTTCAATAATTTCGCTTTGGGTATTATTTTCTTTAACGATTTGGATTTTTTTATTCATCCAATAACTAAAATCAGATAATTTTTCTGACTCAGGAGCATGCTTTTGAATAGAGTCTAATTGTTCGACGGAATCATATCCAAAATTGATCAATTCATCCTCTTCATTTGAAGCAGTTTTACTTTTTTTAACGGAATCATTTTTGGATATAGTATTTTGAAATGATTTGTTTTTGGTGGTAAAGATAGCTTCCTTTTCGGTAGTTTTTTCTGAAGAATTGATTTCACTAGGAAAAATGGCAATCAATAGAAACGTAATAAAACTTATAAAAATGTACAATCTGACAGGAGCCAAATAAGACAATCGTTTTCCGGAAAGGTATTCTTTAGTTAGTGCAGAAGGCTTGAATAAAAGATTTTTTATGGTTCTCCAAAAAGCGTTTTCATAATGTGTTAAATCCTCAAAAAAATGAACAAAGAGGTGATGAAACGTCTTTCGGGTATCAGTATTTTCTTGCCCACAATTAGGGCAGAATCTATTTTCAACCACATATCTGCAATTAAGACACGTTTTGTCGTTTCTGATTTTACTTTTTGACATAAAAAAAACAGTATAAATTCTAGAATTTTGTTAAATTTTAATCTATAAAACTAACAAAAAAACCGAACTTATACTGTTTTTAAAAAATATATTTAAAAAATTATTTCAAAACTTCTTTTAAGAAAGAATTCATACGTTCCCATGAACGTTTAGCAGCTTTTTCGTTGTAAGCGGCTCCTTTAGAATTATCATTCCCAGCTTCAGGTTCTGTAAAAGCATGTACTGAATTAGCGTAATAAATCATTTCCCAATCCGCTTTTGTATCTCTCATTTCTTGTTGAAAAGCAGTTACTTCTGCAGCTGGAACATAAGGGTCATCAGCACCGTGAAGCACTAAAATTTTTGCAGCAATTGGGTTGTTTACTCGTGCAGCATCTCGTCCTAAACCACCATGAAAAGAAACTGCTCCTTGGATTTTCATTCCTGCTCTTGCAGCTTCAAGTACGCCAGTTCCCCCAAAACAATAACCTATGACAACAATATTATCTGGATTTGCACCTGCTTTCACTAATTGGTCTAAAGCAAGTTGAATGCGTCTTTGATAATCAGCTACATTATTTTTGTAAATACCAGCTTGCTTTCCAGCTTCTTGCGTGTTTGTTGGGTAGTTTCCTTCACCATAAATATCAGCTACAAAAGCATAATAGCCCATGTTTGACAATTTTTCTGCAGATTGTTTGGAATGCGTATCAATTCCTTTCCAAGCGGGAAGGATTAAGATTCCAGGTTTAGTTTTGCCTCCTTTTTTAGGTGCAATTGACAAACCATTTAATTTTTGATTTCCATCCGTGTACTTTACTGCTTTCAATTGTGCAAATGCGCCATTGGAAAGCAATAGAAATCCTAATAAAGCAAAGAAGATATTTTTCATATTGGGTGTTTTTATTTTTACAAATGTCTCAATTAATTAGTCCAAAAATTAGGGCTTTGATTTTTTTAATTTATAACTGTATATTTAATCTTTATGATGAGGAGTTAAAAAACTATTCGCCGGGATGATACGTTTTTTCGGCATTTTTTTGAACATCATCTTTATAAAATAATACATCCTTAAATTGTCCTTTTCGGTACATTTCAGCCTGATCATAAAAATGTTTCGATTTTGGATCTCCACTGTTTCCGCCTGCCAGTAAAGATTTTGCTTTTATTTTTGTTCCAAATTCTACTGCGCATACAAAACTATTACCGTTAGTCCCGTAGCGCTTTTTGGTATCTTTTTGATAATTGCTTTTATAAGCGGGTAAACTTCCCCAAAGTGCGGGTCCGTATCCAATAGGTAAGCTCTCCAAGGCATCATTATAATTCATAGCAATCTCGCCGGAAGTTCTCTGGAAACGATTGATTTCTCCCCAAGGAATTTGCCAGGTTCCAAATTTCATTTTCAATTCGTTTATAACTGTTAGTAGTTGAGGAAGCAATTGGTCTGGTGTTGCATTTTTTACAAAATTACGCGTGTTTTCCACTTGGTCCATTTCGCCTTCATTAGTATATACTTTTTGAATAATTGGGTTTAATCTATAAGCCCATTCCACAGCTAAGGTTGTCGCAACAGAATTCTCTTTGGCATAATAATCCCAATTTTTCAATATCGTTATTGGTTCTGACAGTTCTGTGTAAAGCGGATTATTGGCACTGATGTTTTTTTCGAAGCTGGAAATTAAAGCTGGAATTAAAAATTCGAAAGCGGTCAGTTTCGTGTCATAACCGTCGGTAATTACTTTGTCTAATGTATAGGTATTGCCTTTACTTAATAATCGAACCGCATTCAATCCTCTGAAACTTTCTCCATCTGGCGCCATGTAAGGCAAATAGTTTTCCTCTTTTGGACTATTGTCACCAGCCACGGTATAGGGCGTCGAATTACAGTTTTGTAACCAGCCGTTTATGGGATTATAGGAATGAACTGTTTCTGAAACTTCGTGTAATCCTTTCCATTGCGTTGCCGGTGTTGTGCCGTCCATCACTTTTGACCAATTCAGTTTTTTGTCTCGAATAGGAATAAAATTCCCATGCCAGTAGGCAATATTCCCTTCTTTATCCGCATAAACAGTATTGTTTGAGGTATTGGCTTTCAAATTCATTGCCGTTTTATAGTCTTCAAAACTTTTTGATTTTGTTCTCACCCAGCTTTGTTCCAGACTTTTCATCGAGCGATTATTCGATTTCAAGCTAATCCATTTTCCGTCTCTTTTGGCCATGATTGGACCGTGATTGGTGTAATAGGTGTTGAATGTTTTAGGGACCAGTTTCCCGTTTTCAAGATACTTGATGGTTATTTTTTTTTCGATAACCGGAACTAATTTATTATCGTATTCGTAAAATAGTTTGTTGTTTTTGGTTACGATTTTCTCGGCATACATATCGGCTACATCCACATTTGAAGAGGTATGCATCCAACCGCAGTTTTCATTAAATCCTTGGTATATAAAAAATTGTCCCCATGTTACTGCTCCGTAGGCATTCAATCCTTCTTCACTGCTCATTTGTATTTCTGGTCGAAAATAAAACGAGGTATGTGGATTAATGTATAAAACTGCACTTCCCGATGCTGTTTTAGAAGGAGCAATTGCAAATCCGTTGGAACCAGTTTGTACGTCTTTTTCACGTTCTATGTAGGCCACTTTATCCGTGTTTCCGGAATAAAAAGCTTTCAATTCTCCGGTTGAAAGATCAGCGGTACTGATTGCCCCGATACTTCCGTCTGTCCAAAGTAATGGAAACCAAGGTTCAAAATGAGTCAATAAAGCGGGTTTTACTTCGGGGTGATTGTATAGGTAAAAGTTGATTCCGTCCGCATAACTGTTTAATAATTTTTTCAACCAAGGCGCTGCTTTTTTATAATCGGCTTTTGCTTCTTCGGTGTCAATTAAAATTTTAATTTCTAAGTCATTATATAAAACCGACTGTCCTTTAATTTCTGAAAGGCGTCCTAGTTTTTCAATGTAATTTAGTTCTACCCGTTTAAAATCGTCTTCACATTGTGCGTATAGCATTCCAAAAACTGCATCTGCATCGGTTTTGCCATACACGTGTGCAATTCCCCAATTGTCTCTGATAATGGTTACTTGTCGTGAGAGTTTTTTTAGTCTGACTATTTCTTGGTTTGATAACTTTTGTGAAAACATGGAAAAACTAAAACAAAAAACTAAAATTGTAAGCGGCAAATGATTCTTGAAATATTTCATTTTATTGAGATTATATTAGAGACTTACATTTCGTTTAAATGCGCAACCCAATTCGATTATAGAATCGGTTTTGGCTATACCTGGAATAGTATCTATTTTTTCGTATAGAACTTTTCGCATGTGTTCATGATCCCTGGCAATAATTTTTATGTAAAGGGTAAAAGATCCTGTGATGTAGTAGCATTCTGTTATTTCTGGAATGTTTTTGAGTTCTTCAATAATCCTGTCAGAATCTTGATCTTTATTTAAAGTAATTCCGGTAAATGATCCCCAATCGTAACCTACTTTTTTTTCATTGATTACCGGTTTTATTCCAGTGAGTATTCCTTGTTCTATTAATCGGTTGATGCGTTGATGCACCATGGTGTTTGATATTTTTAAATTGGATGCAATGGCTGAATAGGCCATTCTTCCGTCTTTTTCTAATTCTTTGATAATATTGATGTCGAATTCGTCTAATATATCCATGTTGGTTTAATTATAAATGATGCTTTTGTATTTGTATAAAAGTACTTATTTTTATTTATTTTGAAATGCATCTGTAAAATGAATTGTTAATTTAAAAATGACTTATTTTTAATCTAAATTAAGAAAATATTTTCAAATAATATCTTTATAAAAGTCAAAAAAATTATTTTTATTGGTAAATTAAAAAAAAATAGTAATTTTGTACTTTATTATATTAAAAAGAAATATCATGACTCATACAGAACAAAATCTTTCTTCAAAATCTGAAGCGTTGATAGCAAAAGAGAATCAATACGGAGCTCACAATTACCATCCTTTACCTGTAGTTTTAGAAAGAGGCGAAGGTGTTTATGTTTGGGATGTGGATGGAAAAAAATATTATGATTTTTTATCGGCATATTCTGCCGTAAATCAAGGACATTGTCATCCAAAAATTGTTGGAGCCATGATAAAACAAGCGCAAACATTGACTTTGACTTCACGTGCTTTCCATAATGATCAATTAGGACCGTATGAAGAATATGTAACCAAGTATTTTGGTTTTGATAAAGTATTACCCATGAATACTGGTGCAGAAGCAGTGGAAACTGCTTTGAAATTATGTAGAAAATGGGCATATGAAGTAAAAGGAATTCCTGAAAATCAAGCGCAAATCATCGTTTGTGAAAATAATTTCCACGGAAGAACAACAACAATCATTTCATTTTCAAATGATGAAACCGCCCGTAAAAGCTTTGGACCATTCACTGCCGGATTTATTAAAATTCCATATGATGACGTTGAAGCTTTGGAAAACGTATTAAAATCAACTAAAAATATAGCAGGTTTTTTAGTGGAACCTATTCAAGGAGAAGCTGGAGTTTATGTTCCTACCGAAGGGTATTTGGCAAGAACTAAAGCACTTTGTGCAGCACACAATGTTTTATTTATTGCTGATGAAGTGCAAACAGGAATTGCCCGTACCGGAAGATTACTGGCAACTTGCGGAAATTGTGAGTGTAAAAAGGGATGTGAAAATAATCCTGAAGTTAAACCCGATATCCTTATTCTAGGGAAAGCAATTTCTGGTGGTGTGTATCCTGTTTCAGCAGTTTTAGCGAATGATCACATTATGAATGTCATTAAGCCTGGACAACACGGCTCTACTTTTGGAGGAAATCCAATTGCTGCTGCTGTTGCTATTGCTGCGCTTGAAGTAGTAAAAGAGGAAAATTTGGCACAAAATGCGGCTTACTTAGGCGAAGTTTTAAGGACAGGACTTAATGAAATTGCCTCTAGAAATCCTTTGATTACATTAGTTAGAGGAAAAGGATTATTGAATGCCATTGTTATCAATTGTGATGAAGAATCTGATTTGGCTTGGAATATTTGTATGAAATTCAGCGAATACGGATTATTGGCAAAACCAACACATGGTAATAAAATTCGTTTAGCACCACCATTAGTAATTACTGAATCTCAAATTCAGGAATGTTTAGGTATTATCGAGAGAGCTTTAAACGATTTTAGGTAATTTAAACGATAATGGAAAAAGCGATAAAATTAATAAAAAATAGATCTGACATAGGTGCTGGTACGCGAGGATCTGACCTAGGGATTGATGCTATCGAAATTGCTGCTATTAATAACAATAGTGATTATTTTAATCAATTTGAATTTGAAGATGTAAAAACACACAACGAATCCATTTATGATAAAAATCGAAGTACGTCTGCCAAAAGAATTGAGCATGTTGTAGAGCAGTGCACCAGAGTTTGTAATGCGGTAAAGAAAAATTTAGCAGGGAATTATTTTCCAATTGTTTTATCAGGAGATCATTCTTCTGCATTAGGGACTTTAAGTGGAATAAAAGCAACTTTTCCGGAGCAAAATATTGGCGTGTTTTGGATTGATGCCCATGCTGATTTGCATTCGCCTTACACTTCACCATCTGGAAATATTCACGGAATGCCATTGTCAGCGGCTCTTGGCGATGATAATTTGAGTTGTCAGAATAATGATGTAGCTCCAGAAACCCAACAACATTGGGAGGACATGAAAAATATAGGCTATAAGGGACCGAAAGTTTTGGCAGAAAACTTGATATATTTTGGAGTTCGTGATACCGAAGAAGAGGAAGATAAGCAAATTGAAAAATTGAATATCAAGAATTATAAGGTTGATGAAGTGCGTTACAGAGGATTGGAAACGTGTGTCGCTGAAGCTTTGTCAAAATTAACGCATTGTGAAGTTTTGTATATTTCTTTTGATGTGGATTCCATGGATTGTGATATGATTTCTTATGGAACAGGTACACCGGTTCCCAAAGGTTTTGATCAATACGAAATCATAGCAATTATCAATCAAATTATCCAAACAAAAAAAGTTGTTTGCATTGAATTTGTGGAGGTAAATCCTTTATTGGACACCAAAGGAAATAAAATGGCAGAAACTGCTTTTGAGGTTTTGGAAGCTATAACAACAACACTTGTTCTTCCTATTGAATAGTTTATTTTTTTTAATACATAGAAAAGCCCGAAATCAAATTTTAGATTTCGGGCTTTTTATTTAATGGTTTTTTAAAAGGATATTTTAAAAGGATTAACTTCCATATCCAGGATTTTGCGTGATTTTACTATTTGTATCCGTTTCTCTTAATGGAATTGGGAATACTAAAGTGTTATCATTATATGGAATCAACTCTGATCCATCAGCAAAAACATCAATAGAACCTTTTGTTCTTTTTAAATCATGAATTGCAAAGCCTTCCATTGCTAATTCCAATTCGCGTTCTCTTAAAATAGTAGCTAGGGTAACAGTTATGAAATTTGTCGCACTTGCACGTGTTCTCAGTAAATTGATGTCAGCCACCGGAGTGTTACCAACAAAAGTTCCAGCTCTGAAATTTGCTTCGGCTCTAATAAGGTACATCTCAGCCAAACGAATTAAAGGAACATCTCCAAATTGATCGGTGTATTTAGAAGTCAATCTTCTTCCGTTGTCCGGGTTGATGTAATTAAAATTACGTCTTTCGTCAGCTGGGTCAGTAAATTTTGCTAAATAAGTAGATCTTATTTCGATATCGCCACCACGTCCACCATTGTCTTCGGAAGCATATAAATTTGTCACTTCATTTTCTCCTGTTTGTTTAGTGATTTGTATAGCAAAAATATCCTCACTTTGATTGACATCATGATTGAAAGCATTTGCATATTTAGGAGATAAAGTACGTCCGCTATTTTCAATTACATCATGGGCAGCATCTCTGGCAGCAGGATAATTTCCTTGTTGCAAATATACTCTCGCCAATAAAGCTTTGGCTGCATATTTATCAGCATAAAAACTATTGTCTTCCGGAAGATCATTGTAAGCCAAGTTTAAACCTGAAATTATTAGCGCATAAACTTCATCTACAGTGCTTCTTTCTTTTGCTAAATCAATAGTGAAATCATAAATTGCATTTGGTCTGATAACAACACCTAATTGGGTATTAGCTTGACCTGCTTCATATGGTTTTGCAAAAAATCGAACCAAATCAAAGTATGCCATTGACTTTAAAAAAGTAGCCTCGGCAATCATTGTAGTTTGTCTTTCGGGATCTTGAACTTTATCTATGTTTTCAATAACTGTATTGGCAGCATTGATTATTTGATAGTTTCGAGTATAAATTTGCTGAACAAAAGTATTGTTAACTAAAATTGTTTTAGAATACATTTGTCGGCATTCGCCAAAAGTACCTCTCCATCTAAAATCAGTTGTCGCTGTTATACCAGTTTGTGCCAATAAATCGGCAGAGGTCAATATTCTACCGCCATATACATCACCATCTGCAGCTGTAGCATAGGCACCTGTTAATATGTTAATGATGCCGGTTTCAGTAGTTAATGTTACTGTAGCATCTTCATTTTGTTTGGGATCTATTTCTAATTCATTGTCACAACTTGCAAAAAAAGTAGCGAAGAGAATAAATAGGATTAATTTATTTGATTTCATTTTTCTAATTTTTAAAAATTAATATTTACTCCTAAAGCAATAGTTCTGGATGGTGGAGCTGAGTAAAATTCTTCTCCAATACCTGTATCATCTCTTCTTGCTTCTGGGTCATAACCAGAATAATTTGTAAAAGTAAGTAAGTTAACTCCTGTAGCGTAAAAGCGTACACTACTCATTCCTAAATCTTTTACCGTGTTACCTGGTAAAGAATATCCTATTGTTAAGTTTCTTAAACGAACAAAATCAGATTTGTCTAAAAATCGAGTTGATTCTTGTGTTCCGTTACTTCCGTATAATCTGGCTTGAGGAACATTAGTAATATCACCCGGATTTTGCCAACGGTTTAATTGGTCTATGGTTTGATTGTCAAAATAGTCAGCTGCAACCGATTGGTATTTACCTGCAGAGTTGTAAATACTAGCTCCCCATTCTCCTTGGAATGTAAAAGAAAAATCAAGTCCTTTATAATTAATTGTATTGGTTAAACCAGCCATCAATGTAGGGAAAGGATTTCCTGAAACCACTCTTTTTGCTTCAGAGTAATCGTTAGTTGTTGATTTATCCAAAGATCCATCAGCGTTAGCGGTATTTTTTACAAAAAGGGCATCTCCATTCGCAGGATCTACTCCAGCATATTCTACTAAGTAAAAGGAAGAGATATTTTCTCCCACTCTGTTAATCGTAAATGAGCTCACAATATCTTGATTGTTATTTGGCATTGACAATACTTCAGATTGGTTGGTAGTTACATTAAAGCTAGTATTCCATTTTAAATTATCTGAATCAATATTTTTTGTATTCAATGTAAATTCAACTCCGCTACTTTGTACTTCTCCAATATTTTGGTTGATTGTAGTTGCTCCGGAACTTATTGATAATGGAACACTAAAAAGTAAGCCATCCGTATTTTTTTTGTAATAATCGGCTTCAATGCTGATGCGGTTTAGCAAACCAAATTCAACACCAAAATCAACTTGAGTAGATTTTTCCCAAGTAAGATCATCGTTCCCAGCTTGAGAGAAAGAAAGTCCTGATTTTAAGTTATAAGGATTTGATCCGTACAATTGGCGTGAAGCAAAATTACCCAATTCGGCATTACCTAATTTACCCCAGCTTCCTTTTAATTTTAAGAAAGTCAAAGTAGGATTATCTTTTAAGAAGCTTTCTTCAGACATGATCCATCCTGCAGAAAATGCCGGAAAAGTACCAAATCTATTGTTTTTACCAAAACGGGAAGAACCATCACGACGGATACTCGCTTTGAAGATGTATTTGTCATCATATGAATAGGTAACTCTACCAAATTGCGATACAAATGTATAATCAGTTTCATTTCCGGAACCACCAGATACTTCAGCACCTCCATCAACAGTTTGGAAAGAATCATTTGGGAAATAGATACTAGTTACACTTTGAAACCTACGGTTGAATTTATTAAACTCCATACCAGCAACCGCATTTACGTCATGTTTTTCACCAAAGGTTTTGTCGAAAGTCAGGTAATTACTGTAAATATAAGTTTCATTGTTTACAGAAGTAGCAAAAACTTCTCCGTCAGTTGCCATAAAAGGGGAGTTTTTACCATACCAAGCATCCTCCGTTTGTGATAATAAGTCATAGGAGAAATCAGAATTTACTTTTAAAGAAGGAATGATTTTAAATTCTCCATATGCTTTACCGGTAACTCTTCTCATAATTGTTTTCCAGAACGAATTGTCAATAGCCAATAAAAAGTTAGCGTACAATGTATTTGGATTTGCCGTTCCGTCATCTAAACGAGCAGGAGATAATGGGGATTGTGCGACAGCCTGTAAAGGAGTAGTAAAGGAGTTGTCATCCTGCACACGATCAATTTCTGATCTGGAGAAACTTAAATTCATACCAGCAGTAAAACGATCCGATATTTTGTGTGACACGTTTGTTCTTGCGGTAACTCTTTCTAATGCATTACTGTTTATAATACCAGTTGTATTGTTATAAGCTCCAGAAAAGAAATATTTTGTGTTGGCATCACCTCCGGATACTGAAAAATCAGCATCGGTGTTGAATCCGTCTTGGAATGCAGTTTCTTGCCAGTCAGTATCTACTTCTCTGTTTCTCCAATCTGTACCTTGAGCTAAGAAATCAAAAGTATCTTCAGCTTCAGCGGCATCACCAAGTCCATTAATAGATGCTTCAGTGAATAACTCTACATATTGATCTGCATTCAACCATTTTCTTTTGTTAGTAGCTTGACTAACGCCTTGTGAAAGGTTGATAGAAAACGTTCCTTTTCCTTCTTTTCCTCTTTTGGTAGTAATCAAAACAACTCCATTTGCACCTCTAGCACCGTAAATTGCGGCAGAAGATGCGTCTTTAAGGACATCAATAGATTCAATTTCGTTAGTACTTAAAGTCAATAATGGGTTAGTTGGCGCTCCATTACTTGATTCGTTTGAAGTAACTAAAGGAATTCCATCTAATACATATAAAGGTTGTGTTCCAGCGCTGATACTTGCAGCACCACGAACACGAATATTTATTCCTCCATCAACTTTACCATTTGTCTGTGTGATTTGTACTCCGGCTAATTTACCAACTAAGGCATTTTGAACATTGGATACCGGAATTTGTTGGATGTCTTTTGCTGTAACGCGGGCAATATTATCGGTTAATTTCTTTTTACTTTGAGTACCGTAACCTACTACAACAACTGTTTCTAATTGATTTGAGGCATCACTCAATTTAAATAACATCGAAGAAGATGCAGGAACCTCAATAGTTTTCATTCCTACAAAACTGACAATCAATAGTTGACCTTTTTTAGCAGTAATGGTAAAATCACCATCAAATCCAGTTTGGGTACTAATGTTGGTCCCTTTTACAATGATATTTGCACCTGGAACGGGCAGTCCACCCATGTCAGTAACTTTACCCGACAATGTACTTTCTTGAGCAAATGTCAATTGTACAGTCAGTACAATGAGTAAACTCAAAAAATGCTTCAAATTAATTTTCATTTTTGGATTATTTAAGATTAGTTAGTCAAATATCTAAATAAAATGTTAATTAACGAAGTTTTTGTATTAAAAATCTCTTGTTTTGATGTTTTTTGTCAATAATTTAAAATTTAAAATCTAAAAAAATGGTATTCGTAAAAATATCGGTTTAGTGCGTTCAATATTGGACTGCATTATTTTTAGTAAATCAGATTTGAAGGTATTTTGTGTACTGTAATATCAGGTGAGAATAAATGAGAAGTTTAAGCTTTGTATAAAATTATTGAAACGAATTATTATTTCAGTTTGAAAGATTTTATGTATTGCAATTTTTGGTTAAGCAGTTTTAGTGTAATATTTTTTCTTCAACCAAAAGGCTACATTTACTAGAATAATCAAAGCTGGAACTTCTACTAATGGACCAATAACTCCTGCAAATGCCTGTCCGCTATTGATTCCGAAAACGCCAATAGAAACTGCAATTGCCAATTCAAAATTATTTCCGGATGCGGTGAAGGAAAGCGCAACGGCATCTCTATAATTGGCTCCAATTTTTTTGGAAACAAAAAACATCAGGAAAAACATAATAGCAAAGAAAATCACAAGTGGAACGGCGATTCTAACCACATCCAAAGGTAAATCAACAATCATTTCGCCTTTTAGACTGAACATGACAACTATTGTAAAAAGCAAAGCAATCAAAGTAATGGGAGAAACAAACGGAATAAATTTTTGATTGAACCATTTATCGCCAATGAATTTCTTGATGGCAAAGCGGCTAATTATCGCTAATGCAAATGGAATGCCTAAATAAATCCCAACTGTTGTGGCAATTTGGGCAACCGTAATATTTAATTCCAGGCCTTTAATTCCAAATAATGGCAGCATGATTTCCAAATAAAAATACGCATACAATCCAAAAAAGAACACTTGAAGCAAACTATTAATTCCGATTAAGCCCGCTGTTAATTCCCTATTTCCTTCGGCTAATTCATTCCAGACAATCACCATGGCTATGCAAGGAGCAATCCCAATTATGATTAAACCCGTCATGTATTCCGGATAATCTTTTAAAAAGAATGTTGCCAATGAAAACATTAAAAACGGACCAATAATCCAAGTGATGAAGAAAGAGGCGGTGAGTAATTTTGGCTTTTCAAACATTAAAGAAATTTTTGAAAAATCAATTTTAGTCAAAGGTGGATACATCATCACTATTAATCCAATTGCCAGAGGAACATTGGTCGTTCCACTTGAAAAGGAATTGATAAAGCCGCTGCTAGAAGGTATAAAATAGCCAATGGAAACCCCAATTATCATTGCCAGAAATATCCAAAGTGTCAAGTAACTATCAAGGAAGTTTAATCTTTTTTTATGTAATGCCATTAGTATGATTTTATTTTGGAGAATACATAAAACATTTCGGTTGCAATTTGTAAACTGCGTTCCTGATATTTTTCTGCTTGTTGAGGAGTATTATCAAAAGCTTTTGGATCTTCAAAAGTGATTGGAATACGTATTTCAGCACCAGCAATAAATGGGCAACCACCGTCTGCTTGCGAACAAGTCAATATCGCTGCAAATTCACTTTGGGGATTAAAATCATCATCATAGGTTTTTGAAAAACCAATAATAGGATGTTCATTCTCCGCATATTTTATGGCATAAATGGGATTATTACCTGCTGCAATGATTTTGATTTTAAAGCCAGATTGTTCCAATGTTTTGGCAGCTATAGGAAATAATGCCGTGGCTTCGGTTCCGCCAGAATAACAAAATACATTTTTTATATTGAAATGTGCGGCTGCAGTTTGTGCCCAAACCTGTGATAAATGACTTCTTCTGGAATTATGGGTGCAAATCAAGTTTAGCCTGATTTCTTGCTGATTGGATGTTTTTGCTTGAATAAAATCAATCAGTGGTTGCAAAATAATTTTTCGCTCTGATGATATACTTTCAAAATCAAAAGCAGAGATTATTTTTTCAATTTCTGGAAATAGAATGGTTTTGGTTAGTGTCATTTATAGTTTTAAAATTAGCAACAGCCTCCGCCGGGAGTACAGCTATTAGTTTGGCTTGAAATTTCAGATAATTTTACTTTTTGTTTTTCTACTGGAATGCCACATTGGTCTTGGGCTAAACAAGCTGTTTGTTTATTCAAAAGAGTGAATACTTTTCCATTGAAACCTAAGTCATATTTACCAATCGTTTCTGCTTGGTATTCTACTTCAATTTCGTAATCTTCGATTCCTAATACTTTCTCTGAAAGAGCGATAATATCCAAAAGTTTTTTTGGCTTTAATCGGTGTTCGAAATCATTAGCATCCCATAATTGGAAATTTACTACAGTTTCTTTTCTTACTTTTCCACCGCAGTCAATAAAGTTTTTGGTGATTAAACCCACCTCAGTTACGTGAAAATGTTCTGGAACATAACTGCCGTTTGGTAATACAAAAGCAACGTTTTCAAGCGTGCTCAACTCTTTTTTAATTTCTGATAGTTTCATATGAGTATAATATTTGTTTTTTAAAGGAATATGGTATCGCCATTCCTAAATTATATTGTTTTTTTTTTTTTTGAGTCCTGGCGATTTCATAATTCTTACAATTTAAAAATTAACAGCATTGATTCTTCTTGCTTTCTAAATAGGTATTGATGTGCTGAAAAAAGCCCTTAATTTTATTAAAACCTTCTTCGTTGAGGCAATAACAAATAGCATTCCCTTCAAAATTACCTTTTATAAGTCCGGCATTTTTAAGCTCTTTCAAGTGTTGGGAAACGGTAGGTTGGGCTAGAGGCAGCTCGTTTACGATGTCACCGCATATACAACTGTTCACTTTGATGAGGTGCTGAATAATGGCAATTCGAGCGGGATGACCTATGGCTTTCGCCAAAGTTGCCAATTCGTTTTGCTCGTCTGTAAAATGATCTGATTTAGTAATTCCCATCGTTATATATTTATATTGCAATATTACGATATAGATAAATAAAAACCAAATATTGGAGTATATTTTTTGCTTAAGTTCTTCAATTACCTTTTTGGTTTATGTTAAGGTGATAGTTTAACAGTCATCCTGAAGTTTATGCTTGCAATAGAAAATGGTTTTTAAGTGAAATTTAATGGATAATAAAATCCTATGAAGCAATGGTTTCTAATTTGTTTTCGAAAAATAAGCTTCTAATTTTTATAAATCATCTGATTCACATCCATTTTGATAAAAAATCAATCAAGTCTTCTCTTAATTCTCTAAATAATTTTTCAAATACGGCGATGCTTTCTCGGTGTTTTTTATGGTCTGAAAATTTTTCATGATCAACAGCATTGGGATTTTTTCGCACGGCAGCCTTAAGATAGGATTCGTGACTTTTAATATCATGATTTAAGATGTCTATCTGTTCCTTTTGAATAATCAGTTGATTATGGAAATGATCGGCTAAGGAACGTAACTCTTTAGAAGTATTCTTTTCCGCGACTTCTGTAATCCGATTACCCATAATTTTAAGTTCGTCTTTATAAAACAAAAGTTTGTTTAACCACGTTTTGTGTTCTTCGTGTAATTGATAAATTGTTTTTTTAGTTTCCATTTTTTCTGTCTTTTTTAATAATTTGAAATTAATTGAGCTTGAGTCATTTTTAATTTGATAGAAATAGCAAAAAGCAATGTATTAATGGAAGTTTATTACAAAGCATCAAAGTTTAAATATTTCTTTTGGAATAGCATGAAATCCGACTAGTTTAACTCGATTTTCAATATCGCTTATAGGTATCATTTTCGAAGTGTGAACGGTAAATTCTCTTGGAAAAATTTCAGTATTCAATAAAACCTCTTTTATTCCGTCTAGTTCTAGTAAGCTGGATTTTATTTCTATTAAATCAATGTCTTCAATAGCATTTGTTCCAAAAATTTTACCATGATTACCTGGGATTACATTATCAGTTAGTATACTCATGTTTTTATTTTTTAAGATTAGGAATAGGATAATAAATTGTTGTATTTATGGGTTAAGTAGTTTAAAGTTAGTGATTTATCTTGAATAATTTAAATAATTTAGGTTGGTTTTATTTAAAAATGTTTAACTTAGTGTGTTGAAAATCAATTAAATAAGTGTAATATGAATAATAGAAGCAATAAATTGAATTTTGACAAAAGAAAACCGGGTAAGAAAGATAAAAATGCAATTCCGGATTCTCTTTTATATCCTCCAAGTGAAGATATTTATAACCAATTCCATAAAGAGATGGAAATAGATCCAGAAGATCTTTCGAAAAAAAAGTCTCCTGTTGAAATAAATAATATCCGGGAATTGAATGAGAAAAGTTTCGAAGAGGATGTTTCTGGAGGAGATTTAGACATTCCTGGCTCAGAATTAGATGAGGAAACGGAAAACTCCGGAAATGAAGATGAAGAAAACAACCATTATAGTATAGGTGGAGATAATCATAATGATTTAGAGGAAAATTCTGAAGATAAAATGTAATCAAAGCGTTTGTTGTAAGTTTTAAATACTAATCCTATTAATCATGTCTTTGAGTGAATACAATCAAAAGCGTAATTTTAATTCCACTTTAGAGCCTGAAGGAAAAATCAGGCAGTCATCGACCGAATTGATTTTCGTAGTACAAAAGCATGCAGCCTCCCATTTGCATTATGATTTTAGATTGGAAATGGATGGAGTGCTAAAAAGTTGGACGATACCCAAAGGACCGTCTATGAATCCGGCTGATAAAAGATTGGCTATTATGGTAGAAGATCATCCTTACAGTTACAGAGATTTTGAGGGTACTATTCCGGAGGGAAATTACGGCGCAGGGAATGTTATTGTTTGGGACAATGGAACGTATATTTTAGCTGATGAAGATAGGTTAGATATCGACGAACATAAATTACAATCCGATTTACAAAAAGGACATCTTAGTTTTATTCTTAATGGGAAAAAATTGAAAGGTGAATTTGCTTTAGTAAAATTAAAAACCAAACAGGAGAATACATGGCTTTTGATAAAGTCAAAAGATCAATATGCAAATGATGAAGATGTTTTGCAACAAGATAAATCTGTACTTTCTAATAAGACATTAGAAAGCATGGAAAAGAAGAGTGGTTAATAAAACAATTTGTGCGTTCCTCCATAATATAAAGAAAGGCGATTCTCTTAGTGGAGAGTCGCCTTTCTTTATATTATGGAGTCGGGCTATGTGCTACAAGTCCTCGTTCCGCCAAAAAAAAAGGCGGGACTGTGGGCTTTTCGCTGCTATCCCTAACGCGAACTTTGGATAAGTAGATCTTTTTGTTGTTTTGATGTATATTTTGTGACCTTATATATAGGATAGAATGGGAAAGTGAAGTTTGATACTATATAAGGTAAGAGACAAAATATTTAACCTGTTGTGTTCTTTTGTAGGTATTCTGGCAAGTGGAGCTGTTTTTTAGTGCACAAATCGAAGCTGTAAGCTGTATAAAAGGCAATAAAGCGATAATTTCCTAAGATTTTATAAAGAAGGGAAAGGCAGTTGAAAGTTGCCCATTCTTATTGGAATAGGTGGTTTTGATTTAAAATCACATTCATCGGAAGTTAAAAGGCAGTTTATCATAAAAAACTTTGTGTTTCAAGAATCATGTTTTCAGCGAGTTAAAGGATAGGTTAAGAAAACATGAAAAAAAAGGTTTAGAAAAGCTTGTAAAAGCGAATAAAGGATGTAGTT